>NZ_WBWA01000004.1 GCF_008932295.1 Brucella tritici | reverse complement strand
CGGGGCTTATACATTTGAGGCCGGAACGTTAAACTTCGTTCCGGCCTCTATGTCATTGTGGTGAATGCAACACCGCAATGGCTGCTGCAAAGCGGTTGAGCCCATCGGGGCGTGAACTTTCGTTCGTAAAAAAGCAGAACCCTTTGCAGCTTTTGAGGTCCTGTCGCACCGTTGAGGGAGCTTCGCGCTCGTGTATAAGGGAGACCAGCCTCATGTCTTATACTAGCCGTTTTGTCGGCATCGACATATCAAAATCGTCTTTGGATGCCTGCGTTCTGCCGGATGGCCAGACAGTAACCTATCAAAATACGGCAGCAGGCATTGCCAGTTTTCTCGCCTTTCTCGCAACTGTGGACGATATTGAACGTCTGGTTCTCGAACCGACCGGCGGTTACGAGCGCCTTGTCGTTGCCGCCTTGCAGGCCGCGCGATTGCCTGTCGCCAAGGTCAATGCGAAGCAGATCAGGCAGTTTGCACGTGCCTGTGGCCAACTCTCCAAGACCGACAGGATCGACGCCTTCATTCTTGCCGATTATGCAAGGCGCATGGAAACAAGAATTCTGCCACAACGCTCTTCTCAGGAGCGGGCTCTGGCGGATTTTGTCAGTCGTTACAGACAATTGTCGCACATGATCGTGCAGGAGAAAAATCGCCGGGAGAAGTTGACCGGGCGAACGAAAGTCTGGATCGAGGAAAGCCTGCGTTTCCTGCTCGATCAGCGTCAGGCTATCGTGGATGAAATGACGGCTTGCCTGAAAGCGGATGCAGAGTTGGGCCGGAAGGCCGAGGTTTTGATGTCGCTCAAGGGGATCGGCCTACGAACGGCATGCTTCATCCTGGCCGACCTGCCGGAACTGGGGCATACTGACAAAGGACAAATTGCCAAGCTGGTTGGCGTTGCGCCGCTTAATCGCGATAGTGGTCTGATGCGCGGCAAGCGCATGATTGCAGGTGGTAGAAGACATCTGCGCGACGCGCTTTACGTCGCAGCGCTGCCTGCCATTCGTTTCGATCCCGACATGAAGGCATTCTTCACGCGTCTCAAGCAGCAAGGAAAGCCCGGAAAGGTCGCACTTGTCGCCGTCATGCGTAAAATGATCATCATCCTAAATGCTAGAATGCGAGACGCAAACGCAACGGTGCTTGACGCCTAACACCGTTGCTTTTTCGTTTCTGATTATTACTCGCCACGACGCTTCTTGCTGTAACCGCCGCCTTCGGGCTTTTTACCGCCCTTCTTGAAGCCGTCCTTCTTGAAGTCGTCTCCGCGGGATGAATCACGCGGCTTGTCCCACTTGTCGCCCTTCGAGCGGTCGCCTTTATAGCCATCGCTCTTGTAGCCGTCGCGGAAGCCACTTTCCTTGAACTTGTCACCACGTGGTTTGAAGCCACCCTTGCCTTCGCGCGGGGCAGCGTCACCGCCTGCACCTGCAACGGCAGTGCGGATAACAAGACCCTTTTCACCAGTGCCGCGTTCTTCGACCGAACGGCGGAACTCATCAGCTTTGGACGCAGTGATTTCAAAGCGGGTTTCATTGTCGAAAATCTTGATCGAACCGACGTCGCGCTTGGAAACATCGCCCGCCTTGCAGATGAGCGGCAGCAGCCACTTCGGATCGGCGCGATGCTTGCGACCGGCAGAAACCGAGAACCACACGCCGTCGAAATGTGCATTACGGTCAAAACGTTCGCCCGGCTCGCCACGCTCACGACGCTCGCCGCGTTCGAAGCGGTCGCCGCGTTCGAAGCGGTCGCCGCGATCAGAGCGCTCACCTTTTTCAAAACGATCCCGGGGCTTCTTGCCACCAACCGGATGCACCGGAGCATCCGAGACTTCTTCCGCTGCCGGGTAGGAAGCCACTTCGCGATTGAGGAAAGCGCTTGCAATCTGTTCCGGCGTATAACGCTCGGTCAGCGCCTTCAGGAGATCCTGATATTCTTCTTCAACCGGCTGATTGAAGACTTCCGCATTCAAAATGCGCTCATTGGTCTTTGCCTGAACAGCAGCAATGCTTGGTGCCGGAACCGTCTGCGCATCGAGCTTTGCCATGTGCAGAAGGCGCTCTGCAGTGCGGCGACGCGAGAACGGTACGACCAGCACACAGGTGCCTTTGCGACCTGCACGACCCGTACGACCCGAACGGTGCAGCATCGTTTCGGGATTGTTCGGAAGATCGGCGTGAATAACGAGATCGAGATTGGGCAGATCGATACCACGTGCGGCAACGTCGGTCGCCACGCAGACGCGGGCGCGCCCATCGCGCATTGCCTGAAGCGCGTTATTGCGTTCCGCCTGGCTCAATTCGCCAGACAGTGCAACCACAGCGAAACCGCGATTGGAAAGCCGGCTTGCCATGTGCTTCACCGCTTCGCGGGTCGAGCAGAAAATGATCGAGTTCTGGGAATCGTAATAGAGCAGCGTATTGATGATCGCGTGGTCGCGCTCATGCGGCGGCACTGGCATGGCGACATAGTCGATGTCGGCGTGCTGGCTGGTTTCGCTCTGAACGGTGAGACGAAGCGCGTCGTTCTGGAAGCGCTTGGCAAGCTGGGCAATCGGCTTCGGCACGGTTGCCGAGAACATCAGCGTGCGGCGGTCTTCCGGCGCTTCGCCGAGGATGAATTCGAGGTCCTCGCGGAAGCCCATGTCGAGCATTTCGTCAGCTTCATCGAGAACAACGGCACGCAGTTCCGACATGTCGAGAGCATCGCGGGTGATATGGTCGCGCAGACGTCCCGGCGTACCGACAACGATGTGGGCGCCACGTTCCAGCGCACGACGCTCAGTGCGGATATCCATACCGCCAACGCAGGATGCAATGCGCGCACCGGTATCGGCATAGAGCCATTCCAGTTCACGACGAACCTGAAGCGCCAGTTCGCGCGTCGGCGCGATAATCATCGCAAGCGGCGCACCGGCATCACTGAAACGCAGTTCGTCTTCGAGGATGGTGTTGGCCATCGCGAGGCCGAAAGCGACCGTCTTGCCTGATCCGGTCTGTGCGGAAACGAGAAGATCAGCATCGAGCGTTTCGGGTGCCAGAACGGCATTTTGAACGGCGGTGAGTGTATTATAACCGCGAGCGGCTAATGCTCCGGACAGAGCCGGAGCGATGGTTTCGGGCAAAGACATGAACCACTTTCACGAAAAAAGCTTCTCAAGCCGTATACCCATTGGCCGTGAACCCACTTGTCCACGACTCCCCTGACGACCACCGAAGCAACAGAATTGATGCTTCCCTATAGGGTTGGACCGCTCAGGTCAACCGGCCAAACCTCAGAGCGCAATTCGATCCGATTGAATCGTACTGCCGCTCTGGTCCTTTTTGACGCGCATTTGGCCCGAAAACCGTTTCACACTTTTCGGAATGCGCTCTAATGTGCCTCATCCCAGTTATGCGCTGCGCGCGCATCGACATGCAGTGGCACAGCAAGCGATACGGCAGGCATTGCCGCATTTTCCATAATGTGACGAACGACCGGAATAGTCTTTTCGACCTCATTATCAGGCACTTCGAAGATCAGTTCGTCGTGCACTTGCAACAACATGCGCGCGGCAAGATTTTGCCCAGCCAGTGCATCTTCCATGCGGATCATGGCACGGCGGATAATGTCGGCCGCAGAACCCTGTATCGGCGCATTGATGGCAGCGCGCTCGTTGAAAGCGCGGACCTGCGGGTTGGATGCCTTGATATCGGGATAATGCGCACGGCGGCCGAAAATCGTTTCGACATAACCATGCTCGCGCGCGAAAGCCTTGGTCGCCTCCATGTAGTCCTTGATGCCGGGGAAGCGCTCGAAATAGGTCCGAATATATTGCCCTGCCTCTTCGCGCGGAATCGACAACTGGTTTGCCAGACCGAAGGCGGAAATGCCGTAGATGATGCCGAAATTGATTGCCTTGGCGCGCCGGCGCACTTCTGACGGCATGCCTTCAACCGGCACGCCGAACATTTCGGATGCCGTCATGGCGTGAATGTCTATGCCGTCGGCAAAGGCCTGTTTCAATTGCGCGATATCGGCCACGTGGGCCAGCACGCGCAGCTCGATCTGGCTGTAGTCGGCAGAAACCAGCTTGTTGCCGGGTTCGGCAATGAAGGCCGTCCTGATCTTGCGGCCTTCTGCGGTGCGAACCGGAATATTTTGCAGGTTTGGATCGGATGAGGAGAGACGTCCGGTCGAGGTGGACGCCATCGCATAGGACGTATGAACGCGCTTGGTCTCCGGGTTGATGAACCCCGGCAAAGCATCCGTATAGGTGGATTTGAGCTTGGTAAGCTGGCGCCAGTCAACGATCTTGCGCGGCAGCGGATGGCCTTCGGCAGCAAGATCTTCCAGCACCTGTGCAGACGTGGACCACTGGCCGGTCTTGGTTTTCGACGCGCCCGAAAGGCTCATCTTGCCAAAGAGAATGTCGCCGAGCTGCTTGGGTGAGCCGATATTGAACCTCTCGCCCGCCAGCTCGTAAATCTCGTCTTCATAGGCAGCAGCAGCCTGCGCCAGATCGCCGGAAAGGCGCGACAATACCTGCCGGTCAACGGCAATGCCGCGTTCTTCCATGCGTGCCAGAACATCCACCAGCGGACGTTCAAGACGTTCATAGACCGACATCAGCCCTTCGGCGGCAAGCCGCGGCTTCAGCACCTGCCAAAGGCGCAACGTCACGTCAGCATCTTCTGCTGCATAAGCCGTGGCGCGGTCGAGATCGACCATGTCGAAGCTGACGGCGCTTTTGCCGCTCCCCGCCACATCCTTGTAGGGAATTGGCGTATGGCCGAGCCAGCGCTCGGACAACGGGTCCATGCCATGGCTGCCCGTGCCCGCGTCCAGCACATAGGAAATCAGCATCGTATCGTCGAACGACACCGCATTGATCCCATGGCGGCGCATGACCAGCCAGTCATATTTCATGTTCTGCGCGATCTTGAGAACGGAAGCGTCCTCAAGCACGACCTTCAAAGCGGCCAGCGCTTCACCCAGCGGAATTTGTCCCTCGACCATGCCGCCGCCGAGAAGATCACCCGCACCGGATTTGTGCTGGAGCGGGATATAGGCAGCTCTGCCCGGCGCCAGCGCCAGCGAAAAGCCAACAAGCTCCGCCTGCATCGGATCGAGCGACGTCGTTTCCGTATCGAAGGCCAGAACCCCGATTTCAACCGCCTCTGCGAGCCACAGTTTCAGTGTGGCTATGTCGCGAATGCAGGTATACGCGCTCGTATCAATTGTCTGCGCGGTTGCTTCGGCCGCCCGCTTTTCTGCAAGCGCCCTCGGCGTGTAGCCCTGGTCCGAGGCAGTGACAGTGGAGGTCGAGACTGGTTGCGTCGCCGCATCGTCAGTTTTGGCGGGAACATCGACATCTGGACCGTGCGCATCCGCGCCCCAGTCGGTCTCCACATGGCAAGATTCGACGGCGGAAGCGTCAGTATCGGTTGCCTCGGCCACCCGGCGGGTGAGCGAAGTAAACTCCATGGCCTTGAGGAAGCCGATCAGCTTCGGGCCATTTTGCGGCTCGAGAACCAGAGCGTCCAGATCGACATCCAGCGGCACATCGGTCTTGAGCGTAACCAGTTCGCGCGAAATCTTGGTCTGGTCGGCAAAGGCCAGAATGTTCTCACGACGCTTGTTCTGCTTGATCTCTGAAGCACGGGCCAGAAGCGTATCGAGGTCGCCGAATTCCTCCAGCAATTGCGCCGCCGTCTTCGGCCCGATGCCGGGAATGCCCGGAACATTGTCGGTGCTGTCGCCGGTCAGCGATTGCAGGTCGATCATTTTTTCCGGCGGAACGCCCCATTTCTCGATCACTTCCGGGATCGAAATTTGCTTGTCCTTCATGCTGTCATACATCGACACGCTTGGCGTCACGAGCTGCATGAGATCCTTATCGGACGAAACAATGGTAACATCACCGCCAGCCTGTTCGGCGACACGGGCATAGGTCGCGATCAGATCGTCCGCCTCGAAACCTTCCTTCTCGATGCAGGGCAGATTGAACGCACGCGTTGCCTGACGGATGAGGCCGAACTGCGGAATGAGATCTTCCGGCGGCGCGGTGCGATTGGCCTTGTATTCGGGATAGATTTCGTTGCGGAACGTCTTCGACGAATAGTCGAAAATAACAGCGAAATGGGTCGGCACCACGCCGACATCAGTATTGCGCGCATCCTTCAGGAGCTTCCACAGCATGTTGCAGAAGCCCGAGACGGCACCAACCGGCAGACCATCCGTCTTGCGGGTCAGCGGTGGCAGGGCATGATAGGCGCGGAAAATATAGCCCGAGCCGTCAACGAGAAAGAGATGATCGCCTTTTTTCATAAGATAGAATTAGAGGAAAGCAGCCATAAAGGAAACCGCTCCTATGTCAGGAGAAACATCCGTCCACGAAAGAAAAACGATCACGCCGCGATAACACGTTTGTTACAGATTTGTAATCTTCCGTGCCCTTGAATAGCCACAGTTGAAAGGCCAAATTCTGGTCATCGACAGTTCGTCGGTCGCCGGTTTTCTGACCCGTCCCCCGTTGGATACCGGATGTTAGCGGCAGCCTCATTCCCCTCTCCGGGCTGCCGCTTTGAGTGTAGTGATATGGCCGTTACGGTAACCCCCTCACCGTAACGGCCAATTCATTTTCGGGCCGCCTTTTTCCCTTATGTTTGCAACTACGTTTCCGGGCAGCTTTTCTCAGGCGAGAAATCCCTGCTGCCATCCGGCTTGAAAACTTTCGGGTTCGGATCGTAGAGCGGACCTATAACGAGCGGTTCCGCTGGCAACACGGTTTGGTCCTGGCTGGAAACGACAGTGGTTGCGAGAGTCTGCAACAGGTCTCCATTCCTTGCGGTCACGCGAATGGAAACATCATAGGGCTTGTCCTTGACGATGCAGTGCAAAGGCTCGGTCTCCAGCGAAAGCTGATCCTGATTGGGAAAGACTTTCCGGTCGACCATGACCGGCGCGCCCTGCGTGGGATTGTCAAAGGCCGCAGTAACCGTCGCTCCGTCTTCCACCGGGCCGATCTTGCGCAGCGTGACCAGAAAGGTTGCGCGGGCGATGCGATAGTTGAAAACCACCAGCCGTCCCGAGATTTCGTAAGGTCCGGTCGTCTTTTCACGCTGGCATGCCGCCAGCAGCGGAAGAGTGAGCGCGATTGCGACGAGCGGTTTCACATCTTCACCTCCCGATTGCGATAATAGTGGCGGCTGGCCTTGGCCCGGTTTCCACAGACTGTCATGTCGCACCAGACCCGGCTGCGATTGCGGCTCTGATCGAGGAAAAGCCAGCCGCAATTGGCGCAGATTTTCAGGCGATCCGCATCGGCTCCTGACTGGCATGTTGCCATAAGCCTGAGCGCCGAATGCGCGGCAGCCGTCTCCAGCGCCATGGGCGATGTGGTGTGGCGCAGGACATCGGCTACGCATTCGAGAAGATCGGCCAGCAGCCGGTCATCGTCCTTGCCACGAACAAAGGCCCGAAAATAACCATCAATGGCTTCACGCAGCGAAAGAAACCGGCGCAGATTTTCAGGCTCGACCGAAGCAAGCGGCAAAGGCAGGCCTTTCTCCGCGCAAAACCTTTCCGCTGCGGAGGCAAAGCTTTTCAGATTATCCGGCTCGGCAAAACGATCCACGCTGCGCGTCGCGTCGTGGCGCAGGATGACACTGTTGGCAATATCCAGTGCCAGTGCACCGCCGGAAAAGCGATGAGAGGTCCAGGAAAAATTCATGCTGTATTATAACTGGTAAAACTTATTTTGACAGTTATAATCTGAACGAGGATGGAGGGCATATGCATGGCCTACCTCTTGCAGCAATTCGCCAATGCAGTGCCGCTGGCTGCAACCTATGCCATGCTGGCTTTCGGTTATGCGCTGAGCTTCGCAGTCATCAAACGAGCGGATATCAGCTATGGCGCGCTGGTAGCCTTTTCCGGTCAGCTTCTTCTCATTTTCACGGCGTTTGGCTGGAGCAGGCTCTGGCTGGTTTTACCCGCCGCGATTGGCGTCGGCGTTGTCGGGGCACTTTTTTACACACTTGCGGCTGGAGCAGTAATTGTGGGCTTCGTCATGCGGCCACTCAGCCGGGCATCGCCCAATATGGCAATGGTAGCGGCATTGGGTGTGGCCGTGGTGCTGATGGAAAGCGTTCGTCTCGCCGCCGGATCGAGGAGCCTCTGGCTGCCGCCCTTGTTGCCGGACAAGATCACCTTCTGGGGCGAGGGCGACAAGGCGGTCGTACTGACCACGATGCAAATCATCAATACGCTTGTGATGGCTTCCATCGTGCTGACCGGCAGCTTTGCCTTGCAGCGCACCCGCTTCGGCCGTAACTGGCGGGCGGTTCGCGATGATGTGCTGGCTGCGCAACTGTGCGGGGTTAATGCGGGACGTGTCTTTCTCGCCGCCTATATGGGCGCCGTGCTGGTCGCCGCCCTGTCGGGCATTCTGATGACGGCTTATTACGGCACGATGAGTTCCGGCGATGGATTGCTACTTGGCCTCAAAATACTGATGATCGGCGCGGTGGGCGGCTATTTCTCTCCACTTGCTTCAGCGGGCGGTGCAGCCTTGCTGGCATTTGCGGAAACCTTCTGGACAGCTTTCGCGCCGATTGTCTGGCGCGAGCCGGCAATTTTTGCATTGCTGATCTTCCTCCTGAACGTCAGCCGCCGCGAAAGTCTTTCACCCTGACAAATGACTTCAATTTGCCGAAACTGCTTGCAAATTGGGTTTCCAGCAGGAAACGCTGGTTGTAGTGTGCCGCCAGTTTACGTTACGACTCGTCAGGAAGTTTTCATGTCCCAGCAATCGTCTGCGCCATCGCTCGACAAAGTCCTCACCCATCTCGACGCCAATCTCGACCAAAGCCTGGATCGTCTGTTCGAACTGCTGCGGATCAAGTCGATTTCGACTGACCCAGCCTACAAGGCCGATTGCCGCAAAGCTGCGGAATGGCTTGTCGCCGATCTCAAATCGATTGGCTTTGATGCCAGCGTGCGCGACACGCCGGGCCATCCGATGGTGGTTGCGCATCATGACGGCGCCACGCCCGATGCGCCGCATGTGCTCTTCTACGGTCACTATGATGTGCAGCCGGTTGACCCGCTCAACCTGTGGGAAAACGATCCTTTCGATCCTGCGATCAAGGATGTGGGTAACGGTCGCAAGATCCTGACCGGTCGCGGCACGTCCGACGACAAGGGCCAGCTCATGACCTTTGTGGAAGCCTGCCGCGCCTATAAGGCGATCAACGGCAATCTGCCCGTCAAGGTGACGCTGCTGTTCGAAGGCGAGGAAGAATCCGGTTCGCCGTCGCTGAAGCCGTTCCTCGATGCAAACAAGGCGGAACTGAAAGCCGATGTGGCGCTCGTCTGCGACACGTCCATGTGGGACACGGAAACGCCTGCCATCAGCGTCGGCCTGCGCGGCCTCGTCGGCGAGGAAATCGTCATCAAGGCTGCCGACCGCGATCTGCATTCCGGCTTCTTCGGTGGCGCTGCAGCAAACCCGATCCACATCCTGGCCAAGATTCTGGCCGACCTTCACGACGAAACCGGGCGCATCACTGTGCCAGGCTTTTATGAAGGTGTGGAAGAAACGCCAACGCAGATTCTGAAATCATGGGAGAGCCTTGGCCGCACGGCTGAGAACTTCCTTGGCCCGATCGGTCTTTCCATTCCATCCGGCGAAAAAGGCCGCAGCGTTCTGGAACTGACATGGGCGCGCCCAACTGCGGAAGTCAACGGGATCACCGGCGGTTATACCGGCGAAGGCTTCAAGACCGTGATCGCGGCGGAAGCTTCGGCAAAGGTTTCGTTCCGTCTCGTCCACAAGCAGGATCCGGTCAAAATCCGCGAAGCCTTCCGCGCTTTTGTCAAGGAACGTCTGCCAGCCGATTGCTCGGTCGAATTCCATCCGCATGGTGGCTCACCAGCCATCCAGCTACCCTACGATTCCCCGCTTGTTTCCAAGGCCAAAGATGCACTTTCCGACGAATGGCCGAAGCCAGCCGTGCTGATCGCCATGGGCGGCTCTATCCCGATTGTCGGCGACTTCGACAAGTTCCTCGGTATGGAATCGCTGCTCGTGGGCTTTGGCCTCGAAGATGATCGCATCCATTCGCCCAATGAAAAATATGAGCTGAATTCCTTCCATAAGGGCCAGCGCTCCTGGGCTCGCATTATGGCGGCTATCGCCGCCAAGTAGGGCTCGCATTATGGCGGCTGTCGCCGCTAAACAGGCCCGCATTACGGCGGCAACTGCCGCGAAACAAGGACAACTGAATGACCATCCGTTTTCATAAAAACGATCTGCCGAACCTCGATCATTATCAGGTCGATGCGGTCGCCATCGATACCGAGACGCTGGGCCTGAACCCGCATCGCGACCGGCTCTGCGTGGTGCAGATTTCACCCGGCGACGGCACGGCGGACGTGATCCAGATTGAAGCCGGTCAGAAGAAGGCCCCCAATCTGGTCAAGCTTCTGAAAGATCGCTCGATCACCAAGATCTTTCATTTCGGCCGGTTCGATCTGGCGGTGCTGGCGCACGCTTTCGGCACCATGCCGCAGCCTGTGTTCTGCACCAAGATCGCATCGAAGCTGACCCGCACCTATACGGACCGCCACGGTCTGAAAGAGCTTTGCAACGAGCTTCTCGACGTATCGATTTCCAAACAGCAGCAATCATCGGACTGGGCAGCGGATATTCTCTCGCAGGCGCAGCTCGAATATGCAGCTTCAGACGTGCTCTATCTGCATCGCCTGAAGGCTGTTCTGGAACAGCGGCTGGAACGCGATGGCCGCGCAAAACAGGCCGAAGCCTGCTTCAAATTCCTGCCGACGCGCTCGGAACTTGATCTGATGGGCTGGCCGGAAGACGATATTTTTGCACATTCGTGATGAAATCAAACGGCGGCAACAGCCGCCGTTTTCTTTTGCGGCGCCTGATCGATATAGGCCCAGCCGGGACGGCGGAACAAAAACTGCCCATAGCCGCTCCACTGGACAAGTCCATAAAGAATGACCGGGCCAATCACGCCGCTTGCTGTCGTCAGAAGCGAGACTGTACCGATATCGCCGATGCCGAGTTTCAACAGCACAGTGCGGGCAATGGCCATCGGCACGAAGAAAGCCAGATAGACGACAATCGAATGCGCACCGAGCCAGCTCAAGCCTCGGTGTAGCCAGTTTCTGGCTGACAGCAGGCTGAGAAGCGACGAAACGGAAATAATCGCCAGCGCGCCCACCAGCCCCAACAAAAGCGACACAACCGGCAGATCGCTGATTGCGCCCCGCCCATCCAGAAGGTCGCTTGCGGGTGATATCAGCGCGGCAAGGCTTTCCGGCACGGGCATGAAGACGAGCTTATATTCGATCAAGCCCCAGACCAGCAGTCCGGCAACACCGATGAGCGGGCGCTGGCGTAGCCAGTCTGCGGCCCGGAAGACGGCGGGAGCAAAGGCATAGCCGGCGAAGAAATAAACGAAACGCGAGCAGAATTCGTCAATCATTACCCAGCCAGTGTGCACGGGCAGGATTTCAAGCACCGCCAGCGCTGCAAAGGTCACGCCGACCGGCACGCGCTTCAAAAGCCGCGTCGCAATAAAGAAAACAGGCAGGAGATAGATGAACCAGAGCGTTCCGAACGGCTCAATGAAAGCCATCAGATAGGCACTCAGCACACCGGAAATTCCGGCTTCGCTGGCAATGCCCGGCGCCTTGAATGCGAACTGGATCGTCAGCCAGAGAATGTAGAAATAGAGAAAGTGCACAACCTTGCGGTCGAGATAACGCCGCCATGGCCGGTCAATGACAAGACCGAGGAACAGGCCTGATATCATGAAGAAATCCGGCATGCGAAAAGGCTTGGCGAAGGCGACTACATAGTGCATCCAGCCTTGCGCCCCGGCTGCCTTCTCCACGCCGAGCGTCGAGTGCATCATGACAACGAAGATGATGCAGATACCCTTGGCAATATCGACCCAGTCGACCCGCCCGGTTGCGCTCTTTGTGTCATGCATTTCCGTTTCCCCACCACTTCTGCTGTTTTCTATAACGCGAATGACGGCGGAATGACATACTATAGAACCTGCGCCATATCGCGCGGACTGCTATCGAGACGCCTCACAAGGCACTCACGGGAACGTGTATCGCCCAGTCGACATTCCTCTTGATGTGTCCCGTTTGCTACAGACTTTTGACAGTAATCGCTTATATTAGGGACAAATATTGGTTCTGAGACTTTCCTTCAGGAGGTTTATCATGAAGCTCAAGGCCCTTCTTCTTGCATCGACTGTCGCCCTTGTGGCCACTACAGGCGCGAAGGCTGCCGACGCCGTCATCGAACAGGAACCAGCTCCGGTTGTGGTCGCTCCGTCCTTTACCTGGAACGGTGCCTACATCGGTGGCCAGATCGGCTACGGCTGGGGCAAGTCGAATTTCGATGGCGATCTCTACAGCTACGGCAACGTCAAGCCAGATGGTTTCCTCGGCGGCATCTATGCTGGCTATAACTTCGATCTTGGCAACAGCATTGTGCTCGGTATCGATGGTGACGTGACCTATAATGACGTCTCCAAGGACATTGATGTTTATAACGGCGATCTTGCAGTCGGCGATTTTGAAACCAAGCTTCGCTGGTCGGGTGCGGTTCGCGCTCGTGTCGGTTATGCAGTTGATCGTTTCATGCCTTACATCGCCGGTGGTGTGGCCTTCGGCAACATCAAGAACAGCGGTAGCATTGATGGCATTGGCAGCTTCTCCGAAAGCAAGACGCTTACCGGCTGGACCGCAGGTGCTGGCGTCGACTATGCCGCGACCGACAATCTGATTGTTCGCCTTGAATATCGCTACACCGACTATGGCGACAAGGACATCGACTTCGGTGGCCTGAACATCAATCAGGACTTCAAGACGAACGAAGTTCGCCTCGGCGTCGCATACAAGTTCTAATTCTGGTTGCACACATCTAGAAAAAGGGCCCCGCTTTGCGGGGCCTTTTTTTGTCGATCAGAACCTAAATTTATTGCGGTAATTTTTATTATACACTAAAGCATATAGAAAGAACATATTCAGCTTTGTCTTTATTTACTATTCTACAGATTAGTTAGTAAATTAATTGAATCCTAAACTAAATTTATGTTGCCATAATGTTACATACATTGCCGGGTCGCAATACTATATACCGATCCATATCGAACATATTTTATAGGAGTTTTCGATGAAGTTCAGAATTTTACTAGGCGCATCCCTGCTCGCAGTCATCGCAAGCACCGGTGCTTATGCAGCAGACGCAATCGTTGCGCAGGAACCTGCTCCGATGGCAGCTCCAGCCTTCTCATGGGGCGGTGCTTACATCGGTGGTGAAGTTGGTTGGGGCTGGGGCCGCGCCAAGCTGGACGACAAGAACAACGGCCAGTCCAGCGAATTCAAGCCAAATGGCTTTATCGGCGGCGTCTATGCCGGTTATAACTTCGACATGGGCAACAACGTCATTCTCGGCGTCGACGGCAACTTCGACTATAACGACCTGAAGAAGTCGCATGACTATATCTCGAATGGCAGCGCTGTTCAGACCTCGGCTGAAACGAAACTGCGGTGGTCGGGTGCCGTTCGCGCACGCGCTGGCTATGCCGTTGATCGCTTCATGCCTTACATTGCCGGTGGTGTTGCCTTCGGTGGCGTGAAGAACTCGCTCAACATCGGCGGCAGCAGCTATGACAGCAACAAGACCCTGACCGGTTGGACTATCGGCACCGGCGTTGATTACGCTGCAACCGACAATGTTCTGCTTCGCCTCGAATATCGTTATACCGATTTCGGCAACAAGGATTTCGGTCTCGGCAACGTCAATACCCGCGGTTCGTTCAAGACCAACGATATCCGCCTCGGCGTCGCTTACAAGTTCTAAGCACAGTCAGGCTTAAAACGACGAGAAAGGCTCCGCTCCTGCGGGGCCTTTTTTGTGCATGGATGATTTACGTCCCTTTAAACTGCCGCATTTACCCTGCACCGGATTAGGCCCTTATTTGCTTTTGCGGCACAGAATCCCGTAAAGCACGCAAACATTATTCAAAATGACCGGTCTGCATCACGACAGGACCGGCAAACGGGTGGGCGGATCCAGGCTGACATGGCATCGCGTGACGATAAAAACCGGCGCATCGAACCTTCCTTCGGTGGCGAAGAGAAAAAAGATGACGAGGTTTTTCGCGTCGACGAGGAGGACCGCATGGCTCGCGCACAGCAGCGCCGACGCAAGCAATCCGACGAACCGGAACCGCGCTCCTCGCGACGCGGCAAGAAGAAGCCGCGTGGCTTTTTCGGCTTTCTGCGTCGCTCGATCTACTGGTGCCTCGTGCTTGGTCTCTGGGGCAGCATCGCCTTTGCAGGCATGCTGGTCTATTTCGCAGCCAAGATGCCGCCGACGACCGACTGGACCATTCCGGATCGTCCGCCAAATGTACGCATCGTCGATGTCAACGGAAACCTGATCGCCAATCGCGGGACGACCGGTGGCGAGGCGGTGGGCTTGCATGAAATGTCGCCCTTTATCCCGAAGGCCGTCATCGCCATCGAGGACCGACGCTTCTATTCGCATTTTGGCATCGACCCCATCGGTCTTGCCCGCGCTGTTGTAACCAATCTGGTTTCGGGCCGCGCGGTTCAGGGCGGCTCCACACTCACCCAACAGCTTGCCAAGAATCTGTTTCTTTCTCCCGACCGCACACTGGAGCGCAAGGTGCAGGAAGTCATGCTCGCGCTGTGGCTCGAGCACAAATATACCAAGGATCAGATTCTGGAGATGTATCTGAACCGGGTCTATCTCGGATCCGGCGCCTTCGGTGTCGATGCTGCCTCGCGACGCTATTTCAACAAATCGGCCAAGGATGTGAATCTGATGGAGGCGGCAACCCTTGCCGGTCTTCTGAAGGCACCGTCGCGCCTGTCGCCTGCCCGCGATCCGGAAGCCGCCGCCGCACGTGCCAAGCTGGTGCTGGGCGCGATGCGTCAGGAAGGCATGATCGACGACAGCCAGATGGCTATCGCCGAAAGCGAACCGATGACACGCGCGCCATCCTATTGGCAAGGTTCGGAAAACTATGTCGCTGATAAGGTAGTGGCGGAACTCCCCGAACTGATCGGTGAAGCGAAGGAAGACATCACCGTCCAGACCACCATCGATCTCAACCTGCAGCGCGCCGGTGAAGAGGCAATCAAGGACCAGATTTCCCAGAATGGCAAAAAGATGAATGCCAGCCAGGGTGCGCTCGTTTCCATAGATAGCACGGGCGCGGTTCGCGCCATGGTCGGTGGCGTGGATTATGCCACAAGCCAGTTCGACCGTGTCACCGATGCCCATCGCCAGCCCGCATCCTCCTTCAAGCCCTTCGTTTATCTGACGGCGCTTGAACAGGGCCGCACACCGGATTCGGTGCGCAATGATGCTCCCGTCCGCATCGGCAAGTGGACGCCGAGTAACGACAACGGCAAATATATGGGACAGGTGACACTCGCCACCGCCCTTTCTCACTCGCTGAACTCCGTTGCCGCGCAGCTCGTGATGGAAGTCGGTCCGCAAACCGTGATCGATACCGCGCATCGGCTCGGCGTGCAGTCGAAACTTGAAGCCAATGCCTCGCTGGCGCTGGGTACATCGGAAGTGACGCTGCTGGAACTGACGGACGCCTATGTGCCGTTTGCCAATGGCGGCTATCGCGCGCCCGTCTATTTCATCACCAAGGTGACGGATTCGGACGGCAAGGTACTTTACCAGAAGGAAGACGGCGTCGGTCCACGCGTCATCGATGAGCGCAATGTCGGCATGATGAATGCCATGCTGCGGCGCACGGTGGAAGACGGGACGGCAAAGCGAGCTGCCTTCGGCTGGCCCGCCGCAGGCAAGACCGGCACCAGCCAGAATTTCCGCGATGCATGGTTTGTCGGCTATACGGCCAATCTCACGACCGGCGTGTGGTTCGGAAATGATGATGGCAAGGGTATGAAGCGCGTGTTCGGCGCGACCTTGCCGGTTGCTGCCTGGAAAAGCTTCATGAAAGAAGCGCACAAGGGCGTGCCGGTCGCCGAACTGCCCGGCCATTACGACATTCAGAACGTTGTCCCCGGCGGCAGCGACGGTATCGATCCGAATGCGCCTTACGATCCCGGCATGATGCCGCAAGACCCCTATGGCAATCAGCCAATGGCGGGGAACGGCGATGACGGTTACTGGCCGCCTGCGCCGGATTCCACGGCTCGCAACGGCATCCAGCAGTCGAGTGAAACGGGGCGCCCGCTCGCCGAACAGCCCGGCGCTGCGACATACCCGGCTAATTCCAATGACAACTACCGCCCGATGCCGCCCGGTGATGTGGGCGGCGGGCAGCAGCAGTCAGGAAAATCCACGACATTGCTCGATATCATCATGGGCAATTCGCAATAGAACCAGCCAGCAAGGGCCGCCGCCGCCGGCCTTTACGCGTGATCCTGTGAACCACCAGCTTCAAAGCAAACTCGCGCAAGCGCGTTTCACCAGAGCGCATCGTTTCCGAAAACCGTTTCACACTTTTCGGAATGCGCTTTAATTCCCCTCGAAATCTTGAGCGGCTTGGTCTATTCAAGATTGGAGAGCGAGGTTTTCATGTCCCAAGTCACCAAAACAGACGTTGCCGGTTCCGATACTCCCAAGGTGGATACCGAACGTAAAACTCTGGTCCTGACCGGTGCCAGCCGTGGCATCGGCCATGCGACGGTGAAGCGTTTTTCGCGTGCCGGGTGGCGCGTCATAACCTGCTCGCGACAGGATTTTTCCGACAATTGCCCGTGGCCCGCAGGTCCGGAAGATCACATCAAGGTCGATCTGGCCGATCAGGAAGATGTCGGCAAGGCAATCGCCGAAATCCGCCGCCGTCTCGAAGCCGATGGCAGCAAGCTTCATGCATTGGTCAACAATGCAGGCATTTCGCCGAAGGCGGAGGGCGGGCGCCGCATGAATTCCATCGAAACGCCCATGGCAGTCTGGCGCGATGTGTTTCAGGTCAATTTCCTGGCCTCGATCATGCTGGCGCGCGGCCTGTTCAAGGAACTGGAAGCTGCACATGGCTCGGTCGTCAACGTGACCTCAATCGCGGGTAGCCGCGTGCATCCGTTTGCCGGAACAGCCTATGCAACCTCAAAGGCCGCACTTGCTGCCCTGACCCGCGAAATGGCGTCCGACTTTGGGCCTTATGGCATCCGCGTCAATGCCATTGCGCCCGGCGAAATCGATACGGCGATCCTTTCGCCGGGAACCGACAAGCTGGTGGAACAGCTTCCGATGCGTCGCCTCGGCAAGACATCGGAAGTGGCGGAAACGATCTACTTCCTTTGCTCCGAGGCTTCGTCCTATGTGACGGGATCGGAAATTCACATCAATGGCGGCCAGCACGTCTGACATTCATACAAAGCGCGGAGATTGAAATTCTCCACGCTTTTGTGCTTATGTCTGTTTCAATCGATTTAACAACTGAGTTGTGCCTTCATGATCCTTTGCTGCGGTGAATCCCTGATCGACATGCTGCCACGCGAAACCGCAGCGGGCGAAACCGCGTTCCAGCCTTTCGCAGGTGGCTCCGTCTTCAACACGGCCATCGCGCTTGGACGTCTTGATGTTCCAACCGGTTTCTTCTCGGGCATTTCATCTGATTTTTTTGGGGAAGTGCTGCGCGATAATCTGGCGCGATCCAATGTCGATTATTCCTTTGCCGCAATCTCGGATCGGCCAACGACCCTGGCTTTCGTGCGTCTGGTCGACGGACAAGCACGTTACGCCTTCTACGATGAAAACACCGCAGGCCGCATGTTGACTGAGAGCGATATGCCCTATGTCGATGACGCCATCGATACCATGCTGTTCGGCTGCATCAGCCTGATTTCCGAACCGTGCGGCAGCATCTATGAAGCGTTGATGACGCGCGAGACACCAAGGCGAGTCATGTTCCTCGACCCGAATATCCGTGCAAGCTTCATCACCGACCGCGAGAAACATCTGGCGCGTATGAAGCGCATGATCGCGCTCGCCGATATCGTAAAACTTTCAGACGAAGATCTCGCCTGGTTTGGCGAAAAGGGCAGCCACGACGAAATCGCCGCCGAATGGCTGAAGCTTGGACCGAAACTGGTGGTCATCACCAAGGGCGCGCATGGCGCCGACGCCTATACGGCCAAGGCAACCGTGCGCGTGCCGGGTGTGAAAGTGGACGTGATCGACACTGTTGGCGCGGGCGACACGGTCAATGCGGGCATTCTTGCCAGCCTTCACAATCAGGGCCTTCTCGACAAGGACGCACTTGCCGAACTGACCGAAGACCAGATCCATTCCGCTGTTGCGCTCGGGGTCCGGGCTGCTGCGGTGACTGTCTCGCGCGCAGGTGCAAACCCGCCATGGGCGCATGAGATGAAGGATTGACGCACGGCAAAGCCGTAACATGATGCGTCCGGTCTGTGTCGGCCTTTTCCGACAAGGTCCGAACAGGAGTCCAGAGCATCATGAGCATCGAATTTCTGCTGACATCCTTCATCATTGTCGCCTCCCCCGGCACTGGCGTGCTGGTAACGCTTGCGGCAGGACTGTCTCGTGGTGCACGGGCCTCGATCATCGCCGCGCTCGGCTGCACACTCGGCATCGTGCCGCATATGCTGGCTGCCGTGACAGGGCTGGCGGCCTTGCTCCATGCCAGCGCACTCGCCTTCGAGATCATCAAATATGCAGGCGTCGCCTATCTGCTCTATATGGCGTGGATGACGCTCAGGGAGCATGGCACATTGAAGATCGAAACCGATGACGCACCGCGTTCGGACCGTGAGGTCATCTGGTCGGCAATTCTGGTCAATCTGCTGAACCCCAAACTGTCGATATTCTTCTTTGCCTTCCTGCCGCAATTCGTAAATACGCAACAGGGCGGGACGGTTGCCCGCATGGTGGAACTGTCTCTCGTTTTCATGGCCATGACATTCGTGGTGTTTGCGTTCTACGGTGTATTCGCAGCCGCCGTCCGTAACCAGATCATCTCGCGCCCCGCTGTGCTTGCATGGATGCGCCGCAGCTTTGCTGCCGCCTTCGTCGCGCTCGGGGCAAAACTCGCACTGACCGAACGATAGACCATGGCCCAGAATATTTATGATCGCGAAGACTTCTTCGCCGCTTACAGCCAATTGCCGCGTTCCGTGCATGGGCTGGAAGGCGCGCCTGAATGGCCACTTGTCCGTTCACTTGTGCCCGATCTGACCGGCCGTGATGTTGCCGATCTCGGTTGCGGTTTCGGCTGGTTTTGCCGCTATGCCCGCGAACAGGGTGCTGCATCCGTCATCGGCTACGACCTTTCAGAAAACATGCTCGAACGCGCGCGCCGCGACACGCCGGACGATGCCGTTCGCTATATTCAGGCGGATATGGAAGGGCTGGAACTGCCAGAAGCAAGCTTCGATCTCGTCTACAGCTCCCTGGCTTTTCACTATATCCGCGACTTCCCGCGTCTTTTGAAAGCGATCCATGCGGCTTTGCGGCCAGAAGGTCGCATTGTTTTCACGATTGAGCATCCGATCTTCATGGCGCCGCTTACGCCGGGATGGATCGAGGAAGGCAACGGCCAGAAGCGCTGGCCGGTCGATCATTATGCCGCGGAAGGTGAAAGGCGAACCGATTGGCTGGCAGAGGGTGTCATTAAATATCACCGCCGCCTCAGCACCTCCGTCAATGCGCTGATTGAGGCCGGATTTGCCATCAGCCGGCTGGAGGAATGGTATCCGTCGCCAGAGCAGATCGCGGCATGGCCAGCACTGTCGGAGGAGATGGAACGACCTATGCTGTTGATAGTTTCCGCTAGCCGACAGACTGCTTGACCAGCCACATTTCACGCCTTTTATAGGGGTGGGCGGGACACGAATCAGACTGGCGAGGAGAAACCATGGACGTGTTGCGCATTGCTGCCTTTTCGCAAGGCAATCAGGGCGGCAATCCCGCTGGAGTGTTGATCGCTGATCGCCTCCCCTCCCCGCAGGATATGCAGAAAATCGCAAAGGATGTGGGCTTTTCCGAAACCGCCTTTGCTGCGCCGGAGGGCGATAGCTGGCGCGTTCGCTATTTTGCGCCGGAAATGGAAGTGCCGTTCTGCGGCCATGCCACTATTGCTCTTGGCGCCGCGTTAGCCATGCGCATGGGCGATGGGAGTTTCACACTCAAGCTTAATAATAGTGACATCAGCGTCGAAGGCCGCAAGGAAGGCGAGCTGTTTGCAGCCAGCCTGCAATCGCCGCCGACGCGCCAGCGCGCAGCCAACGATGCCGAAGTGGAACAGGCTCTGGCACTGTTCAGTTTCGAAAAGGACGATCTGGCACCCGGTCTGGCACCGGCCCTGATCCATGCCGGGGCGGACCATATCGTGCTTCCGCTTCGTTCACGCGAAAAGCTGGCTTCAATGCATTATGACATGGCGCGCGGACGCATCCTGATGAAGCGTCAGGGCTGGACGACGATCCTGCTCATCTATTCGGAAACGCCGAAGCGCTTCCACAGCCGCAACCCGTTTGCATCCGGCGGGGTTTATGAAGACCCGGCGACTGGTGCGGCCACAGCGGCCTTTGCCGCCTATCTGCGTGATAGCGGCTGGCCGCATGGCGGCGAGATCGAAGTCTTTCAGGGTGAGGATATGGGCAGCCCATCACACTTACGAGCCCAGATCGGCAATGAGCGTGGCGGCTCTATCCGCGTTTCCGGCACCGCACGGTTGATGGAATAGAGCGCATCCCGAAAAGTGTGAAACGCCTACGCAGGGAAATCAGTCCACTGGACTGATTTCTGATCCTGCTTCGATCAGAAAAGATGTGCGTCAAAACCAAAGATTAGGGCGCCGATCTGATCCAGTCAGATCGAAACGCGCTTTAATCGCTCGTTGCAGCTCGTCACACGCGGACGAGCTGCTCTACCCGCTCGTCATTTCCGAAGAACTTGAGATAGCGCGCCACTTCCTTGGGGTCGCCGGTCGCCTTTTGCGGATTGTCGGAAAGCTTGACCGCCGGATGGCCGTTGGCATCGGTCACCTTGCAGACGAGCGAAATCGCATTCAGCCCTTCGATTTCCTTCGGGGCGCAGCCTGCAAAATCATTGGTGAGATTGGTGCCCCAGCCGAAGCTCATGCGCACACGCCCTTCGAAGTGACGGTAAGTCTCCTCGATCGTGTCCACGTCAAGCGCGTCGGAAAAGATCAGCAGCTTTTCACGCGGGTCCTTGCCGCGTGACTTCCACCATTCGATGATGCGCTCGCCGCCTTCGATGGGCGGGGCGCTGTCGGGGCGGAAGCCGGTCCAGTCGGCAACCCAGTCCGGCGCGTTGCGCAGGAAGGCAGCCGTGCCGAAAGCATCGGGCAGAACAATCAGAAGATTGCCGCCATAGTAACGGTTCCAGTCCTGCAGCACGCGATAAGGGGCTGAGCGCAGTTCCTCGTCATTCTTGGCGAGTGCTGCCAGCACCATCGGCAATTCATGCGCATTGGTGCCAAGCGCTTCAAGATCGGTATCCATGGCCAGAAGCACATTGCTGGTGCCGGTAAAGGCATCGCCGATGCCTTCCTTCAGCGCTTCGACGCACCAGCGCTGCCACAGGAAGGAATGGCGTCGGCGCGTGCCGAAGTCGGAAATCTTCAGGCCGGGAAGCTGGCGCAGGCGTTCAACCTTGCTCCACATCTTCGCCTTGGCGCGCGCATAAAGCACGTCGAGCGAAAACGGTCCGAGGTTCTTCATCGCCGCGCGCGAACGCAGCTCGTTGATGATGGCAAGTGCGGGAATTTCCCACATGGTCGTGTGCGACCACGGTCCATGGAAATGCAGCTCGTACTGGCCGTCCTTGCGGCGCAGATCATATTCCGGAAGCTGGAAATCGTGCAGCCAGTTCAGGAACTCGGGCTGGAAAATCTGCTTGCGGCCATAGAAACTGTTACCCGCCAGCCAGATCATTTCCTTCTTGGAAAAACGCAGCGTGCGGGCATGGTCGAGCTGCGCACGCAATTCGCCCTCGTCGATCTCATCGGCAAGGCGCACGGAGGTTGTGCGATTGATGAGCGAGAAGGTTGCATCCACCTTGGGGTAAAGACCCCATATCATCTGCAGCATCAGAAGCTTGTAGAAGTCCGTATCCAGAAGGCTGCGGACGATGGGATCGAGCTTCCATGCGTGATTGTAGACGCGGCGCGCAATATCAGTCTTGGCCATGACGGCCTCCAGAAAAAGCATGTTTCCGATAGCACAAACATCCGGCTTTACTTCGCCGAGTCGTGCAAAAGGCGGGTTTTCACCCGCCTTTTTAATCGGTTCACTTCTGTTTGGGAAGCTCTACGACGATTTCATGTTCGCCGTCCGACTTGATCGGCACGCCTTCTTCCGGCTTGCCGACCTTGCGACCGTTGAGCTTGACCACCTTGTCTTTAGCACCGGCCACGACCTTCACACGGTAGAGCGCTTCGCCGAAGCGAAGTTCCGCTTCATAGCCGTCCCATTCCGGCGGCAAGGCCGGATCGAGATGGAGGCGGTCGCCGCGTTTTGTGACGCCGAGGATACCCTCCGTCGCAACGCGGTAGAACCAGCCAGCGGAGCCGGTGTACCAGGTCCAGCCGCCCTGTCCGCGACGCGGCTCGACGGAATAGATGTCGGCTGCGATCACATAAGGTTCGACGCGGTAGATATCCGGGTTGCGGCCATGGCTGACCGGGCTGATGAGCGAGAACAGACGCCATGCTTCAGCCGTCTTGCCCATGCGGGCGAGCGCCATGATGGCCCAGGTCGCGCCGTGCGTGTATTGGCCGCCATTTTCACGAACGCCCGGCGGATAGCCCTTGATATAGCCCGGCTCCTGAATGGTCCTGTCGAAAGGCGGCGTGAAGAGACGCAGCAATTCGCCTTCATCATCCAGCAGGTATTTTTCAAGCGACGCCATCGCCTGTTCGGCATGCTTCGGATCGGCAACACCGGACAGCACGCTCCACGATTGCGCGATGGCATCAATCTGGCATTCATCGCTGTCCTTCGAGCCAAGCGGCGCGCCATTGTCGTAGAAACCACGGCGATACCACTGGCCATCCCAACCATCGCGGTCGAGGGCTTCGGTCAGACTTTCCAGATGCGCTTTCCAGATATCGACGCGCTTCTTGTCCTTGCGTGCTTCGGCAATCGGGATGAACTTGCCGAGCGTATAGGCGAGGAACCAGCCGAGCCACACGCTCTCGCCCTCTCCCTTCACGCCGACGAGGTTCATGCCGTCGTTCCAGTCGCCGCCAAGGATCAGCGGCAGGCCGTGCTTGCCGGTGCGTTCCACCGCAAGGTCGAGCGCCAGGGCGCAATGCTCATAAAGGCTTGCCGTCTTCTCGGAGATTTCCGGCTGATAGAAGGCATCATGTTCGCCGTCCTCCAGCTTGCGCCCTTCGAGGAACGGCAGCTTTTCATCGAGAATCGAGCGGTCGCCCGTCGTCTCGACATAAAGTGAGGCACCATAGCCAAGCCAGACGACATCGTCCGAGATAAGCGTGCGGACGCCTGCACCCGTTGCCGGCAACCACCAATGCTGAACATCGCCTTCAGGGAACTGGCGCGACGCGGCATTGAGGATCTGCGCGCGGGCAAGCGTCGGATCGATCAGAAGCAGCGACAGCGTGTCCTGCAACTGATCGCGGAAGCCGAAAGCGCCACTTGCCTGATAGAAGGCAGCGCGGGCCCATATGCGGCAGGCGATCGCCTGATAGGGCAGCCAGCCATTGACCAGAAGGTCGAAAGCCGGGTCTGGCGTCTTCACCTGAACGCGATCGAACAGGCCTTCCCACTGCTGTTTGGCGGCAGCAAGCCTGTCGCCGAAGGAGGCCTTGCGGGTCTCGGCGATCAGCGCCTTTGCCTGTTTCTGATCGGCAGCATTGCCGAGCAGGAAGACGATCTCGCGCGCTTCACCCGGTCCGACTTCGATATCGAGGGCAAGCGCGGCACAGGGGTCGCGGCCTGCCTCAACCGTACCCGAAAGCGCCTTGCCAGCCAGCACGACTTCCGGTTTATCCACCGAACCGGTGGTGCCGATGAATTCGCTGCGGTCGGCAGTGACGGATTGCGGCTTTTCGGTTGCAGCAAAGAAGGCGATCTGCCCGGACTTGTCCGGATGATACGGATTGCCGGCAAAGAGCGCGCCCAGTTCCTCGTCCTGCGAAGGTACGATGAAAGGCACGTTCTTGGAGCGGGCATTGCCCAGTACCCATTCCACGTAGCCATAGACGCGCAGCTTGCGCTTGGAGCGCCCGTTATTGGTGACGGTCAGGCGCGACAGACGCACCGGCTTGTCCGCATCCACGATGTGGGTGAGATCAAGTGCCAGCTCGCCATGCTGTGCCCCGAAGCTCGAATAGCCGTGGCTATGACGCGCTTCATAGGTCACCGCCTCATCGCGCAGCACGCTTGCCGTCGGCGCAAAGGTGCGGCCTGTTTCACGGTCGAGGATATAGATCGCCTCGCCCGGACGGTTCGTGACCGGATCGTTCGCCCATGGGGTGAGCTGATAATCGCGGCTGTTGCCTGCCCAGGTGAAGGCCGAACCTTCCGCCGAGACATGGAACCCGAAATTCGGATTGGCGATCACATTGATCCAGGGATGCGGCGTGTTGGTGCGATTGTTGATGCGCACCACATAGGAGCCATCCTCGGCAAAGCCGCCATAGCCGTTCCAGAATCGAAGATCGTCACCGGACGGCGCAGGACGGTTCACCACAGGCTTGACCACAGGACGGCGTTCTTCCGTCCCGCGTTCGATGGCGACAGGCGCAAGACCCGCAGCGCCGAGCCCCTGAGCGGACATCTGCGCCGAAGCCTGACCGCCAATGGCGGTCTTGGCGTCGCGCGCGGCCAGATCGACGGTGATTTCCTCGCTGCGACGGAGTTGCTCGGCCAGCGAGCCATTCTGTGCATGCATGACGATGCGCGCCGAGGCGAGCAGCGTGTTGTAGCTTTCGTCGCTCATCTGGTCGCGGCGCACCGCGAAGATGTGCGGCTGACCGCCGCCACGGGCGCGGAAACCTTCCACGATCCAGTCGATGGCGCGCTGTGTATCCTGCGCATAGGAGAAGGCGCGCTCGTTAACCGCAACGACATCGACAGTGAGGCCCTTCGAGCGCCAGTATTCCTGCGCGCGCAGCACACCGCGCAACACGTCGAGGTCGGCTTCGTTGTCGATGCGCAGCGCGAAGATCGGATAATCGCCGGAAATCGACATCGGCCACAGGTCGGACTGCTTGCCGAGGCCGCTGGCGATAGTCTCCGGTGGCTGGCGCAATGTCCGCTCCGGATAGAGCAGATAGGCGGCCACCTTCTGGTAATCGGCAGCTTCGGCAGGTTTGATGCCGATATGGTAGAGCTGCACCTGCGAACTGGTCCATGACAGGGAATATTCGCGGGCGAAGGTTTCCGGATGGCGATGAAGCGCCACGGCATGTTCCACCGCATCGCGGCTGCCGCCTGCGAAAGTCCAGAAAACGAGGCTCACCTTTTTATGCGCCGGAACGCGGACCCGCGTGCGCACCGAAGCGATCGGGTCGAGTACGCAACCCTGGCTGCCGGTAAACTTGGCACCCTGATCGAAGGCAGCCGCATCGCGCAAGCTGCGACCACGCCCGACAAAGGCACGGCGGTCAGTTTCGACTTCCGTTTCGCGGATCGAGCCGGAAAGATCGGTCACGAAATGCGCGACATGGATATCCGGATCGGATGGCGCGCGCTTACGGCGCTTGGCATAGATGGTCGAACCGTTATCGGAGATTTCGGTTTCCACGAACATCTTGGCAAAGGCCGGATGGGCGGCATCGCTGTCGCTGTCGGTCAGCACCAGTTCCGCATAGGAGGTGACCTCGATCATGCGATCACGGGCAGATGTGTTGATGATGTCGAGCCTGCGGCCTTCGCCGTCCGATTCCGACGACACGATCACTTCCATGACGGTTTTGATGTCACCGGCGGTCTTGTAGAATTCCGCCTTGTCTTCGGTGAAGACCGTCTTGGTTTCCTCTTCGGGGTTGCGGACCGGCTCGCCGGTCGCCGACCACCAGTATCCGCTTTCCATGTCGCGCAGGAACAGGAACGTGCCCTGAAGGTCTTCCGACGCATCGGCGTGGAAGCGGGTAATGTCCCAATTGTGCCAGCGGCTGTAGCCCGAGCCGTTTGCCGTCACCATCAGCGCATATTGTCCGTTCGACATCATATGCGTGGTACGCGGCGCCTTGAACGGCTTGTCGACAATCCGCATCGGCGCATCGTCGAAGCCGCCGGAATCCACGCGCATCGGATTTTCCGTCTTGGCGTAGATCATCGGGATTTCGCGTGGCGCCTTTTCCTGCAGGAGCAGTTCGGCAGCCTCGATCACCGGATCGGAGTGGAAGCGCTCCCGCATCCGGCCTTCAAAGATCACGTTGTTGACCGCGATGATCGCCATGCCGTGGTGGTGGGCGTAGTAGTTCTTCACCACAGCGCAAAGCTCGCCTTCGCGAACACGCGACGGCGTGAAGTCCACCGAATCGTGGAAGCCATAGCGCCCAAGAGCACCAAGCTTGGCGAGGCGCTTCAGGTTTGCGACAGCGGCGGCAGGCTGATACTGCGCGGCAAGCAGGCTCGCATAGGGTGCGATAACCGCATTGCGCGACAGGCCGCGCTGGAGGCCCAGATTGGGCACACCGAAGTTGGAATACTGGTAGTTCATATGCGCGTCGCGCGCATTGAACGCCGCTTCCGAAATCCCCCATGGCAGGCCGCGCGAGGTCGCATAGTCGATCTGGCGCTGCACCACGAGCTTGTTGGTCTGGTCGAGAAGCGAACCGAGCGGCTCGGACATGACCAGCGGCGGCATCAGATATTCGAACATCGAGCCGGACCAGGAGAGCAGAGCGCCCTTCCAGCCTACCGGCACCAGAAGACGGCCAAGCTTGAACCAATGTTCGACCGGTACGTCACCCTTGGCGATGGCGAACAGGCTTGCCAGACGCGCTTCGGACGCCAGAAGATCGTAGCAGCTTTCGTCCAGTTCGTTTTCCTGCACGCGGAAACCGATGGAGAGAAGGCGGCGTTCTTTCCGTTCAAGGAAGCCGAACTGCATGTCGAATGCGAGCTGGCGCGAGCGGGTGGCAAGATCGCGCAGACGCTCACGCAGCGCATCCGTGTCATGCTCGCCGATGGAATCCTCGGTATGTGCCTTGCAGGTATCGACGAGAATGCGCGCCCATTCCACGGCTTCAGCGCTTGCCGGTGTTTCGATTTCACCATCGAGTTCGTCCATCAGGCGAACGATGTCGGTTGCGAACAGCGACAGGTTGATGGTGCGGAAGGATGCCGTTTCCGGCTCGTCCTTGATGGACAGTACGGCTCGGCGGAAATTGGCAATCCGCTCTTCCAGACGGCGGCGCAGCGGACGCAGAATCCGGCGGTCATCCGGGATTTTGGCGATGGTCTCTTCAAGGATGTCGTTGACATCAAGAATGCCATCAAGATCGCCCTGCATGTAGACGGACGGTGCTTCCGCCCATTCTTCCAGCGCAGACGACAGCGTGACCAGATGACCGGCAAGATTGCCGCTATCGACTGCCGAGACATAAAGCGGGCGCATCGGCGTCAGCGTATTGGTCTCGTACCAGTTGTAGAGATGGCCCTGATACTTCTCCATCTTCTCAAGCGTATCGACAGTGGCCTGAACGCGATCCAGCGTTTCGCCGAAGCCGATCCAGCCGAAATCGCGCGCGGCGACGACGGACAGGAGATAGACACCGATATTGGTCGGCGACGTGCGCTGCGCGACAATCGGCGCCGGGTCTTCCTGGAAGTTATCTGGCGGCAGATGATGGTTTTCGTCGTTTGCGAACTCGGCGAAGTAACGCCAGGTCCGGCGTGCATAGCGGCGCAGGTCCGACTTGTCAGAAGAAAGCACCTCCAGCGTGTCCTGCGGCTTCGCCGAACGGCTGACCAGCCATGCAATCAGCGGCGAGGCAAACCAGATGACGGCAAACGGCGCTGCGATCATTGCCGCATGACTTTGGGCAGCAAGCGGGAAGAAGATCGCCAGACCCGCAATCGCTATGGCGGGCCACATGAGCTGGAAATAGTAAAGCAGCGTATCGGGCGAGGTTCTCGCCTGCGCTGCCGTGCGCCATTCCAGAAGATTGCGATGCGAAACGAACAGACGATAAACGGTGCGCGCAATGGCATCCGCCATCAGGAACGCCGAATGCGCGATGAAGGTGGTGCGCAGCGCCACATCAGCCGTGCCGAGCGCTATGTCGGTCAGCACCGACTGCGCATGGCCTTTCAGCGAATAGTCCATGTTCGATGGAATAAGATTGGTGACAATGCCGAATGTCGGCGCAACGAACATGGAGAGAATGAGGAAGCCCTGCCAGACGGCAGCAGGCCCGATGGGCAGCACGCTCCAGCCGACGACGGCTGCGATCAGCCACAGGATCGGATTGAGCGAGCGGCGCAGATTGTCGACCATCTTCCAGCGCGTGATGTGGCTGACGCCACGGCTCGTCGAAAACAGCCAGGGCAGAAGCTGCCAGTCGCCACGCGCCCAGCGATGGTGACGCGATACGTCGACATTGTAGCCGGTCGGATAATCCTCGACCACTTCGACGTCGCTGACCAGAGCCGCGCGGGCATAGCCGCCTTCGAGAAGGTCATGGCTGAGCAGCGTGTTTTCCGGCACGCGACCTTTCAGCGCTGCCTCGAAAGCATCGATGTCGTAAAGTCCCTTGCCGGTAAAGGTGCCTTCGCCAAGCAGGTCCTGATAGGTGTCGGAGACGGCGAAGACATAAGGGTCGATACCGCGATTGACCGAGAAGACACGCTGCAGGAACGATGCTTCGTCACCGGTGGTGAGCGAAGGCGTGACGCGCGGCTGAAGAATGCCGTAGCCACGCACGACCTTACCGGTCTTTTCGTCGATGACGGGACGGTTCAGCGGATGGCTGAGCTTGCCGGCCAGATGCGTGACGGATTCCGGCGTCAAACGCGTGTCGGCGTCCAGCGTCATCACATATTTGATTTCCTTCGGCAGGCGTTCGTCCGGTGGGAAGAAACTCGTATCCTGATCACCGCGCAGAAGCAGGTTCAGTTCATGCAGCTTGCCGCGCTTGCGCTCCCAGCCCATCCAGCAATTCTGCTTCTCGTTGAAGAGGCGGCGGCGATGCATGAGGAAAAAGCGTGGCTGGTCGTCGCCGGTATAGTGCTCATTGAGCTTGGCGATTTTCTCGCGGGCATATTCATAGATTTCCATGTCCGCAGGGGTGATTTCCTGCTTCGCATCGGTCCAGTCGCTGACCAGCGCGAAGTAGATTTCGCCACGCGGATTGGTGAGATAATGAACTTCGAGATTGCGGATCTGCTCATCGATGGAATCACGCGAGGTGATGAAGGTCGGCACCGCGACCAGCGTGCGCGCCTCCTCCGGCAAGCCTTCCTTATATTCAAAACCGATGAGCCGTGTCGGCTGGACGAACCAAGGCACCAGCGCATTGAACAGCGAATAGGACGCGTCCATTGCCGGGAAGATCGCAAGAAGCGTGAACAACGTGCGCAGATCGGTCGAAAGACCGGCGCGGATCATGCAGTAATTGACGAGCAGCAGAAGCAGGATCGTGAAGATCGCTGTCGGGATGAACAGGCCCCAGAGACCAAGACCGCGATAGAAGCGCAGCGCCTTGACACCGAACGGCGCGTGATAGCCGCAAACTTTTTCAAGTTCCTTGCGGCCCTCGCCCGACAGGTAATAGGCGATTGCGCCCTTGCCCTCGGCTTCCGGATGACCGGCCTTTTCCGCACGATGACCATCTTCGGCCAGCTTGAGAGCAGCCCAGGTGATGTCGATTTCGCTCATGTCCGAATAGCGGGCGAGCTTTTCGATGGTCACGCGATAGGCATTGCGGGACCGGAAATCCAGAAGCTCGAAATCGCTGTGGTCACGCAGGATCGCATCGACCTCGTTGACGGTTTCAAACCAGGTTTCCCAGTCAACGTCATCGATGGATTTCAGGCTGCGGATGACGTTGCCCATCGTGACGCCGCCAGTGGACTGGCGGGCATGTTCCTCGACGATGGCGTCTTCCGGATTGCTGCCTTCCTGCTCCAGAATCCGTTCCAGCCAGCTTGCAGCAGCAGTGGTATCGGTCGAAGAGGAACGCAGGCGATAAAGAAGATGGGTCGCGAAAGTGCTGTCGCGGGCGGCATCGGCATATTGCGCCAGAACCGAATCCAGTTCAGCGCCGTCAGCAGCGACCACGATGCGGTCAGCAGCCGTATTGGCCAGATTGCGCATGATGCGCGCGCGGTCGACGCGCAGCGCCAGACGGCGTGCATTCTCGATCAGGAAATAGCGCACCGCGGATGGCAGCGCCCACAATTCGCCAATCTTCAGCGGCTCCACGGTCTGGAAACCCTTGACGATGGCCGTCAGTGTCTTCAGCGAGAAATTGCTGTCCGTATGGGCGACATAAAGCCAGGCCAGCGCGAAAATGCGCGGCATGCCCTCATATTTTTCAACCGGCGCCTTGTAGAGCGGCAACTGGCGGATGAAGCGGCGCGGCAGGTCGCGGCGGGCCTGCTGCACGTTCTTGTCGATCTGGTAGTGATTGTCGAGCAGCCATTGCGCGGCTGGTGTTATCGTCTCGCCCGCGCGCGATGCGGCATCGGAGGCGCGATAGGCATGCAGGATCAGCTTGCCGTTTTCGGACAGGCGCTGATCGAACGGGAAGGCAATATAACCCGGCAGCGGAATGTCTTCGCCCCGCGCCACGGCAGCGGCAAGCGCGCCAAGCTCTTCCTCGGTTTTGTACAAGGCCCGGATGGGAGATGGTTGTTCAGGCGGAATCCGGCCCGATGCATCGGGCTCGCTGGATTTGGGCTCCATCGAAGATTGCGGCATCGGCGGTTTATTCTCGGTAGAGGTTGATTGGGAGAGCGAAGAAGACAATTCCGGCATCTGCCTTAACAGCCTTTCCGAAGGAAATGAGTTATCTGCGGCGGGTGGATACTGACATTATTCTGAATTTTCATTTCAAGGAAACGGCAGTACCCGTGATCGGTTCCCTGAATGTCGACCGCATTTGGCCAAAATGCGACGGCGCAATGTGCTGATCTTCAAACCGTTTGAATCGCAACGCACAATTCTTTCCGCCCATTAATGTTGCGTTATGGAACACCCCGTTTTCTGCAACCCTAACATATTGAAAATAAAAATAATACTACCGCAGGTAACGTGCTGGAAAATTTCAGCGCAGCAGGGTTGCGCCCCTTTCTAGAGAAAAGCCCGGCAAGCCCGCGGGAATCACCGCGCATCTACCGGGCTTCATCTTTCAATTCACCGGAAAGTGACGATCAGGAAACTGTTCCGGAACCGGTTTCGCTGGCCGGAAAAAGTTTCCAGTAACGCGGCCGGAATGCGATGCGACTCTTTTCCGCGGCAGGATGTTCGGCTGGAATTTCGATCTCCACCCGCTCGCGTGCGCCGCCTACTTCCAGTTCGACGCGCCGCTTGCCGCCGGAACGGCGGCTGGCCACCACCGTACCTGCGATGCAGCCACCGCAACCATCCAGCAATTCGACATCGTGCGGGCGGAAGAAGAGCTGCGCATCACCATCCGCCACATCCTGGACCGTCAGGCCGATATTGCGATCCACCAGCCAGATTTCGCCCTTTTCGACCCGTACCGGAAGCGTGCTGGACTCGCCTATGAAGCCATAGACGCTGGGGGAATTCGGATTGTCATAGACTTCGTCGGGCGTACCGACCTGCTCGATACGCCCCTGGCTCATCACCACCACGCGGTCGGCGAGCTCCAGCGCCTCATCCTGATCGTGGGTCACGAAAACGGTCGTATGGCCGGTCTTGTCGTGGATCTCGCGCAGCCAGCGGCGCAGTTCCTTGCGCACCAGCGCATCAAGCGCGCCAAACGGCTCATCGAGAAGCAGGACCTTCGGTTCAATCGCCATGGCGCGGGCAAGCGCCACGCGCTGGCGCTGGCCGCCGGAAAGCTGCGCCGGGTAGCGCTTATCCAGTCCCTGCAACTGGACGAGATCGAGCAATTCCAGCGCGCGGCTGCGAATATCGTCACTCGACGGACGGGTCGCGCTTGGGCGCACCTTCAGACCAAAACCGATATTGTCTGCCACCGTCATATGGCGGAACAACGCATAATGCTGGAAGACGAAGCCGACATTGCGCTCCTGCACGCTCTTCTGCGACGCGTCTTCGTCGCCGAAGAAGATGGTGCCTTCGGTCGGTGTTTCCAGCCCGGCAATCAGGCGCAAAAGCGTGGTCTTGCCCGAACCGGAAGGCCCCAGCAAAGCGATCAGCTCGCCGGAACGAATATCCAGCGAGACATTATGCAACGCCGTGAAGCGAGCGAACTCCTTACGCACACCGGCAACACGAACTTCCATTCTCAATCCTTCCGTCTGCCATAGCAGGACTATGCTTTATTTTTGCCGCCGCGCGGCCAATTGCTCGCTTAGATGTCAGTGCCCGTTTCCGCTGCCAGCCAGTTCATCGCCATAACGCAGTTCCAGCGCCGTCTTGATGGCGAGTGTCAGGAGCGCCAGAAAAGCCAGTAGCGACGCCACCGCAAATGCACCGACGAAGTTATATTCGTTGTAGAGAATTTCCACATGCAGCGGCATCGTATTGGTGAGACCGCGAATATGTCCAGAGACAACGGAAACAGCGCCGAACTCGCCCATTGCACGGGCATTGCAGAGCAGCACGCCGTAAAGCAGCCCCCATTTGATATTGGGCAGCGTCACATAGCGGAACGCCTGCCAGCCATTGGCGCCGAGCGAAATGGCTGCCTCTTCGTCGCCGGTTCCCTGTTCCTGCATCAGCGGGATCAGTTCGCGTGCGACGAACGGAAACGTAACGAACACCGTCGCCAGCACGATGCCGGGAACGGCGAACAATATCTCGATGCCGTGCCGTGACAGCCAGGGTCCAAGCAGGCTGTGGCTGGAAAAAAGCAGCACGAAAACAAGGCCTGAAATGACCGGCGACACGGAAAAGGGCAGATCGATCAGCGTCGTCAGCAGTGCCTTGCCCTTGAACTCGAACTTCGCGATTGCCCAGGCGGCTGCGATGCCGAAGACCAGATTGAGCGGCACGGCAATGGCCGCCACCATGAGCGTGAGCCTTATCGCAGCCCAGGCATCCGGCTCGACCAGTGCTGCCAGATATTCGCCTGCTCCCTTGCGGAAGGCTTCAACGAAGACCGCAATGACCGGCAGGATGAGGAAGAGAGCCAGAAAAGCCAGCGCCAGAGCGATCAACGTGATGCGCGTCGGCAGACTTTCGGTGACAGCGCTTCGGCTGTTGCGGGGAGCGGCAGAGGCAGGTTCATTCGCCATGACCATATTTCCTCCGTGTCCACGACTGGATGAGATTGATGAAAAGCAGCATTGCAAAGGAAAGCGCCAGCATCACCGTGGCAAGCGCGGTCGCTCCGGCATAATCATATTCCTCCAGCTTGATGACGATCAGAAGCGGCGCGATTTCCGAAACATAAGGCGTATTGCCCGCAATGAAGATGACCGAGCCATATTCGCCGACGCCGCGCGCAAAGGCGAGCGCGAAGCCGGTCAGGATGGCGGGTTGCAGGCTCGGCAGCAGCACCCGCCAGATGGTCTGGAACCGGGATGCGCCAAGCGTTGCCGCCGCCTCTTCGACCTCGCGGCTGATCTCCTCCATGATCGGCTGGACCGTGCGCACCACGAAGGGCAGACCGATGAAGATCAGCGCAATGATGATGCCCGCCCGCGAAAAGGCGATGCGAATCCCGAACGGAGCCAGCAGGCTGCCGATCCAGCCATTCGGCGCATAGATCGCGGCAAGCGCGATACCGGCCACGGCCGTCGGCAGAGCAAAGGGAATATCGACGATTGCATCGACGAAGCGGCGTCCCGGAAAGCGATAGCGCACCAGTACCCAGGCGAGGATGACGCCAAAGACCACATTGACCAGCGCCGCAATGAAGGCGGTGCCGAAGCTCGTTTCTAGCGCTTTCAATGTGCGCTCGTCGGTGACGAGGCGCCAGAAACCGGAAAACCCGACTTCGGTGGAACGCAGCACCAATGCCGCAAGCGGAATGAGAATGAGAAGGGTCAGATAGGCAACACTGAAGCCGAACGTCAGCCCGAAACCGGGAATGACGCTCGGCTTTCTGAAGTGCGACCCTGCTCTGGCCCGTGCAGGGAGCGAAGACATGCGTTGGTTTGTTCCCTCTTCAGTACTTACTGTTACTGATTGCGCTCGAACTCCGGCTTATTTTCCCGGCTTGTAGAGCTGGTCGAACGTTCCTCCATCGCCAAAATGATAGGGCTGCGCCTTGGCCCATCCGCCGAAAATCGGATCATCGATCGTCACCAGCGTCAAGTCCGGAAACTTGCGCTGCTTGTCGGCAGGAATGATGTCAGGCTTCGACGGACGGTAGAAATGCTTGGCGGCAAGCGCCTGCCCTTCCGGCGAATACAGATATTCAAGATAGGCCTGCGCCAGCTTGGTGGTGCCGTTTTCCTCGGCATTCTTGTCCACCACCGCGACCGGCGGTTCGGCCAGAATGGACTGCGGCGGAACGACGATGTCGAATGCATCCTCGCCAAATTCCGCGACCGAGAGATAGGCTTCGTTTTCCCAGGCGAGCAGCACATCACCAAGCTGACGCTGCACGAAAGTGGTTGTCGAGCCGCGCGCGCCGGTGTCGAGCACCGGCACATGGCGGAACAGTTCGCCGATGTAATCCTTGATCTTCTGCTCGTCACCACCGTATTGCTTGTAGGCCCAGGCCCACGCGGCGAGATAGTTCCAGCGAGCACCGCCAGAAGTCTTCGGGTTCGGCGTGATGACCTCGACACCGTCCTTCACCAGATCGCCCCAGTCCTTGATACCCTTGGGATTGCCCTTGCGCACAAGGAAGACGATGGTTGACGTATAGGGAGCCGAATTGTTGGGCAGACGCTTGCGCCAGTCCTTGTCGATCTTGCCCGAAAGCTCGGCAATGGCATCGATATCGCTTTCAAGCGCCAGCGTAACCACATCGGCCTTGATGCCGTCGATCACCGAACGCGCCTGCTTGCCCGACCCGCCATGGGATGCGCGAATGGTGACAGTTTCGCCGGTTTCCGCCTTCCAGTGGGCGGCAAAAGCGGCGTTGTAATCCTTGTAGAGTTCACGCGTCGGATCGTAGGACACGTTCAGAAGCGTCTGATCGGCAAGGCTTGCCTGAACCGTTCCAGTCAGCGAAGCCGCAGCCACCAATGCTGCCAAAGTGAGTGAAAATCTCGATATCTTCATGACCGCCTCCATGGTTCGTTGGTCAAGACAGTATCAGAGCTCTTTGAAGACAGGATGCCACAAGCCGGTCGTTATTTGAAACGACTTCGAAAAATCTACTCATTTTGTCGGAGAATTCGGAGATAATTTTTCCACCGGCATGTCGAAACACGCCGGCGATAGTATCATTAACTCATGGAGTCGGCGCAGGCCCGGCAACTGGTGAAGTCCGGGTCGGGAGGTTGAGCGTGGTTTCCAGTTGGAGCGGAGGCTGCTTTGGCTCATTCCAGCCCATCGCATTATAGACCGCATAACGCAGGACACCGATTTCCTCATGCAGCGCCACATCCGTCACCAGAAAATACAGGCCCGCCGAAGACATGTTGGTATGCGATCCGGCCAGATAACCCGCCGCAACCGGCTCAGGCTCCACGCCGAAATGGGCCAGATAAAGAAGATCGCGCTTCATCATCGGCGCAGCCTGTAGCAGAACAACCTTCGTTGGCCTGATTTCACGCAGGATTGCTGCCACGTTCCTGGAATTCTGCCAACTGTTGCGGCTTTTCTCGTCAAGCAGGATGGAAGCCGGATCGACGCCGGCCTTTTCCAGCTGTTTGGCAATTGATACGGCTTCAGAAACGCCCGTTCCGGCCACATCGGCACCGCTGGCGATGAACTTGCAGCCGAAGCCCTTCTCAACGCATTGATGGTTCATGGCAACCGCCGCCAAAATCGGGCCGTAAGAGAAGGCAAGCGGTTCAACCACCTTCTGACCGTCTCCATCGACTATCTGGGTTCCTGTGCCGAAGATGATGAAGGCAGTATTGTCTTCAAGCTGCGTTTGCAATTGCGATGAATAGGCCGATTGCAGTCGGCTCATCAGATAGTCGGGCAGAATTGCTGAAGCAATTGCACCATAAAGAACGACCGCGAGGCCGATCAGAACGATTCCGGTCTTACGCCACTTCAAAAAATGAAGGAGCAATCCGACAACAACGCAAGCCACGATTAGAGTAAGTGTCATATGTGATCACTGGACCTTAACATAAATTTCTAAATCAATATCATCCGATATAAGTGCCTGCGATGAGTGCGAACAATCCCAATAATTTCAAGAATAGTCATTCCAGCCCCAAAAGTGAGGCCCGGACTGGGGTTGCGGGGGGCAAGTATTCATCCGGGCCTCGGCCAGTCTGACGACCGGCAGGCTGATAACGGGCGAAACCTGTTTCGGTTGCAGGAAATATCGGCAGCCTGGTGATTATTTTTCACAGCCATATTGCAACCAACTCATGTTCCATCATCGCTCTTGAACGATACCACCGAAGGGGTATCTTCCTGTATCGATCGGCTGACCAGAGGATTTTTCACATGGCATATGGCAAGCGTTACCTCGGTACCCTTTTCTTGATTGCAGCAGGCCCGGCGGCGCTGTTTGCACCGTCCGTTTCAGCGCAGGCTCAGGATGTGAACCCCATCGAGCGGGTCGATTATATCTGCGAACGCGGGGTCGTCGTGCCTGTCACCTATATCCGCAATGGCAGCGCACCTGGATTTGCTGTCCTCGATGCCGAAGGCAAGATGATTGCGCTGCAATGGCACGACAGTCTCAAGAAATATGTCGCCATCGATGAACAGGACAGCTACCGCTGGAACGACAAGGACGGTCAGGCTGTGCTAAGCCATCTCGAAGCTGATCACACCGCCAAGGAAGTGACGCTGCTGTCAGCCTGCCGTTCGGACGACTCGGAAGAATAGAAATCCTGTTATGGGACGAGGTAATGCTTGTCCCACTGGTTCTGTGGCACTTCATCGCCGATATCGTAACGGAACGAAACGATATTGATGTGATCCTCGTCCGTCTTGCAGACGAAGGACAACTTGTACCAGTGCTCGCGGCTGCGGAAGGCAGCGCCATCGGCCTTGATGGAATTCTTTTTGGTCACAGGATCGGAAAAAGCATAGGCCAGAACCTTGTCGACCGAAAACTTCTGTTCCTGCGTGATGCGTTCCATTGCTTCCACGTCGCAACGCTGTTCGAGACGGGTTGCCGGGTCGAGCTTTTCAAGCTGGGCCTTTTCAGAGGCATTCATCGCAAAAGACGGGGAAGCCGCCGTACAGATGAGGAAAAGGCTGGCAATAGCGGACGCAGGCAACAGAACGGACATGAATTTCATCGGACTTTCGGGAACTCCTCGGTACTCACATTATCGGCGGCGATAATAAGCATGATTTGCGGCAATGTACGGATCATCACCGGAAAGTTATCGAAGACCAACCGTAAAAACCGCCATCCCCAAAATTCGTCCCTGCTCATAGACTAATCGTCGCCGTTCGAGCTCAACCCTTCCACATAGGTGCGGTTGCGTCCTTCCTTCTTGGCGGCGTAGAGGACTTTGTCGGCCTTATCGACGGCTTGCCAGAAATCACCCTGCTCCGGCAGACGGACACAGCCGATGCTGCATGTGACGCTGGTTTCCTTTACGAGGCGCTGGAACCGGTGCCTCTCGATATTCTGCCGCACGCCCTCCATGAGCTGGAAGAGATTATCGGCATGCATGTCATCGACACAGATCACGAATTCCTCGCCGCCTGTACGCGCAATCAGTGGCCGTTCGCCGATGAGCTTGCGCAGGATTCCGGCGAATTCTTTCAGGACCGCGTCGCCTGCTGCGTGACCATAGGCGTCATTCAGCGCCTTGAAGTAATCGATATCGCAAACGGCGACCCAGCCCGGAACGCTCTTCTTCGCTTGTGAAAGCGCATTGTAGCGCATTTCGAGTCCGCGCCGGTTGAGAAGCCCCGTCAAGGGATCGCTGTCACGTTCATGCGATAGCTCGCCGATACGATCATAACCGGCAGCCGCCAGCAGGACGAAGCCGGTGATGACCGCTGCAATGGCAGTGGAAAATACCGTCCACTGCCAGAAGACGGTCATCGCGAAATCATCGCCATCGACATCGCCAAGCAGGGAACGGGCAGTCAGAAGCGTGCGCGGCACAAATTGCAATGCCACCAGAACGAGCATGACCAGCAAAAGCTTGTCGACCAGCGGCCCCTTGAACAGGCGTCGCGCCTGCCATGCAAATGAAAGGATCAGCGTCGCCATGCCCAGATTAAGCACATAGACCCGCGACAGAAGATTAGGTTCGATATAGCAGTAATACCAGACACCGCCGACGATGAGCGCGAAGCTCAATATGTAGAATGCAGATGTAAGCCGCAAGCCGCTCCTCTGCAGGATACCATAACCGCCGACCAGCGTGCCCCCGACATAAAATGCGGCGGAAAGCACCGTGTTCAGATTGTCGTTCGCAGGAAAATTGCCGAGCTGTACCAGCATTGCAAGGCCGATCAGCAGGAAACACGCGCCGCAGGACACCAGAAACTTGCGGCCGCGATCGGAAAACCACGCCGAGAAAAAGGCGAACGAGAACAGCAGCAGAACGGCGGGGAGTACGAACTTCATATAGTCAAACACTAAAATACAATTTCTGGGAGAAGTCTTATTGCGTCCTCTCAGGAAAATTACAATTGAGTAAATTGAAAAGCTTTCATGAACCTGCCATGCGTGCCCGGCAGGGCTGCAAGTCGGAGCGCCGCAACCCGCCGCGCTTTCGCTCTTGATTTCATCGGGCCGTCCGTGTTTGTAACCTGCGAACATTGCCGTGATATTGCGCTATCATACGCGCCACGCAGTCCCGTCGCGAAAGGAAGAGACATGAAGCCCGTTTTCCTGCAACTGCAGTGCTCCCCCGGCAAGACCTATGAAGTTGCCGATACGCTCTTTCAGCGCGAAATCGTCTCCGAACTTTATTCCACCAGCGGCGAGTTCGACCTTCTGGCCAAAATCTACATTGCCGAGGATCAGGATATCGGCAAGTTCATCAATGAGAATGTTCTCGACATCCCGAACATCATCCGCTCGCTGACGACACTGACTTTCACCGCCTTCTGATATCGCCTTCCACAACCGGTAAAGGTTTGATTCACCATTAACGAATTATCATGCCGGCGAAGGGAACCTCTGCTTGCGCTCGCGCATTTCTTGCGTGAAGGGCTTACCTCAAAAAGGGAGGCAGCGAGACAAGTGATGAACGATCTTGGACAGCGGCGGGTATTGGTGGTGGAAGACGAGATTTTCGTCGCCCTCGACGTCGCCGCGACTGTCGAGGACGCGAACGGAACTGTTCTCGGTCCGGTCGGCACCGTCCGGCAAGCAATAGATATCATCAATCGCAATGAAGTCGACGCCGCCATTCTCGATGTAAACCTCGCCGATGGCGATGTGGAAGCCGTACTGGACCGGTTGATGAGCCGCCATGTCTTCGTGGTCATTCACACCGGCGGCGGACTACCTGCCCGCCTTGCAGCGCGCTATCCGGAAGTACCCGTCTTCCAGAAGCCGGTCCCGCCATCCGTGCTGACACGCACGCTGGCCTCCGCTCTTGCTTCGCACATGGCTTGACGAGGCAGGATGCGGCCGACATTTCCCGATTTCGCAACCGTGCTGAAAGAAGTCGAGGCTGACACAGGCCAGGCGGACGATATTCGCGGACCGCAATTCGGTTTTGCCTCCGCCGTCTTCTCCGCCGGCCTCGGCGATACGGTATCGGCACAGCACAAGCCAGACGATCTGGAAAACCTTTTCGACATCGAAAACCTGCCAGAGCCGGAATTCCGGCCGGAATCCGGGCCGGAGCAGGAAAGGCAGGCGATAGAAGAGCGCATGCAGAAGCAGTCGCCAGATGCGGTCCGCCAGGAGCTGGAGCTTCGCCCCGGCCTGACACGATCCGAACTGCAACGGCGTCGCCGCAGCTTTGCCGCCAGCAATCATCCAGACCGCCTGCCGGAAGAGTTTCGCCCCGCCGCAGAACAGCGGATGAAAACGGCAAATGCCCTGCTCGACACCGCTATGGCCAGCGCACCAGCTTAACGCCAAGCAACTTCCTTACGTTTTCAGCGCAAAATCTTTTGCCTTATAACAATATCGTGCTAGATTAGCTCGTCTGTGCCTGCGAAAGCTGTCGCACGCCGGAACCCTTTCCGTTGTCTGCAAGCCTGCAAACGGTCCCGCTGCTCTCCCCGTACTCGGGGCAAAATTGGGCGATATGGGGCAATTTGCGCTTTGCTCTACAGGAACGGTTCTGTCATATCGACGTTACAAATTAGAATAGTTCCTAAAAGGTTTGAAAATGCCTCCTTATCGTTCGCGTACAACAACCCACGGTCGCAACATGGCCGGCGCGCGCGGCCTATGGCGCGCCACCGGCATGAAGGATGAGGATTTCGGCAAGCCGATTATTGCCGTGGTGAACTCGTTCACCCAGTTCGTGCCCGGCCACGTGCACCTGAAGGACCTCGGCCAGCTCGTCGCGCGCGAAATCGAAAGCGCTGGCGGTGTCGCCAAGGAATTCAACACCATTGCGGTCGATGACGGCATCGCCATGGGCCATGACGGAATGCTTTATTCGCTGCCGTCGCGTGAGCTTATCGCCGACTCGGTCGAATATATGGTCAATGCGCACTGCGCCGATGCGATGGTCTGCATTTCCAATTGCGACAAGATCACTCCCGGTATGCTGATGGCCGCTCTGCGCCTCAATATCCCGGTCGTGTTCGTTTCCGGGGGGCCGATGGAAGCAGGCAAGGTCGTCTGGGACGATCAGGTCAAGAAGCTCGACCTCGTCGATGCGATGGTTGCCGCTGCCGACGATCATTACACCGACGATCAGGTCAAGGCCATCGAGCGCTCGGCTTGCCCGACCTGCGGATCGTGCTCGGGCATGTTTACCGCAAACTCGATGAACTGCCTCACCGAAGCGCTCGGCCTGTCGCTGCCGGGCAACGGCTCGACGCTCGCAACCCATGCCGACCGCAAGCGCCTCTTCGTGGAAGCCGGTCATCTGGTTGTCGATCTCGCCCGCCGTTATTACGAGCAGGACGACGAGAGCGTACTGCCGCGCTCGATTGCGAGCTTCCCGGCGTTTGAAAACGCCATGACGCTCGACATCGCCATGGGCGGTTCGACCAACACGGTTCTGCATCTGCTTGCAGCCGCTCAGGAAGCCGAAATCGACTTCACCATGGCCGACATCGACCGCCTGTCGCGTCGCGTGCCGGTGCTCTGCAAGGTCGCGCCTGCCGTCGCCAATGTCCATATGGAAGACGTGCATCGCGCAGGCGGCATCATGGGTATTCTGGGCCAGCTCGAGAAGGCGGGCCTCATCAACACCGATCTGCCGACCGTCCATAGTGAAACCATGGGTAAGGCGCTCGATCATTGGGACGTCACGCGCTCCAGTAGCGAGATGGTGCACAAGTTCTATACCGCTGCTCCCGGCGGCGTGCCGACGCAGGTTGCCTTCTCTCAGGAGCGCCGCTTTGACAGCGTCGATTCTGACCGTGAAAAAGGCGTCATCCGTTCCAAGGAACACGCTTTCAGTCAGGATGGCGGTCTGGCCGTGCTCTACGGTAATCTCGCCGAAGACGGCTGCATCGTGAAGACGGCAGGCGTGGACGATTCCATCCTGAAATTCTCCGGCCCTGCCCGCATCTTCGAAAGCCAGGATTCTGCCGTGCTCGGCATTTTGAACGGCAAGATCAAGGCTGGCGACATTGTGCTGATCCGCTATGAAGGTCCGCGCGGCGGTCCCGGCATGCAGGAAATGCTCTACCCGACCAGCTATCTGAAGTCGAAGGGTCTGGGCAAAGCCTGCGCGCTGATCACCGATGGACGCTTCTCGGGCGGCTCTTCGGGCCTCTCGATCGGCCACGTTTCGCCCGAAGCGGCCGAAGGCGGCACGATCGGTCTGGTGCGCGAAGGCGATATCATCGATATCGACATTCCAAACCGTAAGATCCACCTCGCCGTTGATGATGCAACGCTGGCAGAACGCCGCGCCGAGCAGGAAGCAACCGGCTGGAAGCCAGCAGAGGAACGCAAGCGCAAGATTTCGACCGCGCTGAAGGCCTATGCTTCCATGGCAACGAGTGCTGCGAAGGGTGCGGTTCGGAAATTGCCGGATTGATTGAACTAAAAAAGCAAAAGCCCCGCACATGCGGGGCTTTTTCCATTTTATAAACTTTTATTATTGCTGCGCTTTCTCCACAGCAGGCATCAGATCGTTCTTCACTGACTCCGGCGTAAAAGGCCCGACATGCTTGTAGACGATCTTACCTGTCTCATCGACGAGGAAGGTTTCCGGCACGCCGTAGACGCCCCATTCGATGGCTGAGCGTCCGGCGCGGTCGGCACCGACTGCGGCAAACGGATTGCCGAGATCGCCGAGGAAACGGCGCGCATTTTCCGGCTGGTCCTTGTAATTGAGGCCAACCACGCGGATACGTTCGTCCTTGGCGATTTCCATCAACAGCGGGTGCTCCTGACGACAGGGAACGCACCACGATCCCCAGACATTCACCAGTGTCAGCTTGCCCTTAAAATCTTCGCTGTTGAGGCCGGGAACAGGCGCGCCATCGCGCACCAGCCCCTCAACGGGCGGCAGGTTCGTCTGCGGTGCATCCTTGCCGATCAGCGCGGAAGGTATCGTCGTATTGTCCTTGCCCGACAGAAGCTGGACCGCAAACACCGCCGCCAGTCCGACGAAAATCGCCAGCGGCAGCAGGGCAACCCATGTGGAGCGCTTTTTCGGCGCGGCTGGCTTCTCGGTCGTTTCCGTCATTGTGCTTTACCGGGGGCTTTTGCAGAACGGCGGCGCACGCCCTGCGCCTCAAGCCGCTTCAGTTCGTTTTTCTGGATACGCTGATCGATCAATATCCAGCCAATGGTGACGACGAGTGCCGCGACCGTGATGCCATACGAGGCGAGAACAAAGCCGAGGTGATTCACAGCGCGCCCTCCTGTGCCTTGCGATTGCGGTCGGCATTCCGTGCGGCAAGCTTTTTCATCGACGCGACGCGACGGCGCCAGATTTCATTGCGCATGGCCATCATGTGCAGGGTGAAAAACAGAAACGAAAAGCCGATAGCCATCACGAAAAGCGGGCGCAGCATGGATGCATCGATGGTGGGGCCGTCCATGCGGAACACCGAAGCCGGCTGGTGCAGCGTGTTCCACCAGTCGACCGAGAATTTGATGATCGGAATATTGATGAAGCCGACCAGCGTGAGCACGGCCACCGGCCTGGCGCTTTTTGCCGGATCGTCCATGGCGCGCGACAGCGCGATAATGCCAAGATACATCAGGAACAGCACGAAAACCGAAGTCAGCCGTGCATCCCACACCCACCATGTGCCCCACATCGGCTTGCCCCAGAGCGAACCTGTGGCAAGCGCAAGCGCGGTGAAGACGGCGCCGAGCGGAGCGGCGGCGCGGATCGACACATCGGCCAGCGGATGCCGCCAGACCAGCGTGCCCAGCGCCGAAACAGCCATGATCGAGTAGCACATCATGGAAAGCCATGCGAAAGGCACATGGATATACATGATGCGGACCGTCATCCCCTGCTGGTAGTCCTCCGGCGACTGGACGAAGACCATATAGAGGCCAGCCGTCAGAAACAGCACCGAAAGCACAGCCAGCCATGGCAATAGCCTGCCTGCAAAGGCAAGGAACCGCGTGGGATTGGCCAGATCGAGCCAGCTCGTGGTTTTAACGGCGTCTTTGGTCATGTCTTTTTCCATGGCCTATATTTACCTTCCGCCCCCATGCCGTTCAATTGACCGTAATCAACTGCGTCAATCCGCCGAACTTGATCGTTTCCGAAAACCGGTTCCCACTTTTCGGGATCATGTTCAATCCGCCGAACTTTTTTAGTCTGCCGAACTTTTCAGCGCTGCGCTCGCGGCCAGAGGCCCGAGGACGGCAAAGAACAGGGTGAGTGCTGCAAGAATGAGGAATGGCGCCAGAAAGGGCGCATTGTCTACTGTCGCTCCATGCGAAGCTGATACACCGAAAATGAGCACCGGAATGGTGAGCGGCAGAACGATCACCGACACCAGCAACCCGCCGCGCGGCAGCGCCACAGCAAGGGCTGCACCCACTGCGCCGATGAAGGCGATGGCGGGGGTTCCCACCAGAAGCGTCAGCGATGTTGCGCCGATTGCCGATGCATCCATGTTCATGAACAGGCCCAGCATCGGCGATGCGATCACCAGCGGCAGCACGCTCGCCACCCAATGGGCCACGCATTTCACAAAAACCGTGAAGGCCAGCATGTGGCTGTCCGCGCCGATCAGCAGCAGGTCGAGCGAACCGTCCTCGCGGTCGGCCTGAAACAGCCGGTCGAGCCCCAGAAGCGTCGCCAGCAATGCGCCGATCCACAGCATGGCGGGGCCTATGCGCGCCAGAAGGTTGAGATCAGGCCCGACGCCGAAGGGCATGACGGCAATGACCGCGAGGAAGAACAATATGCCGATCAGCGCGCCGCCACCGGCGCGGAAACTGAGGCGCATGTCTCTCAGGAAAAGCGCCAGCATCAGGCAGCCTCGATTGAACAGGCGGCCATGTCGAGCGCGCTGACGCCTTCAAGGCCAAGAGGAATATGTGTTGCGGCGACGATCATGCCGCCTTCCCGCATATGCCCGCGCATGATTTCTGCGAAGCGGACTTCGGACGCCTTGTCGAGACCGGCGGTCGGCTCGTCGACGATCCAGAGCGGACGATGGCTGACCAGAAGCTTGGCGATGGAAACACGGCGCTTCTGCCCCGTCGACAGATAACCGAACGGCAGATGTTCCACGCCGGGCAGATCGACCGTTTCCAGCGCCTCATCGATCTCCGATTGCGCGGCGCCGTTGAACTTCTGCCAGAAGGACAGGTTCTCGCGCACGCTGAGTGCCGGTTTCATCGCATTCTGGTGTCCGAGGTAATGGCAGGCGGCGCGCACCGGCAAAACTGTGCCATCCTCGCGAAGCTCAACCTTGCCCGCTTCGGGCTGAAGCAGGCCGCAGATGATTCGCAGCAGCGTTGACTTGCCCGAGCCATTCGGTCCGGTCACCACCAGCGCCTCGCCTTCACTGAGAGCAAAAGACAGGCCAGCGAAAATCGTTTCGCCACCTCTTTCGCCCGCCAGATTTTCGGCTTCCAGCCGCATTTTATACCCTCTAAGCCCCGATGGATAATTGCCAGACCAATAGAACCGGAACCCCGGAAGGTCTACGGAAAGGCATCGCAACATTTCGCCGCAAGGGGCCGAATTCACGATATTCTGTCTGGAATCGTTTTAGAAAACTCTCTATATGAGGGCTACCACGCCAGCGGTCGGCGTGGAAACCATTTTTGGCCGATCTCAACCTGTTGCCCTTAAGGACGCAGGCATCGGGACGGACAGCGGAAATGACTGCACCCGCACCTTGGCGCGTCCTTGAAACGCAGCAGAGGCGTTCGTCCTGGTTTTCCGGCCAGTAGCATGAAGGACGAACGCAGTGTCGCACATCGACAGCTTTAAATGCCGCAAAACCCTTACCGTGGGCGGTAAGGATTATGTTTATTACAGCCTGACCGAAGCCGAAAAGAACGGCCTCGAAGGCGTCTCCAAGCTTCCTTTCTCCATGAAGGTTCTGCTCGAGAACCTGCTCCGCTTCGAGGACGACCGCTCCGTCAAGAAGTCGGACATCGAAGCTGTTGCCAAGTGGCTGAACGACCGCGGTTCCGCAGGCGCGGAAATCGCCTATCGTCCGGCCCGCGTGCTGATGCAGGACTTCACCGGCGTTCCTGCCGTCGTTGACCTTGCAGCCATGCGCGACGGCCTCAAGGCTCTCGGCGGCGATCCGGAAAAGATCAACCCGCTCGTTCCCGTCGATCTCGTCATCGACCACTCGGTCATCGTCGACGAATTCGGCAATCCAAGCGCATTCAAGGCCAATGTGGACCTCGAATATCAGCGCAATGGCGAACGCTACCGCTTCCTCAAGTGGGGCCAGCAGGCATTCAAGAACTTCCGCGTTGTTCCTCCTGGCACCGGCATCTGCCATCAGGTGAACCTCGAATATCTGGCCCAGGCTGTCTGGACCAAGGAAGAAGACGGCGAAACCGTTGCCTATCCCGACACCTGCGTCGGCACCGACAGCCACACCACCATGGTCAACGGCCTTGGCGTTCTGGGTTGGGGCGTTGGCGGCATCGAAGCTGAAGCGGCCATGCTCGGCCAGCCGGTTTCCATGCTTCTGCCGGAAGTCGTCGGCTTCCGCCTGACCGGCAAGATCAAGGAAGGCGTGACCGCGACCGACCTCGTTCTGACCGTCACGCAGATGCTGCGCAAGAAGGGCGTCGTCGGCAAGTTCGTCGAGTTCTTCGGCGAAGGCCTCGAAAACATGACGCTGGCCGATCGCGCAACCATTGCCAATATGGGCCCGGAATATGGCGCGACCTGCGGTTTCTTCCCGGTTGACCGCGAAACGCTGAACTACATGAATACCACCGGTCGCGACGAGCATCGCATCGAACTCGTCGAAGCTTATTGCCGTGCACAGGGCATGTGGCGCGACAAGGGTGCTGCCGATCCGGTCTTCACCGACATTCTCGAACTCGACATGGGCGACGTCGTTCCGTCGATGGCCGGTCCGAAGCGTCCGGAAGGCCGCATCGCGCTGGAAAACATCGGTTCCGGTTTCGCCACCTCGCTCGAAAACGAGTACAAGAAGACCACCGGCCAGACCGCGCGTTATGCCGTTGAAGGCGAAGACTATGACCTCGGCCATGGCGATGTGGCGATTGCCGCCATCACGTCGTGCACCAACACTTCGAACCCGAGCGTGCTGATCGCTGCCGGCCTTCTGGCCCGCAACGCAGTTGCCAAGGGTCTCAAGACCAAGCCATGGGTCAAGACCTCGCTCGCACCCGGCTCCCAGGTCGTTGCCGCCTATCTCGAATCCGCTGGCCTCCAGAAGGATCTCGACGCGCTCGGCTTCAACCTCGTCGGTTTCGGCTGCACGACCTGCATCGGCAATTCCGGTCCGCTGCCTGCACCGATCTCCAAGACGATCAACGAAAAGGGCCTGATCGCGGCTGCCGTTCTGTCCGGCAACCGTAACTTCGAAGGCCGCGTTTCGCCTGACGTGCAGGCAAACTACCTTGCTTCGCCGCCGCTCGTCGTCGCCCACGCTCTTGCCGGTACGGTCACCAAGGACCTGACCAAGGAGCCGCTCGGCGAAGATCAGAACGGAAATCCGGTGTTCCTCCGCGACATCTGGCCTTCCTCTCAGGAAATCCAGGAATTCATCGCCAAGAACGTCACCCGCAAGATTTTCTCCGAAAAATATGCGGACGTGTTCAAGGGCGACGAAAACTGGCAGGCCGTTCAGGTTCCTGCGGGCCAGACCTATGCATGGGACGACAACTCGACCTATGTGCAGAACCCGCCTTACTTCGTCGGCATGGGCAAGTCGGCTGGCACGATCGGCGACGTCAAGGGTGCCCGCATTCTGGGTCTCTTCGGCGACAAGATCACGACCGACCACATTTCACCTGCCGGTTCCATCAAGGCGCAGTCGCCTGCTGGCAAGTATCTCATCGACCATGGCGTCGGCATTGCCGACTTCAACCAGTACGGTACGCGCCGCGGCAACCATGAAGTGATGATGCGCGGCACCTTCGCAAACATCCGCATTCGCAACCACATGCTGGGCGAAAACGGACGTGAAGGCGGCTACACCATCCACTATCCGTCGAAGGAAGAAACCTCGATCTATGATGCTGCCATGCAGTACAAGGCCGAGGGCGTGCCGCTCGTCGTCTTCGCTGGCGTCGAATACGGTAACGGTTCTTCGCGTGACTGGGCTGCCAAGGGCACCAACCTGCTCGGCGTCAAGGCCGTGATCGCGCAGTCCTTCGAGCGTATCCACCGCTCCAACCTCGTTGGCATGGGCATTGTGCCTTTCGTCTTCGAGGAAGGCACAAGCTGGCAGACACTCGGCCTCAAGGGCGACGAGATGGTCTCCATCGAAGGTCTTGCAGATGTACGTCCGCGCCAGAAAGTCGAAGCTTCCATCACTTTTGCCGACGGCACGGTGAAGAAGGTTCCACTCATCTGCCGCATCGATACGCTGGACGAGCTCGACTACATGAAGAATGGCGGCATCCTGCAGACCGTTCTGCGCGATCTGGCTGCTTAATCAGCAAAGCATAAAAATCAGAAGCCGCCGGAGAAATCCGGCGGCTTTTTATTTTAGAGCAGACATGGAGCCTATCGGCCTGATCGGATCATTTCCCTGACTTTTACCGCTTTTTCAAAGTGATCGAGGGTATGGGTCTTGATCCACCACTCGGCAGCCTCCATGAGCAGTTCCGGCTCCGTATTCTTGTTGGCAAAGAAGGCATAGAACGAAATACCGACCTGCTCGCCCTTTTTCGCTATCTTCTCATCGCAAATTGCGATGACTTTTTCTCTCAAGCTCGATCTCATGTTCAACCAGTCTCGCTTCCGCACAATCTGTTGTGGCTGATTCTGATAGGAGATTCGCAACCTCTGCGAATCTCACCGCAACGTGAATTCCTATTGATTGCAGGACTTCTTACATAATAGATGTCAGCGACAATTATTGCAGGATGAAACGAAGTGATACTCCACGCCCCCTTCTATGGGACAGGTTCATGGCTTACCGGTGAGCATTTGCCCGGCTGGCGTAGCATCTGTGCCGTTCTGGGGCTGGCATTCACCGGCTGCATCTCCATGCAGGGCCAGGCCAAGGCACAGGACAGCAACAAGAAGACCGCCGTTCTGGAGCTCTACACCAGCCAGGGCTGCAAGTCCTGCCCCCAGGCTGACCAGAATTTCGCGAAATATGCCGACGATCCCAATGTTCTGGCGCTGTCGTTCCACGTCAATTACTGGGATTATATGGGATGGCGCGACACGCTTGCCACCCAGGAAAACACCGACCGGCAGAACGCCTATCGCAATTCCTTCAATGCGCGCATGATCTATACGCCGCAAGCCATCATCAATGGCACGGTGGAAGTCAACGGTCGCGACAGGGAAGCCGTTAAGGCACAGATTGCAGCCAACAAGCTGGACGTGCCGGTTTCGATCACACAGCTTGATGACGGGCGTCTGTCCATCGAAATTGGCGCAGGCAAGAAGCCGGAAGCGCCCGTGCATGTGGTGCTGTTCTATTTCCGCGATTCCGTGACCATTCCGATCACCGAGGGCGAAAATGCCGGTCAGGCTGTCACCTATCGCAATACGGTTCGCGATACGAATACGATTGGCATGTGGGATGGCAAGCCGCTGAAGATCGAAATCCCGGCTTCGGAACTGAAACGCAAGGATGTTTCGGGCACCGCCGTGGTGCTGCAGGAAACGCGCGACGACAATTCGCTCGGCCCCATCCATGGCGCGGCCATGTTCAAGCAGAAGAAGCCGATCGGCCTCTGAGCTTTCTGCGATCCTCACCGCTCCCGCGTGATTTACAGCGAGAAATGCGCTTCGATCAGATCGAACAGATTTTCATTTTGGGCTGATGTAGCGTCGGGCACCTGGGCGCGTGTTGCAACTTGGTTCAGCGGAGGCTGGAGAAGGTTGGTTCGGCTCGGGCAGTCCTTTGGGCGGGGGGCTTGGGGTCGGACATACCCGAACCGAACCGTCTCAGGCAACGTGTAGATGCTGAAGCCATAATCAGGCTGGAATGCGAAGCTGACAAGGCGAAAATGTGGCCGACAATCACCATTGCAAACAGGCATTCTCTTTTCGTGAATAACTAATATAGAGCCTCTAACCCCTATTTATTGGGTCTTTTCCCGGTGAATAATTGGTGGCGAAAACGAGTCCGCAAAAGCCTCCCCTTGAAATTGCTTCACAAAAGCATCACCCTGTTGTCATGCGCCGGTTCGGTTCGCTTCTTCGCCATTGCCGAATATCCAAACCGGTTGCGCGCAGTTTGTTTATGAGCCTGCCCGATTTTCGGTCCGTGCTCTGCAAAAGGCTGAAAGGAAGGAAATGGATACGTCAAGCGCAGCGAATGAGGATTTGTCATCCCCTTCTCCCTCGTCTGCTTCGCCAAAGGTCGTTCCTCTCGACCGTGCGCGATCTGCTCCCGTCAGTTTCAACCGGCATGAACTCGGAAAAATCCTGAATATTTACGGTCGCATGGTCGCCTCCGGCACGTGGCGCGATTATGCCATCGACCATCTGGCCGACCGCGCCGTGTTCTCCATCTTTCGTCGGGCAAGCGAGATGCCGCTTTTCCGTATCGAGAAAAACCCGAAGCTGGCGCACAAGCAGGGTGCCTATTCGGTCATTGCCGCAAGCGGGCTTATCATGAAGCGCGGCCACGAGCTGGAACGCGTGTTGCGGGTGTTCGACAAGAGCCTCAAGCTCGTTGAAAGCTGATCCTTCATATAGGGATATTTGACAACCCAATCTTCCAAACCGACCCTTCGACAAGCTCAGGGCGGGGGCGTTGCGGCGGAATTAAACCTTGCAGATTACACGCCCCCTCATCCTGAGGAGCCGTTGAAAACGGCGTCTCGAGGGATCGAGGGATCAGGCGCACGGGCAAATCAGCAGGAAGATGATTTATGCAAGCGGCGGCGTACCCGGCTCGATTGAACGTCCGCCATTGAGCGGCAGTTGCATCAGCACCGTGTCCAGCCAGCGCCCGTGCTTGAAGCCGGAGCCCTCGATACGTCCGCAATGGGTGAAACCAAGGCTCTCATGGAGCTTGACCGAACCGATATTGTGTTCGCCATCGCCGATCACCGCAAGCAATTGCCGGAACCCCAATGCGGAAATGCGCTCGATAAGTTCGCGCAAGAGGAGCTTGCCGATGCCCTTTCCCTTCGCATCCGGAGCGATATAGATCGAATCCTCCGCAAGCCAGCGATAGGCAGGCCTGACGCGGAAATAACTCGCATAGGCATAGCCCAGAACCCTGCCGTCCTCCTCCGCGACGAGGATCGGAAAGCCCTGTTCCACGAATGCTTCAAAACGCTTCACCATTTCGTCCATTGCCGGCGGCTCGATCTCATAGGAGCCGGCGCCGGTCAGAACGGCTTCCGTATAGATTGCGGTGATCGTTTCGATATCGGCAGGCTGAAAATCACGAATGACGGGCATGGGAGGAACCGGAGTAAAGTGTTTTGATAAGGCTTCCACCATGCATCAGTAATCATATGGACAAAAGCAAAAAGGGCAGCGTTTCCGCTGCCCTTTTGTTCAAGTACCCTTCAGCCGATTAGTCGCGGTTGCCCATGAACTGCAGCAGGAAGGTGAACATGTTGATGAAGTCGAGGTAGAGACGCAGTGCGCCCATTACGACCTTGCGGCCATTCGCATCCGAAGAATCGCCTTCGTAGTACATTTCCTTGATCGACTGCGTGTCGTAGGCGGTGAGGCCTGCGAAGATCAGAACGCCGATCACCGAGATCGCGAACTGCAGCGCGGTGGAGCCGAGGAAGATGTTGACGACCGATGCCAGGATCAGGCCGAACAGGCCCATGATCAGGAACGAGCCCATGGCGGACAGGTCGCGCTTGGTTGTGTAACCGTAGAGCGACAGCGCGCCGAAAGAGGCAGCCGTCACGAAGAAGGTGCGGACGATGCTCTGGCCGGTGAAGACCAGGAAGATCGACGACAGCGACAGGCCGACGAGAGCTGCATAGCCCCAGAAGACGGCGTTAGCGGTCGAGACCGAAAGACGCTCGATGCGGAAGCTCAGGAAGAACACTGCCGCGAGCGGCGCAAGCATCACAACCCAGCGGAGCGGGGACGTGTAGAGCGCCACACCGAGACCGGTGAGCATCTTGCCGTTAGCAAGCTGCGCGACGGCTGCGGACGGGTCCGTGGTCGTTGCGAGTGCTGCAACGGCAAATGCGGCAAGGCCGGTAACGGCCAAGCCGATAGCCATCATGTTATAAACGCCAAGCATATAGCTGCGCAGGCCCTGATCGATGCCCGCATCAGCACGAGCGCCGCCTACCGGCCTCTGCTGTGCCTGAATATTGCGAAAGTCAGCCATGACTTAAATCCTCTTGCCATGTCCCGTCCGGTGTCGGGGCGCTCAAAAGGCCGAGCCGCCGCCAGGCGCCGCTGGCGGGACCCCAGCATGCCTGCCTGACATTATGGGGATTTCGGCCTTCGCGTACAAGTACCACCTGTAAAAAAACGTGATGCATCGGCGCGAACGCGCAAACGCATTATCCATAATATCCAACGGCTTACGTTTTCTCACCCTTCCCTATTACAAATCGTTCATATGGTTCTGAGCACCTGGGCGGGCTTCTGGCCGAGAACGCGCCATGTCCCGGCCAGTCCGAAACCGACAGTCAGCACCAGCGCTATGGCAACGGTCATCAGCGCAACATCGGGCAGGAAGCTTGCTTTCAGCTTCATGATTTCGACCACGACATACCAGCCAGCCGCGCTGCCGGCGACGAGTGCGAAGAGCGCCGTTGCAAGCCCGAGCAGCATATATTCAAGCACATAGGCCGTTATCAGCGTGCCGCGCGTGGCGCCCAGCGTCTTCAGCACCACTGCATCGTGAACGCGGGCACGGTTACCGGCTGCGAGCGCTCCACCCAGTACCAGAACCGAAGCGGCGAGCGCGATGGAGGCAGCGGCACGGATGGCGGTTGCAAGCTGGCTGATGAGATCATTCGCGACATTGAGCGCATCGGTCACGCTGACTGTCGTGACGGCAGGCCATGTCTTGGTGACCTGCCGCAGCACATCAGGCGCAAGGTTCTTCAGGCTGTCGGGAATGGTGAGTGTTGCAAGCCACGTCGCAGGCGCACCGGCAAAGGTATTGGGCGAAAACACCATGACGAAATTCATCGCAAGCGTTTCCCACTGAACCTGCCGGAAGCTTGCGATCTTCGCATTGATGTTGCGGCCAAGCACATTGACCGTCACCGTGTCGCCCAGCTTCAGGCCCAGTTCCTTGCCTTCACGCTCCGCGAAGGACACCAGCGGTTCGCCGCTATAATCGGCTGGCCACCATTCGCCTTCCGTCAGCGTCGAGTTTTCAGGGACCGTATTGGAAAAGGTTATGCCGCGGTCGCCACGCAGCACCCAGGCTGCTTCCGGCGGGATAGTCATATCGCGCACATTGGTGCCATTGAAGGCAACGATACGCCCGCGCAGCATCGGACCGGAGGTGAGCTTGCCATCAGGCACGATGCCGCTGACCAGCTTGGTGAAATCACCGATGTCGCGGTTCTGAATATCGACGAAGAAGAAATCGGGCGCCTGCGCCGGGATGTTTTCCGTCACCTGGCGGCGCAGATTCCCGTCGATCAGTGCGATTGCCACCATCAGCGTCAGGCCAAGGCCAAGCGAAAGCACCACAGAGGGCGTGAGCGCGCCGGGACGATGGATGTTGCCCACTGCGAGCCGAAGCGCTGTCGAACGCACGCGCGGAACTCGGCGGGCAAGCCAGCGGATGCCGTCGGCGACAAGCCGCAGCACGCCGAAAGCCGCGATGGCCGAGACGATGAAGATTGCGGCGATGCGGCGATCATAGGCAACGTAAAGCGCCAGCCCGGCGAGAGCTGCAATCAGCAGCACCGCCAATCCAAGGTAAAGCAGCGGTGGCAGGCCACGCTGCTCAAAACCCTGCTCGCGGAAAAGCGCCGTCGCCGGAATATCCCGCGCCCTGCCAAGCGGAATGATGGCAAAAGCAAGCGTGGTAATGAGCCCGAAGACGGCGGCAAGCGCCAGCGCACCGGGGAAGAAACCGCCGCCACCGGCGACCGGCAGATAATTGGCGAGCGCCATGGCAGCGGCATAGGGGATAATCGCCGCCAGTATCAGCCCGAGAACGATGCCTATGAAGCCGATCACCATGATCTGCACGAGATAGACCAGCACGGCGAAGCGCGCAGGCGCGCCAAGCGATTTGAAGGTGGCGATCACGCCGCGCTTGCCATCGAGATAGGCGCGCACCGCATTCGCAACGCCCACACCGCCGACGATCAGTGCTGTCAGCCCCACCAGCGTGAGGAACTGCGAGAAGCGCTCGATATTGGCGCTGAGAGCTGGCGCGGCATTGGCGCGGGAGCGAATGTTCCAGCCTGCATCGGGGAAATCGGCAGCAGCCTGCCGCCTGACTTCGGCAATTGCTGCATCCGGCGCGCCGTCAGGAAGCGCGACCTTGTAGATATGATCGACAAGGCTACCCGGTTGAATGAGGCCGGAAGCGCGCAGGCCATCCAGCGAAACCAGAAAGCGCGGCGCAAAATTGAAACCCGAGGAAAGCAGGTCCGGCTCGCTCTCGATCAGGCCGCGCAGCTCAAACGTCTGCGAACCGAGCAGAACTTTCGCGCCAAGCGACAGGTCCATGCGATTGAGAAAATCCTGGGCGACGGCAGCGCCATAAATGCCGTCCTTCTTATCGGTCATGTCAGCGAGCGATTGCTGCGGCTGGACCTTCAGTTCGCCGTAAAGCGGATAGGCAGCGTCGACAGCCTTCACTTCGACCAGCGACTGGTCGGAGCCATCGGGCATGCGCGCCATGGAGCGCATGGTGGCGCTTTCCGCCGTTCTGCCCTGCTTTTCGATGAAGGCGCGCTCTTCCGCCGTCACTTCCCGCTGATTGAGCGCAAAGCTGACATCGCCGCCGAGAATGCTCTGACCTTCCGATGCAATGCCGGTGCTGACCGACCGCGCCACCGAGTTGACGCCGCCGATGGCGGCAACGCCAAGCGCGATACAGGCGAGGAAAATATAGAAACCGGACAGGCCGCCGCGCATTTCACGGAGCGCAAAGCGGAGAGCAAGCGAGAACGACTTTGCCGCACTCATGCGCCAGCCGCCAGCGGTTCGAGAACAGAGCCGCCCTGTGCAGGCTCTTCGATCCGGCCCGAGCGTACCGGGATTTCGATGTCGCAGCGCGCCGCAAGCGCCGGGTCATGCGTGACGAGCACCATGGTCAGGCCGTTTTCGCGCTGCTTGGCGAACAGGAGATCGGCAATCTGGCGCCCCGTCGTGGTGTCGAGATTGCCGGTCGGCTCATCCGCGATCAAGATTTTGGGGCTCGGCGCAAGAGCGCGTGCAATCGCAACGCGCTGTTGTTCGCCGCCGGAAAGTTCCGATGGATAATGGGTGAGGCGCTCGCCAAGGCCAACGGCGCGCAATTCGCGTTCGGCCACATCGAAAGCGTCGCGACGACCGGCAAGCTCCAGCGGCACGGCGACATTTTCCAGCGCAGTCATGTTTGGAATGAGGTGGAAGGATTGGAATACGATACCGATATTAGCGCCACGGAAAGCGGCAGCCTGATCTTCGCTCATCTGGCTGATCGTCTCTCCGGCAATCTTCACAGTTCCGTTATCGACATGCTCGAGACCTGCCAGAACCATCAGCAGCGTCGACTTGCCGGAACCGGATGGACCAACGATGCCGACCGACTGTCCTTGCGAAATATGAAGGGAAACGCCCTTCAGCACATGCACCGATGAGGCGGCGTGACCAAGGGTTAGATGAACGTTCTCAAGTTCGATAATCGGGCCAACAACCTGTTCCGTCACGCGGTTTTTATCCTATATGAATCTTTAGAACCAAACAGCGCGCCACAAATTTGAACTTATGTTGCGCCAATTATTGAAGAGAAGTCCGGCGGGCCATTTGCCCACAGCCCCTCAAATATGGGTTTTCGACGATGCGTTTCAAACTCTCAATTCCGGCATGGCTTCCGATTTTTGCGGCGATTGCGTCTTTTATGGCGGCGAGCCCCATCATTGTGGCAAGCGCGCAGGAAGATCCGACCGGCCTCGAAGACGCACTGCCGACCGAGCAGCTTTCACAGGTCAAGATCGTCGGCTTCGGCGACAGCCTGATGGCGGGCTATCTGCTGCCGTCCAATGCCGCCTTTCCGCAGCAGCTTGAAAAGGCACTCAACGACAAGGGTGTCGAGGTTTCGATCGAGAATGCGGGCGTATCGGGCGACACGACCACGGGCGGGCTTTCGCGCATCGACTGGTCCGTCCCCGATGGCACCGATCTCGTGATCCTTGAACTGGGTGCGAATGACGCGCTGCGCGGCATCGAACCCGACATTACTGAAAAGAATCTCGACGAGATGCTGGCGCGCCTGAAGCAGCGCGGCATTTCGGTCATTCTTGCCGGCATGATGGCTCCACCCAACATGGGCAAGGACTATGCCGCCAGGTTCAACCCGATCTATCCCAAGCTGGCACAGAAATATGGCGTGCCGCTCTACCCGTTTTTCCTCGACGGTGTAGCAACCAAGAAGGATTTTCTGCTTGAGGACGGAATGCACCCCAACGAAAAGGGCGTCGAAACGATGGTGTCCAACTTTATGCCCACTATCGAAAAGAGCCTGACGAATATGCAAAACAAGGGGACATCGGGAGGCTGACGCCGGTCGGGAGCATAAACAGCTTGCTCCCGGACTCAAACTTTGATTCGCTGAGTTTGCATCGGCAAATATCGAATCATCTTCGATGGAACGATGCACTGACTCTCTAGGCTAGAGCGTCCTTTATGCATCCTTTGGATGCCCGGCGCTCTGGCATGGAACGCTTCGAGGAGGATGCCTTATGCCGCGTCTTTTCACTGCCCTCGAAATCCCGCGCGACGCCGCGCTTTCGCTCTCGTTATTGCGAGGCGGTCTCCCCGGCGCACGCTGGATTGATGTCGAAAACTACCACATAACGCTGCGTTTTATCGGAGATGTGGAAGGCCACGTGGCCGACGAGGTTGCCAATGCGCTTGATCGCGTGCGGCGGCCTGAATTCATGCTCAACCTGTCAGGTGTCAATGCTTTCGGCTCCAAAAAACCGCACAGCATCTATGCGGGTGTATCCCCCTCGCCTGACCTCAACGCTTTGCAGGCGGAAATCGAACGTATCTGCCAGCGGCTTCACATTCCCGCCGACCCGCGCAAGTTCACGCCCCATGTGACACTGGCGCGGTTGAGAAATCCCCGCATCGAGGATGTGGTGCACTATCTCTCCTCACGCGGCAACTTCGCGACGCTGCCCTTCAAGGTAGGACGGTTCGTGCTGATGTCGTCACGTGATTCCGTGGGTGGCGGACCTTACATCGTGGAGGAAGCCTGGCCTTTGGTTGCCCGTTCCGGCCAGAACTGGTCGGCAAGCGCGATGGAAGCTGCCAGAACCATTCGGTAAACCTTTTCGAAATCCCCGGTCCCGCCATAATAGGGATCGGGGACTTCAACCGCCTGTCCTTCTGCAATCTCGGTGAAAAGCCCGATATGCGCGCTTGCATTTGCGGGCCTGCGCTCAGCGATCATTCGCATATTGTAACGGTCCATCCCAAGGATCAGGTCAAAACGGCTAAAATCACCTGCGATGAGCTGGCGGCAGCGTTGTGCGGAAATATCAAGACCGTGACGCGCTGCAACGCTGATGGAGCGCTCATCCGGTTCCTCGCCAGTATGGTAGCCATTGGTTCCGGCAGAATCGACCAGCACGTGGCGGATGCCGCGTTTTTCCAGCACATGGCCCATCACGCCTTCGGCAAGCGGAGAACGGCAGATATTGCCTGCGCAAACAAATAAAATGCTGGCTGGGACTTGTGCGGCTACAGATACGATCACGGAACTCTCACGCTCATGATAAGTTAGTTCAGGAACCGCAACATAGGCGAAAGACGATGGTACGCAACCGGCTGACGGAAAATGAACTGAACGAAGCGCTCACCGAACTGGATGGCTGGCAGAAGGTCGAGGGACGCGAGGCGATTGCCAAAAGCTTCAAGTTCAAGGATTTCAATGCCGCCTTCGGTTTCATGGCGCGCGCAGCGCTCCACGCGGAAAAGCTCGATCATCACCCTGAATGGTTCAATGTCTACAACCGCGTCGATGTTACGCTCGCCACCCATAGCGAGAACGGTATTACGGAACTCGACATCAAGCTTGCGCACAAGATGAACGCTATAGCCTGAATTTAGAGCTTTGAAATATAGACATAAATCTTCCGGCGGTCATAGTTGAAGCTGCCGTCAGGGTTGCGGCTGGAATAGGGTAGAACGCGGGTAAGATTGATGCGATCCTGCCAGTTCTGCCCGAGTTTTCCGCCATGGACGCCGCGGATATGGACATCGCCAAGCGAAATGGCGGCATGGAAAATATGCCCAGCCTGAACGTCATAAAAGCCGATTGCCTGACCGAAAGGCAGCGCTGAATAACCGTTCCATTGTTCGCCCGCCCTGAAATTCAGGATCGGTATCCAGTTCTGGCTGGACGTGCCGCGCAACGTATTGAGCGAAATTCCGGCACCGAAGAGAAACCGCAGATAGACGGCGGCATCGTAGCATCCCGCCTCTGAGAGATCGACGGTGATGTAATTGTCTTCGCTTCCGGCAGCCAGTAGCTGGTTGCCGCGAAACAGCCGTGTTGAACGGTCGCTGCGGATGAAGTTTTCCCCATAGCCGGTCAAATGCATCAAAACCTCCACTCATTCAGCAATGGACCATCGCGCGCCAGAAACGCTTTGGAGGCGATCTGGGGAGGCGATCCGGTCGAATCTGTATTTTGGGGATTTGATGAGAGCGTTGTAGCTGATGGTTGTTGCAGGTGACCGGGATGATGGAATCATCATGGTCTTGCAAGGACAGCACAAACTCCCCATTTTTAACCGGTCATAGCCCGTATTCGATGATTGGAAGCGGGACGACAGGAGTTGAACGAGAATGGATGACGTCAGAATCGGTGAAATCCTCGAACCCGGCAGCGAGAGCGAATTCAAGAAGCGCAGCGAACGGGTGAAGAGCGGATTCTGGAAGGCTGCGCGCCGCGCCGGTCGCATGGTGCCGTTCATGGATGAGGTGGTGGCAGCCTATTACTGCGCCCTCGACCAGAAGACGCCAACCCGTGTGCGCATGACGTTGATGGCGGCGCTCGCTTATTTCGTCCTGCCCTTCGACGCCATTCCAGACATTCTGGCCGGTATCGGCTTCACCGATGACGTTGCCGTGCTGATGGCAGCGCTGACAGCCGTTCGAGCCCACATCACGCCTGCGCACCGGCTCGCTGCGCGGCAGGCGCTCGAGGATGAGGGAGTAAGGGAGTAAGGGAGTAAGGGAGTAAGGGAGTCTGATCACAGCTATGTGATTCCGACAACCCTGCATCATTTACGCCCGCTTTTCCTCCTTATTTTCCTATTCCCGTACTCCCCTATTCCCTTATTCCCCTTTTAACATACTGCCCTATTCCCCTACTCCCTTCACCAAAGACAAACTCTCGCCGCTTTCTTTTCATTCAACTGGAACCAAGGGATGGCGGGGCGACTTAGCTGCTCATTCAAGTTTTCTTTCGAAACTTCACCGTTTGGTAACCCAGATTAAGGCAATTTAATCGGCAACTGAGCGGGACGGCGTGATGAACGGCGGCATCCCGATATTCAAGTTTGAAGCAAACGAAAGAGAACCGGTAAAAACCAATGCTTGGAAAATCGATCGTCGCGGCTTCTGTGTTCATGATTGGGATGGCGGGTTCGGCACTCGCCCAGACCCCGAGCCAGATCAGCCAGTTCAATGCCTGGGGCGCCTATAGCTATCAGTCGGGTAACGGCAAGGTCTGCTATGTCCTCTCCGTACCGACCCAGAAGGCCCCGGCCTCTGTCGATCACGGTGACAACTTCTTCCTCGTGAGCCAGAAACCCGGCCAGAACATCTCGTTCGAACCGCAGTTCATGGCCGGTTACGACCTCAACACCAATGCCAAGGTCGTCGTCTCCATCGGCAACCGCAACTTCAACATGTTCGTCAACGGCAAGTCCGGCTGGATGGAAAATGCGGCGGAAGAGCCGCAGCTCATCGCAGCCATGCGCGGCGGCTCGGAAATGAAGGTGCAGGCACAGTCGAAGCGCGGCACCAAGACCAACTATACCTATTCGCTGAAGGGTATTTCGGATGCGCTGAAAGCCATCCAGAAGTGCAAGTAATCCACGCGATTGGAAGTCGTTTAAAGCCGGGTACACAACCCGGCTTTTTTCTTTTGTGCTGCACATACGCATAGCAGACCGGATTTCATGTGGGATGACGAATGCGATATTGTGTGCTAAGAGCGCGCGCAACAGGGTAGCAAAGCCAAGTGCTGGACCCTATTTATCCATGAATTCGGGCCAGATTATCTGGCGAAGCTTATCGACGCGCTTCAGCCGTCGTCTCCAACAGTTGAAAACAGATGTCCATTTCGTTCGACCTTACCATTGATGATACGCGCGACCAGCTTGCCCGCCATGCGCGCGCCAGCCTGGAGGCAAAGCCGTCGCTCATCGGCATGTCGCGCGAGGAAATGGCCGAAGCGCTGATCAAGGCTGGTGTGCCCGAGCGTCAGGTGAAGATGCGCATCAGCCAGCTCTGGCATTGGCTCTATGTACGTGGCGTTTCCGATTTTGCCGACATGCGCAATATTTCCAAGGATTTGCGCGCTATGCTGGCGCAGCATTTCACCATTGCGCGCCCGGAAGTGGTCGAAGAACAGATTTCGCAGGACGGCACCCGCAAATGGCTGTTCCGTTTTCCGCCGCGGGGTGCCGGCCGTCCGGTCGAAATCGAAAGCGTCTATATTCCCGAAGAAGGCCGCGGAACGCTCTGCGTTTCCTCACAGGTCGGCTGCACGCTCACCTGCTCGTTTTGCCATACCGGCACGCAGAAGCTGGTGCGCAACCTCACGTCGGAAGAAATTCTGGCGCAGCTTTTGACCGCCCGCGACCGGCTCGGCGATTTTCCGGACAAGGATACGCCCGACGGCGCCATGGTTCCCGCCGAAGGCCGCAAGATCACCAATATCGTGATGATGGGCATGGGCGAGCCGCTCTATAATTTCGAGGAAGTGAAGAAGGCCCTGCTGATCGCCTCCGACGGCGACGGCCTGTCCCTTTCCAAGCGCCGCATCACGCTTTCGACCTCCGGCGTCGTGCCGGAAATCTATCGCACCGGCGACGAGATCGGCGTCATGCTTGCCATTTCGCTGCACGCCGTGCGCGACGAGTTGCGCGACATTCTGGTGCCGATCAACAAGAAGTATCCGCTGGAACAGCTCATCAAGGCCTGCCGCGAATATCCGGGCTTGTCCAATGCCAAGCGCATCACCTTCGAATATGTGATGCTGAAGGATATCAATGACAGCCTTGAGGATGCCAAGCTTCTGGTGAAGCTGTTGCAGGGCATTCCGGCCAAGATCAATCTGATCCCGTTCAACCCGTGGCCCGGCACCAATTACCAGTGCTCGGAATGGGAGCAGATCGAGAAATTTGCCGATTACGTAAACGCGGCTGGTTACGCATCGCCGATCCGCACCCCGCGCGGTCGCGATATCCTTGCTGCCTGCGGCCAGCTCAAGTCGGAATCGGAGCGCATGCGCAAGAGCGAGCGCCTTGCGCTCGAAGCCATGATGATTTCCGGGCATGGCGAATAACGGGGCGAATAAACCGATGGGTGAGCGCGCTTGAACGATACTTTCGACTACATAACGCGCTTCGTCATCGTGGTATTCGGCTATTGCTGCGGTGTGTTGACGGCAGGCTGGTTTCTGGCCGCCATCCTTTTCCGCACTCTCGGGATCGATTCCTTCATGAACGATTTCGTCATGATGGCAAGCGACCCGGATGCCGGTTCGTTCTTTGCAGCCACCAGCTTCTGGAGCGCCGTCTTCGTCGGCGGTTTTGCCATTGCAGCCATGGCTGGCGGATTCAGCTTTGTGCCCGCCCTCATCCTCATCATTCTGGCTGAAGCGCGCGGTTACAAATCGTCGCTGTTCTATTGCGTTGCGGGCGCCCTGATCGGGCTTGCCGCCGCAGGCGCATCGCTTCCGTTCAGCGATGGCCGGAGCGTGCCGGAAAGCTCGCTCTGGATTGCAGCCATTGCAGGCGCCGGCGTCGTCGGCAGCTTCGTCTACTGGCTGCTGGCAGGGCGCAATGCCGGACGGCTTTTATCCCGCCCGGCTGAATAAAAAATCCATCTTCTTTTTCGCATTATCCTACGCATCGAAGCGGGATCAGAAATCAGTCCAGTGGACTGATTTCCCCGCGGAGACGCTTCGCACTTTTGCTGGAAATGGCCTTTTCATTCGCATTATCCTACGCAAAACCACTTCGCACTTTTGCTGGAAATGCTCTATTTTGCCTGTGCGGTGATGATCTTCAGCGCGAAGGCCGAGAATACGCCCGCAAACATCCAGTCCACGATGCGCGTCACGGTCGGGTTCTTTTTCAGGAGCCCGGCGAAACGATCTGCCGCCACCACCATCGGAATGGTGAAGGGCAGCGCCATCGGAATGAACGACAGGCCGAGGAAGAACAATTTGCCCATGGCATGCGGGTCATGCGCGGAGACGAACTGCGGCAGGAAGGTCATGTTGAACAGGATGATCTTCGGGTTCAGAAGGTTGATGCCAAGACCCGTCAGCCAGTTCTGGAACAGCGTATGCTTCTTGCCGCCATTCTTTTCCGGCGAGAAGGCCGATCCCTTGCGGATCGCCTGCACGGCCAGCCAGACCAGATAGCCCGCGCCCACCACTTTCAGCGCCGTAAAGGCTGCGGGAGACGCCAGAATGAGCGCCGAAAGGCCGAGCGCCACCATGGTCGTGTGAATGACGATGCCGGTGCTGGCGCCAGCCATGCAGGCAAAGCCTGCGGCCTTGCCTTCGGACAGGGCGCGCCCGACGAAAAGCGTCATGTCGGGACCGGGCGTGATGGAAAGGATCGCGGTTGCGATCGCGAACTGGACAAAAATCGTCCATTCGGGAATGAAGGTCAGGTTTGTCAGAAAAGACATCGAAATGTGCTCCAAGAGATGGCGCACGCTAGAATAATTTCCATGCAAATGGAACAGTGGAATGGAGGCCGAAATGCTGCTGATCGTAGGGACTGTCCGTCTGCCGTCGGAAAATCTTGACCGGGCGCGCGAGGCCATGCAGCGCATGATTGTGGCCAGCCGGGCGGAGGATGGCTGCGTGGACTATGGCTATGCCGCAGATATTCTCGAACCGGGTCTCATCCATGTGAAGGAGATGTGGCGCGACCGTGCTTCGCTCGACCGGCATTTCGCGTCCGCCCATATTGCCGAATGGCGTGCGTCCTGGCCTGAACTTGGTATCGGCGACCGCAATCTCGTTGTTTATGAAGTTGGCGAACCACAGATCACGTAATACCAAAACTTGATGAGTTTGACTCATCGAGTTTTGGTTAAGCCCGTGCGGCGACTGAGCATTTTCAGGGCATGATGCGTTAGCATCTCAGCGCCCTGGTATAATACGCATGAGTTTTCGCGATAAGTCGCAGCCCTTCGGCTTGCACGCTGCTTGGCAACTGATAAAAGAACTACGGACAAATTTTGGGCGCCGCTCTGGAGCGCCTGATGAGACGGAAGTTTATTATGAGCAAGTGGAAAGACGTTAAGAAAGTCGTTCTCGCCTATTCGGGCGGCCTCGACACCTCGATCATCCTGAAGTGGCTTCAGACAGAACTCGGCGCGGAAGTTGTGACCTTCACCGCCGATCTCGGTCAGGGCGAAGAACTTGAGCCAGCCCGCAAGAAAGCGGAAATGCTGGGCATCAAGGAAATCTTCATCGAGGACGTGCGTGAAGAATTCGTGCGCGATTTCGTTTTCCCGATGTTCCGCGCCAATGCCGTCTATGAAGGCGTCTATCTGCTCGGCACCTCGATTGCCCGCCCGCTGATCTCCAAGCACCTGATCGAAATCGCCAGGAAGACCGGCGCCGACGCCATCGCGCACGGCGCAACCGGCAAGGGCAACGACCAGGTTCGTTTCGAGCTTTCGGCCTATGCGCTGAACCCGGACATCAAGATCATCGCCCCATGGCGCGACTGGTCGTTCAAGAGCCGCACGCATCTGCTCGAATTCGCCGAACAGCACCAGATCCCGGTTGCGAAAGACAAGAAGGGCGAAGCGCCGTTCTCCGTCGATGCCAACCTGCTGCACTCCTCGTCCGAGGGCAAGGTTCTGGAAGATCCGGCTGTCGAGGCTCCGGAATATGTGCATATGCGCACCATTTCGCCGGAAACTGCACCCGACAAGGCAACGATCATCAAGATCGGCTTTGAAAAGGGTGATGCCGTTTCGATCAATGGCGAGCGCCTGTCGCCTGCAACGCTTCTTGCCAAGCTCAATGACTATGGCCGCGACAACGGCATCGGTCGTCTCGACCTCGTGGAAAACCGCTTCGTGGGCATGAAGTCGCGTGGCGTCTACGAAACGCCGGGCGGCACGATCCTGCTGGCGGCCCATCGCGCCATCGAATCGATCACGCTCGACCGCGGTGCAGCGCATCTGAAAGACGAGCTGATGCCGCGCTACGCCGAGCTGATCTATTACGGCTTCTGGTTCTCGCCGGAACGCGAAATGCTGCAGGCGGCAATCGATCACAGCCAGCGCCATGTCGAAGGCGAAGTCACGCTCAAGCTTTACAAGGGCAATGTGATGGTGATCGGTCGCGAATCGGACAAGTCGCTCTATTCCGACAAGCTCGTCACCTTCGAAGACGATCAGGGTGCTTACGACCAGAAGGACGCCGCAGGCTTCATCAAGCTCAATGCACTGCGTCTGCGCACGCTTGCTGCGCGTGATCGCAAATAAGCATATCCAATCCAGACAAAAGCCCGCCTTCCCGGCGGGCTTTTTGTTTTTAGAGCGGGACGTGAATTTTGTCTTTCTATCTGGCCTTGCCTGCCTGCATTCTGCTCGGCATTTATCTGCTGGTGCGCTGCATTGCCATCCTGTGGAAAATGATTGCGCCTGATGTCCGCCACCAATTTGCGGGTAACGCCCGGCCACATATCTTTCATTTGCCGAAAGCCGGGCGCTACGCGATCAACATCGTATTTCCGTCATTTACCGTTCTCACAGGAACAGCCTATTTCTCAACGCAATTTTCCATCAAGGCGCGCGCGACCGGCGCCCCGATTGCCTATCATTCCATAAGCCGTTTTCTGTTGAGTGTCCGGCGGACGGACATGCGCGGCAATGCTTCTCACGCCTTGGGATATTTCGACTGCACGACACCCGGCGATTACGAAATTACCTGCCTGACCCCTGAAAAGATCAGGGCGAATTTCCGGCTGGAAATAACGCCCCATATTTCGGTCCTGAAACTCGTGCCCGTCATCGCAGGGACTATTCTTGCCGCTGGAATGAGCGTGGGCGGGACGATTGTCTTTGTGCTCTGGATGGCTGGCAGGATCGGATGAGATCAAGCTGCGTGTTTTACACCAGCGAGCATCTTTTCCTCACCGGGACGCAAGGTCAGCACCCGCACGCCATTCGTGGTGACTGCAACCGTATGCTCGAACTGCGCTGACAGTTTTCCGTCACGCGTCACCACCGTCCAGCCGTCCTTTTCGGTCTTCACCTTGGCCGTTCCCTGATTGAGCATCGGTTCGATGGTGAACACCATGCCTTCGCGCAAACGCACGCCGGTGCCGGGCTTGCCGAAATGCAAGACCTGCGGTTCCTCGTGCATCTCGCGACCGATACCGTGGCCGCAATATTCCCGCACGATGCTGTAGTCATGCCGCTTGGCGTGACGCTCGATGGCATGACCGATATCGCCCAGTGTCGCGCCGGGTCGCACGGCAGCAATCCCTTTCCACAAGGCCTCATAGGTCACACGGACCAGCCGCGAGGCAAAGGGAGTAACGTCACCGACCATATAGGTCTTGCTGGAATCGGCGATATAGCCGTTCTTTTCCAGCGTGATATCGAAGTTGATGATCTCGCCGTTTTCAATGATCTCGTCATTCGACGGCATGCCGTGGCAGACGACTTCGTTCTTCGAGCTGTTCAGCACATAGGGATAGTCATATTGCCCCTTGCTGGCAGGCCGCGCCTGCAACTCGCGGGTAATGTAATCCTCGACCAGATCGTTGACCTGCATCGTGGTCATGCCCGCCAGCGGCGTGCGGTCGAGAAGTGTAAAAACGGAGGCGAGCAGCGCGCCGGATGCCGCCATTTTCTCCACTTCGGCAGGTGTCTTGGTCATGACGATTGAACCGCCAGAACCGGTAGTTCGACCTGTGCAGCGCGCAACTGCATCTGCACGATCTCGTTGAACGACAGGTCGGGATGGGCCTGCGCCAGCATGCCGATCTTCATCCAGTATTCAGCCTGCGCATTGATCGAACGGCACATGACGTCACTCGCCTTGCGCAGTTCCTCATGCAGTTCGTCAGCGATTTTCACGATACCCATATCATTGTCCAGACCATACGGTTCATATATGTATCATATATAAACCGCATATACCCATCGATCAAGCTCCCCTGATTTTCATTCGCATGTTCAAATCCGCTTGCATTTGATACGGCACCTTACTATAAGGTACCGTATGGAAATAATCGAGCAAAAGCATCGCGCCCTTCTGGGTGAAATGGAACGCCGGCACAGTTCGTCCACCGACGCGCTGAAAGCCTGCTTTGAAGTTTTGTCACTTGCTGCAGCCATTGACCGGGATTGCGCCAACCGGCTGGCACCGCACAAGCTTTCGGAGGGCAAGTTCGTCCTGCTGTTTCTGCTGCACAATGCGCCTGGCGGCCTCTCGCCGCACGAGCTTTCAGAACGCGCAGGCGTCACGCGCGCCACCATCACCGGCCTGCTGGACGGGCTGGAGCGTGATGGTTTCCTCAAGCGCCACGCGGATAGCGAGGACCGCCGCAAGCTAACTGTCCGGCTGACATCCGAAGGGGTGCTGCTGGCGCAACAGCTTTTCGAACAACATACCGCATGGATTGCAAGCCTGATGAGCGATCTCTCGTCAGGCGAACAGCAGCTTCTCAGCACCTTGCTGCGCCGCATCTGGAGTCACACCGATGCCGGTCGCTCCTTCAAGATCAATGAAACCCTAAGGGATATGACATGACCTATTACCTCGCCGAGCTTTATTCCCCGAAATCAAGCTGGCACGCGCTCGATGCTGAAGGCAGGCAGGCCTTTTTTGAGAAAGTCGGCGCGGGTATGGGCGGTCTTGCGGCGCTCGGTATCGAGGCTTTGGCATTAGGTCCCGTCGACGCGACAAAGCCTTTTGCACCCGACCAGAGTTTCTTCGCCATCTGGCGTTTCCCGGACGAAGCAGCTCTCGACATGCTGATTGCCGGAATCACAGCCACCGGCTGGCATGATTATTTCGACACGATCAATGCGGCAGGTGCTGGCACCGACCTTCCCGGCCATCTGGCGCAACTGGCAGGCGTGCCTTTCAGGGAAGCCGCCTAATCCAAAACCGCTATCGCGATGATAGAACGTATCCCGAAAAGTGTGAAACGCCTACGCAAGGAAATCAGTCCACTGGACTGATTTCTGATCCCGCTTGACTCTTGCCTCGCTCGATTCAATACTAGAACATATAGAGAACAAAAGATGGAATCTAGACGTGAGCGGCATCGACATCGCGGCGCTGCGGCGCATGGTTACGACCATTGAAGGCAACGATCCGCAAGGTAGTTTTGCAAATCAGGGACAAACGGGCTTCGGGCGGGCACGCAGTTTCACGCTCGGCCTTGCCGGGGCGGATGCTGCCTTTCCGCATGGCCTTGCAGGTGATGCGCTGCATGAGGTTTTTGCCGAAAACCCCGGCGCGCATATGGCCGCGACCGGCTTTGCGCTGGCCTTTGCCGCCCGCGCGGCAGAACGTGCGGCAGACCCCCGGCGCCCGATTATCTGGATCGAGGAAGAAAGCGCTGCAAGTGAATATGGCGGGCTTTATCCGCCGGGGCTTCATGCCTTCGGGATCGACCCGTCGCGATTTCTGATCGTGCGCTGCCCTACGGCACAGGATGTCCTGAAGGCGGCAAACGACGCGCTGGAAGCTGGAAGCGGCGGCAAGGCCTCGCATCTTGTTTCCGGCGTCGTCGCCTCGGTGACAGGCCAGCCGAAATGCCTCGACCTGACTGCCTCGCGTCGTCTGCTTCTGGCAACAGAAACCGCGCAACTGCCCGTCATCCTGCTCAGGAGCCACCGGACGGCTGTGCAAAGCGCTGCCGTCAGCCGCTGGCGGGTGGCGCCCGCGCCATCCCGTTCAAGCGGAGCAAATGCACCCGGCAAGCCTGTCTTCTCGACGGTTCTGGAGCGCAATCGCCACGGCACATGCGGGCAATGGATCATGGAATGGAACAATGAAACCCTTGAATTTGATGCAAGAGAACGGGATGGCAGAACGTCTGTTTCTCGCCCTCTGGTTTCCGTTTCTACCGACCGACCGGCTTCGCATCAGCGCTCCGCCTGACGGCAAACCGCGCCTGCCTTTGGTGGTGACCGAGCGCACGGCCAATGCGCTACGCCTGACAGCGGTGGATGCGGCAGCGGCAAAGCTTGGCCTTTTTCCCGGCATGGCGCTGACGGATGCGCGCGCCCGCGTGGAAAGGCTTGAAGTGGCAGCGGCGGCACCGGAACATGATGCGGCATTGCTCAAGCGTCTTGCCCATTGGTGCGAACGCTACACGCCGCTTGTCGCCTTCGATGAGCCGCATGGGCTGATGCTCGACATAACCGGCTGCGCGCATCTTTTTGGCGGGCTCGACGCCATGCGTGCCGATGCAATCCTGCGTCTGGAACGGGCCAGGCTTGGCGTACAGGCGGCGATTGCCGATAACAGTTTTTCCGCGCGGCTTCTGGCACGGGGAACGAAGGGCGGTGTCTTCAGCAGGACAGAGGCCGACCGGCTGCTTCCCCGCCTGCCGCTCTCCGCGCTTGAACTGACGCAAGCTGCCGAAACCGGCCTCAAGCGCGCCGGATTGAAACGTATCGGCGATGTGATGGGGCTTCCGCGCGCAGCCCTCACCGCCCGTTTCGGCACCGATCTTGCCACCAGGCTCGACCGGCTGGCACGGCAGGAGCGCGCTCCGATTTCTCCCATGCGCATCATGCCGCTCAGTGCCGTCGAGCGCCGCCTGTCAGAGCCGGTTACCGCAATGGAACTGGTCGAACGCATCTTGCAGGAACTGGCGCAGGAGCTTTTTGCGCAACTTGAACCGGAGGGCAAAGGCGCGCTTCTGATTGAAGCCTCCTTCTTCCGTGTCGATGGCGAAGTGCGTCATATCCACATCGAAACCGGCCAGCCTTTGCGCAACGACGAGGTTTTTCTGCGCCTTGCACGTGAAAGGCTCAACGCCTTGACCGACCCGCTCGATGCAGGTTTCGGCTTCGACATGATCCGGCTGGCAGCGCTGCGCAGTGCGCCAATCGCCCAGCGCCAGACGGGGCTCGACCAGCATGAGGAAGATGAAGCGGGGTTCGGCCAGCTTGTCGACCGGCTTTCGGCGCGGCTTGGACAGAACCGCGTTCTCGTTTCCTTTTCGCGCAACACGCATATTCCCGAACGGGCCTTCGGCCTGCGCCCTGCCCTGCACACGAACGGGAAGGGCGAAGCCGATTACGAAAGCACGGCAGCACTTCCCCCATTGCTTCCCGGCGACCCGCCAGCGCGCCCCATAAAACTGTTTCGCCCGCCACAGTTGATCGAAAGCGTGGCGGAAGTGCCCGACAGTCCGCCTTCGTTCTTCCTGTGGCGACGGGTGCGCCATCATGTGCGCCTTGCCGAAGGACCGGAAAGGATCGAACCGGAATGGTGGCTCGCAATCGGTCACACGGTTCCGGAACTGCGCGATTATTACCGGGTGGAAGACGAGAACGGCCAGCGTTTCTGGATTTTCCGCGAAGGCCTTTATGACGGCGCCAATCATCCGCGCTGGTTTTTACACGGACTGTTCGCGTGATGGCTCATTATTTTGAAATGGCTGCTGCCAGCAATTTCTCCTTCCTGTGCGGTGCGTCGCATCCGCAGGAACTGGTAGCGCGTGCACATGAGCTTGGCCTGTCCGGTATCGGCATTGCCGACCGCAACACGCTGGCCGGCGTGGTGCGGGCACATGCGGCATGGAAGGATTTTCGCGACAAGAGCGATTTCCGGCTTTTCATCGGCTGCCGCCTGTCCTTCACCGACGGTACGCCGGATATGGTCGTCTATCCGCGTGATCGCGCTGCCTATGGGCAATTGTGCCGCCTGCTGACGGAGGGCAAGGTACGCGCTGCCATCAAGGGCGAATGCCATCTCGAATGGAGCGACCTGCTGTTTCGCGCCCGGCAGTTTCAGATCGCGGTCTTTCCGCCTGACGAAGACAGACCGGATTTTGCCGCTCGCCTGACGGAGATTGCGCAAGCAGCCCCCGGCTCGGTCTGGCTGGCGCTTGCCATGCCGCATCAGGGCCATGACGGACGTCGGGCCGAACGTATCGCCCGTTTTGCAGCCGAGGCCAATGTACCGCTGCTCGCCACCAATGACGTGCTTTATCATCATCCCGACCGCCGCGCGCTTCAGGACGTGCTGACGGCAACCCGCCACCACACGACTGTTTTCGCAGCCGGGCAGCTTCTCGAAAAGAACGCCGAACGCCACCTGAAACCACCAAAGGAAATGCTGCGGCTGTTTCGCGACTACACTGAGACCGTCGAAGCGACCGCCGATTTCGTCGCGCCCATCACCTTCCAGCTCGATGAGCTGAAATATGATTATCCCGACGAGCCCGTGCCGCCCGGCAAGACGCCGCAACAGCATCTGCATGATCTCACCTGGGAAGGTGCCGCCCGTCATTACGGCGCTAACAGCATCCCGCCGAAGGTGCAGGCGCTGATCCACAAGGAACTGGCGCTGATCGAAAAGCTGCAATATGCGGCCTATTTCCTCACCGTCTATGACATTGTGCGCTATGCCCGCGGAGAAGGCATTCTGTGTCAGGGGCGCGGTTCGGCGGCCAATTCCGTTGTCTGCTTCTGCCTTGGCGTCACCGGTGTGGACCCGACACAGGTTGACCTCCTGTTCGAGCGCTTTCTTTCGGTGGAGCGAAAGGAGCCACCGGATATCGACGTCGATTTCGAGCATGAGCGGCGCGAAGAGGTGATGCAATATGTCTATGATCGCTATTCCAGAGATCGCGCGGCCATTGTCGCAACCGTCATCAGCTATCGGTCCCGCAGCGCGATCCGCGATGTTGGCAAGGCGCTGGGGCTGACTGAGGATGTGACGGCAGCGCTCGCCAATACGGTCTGGGGCATATCGGGCGGCGGCATCGACAAGCAGCATATCAGACAGGCGGGTCTCGACCCCGACAATCCCATCATCCGACGCGCGGTGGAACTGGCCATCACGCTGATCGGCTTTCCGCGCCACCTGTCGCAGCATGTCGGCGGTTTCGTGCTCACCCGCGACCGTCTGGACGAGACCGTGCCCATCGGCCCGGCAGCGATGGAAGACCGCTCCTTCATCGAATGGGACAAGGACGATATCGATGAGGTGGGGCTGATGAAGGTGGATGTGCTGTCGCTCGGCATGCTCACCTGCATCCGCAAGGCTTTTGACCTCATTCACCAGCACAAGCCGCAGCTTTATGGTGGCGAAAAGCTGACGCTGGCGACCGTGGAGCAAAAAGACAAAGCCGTGTACGACATGCTGTGCAAGGGGGATTCGCTCGGCGTGTTTCAGGTGGAAAGCCGCGCCCAGATGAACATGCTGCCACGTCTGCGCCCGCGTGAGTTCTATGATCTCGTCATCGAGGTCGCCATCGTGCGCCCCGGCCCCATTCAGGGCGACATGGTGCATCCTTATCTTAGGCGGCGAAACGGACAGGAACCCTGCACCTTGCCATCGCCAGCGCCGGAATATGGGCCACCCGACGAGTTGCTGCAAATTCTCGGCAAGACCAAAGGCGTGCCGCTGTTTCAGGAACAGGCGATGCGCATTGCCATGGAGGCTGCAAAATTCACACCGGATGAGGCCAACCAGTTGCGCCGTGCCATGGCCACTTTCCGCAAGATGGGCACCATCCATACGATGGAGACAAAGATGATCGAAGGCATGGTCAATCGTGGCTACGACCGGACCTTTGCCGAAAACTGCTTCAACCAGATCAAGGGTTTCGGCGAATATGGCTTTCCCGAAAGCCATGCGGCAAGCTTTGCGCATCTGGTCTATATTTCCGCGTGGATCAAGTGCCATCATCCGGAAGTGTTCGCCGCCGCGCTTCTCAATTCCCAGCCCATGGGTTTTTACGCACCCGCCCAAATCGTGCGCGATGCCCGCGAACATGGCGTGACGGTGCTGCCCGTCGATGTGAACTTCAGTCACTGGGATAATATTCTGGAGGATACGCTCGATATTCGACCAGCGCTCCGGCTCGGCTTCCGCCAGATCGACGGCTTTTCCAAACGGGACACCGAACTCCTGATTGCCGACCGGCAGGAGCCTTACCGCACCATCGAGGACATGCATCGGCGGCTCCGGCTCGACCGGCGCGCCTTCACGCTTCTGGCCGATGCCGATGCCTTCGGCTCGCTCGATATCGACCGCCGCGCAGCACTTTGGGCCGTGCGCCGTCTGCCCAATGATGAAACCCTGCCGCTGTTCCGCGCCGCCGCAACCAGCGAACTGGCGGAGGAACCGCGCACAAAGCTTCCTGAAATGGCCGCCTCCGAGCATGTGATTGCCGATTACGAGACGACGCGGCTCTCTCTGAAAGGGCATCCGCTGCAATATCTGCGTGAGGGGCTGGCAGCGGAAGGCGTTTCAACCTGTCGTGCTGTGCAGGAAGGCGCCGACGGACGCCGCATGAAAGTGGCGGGCGTCGTCACCGTCCGCCAGCGCCCCGGCAGCGCCAAGGGCGTGGTGTTTCTCACCATCGAGGATGAAACCGGTATCGCCAATATTGTCGTCTGGTCGAAGATCATGAAGGCGTTTCGCCGCGAAGTGATGGGCGCGCGGCTGATCCATATCGAAGGTCGCCTCCAGCGCAGTCCCGAAGGGGTCGTGCATCTGGTGGCGTCAAAGTTGCAGGATCGTTCGGCAGCACTGATCGAGATGAGCGGACGCGAAGCGCAGCGCCTCGTCGCTCCATCCCAGATGGCGCATCATCCGCGGAATGTTAGAATAATGCCGAACTCCCGCGATTTTCATTAGGATTCAGCTTCTGACGGCCTGCAAATGACGTTTTACTGCGCTTCCGGTGCTCATGTACCTTAAAGTACATTCCGCTCCGGTTCTCGCAAACCACCATTTTCGGCACGTCATAAACTGAATCTGGGACACCGCCCTTTTCGCTAATTCCACGCGCCGACAAAGAACACCGCACAATAATGCAGTGCCGCGCCCACCACGACAAAGCCGTGCCAGATGGCATTCTGAAACCGCAGGCGCTCCCAGACATGGAAAATCACACCCAGCGAATAGACCATGCCACCGGCAGCAATCAGCCAGAAAACGGCTGGCGGCAGCGATTGCACCATGGTGTCATAGACCATGACGCCGCTCCAGCCGAGCGCCAGATAAAGCAGGATCGACAGCCGGTCGAAACGTCCCGGCATGAACAGTTTCAGCATGATGCCGACAAAAGCCACGCTCCAAACGAAGAGAAGCAGCGGCAGTGCGCGGTCGCCCATATGCATGGCAAAAGGCGTGTAGGTTCCGGCGATCAGAAGATAAATCGCCGAATGGTCGAAACGGCGCAGGAACCATTTGGTCGGCGAAACCGGCCAGATATTGTAGACAGCCGAAATGCCGAGCGCTGCCAGAAGGCTCGCGAGATAGACCCCCGACGAAATCGAGGTCGCCGCAGGCATGTTCGGCAGGAAATAGATCAGCATGGCAATGGCGCCTGCAAGCGCCATCCCGACACCCAGAACATGGATGACGCCATCGGCCCACAATTCGGCCCGGTCATATTTCCATTTGACTGGATGAGGCAGTCTTACTTTCATGAAATTTCCCTGTCGTCGATTCAGGACAGGAAACTGCCATCACTTTGCAGCGTCAAGATGACAGTTAGTTTATTGCCCCGCCGGTGCGTAGGAAGCCTGAATGGGAGCAACGCCGGGGAGCGGTGCTGCCCCGCCTTCCGGCAAGGATGCCGGTTGGATGGAAGCGGCTGCGTCACGGGTCGGTCCGCTGCGCTTCCAGCGTCCGTCGAGGCCGGTTTCCTGCAACAGTCCCTTGCGCTTGGCATCGTAATAATAGCCGCGCGCATAATAGCGGACTGCCTGACTTTCATCACCGCCTGCAACCTTATAGGCGCCGGACAGATAGCGAACCGCATATTTCAGATTGGTTTCCGCATCGAGCAGGCCCTTGGCCGCGCCCGTATATCCCATGCCGCGCGCGGTCGGATGGCTGATCTGCATCAGGCCCCAATAGGGTCCGTTGCGGGCACCCGGATTGAACCGGCTTTCGCGATGCACGACCCGGCGCACAAGGCGTTCCGGTACGTCATAGGCGACGGAATATTTGGTAATCAGCGCATCAAGTTCTTCCGGTGCATGATCCGGTGTCTCAAACGCCATATTGGCGGCAACCGATGCCGGCGAAGCGGCAGCCTGGGCACCCGCATAGGCCATCATCGGTTCGGATTGGCCACGAATGCCGGGAATGGGAACAACGGCAGGCAGGACCGGATCGGAAGGATCGGTCACGGCTGCGACGGTCTGCGTTCCGGCAGCAGCGCCTGCATCGGCGGTCGCCGTGCCTGCAGCATTGGCAGCGGCACCGGCCGCACTGCCTGCTGCGGAAGCAGTCTGGCTGGATGCATCGGTCTGCGTGATCAGCGCCGTTTTCACGGGCTTGCCGTCATTGGTTGTATTGCAGGCGCTGAGCGCCACGGCACAACCAAGAAGCATGAGGCCCTTGCGGACCAGATCAGCGGATGAAGAAGAGGAAAGCGCGTAACGCATGACCGGACCCGTTCTCAGGAATCGAAATCTTTTTCGATGCGTTTTTCAAGCTCGACCAGATCTTCAGGCAGAGGCAAACCACTGGCCCGCAGCGCATTGAGCTTCTCGCGAACCGTTTCACGGATTTCATGAGCGTCTTGCGGCTGATTCACCATTTGCTCGAAAAGCAGCGCAATTTCCGCCTTGATGTCCTCGAATGCCATCCAGATCCTCTTGGCTTTACGGGCATCGGAAAGCGCCCGTTTCAGTCAATATTCTTTCAGTCGATGAGGATCATGTACCATGCAAAAGACGGCAAACGGAAGCGCTAAACGTTAGGGCTTGGCCAAAATGAATATTTCAAATGGTAACAAAAAGATTAACGCACTCACACAATGCCTGGCAGCATCATATCTACCGCATTGAAATCCAAAGCGAAAATCCCGAGATCATCGAAGTCCAGACCGCCATTTGGATCGAAGAGATAAATGCTCATCCAGACGAGCGCGATCACGAGCAGAATTGCCAGAATCATCAGAATCAAAAGGCGTCGCCCGAGCGCGGTCTTGCGACCCGCTCCTTCCGGCGGCTGTTTGGCCATAGTCAATTGCTGCCTTGTTCAATCGTCATTGGTCGCGTTCAGTTCATCCGGCGGTGTGCCGTGTTCGGGCTCCGCCGACAGATAGCCCTCGCGCACCAGCCATTTGCGCAGGATCAGAGTCGTCGCCTCGGTCTGGTTGAGACCGGGATGCTTTTCGGCGATGAAGCGCTCCAAAGCGTCGTGCACGTCATCGGGAAGATAGATGCTCATTCATGCTCCTCCACGTGAAGAGAATCAGGCCACGGTAACGGTGAGGGTTGCCACGCCGTCGACCTTGCCTTCCAGACGGTCGCCGCGCTTCACCGGTCCAACGCCCGCAGGCGTACCTGTAAAGATAAGATCGCCGGGCTGCAGCTCAAAGAGCGAAGACAGGTAGGAAATGGTTTCCGCCACCTTCCAGATCATCTGGTTGAGGTCGCCCGACTGGCGGGTTGCGCCATTGATGGCGAGCGAAATCGCAGCCTTTTCCGGGTGACCGATTTCCGACACCGGCACAATGGCCGAACAGGGCGCAGAGTGCTCGAAGGCCTTGGCGACTTCCCACGGACGACCGGCCTTCTTGGCCACGGCCTGCAGGTCGCGGCGCGTCATGTCGATGCCGACGGCGTAGCCATAAACATGGTCCAGTGCCTTTTCGACAGCAATGTCGGTGCCGCCGGCCTTCAGCGCCACCACAAGTTCGATCTCGTGATGTACGTCTTCGGTCTTCGGCGGATAAGGGAAATCACCGCCCTCGATCACGAGGCTGTCCGGATTCTTCTGGAAGAAGAAAGGCGGATTGCGGGTCGGATCACCGCCCATTTCGATGGCGTGATCGGCATAGTTCTGGCCGACGCAATAGATGCGATGCACGGGAAAGCGCGCGTCCGTTCCCTTCACAGGCAAAAAAGGCTGCGGGGGCGGCGCAAAAACATAAGTCGTCATGGGGAACTATTCCGGTCGGAAACTGATGAAGCGATTTTCCCATCATGCAGACGCAAGCGCATCGCCGCAAGTCTTGAAAGGCGCAATTCCCTGTTATCGCCCGTCCGAGACCACGACAAAATCCGCCTTGCGCGACTGCGCCACCACGAGTTTGGCATTGGGAATGTCGTTGGAAAGGGCGCGGTTTCGGGCGGTTTCGGCATCGAAGCCGAAGCCGAGCCAGCGTTCGATCAGGCGGCGCTCCAGCTCTGCAAAGGGCACATCCAGATAGATCGTCATGTCGAAAAAGGGCGCGAGCTGCGCCCATGGCTGCCGATCGAGCAGCAGATAATTGCCTTCGACGAGAAGCACGCGATGCTCGGGGCCAACCACGGATGCGGCAGCGCGCGAAAGCTCCAGAGAGCGGTCAAAGACCGGAATGAAGATTTCGCCCTCTGCCTGTTTCAGACGCTGCAGCAACACTGCAAACCCGGCGCAGTCGAAAGTGGGCGGCGAACCCTTGCGGCTCAGCAATCCGCGCTGATCGAGAATCCCGTCATCAAGATGAAATCCGTCCATGGGCACGACGATGGACGGCGTTTCGCCGCCCTTGTTGAGGGCATGGAGCAGATAATCGGAAATGGTGGATTTCCCGGCTCCCGGCGGGCCAGCAATGGCCACGATCAGGCGCCCGTCGGTTTCCGCCAGCCGCGCAAGAATTTCCGAAGGCAGGGCTTCGCGCTCAATAGGCGTCATGTCCGGTTTCCGTGATTCGTCCTGCCACCTTATCAGAAGCTCAATACCAGGGCGCTGAGATGCTAACGCATGACGCCCTGAAATTGCTCAGTCGCCGCACGGGCTTAACCAAATTCGATGAGTCAAACTCATCGAGTTTTGGTTAAGCCGCTTCCTTCGGCCTCATCGCGCCAGTCATCAGCGCCACGGCATCCGACATGGAATATTCCTTCGGGTCGATGACCGTCAGGCGGCGTCCGAGCCGGTGAATGTGGATGCGGTCGGCAACCTCGAACACATGCGGCATGTTGTGCGAGATGAGCACGATGGGCATGCCGCGCCGCTTCACATCCTGAATGAGTTCAAGCACGCGGCGCGATTCCTTGACGCCAAGCGCCGCCGTCGGCTCGTCCATGATGACCACCTTGGAGCCGAAGGCGGCGGCACGCGCCACCGCAACGCCCTGACGCTGGCCGCCCGAAAGGGTTTCCACCGCCTGGCCGATGTTCTGGATCGTCATCAGGCCCAGTTCGGACAGTTTTTCGCGCGCGATCTTTTCCATCGCACCGCGATCCAGCATGCGGAACAGCGAGCCAAGCGGCCCCTTGCGGCGGATTTCACGACCCAGAAACAGATTGTCGGCGATGGAAAGCGCAGGCGACAAAGCAAGGTTCTGATAGACCGTCTCGATGCCCGCCTGCCGTGCTTCCATCGGCGAATGAAAGCTGACCGGCTTGCCGTCGAGCAGGATTTCCCCCTCATCCGGCTTGATCGCGCCGGACAGCGCCTTGATGAGGGAGGACTTGCCTGCGCCATTGTCGCCGATGACCGCGAGGATTTCGCCCGGATAAAGATCGAAATCGGCATGGTCGAGAGCCGTGACGCGACCATAGCGCTTGACCAGCCCCTTGGCGGAAAGAACAGGCGTGGTGTTCGTTTTCATGCGGCAGCCTTTCTGATCCACTGGTCGATGGCGACGGCGGCAATGATGAGAACGCCGATCAGGAGATAGGTCCATTGCGGATCGGTGCCCCACAGGCGCAGCCCCAGCGAAAACACGCCCACGATCAGCGCGCCGAACATGGTGCCGAGAATGGAACCGCGCCCGCCGAAGAGCGAAATGCCGCCGATCACCACGGCGGTGATGGATTCGATATTGGCGAACTGGCCCGCTGTGGGTGAAACGGAACCGAGACGACCGATCATCGCCCAGCCTGCAAGCGCGCAGATGATACCGGCCAGCACATAGACCGACATGAGGATCGGCTTGACCGAGACGCCGGAAAGCTGTGCCGCTTCGGGATCGTCGCCAATGGCATAGACGTGCCGTCCCCAGGCGGTGTGGTTCAGCACATACCAGAACAGCAGGACCAGAAGCACCATGGCAATGACGCCATAGGTGAAGACCGCGCCGCCAATGCGAATGCTCTCGCCGAAGAATTGCAGGATCGGTGCTTCAGCCGTGATTTCCTGCGCGCGGATCGTCTCATTGGCGGAATAGAGGAAGTTGGTGGCGAGGATAACCTGCCACATGCCGAGCGTCACGATGAAGGGCGGCAGGCGGACATAGGCCACCAGAAAGCCGTTGATGAAGCCGCATAGCGCGCCGGTGGCAAAGCCGCACAGAACGGAAAGTTCGGCGGGAAGCCCATAGCGGAAGGTGAACTGGCCCATCACCACCGATGACAGGACCATGATGGCGCCGACCGAAAGATCGATACCTGCCGTCAGGATCACAAGCGTCTGCGCCACGGCGATGATGCCGGTGATGGCGACCTGCTGCAAAATGAGCGTCAGCGCAAAGGCGGAGAAGAACTTGCCGCCAAGCGTGATGCCGAATACCAGCAGCGACAGGACGAGCACGATCAGCGGCACGGCAGCGGGATTGTGATGCAGGAAATTCCGCATCCGATAAAGCACCGACTGGTCGCCCGCATCGAAGGAGGCGACATCAGCCGTACTCTGCGCCAGCGTCTTTTCATAGTCCTGCATGGACGGTTTTTGTGCAGCGGAAGCCGCCTGTGGCTCACTCATGTCTGTCTCCTGCCTTCACCTGCAGAAAGATCCGGCAGACCTTCCGATCTGCCGAACCTGAGTTTCAGAAAGGGCTCAGCCCCAGCACTTGTCGAGTGCGGTCTTGGTGTCGATGGACGGAACGCCTTCAACCGGCTTGTCGGTGACAAGCGACACGCCCGTATCGACGAAGTCCTTGCCTTCGGTCGGCTTCGGCTTTTCACCCGTATCTGCGAACTTCTTGATCGCCTCGATGCCGAGTGCCGCCATCTGCAGCGGATATTGCTGCGAGGTCGCGCCGATCACACCGGCCTCGACATTCTTCACGCCGGGGCAGCCGCCATCGATGGAAACGATCAGCACGTCCTTTTCGCGACCGACGGCCTTCAGCGCCTCATAGGCACCGGCGGCGGCAGGTTCGTTGATGGTGTGGACGACGTTGATGTTCGGGTCCTTCTGGAGAAGGTTTTCCATCGCGCGGCGTCCGCCTTCTTCATTGCCGTCAGTCAGGTCGCGACCGGCAATGCGCGGATCATCCTCGTCACCGAGCTTGGTCTTGTCCTTCGGATCGATGCCGAAGCCGGTGGCAAAACCCTGATCGCGCAGAACATCGACGCTCGGCTGCGATGCGGTGAGGTTGAGGAAGGCCACATGCGCGTCCTTGGCCTTGTCGCCGAGCGTCGCCGCCGCCCATTTGCCGACCAGCTCACCGGCAAGGAAATTGTCGGTGGCAAAGGTTGCGTCAGCCGCATCGGCAGGCTCAAGCGGCGTATCGAGCGCGATGATGAGCGCGCCTGCGTCGCGCGCTTTCTGGAGCGACGGCACGATGCCCTTGGTGTCGGAAGCGGTGATGAGAATGCCCTTCGCGCCATCGGCGATGCAGGTTTCGATAGCGGCTACCTGGCTTTCGGAATCGCCGTCGATCTTGCCTGCATAGGTCTTGAGATTGACCCCAAGCTCCTTGGCCTTGGCGATGGCGCCTTCCTTCATCTTGACGAAGAACGGGTTGGTATCGGTTTTTGTGATGAGGCACGCGCCGACATCGGCGGCATTGGCCGAACTCAATGGAATGGCGGCAGCGCCAAGCGCGAAGGCAGCAAAGGCTGCCGACAGAACTGTCTTCTTCATGGACTCCTCCCAGATTGAAACCGGTCCTCTTCCCCCGGCAGAAGAGAAGCAAAACACGGCTTCAAAACAGAGTCAATTAATAAATCCACTTGATTTATTAATATACTGTGTCACTCTGGGAGACGGAGGAGAGAGGACCGGCAAAGCGAACAGCAGGCTGGTCGTTTCATTACGTGGTCCATCTTAAACGTTTGTTTTTATTTCATATCCCTTGCAAAGAGGGCTTTTTCTCCTTCGATGGTTGGTTTAGGAATTCCGGCATTCCATGGCTGCATTTTGAGATTGCATTCCATGGCACGGAATCTGGGAGAGGCTATGGTCAGGCATAAAGTTGAAGGCGAACCAGACAGCGGGTCTGCCGATATGCTTTCCGACACGCTGTCAGGCACTCTTTCCGGCACACTTTCTGGCACTCCGGGGCCTGCCATGCTGCAATTTGCCGGGCCGGGCGCGAGCGTCAATCGCGGTTCAAACCAGATCGGCGTGCGTGCCTATAATGAGCGGCTGGTCCTGGCGCTTGTACGCAGGCATGGCCAGCTCGCCCGCGCCGACATTGCCCGCCTGACCGGGCTTTCGGCGCAGACGGTTTCCGTCATCATTCGTGCGCTGGAAAAAGACGGCCTCATTACGCAGGGCGAACGGGTGCGCGGTCGTGTCGGCCAGCCTTCCATGCCGATGCGCCTTGCCGCCGACGGGGTTTTCTCCTTCGGTCTCAAGATCGGGCGGCGCAGTGCGGAAATCATCCTGATGGATTTTCTGGGAGCGATCCGCGAACGGCGGCACATTACCTATCGCTGGCCTGTGCCGGGTGAAATCCGTCGCTTCGCCGTCGAGAGCGTCGCCGCTTTCACGGCAGCGCTCGAACCGGCCAAGCGCGACCGCATTGCGGGGCTCGGCATCGCATTACCCTTCGAATTGTGGAACTGGGTCGAGGAAGTGGGTGCACCTGCCGAAGATCTCGATGCATGGCTTGGCGCCGATCTGGTCAGCGATTTCGCCAAGGCGTTTTCGTTTCCGGTCTTCGTGCAAAATGACGGAACGGCAGCTTGCGGCGCGGAACTGACCTTCGGTCGCGGGCCTGAATTCACCGACTTCGTCTATTTCTTTATCGGCTCGTTCATCGGCGGCGGTGTGGTGCTGAACAACACGCTCTATCCGGGCCGCACCGGCAATGCGGGCGCGCTCGGCTCCATGCCGATGCGGATGCGCGGCACGTGGGAGCGCGGCGAAACCTTACAGCTCATCGATACGGCCTCGCTGTTCGTCCTCGAACGCATGTTGCAGGAGCGGCATCTGCCTTCCGACGATCTGTGGCTTTCACCGGAAAACTGGCGCAACTTTGGTACGCCGCTCGACGAATGGGTAGCGCTTGCCGCACGCGGGCTGGCCCATGCAACGGTAGCTGCCGCCTCCGTGATCGACTTTCCCGCCGCCGTCATCGATGGCTGGTTGCCGGGCAATGTGCGTCACCGCATCGTGGAAGCGACCCGCGTGGAGCTTTCATGCCTCGACTTGCAGGGCCTGCGCGCGCCGAAGATCATCGAGGGCAAGGTTGGTGTCCATGCCAAGGCGATGGGCGCGGCAAGCCTGCCGCTTTCCAACCGCTACCTGTTCGACCAGAGCGTCCTGTTCAAGGATGCAGGCTAGAACCCTTGATGGCCTTGTCGATATCCTTCTTGGGGCCATAAAGCGCAAGGCCGACCAGATCGGGCGCGTCGGCATTATCCGCCTTGAATACAGCGCGGTTGGCAACGTCATGCCCGGTCTCAAACATGGCGCGCACATAGGGCGCACGGATGAGATCGCGCTGGATCGATTGTTGCCATGCCCGTTGCAGGACATCCGGTGTTGCCGAGAAAATCAGCATCGGCTGGCCGAGCAGACGCGTATGCCTGCGGCCTGCCGCATCCTCATAAGGCTCGCCCATGGCGTGCGGCACAGCGCCGGATATGCCGGTCGCGATAAAGGCGGTCACGTTCAGCTTCTGCCAGACAGGCAGATCATGCAGGACAAGAATGGCTACTTTTGTATCGAAAATCATGAGCTTTTCCTCTTTTCGAGGACAGGCCTAACGGCTTTTCACCGCAATTTCTGGAACGTTTGTGCGTCCCTTGCGATAAGCGGCGGGCGTCATGCCATAGGCGCGGCGGAACCAGCGCCCCATATGGCTCTGGTCGGCGAAACCGCTGAGCGCAGCAGCTTCCGCTGGCGCTACTTTTTCACGCAAAAGACGCCGCGCTTCGGCAAGGCGCAACTGCACCAGACAGGCATGTGGCGAGGTGCCGTATTCACGCCGGAACCCGCGTGAAAGCTGGAAACGGTCGGCAGCCCCAACCGCTTCCGCCAGTTCATCGAGGCCGAACTCCTCATCGAAGCGCGCCCGCAGACAGTCCATCGCGCGGGCTGCGACCGGATGCGGAGCCCCCCCTTTTTCTGTCACGTCCTGCCCAAGATGCCGGGCAAGGTGGTTCGTCACCTGATCACGGCAATCTTCGATCATCAGTTGCGGCGCTTGCAGAAAAATAGCTTCACAGGCGCGGGCGACCGCATGAAACAACTGTCCGTCATCGGCCAGCGTTTCGCGAAAGCCGATATGCGCATCATTGCCGCCCATTGCGCTTCTGACCAGTGATTGCGGCATATAAAGCATGTTATAGGCAAAACCGTCCGCCGCGACCGCCTGCCCGTCATGGCGTTCGCCCGGCTCGATGAGAATCACCCGCCCCGGCGTGCTCTGCCGTCGCCTGCCCCGGCAGAAAAAATCCTGCACGCCCGCATGGGTCACGCCGACGAGCCATTCGTCATGAAAATGCATGTCATAGGCATGGCTGTGAAAACGGGCCGCCACGGCTTCCAGGCCGGTGGTATCGTCGCGTTTCAGCCGCATCACATCGCGCGGGCCATTGATGGGGCGAGTATTGTCGGTCATGGCAGAATTTGTAGCATGGCCAGAGACAACCACACAGTTTGTTATTTTCAATCAATAAGTTTGATCTATGTTGTCTTGCAATGACCGCAAATGCCAACACATTGACTGCTTAATTCATTTAATCGAACGGGAAAGATATGACCGTCAAGACAATCGCCACCACGCCGTACCAGGACCAGCAGCCGGGCACTTCAGGCCTGCGCAAGAAGGTTCCGGTTTTCCAGCAGCCCAATTACGCTGAAAACTTCATCCAGTCGGTTTTCGACGTGCTGGAAGGTTTTGCCGGCAAGACGCTCGTGGTCGGCGGCGACGGACGCTATTATAACCGCGAAGTGATCCAGAAGCTCATCAAGATCGCCGCCGCCAATGGCTTCGGGCGCATCATGGTGGGTCAGGGCGGCATTCTTTCTACGCCTGCCGCCTCCAACATGATCCGCAAATACAAGGCTTTCGGCGGCATGATACTTTCGGCAAGCCACAATCCCGGCGGGCCTACGGAAGATTTCGGCATCAAGTACAATATCGGCAACGGCGGACCGGCACCGGAAAAGATCACCGAGGCGATCTTCGCCCGCTCGAAAGTGATCGACCAGTACAAAATTGCCGATGTCGCAGATGTCGATATCGACAAGATCGGCACGAGCCGGATCGGCGATACCGAAGTCGTCATCTTCGATCCCGTTACCGATTATGCCGAACTGATGGAAAGCCTGTTCGACTTCGACGCCATCCGCGCGATGATCAAGGGCGGCTTCGGTCTCAAATTCGATGCCATGCATGCGGTGACCGGGCCTTATGCCAAGGAAATCTTCGAGCGCCGTCTCGGCGCACCGGAAGGCAGCGTCGTCAATTTCGTGCCCCTGCCGGACTTCGGCGGCCATCATCCGGACCCGAATCTCGTCTACGCAAAAGATCTCTATGATCTGCTGATGTCCGACCATGCGCCGGATTTCGGTGCGGCTTCCGATGGCGACGGTGATCGCAATCTCATCATCGGGCGCGGCATCTTCGTCACGCCGTCCGATTCGCTCGCCATGCTGGCCGCCAATGCGCATCTGGCGCCGGGCTACAAGGACGGCATCAAGGGCATCGCCCGTTCCATGCCGACCAGCGCCGCCGCCGACCGCGTGGCTGACAAGCTCGGCATCGGCATGTTTGAAACACCGACGGGCTGGAAGTTCTTCGGCAATCTGCTCGACAACGGCAAGGTCACGATCTGCGGCGAGGAAAGCTCCGGCACCGGGTCCGACCATGTGCGCGAGAAGGACGGCCTGTGGGCAGTGCTGCTCTGGCTCAATATTCTGGCGGTGCGCAAGCAGAGCGTGAAGGATATCGTCGAAGAACATTGGGCACGTTTCGGGCGCAACTATTATACCCGCCACGATTATGAAGCAGTCGATTCGGATATCGCCAAGACGCTTGTGTCCGATCTGCGCAGCAAGCTTGCAAGCCTGCCCGGCACGACCGTCAATGGTCTCACAATCGAGAAGGCCGACGACTTCGCCTATCACGATCCGGTCGACGGCTCGATCAGCGAACATCAGGGCATCCGCATCTATTTCCCGGATGGCGGTCGTGTGGTGCTGCGCCTGTCCGGTACAGGCACATCCGGCGCAACGATCCGCATCTATATCGAGCGCTATGAGGCTGATATAGCCCGGCACAATCTCGACACGCAGGAAACACTGGCCCCATTCATCGACGCGGCAGAACAGATCACGCAAGTGAAGAAGCGCAGCGGGCGGGCGGAGCCGTCGGTGGTTACTTGATTAGGGCAGTAGGGCAGTAGGGCAGTAGGGCAGTAGGGCAGTAGGGCAGTAGGGCAGTAGGGCAGTAGGGCAGTAGGGCAGTAGGGCAGTGAAGGATATGGTCGGCGCGGTCATCCGCAATCAAAACATATTCCCCTATTCCCTTAACATAATGCCTTACTGCCCTACTGCCTTAACCCCATACCCCCTTACCCCCTAATCAAAGACAATCGCCGGCGCTGGCCTGCCGGCCCCCTTGCCGCCCTTCATGTTGTCCCAGACCTTGCGGGCGATCTCGCGATAGATTTTCGCGTGTTCGCTGTCCGGTTCCTTGACAGTAATCGGCGTGCCCGCATCCGAATAGGCGCGCACATCCATATGCAGCGGTACTTCGCCCAGGAACGGCACGTCGAGACGTTCCGCTTCCCTGCGCGCGCCGCCGTTGCCGAAAATATCGTAGCGCGCGCCAGTATCGGGCGCGATGAAGTAGCTCATGTTTTCGACAATGCCCAGAAGCGGGACATCCACCTTGCGGAACATGTTCAAGCCCTTGCGTGCGTCGATCAGCGCCAGGTCCTGCGGTGTCGAAACGACCACGGCACCCGCCAGCGGCACCTGCTGGGCCATGGTGAGCTGTGCGTCGCCGGTGCCGGGCGGCATGTCGACCACCAGAACGTCAAGCTCACCCCAGGCCACTTCGCGCAGCATCTGCGTCAGCGCCGACATGACCATCGGCCCGCGCCAGATCATCGGGGTTTCCTCATCGACCATGAAGCCCATGGACATGACCTTGATGCCGTAATTTTCCATCGGCTTCAGGATGCGGCCCTCGACCGTTTCCGGACGACCGGAAAGGCCAAGCAGGCGCGGCATGGATGGTCCGTAAATATCGGCATCGAGAATACCGACTTTCAGCCCGTTGGCGGCAAGACCCAGCGCCAGATTGACCGCCGTGGTGGACTTGCCGACGCCGCCCTTGCCCGATGCGACGGCAATGATCGCGCCAACGCCCGGTATGCCGGGCTTCGTCGCCGCGCGCTGCGGCTGTGGCGGGTGGCGGTGCTGCGCCGGGGCGGCTGCAGATCTAGCTTGGGGTTTTGGCGGCGGCGGCGCATCGTCGCTGGTGCGTCCGCCCTTCTTTTCGGCAGTGAGCGTGACCAGCGCGCCGGTGACGCCCGGAATTTCCTTCACGGCCTTTTCCGCGGCAAGCCGCATAGGCTCCAGCGCATCGGCGCGCGCAGCCGGAACCGTGATGGAGAAGAAGACCTTGCCGTCGGCAATAAAGATATCCGACACCAGACCGAGCGACACAACATCGCTTTCGAAATCCGGTCCCGTCACGGCCTTCAGCCGCTCCTGAACCTGTTCGCGTGTTACGCTTGCCATTTCACAGCACCAAGAGGGTAAGGAAACGGTGAGATAAGGAAATCCATATCGAGCAAAACATCCTGCCCAACGGCCTTATCGCTCTCTCGCCTTACCGCTCTACTCCTTCATTGTTGCCTCATATCCAATCCTGACATAATCAGCTTTCCAACCAAACGCCAATAGCGCCCAGCTATTTATTCCAGACATTGGAGCAAGCCATGGCCAAAGCCATTCATTCGATGATCCGCGTTCTTGACGAGGAAAAATCCGTTTCCTTCTACAATCGGGCTTTCGGCCTCGATATTGCCGAGCGCATCGATTTTGAAACCTTCACGCTGATCTATCTGCGCAATGCGGAAGCCGATTTCGAAGTCGAGCTGACCGTCAACAAAGGCCGCACGGAGCCTTACAATCTGGGCGATGGCTATGGCCACCTCGCCGTGGCGGTCGATGACGTCGATGCCGAACATGCCCGCTTCACCGAACTTGGCTTCAAGGTCGGAAAGCTGGTCGATTTCAAGAATAACGGCGTGCAGCTTGCCCGCTTCTTCTTCGTGGAAGACCCGGACGGCTACAAGATCGAGGTTTTGCAGCGTGGTGGACGGTATGTGTAGGGCAGTAAGGGAGTAAGGGAGTAAGGGAGTAAGGGAGTAAGGGAGTAAGGGAGTAAGGGAGTAAGGGAGTAAGGGAGTAAGGGAGTAAGGGAGTAAGGGAGTAAGGGAAGACGAGCACCCATTTTCAATCAAGGCAAATATTTTACTTGCCTTGTCCACCACCTGTCCGCACCCTATTCCCCTATTCCCCTATTCCCCTATTCCCCTATTCCCCTATTCCCTTACTCCCCTATTCCCTTAACATAATGCCTTACTGCCCTATTGCCCTACTGCCTTACCCAGTGGACTATTTGTCCTGTGGCAAAGACGGCGCACATGGGCTAGGTAAATTCGGCTTGAACGGAGAAGCTTTGAGTTGAAGACAAGCATCGGCCAATATCGGATATCTCTGGCGATACGCGTCCTTAGCGTATTTGCCCTGATGTTCGTCGCCTTTGCGCACAAGCCCATCGACCTCAATGCACCCGACAGCTATCTGCTTGCCCAATACCAGTTGCCCGACGGCACCTATCCGGTGCTCTGTATCGGCGATCATGGTTCCGATCCCAACCATCAGGGTCACGACAAGCATCTGAGCAACAATAGTTGCGAAGCCTGCCGGATTTCATCAGCCTTCCTGTGCCCTGCGCCTGCGGGTTCAACCGGCGCTGCCCCGCATATCGCCATGGCAGACGGCATCGTGCCGCCGCAACCGATCCTGCAGCATAGCACCTACCCGCCATCGGCACCGCCGCAAGCGCCACCTCTCGCCTGAATAATATCGTTTGAGCGAATGCGCTCCCCGGATCGCATTCGGGAATGAAACGCGCCTGAACCCTGTTCCCCCGAACTTGGCGTCGGCGTGCCTTCCAATGATTATTCAGGTTTGACACAATGAAGAACTATCGTCTTTTCGCCTCCGCCATCTCGATTGCCGCACTGTGCGCCTCTGCTGGCCTGGCCCAGGCCCACTCCTCCCTCGACCAGAGCGAAGCCAAGGCAGGCAGCTTCTACAAGGCAACCTTCCGCGTACCCCATGGCTGCGACGGCAAAGCCACGACTGAAGTGAAGATCGAGCTTCCCGAAGGTTTCATTTCGGCTCAGCCGCAGGTCAAGGCGGGCTGGAAGATCGAGACCGTCAAGGGCGACTATGCCCAGAGCTACAAGGTGCACGGCAAGGATGTGACTTCCGGCGTCCGCGAAGTCCGCTTCACTGACGGCAACCTGCCCGGTGATTTCTACGACGAGTTCACCGTCGTCGGCCAGCTCGCCAAGTTCGACAAGGATGCCACCCTCTCCTTTCCCGTGACGCAGGTCTGCGGAAGCGACGCTTCGGTTGCCTGGACGGAAGTGCCCAAAGAAGGCCAGAACCCGCACGATCTTGCGCATCCTGCGCCGCAACTGCTGGTGAAGGCCGCGGGCGCTGACGATGGTCACGGCGGGCACGGTGGACACGACAAGATGGGCCAGATGGACAAGATGGATGGGGCCTCGATGCAGGCAGCAATGCCGACGAAGCTTGGCGAACTGGAAATCACGGCGCCTTCGGTGCGCGCCATGGTTCCCGGTGCCAAGGTTGCAGGCGGTTTCCTGACCATCGCCAATGACGGCAAGGATGCCGACAAGCTGGTTTCCGTCACCACCGGCGGCGTCAAGCGCGTCGAAATCCACGAAATGTCGATGCAGAACGACGTGATGAAGATGCGTCAGCTTGAAGGCGGTCTGGATATTCCGGCAGGCGAGAAGGTCGAGCTGAAGTCCGGCGGTTATCACCTCATGTTCATCCAGCCGGAAAAGCCATACAAGGAAGGCGAGACCGTGCCAGTCACGCTGGAATTCGAAAAGGCCGGTAAGGTGACGATCGATTTCCCCGTCACCGCGAAAAGCGGCCAGAAAGATGGAGACCATTCGGGTCATTAGAGCGCATTGCGATCTGACTGAACCAGATCGGCGCGTTCCAGCTTTTTGTTTTAGAGCGAGCCAAAGCATTTCCGGTAAATCGCGCACTATCTGCGCGATTTCAGGAGACGCATAAAAGTTCACTCGCAAGAACCTGTCCCTTCAGCAAAGGGGCGAATGATCCGCGTCCTCTCTCCTTCGCGCATTATGCGCCCGTTTGCCGCAACCGCTGCTCCTCCACAGCGGTTGCGTTCTTCTTTGAATACTGTAAACATGAGTATTAAAGTCTAGAATAATTCCAAACAATTGAAATCTAATAAGATTTTAAACTTGAGTAATTGACTCCAGATGAATTTTCAGGCTTTTATGCATGGTGCAAATTCACAACCTTTGATGTCTGGGCCTTGAACCCTTTCGATTGGAGGACCCTATGATTGGTCTCGGCGAATGCCGGTCCGCAAATGTCGACGGCCTGCCCTGGCAGCTCAGTCTCTTGCCGACCGGATATTGCAATGTGCGGGGGGAAACCGAACGTCCCTCGGCAAGAATGCAGGGTTCACACCCCGCATGCATGTCTTCACTCCGCAGCTTCTTCGGGAGGCGGACATGAATATGCGCATATCCCAACTGAACGGCGCCAACACTGCAGGCTATTTCGATCGCCTGCCGGAAAAGCTGGTACTGGAAGGTTATCGCCGCTGGACTGCGGGTTTCGAGACAGGCTCGATCATCCCGTGGGAAATGACCTGGGGCCTCTATTCGGAAGTGCTTGGGCCTTCGGAAGCAAAACGCGCGGTGAGCGAGCTGTCGCATTTCATCCGCGTGCTGCGCCATTGCGCCAGTTGCCAGTTGCGCGCTTTCCCGTTCGACTCCCACCATGTCTGCCGTGAGGAATGCCTGACGCTGGGGCTGATTTCCGGCATCCAGAATCAGGACGCGCTGCTGCTCAATACCTGCCTTGAAGCGATTGCCTGTCATCGCCGCTGCGACGATGTGGCAGGGGCTGCACGCAATTTTGCCGACACGCTGGCTGATTTCGGCCAGACTTTGTTGCCAATACCGATCCATGCCATCGACAGCGCTTTGAATTTTACGCCGCGCGCGACTTTTCACTGATCGGTCCAAGATCGGACCCAGATCGATCCTTGATCGGAAAAAGTCCCAGCGTTTTGCGAATGAACGTGATTCCAGATTTTAAGCCGCCGTTACCCGGCGCAAGGAGATAGAAATGCAGGCCAGAACCGAACGACGCCTCGGCATTGCCGCCGCCCTCGTCCTGACCGCAGGAGCGTTTGTCATGCCGGGCGTATCCACTCAGATCGTGCAGAACGATGTTGCGCCGCAGAGCCAGATCCATATGGCTTCGGCAGAAAATCTGCGCGCCGAACTGCGCCAGTTCATCAATCTCGGCGAAGCTATGCCGAAGTCAGCGCGCTACGAATAATCGTGCTGAGACTGAAATAGAAAAGGCCGCGCCAGATCTGGCGCGGCCTTTTTGTGAGAAATCAATTATTTATCCGACGATGATCGGGGCCTTCCCCTGTACGCGGTTATAGAGATCGATGATATCCTGGTTCATCAGGCGGATACAACCGGATGACATGGACTGGCCGATCGACCACCATTCCGGCGAGCCGTGGATGCGATAGCCGGTGTCCCGCCCGTTCTGGAAAATATAGAGCGCGCGCGCACCCAGCGGGTTTTGCGGGCCGGGCTCCTGACCGTTGCGATATTTCGCCAGTTCCGGCTTGCGCTGGATCATTTCCGGCGGCGGCGTCCAGACCGGCCATTGTTTCTTGTACTGGACATTGGCCGTGCCCGACCACTCGAATCCGGCCTTGCCGATACCGATACCGTAACGCAGCGCTTCTCCGCCCGGCAGAACGTAGTAGAGAAGATGATCCTTGAGGCTGACGACAATCGTTCCCGGCGCCTGCCCTGTCGGGTCCGGCACGATCTGGCGGCGGAACTGCTTTGGCACTTTCTCGTAGGGAATAGCCGGTAATGCATACGGCCCTTCCTGCACGGCTGCGTACATGACATCCGGTGTCGTGATATCGCGGTCGACGCTGATCTGCGGACGCATCGGCGTAATCCCGCCGGTGGACATCGGATCGACATTCATCTGGAAGGCCGACATATCCATCGTTTGGTTACAACCGGCAGCACCGGTGAGGAGGACGGCTCCGGTGCCGAAAAGGAAGCGGCGGCGGCTCAGATCGTCAATGAACTTGGTCATACAAATTACCCGGACACAAGGGTTGAAACACAGCCGTCAAGCGACCGCCATACTCAACAGCAATTTGCGTTCTTATGGTTGAAGAACGGTTAAACAACTCGCGCAAACGTGTCTGAAAATTCCGTTTGAAAGCATAAATTGCAGTGATTTTGAAAATTTAATCGATTTAAAATCCAAGGCAAATGCGGCAAGCATATGTATGTCATGGCTATTTGATGGCTAAAATGTGGCTTTTGCCCAAGGTCACCATTCTGGATTGTATTTAGATAGCAAAAGGCCGGGTCATGAAACCCGGCCAGGATTGCCTTCAATAATTGGCGGCGATCAATAATCTTTTTCGTAGAAGATACCGCCGCTGGAATCGCCTTCAGCACCCAGCGACCCCTTGGCTTTCAGGTTACGGGTGATGTCGAGATTGACAGTGCCCTTGGTCGAGCCACCTGAACCCGCTTCCACGCCCAGATAGATATTGTCGCGGATATAGCGACCGGCGCGAACTGCCGTCTGGCCCTTGTCATCCGTCACGACATCGAGATCGTCGAGACCTGTCCCGGCGCGCAGCTTGTTCATCAGCGAGTTGTTGGAACCGCCCGCAAGTTCTGCCGCAGCAGCCGCAAGCTGCGCGATCTGGAACGCCGACAATTCGCCGATGGAGCGCTTGAAGATCAACTGCGCCAGCACTTCATCCTGCGGCAATTCCGGTGTCGACGAGAACTTGATGTCGAGATTATCGACCGTGCCCGTCACCGTCACGATTGCGGTGATTTCATTGCCTTCCGAACGGGCAACGAAGTTGAGCTGCGGATTGAGATCACCCACCAGCGTGACATGGCCTTCGTCGAAGGTAATGCGCTGCCCGAGGATGCCGATGCGACCGCGGATCATGTCGAAGGAGCCGACCGGCTTGATGTCGGTCACAGGTCCGGTCAGGCGAAGACGTCCGCCCAGTTCCGTATCAAGGCCACGACCGCGCACGAAAATCTGGTTGGGCGCATTGATGAGAACGTCGAGGCGCGGCACGGTCGGACGCGCTGTCGGCGTCGGCACCCGGCTGCGGCGCGTTTCGACCTTGGCGCGATCAAGCGTCACCTGAACATTCTTCGGCGTGTTCTTGTGGCGAACCGGAACATAGGCCGCGCCGCCGCCGAGATTTTCAGGCACCGAGATTTCTGCCCTATCGACATCAATGCGGCCTGAAATCAGCGGATCGCGCATCAGCGGTCCATTGATGGTGATCCCGCCGTCGACGGTTGCCACGACCAGCTTGCCGTCGGCATAGCGGGCGCGATTGAGCTTGATCTCTATATTGGCCGGGAAATTCGCTTCGGCATTGGTCGAGATCGTACCGCTGGCAGAAACCGATCCGCCACTGCTGAGCGCGGCATTGACCTGGCGCAGCGTGACGGTTTCGCCATCCAGGCTGCCCATGACATTGATATTGTTGAGGCGGACATTGGTGTCCGGATCGACAAAGGTTGCGCCATTGGTGGAGAACATGCCGCGCAATTGCGGACGGTTGAAACCGCCCGAAACGCTGGCCGTCAGCGTCAGCGTACCGTTTGCCTGCGCACCGCGATCCGCCAGGAAGCGGTTGGCGAGCGCCAGCGGAATGCTGCCATTGACATTGACGCCAAGCCCCTGTCCCGAGAACGGCACCTTGCCATTGGCGGTGACATTGAGGCCGCGTGGACCATCGACGGTCAACGACGAAAAGTCGATGGCCATGGCGGCGTAGCTGCCGGCAGCTTGCAGGGTCAGAGGCGCAAGCCCGTTATCACGCAGCGGCTTGGCCGCAAGACCGGTGCCGCGCAGATTGAACGTCGCCGCAGGATTGGTGAGCGGCCCTGTCACACGCGCTGTCCCGGTAACATTACCGGCAAGATCCTGTCCCTTGACCGCACCGTTCAGCGCCGTCAGCGGAAGATTGGCGAGATTGACGTCGATGGCGAGGTCTCCCTTGCCGAGTGGCACGCCGCCATTGGCGCGCACATCAATGCCGCCGCCTCCGGTTACATGCGCATCGACATTGAGCCGATTACTGGCCGAAGTACCCTTGGCATCCGCATTGAGAGCTGCAATGCCCTGCTTTTTAAGCTCGGCTGCGGTCACGCCGCGCGCCGCCATGTCGAAGGCGACATCGGGCGCTTCTTTCGTGCCAGTGATGCGCGCCGTGCCGTTGATCGTGCCGCCCAGCCCCAGTTCCGGCTTGAACGTATTGGCGAGAGCCAGCGGCAGGTTGGAAAGGGCAACCGAAAGATCGAGACGGCCATCGACCACGCCATTCACCTTGACCTGACCGGCACTGGCGTCCGCCCCCGTATTGATGATGATATCGCCGAAGGAGATTTCCTCACCCTTCATGGAAATGGTGGCGGGCGCGGCCAGATTGGCGCTGAGCGTGCCCTGCTTCACATTGGCTGAGGCGAGACCCAGTTCAAAACCGCCATCCTTCGGTTCCAGCGAACCGGCAGCACTGGCGACCGTACCGATCTTCAGCTTGGTGTTGGCAGTAAAATCGGTCTTCGACCCGGTTGCGTTGGCCTTGGCATCGAAGCTGTCGATGCCGAACGTGCCGACCATGATGTCGCGCGCCGCGGCATTGCCGTCAACCACCGGCACCCCGAACAGGTCCTTTGCCGTCAGGGCAATGTCAGCCGAGGTGATATGATTGCCATTGACCTTGATGTCCTTGGCATTGGCTGTGATCGATGCATTCTGGCGGCCGTCATTGGCGTCAAGTGTGATGTCGGCATTGGCCGCGCCGGTCGCCTCTGCCAGCGCCAGGGCTGCGGCGGTGGAAATATCCGGTGCATCGAGCTTCAGCGCGCCCGTCAGGAGACCTTTCGCGGTCTGGGTGACATTGCCCGAAAGATGCGCACCGCCTGCATTGAAGACGAGGTCGGTCAGGCGCTTTTCGTCGTTAACGATGTCGATCAGCGTTCCAAGATCAACACGCTGGCCATTGAGGAATGCACTGCCAGCAAGCTTGCCGGAAAGGGCAGCACCTGTCTTTGCATTGCCATCAAGCATGGCATTGAAATCGAGACCGCCTTCGGAAAGCTTGCGACCCGCCAGAGTGCCCTCCGGCGCATCGGCGCGCAATGCCAGCGCGATCAGCTTGTCGTCGCCGCGCGCGCTGCCCTTGACTGTCATCCGGCCCGATGCCTGATCCGAAAGAAGCTTGAGATCGGACAGCATCACGCCAAAATCGAAACTTGCCTTGTCGGATGCAAAGGAACCATTGGCGGTGATCTCGCTCAGCTCATTGCCGATGCGGAAACCACGCGCCGAAAATCCTTCCGCGCTGCGGCCAAGCGCACCGCTCAAGTTGACAGCGCCATCGAGAATGCGGTCAACCGCTTCCGTGCCGGTGCGCATGTTCTGCGCCGTACCGTTGAGGTCGAGCTGGAATGCACCGCTGACCGGGCGAACGATGCCCTTGGCATTGACATCGATACTGCCGGCCAGGTCCCGTTCTGCCAGAGCGCCGAAAGGCGCAAGGCTTGCAATCTTGGCAGCGATATCGCCATTGAAGGCAAAATCGTCAATATTGCCCTTGAGGTCGAGGCTTAGACCGTTGCCGGCAATATTGGCTTGCGCCAGTTCAACCGGCGAACCGGCGCGCCACGCGCCGTCGATGGCAAGCGCAATCTTGCTTCCAAGCGCCTCGGCAATTTCCGCACGTTCTGCCGAAATGCCGTCCATCCCGCCATTGACCTTGAAGGTGATATGGCGATTGGCGGCATCATCCAGGTTTTCAGCAACGCCGCCCATATCGAGTGCAATGCTCTGGGCAGAAATCGTTGCGTTCTTGAGACCGGCAATGGCAAGCGTTCCCGTCCAGTCATTGGTCGGGCGATCACCATAAGCGACCTGGAATTTTGCATTGTCGATATAGGTTTCAGCGCCCTTGACCGGCAGGAGCACGCGCCCCTTGCTTTCATCGGCAATCGAAGCATCGATACGCAGTTTGTTCAGGAAGCGGTCATTGCCGGTTTCGGCAGAAGCCTTCAGCTTCAAGGCAGCGCTGTTCAACGCCAGATCGTCGAGACGGAAACCGCCTGCATCCTTGAGGAAGCCATCTGCGGAAAGAACCGTATCGGCACCGAAGAAATCGCGGAATACCGGCGGCACTAGAACCGCAATCGGGCCATTGAAACGGGCGGAGAAAACACGTCCGCCATCGGGCGCCTGACCTTGCCGGTTGAGCGCGAATTCGCCTGTCAGCGTGCGGCTGCCATTGGTATCGAGCGCCAGGCCAACCTTCAACTCGTCAAGCGGACCGGCGCCTTTCAAAGTGAGATCGACCGGAGGATGGCCATCGATATTCAGCAGGTTGGCGACGATGCCATTGGCCGGTTCCGAAACTTTCAGGTCGAGATCGACCTTCTGGTCAGAATTGGCATAGGCCGCGCGAAGCGCGAAATTTCCGCCCGGACCGTCAAGACGCTTGATGTCGAAATTGGAATCCAGCGAACCATCGGCGAGCGACAGGCTGCCATTGGCCGACACTTCCGATTCGAGGCCGAAAATCTCCGGCCCAAAATGCAGGCGCGCAATGGCAAGCTGATCGAGATTGATCGAAATCGGCAGGTCCGGCAGGCTGAATGTCGACGATTCCGGCGACGGCAGGCTGTTGTCAGGCAATGGCTTGCGAATGATGTCGATGCGCTCGGCGGCAAGGGACTGGATGCTGAGACGGCCAACGAGAAGCGCGGTGCGGCTCCAGTTCAGCTTGGCATTCTCGATACGCAGCCAGACGCCCTCGCGATCGGCAATGGTGATCGAGCCGACGGTTGCTTCCGAAGACAGAACACCGCTGATGCCGGAAATGGAAATGCGGCGGTTCGGCGCGGAAAGCTGGCTTTCCACGAAAGACAGGAAATAGGATTTCTCTTCTTCGGGCTGAGCTTCCGAACTGCCCGGCTGTTGTGCTCCAGTATTTACCTGAGCATTTTCCTGAGCGTGGGCCAGCACCGGAGCTTCCCGCTCCGGCCAGCCGAAGATGACTGCCGTGACGGCGAAAGCGACGAAGGCGATGATTGCGAGAAATCTGGTCAAAACGCCTGTCCTATACCTACGTACAAGCCATAGCTCGGATCGCCTGAGCGGCGGTTGAGCGGAACGGCGACATCGAGGCGGATCGGTCCGAGACCGGTCAGATAGCGCAGACCGCCACCGACGCCGACACGCATCTGTTCCGAGAAATCGGGAAACGACTTTTCGCCGACATAACCGGCATCGACAAATGCCACCGCGCCGATGGAATCGGTGATGCGGGTGCGCACTTCGCCATTGGCCTCGACAAGCGAGCGCCCGCCGATGATCTCGCCATTGCCTGCGCTGACGCCGATATTGCGATAGCCATAGCCGCGAACCGAGCCGCCGCCGCCTGCCAGGAAGAGCTGGCTCGGCGGCAGGTCCTCGATGGAGGCACCGACAATAGAACCGACCTTGAGACGGCCTGCGAGGATCACGCGATCCTTTTCGCCAAAGCCGTAATAGGTGCGGCCTTCGGCGGTGAAGCGGGTGGCGAAATTGCCGTACTGGAATTCGTAGAAGGGCTGGATATTGCCTTCCAGATAGAAGCCCGAACTCGGGTCCGGCTTGTTGTTGCGACTGTCATAGAGGAGATTGCCCTCCAGTCCTGCCGTAGTGAAACTGCGCGAACCGAAGACGTCGTCATCGAAGTGACCCTGGCTCGCCTTGGCATAGAGCGCGCCTGACAATTCATCGCTGAATATCTGCGTGAAGCCGGTCTTCGCATTGATCGAAGTTTCGGTATAGGCATCCAGCACTTCGCGCTTGGCGTCGAGCGATGCGACAAAATCCGTATCCGGCGTATAGACGCCCGGCTTAGTAAAGGTTGTACCCAGAAGATAGGTAAAGTTCTTCGGGTCGAAGGAATTGTCCTGTGTGCCGCCAATGCCGCTGATCTTGGCGTCGAAACGCAGGCGTTCGCCGCGCCCGAACAGGTTGCGATGCATCCAGTAGCCGGTCAGACCGAAACCGTCGATGGTCGAATATTCAGCACCGAAGCCAAAGCGGCGCGGCTTGCGCTCCTGCACGTTGAGCGTCATCGGCAGGCTGCCGTCCGGCTCTATCTTTTCGGCTTCCTCGAAACTCATGGCGCGGAATACTTCCATGCGACCGAGACGCTTCTTGGCTTTCTCGATATCGTCCGGATCGAATTCCTGGCCCTCTTTCAGCCCGGTCATCCAGGCCACGAATTGCGGGTCCATGCGCGCCGTTCCAACGACGCTGACCGGGCCGTAATGCGCCTTCTGGCCGGGGTCGAGCGAAACATCCGCGGCCACCCGGTTGTCGGCATGGTCGGCGACGATGTCTTCGCCGGTAACCCGCGCCTTGGCATAGCCCTGCTGGCGCCATGCCTCGACGGCAAGGCGTTCGGCCTTGATGACCGTGCCGGATCGCGCTACCTGTCCGGGCGCAAAGCCCGCATCTTCCGGCGACTGCACATGATCGCGCTTGTCGACCGGCGGCGGCGCAATATTGGAAATCGCCGTGCGCGAAAACAGGAATTGCGGGCCGGGATCGACGGTGATCGCAACCTTGGCATCATTGGGGATTTCCGCGTCGGGCGGAATGTCGTTTGCCTCACGGCCGTCGACAAGAATAGAAATCGTGCCGCCATAGCGGCCCTCGCCATAGAGCGCGGACAGAATGCGGCGATAATCGCCGCGCGCCTTGGCCAGTAGGCCGGCTGAGCCAGAAGCAGGTCTTTCTGCATCGGATACGAGGCCTGAAGCGCCTTCAATCGTGGATTTCAGATCGGCTTCCGTGCCGTCCGCATTCTTGCGGTCGCCGGTGGTCGTGACCTCGACAGTGTAGGTCTTGGGGTCGATGATATCGGGATCTTCCTTCTTGTCCTCGCCCCACAGACGAACACCGAAGATCTCGAACGCCAATGCAGGCGACATCGCGAAGGAGGAAAAATGCGCCGCCAGCAAAAGCACGGCGATGCTCCTTCCCTGTATCGTCCTGTTACTCCAAGTCATACGCGCTACTGTCCGGTTCCTGTCTATGCGGTCGCCTGGCGGCGTCCCGTTCATCACCCCCAGCCCAGGACGATTCAGGGATTACCATAGGGAGAACGGAAGTCCAAGCAACAACGCTAGATATGGACCATTTCAGTCAATGGAGTATTAACGTTACCACACCATTGCAAATTCCCGTCAGGATTGAACCAGTCAAGCACATCTTCCGCCTTGATTGCGAAAACAGGACCGCCAAGCGCGCTTCGACCTGATTGAATCAGATCAACGCTCCAACGCTTTTTACGCGCATCTTGTCCGAAAACCGTTACACACTTTTCGGGATGCGCTCTAAGCGGAACGGCTCGCCGGCGGGGGTGCTGCTGGCGAGCCGTCCATCAGGTCATTGGGAGGAGGGAGAAACGACCTGATCAAGTTTGGCAATGTTGCAGTTTCGACGGGCGCCTGTCAGCGACCGGCATGCATCGGGCGCATATTGCCGAAGTGCATGCCGCCACCGCCCATTCCGCCTCTGAAACCGCCGAAGCCGTTATTGGCAAATGTCGGACGGTTAAAGCCGCCGAAACCACCCTGACGGATCACCGGACCGGGACCCCAGTTACGACGTATCTGGCCATTGGGCCATCCGTGTCCGCCCCATCCACCACGGCCATTCCTCTGCGGGCCGCGGCCCCAATGGTTATTCCAGCCGCCACGATTGGACTGGCAGTTACGCCCGATACAGCCGTTGACGTAGTTCGGTCCGCCGCGCCAGCCTGGACCCCAGCCACCGCCCCAGCCGGGACCCCAATAGCCGCCGGTCGCCCAGCCAAGTCCAAGTCCGAGGCCAAAACCGTCACCGTAGCCGTCATTATTGACGATCACCGTGGTGCTGGACGGTGCTGCATAGGCGGGACCGCTATAGGAACCGAAGCGGACATAGCGCGCCGAAACCCAGCCAACGCTGCTACCGTTGTAGATCTGGCACCAGCCGTTGCGGCAGGAACCAGCATTGACTGTTGCACCGGCAGGAAGAGCCGCAAGCCGCCCGTAATTGGAACCGGGGCCTGAGCGGACATTGACCGAGGCCGAGACATAGGCCGTTGCAGCCGAGGCGATGGCGGGCGTGAACAGAGCCGCAGCAATAACAGCCGCACCAAGAATACGATTATTAATAAGCATTCCCTTAAATAAAGACATCGCATCTTCTCCAGATTAGCGATCAAACAGAGACGCAATAAGTATCAAACACGAGCTAATCTATGTTGATATAGTACACTATGCAAACAACATGCGCAATAATGGTAAATTTAGGGCGTATATTATTATTTTCTACACTTAGATATTGATTGCAATCATCTTTATTTTACAAAATACAACATCGCACTTACAGCAAGTTGATTAAAATTTTACAGGAAATGTTACTCTCACCTCTTTGACGGACAGCCAAAAAGAAAGGCGTCCCGGAGGGAACCGGGACGCCACGCGGCTTTGGGGGAGAGAGGGAGGATAAAGCCGCGATCACGGGCCGTCAGGCCAGTTGTTTTGCGAGGCTCACAGATGCATTCCCTGCAGGGTTGTGGTGCAGGGAATGTGTTTGACGAGCCTTTTATAGCAGGGCGCTAAGATGCTTGCGCTATCCGCGCCCTGAAAATGCTCTATCGCCGCACGGGCTTAACAAGTCTCGATGAGTCAGCCTCAACGAGACTTGGTATTACGGCAGATTGCGCACGTCTTCCGGCGACATGTACATCGGCATCATATTGGTATCGAGGTGATGCATGACCCAGATAGAGCCGGCAAGCACGATAGCCAGAATGATGACCGTGAAGATGAGCGCCAGAATGTTCCAGCCGCCTTCCGACTTCGGATCAAGGTGCAGGAAGTAAACCAGATGCACCAGAATCTGGACGACAGCGATACCGAGCACGATGGCAGCGGTGGTTCCCGGCGTGAAATAGCCGTTCATGGCCAGCATGAATGGGACAACGGTGAGGACAACCGCCAGCACGAAACCGATCAGATAGGTCTTCAGGCTGCCGTGGCTCGCGCCGTGGTCATGTGTTTCGTGTGCAGAGCTCATCACAGTACACCCAACAGATAGACAAGGGTAAAGACGCCGATCCAGATAATATCCAGGAAGTGCCAGAAGAGGCTGAGGCACATCACGCGCGTCTGGTTCTTTTCCGTCAGACCGTCACGCAGAAGCTGGGCGGAAAGCACCAGAATCCAGATCAGGCCGGACGTGATGTGAAGACCATGGGTTCCCACCAGCGCGAAGAAGGCGGAGAGGAACGCGCTGCGGCCCGGACCCGCGCCTTCATGGATCAGGTGATTGAATTCATAGATTTCCATCACGAGGAAGGCTGCACCCAGCAGGAAGGTGACGCCCAGCCAGAACAGAACGCCTGCGCGGTTCTTCCTGAACATCGAAAGCGTTGCCAGACCATAGGTCAGCGACGACACCAGCAGGAGCATGGTTTCGATCAGAACAAAGTTCAGATCGAACAGTTCACGGCCGGTCGGACCGCCCGCGAACTGATGCGCCAGAACGGCATAGGTTGCAAAGAGCCCTGAGAAGAGGACGCAGTCGCTCATCAGGTAGATCCAGAAGCCGACCAGTGTGGTCGACCCTGCATCGTGATGGTCCTCGTGAGCAGGGTGCTCGTTTCCACCCGTGAACGGCGCGGCGGTTGAAATGCTTGCGCTCATCGGAATCAGGCCTCCTGAGCAGTCAGTTGCCGGGTACGGAGGTCTTCGACTTCCTGCACCTCTTCGGCCGAGACGTAAAAGTCTCTGTCATTATTGAAGGAGTGAGCGATGGCAACGGCCAGCACAGCGAGGGCAGAGGCGATCGCCAGCCACCAGATGTGCCACACCAGGGCAAAGCCGAGCGGAATGTTCAGAATGCCGATGATGAAGCCGGTGCCGGTGTTCTTCGGCATATGAATACGCGCGAACTTTTCGGTACGGCGCACATAGCCGTTCTGCTTCATATCCCACCAGCCATCATGATCACGCACATGCGGAACTTCGGCGAAGTTGTAGAAGGCAGGCGGCGAAGCCAGCGACCATTCCAGCGTACGGCCCGTACCCCAACTGTCGCCGTTGTTGTCGCGCAGCTTTTCGCGGTCGCGGATCGAAACCGCGATCTGCAGAACCTGGAACACGATACCGCAAAGGATGATCGCAACGCCGACCGCAGCAACGATCAGATAGATGTGCCATGCCGGGTTTTCGGTGTGGTTCAGACGACGGGTCATGCCCATCAGGCCGAGCACGTAGAGCGGCATGAAGGCCAGGATGAAGCCGACGAGCCAGCACCAGAATGCATTCTTGCCCAGACGTTCATTCAGCTTGAAGCCGAACGCCTTCGGCCACCAGTAGACGAGACCGGCAAAGCAGCCGAACAGAACGCCCGAGATAATCACATTGTGGAAGTGGGCAATCAGGAACACCGAGTTGTGCAGCACGAAGTCTGCTGGCGGAACTGCAAGCAGAACGCCCGTCATGCCGCCGACGACGAAGGTGCACATGAAGCCGATGGTCCACATGACCGGCGTTTCCATGCGAACGCGGCCCTTATACATGGTGAAGAGCCAGTTGAAGACCTTCGCCCCTGTCGGGATCGAGATAATCATCGTCGCCACGCCGAAGAAGGCGTTGACGTTGGCACCGCCACCCATGGTGAAGAAGTGGTGGACCCAGACCAGGAACGACAGGATGGTGATCGCAACGGTGGCGTAAACCATCGACTTGTAGCCGAACAGGCGCTTGCCGGAGAAGGTTGCCACGATTTCCGAGAAGATGCCGAAGCATGGCAGAACCAGAATATAGACTTCCGGGTGTCCCCAGATCCAGATCAGGTTCACATACATCATCGGATTGCCACCGGCATCATTGGTGAAGAAGTGGAAATCCAGATAGCGGTCCAGCGAAAGCAGGGCCAGCGTGACGGTGAGGATCGGGAAGGCAGCAACGATCAGCACGTTCGAGCAGAGAGCGGTCCAGGTAAAGACCGGAACCTGCATCATGCTCATGCCGGGCGCGCGCATCTTGATGATGGTGGTGATGAGGTTCACGCCCGAAAGCAGCGTACCCATACCGGAAATCTGCAAGGCCCAGATATAATAATCCACCCCGACATCCGGGCTGAATTCCTTGCCGGAGAGCGGCGGATAGGCCAGCCAGCCGGTCTTGGCGAATTCGCCGACACCGAGCGAGATGTTGACGAGGATCGCACCGGCAACCGTCAGCCAGAAGCTGAGCGAGTTGAGGTAGGGGAAAGCCACGTCGCGCGCGCCGATCTGAAGCGGCACTGCAAAGTTCATCAGGCCGACGATGAAGGGCATCGCCACGAAGAAGATCATAATCACGCCATGAGCGGTGAAGACCTGATCGTAATGGTGCGGCGGCAGGAAGCCTTCATTCGCACCCGAGGCAAGAGCCTGCTGGGCGCGCATCATGACAGCATCCGAGAAGCCGCGGAACAGCATCACGAGTGCCAGAATGATGTACATGACGCCAATGCGCTTGTGGTCGACCGACGTCAGCCAGTCGTTCCAGAGCGGAGCCCATTTGCGATAGTAGGTAATGGCTGCCAGAATAGCGAGTGCCCCGCCAGCCACCGCGGCCAAAGTGACCATGATGATTGGCTCGTGATAGGGTATCGCTTCGAGCGTAAGTTTTCCGAACATTTTTATCACGCTTCGATTGGAGCAATTCCGGGACGGCACAAGACGGCCATCTTTCCGGAACCGCGTGAAACAAAGGATTGAATGCGGATGGCCGTGACCTCTTGCGAGATCACGAACCTATCGGCACATCAGTTTTCGAGCTGCGAAAGGCGCTGCGGCTGGACTGCGCAGATGATGTCGCTCGCCCACTGGCTGAAATCGACAGGCGAAGACTTGCGCAGATTTGAGCGGGCTTCGCGGATCATCTGTTGACGATGCATTTCATCGTCGAGGCAGACGGACTTGCCGTCCCAGCAGCGGTTCACGATGTTGTGGAACAGCGCCTGGTCACTATAGGTGAAGAACTGCGGCGGAACCTTTTCGCTCGGCTGGACCAGCGAGGCGTAACGGTCGCGGCTCAGTTCTTCGCCATTCGCCTTTACCTTCACATCGGCCACCCACTTGTCGAAGTCGGCCTGATTGTAGGCATGTGCCTTGAAGCGCATCTGGGCAAAGCCCTGACCGCTATAGTTGGCGGAGATACCGTCGAATTCGCCTGCATGATTGGCAACCAGATGCAGCTTCGTCTGCATGCTTGGCATGGTGTAGACCTGACTGCCGAGCTGCGGGATGAAGAAGGAATTCATGATGTTGCTGGAGGTCAGCTTGAAGTTGACCGGCACATCGACCGGCATTGCCATCTCGTTGACGGTGGCGATGCCCTGATCCGGATAAATGAAAAGCCATTTCCAGTCGAGCGCGACGACTTCGACATTGATCGGCTTCGCGTTCGATTCCAGCGGGCGATACGGATCAAGCTTGTGGGTGCTGATCCAGGTGACCGAGCCGAGAACGACAATGATCGCCAACGGGATGAGCCAGACGGCCAGCTCGATCTTGGTCGAGTGGTGCCAGTCGGGCTGGTAATCCGCCTTTTCATTCGAGGCGCGGTACTTCCATGCGAAGTAAAGCGTCATGAAGATGACGGGAAGCACGACAAGCAGCATGATGCCGGTCGCAAAAAGGATGAGATCGCGTTCTGCCATGCCGACTTCCCCTTTCGGGGAAAGCAGGACCTGGTTCTCGCAGCCGGCGAGAAACGCCGTGAGGGCCAAGACGGCGAACGAAACGATCGTCCGGGGGGTGCCGTGTTTCATTTGTCTTTCCATCCTGCGCGCAGAGTTTCATCTCCGGCGCATGCGTCATTTCCTAGTTTTCGGTAAATTCTGAAATTTCCAAAAGTACCGTTATAACGAATAATCCCGTTTGTCACGTGCCTGACGAAAATTGTGCTGGATCGTAATGTCGCGCCCAAAATTGGGCATTTTGTTCGAACAATCCGGCCCTATCGCTGATGCGGGCCGTCATATTAGGCAATGCGCTCTAACCATTTTTTATAGCGTACGTCTGGTCCGAGAGCGGTTCCGGTTAGAACGGAGTCGCAGGAACGGCTCTGTCTCTTTGTTTCACGCATGTCTTTATCCCGAAACCGGTTCCCACTTTTGGGAGACATGTTCTAAACTATTGATCCTCGTAAAGGGATCGACATCCGACGGCTGCCTAAATGGGTCGCCAATTGTCAGGTGCGGCGGAGCGAATAGGCCCAAAGCATGGGCTTTGCAAGATGAAAACCGCCGCTTATCCCGTGAATAAACGGGATCGTGATAGGAATTTACCGCGAATTATGCACATCCCGAAAACTGTGAAACGACTTTCATCCCCACCCACGCCCGACGTTTATGGAGCGGGATGACCTTCGACAAAGAACCGGAGCACAGAGACGGTTTATCTTCCCCGCCATGTATGCTTATTGAAAATGCGCGAGGGAATTGGGGGTAGAAATGATATTTGCCGAAATGCCACTCGATGAAGCCGAAGGTGCAATTCTCGGCTATGCGATGACGGCAGGTGCGCTCACTTTACGCAAAGGCACGGTTCTCGATAGCCTCAATCTCGCTCTGTTGCGGGAGGCAGGCATAGGCTCGGTTCTGGCTGCACGCCTGGAAAAGGGCGATATCGGCGAGGATCAGGCCGCACTTGCCGTTGGGAGCATGCTTGCTTCTGCCGAAGTGGAGATCGGCGGCGCTACGACCGGGCGGGTCAACCTGCATGCCCGGAAGAACGGCGTATTTTCGGCAGATGCCGACCGTATCGATGCGATCAATGCGCATGATGCGCGGATTTCGATCGCAACACTGCGCAATCATGTTCGGGTGGAAGCCGGACAGATGATCGCCACCGTCAAGATCATTCCTTTTGCCGTGCCGGAAGCCCTGTTGCGGGAAATCGGCCCCGATGCGCGGCCTGCCCTGCACATCTATCCCTTCAATGGCGCGCGGATCGGGCTGATCCAGTCGCGCCTCCCTTCGATCCGCGAGACGGTTCTTGAGAAGACCCGCGAGCTGATGGAAAAGCGGGCTGCCCGAAATGGCGGGACGCTTGTTTGCGAAAAGCGCGTCGCGCATGATCAGTCAGCACTGGCAGCAGCGATCATGGAAGTCAGCCCGGCCTGCGACATCATCGTGATTTTCAGCGCCTCGGCGGTTGCTGACGAGGCGGATATCGTACCGCAGTCGATCCGCATGTCAGGCGGCGAAATCCTGCGCATCGGCATGCCGGTCGATCCCGGCAATCTGCTGGTTCTGGGCCAGCACGACGGCAAATATATTGTCGCTGCGCCCGGATCGGCCCGCAGCGCCCGCGAAAACAGTCTCGACTGGGTGCTGGATCGCCTGATGGCTGGTATTGCGCTTTCCGCCGACGATCTTTCCCGCATGGGAGTGGGTGGGCTGGTGCTTTAGAGCGAATCCCGAAAAGTGTGAAACGGTTTTCAGGATGCGCTTTAAAACAAATAATTAGAGCGCGTAGTCGAAAACCAATATGCCTTCGATACCGCCTTCTGCTGCTTCAACGAGGCTTTTGCCGACCTTCGCGTGTTCGGGATGAGGAAGATAAGCGTCCCGCGCCGCGCTATCCGTGAAATCGACCACAAAGCCGTGCCGGTATCCCTTTTCGAGATTTTCCGGGCTGTTGTTTTCGCCTGCCGTGATGGACAGGATGCCGCCAATCTTGTCCTTGAGGGCTACGACGGCTTGCAGCTCCTCTTCGATCTGCGCTGCTCCGACTTCGGGACTGAATTTGATGAGAACGATATGACGTATCATGAACGGTTTCCGTGATTGAAAATAAGATCGCGCCGCCTCTGGAAATGGCGTCGTGCAACTTCTCTCATACGGTATTTATCAAGCAGAGAAAATGCTTCCGCTACATCCGGTGGAACGGAGCAACATCAGGATCTGCATCGGAAGCCATTTCTCGAATCAAACCCTGCTGGAACTCGCCTGCCGTCAGTATTCGAACTCTTTTTGATATGGGCTTATCTGCTCGGACCGAACCAGTCCCCCTGCGCAGTTGCTTTGCGCCCTTCAGAGACATCCCAAAAGCGAAAAAGGCCGGGTTGAACCCGACCTTCCGCTTTCACCTGAGTTTGCGCCAGTACATCCGTGGTCACGATCCCAAGTGAATTCCCGATACGCATATGGATATAACCCGTCTGCATTTCAGGAATATGACATTGCGGGCAGCAGCCAGATTGCTCCAAAACCGGTTCAACCCGGCCCTGCCCCGACAGTTTCGGCCCACAAACCGTTGCCTGAAACTGCCGTATTCTTCCGTGAGCGCCTGATCGTGCGCCATGTCGTCCGCGTTCAACCCGCTTCCGCAGATCGTCGCTCATGATATTCGTTTCCGACGCCTGAAGCTTTGCGCCCAAAGGGGCCGCAGAACCTGTCGTCAGGCCGCCATCGGCGTTTCCGCCACATCGGGATGGTTGTAGTTCCACACCTCGATCAGGCATTGCCGCATCAAATCAAGATCGACCGGACCGATCCGGCTCAGCACAAGATCGAGTTCGTCGGGCTCTACGCCCCGGTTGAGTAACTCAACAATCGCCTCGATCAGAATTCGTTTATCGTCAAATCTGTAGCGCTGCATAAACCTGCTCCGCTATCTGCCCCAGCACATGATCGTAGATTAAACAGTCATGGTTAACCGAAGCTTAAGCCACGAAAAACCAACGCGATTTACCGACACCACAAACTGACGCAGACGCTTGCTCCAACACATTTCCCACACATTCGCAGGATGGCATTTTAAAAATAACTCAAACAGAAAAAATGAAATTCTTGTTCGTTTGGACAAGATTAAGTCTAAATCTTAGTATATTTGCCGCGAAATCCAAGAAGAAATTTTCAAGCAGATATATTTTATGATTTACTTGCATTCGAATAAGGCTCCTATATCGTTTTTTCGGAAATATGTCGATTGGTCCTTCACTTACGCCTGGATGGCCGGGCTTGGGCTGCTTGTCGGCTTGAGCGTCATGGGCGGTTATCTTTATACGCTGCAATATAAGGGCAACGTGCACACCATCATCGACGGGCAGGCCTATCGCTCCAACCAGCCCGATGCTGCACGCATTGCCTCCCTGCAAAAGCTTTACGGCATCAAGACCATCATCAATCTGCGCGGGCCTGAACCGGGCTCGAAATGGTATGATGATGAGATCACGGCTGCAAAGACGCTCGGCATCAACCACGCTGACTTCGAAATGTCGTCGAGGCGGGAACTGAACCGCGCGCAAACCAGACAGCTCATCGCCCTGATGCAGAATGCGGAAAAGCCGGTACTCATCCATTGCAAATCCGGTGCCGACCGTACCGGCCTGGCTGCGGCGCTCTACGTGGCGGCAGTCGCGAAGGGCAGCGAAAGCAAGGCCGAACGGCAGATGTCCATTGCCTACGGACATTTCGGCTTTCCCTTGAGCCCCACCTACGCGATGGAAAAGACATTCGAGGCCATTGAGGCGGAACTCGGCTATACCGGTTCCTGACAATTTTCAGCTTCACAAATGCAAAACGCCGGGGAAAACCCCGGCGTTTTTCTATTCTAAAACCACGACGATCTTATTCGAGGCCGACGATCTTGCCGTCATCCCACTTGAAGATGTCGAAGCTCGGCGAGCTGAGGTCGCCGTTTGCGCCATAGGTCAGCGTGCCGATAGCGGTTTCGATCGGCTTGCCTTCATGCAACGCCTTGGCAACCGCAGCGGAATCGTCAGCCGAACCGGCGCTCTCGATACCAGCCTTGATGACTTCCACAGCAGCATAAGCGTTCATGGTGAAAGCTTCAGCCGGGATGCCCTTGGCCTTCAGCGCTTCGATAGCATCCTTGGAAGCCGGGTTCTTGGTGGCGTCCTTGGCATTGGTGAAGAGCGTGCCCTGTGCATTGGTGCCGCCGATTGCCCAATATTCGGTGTTGGACAGGCCTTCGCCGCCCAGTACCAGTGCCTGCATGCCAGCATCATGAAGCTGACGCGAGAGGAGGCCGCCTTCGGCATGGTAGCCGCCGAAATAGACGACGTCAGTGCCAGCCGACTTGAGCTTGGTGACGAGCGCGCTGAAATCCTTGTCGCCCGGCGTGACCGAATCATAATGGACTTCGGTGATGCCGCCCTTGTTGATCGCCGCCTTGAAAGCGTCGGCCAGACCCTTGCCATAGGCACCCTTGTCGTGGATCACGGCAACCTTCTTGTCCTTGAAGTTCTTCAGGACATAGTCGGCCATGACTTCAGCCTGCTGGTCGTCGCGGCCGCAGGTGCGGAACACGTTTTCCAGATTGCGAGCGGTCAGATCCGGGCCGGTGGCGGTCGGAGTGACCATCAGAACGCCGTTTTCCGAGAACACGTCGGAAACAGGGATGGCAACGCCGGTCGTGACCGGGCCGACGACGAACTTGATGCCGTCACCGACGATCTGGTTGGCGGCGGAAACGCCCTGCTTCGGTTCACCGGCATCGTCGGCAAACTTCAGAACGACTTTCTCGCCCTTGATGCCGCCAGCCTTGTTGATGACTTCAACGGCGGTTTCCGCACCCTTCTTCACCTGGTCACCGAAAGCGGCGACAGGCCCCGTCAGCGGTGCAACCACGCCAATGGTGATGTCTGCATAAGCGGTGCTGGCAAAGCCGAGTGTAGCTGCGAAAGCCACGCTGGACAGAAGTTTCAGGTTCATTCTTTTTCTCCTTTGGTGGGGCAGCGTCCTCCGACGGCCCCGAGACAACCCTTGCCGGTCAAATCTCAACGCATCTGCGCTACCGAATTGCCGGGCCCTCCCTTTTGTTCATCACATGATCTCAAAGGGTCAATCCAAAAGCACACCACACCGCCGCCTCAAAGAGGCCAGAGCCATAATATTATCCGAAACAGCATCAGCTCTTTCGGAATCATGCTCCAGACCGGGAGCGCGCTTTCATGATGTAATAAGAATGCATTTCCGGCTTTCGATTGCAAGCGCCAAGTACCCGCAACTACAACGAAAATCGGCTCCTCCCAAAGTCTTAGTCTCCTCCCTTCCATGACGGTGATTTCTTCGCAAAAAAGGCCGCGATCCCTTCCGCGGCCTCCGGTGTTTCCCATGTATCGGCAAGGCGGGTGAGCGTCATGTCGATCACCGCCTCGTCTATCGGCGCGCCCAGCGCGTGAACCAACCGCTTGGAAGCGGCGACTGCGGCGGGCGCGGTGGAAAAATAGGGTTTGATCTCAGCCTCCACTGCCGCATCGAGACGTTCCACCTCGACCACGTCATGGACCAGCCCGATCCGCCGTGCTTCCTCGGCATCAAAAAGCCGCGCCGAGGTGAATGTGCGCAGCGCATTCGCCTGCCCGATGCGCGCCACCACATAGGGGCTGATGGTGGCCGGTATCAGGCCGAGCTTTGTTTCCGTCAGCCCGAAGCGCGCGCCGGAAACGCTGATCGCCGCATCGCAGACACTGATGAGACCGATACCACCGCCATAGGCCTGACCATTGACGCGCCCGATCAGCGGCTTTGGCAGATCGCGGAGCGCCTTCAACATCAGGGCAAGCTTGCGCGCTTCTTCAATCCGCTGCGCGCGACTGGCATTCATCTGCGCCTGCATCCAGCCCAGATCGCCGCCCGCGCAAAAGCTTTTACCCGCGCCGGTCAGAACGACAATCCTGACCGCCGCATTATCGGCGAGATGCAGCGTCGCGGTGGTCAGTTCATCGATCATCAGGCCGGACAGCACATTGTGCTGCTCCGGCCGGTTCAGCGTCAGCGTTGCAACGCCACGTGCATCAATCGCAACATCGATGGTCTCAAAGTCGCTCATGCAGCTTTATCCTGCCGCAGTGCCTGCGCGAACAATGCCGCTGACCGCAGCTTGTCCAGATCGAGCCCGGTTTCAAAACCCATTTCATGCAGCATTTCGACGACGGAAACCGTATCGACATTGCCCTTGGCACCAGGCGCAAACGGGCAGCCGCCCAGGCCGCCGACCGAAGCATCGAAAACCCGCAGGCCCTTTTCCAGACTGACGCGGATATTGTCGAGGGCGCGGCCTCCCGTGTCGTGATAATGGCCCGCCAGACTATGTGCGGGCGCAATCGCCAGTACTGCATCCAGCATGGCCGCAACCTTGTCCGGCGTACCGCGCCCAATCGTGTCGCCAAGGCTCACCTCATGGCAACCGAGCGAGAACAGTTGCTCGGTGACTTCGGCCACGGCCTGCGGCGCGGTCGGTCCGTCATAGGGACATTCGACAACGCAGCTGACATAGCCGCGTATAGCCAACCCGTCATTGATCGCCGCACCGATAACCGGCGACAGGCGCTCAATGCTCTCAGAGATCGTGCAGTTGATATTGGCTTTCGAAAAACCCTCCGAAGCGGAAATGAAGACCGCGACCTCGTCCGCATTGGCGGCTGCCGCCGCCTCATAGCCCTTCATATTCGGCACGAGCACCGAATAGCGCACGCTATCGGCGCGACGAATGCCGGCCATCACCTCTGCCGCATCGGCCAGTTGCGGCACCCATTTCGGGCTGACGAAACTCGTCGCCTCGATGCGGGCATAGCCGCAATCGGACAGGCGGTCGATCAGCGCGATCTTGTCGGCCGTCGGCACAAAGCGCTTCTCGTTTTGCAGCCCGTCACGTGCTGCCATTTCAACGATTTCGACATGGTCAGCCATGGTCTTCCTCCAATTCGACAAGCAGCGCGCCTTCATTGATCTGATCGCCCGCTGCGACCGTCACCGTCGCAACCTTGCCGTCGCGCGGCGCGGTCAGTGACAGTTCCATCTTCATCGCTTCCATCGTCACCAGCAGATCGCCTTTGGCAACGCTAGCGCCCTCCACGGCGGATACAAGCCGTACCAGTCCCGGCATTGGCGCCAAAATGCGGCTTTCGGTGGCGGCGTCGTCTTCCGCTCCGGCAGACAGCACATGATGAAATATGGTGTCGCGACCGTCGACTTGCACCGTCACATCATGCCCGATGTGCATCACGGACGCCTCAGACACGCGGCCATCGACAGCAAAGCGAACCAGCCCGTTCTTATGCTCACGAATTTCGATGGTGCCGAGAGCAAAGCCGAAATGCCCGTCGTCCCTCGTCGTGAAGCTGACCGTGCGGCGTTCGTCGTGATGATCGATCAGAACCGAGCGCGATGCCTCGCCCCAAAGCCGGAACCCGTGCAGGCTCGACCATGGGTCGCCTTGTGGGGCTCCGTTTTGTGGGGCTCTGTTTTGTGGCGCATCCAGGAGATCGAGCGCACCAAGCGCGGCGAGCGCAAATGCGATATCCGAAGGCTGCTTATCGGCGAACAGTGTCGCCGTCTCGCGTGCGATCAGGCCGGTATCGACATCACCGGTACGGAAAGCTTCGAGGTTGCAAAGCGCCGACAGAAACTGGCGATTGGTGACGAGGCCCGCAATCCGGGTCTTGTTTAGTGCCGCATCAAGCCGGTTCAGTGCCTCATCGCGCGTTGCGCCATGGGCGATGATCTTGGCGATCATCGGATCGTAGAACGGCGTGATCGTGTCACCGGTTCGCACACCGGAATCGGTACGCGCCTGTTCCGGTGGGGCGAAAAGTGCAAGCTTGCCAGTTGCAGGCAGAAAATCACGCGCCGGGTCTTCGGCATAAAGCCGCGCCTCGAAGGCCCAGCCATGGATGGCAAGTTCGTCCTGTCGCTTCGGCAAGACTTCGCCCGAGGCCACGCGCAATTGCCACTCGACCAGATCGAGGCCGGTGATCGCCTCCGTCACCGGGTGCTCCACCTGCAAGCGTGTGTTCATTTCCATGAAGAAGAACCGGTCAGGCCGCAGCCCTTCCGAAACATCGGCGATGAACTCCACCGTGCCTGCGCCGGAATAGCCAATGGCCAAGGCGGCCTTCACTGCAGCCTCGCCCATGGCCGTGCGCATATCCGGCGTCATGCCGGGTGCTGGCGCTTCCTCGATCACCTTCTGGTGGCGACGTTGCAGTGAGCAATCGCGCTCGAAGAGATGCACCGCATTGCCGTGATCATCGCCAAAGACCTGCACCTCGATATGGCGCGGCTTGGTCATGTACTTTTCCACCAGCACAGCGCTGTCGCCAAATGAGGCTTCTGCCTCGCGGCGCGCGCTGTCCAGTGCTGCTGCGAAATCCGCCGCCTGATCGACGCGGCGCATGCCCTTGCCGCCGCCACCTGCGCGTGCCTTGATCAGCACGGGATAACCAATACGGTCCGCCTCGCTTTTGAGGAAGGCTCCATCCTGATTATCGCCGTGATAACCCGGAACGACAGGCACGCCAGCCTTTTCCATCAGCGCCTTGGCGGCATCCTTCAGCCCCATGGCGCGAATGGCTTTGGCCGATGGGCCGATGAAGACAAGCCCGGCGGCTTCAACCGCGTCCACGAAACGTGCATTTTCGGAGAGAAACCCATAGCCCGGATGGATAGCCTCTGCGCCGGTTTCCTTCGCAGCCTCTATGATCGCACCGACATTCAGATAGCTTTGCGCAGAAATGGCAGGGCCGACACGAACCGCCTCGTCGGCCATCTCCACATGCAGCGCTTGGGCGTCGGCATCGGAATAGATCGCGACGGTGGCAATGCCAAGCTTGCACGCCGTGCGAATGACCCGGCAGGCAATTTCTCCGCGATTGGCAATCAGTATCTTTTTGAACATCTGATTGCCTCACATTCTAAACAAGCCGAAGCGTGTCGGCTCGATGGGTGCATTCAGCGTGGCGGAAAGCGACAGGCCGAGCACTTCGCGGCTCTTGCGCGGATCGACAATGCCGTCATCCCAAAGCCGCGCCGAGGCATAAAGCGGGTGGCTCTGGCGCTCGAACATGTCTAGCGTCGGGCGCTTGAACTCCGCTTCCTCTTCCGCCGACCACGTTCCGCCGGTGCGTTCGATCCCGTCGCGCTTGACGGTTGCCAGTACGCCCGCCGCCTGTTCGCCGCCCATCACCGCAATGCGGCTGTTCGGCCAGGTCCACAGGAAGCGCGGCGAATAGGCCCGCCCCGCCATGCCGTAATTGCCCGCACCATAGGATGCGCCGATCAGCATGGTGATTTTCGGCACATTGGCCGTTGCCACAGCTGTCACCAGCTTGGCGCCATGCTTAGCAATGCCCTCGGCCTCATATTTGCGCCCAACCATGAAGCCGGTGATATTTTGCAGGAAAATCAGCGGAATATTGCGCTGGCAGCAAAGCTCGATGAAATGCGCGCCCTTGGTGGCCGCTTCGGAAAACAGCACACCATTATTGGCGATAATCCCGACAGGCATGCCGTAGATACTGGCAAAGCCGCAAACCAGCGTGGTGCCATAGCGCGCCTTGAACTCATCGAAGTCCGAGCCGTCGACCAGCCGCGCGATCACTTCGCGCACATCATAGGGAATGCGCGTATCGGCGGAAACCACGCCGAGCAGTTCTTCCGGGTCGTAAAGCGGAGCAGCACCGTCGCCCTTCGGAATGAAGGAGCGTTTTTCGCTGTTGAGATTGGCCGCGATGGCGCGCGCAATCTGCAAGGCATGGGCGTCGTCATTGGCCAGATGATCGGCCACGCCGGACAGCCTTGTATGCACATCGCCGCCACCGAGATCTTCCGCTGTCACCACTTCGCCGGTTGCGGCCTTCACCAACGGCGGACCGGCCAGAAAGATCGTGCCCTGATTGCGCACGATCACCGTCTCGTCGCTCATGGCAGGCACATAAGCGCCGCCTGCGGTGCATGACCCCATGACCACGGCGAGCTGCGGAATACCCGCTGCCGACATTTGCGCCTGATTATAAAAGATGCGCCCGAAATGGTCGCGATCCGGGAAAACCTCGTCCTGATTAGGAAGATTGGCCCCGCCGGAATCAACCAGATAAATGCAGGGCAAGCGATTCTCGCCCGCGATCTCCTGTGCACGCAGATGCTTTTTCACGGTTACCGGATAATAGGTGCCGCCCTTCACCGTCGCATCGTTGCAGACGATCATGCAGTCCCGGCCCGATACACGCCCGATGCCGGTGATGATCCCGCCCGAGGGAGCCGCGCCGCCATACATGCCATGCGCCGCCGTCAGCCCCACTTCCAGAAAGGGCGAACCCGGATCGAGCAACTGCGCCACGCGCTCGCGCGGGAGCAGTTTTCCGCGCGAAACATGGCGCTCGCGTGCTTTCTCGCCGCCTCCATCAATGGCAATCCTCGAAGCCTCGGCCACGATATCGATTGCCGCCAGCATCGCCTTGCGGTTGGCCTCGAAACTGGCGCTGCGTGTGGAGATTTCAGATTTCAGAACCGCCATCAACGGGTCTCCTGAAAGAGTTCCCGTCCGATCAGCATACGCCGGATTTCCGATGTGCCTGCACCGATTTCGTAAAGCTTGGCGTCGCGCAGCAGGCGCCCGGTTGGATAATCATTGATATAGCCATTGCCGCCGAGAGACTGGATCGCCTGCAAGGCCATCTGCGTGGCGTTTTCCGCCGTATAGAGAATGCAGCCCGCCGCATCCTTGCGCGACGTCTCGCCCCGGTCGCAGGCCGCCGCCACCGCATAGGTATAGGCGCGCGAGGCGTTGAAGATCACATACATGTCGGCAAGCTTGCCCTGCATCAACTGGAACTCGCCAATCGGCTGATCGAACTGCTTGCGCTCATGCACATAGGGCACCACGACATCGAGACAGGCCGCCATGATGCCGAGCGGGCCGCCAGCCAGCACCACGCGTTCATAGTCGAGACCCGACATCAGCACATTGACGCCCTTGCCTTCTGCCCCGAGCAGGTTTTCGGCAGGCACTTCGCAATCCTCGAACACCAGTTCGCAGGTATTGGAACCGCGCATGCCGAGCTTGTCGAGCTTCTGCGCGGTCGAAAATCCCGTGAAACCTTTTTCAACGATGAAGGCGCTGATTCCGCGCGGACCTGCCGACGGATCGGTCTTGGCATAAACCACCAGCACATCGGCATCCGGGCCGTTGGTGATCCACATCTTGTTGCCATTGAGCACATAGGTCTGCCCACGCTTTTCAGCATGAAGCTTCATCGAAACGACGTCGGAACCCGCGCCCGGCTCGGACATGGCGAGCGCGCCGACATGCTCGCCGGAAATGAGCTTAGGCAGATATTTTGCGCGCTGTTCAGGAGAACCGTTCCGCTTGATCTGATTGACGCAGAGATTGGAATGCGCGCCATAGCTGAGACCGATAGAAGCGGAAGCGCGGCTAATTTCTTCCATCGCGATGCAATGGGCGAGATAGCCCATGCCCGCACCGCCGTATTCTTCGGGCGCCGTAATGCCGAGTACGCCAAGCTCACCCAGTTCACGCCAAAGATGCATGGGAAATGCATTGTTGCGATCGGTTTCAGTGGCCAGCGGCGCAATGCGGCTTTCCGCAAAACGGCGCACCGTATCGCGAAGGGCTTCGATCTCCTCGCCAAGACCGAAATTCATGCCCGATGCAAACATACTCGTCCTCCACAAGTTCTGCCCGGCAACCACCACTTTCGCGATGGGCTATGTTCAGGCCAGAGTGTCCCGTGAATTTCAAATAGGCAATGGCTTTGCGTGGCGTTCTGTGGCTATTTATTACCGGATAACGAAATTTTGTTGCGCTCGTTATCCGGCAACCAAATCAATCCCCTTGAAGCTCTACAATATCCCGATAAAGCTCCAGCGCTTCCGGGTTGGCAAGCGCTTCGCGGTTCTTCACGTCGCGCCCGTGCACGATATCACGCACGGCAAGCTCCACGATCTTTCCCGACTTGGTGCGCGGAATATCAGCAACCGCAACGATCTTTGCCGGAACGTGACGTGGCGTGGCGCCGGTGCGAATCTTGGTCTTGATGCGCGCCTTGAGGTCGTCGTCCAGCGTCACACCTTCGGCGAGCCGCACGAACAGCACCACCCGCACATCCTTGTCCCAGTCCTGCCCGATGCAGAGCGCCTCGGCGATTTCCGGCATCTGTTCGACCTGATTGTAAATCTCCGCCGTACCGATACGCACGCCGCCGGGATTGAGCGTCGCATCCGAACGACCATGGATGACGATGCCGTCATGCTCGGTCCATTCGGCAAAATCGCCATGGCACCAGATATTGTCGAAACGCTCGAAATAGGCGGCCTGATATTTCGCGCCTTCCGGATCGTTCCAGAATTGCAGCGGCATGCAGGGGAATGCCCTGGTGCAGACCAGCTCGCCTTTTTCGCGGCGCACCGGCTTGCCATCGTCGTTCCAGACATCGACGGCCATGCCAAGGCCGGCACCCTGAATTTCGCCCAGCCACACCGGTTCGGTCGGAACGCCCAGCACAAAGCAGGACACGATATCCGTACCGCCGGAAATGGATGCGAGATGCACGTCCCCCTTGACCGCCTCATAGACGAAGGCAAAGCCTTCCGGCGATAGCGGCGAGCCGGTCGAGGAGACGGTGCGCAATGCCGACAGATCATGCGTTTCGCCGGGCTTCAGACCGGCTTTCAAAACGGCGTCGATGAATTTCGCCGAAGTGCCGAAATAGGTCATGCCCTCGGCGGCGGCATAATCGAACAGCACATTGCCATCGGGATAGAACGGCGAACCGTCATAGAGCAGAAGCGTGGCGCCGGAGGCGATGCCGGAAGCCAGCCAGTTCCACATCATCCAGCCGCAGGTGGTGAAATAGAAGAAACGGTCGCCGTCGCGAATATCCGCATGAAGACGGTGTTCCTTCAGGTGCTGAAGCAGCACGCCGCCAGCCCGGTGCACGATGCATTTCGGTATGCCCGTCGTGCCGGAGGAAAACAGGATATAAAGCGGATGATCGAAGGGGAGCCGCGTGAATTCCACGTCCCTGGCCTTGAATGGCTCCAGAGCCGCGTCGAGCGACATGCCCTTTTCCGCCTTGGCGGCGACGGCTTCCGCTTCGCCGAGATAAGTCACGATGACGGAGCGCTTCAGCCCCGGCAGTTTTGCCGTCACTTCAGCAACCTTGTCGGCAACCTCGATGCGCTTGCCATTATACCAGTAGCCATCGCAGGCGAAGAAAAGCTTCGGTTCGATCTGGCCGAACCGATCCAGCACGCCTTGCACACCGAAATCCGGCGAGCAGGAAGACCAGACCGCGCCGATGGACGAAGCAGCCAGCATCAGGGCCACAGCCTCCGGCATATTGGGCATCATCCCCGCCACGCGGTCGCCCGGCTGAACCCCCTCCGCCAGCATGAACTGCTGCAGTTTCGAGACCAGCGCGTGAAGATCATCCCATGTCAGGCGGCGTTCGACCTTGTCCTCACCGCGAAAGATGATGGCTTCCTCGCCCCCCTCATGGCGCAGCAGGTTCTCGGCGAAATTGAGCCGTGCCTCGGGGAAGAATTTTGCGTCACGCATATGGCCTTTATCGACAAGGGCCGTGCTGCCACGCTCGCCGATAACCTCGCAGAAATCCCACACAAGCTGCCAGAACCCGCCGCGATCCTCGACAGACCAGCGATGCAGCGCAGTGTAGTCCGGCAGGCTCAGATCCGTGCGCTGTTCTGCGCGAATGCGGAATTGTTCCAGATTGCTGGCGGCGATGCGCCCAGCGTCCGGTTGCCACAGCGGATGGTCATGCGAAAACTGCGTGGGGACTGCGTTGGTGCTCATCATTCCTCCCAGAACCATGCGGAGCCAGCCCTCTCCCGATCAACTCCGTCACGAGTTTCTAAAAGAGAGTTTCCGATACGTCCATGCTTTTCCCATGGATGGCCCATCAAAGGAACCCTATCGCCCGCACCTCGAGCGGTTCGGCCCAAACGGAGCCACTGGAACTGCTCGAATATTTGCTTCGTCGCATTTTCCCACGCAAAACCGCTTCGCACTTTTGCTGGAAATGCTCCAATTGTGATTGCCGGACAAACAGGCTGAACCTGCTGTGCATCTTGCTTTATGGGAAAGCGTAACCTAACTACAGCCCGCGCCGGAAGCATCCTGATGCCTTTCGATGCAAAAGAAATATCCAGTTCTCAGGGCGGGGTGAAACTCCCCACCGGCGGTAACGGGTGAAACACCCGAAGCCCGCGAGCGCCTGACACGGCAAACGTGACAGGGTCAGCAGATTCGGTGCAAATCCGAAGCCGACGGTCATAGTCCGGATGAGAGAGAACGAGGTTGGAATCATGCTCGGCTGGGCGGCTTGCCGTCTTCGTCCTGCAGTTTTTCTTCCCGTACCCTGAGGTAACAGGCTTAAAAAAGGGAAGAAACCGTTGAGCCAACTTGCCTCTACCCCAACTTTGAAACCCACCGTGCGCGGAGCAGCACTGATGGTTGCGGCCTGTTCGGCCTATGCTGCCGTCAATGTCGCCACCCAATGGGCCGGAACGCGTACCGGCATTCCATCCGTCATCATCGCCTTCTGGCAATATGTGATCGCGCTGGTGTTGACCTTGCCCCTGCTCGTTCGCGATGGCGCGAGAGCCTTACGCACCAGCCATTTCGGTCTTCACGTCATTCGCGTCGCGCTGGCTGCCGCTGGCGTACAGGTCTGGATTTACGCTCTGACCCATGTGCCAATCTGGCAGGTGGTCGCCCTGTCCATGACCTCACCCTTCTTCGTCATCCTGTGCGCGCGACTGTTTCTGCGGGAAAAGGTCACGCCAACACGCCTGATGACCACATTCACCGGATTTGTCGGAGCCTTGATCATCATCGCACCCTGGTCGGATTCCTATACGGTCTATTCACTGCTGCCCGTCCTCGCCGCGGCACTTTGGGCGGGATATTCGGTGATGACCAAATATCTGACCCGTTTCGAAAAGCCTGCCAGCATTTCGGCCTATATGCTGGTGCTTCTCACGCCCATCAACGCCGCCCTTTGGCTGGCGTCCGGCTTGGGCATGTCCGCAATCACCGCACCGACCATCGAAATCTGGTCCATATTGGTCATCATCGGCGCTTTCACGGCTCTGGCACAATATTTCCAGACGGCAGCCTATGCGGTGGCGGATGCTGTCTACCTGCAGCCGTTCGACGATCTGAGGCTGCCGATCAACGTGATTTTCGGCTGGATCGTGTTTGCTGCCACGCCAAGCATCAATTTCTGGCCGGGAGCTGTCCTGATCGTCGGCGCATCGCTCTATCTGATGCGTCAGGATAGCGGCACGACGCGCACCGCCTGATCGAGCCGGTGAGGATACCTGCCTATCGGGAGACGGGCAGGCTGTCTCTCGCAGCCTCAGAAAATTCACCTGGGCCTTCGAACCTACCGACCCAGGCGTCGATTCTCTGCACCAGCCAGCGTTGAACGGGATTTTCGAACAGGTGATATGCGGCGATAGCGGTCATTAGGCTTGCAAGAACAGCTCCGGCAAGCAGCATGACCGCGCCTGCTGTTGTCTCCTCCCATCGCTCCGGGGTCATTCTGAAAAACATCATCCCCACCAGCGGATGAAGAATGAAAATACCGAAACTGTAACGGGAGAGTTTTGTCAGTCCATGCCACTGTAGCGGCGTATAAATGCCCTGACTGGACGCAAGATAGAGCACATAGATACCCGCATAGAGGAATGCCAGCCGCCAGGGACCTTCGAGCGTATTGGGTTCACCCGGCCCGTTTCCCGGATGATAGAACACAAAGACGATCAGGCAAACGGCCAGCAATATCTTGATTGCCGCTGCTGGCATCGCAGGATGTGTTCGCCTTGCAAGCCACATGCCGAAGAGAAAGGACGGTAAGGTCCGGAACACACCCACAGCAGACAATTGAATGCGGGTGAGTGACAACACACCGAGCTTTTGCGCCAGATATTCACCGCCGATAATGGCCACGATTACGCCGACCAGAACCCAGCTCCCGAAACGACGGCACAACATATCGAACAGCGGAAAAGCCAGATACATCGCGAAAAGGGCACTCAGCGACCAACTGACATAGTTGTAGGACGACGTGTGTCCCAGACCCCAATTGTGGATCAGCAGCAACTGAGTGAGCCCATCGCGCCAGCTTGTGCTGGGGTTGCCCGAGGGATGCAGGATTCCCGCTGTCGTCAGGACGGAGAGAAGCACAAAGCACGAGAAAGCCACCACATGCAGCGGATAAATCCGCGCCAGCCGCCTTCCGACAAAAGCCACGTAGCGGGGCCAGCTCCAGAGATAATTTCGTCGTCTTGCCAGAAACAGCCCAGAGACAATAAAGAAGACATCAGTAAAATAAGCAAAAGTTAATATAAAATCATTCAGTGTCTCATTCTGCACCGAAATGCGGAAAGAAAAATGGAAAACGGCGATTCCCATACATAATAAAAACCGTAATCCATCGAAATGTGGCAGTCTGTTCATTCAAAATAGCACTGATAAATTACTTCGCCGACATCCTGTTTACCAATTTCTGGGGAGTTGTCGAGCGCAACTTGGGCGTGAAATTCACCATGACGTGAGAATTTCGCCGGAATATCAGTCCGCCGCAGCGAAATGTTCCATCTGGTCGGCATAGGCTTTCTGGAATGCAGGCCGCGCCATGGCACGTTCGACATAGGCCCGGCAGGCCGGATGCTGCGCCAGACCGTTAAAATGATCGACCAGGCGCAACACGTCGGCCATCAGAATATCGGCAACCGAAAATTGCTCAGTCAGCCATTCGCGGCCTGACAGCGCCTGTTCCATATGGCCAAGCCGACCGGCCAGAAAACTGTCCATGAGCTGGCGCCCCGGTGTCTGCTCTTCATCACCGGTGAATTTATAAAGGGCGAGCGGCAAGGCAGCCATTTCTACCGAATTCAGTGCTGCAAAGAGCCACTGTATGACTTCGTTTCGCGCCCTCGGATCAGGCGGCAACAGCATGTCGCTCTTCTCCGCGATATGAAGCAGGATGGCGCCGCTTTCAAAGACCGACATATCGCCATCGATCAGCCATGGCACCTGCCCGAAAGGCTGATGAGTGAAATGTTCCGGCCCGCGATTCTTGAACGGAACGCCTTCGACACGATAGGGCAGCCTGGCTTCTTCCAGCGCCCAGCGCACGCGAAGATCGCGGACGAAGCCGCGTGGCATTTTGGGAACCCAGTCGAATGTCGCCAAGATCATTTCTGTCATGGAAAGCGACATAGCGCGCAAACAGGCTTTGTCCAACGACAGCTATTGCGCCGACCGATTTGCTGTATGTTCAGGCTTTATGGTAAGGGAAATTTGGTGGAGCCAAGCGGGATCGAACCGCTGACCTCCTGCATGCCATGCAGGCGCTCTCCCAGCTGAGCTATGGCCCCATCAGACCTCTTTCGAGGCACATCAGGCAGGACTTGCTGCCCGGTGTGGCGGCTTATTAAATGGCGTTCGCCAGAAGATCAAGAGCTAAATCGCAACTCTTTTCACATCTGCCAAAAATAATTCACAGATCACGCCGACGCCCCCATCCGGGATGCGCTCAAAACGCAACGAGGCGACCCGAAGGTCGCCTCGTAAAAGCATCAGGTCTTGATCTGTGTAACAGATCAGCCTTCTTCGTCTTCGCCGCCGACGCCACCGCCGAGAATGCCCGACATGTCGTCGTCCTCGTCTTCCTCTTCTTCGAGGAAGGTGTCGTCATCGTCGTCGCCGAGGTCGACATCGTCGTCGTCCATATCCGGCAGATCGTCGCCGCTGCCCTTGGTTTCGTCGTCGGCATCCTCGAGCGAGACGAATTCCGGCTTTTCGAGCGCGGTATCCAGTTCTTCCTCTTCGGTTTCCTCTTCGACAACGCGGCTTTCAAGCGTGGAGTCGAAATAGGAGCGCGGATAGGAAATGCCAGTGTAAGGCGAAACGATCGGGTCGCGATTGAGATCGTAAAATTTCTTGCCCGTTTCCGGGTCGATACGCTTGGTACCAAGTTCAGCTTTTGCCACGTCTAGCCTCGTTAATTCACACGGGGACACAAATTCATAAAATCGCGCCGGAATGCCTGCCTTGAAGCATATAGCCCTTCACCATGCTGTTCATGGGGCCATATAGCAAGGGGCAAGTCTTGAGCACGTTTATATTGTTGTCCGGTGCATAAACGCAATTTGGCGCGTTTGTCAAAGCGAAACGCAAAGGGATGCGCAGACTCTTGGCTCTCCCTCCTGATTATGGGTGTCGTCCGCGCCGCGTATTCACGGATGACCGCACAATATTACTATGCTAGGGAAGCCCCGCTTATCTCTCAATCCCGGCGCGTGTCCGCGCCAAAAATGTGACTGTGAACAATCCATGTCCCATTCTGCATCCCCGAAACCAGCAACCGCCCGCCGCTCGGAGGCACTCACGGGCGAAATCCGCATTCCGGGTGACAAATCCATCTCGCATCGCTCCTTCATGTTTGGCGGTCTTGCATCGGGTGAAACCCGCATCACCGGCCTTCTGGAAGGCGAAGACGTCATCAATACCGGTCGCGCCATGCAGGCCATGGGCGCGAAAATCCGCAAGGATGGCGATGTCTGGATCATCAATGGCGTCGGCAACGGTTGCCTGTTGCAGCCCGAAGCAGCGCTTGATTTCGGCAATGCCGGAACCGGTGCGCGCCTCACCATGGGCCTTGTCGGCACCTATGACATGAAAACCTCCTTTATCGGCGACGCCTCGCTTTCCAAGCGCCCGATGGGCCGCGTGCTAAACCCGTTGCGCGAAATGGGCGTTCAGGTGGAAGCTGCCGACGGCGACCGCATGCCGCTGACGCTGATCGGCCCCAGGACGGCCAATCCGATCACCTACCGCGTACCGATGGCATCCGCGCAGGTAAAGTCCGCCGTGCTGCTCGCCGGTCTCAACACGCCGGGCGTCACCACCGTCATCGAGCCGGTCATGACCCGCGACCATACGGAAAAGATGTTGCAGGGCTTTGGCGCCGATCTTTCGGTTGAAACCGACAAGGATGGCGTGCGCCACATTCGCATCACCGGCCAGGGCAAGCTTATCGGCCAGACCATCGACGTGCCGGGTGATCCGTCCTCGACGGCCTTCCCGCTTGTTGCCGCGCTTCTGGTCGAAGGTTCGGATGTTACCATCCACAACGTGCTGATGAACCCGACCCGTACCGGCCTGATCCTGACGCTGCAGGAAATGGGCGCCAATATAGAAGTGCTCAATGCCCGTCTTGCTGGCGGCGAGGATGTCGCTGATCTTCGCGTGAAGGCATCGAAGCTCAAGGGCGTCGTCGTTCCGCCGGAACGCGCCCCGTCGATGATCGACGAATATCCGGTTCTGGCGATTGCCGCCGCCTTCGCGGAAGGCGAAACCGTGATGGACGGTCTGGACGAGCTGCGCGTCAAGGAATCGGATCGTCTGGCAGCCGTTGCGCGCGGCCTTGAAGCCAATGGCGTCGATTGCACCGAAGGCGAGATGTCGCTGACGGTCCGCGGTCGCCCCGACGGCAGGGGACTGGGTGGCGGTACGGTCGCAACCCATCTCGATCACCGTATCGCGATGAGCTTCCTCGTCATGGGCCTTGCATCGGAAAAGCCGGTGACGGTTGACGACAGCACCATGATCGCCACGTCCTTCCCCGAATTCATGGATATGATGCCGGGACTGGGCGCCAAGATCGAACAGAGCGACGCGCGATGACGCCGTTCATCGTCGCTATCGACGGACCGGCTGCCTCGGGCAAGGGAACCCTTGCCCGGCGCATTGCCATTCATTACGGCATGCCGCATCTGGATACGGGGCTGACCTATCGCGCCGTCGCCAAGGCGCTGATCGACAAGGGGCTGCCGCTCGACGATGAGGCGGTGGCGGCTGACGTCGCGCTGAACCTCGATCTGCGCGAGATGGACAAGGCGGTGCTTTCCGCTCATGCAATCGGTGAGGCTGCGTCGAAGGTTGCGGTCATGCCGAAGGTCCGGCGCGCGCTCGTCGAAGCGCAACGCAACTTCGCCAACGCCCTGCCCTCAAGCGTCCTTGACGGGCGCGATATCGGCACTGTCGTCTGTCCCGATGCGGCCATAAAGCTGTTCGTCACCGCCTCGCCGGAAGTACGCGCCGAGCGTCGCTATGAGGAGATCGTGGCGCGCGGCGAGAAGGCGGATTTCGCGGAAATCCTGGCTGACCTCAGGAAGCGCGACGAACGCGACACGAACCGCATCGATTCTCCGCTCAAACCTGCTGAAGACGCGCACTTGCTAGATACGAGCGAAATGAGTATAGAAGCGGCATTTCTAGCCGCAAAAAAGCTGATTGATCACGCTTTGGCGCAGCATCGGGGATGAAACCGACAAGTTTTTAAGCTTTTCGGATCTCATTGTGCCTCGAAAAGCTGGATTATCCTGAGTTCGGACCTATATAGGCTGCACTCATACTGAAAAGCCTGACTTCGCGTTCCATGCGCCGGTTGTCTGCAAAGACGGGGCCGAGGTCGGGCATAACGCAACACTAACCCCCGGCGCCGCATCCGATGAATTTTCCGGATGCACCAGGAGTATTCATGTCAGAATTCAATCCATCCCTCGCAGACTTCGAGTCGCTGCTGGCGGAATCCTTTGCAACGAACGACCTCGCTGAAGGTTATGTCGTCAAGGGCCGCATCGTAGCCATTGAAAAGGACATGGCGATCATCGACGCCGGTCTGAAGGTCGAAGGCCGCGTGCCGCTGAAGGAATTCGGCGCAAAGGGCAAAGACGGCACGCTGAAGCCGGGCGACGAAGTGGAAGTTTACGTCGAGCGCATCGAAAACGCTCTGGGCGAAGCTGTCCTGTCGCGCGAAAAAGCACGCCGTGAAGAAAGCTGGGTCAAGCTCGAGCAGAAGTTCGCCAATGGCGAGCGCGTCGATGGCGTCATCTTCAATCAGGTCAAGGGCGGTTTCACCGTCGACCTCGACGGCGCTGTTGCCTTCCTGCCGCGTTCGCAGGTCGACATCCGTCCGATCCGCGACGTCACCCCGCTCATGCACGTCCCGCAACCGTTCGAAATCCTCAAGATGGACAAGCGTCGCGGCAACATCGTTGTCTCGCGTCGTACCGTTCTTGAAGAAAGCCGTGCGGAACAGCGTTCGGAAATCGTCCAGAACCTTGAAGAAGGTCAGGTCGTTGAAGGCGTCGTCAAGAACATCACCGATTACGGTGCGTTCGTTGACCTCGGCGGCATCGACGGTCTCCTGCACGTGACCGACATGGCATGGCGCCGCGTCAACCATCCGTCGGAAATCCTCACCATCGGCCAGACGGTCAAGGTGCAGATCATCCGCATCAACCAGGAAACCCATCGTATCTCGCTCGGCATGAAGCAGCTCGAGAGCGATCCTTGGGATGGTATCGGCGCGAAGTACCCGATCGGCAAAAAGATCACCGGCACCGTCACGAACATCACCGACTACGGTGCATTCGTGGAAATCGAGCCGGGCATCGAAGGCCTCATCCACGTTTCCGAAATGTCGTGGACCAAGAAGAATGTCCATCCGGGCAAGATTCTGTCCACCACGCAGGAAGTCGAAGTCGTTGTGCTCGAAGTTGATCCGGTCAAGCGCCGTATCTCGCTCGGCCTCAAGCAGACCCTCGACAATCCGTGGACGACCTTTGCCCAGAAGTACCCTGTCGGTACCGTTGTTGAAGGCGAAGTCAAGAACAAGACCGAATTCGGCCTGTTCATTGGCCTCGACGGCGACGTTGACGGCATGGTTCACCTCTCCGACCTCGACTGGAACCGTCCGGGCGAACAGGTCATCGAAGAGTACAACAAGGGTGAAGTCGTTAAGGCTGTCGTTCTCGACGTTGACATCGAGAAGGAACGCATCTCGCTCGGCATCAAGCAGCTTTCCGGCGACAAGGTCGGTGAAGCAGCAGCTTCCGGCGATCTGCGCAAGAACGCCGTTGTAACAGTTGAAGTCACCGCAGTAACCGATGGCGGCCTTGAAGTTCGTCTGGTCGATCACGACCTCGACAGCTTCATCAAGCGCTCGGATCTGTCGCGTGACCGCGACGAACAGCGTCCGGAACGCTTCACGGTCGGTCAGAAGGTTGACGCTCGCGTCATCGCTTTCGACAAGAAGACCCGCAAGCTGCAGGTCTCGATCAAGGCGCTCGAAATCGCCGAAGAAAAGGAAGCTGTCGCTCAGTACGGTTCGTCCGACTCCGGCGCTTCGCTCGGCGACATCCTCGGTGCCGCTCTGAAGAAGCAGGAAAAGAACTAATCTTTCCCTCTTCGACTGAACATGGAAAAGCCCGCCTCTCGGCGGGCTTTTTCTTTATTGAATGGGGACACGCACATTGGCGAGTAAACGATCTTGCAGCACCACGTCATAGAGAACGGCGCCAACGCAAATCGAAGCGCAATGCTCGCAGAAGAAAGGCCGGGATGTCACCATCCCGGCCTTTCACACATTTCACTAAAGCCTTTTGATTGTCCGATCGAGCTATGCGACGCTGAGCATATGGATCAGGCCAAGGCTGATGGTGCCCAGAGCCAAGAGCGAAAGTATCGCAGTCAGCGTGACGCGACCGCCTGCTGACGCCACCGAGCGGATATCGACGCCAAGGCCAAGGGCTGCCATCGAAATGATGGTAAGAATGGTCGAGGCATATTGAATGCCGGGCAGGATCGATTCCGGTATCAGGTGCAGCGAATGCAGCGCCATCATGCCAAGGAAGCCGAGGATGAACCATGGCACGAGCTGGAAGAAGCCAGGCTTGGCGTTTGCGTCCTTGTTTCCGGCAAGAAGCGCCAGCGCGAGAATGACCGGTCCGAGCATCAGCACGCGCACGAGCTTTACCAGCGTGCCAAGCTGGACACTGATCGTCGCGACCGGAGCAGTGGCAGCCAGAACCTGTGGCACCGCATAGACGGTCAGGCCCGCCAGCACGCCATATTGCGTGTGCGAAAGCCCCAGAAGCGGCACCAGCAACGGCAGAAGCAGCACGACGACCACGCCGAGAATAGCAGTGAAGGCAATGGAAGCCGCCACGTCCTCGCTTCCCGCACCGATAACCGGCGCGGTGGCAGCGATGGCGGAATTGCCGCAAATGGAGTTACCGCAGGCCACCAGAACCGCCATGCGATGCGGCAGCTTCAACAGGCGTCCGATCCCGTAGCTGAGCGTGATAGCAATCACCACCACACCCGCAATGCCGAAGATGAGCCCCGACCCCGCAGCCACCACAGCACTGGCGCTGATCGATGCACCGAGCAGCACCACTGCAATTTCCAGAAGAAGCTTGGCGGAAAAGCCGATGCCCTTGTTGAACTGCTTGCCGGGACGCAGGAACGTCCGCACGACCGTGCCAAGGAGAATGGCAATCACCAGCGCTTCGAGCCAGGCGCGCCCTGCATAATGTTCCTCGACTCTTTCAAGTCCAATCGCCGCAATTGCGACGGCAACGCTCAAGCCAAGTCCTGGGAGGATGTTCTGGATTTTGGAGTAGGTCATTTTCGGCATTTCAAATCTGATTGTTAGCTTTTTCGCATTGTCCTGCGCAAAACCGCTTCGCACTTTTGCTGGAAATGCTGGTTTCTTTCGCATTGTCCTACGCAAAACCGCTTCGCACTTTTGCTGGAAATGCTCGTATGAGAATTATTTTCTCATCCAATGCCTGATTTTCCCTGTTCAATCCATTTCATTATATGGCATATTTCATTCGATAAAATCGAACGATAGATGCTATGACACTGGAACAGCTACGAATTTTCATTGAAGTCGCCGAGCGTGAGCACCTTACGCGAGCCTCGGAAGCCCTGCATCTGACGCCTTCTGCGGTCAGTTCGGCTATCCGCACGATGGAAGATCGCTACGGGGCCACGCTCTTCAATCGTATCGGGCGGCGGATCGAACTAACCGGTGATGGACGTATGTTTCTGGACGAGGCGCGCGCCACACTCTCGCGCGCGCGTTCTGCCGAGCGAATGCTGTCGGAACTTGGTGGCGGCAAACGGGGCATTCTCGCCATTCATGCCAGCCAGACCATCGCCAGCTATTGGCTGCCGTCCTTTCTGGCACGGTTTCACGCCGCTTATCCGCTGATCGATATGCGGCTGACGCTTGGAAACACCGAAAGCGTTACCGAGGCGACAGAGGAAGGTGTTGCCGATATCGGTCTGGTGGAAGGCGCTGTACAAGCGCCGTCCCTATCGATCAGCAAGGTTGCAAGCGACCAGCTTATTCTGGTGGCGCGCCCCGATCATGACTGGGGCACGGGAGGCAAGCTCACCTGGGACCGGCTTTTCGAGGGAAAATGGATCTTGCGCGAGCAGGGATCGGGAACGCGCAGCGTTTTCGAGGATGCCATGCGCGCTTCAGGCTATAATCCGGCGCGGCTGCATGTGGCGCTTGAACTACCCTCGAACGAGGCAATCTGTTCGGCTGTGCGCTCTGGTGACTATGTGACGGCCATATCGGAACTTGTCGCCGCTCCGCATCTGGCCGCCGGAACGCTCATGAAGGCGGACTTTGCGCTCCCGCAACGCCAGTTTCTCATGCTGCAGCACAATGACCGCTACAGGACAAAAGCGCTACAGGCTTTCGCCAGTTTGTTAAGCGGCGCGGATCAGCGAATCTGACGCAACAATTCCGGCTGCGGAAAACAGGTTGACGCCATGCCGTTCTTCGCCTGCCACAGGCCGATGGAGCGACGGGTCTTGAAGCCGGGCAAGCCATCAGGTTTGCCGACATCATAGCCCAGCGCCTGCATGCGTTTCTGCATTGCGCCGATATCGGAACGATACATGGAGCCGACGTCGCCCCATGCGCGACTGAAATCGCCTGCACCATAAGCGATACGGTCGCCGACATGGCCGATGAAGAGCGCATAGAGATCGCTCATATTATAATCCTTGAGCACGTAGAAATTCGGGCTCACGACAAAAGCCGGGCCATAGCGGCCGGCAGGCATGAGCAGGAAGCCCTCGCCCTTCATTTCATTGGCCGGAAATGGCTTGCCATTCGCCCGCGTAATGCCGAGCTTCGCCCATTCGGCAATCGTCTTGCCCTGATCCGGCCCTTCCAGCGAACAGGAGACGTTCTGCGGAACGTTTACTTCAAAGCCCCAGTCGCGCCCCTTCTGCCAGTCATGAAGTTTCAGATAATTGGCGATGGAAGCAAGCGTATCCGGCACAGAATTCCAGATGTCGCGCTTGCCGTCACCGTCGAAATCGACCGCGTGCTTCAGATAGGAAGTCGGCATGAATTGCGGCTGGCCGAGCGCGCCCGCCCATGAGCTTTTCATAGCAGCTTCGTCGATATAGCCCTTGGAAGCGATTTCGAGCGCAGCAATCAGTTCCTTCCGGAACATGTCCTTGCGGGTAGCCATAAAAGCCTTAGTGCCAAGAACTTCATAGGCATTGTAGGGAATCTTCACCGTGCCGAAGCCGGATTCGCGGCCCCATACGGCAAGCAGGATCGGCCCCGGAACACCGTATTTCTGTTCGATGCGTTTCAGGAGATCGGCATATTGGCCATAGCGCGCCTTGCCGCCGCTTGTGACTGCACCCATCGTCTTGGCATTGAAATATTTGCCGGGCGCTCCGAATTCCGCCTGTTTCTGCTCTTTCGGAGTCGTGGGCTTCTCGCCGGGAATGACAAGGTCCGGCAGCTTCCAGTTGATCGAGACACCGGCAAAAGCCTGATCGAACACGGCGCGGGATACACCTGCCGCCTTCGCTTCCGGCCAAAGGTCCTTTTCCAGCCAGTTGCGATACTGGCTTTCAATCTGGGCCTTCGACGGCGCGGCGATGGCGGGAGAAATGGCAACAATGACGGCAAGACCCAGAGCAGTTTTCAAAGCATGCTTCCAACGGCTTGCAGCCATGTGTTTCTCCATCAAATCTAAAGCGTGGTTCGTGCCCGCAAGGCGGCAGCAAGCGTGCCTTCATCCAGATAATCGAGTTCACCGCCGACCGGAACACCGTGGGCGAGCCGCGTGACACGCACATCGAAGCTGGATAACTGGTCGGTAATGTAATGCGCCGTGGTCTGGCCTTCAACGGTGGCGTTGACCGCGAGAATCACTTCCTTGATCTCCCCGGTGGCAACCCGTTCCACCAGACCTTTGATGTTGAGATCGTCCGGGCCGATGCCGTCGAGCGGCGACAGGCGACCGCCAAGAACATGATAGCGCACATTCATCGTGCCTGCCCGTTCCAATGCCCAAAGATCGGAAACATCCTCCACCACGATGAGGGTGGTGGGATCGCGCCGCCCATCGGTGCAGATCGTGCACGGATCGGACGTATCGACATTGCCGCAGCACGAACAGATGCGCACCTTTTCGGCAGCCTCCTGCATAGCGCCGCCAAGCGGCACCAGAAGCGCTTCCTTCTTCTTGATGAGGTGCAGAGCCGCACGACGGGCCGAACGCGGTCCAAGCCCCGGCACGCGGGCCAGAAGCTGGATGAGACGTTCGATTTCAGGACCGGCTATTCGTTTGGACATTTGCTTAAGGGAGTAAGGGAATAGGGAAATAAGGGAGTAGGGAACGGGAATCAGGGGATATACGGCATGGCGGCAGTCAGCCGACCAAACATACTCCCCTATTCCCTTATTCCCCTACTGCCTTAGAACGGCAGTTTGAACCCCGGAGGGATCGGCAGACCGGCGGTGAGCGACTGCGTCTTCTCGGCCATAGCCGCTTCAAGCTTGGCCTTGGCGTCGTTATGCGCCGCGATGATCAGGTCCTCGAGGATTTCAACCTCTTCTTCCTTCATCAGCGACGGGTCGATCTTCAGCGCCGACAGGGTGCCCTTGCCGGAAAGCGTGATCGTCACCAGCCCGCCGCCCGATGACGCCGAGGCTTCCATGGTGGCGATCTCGTCCTGCATGGCCTTCATCTTGGCCTGCAATTCCTTCGCCTGCTTCATCATGCCCATCATGTCACGCATGGGTTCACTCCATCATTCCGTAAATCAGTCGTCTTCAGACGGTGCGCCGGGGATTTCCGCCACGGCATCGAGGTCAATGTCCTCGTCGTCATTCTGTTCCGGCACGGCAATGCGCACGTCGGTGATCTTTGCGCCCGGAAAGGCCGCGAGAATAGCGGCGACATCGGGATCAGCACGGGCGTCGGTCACCAGATTGTCGCGACGTTCCGTTTCCGCCTCCGAAATGGTCTGCCCCGCCACATCACGCGCGACGGTCACCACCCAGCGAATGCCGGTCCAGTTCAGGAGGCGCTGCGAAATGTCGCTCGGCAAAGATTTTGGCGCGTCGTCGGTCAGGCCGATTTCCAGCCGTCCGGGTGCAATGGATGCAAGGCGCACACAGCTCTTGACCAGAATCTTGAACTGCATGTCACGGTGCTTGTCGGCGAGTGCGACGACATCGTGCAGGCTGTTGACCGGCACCGAAGGCTGCGGCGTATTCTCGACGATTGGCTGCGGCGCGGCAGACGGCTGAACCGGCTGCGGTGGTGTTTCCACGATACGCATGGCCGTTGCCGGTCCACCGGAGACGGGGCCCATCGAAGACGATCCAACCGTATCGGTGGCAAAACGCGCTTCAGGCTGACTACCGCCGCCATTCGGCCGCGGATTGCCCAGCTGCGGACGCGGCGCCGAAACGGAGCCATTGTCGAGACCACGGATCGCTTCATCCAGCGTCGGCAGATCGGCTGCATGGGCAAGCCGGATCAAAAGCATTTCTGCGGCCTGAACCGGCCTCGTCGCCGTATCGACTTCCGCAATGCCCTTGAGCAACATCTGCCAGGTGCGCGACAGCACACGGACGGAAAGTTTCTGCGCGAATTCACGACCGCGCACGCGCTCGTCTTCCGACAGGGACGCATCTTCTGCCACATCCGGCGTGAAACGCAGGCGTGTCACCAGATGGTTGAAATCGGCAAGATCGGTCAGAACAACCGACGGGTCGGCACCGACATCATATTGCGCGCGAAATTCCGTCAGTGCGCCGGCCACATCGCCGCGCATCAGCATCTCGAAGAGGTCGATGATACGGGCACGGTCCGCAAGGCCCAGCATGGAGCGCACGGCTTCCGCCGTAACGGTGCCTGCGCCATGCGCGATGGCCTGATCGAAAATCGACAGCGAATCGCGTGCCGAGCCTTCGCCTGCGCGTGCGATCATGGCGAGCGACGTGTCATCCACCGCGATCTGTTCCGCTTCCGCGATGCGGCGCAGATGCTGCGCCAGCGTGCCCGATTCGATGCGGCGCAGGTCGAAGCGCTGGCAACGTGACAGGACCGTGATCGGAACTTTTCGGATTTCGGTGGTGGCAAAAATGAATTTGACGTGCGGTGGCGGCTCTTCCAGCGTCTTCAACAGGCCGTTGAAAGCCTGATTGGAGAGCATGTGCACTTCGTCGATGATATAGACTTTATAACGCGCAGAAACCGGGCGGTAGCGCACCTGCTCGATGATCTCGCGGATGTCATCGATGCCCGTATGCGAGGCGGCGTCCATCTCGATCACATCGACATGACGGCCTTCCATGATCGCCTGGCAGTTTTCGCCCTGCACGGAAAGATCGATAGTCGGCTGGTCGATCGTATCTGTCTTGTAATTGAGAGCGCGCGCCAGAATGCGCGCCGTGGTCGTCTTGCCGACCCCGCGAACGCCGGTAAGCATCCAGGCCTGCGCGATGCGGCCCGTCTCGAACGCGTTCTTGAGCGTACGAACCATCGGCTCCTGGCCGATAAGGTCGTTGAAATTCTGGGGGCGATATTTGCGGGCGAGAACGCGATAGGCGCCATCGGCGGATTTTGTGTCCATAGCGACCCTTCCGTTCTTCCTGTTCCGCTTTTTTCTCAGTCGCCAGTTTGGACCGGACGCATGAGCGGCGTCAACCAAAGAGGCAACCCATCAACAGTCGTCGGCATCGTGAGAAAGGGTGGGAGGCTGGCACGATGACCCGTGCCGTGGCTCGTTAGGGCTGCTTCCTTCCGGACCTGACCCGGTTGGCGAGTGGCTCGTCCACCACCAACCTCCCACGCTGCATATCGTCAATTGTGAAGCAAAAAGCAAGGAGGGCGCCACGCAAAAAGCAAGCACTGGACGAAAAAAGCTGGTAAATGTCGGCCTATGGAACAATTCGAACTCGATAAACGGCTTCATGCCGACACTTTTTCTGTCGCCAAGCTCGGCCTGTGCGAGCTTCGGTTGATGAACGACCGGCGCTGGCCATGGCTGATCCTGGTGCCGCGCCGTCCTGATCTCACTGAAATTCACGATATGACGCCGCTCGACCAGACCATGCTGACCTTCGAGACCGGCATCGTTGCGCAGGCGCTCAAGACCGTGACGGGCTGTGAGAAGATCAATACGGGTGCGCTCGGCAATATTGTTCGGCAGCTACATCTGCATGTTATCGCCCGCAACGAAGGCGACGCGGGCTGGCCTGGCCCTGTCTGGGGTTTCGGAACCCGCGAAACCTATGACGAAAAAGACGCACAGCAGTTGATCGCCGACATTCGCGCGGCGCTTTAATTTGCTTTCACGCGCATCTTTTCCGAAAACCGTTTCACACTTTTCGGGATGCGCTTTCATCCCCCCAACAATTCCGAGATAGATATGACTTTCCGTCTCTATGACCTGCCGGAAATCGAACCGAGCCGATCTGTCGGATTTTCCGGCAACAGGATCGACCGCCAATCCGAAAAGCGACGGGATGATTCTGCCTTCACGGCGCTGGAACTACCCGAAACGCGAATCATGCTGCTTGGCAGCAACAGGCTGCTTCTCGACTATGCCGATGAAAAAGCCCCGAGGGCCTTGTTTGCACTTGGCGAGGCGAAGAACTTTGCGCCTGATCTTCACGAACCGATTTTTCTCGGTCTTCAGGACGGCGTGCCGCTTGTCGCTTTGACAACACCGCTCGACCCCGAGACGATGGCAGCACCTTTCCGCCTGCAGGATTATCGCAGCATCTATACGGAAGGGCTGGTATCCGCCGACCTGCTCGGCGCGCTGGCGCAGGCCGCAGCGCTGACCGCATGGCATGCCAATTACCGTTTCTGCGGGCGTTGTGGCACAAAAACCGATATGCGCGCTGGCGGTGCCAAGCGGCAATGCCCCAACTGCGGTGCGGAACATTTCCCGCGAACCGATCCGGTGGCGATCATGCTGCCGTTACGCGGCGAAAAATGCATTCTGGCACGCGGGCCCCATTTCGCGCCCGGCTCCTATTCCTGCCTTGCAGGATTTATCGAGCACGGCGAAACAATCGAGGCCGCCGTGCGCCGTGAAAGTGTGGAGGAAATGGGGCTCTCCATCGGTCGCGTTGCCTATCATGCGAGCCAGCCCTGGCCGTTTCCCTACTCGCTGATGATCGGCTGTCATGCCGAGGTTTTGAGCGACGACTTCACTATCGACCGCTCGGAGCTGGAAGACGGTCGATGGTTCTCGAAGGCCGAGGTGCGGACAATGCTGGAAGGCACACATGAAAATGGGTTGCGGGTGCCGCCATCCGGCGCCATTGCAACCCATTTGATAAAGGCCTGGGCGGAAAACTGATTCCGCCCGATATTCTCTAAATTACTCCGCAGCGAGCAACTGCGTGCCGCGAATATCGCTGCCCTGATAGACGCCGAGAATGCGCACTTCCTTGGTGAAGAAGCGCAGTTCTTCCAGCGCGAGCTGGAGATTGTGGTCCTCCGGATGTCCTTCGACATCAGCATAGAACTGCGTGGCGATGAAACGCCCGCCGATCTGATAGCTTTCGAGCTTCGTCATGTTGATGCCATTGGTGGCAAAACCGCCCAGCGCCTTGTAGAGCGCAGCCGGGACGTTGCGCACGCGAAAGACAAAAGTCGTCACAATGCGCTCGCCATTTTCGGGACGCGGCGCCCACTGCTTGCTCTTGGACAGAACCACGAAGCGGGTCACATTGTCTTCCGCATCCTCGACATTTTCTTCCAGAATATCGAGACCGTAGAGCTCGGCAGCAAGGCTTGGCGCCAATGCCGCCATGGAGCGATCCTTCATATCGGCGACGAGACGGGCGGCTCCCGCCGTATCGCCCGCGATGACGCCCTTCCAGCCGTTCTGGCGAATGACGTTCCGGCACTGGCCGAGCGCATGGACATGGCTGTGCACCGTCTTGATTTCCTCGCGCTTGACGCCCGGAAGCACCATCAGCTGGAAATGGATCGGCAGGAAATATTCGCCAATGATGTGCATGTCGGCGAGCGGCAGCAGATAGTGAATATCGGCGACGCGACCGGCCAGCGTGTTCTCGATGGGGATCATGGCGAGATCGGCAGCGCCGGTTTCAACCGCGTTGAAGGCATCCTCAAAAGTCGGGCACGGCAAAGGCTCCATATCGGGAAACATGTTGCGGCACGCCGTATCGGAATTTGCGCCCGCTTCACCCTGAAAGGAAATCCTGTTGGTTTTCATCGTACCATGCTTTCTTAAATGCCACTCATCGGTGGCCGTTAGATACCCTGTGCTACAAGAAGACGCGCGCGGTCAAGATCGGCTTGCGTGTCGACGCCGAGAGGCACCGTCTTCACAAGCTCCACATCGATGCGCATTCCGGCTTCGAGAGCCCGCAATTGTTCGAGTTTTTCACGCTTCTCCAGAGGAGATGGGCCAAGCTTCACAAAGCGTTCCAGCGCTGAGCGGCGATAGGCGTAAAGGCCTATATGGTGATAGAGCGGGCCTTCGCCATAGGGCGCGGTTGCGCGGGTGAAATAAAGCGCACGCAGGCGGCTGTTACCGGCAAGCGGGGAACCGACGATCTTCACCACACCTGGATTGGTCTTTTCCGATTCTTCCTCGATTTCGACGCCAAGCGTCGCAATGTCGGCAGGTCCGTCTTCGAGCGGGAGGAGTGCGCGGCGGATGATATCGGGATCGATGGTCGGCAGATCGCCCTGAACATTGACCACGGCGTCGATTTCTCCCGCCGGATCGACTTTCAACAGCGCTTCATAAATGCGGTCGGAGCCGGATTCATGATCCTCGCGCGTCATGATGGCTTCATGGCCATGCGCGGTGACGATTGCAAAAATCTCGTCGCTGTCGGTTGCAACCACGGTCCGGCCCAGCTTTGCAGCCGCTGCACGATCGGCCACATGGACGATCATCGGCTTGCCGCAAATATCGGCGAGCGGCTTGTTGGGCAGCCGCGTGGATGCCATGCGCGCAGGGATAAGAGTGAGTGTCTTTAATGTCTGAAGCATCATCGCCTCTTGAGATCGATAGGTCGCGGACGTCTTGTAACGCGCTTTGCCAGCACTGGAAATGCATCAAAAGTGTCAAAAAGTCACGGGTCCAGTCACCCTTATAGGTGTTGCATCGCCCTGGTAAAAGACCTAGTTTCCGCCCGATGCCGGGGAGAGAATTGCGACCTTTATTAAAGGCTTGCATGCCGGCTAGGAGAGCGTTCTCGGGGAGAGCGTTTTGGTAGAGGGAGCGCTGACCGGCGATGAATTCAACCCGGACTAACAAGTTTATCATGGCTTTTCTGGCAACGGTTTTCGTTGTCATGACGACAGGCATCCTGTCCGATTCGCTGTTTCACTCGCCTGCGCCTGAAAAGCCGGGCTTTATCATCGAAGCGGCGGAAGCCTCGACCGGTGAAGGGGGCGCTGCACCGGCCAAGGAAGAAGTTTCCATTGCGACGTTGCTGCAGTCTGCCGATCCGGCACGCGGTGAAACCGTCTTCAAGCGTTGCGCTGCATGCCATACCGGTGAAAAGGGTGGCGCCAACAAGGTCGGTCCGCATCTGTGGGATGTCGTGAACCGTCCGGCTGCCTCCGTTGAAGGTTTCGGCTATTCGGCTGCCATGAAGGAATTCGGCGCTGGCGGCAACAAGTGGGATTTTGAACATCTCAACAAGTTCCTGACCTCGCCGAAGGGCTTCATCAAAGGCACCGCCATGGGCTTTGCTGGTGACAAGAAGGACAATGAGCGCGCCGATCTGATCGCTTATCTGCGCACGCTGTCCGACAATCCGGCTCCGCTGCCAACCGCTGATGCAGCACCTGCTGCTGGCGGTGATGCAAAGCCAGCCGAAGGCGAAAAGCCCGCGGAAGGCGCACCGTCAAGCGCACCGGCAGGCGGCGAACAGAAGCCAGCAGAACCGGCACCGGCGAATTAAGCCGACAAGACGGAATGACGATCAAAGCCCGGTTCGCCGGGCTTTTTTCTTGCCTGCAACAAATTTCTTGCCCGCATGCCTTTCTTCCTCCGCAAAAACCCATAAGACTTCATCCCAATATATCCGAAACAGGAACGGAGAGGCTGGATGAGAGCTTTTTGGGCGGGTGCGTTCGCGGTGGCCATGCTTGCGAGCACGGTTTCAATGGGGCGCGCAAATGACGCGGAACCCCAGTGGCGATATTCCTCCAGCCTGCTCGGCGAGCCCAAATATCCAGCCGATTTCAAACATTATGACTATGTGAACCCCGATGCGCCGAAAGGCGGTACGCTGAACATGGTCGCCGTCGGTACCTTCGACAGCCTCAATCCGTTCGTGGTGCAGGGTGTTGCTGCCGCTGGCCTGTCCGACTTCGGCGGCGGGATGCTCTACGACACGCTGATGACGGATTCGGTCGATCAGGGATCGACCCAATACCCGCTCATCGCCGAAGCCCTGCAATATCCCGACGATTTCTCCTGGGTGAAATTCAAGCTCAATCCCAAAGCGAAATGGCATGACGGGCAGCCGATCACCGTCGATGACGTGATCTGGTCGTTCGATGTGCTGAAGAAGCAGTCGCCGATGTACAACAAATATTATGGCGACGTGGAGAAAGCGGAAAAGACTGGCGAACATGAGGTGAAATTCACCTTCAGCCAGAAGGGCAACCGCGAACTGCCGCAGATTCTGGGGCAGCTTGCCGTTCTGCCCAAGCATTGGTGGGAAGGCAAGGATGCGCAGGGCAGGCAGCGCGATATTACCCGTCCGACGCTTGAAATCCCGCTCGGCTCTGCGGCCTACAAGATCGACAGCATGACGCCAGGACGCTCCATCACCTGGGCGCGCGTCGACGACTATTGGGGCAAGGATCTGGGCGTCAATGTCGGGCGCAACAACTTCGACCGCCTGCGCTACGAATATTATTTCAACGAGGATGCGACCTGGGAAGCCTTCAAGAAAGGCGGACAGTACGACTACCGGAACGAGAATCGCGCCCAGCGCTGGGCTGAACAGTATAATTTCCCAGCCGTGCAGCGCGGCGATGTCGTAAAGGCTTCGTTCCCCTATCACGCCGTCGGACGTATGCAGGGCTATTTCCTGAACACGCGCCGCGACAAGTTCAAAGACCCCAAAGTGCGTCAGGCGCTAACCTACGCCTTCGACTTCGAATCGATGAACCGCCTGCTGTTCTTCAACCAGTACAAGCGCATCAACAGCTATTTCGCAGGCAATGAACTGGAACTGAGCGGCCCGCCGACACCGGCGGAACAGGCCATCCTGGAAACGGTGAAGGACGCACTCCCCGCCGATGCACTGACCAAGGAATTCAAGCTGCCGGTCTATGACACGCCGCAGGCCACCCGCGAAAACCTGCGCACTTCGCTGAAGCTCTTCTCGGAAGCGGGCTGGACATTGCAGGGCAATAAGCTCGTCGATGCCAAGGGCAATCCGTTCACCATCGAATTTCTCGGCAAGGACCCGACGGACGAGCGCATTTACAATCCATTTGCCGCAAGCCTGCGCAAGATCGGCATCAATGCGACTGTGCGTATCGTTGACGCGGCGCAATATCAGGCACGTGTCAACGATTTCGACTATGATGTCATCACCTCAATCATCGCGCAAACCGCCTCACCCGGCAATGAGCAGCGTGACATGTGGGGCTCCAAAGCTGCCGATTTCAAAGGCAGTCGCAACTATGCCGGTATCAAGAACCCGGCCATCGACAAGCTGATCGACCGCGTCATCTATGCCAAGGATCGGGACGAGCTTGTCGCCTCGACCCACGCGCTCGACCGGGCGCTTTTGTGGAGCTATTACGTCATCCCGCAATGGTATGATGACAAGATCAAAGTGGCCTATTGGAATAAATTTGGAATGCCTGAAAAGCAGCCGGACTATAGTGGCATCGACCCTTTCTCCTGGTGGATAGACCCCGCGAAGGAAGCCAAGCTCAAAACCGGTAGCGAGTGAGGGCCGGGCGAGAATGACGATTCTTCGCATGAACCGCCGCTATTTTCTGGGGCTTTCGGGAAGTGCAGCCGTTGCGGCCTTCCTGCCGCCAAAGGCCTTTGCAGACATCCCCACAGGCGAGGTGCTGCACGGGCTTTCCGCTTTCGGTGACCTGAAATACGGTCCCGATTTTCCGCATTTCGACTATGCCAGTCCCGAAGCACCGAAGGGCGGCACGTTCAATTTCGCGCCGTCGAGCTGGGTCTGGAACCAGAATACCGACACGTTCAACACGCTCAATACCTTCACGTTCAAGGGTGATGCGCCGCCGCGCATGGAGCTGACCTTCGATACGCTGATGGCTTCGGCGCTGGATGAGCCGGATTCCGTATACGGCCTGATCGCGGAAAGTGCGACGCTTTCGAAAGACCGCCGCAGTTGCACTTTCAAGCTTCGCAAGGAAGCGCGTTTTCACGACGGCTCGCCGATCGAGGCGAAAGACGTGCTGTTCACCTATACAACCATCAAGCAGAAAGGCCATCCAACGCTGCGCCAGTCGCTGGCTGGAATGGAAAAGGTGGAGGCAACCGGCAGACGAGAAGTGCGTATGCGCTTCGTCGAAGGGCGCGGACCGAACGCCATCCTCGATGCCGTGACAGTGCCGATCCTGTCGGAGAGCTGGTTCAAGGATCGCGATTTCGAAGCCACGACCATGGAGCCTGTGCTGGGCTCCGGCGCCTACAAGGTCGGCAACTTCGCCGCCGGTCAGTTCATCGAATATGACCGCGTCGAGGATTATTGGGCGAAAGACCTTCCGGTGCAGAAGGGGTTCAACCATTTCGACCGCATTCGCATCGAGTTTTTCCGTGACCGCCAGCCGCAATTCGAAGCCTTCAAGAAAGGCAGTATCGATTACCGCGAGGAGAGCGTCTCCAAGAACTGGGCAACAGCCTATGATTTCCCGGCCATCCAGCAGGGAAAGGTCATCAAGCGCACCTTTTCGCGAGAAAAGCGCCCGCTGATGCAGGCATGGGCGCTGAACCAGCGCCGCGAGCGGTTCCGCGATCCGCGCGTGCGTGACGCAATTGCGCTCTGCTTCGACTTCGAATGGACTAACGAGCATCTCTTCTACAAAGTTTATGCCCGCTCGCAATCCAGTTTCAACGGGTCGGATTTTCAGGCAAGTGGCCTGCCCACACCTGATGAGCTGAAAGTGCTGGAACGCTATCGCGGCAAGCTTCCGGACGCTGTCTTCGGCGAAGCTATACTCATGCCTGTATCGGACGGGACAGGCCGCGACCGTGCGCAGTTTGCGCAGGCTATCAAGCTGTTGGAGGCGGTCGGTTTCGAGCGCAAGAACGGTCAGTTCCACGACAAGGACGGATCGAAGTTCGCGCTGGAGATACTCTCCAATTCCGAAACCTTCACGCGGGTCTACAATCCTTATGTTCAGAAGCTGCGCGCCATCGGTATCGACGCCAGCCTGCAGCTTGTCGATGCAAGCCAGTATCAGTCGCGGATACAGGATTTCCAGTTCGACATGGTGGGTATGGCGCTGCAGTTCAGCCCGACACCGACACAGGAATCGCTTGCCGGCATGTTCGGCTCCGAATCGGCCAAGGTGCCGGGCAGCTATAATCTTCCCGGCACGGAAGATCCGTTGATTGATGCGCTGATTGCGGATATCGGCAAGGTTTCGACGCGCGAAGAACTCGTCGCCACGATGCGGGTGCTTGATCGGTACTTGCGTATCCGGCGCGACTGGATTCCAAATTGGACGACAGCGAATCATCTCGCGGCCTATTGGGACCGGTTCGGTTTCAAGGAGCCGAAGCCCGATTACGGCTTTCCCGTCGAGACGCTGTGGTGGATCAAATCGTTATCGTGAATAAAAGAGGCAAAAGCTGTTGCTAAGTCCCAAGTGTCTGAATCAAAAAACGGCAGGCTGCGGCGAAAATGGTGATTTCGGGAACCGGAGCGCAGCGTACTTAAAGGTACGCGAGCGCCAGAAGCGCAGAAATTGCCATTTGCAGCCCAGCATGGTGGCTTTTGGATCAGACACGAAGAGAAGGCCGGACTGATGGGCGCTTATATTCTCCGCCGTCTGCTTCTGATGATCCCGACGATACTCGGCATCATGGCTATTTCCTTCGCTGTGGTTCAGTTCGCCCCCGGTGGTCCAGTCGAGCGCGTGATTGCGCAGCTTTCCGGCCAGGGTGGCGACGCTCTCGACCGCCTTTCGGGCGGTGGTGGCGATTTCGGCCAAAGCGCTGTCGACAGCGGCTCGGTCAATTCCAAATATCGCGGCGCGCAGGGGCTGGACCCGCAATTCATCGCTGATCTGGAAAAGCAGTTTGGCTTCGACAAGCCGCCACTGGAACGCTTCGGCCAGATGTTGTGGAACTATATGCGCTTCGATTTCGGACGCAGCTATTTCCGCGATATCAGCGTGATCGACCTCATCAAAGAAAAGATGCCGGTTTCGATCTCGCTCGGGCTTTGGCTGACTTTTCTGTCCTACATGATCTCGATTCCACTCGGCATTCGCAAGGCAATCAAGGACGGTTCACGCTTCGACACCTGGACCAGCGCGGTCATCATCGTCGGCTACGCCATTCCAAGCTTCCTGTTTGCAATCCTGCTGATCGTACTGTTTGCGGGCGGCTCGTTCTTCGACTGGTTCCCGCTGCGCGGCCTCACCTCGCCCGATTTCGCGCAAATGTCGTTCTGGGGCAAGATCGGCGACTATCTGTGGCATATGGTGCTGCCGGTGACTGCACTCGTGCTTTCCGCCTTCGCCACCACGACCTTGCTGACCAAGAATTCGTTTCTGGAAGAAATCCGCAAGCAATATGTAACCACGGCGCGCGCCAAGGGACTGACCGAGAATCAGGTTCTCTATCGTCACGTCTTCCGCAATGCGATGCTGATCGTGATCGCCGGTTTTCCGGGCGCTTTCATCTCAGCCTTCTTCACCGGCTCGCTTCTGATCGAAACCATCTTCTCGCTCGACGGACTTGGACTGCTGGGCTACCAGTCGGTCATCAACCGTGATTATCCCGTGGTCTTCGCCAATCTCTTCATCTTCTCGCTGATCGGCCTTCTGGTCGGCCTTTTGTCCGATCTCACCTATACGTGGATCGATCCGCGCATCGACTTTGACCGGAGGGACGTGTGATGACCGACACCCCCCTCACCCCAACCGCAAAGCCGGTAAAACGTCCGTTTCTGTCGCCACTCAACAAGCGGCGCTGGCAGAACTTCAAGGCCAACAAGCGCGGTTACTGGTCGCTGTGGATTTTCCTGTTCCTGCTCATCGCAGCGCTTTGCTCCGAGTTCATCGCAAATGACCGGCCCATCCTCGTTTCCTACAAGGGCGAGCTGCTGATGCCGGTTTTCGTCGATTATCCGGAAGAGAAATTCGGCGGCTTTTATGCCGTTACCGATTATCGCGACCCGGTGATACAGGACGAGATCAACAATAATGGCTGGGCCATCTGGCCGCCGATCCGCTATTCCTACAACACCGTGAACAACGAGATACCGGAAGCAGCGCCGTCGAAGCCGTTCTGGCTCTATTCGGCGGAAGAACGCTGCCAGCGCTATCCGCAGGGCGTGAGCGATCCCAATTGCCGCTTTGGCAATTTCAATCTGCTCGGCACCGACGATCAGGCGCGCGACGTTTTTGCACGCGCACTCTACGGCTTTCGCATTTCGGTGCTGTTCGGCCTGATTCTCACCTTCTTCTCTGCCATTATCGGCGTGACGGCTGGTGCAGTTCAGGGTTATTTCGGCGGCTGGGTCGATCTTCTGTTCCAGCGCTTCATCGAAATCTGGTCCTCGATCCCGGTTCTCTACCTGTTGCTGATTATCGCGGCGATATTGCCGCCCGGCTTCTGGGTGCTTCTGGGCATCATGCTTCTGTTCTCATGGGTGGCTTTCGTCGGCGTCGTGCGCGCGGAATTTTTGCGGGCCCGAAACTTCGAATATGTGAATGCGGCGCGAGCGCTCGGCGTGAAGAACGGCACCATCATGTGGCGGCATCTCCTGCCCAATGCCATGGTCGCGACCTTGACCTTCCTGCCTTTCATCCTGAATGGTTCGATCACCACGCTGACCTCGCTCGACTTCCTCGGTTTCGGGCTGCCGCCCGGCTCGGCTTCGCTGGGCGAACTTCTCGCACAGGGCAAGAACAACCTGCAGGCGCCGTGGCTCGGCATTACCGGCTTCGTGGTCATCTCGCTGATGCTGTCGCTTCTGATCTTCATCGGTGAGGCAACACGCGACGCCTTCGATCCGCGAAAGGCATTTCAATGAGTGGGCCAATGAGCGGGTCTATGATCGAATCAGGGAACAAAATCCTGCTATCCGTCCGCGATCTGTCGGTCGCGTTCCGCCAGAATGGCGAGGAACGCATTTCCGTGGACCGTGTATCCTTCGACATTGCCGAAGGTGAAACGGTAGCCCTTGTCGGCGAATCGGGATCAGGAAAATCCGTCTCGGCCTTGTCTGTCCTGAAGCTGCTGCCCTATCCATCCGCCAGTCACCCTTCCGGAGAAATTCTTTTCAATGGCAAGGATTTGATGAAGGCCTCGGAGCCGGAACTGCGCCGTGTGCGCGGCAATGACATCACGATGATCTTTCAGGAGCCGATGACATCGCTCAATCCGCTGCACAGTGTGGAGCGGCAGATCGGTGAAATCCTGAAAATGCACCAAGGCATGGGGGAGCAGGCTGCACGGGCGCGGACGCTGGAACTTCTGAACGAAGTCGGCATTCGCGAACCGGAAAAGCGCCTGTCGGCCTTCCCGCACCAGCTTTCCGGCGGACAGCGCCAGCGCGTCATGATCGCCATGGCGCTTGCCAACAAGCCGAAGCTGCTGATTGCCGACGAGCCGACCACGGCGCTCGATGTCACCGTGCAGGCGCAGATCTTGAAGCTGCTTGCCGAGCTTAAAGCCGCGCAGGGCATGTCGATGCTCTTCATCACCCACGACCTCGGTATCGTGCGCAAGATCGCCGACAAGGTCTGCGTGATGAGCAAGGGCAAGATCGTCGAGGCCGGGCCGACCAAAGAGATTTTTGAAAACCCGCAGCATCCTTACACCAAGCACCTGCTTGCGGCTGAACCGAAGGGCGAGCCGCCTGCCGCCGATCCGGCAGCAAAAACGGTGATGGAAGGCAAGGATATCCGCGTCTGGTTCCCGATCAAGAAGGGGTTCATGCGCAAGACCGTCGATCATGTGAAAGCAGTGGATGGCATCGACGTGAACCTGCGTGCCGGACAGACGCTCGGCGTCGTCGGCGAATCAGGTTCCGGCAAGACGACGCTTGGCCTCGCATTGTCGCGCATGATTTCATCCAGGGGCGAGATCAGGTTCAACGGGCGCGATATTGCCAAGTTCAGCTTCAAGGATATGCGCCCGCTGCGCCGCGAGATGCAGATCGTGTTTCAGGATCCGTTCGGCTCGCTTTCTCCGCGCATGACCATTGCAGATATCATTGCCGAAGGCTTGCTGGTGCATGAGCCGAAGCTCTCCGCCGATGATCGCGATGCGCGTGTCGTGGCAGCGCTGCAGGAAGTGAACCTCGACCCCGAAACCCGCTTCCGCTATCCGCACGAATTTTCCGGCGGCCAGCGCCAGCGCGTCGCCATTGCACGTGCCATGGTGCTGAACCCGAAATTCGTCATGCTGGACGAACCGACCTCCGCGCTCGATATGAGCGTGCAGGCACAGGTAGTCGATCTGTTACGCGCATTGCAGAAGAAGCATGATCTCGCCTATCTTTTCATAAGCCACGACCTGAAAGTGGTGCGGGCGCTGGCAAATGACGTGCTGGTGATGCGTAACGGCAAGGCCGTCGAATATGGCGCGGCGAAGGATGTCTTCGCCCACCCGCAGACCGACTATACCAAGGCGTTGATGGCGGCAGCCTTCCGCATGGAAGCAACAGAGGGAGGAACGAAGCAATGACAAACAATGATAAGGGCAATATCCTTCTGGCGATCACCGACTGGGACCCGGAAATCTGGCTGAAGACGTTTCGGGATCATGCGCCGGACCGCCCGGTGGTGACGGATCGCACGGAAAACGATCCTTCCATCAAATATGCTCTCGTCTGGAAGCAGAAGCCTGGCTCGCTTGAGAACCTGCCCAATCTGAAGGTTATCTTCTCGCTGGGCGCAGGCGTCGATCACGTCTTCCGCGATGACCGGATTCCCGATGTGCCGCTGGTGCGCATCATCTCCGACGATCTTACCATGCGCATGACGGAATATGTCGTCTGGCAGGTGCTGGACCATCACCGTCTCGGACAGCGCTATCGCAAGCAGCAGCAGAATCATGTCTGGCATGAGGATCGCCGCCAGCCTGCGGCTCATGAAGTCACGGTCGGCATCATGGGCCTCGGTGTGCTCGGGCGCGATGCGGCTGAAAAGCTGAAGTTGCTCGGCTTCAATGTCACCGGCTGGAGCCGTCGTCTGCAAGAGATCGATGGCGTGCAGACCTATCACGGCAAGGACGGCTTTGGGAAATTCCTCAGGACTGCCGACATCTTCGTCTGTCTGCTGCCGCTGACGCCCGACACAAAGGGCATCCTCTCCATGTCGATGTTCGCGCAACTGAAGAGCGACGGGCCGCTCGGCGCGCCGGTGCTGATTAATGCCGGACGCGGCGGTCTGCAGAACGAGGCCGATATTCTGGCCGCGCTCGATCGCGGGCTTCTTTCGGCAGCTTCGCTCGACGTGTTCACTCAGGAACCGTTGCCAACCAGCAGCCCTCTCTGGGATCACCCGCGCGTGACGATCACTCCGCACGCGGCAGCAAGCTCATCTGCAACCGCCCTTGTGCCGCAGATCATCCGGCAGATCGAAGCCTTCGAGCGGGACGGGACGCTGGAACACATCGTCGACCGCAACACGCAGTATTAAGCAGCGATCCCAATTGCTCCGTCCTCGCTGACCGTCACCCGATGGCCGGCGAGCTGCTTTAGCGCCTCGCGATCAAGTTCAATGGCGATAGGCACGTCATGCCCCATTTCACGGGCCACGATGAGGCCAAGGAGCAGGATCGCATCCGGTTCGTGCAGGACAATGGCCGCAGGCGCATGACCGCTATGGACCAGCTCCAGAAGAACGGCCGCAGCCGATGACGACCCGATGGTCCCAGGCAGGCATAGAACGCGCCCGGCAATGCTCTGCCCATGTTCCGGATGGCGCACGTCAGCAATCCGCCCGCTCTTCGGATCGACGCCACCCCAGAAGCTGATCGGCGCAGAAAGAACCAGCGCCTCGGCATCCGCCCCTTTGCCTGCAACGAGTATGGAACTTTTCCCGATGCTCATGCCGCCTGTCTCCCGAAAACCGGCCTGCCTGCGACAGCGCTTTCCACGCACTCTTCTAGCGAGCCGTAGAGCACGCCATAACCGGTATTACCGGGTGCATAATGCGCGAACTTGCCGGAGTTTGTCATAAGAACGGCATCATTCTTAGCTGGCAAAATTGGTGTAACGACCACGCATGTGTCGGCGACGATCACGACGCCTGCTTTTTCAAGCACCTGCCTGCGCCCGTCTTTCTCCAGTTCAACCAGTGCGTGACGGCCCGTGCAGGCATAAAGCGGCACCGCGAGCTTGCGTTCCGCTATCGCGCGCTCCAGACGGTCGAATTCGGCTATCGAAAGATGCGGACTGCCAATGGCAACCGCATCGATATGATCGACCTGCTCGACTGTCGAAAGCCGCTTGCGCGTCGCCTCGATCATTTCTCGCGTGACGCGGATGACGCCTTCCGGCTTCTGGTGCTGCAAAGCCGTTTCAAGATCGGGCGCTTCGGGCGTCACACCTGCAATATGGAACAGACCGACTGCGCCGACCGATGCCGATGCCGCGCCGAAAGCCTTGAGATCGTCTTCATCGGGATGGATCGGACTGCCCGCAACGACACCGATATTCGTGCCAACGCTGCGACCGAACAGATTGCCGAGAATAGGCCATGCGACTTCCGAAGACAGAAACGCCGGGTCGAGTGCCGAAATATCGATCACCACCGTGGCGCGGCGGTTTTCGCTGCGATGCAGACCATAATCCGGCGCGCGGCCAGCAATCGCACAGGCAATATCGAGAAAGTCGCCATAGCGATTGGTACGCGCGCCGAGAACCGAATTACAGAACACGACCGCATTGGATTCACCCCAGGCGACATCAGTGCCCTTTGCTGGCCTGTGTCCAGCCTGATAGGGCGCACAGGTCCAGGTCGGTTCGCAGCCGAGCCTGATATAGGCTCGCATCATGCGCCTGGCCATTTCAGCCTCTTGAGCCGGCAAAAGATTACGCGAACAGCCCGTCAGATCTATAGAGCCGACATTGAGCGTCGAGCGGACTTTGACCTTTGCGCCGCCCTCAACCAGTTTTTCAGCAAAAAGCGTTCCGCTGTCACCGTGATAAAGCGCGCCGTCAATATGAGCGGATGCAACAGGGATCAGACGCGGCGCACCCATCAGCCTCGCGGTATCGGCCACGATGCGCATTGCCATCGCAGCGCCCTCCCCCTGATCGCCTGCGGCTATCGACCGTTCTTCATGCGTTAATGTCAGTGCCACGCGTGATCTCCTTGCGCATGGTTATGGATGTGGGGCGGCTATAGCCCGGATGCGCAGTCTCCGCGATCTTGCGATATCCGAGCTTCTCAAACACCGCCCGATTGCGCGTAAGCTCGATACGCACCTGCAACTCAATCGATGGCTTGCCTTTTGCAACCGCAACATCTTCCGCCTTTTGTATCAGCAATCGCCCGATGCCTCTTCCCTCAAAGGCGGGTGCGACGGCAAGCTTACCGAGATAAAAGCCGTGGGCCTTTTCCCGTAGGAAGACACAGCCGACAAGTCTGTCATCAAGAAAGGCTGCAAAACCGGTTTCTTCCTGTGCCTTCTGCCGCAGATTTTCCGCCGTCTGCAAGCCTGCTGATGAGGGCGGATCGATCACGCCGTCCATATAGGCGAAGCTGTCGCGGATCATGCCGAGCAGTTCTTCCCACTGCCCGAAATTCTCGCCAATAGCCTCGACACGCAGAGCCGTCATTTCGGTTTGCGCGCCTTATAACGAATGGTTTCGAAGCGGACATTCAAGGCATTGTAGAGCAGCAGACGACCAACCAGTGGCTCGCCGATACCGGTGATGAGCTTAATGACTTCCATCGCCTGCAGGCTGCCGATCACACCCGGCAGGACGCCCAGCACACCGGCTTCGGCGCAGGTCGGCACTGTTCCAGGTGGCGGCGCTTCTGGAAAGAGATCGCGATAAGATGGGTTCTGCGTGCCATCCGGCCCGGTCGTATAGGGCATCAGCACGGTGACCGTGCCATCGAAGCGGCCCATGGCACCCGTCACGAGCGGTCTTCCCACCCTGGCAGCAGCATCGGCCAGAACATAGCGCGTAGTGAAATTGTCCGAGCCATCCACCAGAACGTCATAATTGCCGATCAACGCTTCTACGTTACCGGCATCAAGGCGAAGCTGGTGTCCTTCGACCATCACATGCGGATTGATGCGGGCAATGGTGGCAAGCGCGCTTTCCACCTTTGGCTGGCCCACACTTTCCGTATCATGAATGACCTGCCGTTGCAGGTTCGATAGCGAAACAGTGTCGTCATCGACTATGCCGAGCGTGCCGATACCGGCAGCCGCCAGATATTGGAGCACAGGCGCGCCAAGCCCGCCTGCGCCGACGATCAGCACACGCGCGGCCTTCAGCTTCTGCTGGCCCGGACCGCCGATTTCCGGCAGCACGATATGGCGCGCATAGCGTTCAAGTTCTTCGGACGAAAATGGTCTGGATGGTGCATTCATACCCCAAACATATGCCTCTCCCAAGGCGCTGTCAGCGGATATTTTGCCTCACGGCACGATGCCAAATTGGAACCGATTCTCGAATCAGGCGTCAGACAGTCTTGTAAGGTGACCGGCAGAGACGTTGAAGAACTGCGCTTCCCCTTCGAGCGCTTCGAAAAGCGCGCGATCCGTACCGGTCATGAAGGCCTGTCCGCCAAGCTCATCAAGGATGCCGAAGAGCGCGGCGCGGCGGCCCGTATCGAGATGTGCTGCGATTTCATCGAGCAGGAGAATCGGAGCCATACCGGAAAGCTCTGCCGTCAGTCGGGCATGGGCAAGCACGAGACCGATCAAAAGCGCCTTTTGCTCGCCCGTGGAACAGAGCGCGGCTGGCATGGCCTTGGGGCGATGCTGGACGATCAGATCGGTGCGATGCGGGCCGTCGAGCGTGCGGCCCGCCGCCCGGTCCCGCGCGCGACCATCGCGCAGTGTACGGCGGAAATCCTCTTCAAGATCGAGCGCTGCCTCGACATTGATTCTCTGCTCCAGCGCCCCCTCCAGAAAACAATCAGCCTTGGGAAACGGTCCCTCGGCAGGCAGCCGTTCGATCATCGCCGCGATCAGGCGCATGGCTTCGGCGCGCGCAGCAGCAATGGCAGTGCCCAGTTCCGCCATCTGGCTTTCAATCGCATCCAGCCATTGATCGTCATTGTTGCCATCGTTCAGCAAGCGGTTGCGACTGCGCATCGCCTTTTCATAATCGAGCACGCGCTTGCCGTGGGCAGTATCGATGGCAAGCACCATACGGTCGAGAAACCGCCGGCGATCAGAAGCGCCTCCGGTGAAAAGCCCATCCATAGACGGCACCACCCAGAGGATACGCGCATAGTCGAGCATATCGTCGCCGGAAGCGGCAATCCCGTTGATACGTACCTTGCGGCCACCCTCGCCACCACCAGCGGTTCCGGTGCCGACTTCTGCTTCGCCATAAATCATACAGTCGAGCGCCGCATGAATGGCAAAACCGTCGAACGAGTTGGTGCGGGCAACATCGTCATAGGCAGCACGGCGCAGGCCGCGTCCCGGCGACAGAAAGGAAATCGCTTCGATCAGATTGGTCTTGCCGGAGCCATTCTCACCAGTCAGCACGACATGGCCGGGGCCAAGTGGCAGTGACAGTTCCGCATAATTGCGGAAATTCAAAAGTTTGAGCCGCCGGATCGAAACACGTTCCGGGCGGCTTTGATTAGGCTCAGGCGTATTCACTTTTCTGTTCTTTAAACACGCATCGGCATCAGGACGTACAACACATCTTCATCGCCGGTGTCACGCACCAGTGTCGGCGAACCGGCGTCGGCGAGCATGAAGACCGCATCCGAACCCGAAAGCTGGCTCGTAATGTCGAGCAGATATTTCGAGTTGAATCCGATATCGAGCGGATCAGCATCGTAATCCGCCGCGAGCTCATCGGTTGCGCTGCCGGAATCAGGATTGTTGACGGTGAGTGTCAGTTGGCCATCGGCGATCGAAAGTTTTACCGCGCGGCCACGTTCGCTCGAAATGGTCGAGACACGATCCACGGAGGCCGCAAATTCCTGGCGTCCGATGGTGAGCTTCTTGTCATTGCCGGACGGAATCACGCGCTGGTAATCCGGGAAGGTTCCGTCGATCAGCTTCGAGGTGAGGACGACCGATCCAACAGTGAATCGAATCTTGGCGTCCGACAGTTCAACTGTAACGACCACATCCGGCACATCGACCAGCTTCTGCAATTCGGCAACCGTCTTGCGCGGGATGATGATGCCCGGCATGCCCTCCGTGCCGGACGGCGCTTCCAGCTCGGCGCGCGCCAGACGGTGACCGTCGGTCGCGACAGCACGCAGCTTCAGGGCGCCGTCGCTTTCGATGGCGTGGAAGAAAATGCCATTGAGGTAATAACGGGTTTCTTCCGTCGAAATCGCAAATTGCGTGCGGTCGATGAGACGCTTCAGCGCCTGCGCCTCGATCCGGAAGGAATGAGTGAAGGCACCAGCGGTCAGTTCCGGGAAATCGGACTGCGGCAGGCACTGCAGGCGGAAAGACGACTTGCCGGAAATAACCGACATGGAACCGCCATCCGGGTTGGTGGACAGCATGACTTCAGCGCCATCCGGCAGCTTGCGGACAATATCATAGAGAAGATGTGCCGGAACCGTCGTGGCACCTGCCTGTTCCACCATGGCGGCTGTCGCTTCGTTGACCTCGAGATCAAGGTCGGTCGCCTTGAGCGCGAGGCTTGCGCCCTCAGCCTGCAAAAGCACGTTCGACAAAATCGGTATCGTGTTGCGGCGCTCCACGACGCGATGGACGTGGTTGAGAGATTTGAGAAGGTTCGATCGCTCTAGGGTAACACGCATGTTCAAACGCACTCGCTCGCTGGGACAGGGCAACTGCATCTGACGGGCAGGCAGGCGGCCCCTGTCGATAAGGCGCCGGGGCGCCAGAAGGTCCGTTAAAGTGGCAGATTTTTAAGGAGAAAAGCAAGCCCGCGCCATGTCGGAAAGCGACAGGGCCCGGGCTTTTTGTTGATAACCGCCGTTGATAACGGGGAAGCTATGACTATCAGGCCGCCTGATCGTTGATAAGGCGCTTCAGAAGCTCAAGTTCCTGGGCCAGCTTGGTGTCGGCGCCAACCAGATCCTCAATCTTGCGCACGGCATGAAGAACCGTGGTGTGATCGCGTCCGCCGAAGCGGCGACCGATTTCCGGCAGGGAACGCGGCGTCATCATCTTGGCGAGATACATTGCCACCTGACGCGGCTTGACGATGGTGCGCGTGCGGCGGTTCGACAGCAGGTCCTGCTTCGAGACGTTGTAATGACGCGCCACGATGCGCTGGATTTCCTCGATGCGGATACGCTTCGGTTCGCCAACGCGGGTCAGATGACCAAGCAGTTCATCGACGCGGTCGATGGAGATGTTCGGCTCGAAAGACTGGCGGAACAGAAGCTGGTTGAAAGCACCTTCCAGTTCGCGGCCCGATCCGGTGACGGTGCGGGCAACGTGAGAGAGAATCTCTTCGCCAATGTTGAGGCTCGAATCTTCTGCCTGTGCGGCGGCCAGGCGACGGCGCAGCATCTCGACCCGCATGTCGTAGTCAGGAGCCGCTACTTCCAGCGCAACGCCACCCTGAAGACGCGAACGAACGCGCACATCGAGCGATTCCAGTTCGGAAGGCGCACGGTCGGCAGCAACCACCACCTGCTTGGCGCTATCGAGCAGCGTGTTCAGCAGATGGCAGAACTCGTGCTGGATCGACTTGCCCTGCAGGAACTGCATGTCGTCGATGACGAGAAGGTCGATATCGCGCAGCTGCTCCTTGAAGGACAGCGCATTGTTGTCGCGGATGGCAGTGGCGAAGCGCCACATGAAATATTCAGCCGTCAGATAGACAACACGGGCCTTTTCCTGACGCTGGAGCGCGGCGGCGGCAATTGCCTGCAGAAGGTGCGTCTTGCCGAGACCTACGGAAGCATGGATGAACAGCGGATTGAAACGGACTGCGCTGGAACCGGCCTCTGCAATGGTGCGGGCCGCAGCAAGCGCTACGCGATTCGATGCGCCATCGACGAAGCTGTCGAACGTATAGCGCGGGTCGAGCGGAGAACCCAGGACCGAGCCCGAAGCCGCTGCTGATTCTGCAACCACAGCAGAACCGCGCTTATCACCCAGCGACTGACCGCCGAAGGACTGTCCGAGCGGGAACACCATCTTTTCGCGCGGAGCGACGGCGGGCTTGGCTTCAGCGGCTTCGCAGGTTTCAGCGGGAGCGGCGCTGCGTACCACACGGCTTACGCCACGAACCACGACTTCAACTTTCAGAATCTGCGGGTTTTCTTCCTGCCACAACTCGGTCAGCAGTTCGGAATAGTGATTGTTGATCCAGGAGCGCAGAAACGCAGTCGGAACCGACAGGCGGACAATGCTCTTAGAGATGTCATCGAGCTTCAGACGACCGAACCAGCTGGAATAAATCTCGGTGCCGACGCGGGCTTTCAGCTTTGCCGTAAGGCGCTCGAAAACCTCATCACCTGCATTGCCGCTCAACTCGACCAGGCTCTTGTCATTTCCGGTAGCAGAAGATCCATGGATACGGTTCGCATGTGCATCATCACCCATCGTTGCCGTCGATTTGCCGGTCATCATTGCCATCGTCTCGCCTGCCTTCACATTCGTACGCGCCGTTTTTTGGCGCTTGTCATTTTTTCCTGTCCGAACCGCAGATTTATCATCCGTCTGGTGCGGCAGGTACTCACTCACAAAGCCCGGCTCTACAGCTCTGGGCCAAACACAAACTCAAACGGTCCCATCAGGACCCACACCCGGATACTCCTTCCCGGCGACCTTTTTACGACTCACAACACTTTTACCGGAGGCTGATTGCCCGGAAAGAAATCCGCCACAACCATTCAATTGTCGGGGACATGCCTAAAACGGCATTCCGGTTAATGAACGGTAAGCAAACAACCATGAGGAACAGGACCTTACGACCAGAATATAACATCCGCGGGCTATGACGCCCACGCCAACAAACTCGCTATTTAATGCTAACTCCGGGCCGGTGGCCCACCCCTCTTATGCCCTGACTTTAGCGAAGCCTCGCTGCAAAGGGCAAGCCTAAGAAAACCACATTTTTTTGCTGAAAGCTCTTGCAGGCAGACTCGACAAGAGTAGGGAATCGGACGCCAGCGAAATAACACCTTTGGATTCAATGCGTTTTCATGGGGCAATTTTTAAGTGATCCTGATATGTTCTGTCAGAAAATAAATTTAAAAATATTCCTTGACTCAAACACCCTTCCGAGTCCCTAAACCAGCCTGTGGATAACAGTGGACAACAATTCACAACCAATTGAAAACACTAATTAAATCACCTCGCGCAAGATTGACCGCCCTCTGAAATATTCCAGCTAGGCATTGAAATAACTCTACAATTCAGGGTGGAGTGAAAGAACGTGGGTTTTCCGAAAAACGTTCAAAAAAGAAAACCCGGCTAACAATGAGCCGGGTTTCGAAAACGATCCATAAGAATGGATGAATGCTTAGGCGTTCAGAGCCTTAACGCGCTGGGCAAGGCGAGACACCTTACGCGAAGCGGTATTCTTGTGCATCACGCCCTTGGAAGCAGCGCGCATCAGTTCAGGCTCAGCAGCCTTGAATGCGACTTCTGCAGCCTGCTTGTCGCCGCTCAGCAGAGCGTCTTCCAGCTTGCGCACGAAGGTACGAACGCGCGAACGGCGGGACTTGTTGATTTCGGTGCGGGCAGCGATCTTGCGCACTGCCTTCTTGGCCGAAGGAGTATTGGCCATAAATGCCTCTCTTTTTTCTGTCAGCTAGCCAGGGGCAAAAACCGCCGGGCACAAAACCTCTAGGGCAGCCGAGAAAATCCCTTGAGGTTCCCTGGGGCCACCGATCCGTGGGCGGGCTTATAGATCAGCTTTGGCGCGGCGTCAACGTGGATTCTGCCCCAAAGCTCGATCAAAAAGCCGCAAACCCGGCCCGAAAGCCCGTCAAAAGCGACTTGAAGGCTTCCGGCAAGCTCTTGTCGGGGCGGTCACTGGACCGCCAGCCGATCAATCAGCGATTCTTGAACGACGGTGTACGCTTGTCGATGAAGGCTGCCATGCCTTCCTTCTGGTCTTCCGTCGCGAACAGGGAATGGAACTGACGCCGCTCGAAGCGAAGCCCTTCGCTCAGCGTCATTTCATAGGTGCGGTTGACCGCTTCCTTGACCATCAGCACGGAAGGACGGGAGAAGGATGCAATGCGTTCGGCGGCCTTCAGCGCTTCGTCCAGAAGCTCTTCCGGCGCGACAACGCGCGAGACGAGACCGCTACGTTCGGCTTCCGCCGCATCCATCATGCGTCCGGTCAGGCACATATCCATCGCCTTGGACTTGCCGACATAGCGCGTGAGACGCTGCGAGCCGCCCATGCCGGGCATGACGCCGAGCGTGATTTCCGGCTGGCCGAATTTCGCGTTGCTGCCTGCAATGATGAAATCGCACATCATGGCAAGTTCGCAGCCGCCGCCGAGCGCATAGCCTGATACCGCCGCGATAATCGGCTTGCGGACACGGTCCACTTTCTGCCAGTCAGCGAACATGTCCTGAAGATAGGCGTCCACGAAATCGATCGGCTGCATTTCCTTGATGTCGGCACCGGCAGCGAAAGCCTTTTCGGAACCGGTCAGGACAATAGCGCCGATCTTACCGTCCGTATCGAAAGCGCCGAGAGCTTCGGTCAACTCATCGAGAACCTTGCGGTTCAGCGCATTCAGCGCCTGCGGGCGGTTGAGGCGGATGAGGCCGACGCCGCCGCGTGTCTCGACGATGATCGTTTCATAGGCCATGGATTTGAACTCCTCCTTCAGGCAGATCAAGCATTTCCTGTTTTTCCTGAATCACGGAAAATGCTCTGTCTTTTTGGTTTGAACCGCGCATCCTGGCCGAAAACCGTTTCACACTTTTCGGGATGCGCTTTCACCGATTGGCCGGCAAAGTGGACCGACATCACTTCTTTTTCAAGGCCTCAATGCTGGCAGGAGGCACAGAAAAAAGTCGAACGTCCCGACTGTATCGCCCGTTCCACAATGCCGTTGCAGGCGGGATTTCTGCAAGGCTCGCCCTCGCGCCCATAGACGGAGAAGGAGTGCTGGAAATAACCAAGCGCGCCGTCTGCCTGAATATAGTCCTTGAGGGTTGAACCGCCTGCGGCAATGGCTTCTGCGATCACGGTACGGATATCGGAAGCCAGTTGCTCCATGATTGCGGTGTCCTGTGCAACGGACCCGGCGGCAAGCATGGGCGACAGGTGGCTGCGCCAGAGTGCCTCACAAACATAGATATTGCCGAGACCGGCTATCAGCCGCTGATCGAGCAGCGCCGCCTTGAGCGGCGTCCGACGTCCCTTGAAGAGCTCTGCCAGAATGGCGCCCGAGAGCAGATTGCCTGTCGGTTCTATGCCGAGGCTTGCCAGCAGCGGATGACTGTCGAGCGTGCCTTCTTCCGCAAAGAGCATGAAGCCGAAGCGACGCGGATCGTTGTAGACGATGCGGGCAGGAGCGCCGTCGGCGCGCAGGAGGTGAAACACGACATGGTCATGTGCACTCAGCTTGGAGCGCTCATGGTGGAATTCGCCCGGCGTGTCGCCGCCGTCATCGGTTTCAATGCGAAACGAACCCGACATGCCAAGATGGCTGATGACGGAAAGGCCGTCATCGAGATGGATCGTGAGATATTTCGCGCGGCGTCCAAGCGCCGAAATGCGCCGGCCGGAAAGCCGTTCGACAAAACGTTCGGGAAAGGGAAAGCGCAGGTCCGGCCGGCGCTGTTCGACTTGACTGACGGTCGCGCCCTCCATGACGGGCTGCAGACCACGGCGAACCGTTTCGACCTCTGGTAATTCGGGCATTGAAAACTGATCCTGAACATGAGCCATGCATTGGCTTTGTCCTTATATGTTCAGTTTTGTCGGCAATGCCAAGACGTTCAGCAATTGGTGCAGGGGATCGTGTTCGTATAGCGCGGCGCCAGATAATAGGTTTCGCTCATCGGAATGCTCGTCGAGAGCCATGCATTGAGCGGCTTGTAGTCAAGTTCGACATCGACCCTGATGAAATAGGAGCCTTCACCCACGAGACTTGCCGGAAGATTGCCGACAGCATCCTTCTTCGCCGCAAAATCCGCGATATTGGCATAGGACCAATCGACCTTCGGCGTCAGGTTGCCTGCCTTCTCCGTGCCGTCGATCCTGAGTGCGGTGATCCTTATCTTCGGGTCGCTTCGGCCATAGGGCAGAAGCGAAGCGCGACCGATATTGAACATGTCGTCTAGATCATTCTTCGTGACCGACAATTGGCGAGCAACCAGATCGGCGAGACTGCTCGCCGATCGCGACACTTTCTTGTTCGTATCGAACCCGTCGGCAAGATCGGCGGAGCCAAGATAAATCAGAAGCAGAAGGGGCGCGATGAGTGCGAATTCAACCGCTCCCAGGCCGCGCCGGTCACTCAGAAATTTCCGAAGATAGTTACGCATGACAATTGATCGCTCTGGAGTGCATCTCGAAAAGTTAGAAACGCTTTTCGGGGAGCACGTCGGTTGTTCTAGTTCGGGAAGGGTTCATTCTGCCAGGTAAGCGTCGCAAAAAGCGGCATGGTGCCGCCCGCAGCATGTGGACTTTCGATCAGATAAAGGATGTTCGTCAGCACCGGCCAGGCATACACCACATTGAGCTGGTTGATCGTTGATGTCCCGCTCGTCCCGGTAATGCCTGTCCGCGTGAGCTTGCCCTCGTCATCGAGAATCTTGTCCGTTGGAACCCTGCCGAACCCTTCATAGGTTCCAAGGTTGAACGAAAGATTGGGACAGCCGGACGCGACCATGAACTGGATCTGCTGGCAGAGTTCTTTGCGCAGGGCTTCTTCGCTTATCGCAGTCCCCCTGATCTGGCCCGTCTGCAATCTGCGCGCCACCGTCTCCGTCGCGTTGGATATGACCTGACGCGCAGTAAAACTCATACCGACCTCAATCGTCGCAAAGACGATGAGCAGGAATGGAAAGATGAGCAACGCAAATTCCACCGCCGCCACGCCATTTTGTGCACGGACGAAACGGCGCAGGCTTACGCCTACCCGCGCAAGGTGACGCGCCAAAAGCTCCAATGTCATACCCCACCCAATTCTTTCTGAATTCGATGGGGCGTATCGTTACAACAGGACAACCTGAAAGAGTATTAACGGAAGCAATGGCTCACGCGCGATTATCGCTATTTGTCGTCAAAACCGTTCTTGGTCGAGGCTTTTTCACAATAGGGCGTGCAGGAAAGCGTTTGCACGTCAGCCTGACGATAAATCCGCGTCGTTCCGCGTGTATTGCGGGAAACAACCAGTTCACGGTCGAGGATCGGTTCGCCCTGTTTATCCATGACGACAATATTGGTGACGCCGAAATCCTTGCCGGTCAGAACGATGGTCTGTGCATCCTGAACAACCGCATCGGCAATCGACGGGTTCCCGATCACCACGCTGTCAGCAGGACGCGCCAGCCGCAAAATGCGCGCCTGGCTGGTTTCAAGGGCAATATATTCTTCCGCAAACGCGGGTGCGGCGGCAAAAACTGCCGTGAACGCAATGCCCATGGCAGGCATCGTGCCGAAGCCACCCAAAGAAAACAAACGACGCGCCACGCGACATTCCCCCGCTGATATAATGGGCCAAGCTCATGAAGCCCCATCAATATAATGAGTAAAGAATGAACAGGATTGGTGAAGGAAGAATTAAGTCGCTACCCTTCCTTGCATGCCACGCCCGCAATTCGCCAAAGATTAACCAATCGCGCGGTTGCCGCCCCCCGGAAAGCGCCGAAACACTTCATTAACCCTGATTGTTAAGAGGGCCACAATTCCTCTCTCCTATGCTTGAGCACATCCGAATTTAAAGCGCATTTCAAAAACCAGCGCGACCGGAACAGCGAGGAGCATGCGATGCCGACATTGATGACGCGTTTCATGAAGAACAGGGCCGGTTCGACAGCAATCGAATATGCGCTGATCGGCACGCTTGTTTCGATAATGATTATCAGCGGCGTCGCGCTTGTGGCCGGAAATGTCGGCGAAAAGTTCAACGACACAACCACACAGTTCGAACAGGCGACCAACCGCTAATCGACAGAATGCCGTTCCGTGCAAACGGTGGCCAAATGATAGGATGACAGGCGACGCGGGGGCATCGGCAATGACAGCAGCAGCCATGACGGTAATCTTCGCTCTGGCAATGGTGACGGCCATGATCACCGACCTGATGTCGATGACCATCCGTAACCGCGTTTCCATCGGCCTGACACTCGGTTTCATCCTGCTCGCACCGCTTTGCGGCATCTCGCTTTCCGATTACGGCTGGCATCTGGCGGTCGGTGGCATCGCGCTCATTGTCACTTTTTCGCTCTTCTGCCTTCGCGCCATGGGTGGCGGTGACGCCAAGCTCATTGCGGCGACGGCCCTGTGGTTCGGTCCCAATGTCAGCCTGATGGATTATCTTGTGATGGTTTCAATCCTGGGCGGCGTGCTGACACTCACGATCATCCTCTACAGGATGATCCCCCGTCCGCTTCTGGCAGATCGCTATGCCTTCATGGGAACGCTCGCCCGTAAGGATGTCGGCATTCCCTATGGTATCGCCCTCGGCGCTGCCGGTCTCTGGACATTTCCGCTGTCGCCGGTCGGAGAAACGATGAAAGCCTATTTGCCAGGGGTACTTTAAGCGCTTTTATGCGCAACGCTCGCGTGTACTCCCAATCTTTCTTCATTCGAATAAGATTATATTAACCATAATTACACGATTCCCAGTGCAATTTCGGAACACGTCATCGAGACGTGGGGATTTGCGCGGGGCACATCATGAAATCAGCTCGACTGCTCATTTTAGGAGTGGCCGTTCTTGCGGCTGGTGGAGCTGGCTATATTGCCATGAACCTCTCCGCGCCACCGCCTGCCCCCGTTGTCGTCGCACCCGAAACACCGCAGATGAAACTGGAAGACGTGCTGGTTGCCACGGAGAATCTTGGCGTCGGCGCAGAACTGACATCGCAGATGCGCTGGCAGCCCTGGCCTGCGGAAGCACTTAGCGATGGCTATATCACCCGCGCGAGCGAACCCGATGCCATCAATCAATTGAGCGGCGCGACCGTGCGGTTGCAGTTTTTTACTGGTGAACCGATCCGCAAGACCAAGCTCATCGGTCCGGGGCAGAGCTTCATGTCGTCGATCCTGCCGCCCGGCATGCGCGCCGTCGCGACGCAGATCAATGCCGAAAGTTCGGCAGGCGGTTTCATTCTTCCCAATGATTTCGTCGATGTCATCATGACCCGCCGCAAGCCGGACAATGGCGATAAATCGCTGACACCTTTCACCACGGAAACCGTGCTGCAGAACGTACGTGTTCTGGCCATTGATCAAGCCATTCAGGAAGACGAACAGGGCCGCAAGGTCATGGTCGGCCAGACCGCCACGCTCGAAGTCACGCCGGAACAGGCCGAAATCATCACCGTCGCCCAGCAGATGGCTGACCGCCTGACGCTGGCGCTTCGCTCGACACAGGATGTCGAGGACAAGGATATCAAGCAGGCCGACTATCTGGTTTCCTCGCCGACCCGCAACGGTACGGTCAAGATCATCAAGTCCGGCAGCGTCATAGAAATAGGACCGCGCTCATGAGAAAGATAAAACGCGTGCGCCCGCATTCCGCAAAAATCGCGCTTTTTGCCAGCGCGCTTGCCGCCTTTTCACTGCAACTCACCGATATGTCCGCTATGGCGGCAGCCGGCGTTGTCAAGGTCGGCAGCCAGCAGCGTTCGCAGACGATCAAACTTGGCCTCAACAAGTCTGTCGTTCTCGATCTTCCGCAGGATGCCTATGACGTTCTCGTCTCCAACCCGACAATCGCCGATGCGGTGACCCGCACGTCGCGGCGCATCTATCTTTTCGGCAAGCAGGTCGGACAGACCAATATTTTCGTTTTCGGTCCGAACGGCGAACAGGTCGCATCCATCGATGTCGAAATCGAGCGGGACGTGAGCGGGATTTCGTCTCAGCTGAAGCGCCTCATCCCCGGTTCCGATATTCGCGTCGAACTCATCAACGACAATGTGGTGCTGACCGGAACGGTGCAGACCCCGCAGGATTCGGCACAGGCTGCAAAACTTGCCGGTCTTTTCGTTTCCGGTGGCGAAGCAACAACTGGTCAGTATTCAACCACGGCCTCGGCCCCGACCGACGGCGGCGGCGTCGCCATCAACAATCCGGACGAAAACCGCCGAAAAAGCGCCATTGTCAATATGCTGACTATCGTCGGCGAGGATCAGGTGACGCTGAAAGTCACCGTCGCCGAGGTCAGCCGCTCCGTCATGAAGCAGCTTGGCGTTAATATGAGCGGCGGCGGTGTTTCGAACGGCATTTCCTATGGTGGAATTTCCGAGAGTATTGCCGGAGCTATCGGCAACAACCTATCCGATACCGGATTCGGCCTCGCGACGAGCAATTTTTCCGCCTATCTGCGGGCGATGGAATCGGCAGGCGTGATGAAGACACTCGCCGAGCCGACGCTGACGGCAATCTCCGGCGAAAAAGCAGCTTTCAATGTCGGCGGCGAATATAATGTCATCAACAGCGTCACCTATGACGATGACGGAAAACGCACCAATCAATTGGCCAAAATCAATTACGGTATCGGTCTCGAATTCATGCCGACCGTGCTGGGGCCGGGACGCATCAGCCTGAAAATCAGAACCTCCGTCTCGGAACCGACGACCGAAGGTGCCGGCACGACCAACAAGATGGACGGCGTGGGCGCCAGTGTTCTGTCGCTGCGCAAGCGCGTCGCTGACACGACGGTTGAGCTTCCATCCGGCGGTTCCATGATGATCGGCGGGCTGATCCGCGATGAAGTGCGTCAGTCGGTTTCAGGCTTTCCGGGCCTGACCAAGATTCCGGTCCTCGGCGCACTGTTCCGCAGCAAGGATTTCATCCGCAATGAATCCGAACTGGTGGTGATCGTGACGCCTTATCTGGCGCGCCCTGTTGCCCGCCAGCAGCTTGCGCGGCCTGACGACAATCTCAACCCGGCCAGCGATGGTGCGGGATACATCCTTGGCAAGGTCAATCGCGTTTACGGCACGATGGAAACCAAACTGCCGCCCGGTCGCTACAACGGCGTCGTCGGTTATATCTACAAGTGAGCGGGGACAGATCATGACATATTCAGTCAGAGGCTTTTGCAGGATTTCCGCCCGACCAGCGCTTGTCGCCCTGTCGCTGGCCCTTCTCGCGGGTTGCGCGAACCGCCAGCACGTCACTGTGGGTGCACTGCCGGACGATTACCGCACAAACCATCCGATCACGATTGCCGAGCGGGAACAGGTCACCGATATTCCGGTCGCACAGGCTGACCAGAAGCTGAGCCCGATGCAACGCGGCATCGTTCAGGGTGCCATCGCCAATTATCGGCGCAGCGGTTCCGGCATGCTCTATGTTCTCGTGCCATCGGGTGCATCCAATCAGGCCGCAGCCTATCGGCTGAGCACAGAGGTGTCGGCAACACTGCGGCGCAGCGGTATCAAGGCGAACAATATCGCCATCGAAAACTATCCCGTAGACAACCCGGAAGCAGCGGCCCCCATCCGTATCAGCTATTATGCGATGACAGCTGGAACGACACCGTGCGGTCGCTGGCCGGACGATCTCGCCAGCACGCCTGAAAACAAGCACTACGCCAATTTTGGCTGCGCGTCGCAGAACAATCTTGCCGCTCAGGTAGCCAATCCGGCTGATCTTCTGGGACCACGCGCCATGTCGCCTATCGATTCGGACCGCACCACGGAACGTCTCAACGGCGATCAGGGCTATGTGAAGATGTCGCCGGCGCGGACGGTCAATTGGCGCGAATCTCGCAGTGAACAGGCCAATTATTAAGAGGACGCTATGAGCAATTTCGCGTTCGAACCGATGGAAGAAGAACAGGGCGTAGAGACGGGCCGCGCACCGATCATGCTTGAAAATGTGCGCCCCATTCCGCGCATTTCAATCCAGGCCTTTTGTGTGAACGAAAGCGTCGCCATTCCGATTGAGCGCGCAGGCGGCGACCGGCGCATGGCAAAGACGCATCTCAAGGTCATGATGGGTGGCGTTGCGGCGGCAATCGAGTTCTATCAGACCGCCTCCACGCCCAATCTGATCATTGTCGAATCGGCTTCCGAACCCAATGTGCTGCTTGAAGAACTGCAGCAATTGTCCGAGGTCTGTGATCCCGGTTCAAAAGTTATGGTCATCGGTCATTCCAACGAGGTCTGGCTTTATCGCGAATTGCTGCGGCGCGGCGTTTCGGAATATATCGTCGCGCCTGTTTCGCTGGCCGACATTCTGGCCATTGTGTCCTCGATCTTTCTCGATCCCGGTGCGGAACCGTTGGGCCGTTCCATAGCCTTCATCGGTGCAAAAGGCGGTGTCGGCGCTTCAACAATCGCACACAATGTCGCCTGGTCGATCTCCGACCTGTTCCGGCACGACGTCGTGCTGGCGGACATGGACCTGCCCTTCGGCACAGCGAATATCAATTTCGATCAGGACCCGACGCTTGGCATTGCCGATGCCGTCTTCTCACCAGAGCGCATTGATGAGGTTTATCTCGATCGATTGCTGGTTCAATATGGCGACCATCTTTCAATCCTTGCTGCGCCTTCGAGCCTGGAGCGGACATTCGATTTCGGCGAGGACGCCTTTGCCGAACTGATTGATGTTGCCCAGCGCAATTCTCCGCTGATCGTGCTGGATGTGGCACATGGCTGGAACGGATGGACGCGGACCACATTGATGCGCGCTGATGAGGTGGTGATCGTTGCGACACCCGATCTCGCCAATCTGCGTAACACGAAAAACCTTCTCGACACGCTGGCGCAACTGCGCCCCAACGATGTGAAGCCGCATCTCATCCTGAACCAGATGGGCATTCCCAAACGACCGGAAATCGCGCTCGCCGATTTTTCCGAGCCTCTCGGCATCGACCCTATCGCAACCATCGACTTCGATCCGCAGCTTTTCGGCAATGCAGCCAATAATGGCCGGATGATCGCAGAAACCAATCCGGAAAGCCCGATTGCCGAAGCCATCAGTCATATTGCGCATGTTGTGACCGGCAGGGCCGATGTGCAGCCGCGCAAGAAAACCGGCATTTCGAGCCTTCTCGGCAAGTTTGCACGCAAGACAAAGTAACGGCAGGAAATCATGTTTGGCAGAAGAGGCAATGATACGGGAAACAAGCCGGAAAGCGGAATGCGACCGGCTGCGCCGAAACCTGCCATGCCTGCCGCAATGTCCGCATCGCCCCAGCCAACAATGCAACCATCCCGCATGCAGGCTGCTGTAACAAGCACTCCGGCAAAATCCGCCGCCCAGACCGGTACGCAGGGGCGCGAGAAAACCGAGAGCTATTACGACACCAAATCGCAGGTCTTCTCGGCACTGATCGACACGATCGACCTGTCACAGCTTTCCCGCATGGCGCCGGATGCCGCGCGTGAGGAAATCCGCGACATCGTCAACGACATTATCGCCATCAAAAACTTGGTCATGTCGATTGCCGAGCAGGAAGAACTGCTCGACGATATCTGCAACGACGTTCTGGGTTACGGCCCGCTGGAGCCGCTTCTTTCCCGCGACGACATTGCCGATATCATGGTCAATGGTTCGCGCCGGACCTATATCGAAGTGGACGGCCTGTTGCAGGAAACCGGCATTCGTTTTCGCGATAACCAGCAGCTTCTGAACATCTGCCAGCGTATCGTGAGTCAGGTCGGGCGCCGCGTCGACGAATCAAGCCCGATCTGCGATGCGCGCCTGCCAGACGGTTCGCGCGTCAACGTCATCGCGCCGCCGCTGTCGCTCGACGGTCCGACCCTGACCATCCGCAAATTTCGCAAGGACAAGCTGACGCTCGATCAGCTCGTGCGATTCGGTGCCATATCGAATGCCGGGGCGGAACTGCTACAGATCATCAGCCGCGTGCGCTGCAATGTCATCATTTCAGGTGGCACCGGTTCGGGCAAGACCACGCTTTTGAACTGTCTGACACGCTATATCGACACGCACGAGCGCATCATCACCTGCGAAGACTCGGCTGAACTGCAATTGCAGCAGCCGCATGTGGTGCGCCTGGAAACCCGCCCGCCCAATCTGGAAGGTGAAGGCGAGGTCACCATGCGCGATCTGGTGAAGAACTGCCTGCGCATGCGGCCTGAACGCATCATCGTCGGCGAAGTGCGTGGTCCCGAAGTGTTCGATCTCCTGCAAGCCATGAACACCGGTCACGATGGGTCGATGGGCACGATCCATTCCAACAGCCCGCGTGAATGCCTCAACCGTATGGAAGCCATGATTGCCATGGGCGGCTATGTGCTTCCGCAAAAAACCGTGCGCGAGATCATCGTCGGGTCGGTTGACATCATCATTCAGGCCGCCCGTCTGCGCGACGGCTCACGACGCATCACTCACATCACCGAAGTGGTAGGACTGGAAGGTGATGTCATCACCACCCAGGACCTCGTTCTCTACGATATCAAGGGCGAAGATGCTTCCGGTCGCATTCTCGGTAGCCATGGCTCGACCGGCATCGGTCGCCCTGCCTTTTGGGAGCGCGCGCGCTACTACAACGAGGATAGCCGCCTTGCATCCGTGCTCGACAGCATGGAAAGGGCAGACGCATGATGGGATCCGGCGCCAGCATTGTGATGTTCATCGTGCTTGCCGTCGTCGCCTGTGCGGCTTTGTCCTATGCGCTTTCTTACGAAAAGCTTGGCAAGAAGGATCATGCGGCACGGCGCTTTGAAACCGTATGCAATAGCGGCTCGGAACGAGCGATAACACGCAGCGAGCGCGACAAAAACGCTGATATCCTGAAGCGCCGCAAACAGTTGCAGGATAACATCAAGGATCTGGAAGCGCGGCAGAAGCAACGCGAAAAAAACCAGAAATATCCGCCGCTGCGCATTCTTCTTGCACAGGCGGGATTAAATCTCACCTTGCAGAAATTCTACATCTATTCCGGCGTGGCCGCATTCCTTGTCACATTCATCGCGCTGATTTTCGGCGCGCCGCTGCTTTTCCTGCCGGGTATCGCCATTGCCGGTTTCTTCGGCCTGCCGCGCTGGTTCGTACTGCAAAAGCGCAAGCGAAGACTGAAGAAATTTCTCGAGGAGTTTCCCAACGCGCTTGATGTCATCGTGCGAGCAACCCGGGCAGGCCTGCCGCTCAATGACGGCTTGCGGCTGATTGCCAGCGAGGCGGTGGAACCAGTCAAGAGCGAGTTCAAGAAGGTTGTCGAGGCGCAGCAGATCGGGCTTTCAATCCCCGAAGCGGTGGGCAAGATGCCCGATTCCATGCCCTGCGCAGAAACCAACTTCTTCGCTATCGTCATCCAGATACAGGCACAGGCTGGCGGCAATCTCTCGGAAGCGCTCAACAATCTTTCAAAAGTCCTGCGCGACCGGAAGAAGATGAAAGCCAAGGTCAACGCTCTTTCCATGGAAGCCAAGGCTTCGGCTGCAATTATCGGTGCCCTGCCCTTCATCGTTACGATTCTCGTCTATCTGACGAGCCCGCAATATATGACGCTGCTTTTCACGTCTTCGACCGGCCATATGCTTCTGGGCATTGCAGCCGTTTTGATGCTGACCGGCATCTTCATCATGAAGAACATGATCAACTTCGATATGTGAGGCACCGGATATGTTTTCTCTCCTCACGCAAAAACTGACCGATCCGCAGTTTCTGATCGGCGCTTTGATTACGGTTGCGGTTTTTGCAACCGTAGTAACGATCCTCATGCCGGTTCTGAGCGGCAGCGCGCTCAAATCGCGCATGAAATCCGTCGCAACCGAGCGCGAAGCCATTCGCTCGCGCGAGCGTGCCCGTCTTGCAGCGGAAAGCGACCGCCGCAACAGCCTGCGCCATCAGCAAAAGCAGGGCATTCGCGAATTCGTCGAAAAGCTTGATCTCAAGCGAGCACTTGCCGACGAAAAGACAATTGCTTCGCTCAGACAGGCAGGTTTCCGAGGGCAAAACCCGCTCAACATCTTTCTGTTTCTGCGCTTTGTACTGCCCTTCGGCGCCATGTTGATCGCCGCCGTCTATATTTTTGTGCTCGGCGTACTTGCCGATCAGTCTTTCTTCGTTCGCTTGCTTGTCTGCATTTTCGCTGGCTATGCTGGCTTCTATGCGCCCAATCTCTATGTTTCAAACAAGGCAACCAAGCGCAAACAATCCATTCGCCGCGCATGGCCGGATGCGCTCGACCTGATGCTGATCTGTGTTGAATCGGGCATGTCCACCGAAGCGGCCTTTCGCCGGGTGGCCGATGAAATCGGCATTCAGTCCGTGGAGCTTGCCGAAGAATTGATGCTGACCAATGCCGAGCTTTCATTCCTGCCGGAACGCCGTCAGGCCTATGATAATCTCGCCAATCGCACGGGTCTGGAGCCGGTGAAATCCGTAACGCAGGCGCTTATTCAAGCGGAGCGTTACGGTACTCCCGTGGCACAGGCGCTGCGCACGCTTTCTCAGGAAAGCCGCGACCTGCGCTTGCTGGAAGCCGAAAAGAAGGCTGCGGCCTTGCCGCCGAAACTCACTGTGCCGATGATCGTTTTCTTTCTGCCGGTACTCTTCATCGTCATTCTCGGCCCGGCCTTCATCCAGATTTCGGCGCAAGGCGGATTATTCGGCGGTAACTGACAACCGTTCATTCAGACACGAAAATTAAGAGAGGCCTCAGCCCTTCGGCTTGTCCTTGAGCATGTTCCAGGAGTTCTGCTGGGCCAGCATGGAACGAAGATAATCCGTATTGGCCTTGGCCTGTTGCGGAGAAATCTCGCGCGCGGCAATCGCCTCAGCTTCCTGAAAGCGCCCCTGCAAGCCGACCGAAAGGGCAAGATTCTGGCGCACCCGGCTGTCTGCACCAGGCGCGGCGGCGGCCTGTTTGAAATAGGTCTCTGCTGTCCGTGCATCACCGGCCAGAAGATAGGACATTCCCATATTGGAGATGATCGACGGTTCATTCGGCTGAAGTTGCAACGCCTTTTGATAGGTCGCGCGCGCTTCTTCCTTCCGGCCCATCTGGTCGAGAATGGCACCTTCCGCGGAAACCAGTTTCCAGTCGGGATAAGCGGGGTTCTGTGCACGGCGAATGGCATCGAGCGCACCGTCGAACTGGCCGGCGCCGGCGAGCGCCTTGCCATAGGCGGCAAGAACGGCCTGATCCTTCGGATACACAATCGCCAACGCCCGCATGACGGCCAGCGCCTGATCGTTGCGGCCAAGGCGCGCCAGCACATTGGCATAGTTGAGCGCTGTCTGGCGATCCTTCGGATTGCGTTCGTATTGGGCGCCGAGCCGTCCGGCCATGGCTGCAAGCTGCGCGTCGTTCATGTGATCGAAAGTGGCGACCGTTGCCGCGCGGCGTACCGAACCGGTCGTGGTCCGGTCGACCGATGTACAACCGGAAAGTACAAGTGCCGAAAGAATGCAGGCGAAGCCAAGACGTATTGCGATAGCGTCTTTTCGAACGATGTTCAGCATCCCGCCTCTCCTGCTAAAGCGTGTCGCGCATCCAACATGCTTTAGTCACCCTCAAGCCCAATTCCTGCTAAATCAATAATCTGTTAACCCTAATGATTGGTTAATAAGGTGATTGCGGTTTCTGTTTCGGCACGGCAATAATCGCGCTATCTGTTTGTTTGGCGCGCATCTCATCCGAAAACCGTTTCAGACTTTTCGGGATACGCTATCTGTTTGTTTTTATGAACTTCCGACAAAATCCCAGCGCTTTTGCCGGACATCGCTTACTGGTCAGAAAGAGCATCATGTCTGTCGAACTTCTTTCCCGAAAATCCGAACAAAGCCGCCCGATCTGGTTTACTCCGAAAGGCGGGCTGGAAATCTCCGGCCTTCCCGCCGATGCAATTGCATGGGCGAAGGCCAATGGCTTTGACGGTGAAGCCGGACGTGTCCTCACCCTTCCCGGTTCAGGCGGATCGATATCGGGTGCATTTTTTGGAACCGGGGACCAGGAAAAGGGCAGCCAGTCGCAACTTCTGGCCGGAAAGCTTGCGCGCAATCTTCCGGAAGGAGACTGGCACATTGACGGCGCGATAGACGAGGCTGCGCTTGCCGTTCTGGGTTTCCTGATGGGCGGCTATAGTTTTACGCGTTATCGCAAGGCAAACGGCAAGGCGATCCGTATCGCCCTGCCCGATAGTGTGGACGAAGCGGAAATCCGCCGCATCGCCGATGCGGTCACACTGGTGCGCGATCTCATCAACACACCGACCAACGATATGGGGCCGGATGCACTCGAAAATGCCGCTCGTGAACTGGCAAAGAGATACAAGGCCGAAATTTCCGTTACCGAAGGCGATGCGCTTCTGGAGAAGAATTTTCCGATGATCCATGCGGTCGGTCGCGCTGGTGCTATTGCGCCACGCCTGATCGATCTTAGCTGGGGCAAGGCAAGCGACCCGAAAATCACGCTGGTGGGCAAAGGCGTCTGCTTCGACACCGGCGGTCTCGACATCAAACCGGCAAGCGGCATGCTCCTGATGAAGAAGGATATGGGTGGAGCCGCCAATGTGCTGGGCCTCGCCTCCATGATTATGGATGCGCAATTGCCGGTGCGACTGCGCGTGCTGATACCAGCGGTGGAAAATTCGATTGCCGGTAATGCTTTCCGTCCGGGCGACGTCTTGCAAAGCCGCAAGGGCCTTACCGTCGAAATCGGCAATACCGATGCGGAAGGCCGGCTGGTTCTTGCCGACGCACTTGCGCTTGCCGATGAAGAAGAACCTGCACTTCTGATCGACATGGCGACGCTGACAGGGGCTGCTCGTGTCGCGCTCGGCCCCGACCTGCCACCATTCTACACGCATGATGACGGACTTGCCGCTTCGATTGCGCAAAGCGCGGATGCCACCGCAGACCCGCTATGGCGCATGCCGCTTTGGAAGCCTTATGCGCAAAAACTGTCCTCACGGATCGCCGATATCAACAATGTCACCACCGACGGCTTTGCTGGCTCGGTGACGGCTGCGCTCTTCCTCAGCAAATTTGTCGAAAAGGCTCAAAGCTGGGCGCATTTCGACATTTTTGGCTGGGTTCCGGTCGAAAAGCCCGCCTCTCCGGTCGGCGGCGAAGCTCAAGCCATTCGCGCTCTTTACCAGTTTTTGAAGGAGCGTTACCCGGCGCGCTGAATCCACTTGCCTGAAACACCGAAAGCAGATTGAATAAAACGGTTCCGAAACAATCCCCTTTTTGGTGGAGCCGGATGCCAATTGAGCTGAAGCCGTTGCAGGCGCTGACATTGCTGAGAACCCTGTCGCTGGAACAGGTGCGTGATGAGATGCCCGATCTCACCACGCGACAGGCAGCCATTCTCCTGACCATCTATTTGGAGCCCCCGCCGCATACCGTGCGGGGACTCGCAGCAAAACTGAACGTTACCAAGCCGGTGATTACCCGCGCGCTCGACACGATGGGCGCGCTTGAACTCGTCTCCCGGCATCGTGATGAAAAAGACCGGCGAAACGTGCTAATAAAGAGGACGGTCGCCGGTGCGTTATATGTTGAAAGACTGGGCGATCTGGTGATCGCCAAAGCCAGGGAGTTACCACTTTGACCATGCTCGACCGCCGCCTCAACGCTTATCGCCCCGACCTCGCCGATGAACGGCTGACCGGTCGGGTGGAAGCGGCGCGTTTTACCGCCGGAACGGCGATGCAGGTTTCCGCATCCGTTGTCGATCTGCGCGCCGAACCACGTATGGATAGCGGTCCGCAGACACAAATGATTTTCGGCGATCACCTCCGTGTCTTTGAGGAAATGGACGGTTGGTCGTGGGTGCAGGCAGAACGCGACGGCTATACGGGTTACGTCTCCTCTGCCGCGCTGGAGCAGCCCGCCGGAACCGAAACACATCTGGTCATCGTGCCACGCACCTTCGTTTATCCCGGCTCCGATCTCCGCTTTCCGCACACAAAGGCCCTATCGCTCGGCTCACGCGTGCGCATCGTCGGCGCAGCAGAAACGCGCGGAACGAAATATGCGCTTCTGGAAAGCGGCGAGGCGCTGATTGCAAGCCACCTTGCGCCGATTGGCGATCATGCGACGGACTATGTGGCGGTCGCCGAAACCCTGCTTCATACGCCTTATCTGTGGGGCGGCACATCGGGCTTCGGCATCGACTGTTCCGGTCTTGTGCAATTGTGCATGTGGGTGGCAGGCCGCACTGTTCTGCGCGATTCCGACATGCAACAGAATACGCTCGGCGAAATCACCGAACCCGATGCAACCTATTCCAATCTGAAGCGCGGCGATCTCGTCTTCTGGAAAGGCCATGTCGCGATCTGCGCTTCCCCCGACATGCTGATCCATGCGAGCGGTCATACGATGACGGTCACGCTGGAGCCGCTACAGGATGCCATCAAGCGAATTGCCTATCTATACGATCTGCCGACGCTTATCCGCAGACCCTGAAAATGAGATCGGGAATCCATGAAGGGAAAGACGACACTGACGATAGCCGCTTTGCTGATCGGCTTTGCTTTGTCTTTTCCTTCCCCCGTTTCGACTGAGAGAATTGCGCGCATGACCATTCCCGCGTCCCCTGCCGCCTTTGCCGAAGTCAACGGCATTGAAATGTACTACCGGATCATCGGCAAGGGACCGCCGATCCTGCTCATTCCCGGCGGCCTGTCCGACCAGCATGTGTGGGATGCGCAGCTTCCGATCCTTGCGCGCCACCACACCGTAATCGTTGCCGATAGCCGTGGACAGGGGCGCTCCACCCGCACCGATGATCCCATCACCTATGGATTGATGGCCGATGATTATGTGGCGCTGCTCGACTTTCTGCACATCGGCAAGGTCGATCTCGTCGGCTGGAGCGATGGCGGCATTATCGGCCTCGACATCGCCATGCGCTACCCCGAACGGCTGAAAAGCCTGTTTGCGCAGGCGGCAAATGTCACGCCCGACGGCAATTCCGGTTATGCTGAGGCCCGCGCCGAAGGAAAGCCGATACCGGAACTGCGCCACTATGAGAGCATCGACAAGGAAATTCATGCGCTTTGGGCAAATGAACCAAACTATACGGATGAGGATTTGTCCGATATCCGGGTGCGCACGGCGATTGTGATTGGTGACCGCGATACGGCCATCACGCGCGAACATACGGAATTCATCGCCAGCCAGATACCGGGTGCTGAATTGATCATTCTGCCCGATGCCGGGCATGGCGTCCCGGTCGAGAATCCGCGTCTTTATGCGCATACGGTGCTGCGTTTCATTGACGGTAAAAACGCCGAAGGAATGAAAACCGCGAGCCGGAAAAGTTAAACCCGGTTCGGTAATACGCGATCAGGCGGGCGGTGTCCGTCGACAAAAGCCTTGATGTTGATGATGACCTTGTCGCCCATATCGATGCGGCCTTCCATGGTGGCCGAACCCATATGCGGCAGCAGGACAACCTTGCCTTTTTCGGCAAGCGCCAGCAGGCGGGGATTAACCGCCGGTTCGTTCTCGAACACGTCCAGCCCCGCGCCGGCAAGCTTGCCCTGCTCGATCAGCTCGATCAGCGCATTCTCATCGATGATCTGGCCGCGTGCCGTGTTGACCATATAGGCTGTCGGCTGCATCAGCGCGATGCGGCGTGCGGACAGCAGATGGAATGTGGCAGGCGTCGAAGGGCAGTTGACCGAGATGATATCCATCCGGGCCAGCATCTGGTCGAGACTATCCCAATAGGTCGCCTCCAGCTCTTCCTCGACCTGCGGATTGACGCGCTTGCGGTTGTGATAGTGAATGGAAAGTCCGAAAGCCTTGGCGCGGCGGGCGACCGCCGTACCGATGCGTCCCATGCCGACAATCCCGAGGCGTTTGCCCCAGATGCGCCGTCCGAGCATCCAGGTCGGCGACCATCCCGGCCATTGCCCATGGCGCTCGCCCAGCACATTGGCACCTTCAACCAGGCGTCTTGGCACCGACAGGAGCAGCGCCAGGGTCATGTCGGCAGTGTCCTCGGTCAGGACATTCGGCGTATTGGTAACGGTGATTCCGCGCTTTGCGGCTGCGGCGACATCGATATTGTCCACGCCATTGCCGAAATTTGCGATCAGCTTGAGATTGGGGCCAGCCTGTTCAATCGCTGCTGCATCGATGACGTCCGTGATGCAAGGCACCAGAACGTCCGCTTCCTTCATCGCAGCAATAATTTCCGGCTGATTCATGCGGTGGTCGTCTATGTTCAGACGCGCATCAAACAGTTCCCGCATTCGGGTTTCCACTGGGTCCGGCAGTTTTCGCGTAAGAACGACCAGCGGTTTCTTCTTGTTCGACATCTCCACCCCATCGTTGAGCAAAGCCCCTGGAACTGCCCGTATTGTAATCAACTGGCAGGGCACGCTCCAAGAAATTTCCTGCACATTTCCAGCGGAAAACCGACTCCCACTTTTCCCGAAAATGCGTTAACCGAAGCTTCATGTTGAGACCTCCTTAACCAAGGCGGTGCAATATGGGATATTGCTTCGGCTGAACATCTCTATCAAGGCGAAGCGGCAAAGACAAAGAAAAACCGGAAACTTCAGGTGTCTCTTGGAAAGTCTGCAACGACTTTCTAAAAAGATGCATTTAAAATCAAATGATTAGGTCGCATCTCCATCTGTTGTACACATATGGATTCACGATCTGAAAACAGGACGGAAACGTCGCCTCGCAGCCCCCGTAAACTGCCGAAGCTACTACCGTTCTGCCGTGACAGGACGGCGAGAGGTCGCAGTTTGTACAGAGTACTTTCGCAACGCTTTTGGATAGCCACGCTTGGCTTTCTGGCATTTTTCCTCATTCTGGCGCCGCTTGGCGCTTCGAACAGACATGCCGCACAGGCTGTAGAGCCTGCAGGCACCACTGTCGGCGCAAGCGGGCTTCCCGTGCCGCGTTTCGTCAGCCTTAAACCCGCGCGCGTCAATCTGCGCATCGGACCGGGACGTGATTATGCCGTTTCATGGCTTTTCATGAAGGCCGGACTGCCCGTCGAGATCATCCAGGAATATGACAACTGGCGCCGTATCCGCGATGCGGATGGCACGGAAGGCTGGGTCTATCAGTCGCTGCTTTCCGGCAAGCGAACCGCTATCACGGCGCCCTGGCTCAAGAATGATCAGGGTTCGATGATCAATATGCGCCGCGATGCAAGCGATACATCGGGACTTGCTGCCGAAATCGAGCCCGGCGTGGTTGGAACGGTGCGCGAATGCACCGGTCAATGGTGCCGGGTGGATATGGGCGGCGTCCGCGGCTGGATCAAGCAATCGGATCTGTGGGGCGTATATCCAGGCGAAGCCTTCGACTGACTTCGCCCAAGCGGAGCGAAAATCGCCCCGCTTTCACTTCGGAATATCACCAGGCAGGCGCCACCGATCCCTTGAACGTCGTGGCGATGAACTCCTTCACTTCATCGCTGTGGTAGGATGAAATCAGAGTTTTCACCCAATCGGCATCCTTGTCGGCGGTGCGAACGACGAGAATATTAACGTAAGGCGCTTTCTCGCCTTCCCGCACCAGCGGATCGGTTGCCGGGTTCAGGCCAGCTTCCATCGCATAATTGGTGTTGATGACGGCAGCATCGACGTCTTCCATCGAACGCGGAAGCTGTGCCGCATCGAGTTCAACGAATTTCAAGTTCTTCGGATTTTCCACGATATCGATGGCGCTGATCTTCAATCCCTTGGTCGGGTCGATTTTGATAATCCCGTTTTCGGCAAGCACCAGCAAAGCGCGACCGCCATTGGTCGGATCATTGGGGATTGCAATCGTCGCACCGTCGGCCAGCTCCGAAATGTTCTTCAGCTTCTTCGAATACAACCCCATCGGAAAATTGACAGTCTCCGCAACGCTCACAATATCGAAGCCACGATCAGCCACCTGATTGTCGAGATAGGGCTTGTGCTGGAAGGAGTTGGCTTCCAGTGCGCCATCCGCAAGCGCCATGTTAGGAATGACATAATCCGAGAATTCCTGAATATCGATTTCAAGACCGTTCTTTCCGGCGACTTCCTTCACCTTTTCCATGATCTGGGCGTGCGGCCCCGGCGTCACTCCGATCCGGACGGTCTTTGCAAAGGCGCTGCCAGCGGTAAACAGGGCAAGAATGGCCGCGGCAACAAATAGCTTACGCATGATATCTCCTTGAAATAAGCCCGGCTGGGCTTGGGAGGCTAGCCAGCCAGGATTGCAGAACTTCGTCCCTTTTCAGCCCCTTATGGTCCAATAGGCAACAAAAAAGCGGCCATGGCCGCTTTCTTTTATTCCCGACTGAAAGGGGAGGCTCGCTACTGGTCCCGTTTATTGGCCCTTGCGGCGCAGGCGGACGATGATATCCACATTGACGATTTCCATACCATGCGGAGCATCCGGCATGTTGGCAACCGTGGGCTGGCCCCTTTCGCCATGTGGAATATCGAACACAACATTTTCCCCTTCGAGGAAGAAATGCTGGTGGTCCGAGATATTCGTATCGAAATAGGTCTTAGAGCCCTCAACCGCGATAATACGCAGCATACCGGCTTCCGTGAACTGGTGGAGCGTGTTGTAAACCGTCGCCAGAGACACCGGCACATCGGCCATGACGGCCTCTTCGTGCAGGTCTTCCGCAGACAGATGGCGATCACCCTGGGCGAAGATCAGGCTCGCAAGCGCAACGCGCTGCCGCGTCGGACGCAGGCCCGCGCGGCGGAGCTGCTCTTCCATCGAGACCGTCGAGTGGGTATGTGAAGACTGCATATTCACCGTTGGTTCCGTCACAAGCTTGTTGCAAAATCATCAATCGTCAAACGGGCTGTTGCCCATTGCATACTGACATTGATATATGCCGTTGCGAAATAAGTATCAATAGCCTTGGGAATTGGCCGGTTTTTCGGATAAAACCCCAGATAAACCCAATGCATGATTTTACTGCCGGAAACAGTCTGTGGTAGGGATGTTCCGGTGAAACCCACAACCGGGCCGGATTGCCGGTCGATACAGAATGAACCTCAAGGGAGGCGTAATGGCAGAACAGAAATCAAGCTATGGGTATGAAGAGCTCCTGGCCTGCGCACGCGGCGAGATGTTCGGCCCCGGCAATGCTCAGCTTCCCCTGCCTCCGATGCTGATGGTCCATCGCATCACAGATATTTCCGAAACCGGCGGTGAGTTCGACAAGGGCTATATCCGCGCCGAATATGATGTCCGCCCCGACGACTGGTATTTCCCGTGCCATTTCATGGGCAATCCGATCATGCCGGGCTGCCTTGGCCTCGACGGCATGTGGCAGCTGACCGGTTTCTTCCTCGGCTGGCTCGGAGAGCCGGGCCGCGGCATGGCGCTTTCCACCGGTGAAGTGAAGTTCAAGGGCATGGTGCGTCCGCATACCAAGCTTCTCGAATACGGCATCGATTTCAAGCGCGTCATGCGTGGCCGCCTCGTGCTGGGCACGGCTGATGGCTGGCTGAAAGCCGATGGCGAAACCATCTACCGGGCGTCTGACCTGCGCGTCGGCCTGTCGAAGGACAGCGAGGGCCAGTAAGGCACCTCAATCATCATCATCCACGAGCGCGACTGCAAAAAAGTGAACAGTTTTCATGCGGCCGCGCTCAAAACATGCGAAGATCGCACCTATGTAACCGCGAACAGGCGGCAGTCCGCATGACGGACACGTCGCTCACGGATCAGGTGTAAAGGAGAACGCGATGCGGCGTGTGGTCGTAACGGGTATGGGGATCGTATCCTCGATTGGTAACAACACCGAAGAGGTCACGGCTTCGCTGCGTGAAGCAAAGTCCGGCATCTCCCGCGCTGAGGAATATGCCGAGCTTGGCTTCCGTTGTCAGGTGCACGGCGCTCCGAATATCGACGTCGAAGCACTGGTTGATCGTCGTGCGATGCGCTTCCATGGCCGTGGCACGGCCTGGAACCATATTGCGATGGATCAGGCCATTGCGGATGCGGGACTTTCCGACGAGGAGGTCTCCAACGACCGCACCGGCATCATTATGGGCTCCGGTGGTCCTTCAACCCGCACCATTGTCGATTCTGCCGACATCACCCGCGAAAAAGGCCCGAAGCGCGTCGGCCCATTTGCCGTGCCAAAAGCCATGAGTTCAACGGCTTCCGCGACGCTGGCGACCTTCTTCAAGATCAAGGGCATCAACTATTCGATCTCCTCGGCCTGTGCGACGTCCAACCATTGCATCGGCAATGCGTTCGAAATGATTCAGTATGGCAAGCAGGACCGCATGTTTGCGGGCGGCTGCGAAGATCTAGACTGGACGCTTTCGGTCCTGTTCGACGCCATGGGTGCCATGTCGTCGAAATATAACGATACGCCATCCACGGCATCCCGCGCCTATGACAAGAACCGCGACGGCTTCGTGATCGCAGGCGGCGCCGGTGTTCTGGTGCTGGAAGACCTCGAAACCGCGCTGGCCCGCGGCGCCAAGATTTACGGCGAAATCGTTGGCTATGGCGCAACCTCCGACGGCTACGACATGGTCGCTCCGTCAGGCGAAGGCGCGATCCGCTGCATGAAGATGGCGCTGTCGACCGTCAAGGGCAAGATCGACTACATCAACCCGCACGCAACCTCGACGCCTGCTGGCGATGCGCCGGAAATCGAAGCTATCCGTCAGGTCTTCGGCTCGGGTGACGCCTGCCCGCCGATCGCTGCGACCAAATCGCTGACCGGCCATTCGCTCGGTGCAACCGGCGTGCAGGAAGCGATCTATTCGCTTCTGATGATGCACAACAATTTCATTTGCGAAAGCGCACATATCGAAGAACTGGACCCTGCCTTCGCGGATATGCCTATCGTTCGCAAGCGCATTGACAACGCTCAGCTCAACACCGTGCTCTCCAACTCCTTCGGATTTGGTGGCACCAATGCAACGCTGGTTTTCCAGCGCTACCAGGGCTGAGGGAGAGGGAAAATATGGAAGGTTTGATGAAAGGCAAACGCGGCCTCATCATGGGGGTCGCGAATAATCACTCACTCGCTTGGGGAATTTCAAAGCAACTCGCCGCACAGGGCGCCGAACTGGCCTTTACCTATCAAGGTGATGCACTCGGCAAGCGCGTAAAGCCGCTCGCCGAACAGGTTGGCTCTGATTTCGTACTGCCTTGCGATGTGGAAGATATCGAGTCAGTCGATGCGGTTTTTGCCGAAGTCGAAAAGAAGTGGGGCAAGCTCGATTTCATCGTTCACGCCATCGGCTTCTCCGACAAGACCGAACTGAAGGGTCGCTACGCAGACGTCACCACGCGCGAAAATTTCAGCCGCACCATGGTGATTTCCGCCTACTCCTTCACGGAAATGGCACAGCGTGCTGAAAAGCTCATGAAGGACGGCGGCTCAATCCTGACGCTGACCTATGGCGGTTCGACGCGCACTATCCCGAACTACAACGTCATGGGCGTTGCCAAGGCCGCGCTTGAAGCCATGGTTCGTTATCTTGCCGCCGACTACGGCCCGCAGGGCATCCGCGTCAACGCCATTTCGGCAGGACCGGTACGCACGCTGGCCGGTGCCGGTATTGGCGATGCACGCGCAATCTTCAGCTACCAGCGCCGTAACTCGCCGCTGCGTCGCACCGTCGACATTGATGATGTCGGCAAATCGGCAGTCTATTTGCTGTCCGATCTTTCGAGCGGTGTTACCGGTGAAGTCCATTATGTGGATTCCGGCTACAACATCGTTTCGATGCCAACGCTTGAAGAGCTGAAAAGCTCGGACGCGGAACGCGGCGAATAAGCCAAACCATATTATAAAAAGGCCGCCTTCCAGGCGGCCTTTTTATTTACTTCTTTGCATCAAATATCTTGAAGCCATTTGCCTCTTCAAGAAGCGTTACATTCTTGAACAGCCCTTTGAGCGTCGTCTCATAAGGCAACTGACGGTTTGCGACCATCAGCAAACGTCCGCCCGGTTTAAGACGAGACGCGGCAGCGGCAATGAACGCCTGACCGAGCGAAACATCCGTCACCCGTCCTTCGTGGAACGGTGGGTTCATAATCACGGTGTCGTAGATGCCCGCCATCTTTTCACTCGTCACATCGAACCAGTTGAAACTGATCGGCACCGACGCGGCCAGCCGCTCAAGATTGCCGCGCGCGGCTTCAATTGCCTCATAATCGGCTTCATAGAGATCGATTGATTTGATGCGATCCGCAAATTTCAGGCATTGCGCAGCGAGATAACCCCAGCCAGCACCAAGATCGGCAACATTGCCGAAGACAATCTTTTCCATATGCGGCACCAGCAATGCCGAGCCCTTGTCGATGACACCGTGCGAGAACATACCAGGTTCGGTCCGGAATACGTCATCAATATCGGTTGCAAGCGGTTTCAGCGCCGCAATGAAGTCATCGGTAAGATCGGCGGGCCTCCTCAGCCAGAACACTACGGCATGGTTCTTCGACATGCGGTCGCTGATCTCGGCAAGATTGCCGACCCATTTGCGAAAACTGTCGATGCCGAGCTTTTTGTCGCCGGACACCGCAATCCATCCACCCGGTTCAACACGCGCCAAAAGCTCCGCAAACCACGCCTCGTTGCGTCCGCGATGTTTTCCGAGCAGAAGTAGCCCGCCGGAAAAACGCCGCTCCTCGCCCACGTCAGACGCTAATCTCGGAACGGCCTTGAAGCCCTCCTTCTCCAGCGCCAGCCAGTCGGGGCGCCAGGGTTGCAGGAAGGTCAGCGCCTGCTTCCACTCGTCTTCAAGATGCCGGTCCGCAGAAAGACCGCAAGCTAGAAAGGATTGCCCCTCTTCGGGCATATCCAGAATGCCCTGATAGAAGGGGAGAAAGAGTGTCTGTTGTGCCGGTGTAATCATGGCTCATCCATGGTCTTGAATTGATTCCCATGCAACAAAAAAGCGCGCCACAAGAGCGCGCTTTCGATTGATTTACAGTAGCTGAAACGCTTATTCAGCGTCGGCTTCTGCCTTTTTTTCAGCAACTACTTCCTTGCCGGTTTCCTGATCGACAACTTTCATCGACAGGCGAACCTTGCCACGTTCGTCAAAGCCCATGAGCTTGACCCAGACCTTCTGGCCTTCCTTGACCACATCGGTGGTCTTGGCAACGCGGTCGGCGGCGAGCTGCGAAATATGAACCAGACCATCGCGCGGACCGAAGAAATTCACGAAAGCGCCGAAGTCAGCGGTCTTGACGACCGTACCTTCGTAGATTTCGCCGACTTCCGGCTCGGCAACAATCGAGTGAATCCACTTCTTGGCGGCTTCGATTTCCTTGCCGTTCGACGAAGCGATCTTCACCGTACCATCGTCTTCGATGTTGATCTTGGCGCCGGTCTTTTCCACGATTTCGCGAATAACCTTGCCGCCAGAACCGATAACATCACGGATCTTGTCGGTCGGGATGTTCATTACTTCGATACGCGGAGCGAATTCGCCGAGTTCTTCACGCGAGGTCGAAAGAGCCTTCGCCATTTCGCCGAGAATGTGGACGCGACCGCCCTTGGCCTGTTCCAGAGCGACCTTCATGATCTCTTCGGTGATGCCGTCGATCTTGATGTCCATCTGCAGCGAGGTGATGCCGTTTTCCGTACCGGCAACCTTGAAGTCCATGTCGCCGAGGTGATCTTCATCACCGAGGATGTCGGACAGAACGGCGAAGCGCTCGCCTTCCTTGATCAGGCCCATGGCGATACCGGCGACCGGACGTGCGAGCGGAACGCCTGCATCCATGAGAGCGAGCGAGGTACCGCAAACGGTAGCCATCGAGGACGAACCGTTGGATTCCGTGATCTCGGAGACCGCGCGGATCGTGTACGGGAACTGCTCGGCGGCAGGCAGCATCGGATGGATAGCGCGCCATGCAAGCTTGCCGTGGCCGATTTCACGACGGCCTGGCGAACCCATACGGCCGGTTTCACCAACGGAGTATGGCGGGAAGTTGTAGTGCAGCATGAAAGGCTGCTTGTAGGTGCCGGTCAGGGCGTCGATCATCTGTTCGTCTTCGCCGGTGCCGAGCGTGGCAACAACGATCGCCTGCGTTTCACCGCGGGTGAACAGTGCCGAGCCGTGAGTGCGTGGCAGAAGACCGACTTCCGAAACGATCGAGCGAACGGTCGAAAGATCACGACCGTCGATGCGGCTGCCGGTGTCGAGAATGTTCCAGCGAACAATCTTGGCCTGCAGATGCTTGAAAACGGTTGCAAACTTTTCAGCGGAGAATTCCGGCTCTTCATCACCTTCCGGGAAGAAGTGAGCCTTCGCCTTTGCCTTGGCGGCATCGACGGCAGCGTAACGGGCCTGCTTTTCGGTGATCTTGTAGGCGTCGCGCAGGTCGCTTTCGACAACGGCAAGCATCTTTGCTTCGAGATCCGACAGGTCTTCCGGCTGGAAGTCGCGCGGTTCCTTGGCAGCAACTTCAGCGAGCTTGATGATCGCATCGATGACCGGCTGGAAGCCCTTCTGGCCGAAAACAACGGCGCCGAGCATGACTTCTTCAGAGAGTTCCTGCGCTTCGGATTCAACCATCAGCACGGCTTCCGACGTACCGGCAACAACCAAATCGAGCTTCGATTCCGGCATTTCATCGATATTCGGGTTCAGGACATATTCGCCGTTGATGTAGCCGACGCGCGCGCCGCCGATCGGGCCCATGAAAGGCACGCCCGAAATGGTGAGTGCTGCAGAAGCGGCAACCATGGACAGGACGTCAGGATCATTTTCCAGATCGTGCTGGACGACGGTGATGACAACCTGCGTGTCGTTCTTGTAGCCATCGACGAAGAGCGGGCGGATCGGACGGTCGATCAGGCGCGAGACGAGCGTTTCGTTTTCGCTCGGACGGCCTTCACGCTTGAAGTAGCCACCAGGGATCTTGCCAGCGGCATAGGTCTTTTCCTGATAGTTGACGGTCAGCGGAAAGAAATCCTGGCCCGGCTTCGGCTCCTTGGCAGAAACGACAGTCGCCAGAACGACGGTTTCGCCATAGGTTGCGAGAACTGCACCGTCGGCCTGACGGGCAATCTTGCCGGTTTCGAGCGTAAGCGGACGACCGCCCCATTCGATTTCTACTTTATGGGTATTGAACATATCTTGTCCTCATGTGGTGATACCGCGCAAAAGCGCCTGAAGGCATCGCCTCGGTTGGCGGACGGGCCACGGGCAAGACAACGGGAAGTTCGTTAGTGTCAGAACATTCATTCCCGAACATCCTCTGACACGAACTGCCTGCAATCCTGCCCCATGACTGGTCCAGGTCATGAGCCTTTTGGCTCGTCATCGGCATGACGGAATGCACCCGGTGCGCCGTTTCATGCCAGTGGGCATTCGCCCGATAGAGCGGGATGCGCTCACATACGTTCGCGCTTCCATTCTATCTGTTGGTTTTTCGCATGTCTTCGCCCCAAAAACGGTTCCCACTTTTGGGAGACATGCTCAAGTGTCGCATTTTGATCTGTCAGCGGCTATCCGCACGACAAAATGCCGAATAAATCAAACGGGCGACGTTTTGAAACGTCGCCCGATTTTACCGTTAGCGGCGCAGGCCGAGACGGCTGATCAGCGCCTGGTAACGTGCCTGGTCGATGCCCTTGACATAATCAAGAAGGCGACGACGCTGCGAAACCAGCTTCAGAAGGCCGCGACGCGAATGATTGTCATTCTTGTGGCCCTTGAAGTGTTCGGTGAGGTTGGCGATACGCTCGGAAAGAACGGCAACCTGTACTTCAGGAGAACCGGTGTCGCCTTCCTTGGTGGCGTATTCCTTGATAAGTGCTTGCTTGCGCTCAGCAGTAATCGACATCGTAACACCTTTCTAGATGAGAGGAAAACCAGACGCCCGGGCCGGGATGTCGTCCAGCGCGGGCCATTTACACGATCTGACATGCTTTTACGCATGATCGATGAGGGGCATATAGTGCAAAATTGGCGGGAACGCCAGTCTCAATTCAATTTGCCGCCTTATCGCGATCTTCTGACGAAACGTCAGCCCGTTGTGAAAACGCGCTTCGGTTTGAATTGTCCGTGCTCGATATAGCCGATGGCAAGCAGTTTTCCGCGTGCCGTAACACAGGCTTCATCCGCTTCCAGAGGAGCATCACGTCCGCGCAAGATCACCGGATTGCCAAGACGCACGCGCTGCGCCTGATCGTCCGTAAGCGGCACCTGCGGCAGGCAGTCAAGTGCCGCCCCCGTATCGATGACCAACGCGTCAATCGCCGAAAAGTCGCGACGCGGAGCGGGCTCGACAATATTGCCGTCTTCATCCTTGGGAGGAAGTGGTGGCCAAGCCTGTTCGAGTTCAGCCAGCGTTACGGCGTCTTCCTCCGTAAACGGTGCAACTTCAATGCGGCGCAGTTCCGAAATATGGCCGTAGCAGCCGAGGTCCCGGCCCATATCGCGCGCGAGCGAGCGCACATAGGTACCCTTGGAGCATTCGACCTCGAATTCGGTGCGGTCGGCATCCGGAGTGCCAACGATTTCCAGGCGGTCAATCTCGACTTCGCGGGATGGAATCTCGACTGTCTCGCCTTCGCGCGCAAGATCGTAAGCCCGCTCGCCATCAATCTTGATGGCGGAGAACTGCGGCGGGACCTGGGAAATGACACCGGTATAATTCGGCAGCAATGCCTCGACCTCAGCGCGCGAGGGCCGCTTGTCCGAGGTCTTGGTCGGCTGGCCTTCCAGATCGTCCGTGGAGCGTTCCTCGCCCCAGCTTACCGTGAAACGGTAGATCTTGGTTCCATCCATGACATAAGGCACGGTCTTTGTGGCTTCACCCAGCGCTATGGGCAACATGCCGGAAGCAAGCGGATCAAGTGTACCGGCATGTCCGGCTTTTTCGGCATTGAACAGCCACTTGATCTTCGAGACCGCCTCGGTCGATCCCATCCCTTTCGGCTTATCGAAAATAACCCAGCCGGATATCGAACGACCTTTTTTCTTGCCTCGTCTTGCCATGCTTTATTCGTCTCCATTGCGGGAAGCTTTGTCTGCCTCCGCGTCTTCTTCATCGTCATGCCCAAGATCGCGGGCGACTTCCGGCGAGCGGAGAAGCGCATCGATCTTGGAAAAATTGTCAAAGCTCGTATCGGCCCGGAAGCGGAATTCCGGCATGTATTTCATCTGGCTGAGGCTCGGCGCCATGCGACCGCGAATGAACTTCGCATTTGCAGCGAGCGCCTTGATAACCGCCTGCGTATCGGCATCACCGAGCGGGGTGATAAAGCAGGTCGCAATCTTGAGGTCGGGCGACATGCGCACTTCCGAAACGGAAATTACGGTGCGGGCGATAAGATCGTCGCGGATTTCGCCGCGCTGAAGCACCTGCGCCAATGCGTGACGCACCTGCTCGCCGACGCGAAGCTGGCGCTGGGAGAGACCACCTGAGCCCTTGGGGTCGGGAGAACGTGCCATAGTTAAATCCTCGATAAACAGCCATAAACAGGCGACCAGCTCTTTCGGCTGTCCGACCGCATGACTTGAAAATTATGGGCGTAACTTACCACAATTCAGATGGGAGTCAGACCCTCGGAACCGGGCAATAAAAAGCCGGACCGCCCAATTCGGGACGGTCCGGCTCAAAGCTATTAAAGCGTGCGCGAAACGTGTTCGACGCGGAAGGCTTCGATGACATCACCTGCGCGAATATCGTCGTAGTTCTCGAACGCCATACCGCATTCCTGACCGGCCGGAACTTCCGACACTTCGTCCTTGAAGCGCTTGAGCGTCTTGAGCTTGCCTTCGTGGATAACCACGTTGTCGCGGATAAGGCGAACGCCTGCACCGCGCTCGACCTTGCCTTCGGTGACACGGCAACCGGCAACCTTGCCGACCTTGGTGATGTTGAAGACTTCGAGAATCTCCGCATTGCCGAGGAAGGTTTCGCGGCGTTCCGGCGACAGGAGGCCCGACATCGCTGCCTTAACGTCATCGATCAGATCATAGATGATGTTGTAATAGCGAATTTCGATGCCCTGCTGATCGGCTGCGTCGCGTGCCTGCTTGTTGGCGCGGACGTTGAAGCCGATGATGGCCGCGTTGGAAGCCTCGGCCAGCGAAACGTCGCTTTCCGTGATACCGCCTGCACCCGAATGGACGATGCGGGCACGAACTTCGTCGGTGCCAAGCTTGTCCAGTGCATTGGTGATAGCTTCGATAGAGCCCTGCACGTCGCCCTTGATGACGAGCGGGAATTCCTTCGTGCCCGACACCTGAAGCTGGTTCATCATCTGCTCGAGCGAACCGCGTGCACCCGACTGGCGAGCGACAGCCTTGTCGCGTGCCAGACGCTGGCGGTATTCGGCGATTTCGCGTGCCTTGGCTTCGTTGGCAACCACTGCGAAACGGTCACCCGCCTGCGGCGTTCCCTGGAGGCCGAGGATTTCGACCGGCATTGCCGGACCGGCTTCCTTGACATGCTCGCCACGGTCATTGACCAGCGCGCGCACACGACCCCATTCGCTACCGGCGACGAGGATGTCACCCGGATGCAGCGTACCGGTCTGAACCAGAACGGTTGCAACCGAACCACGGCCACGATCAAGCTGGGCTTCGACGACAACGCCTTCAGCCGTACGCGTCGGATCTGACTTGAGATCAAGAATTTCAGCCTGCAACAGAATTGCTTCAAGCAATTTGTCGAGGTTGAGCTTGTTCTTGGCCGACACTTCGACGTCGAGAACTTCGCCGCCCATCGATTCCACAAAGACATCGTGCTGCAACAGAGCAGTACGAACCTTCTGCGGATCTGCAGCCGGCTTGTCGATCTTGTTGATCGCCACGATGATCGGAACGCCTGCCGCCTTGGCATGGTTGATCGATTCAATCGTCTGCGGCATCACGCTGTCGTCGGCAGCCACCACGAGAATGGCAATATCGGTTGCCTGCGCACCACGGGCACGCATTGCGGTAAAGGCAGCGTGGCCCGGCGTATCGATGAAGGTGATCTTCTGGCCGTTCTGTTCGACCTGATAGGCACCGATATGCTGGGTGATGCCACCGGCTTCGCCCGACACGACATTCGCATGACGGATTGCATCGAGCAGCGAGGTCTTGCCGTGATCAACGTGACCCATGATGGTCACGACCGGAGGACGGGAAACCAGCGCGGCTTCGTTATCGGCTACACCGAAGATACCTTCTTCAACGTCCGATTCTGCGACGCGCTTGACGGTGTGGCCGAACTCTTCAGCGATCAACTGCGCCATATCGGCATCAATCACGTCGCCTGGCTTCATCATCTGGCCCTGCTTCATCAGGTACTTGATGATATCAACCGAACGTTCGGTCATACGCTGCGCAAGTTCCTGAAGCGTGATGGTCTCAGGAATGGTCACCTCACGCGAAATCTTTTCGCGGGTTTCCTGCATCTGCGAACGCTTGAACTTTTCCTGACGGCGGCGCATTGCCGACAGCGAACGCGAACGACCTTCGTCTTCCAGATTGCTGGAGATCGTCAGCTTGCCACGACGGCGATCATCTTCCGTCTTGACCACCTTCGGCGCACGAACTTCCGGCTTGGCTGGCGCACCACGGCGGGCAGCGGTTTGACCGCCGCCACGACGGTCATCATCGTCGGATGCCACAGTCTTGCGGAGCTGGCTCTGCGGAAGCGGCTTGCCCGGGATCGGGGCAGCATCGGCCAGGCTTGGTGCAGCCGGGCGAGGACCGCCCTGCTGCGGACGGCCACCTTGCGGCGGACGATTGCCCTGAGGACGACCGGCCTGCTGCGGGCGATTGCCCTGCGGAGCCGGGCGTGCATCATCGCGACGCTCGGTACGGGCTTCAGGCTGCGGCATACGCTTGGCAGCTTCTTCCTCAGCCTTGCGGCGAGCATCGGCCTCGGCCTTGAGACGAGCTTCCTCTTCCGCCTGACGACGCGCAGATTCTTCACGTTCCTTGGCGCGGCGAGCATCTTCCTCAGCGCGACGCTTGGCTTCCTCGACAGCGCGAGCGCGTTCTTCAACTTCACGAACCTGTGCTTCTTCGAGCGCGCGGCGACGTGCATCCATTTCGGAGCGCGACAGCGTGTTCAGCACCATGCCGGAGCGGTCGGATGGGCGCGGACGCTGTGCCTGCTGGCCACCGGGACGCTGTTGCGTCGGGCGCTGCTGTGCGACGTGCGGTTTCGTGACCGGAGCAGCGGGTGTTGCTGGCTTCGGTGCCGGAGCTGCAGGAGTTGGCGCACGCACTGCTGGCGCGGCCTGTGCAGGTGCAGCCTGAGCCGGTGCAGCTTGTGCAGGCTGCGCGGCCTGAGCCGGTGCAGGGGCAGATGCCGCAGGCGCAGGCGCAGCGGGCGCCGGCGCTGCAGGCCTTGGGGCCGCTGCCTCGACTTCCGGCTTCTCATCAGGCCGCGAGAATTTGCGCTTTTTCGTTTCAACGACGACAGCCTTCGTGCGGCCGTGGCTGAAATTCTGGCGCACGGTGCTCTGCTCGACGCCTGGCCGCTTCATGGTCAGCGTCTTCTTCGTATTAACGCTCAGCGTCTTGTCGTCGTTCGTTTTATCGCTCATTACGTTTCCGTTTCCTTCGCGGCTCCGGCCGCTCTACTCGAGCATTATCCAACGCGACCGGGTCATGTTGGATAAAGCTCCAGTCATCCGCCTCAACGCGCAATCCGATCCAGGACCTGCCAAGCCCCTCCAGAGTTGCGCTCTAATCCGGGTTCGATGCGCTTTCACCGCGATAGCGATGCAACATAAGCGCCCGCTTTACGAACCCGGCTGCCGCCTTTCCTTCAAGTACGGCTGCATGTATCACATTTCCGCCCCCAAATGCCAAATCCATTTCTTCCCCCGTAAAAAGAGTGAAAGAAGGGATTTCCGGACCATCCAGTTGCACCACGGCGCGGCGAGCCTGATCGAGCTTGCGCACGCCATCGGCGGCGGCTTCCTTTGCGTGCAACACCATGGCGGCTGTCCCGGTGCGGATCGCCTGATCCACCTTGGTCGAGCCCGACACCACAGCCCCGGCCTTGCGAGCCAGAGCGAGGCTACCGAGAGCAGATTTCGTCAGCAACTGGTCCACCAGTGCGCCAAGATCCGCCTGCGGCGTCACACCGTCCTTCAGCGCCCGCGCAAAAAGCTTGCGCTTGACCGCTTCATCCACCAGGCGACGCTCGGCTTTAACCCAACATCCCCTGCCTGGCAGATTCCTTTTCAAGTCCGGCACCACGGAACCGTCGGGACCGGCCACGAAACGGATCAGATCATCGGCAGAACCGCTTTCGCGCGTGACGATACAGGTTCTGTCATTCATATCCTGCTCCACGCGAACTCCAGTCTTGCCAAATTGCGGTCTGCCCGCACATCGGACGTAACGCGGGCGCTGTACCAGAGCATAAGCCCCACCACAACCCGGAACATGTCCGAAACCTGAACTGGCCAATCAATTCGAATGAATGACGACCATTTTTCAGGGATGAATTGCAAGAGCCGCACAGCTTACGCCCGAATTGCACCAGACGTAAGAAGCCATGCGGCTCTTTTTATTCCGACCGCTTCTTAGGAAGCGGCTTCCTCTTCACCAACTTCGGCTTCTTCTTCCTGAGCCGACGCCAGTTCTTCTTCCGTGATCCATCCTGCCTTCAAACGTGCGGTCAGGACCATCTGTTCCGCATCGACGCGCGAAACGTCGAAAGAAGAGAGGATGCCGCTATGAGCGACGGTTTCTCCGTCCTTGCGTTCACGCCAGCCGACCAGATCGTCAACGGCATATCCGGCAAAGTCTTCAATCGTCTTCACGCCGTCTTCGCCGACCGCCACCAGCATTGCCGTGGTGATGCCCGGCAGCTCACGCAGCTCGTCTTCGACGCCCAGTTCCTTGCGGCGATCATCCTGTTCGCTCTCGATGCGATCCAGATATTCGCGAGCACGTTCCTGGATTTCGCCAGCCGTATCCTCATCGAAGCCATCGATGGACGCGATTTCGCCCGGTTCGACATAGGCCAGTTCTTCAACGGATGCGAAACCTTCGGAGGCCAGAACCTGACCAACCATCTCGTCAACGTTGAGGGCATCCATGAAGAGCGTCGAACGCTCGGTGAATTCCTTCTGGCGACGTTCGGATTCTTCGTCTTCCGTCAGGATGTCTATGTCCCAGCCGGTGAGCTGTGAAGCAAGGCGCACGTTCTGACCGCGACGACCGATTGCAAGTGATAGTTGGTCATTCGGCACGACAACTTCAATACGTTCGGCATCTTCATCGAGAACAACCTTGGCAACTTCAGCAGGCTGAAGCGCGTTGACGATGAAGGAAGCAGCGTCCGGCGACCATGGAATGATGTCGATCTTTTCACCCTGCAGTTCGCCCACAACAGCCTGAACGCGGGAGCCGCGCATACCCACACAGGCGCCGACCGGATCGATGGAGGCATCCCGAGACACGACCGCAATCTTGGCGCGGGAACCCGGATCACGGGCAACCGACTTGATTTCGATGATGCCGTCGTAGATTTCCGGCACTTCCATGGTGAAGAGCTTCGCCATGAAGGACGGATGGGTACGCGACAGGAAAATCTGCGGGCCGCGCTGTTCGCGACGCACGTCATAGACATAGGCGCGGATGCGGTCGCCATAACGGAATGCTTCACGCGGGATCAGTTCATCGCGACGCACGATAGCTTCGCCACGGCCGAGATCGACGATCACATTGCCGTATTCGACGCGCTTGACGGTGCCGTTGACGATTTCCCCAACGCGATCCTTGTATTCGTCATACTGGCGGTCACGCTCGGCTTCGCGCACTTTCTGCACGATGACCTGCTTTGCAGACTGGGCAGCAATACGGCCGAAATCCATCGGCGGCAGCTGATCGGCGATGAAGTCGCCAACCTGTGCATCCGGATTGCGATCGCGCGCGGTGAAGAGCGAAATCTGCGTCGCGTAATCCTCGACATGTTCGACGACTTCGAGCAGGCGCTGTAGCTTGATCTCGCCGGACTTCGCATTGATGTCCGCGCGGATGTTGCTTTCCTGGCCGTAACGCGAACGCGCCGCCTTCTGGATCGCATCGGCCATGGCCGCAAGAACGATCTCGCGGTCGATCGACTTCTCGCGTGCGACCGCATCGGCGATCTGCAGAAGTTCCAGCCTGTTAGCACTGACTGCCATTGGACTCTCCTTGGTGTCGCACCCGGCTCCTCTAGATGCCGGACGCCAGAAACTTATTCTTTATCTTCAGCTTCGCCCGATGCGACTTCACCGGACGGCTCGCCCACTTCTTCGCTACCGAGGTCGTCACCGGGAATGCGGCCTTCGCGCAGGGCCTTGTCCTTACGCAACGCATCGCGGATCAGGTCATCAGTCAGCACGAGGCGTGCATCAGAAATCAGATCGAATGGAATGCGCACGACAGGTTCGCTGCCGTAGGAAATCTGGTCGCTTTCAATCACGACTGATTCCGTATCGCCCAGAACGATGCGACCGCGGAATTTCTTGCGGCCTTCGTGCACGATGGAGGTTTCCACCTTTGCAATATGACCGGCCCAATCGGCAAAATCCGACTTACGGACCAACGGACGATCAATACCCGGAGACGAAATCTCCAGATGATATTTTCCACTAATGGGATCTTCCACATCAAGCACCGGCGCGACTGTGCGGCTGACCAGTTCGCAATCATCGACGGTCATCGTGCCATCAGGACGTTCGGCCATGATCTGCAGGGTCTGGCCGTTCAATCCCGAGAGGCGCACGCGCACCAGCCGGAAGCCCAGCGTATTGATGACGGGCTCGATGATGGAAGCCACTTTCGCATCAATACCCGTCTCGCGAATGATGCGCTCATCCGCGCCTGTTGCGAGCACTTCTGCTTCGTTTGCCTGAACCTGTTCCGTCAACCTAAAAACCTTTCAAAAGGCTGGAAAGCCTCTTCAAGTTAGCCGTAAGTAACAAAAAAGAGCGGGACCGGGTGGACCCACTCTTGTTCAAACGACCAAGAATTTGAGATTTATATACCAGCGGAAGCGGATTTTTTCAAGACCGCTTCTGACGTTCGATTCATTCCCTTCGCTGTTAGTAGCTTCAACGGCGAATGAACGTCAGATAGGCGGCACGTCGCCCTTCACGAAAAGCCTTTGCCTCATAGCGCGTGCCAGGCCAGCCCTCATAAGCGTCGTTCCAGTCGGATGGGCCTTCCGCCTGCCAGTCGAATGCGGGATGGCGGCGACAATGCTGGAGCGTCCAGTTGACATAATGTTCGATGTCCGATGCAAATCGGAATTTCCCACCGGGCTTCAGAATTCGAGCGAAGCGGTCGAGATTGGCATCGCTGACGAAACGGCGTTTCCAGTGGCGACGCTTGTGCCATGGATCGGGATAGAAGAGATCGATACCCGACAAAGAGGCGTCCGGCAGCCAGTCCAAAACCGCCGTTGCATCTTCGTCGTAGAGACGCAAATTTGATCGCGGTTCGCCATCCAATGCCGCTAGCATCTTGGCCATGCCGTTGACGAAAGGCTCAACGCCAATGAAACCCGTCTGCGGATAACGGCCCGTCTCATGGTGCAGATGCTCGCCGCCACCAAAACCGATTTCCAGACGCACAGCATCGACCTTTGCTTCAAAGAGCGTGCGCAAATCCTGCGGCGCGGACTTTTCGACATCGATCTTCAGGCGCGGCAGAAGATCCTCGAACAGGTTCTTCTGATGGTTGCGCAAGGGCTTGCCGTGGCGACGGCCGAAGAAATTTCCGGCACCGCGCAGAGGATGAGATTCTTCGGTCATTTTTTATCCATCGGCATCATATCAGGTTCAAATAATAAAAGAGCGCGATCCAAGACCGCGCCCCTCGAAAATCGTCGGGACACATAGCGCCAAGCGGCTTGCGATGCAACTTTTCGCCGGAAAAGTTACGCCACTGCTGCTTTCAGCGCCTTGGTGAGGTCCGTCTTCTCCCAGGAGAAGGAACCGTCACGGCCCGGCTTGCGACCGAAATGACCATAAGACGAGGTCTTGGCATAGATCGGCTTGTTGAGGTCAAGATGCTTGCGGATGCCGGTCGGCGAGAGGTCCATGACCTCGCGGAGTGCTTCTTCGACTGCAGATTCGGCCACCTTGCCTGTGCCATGCAGATCGACATAAACCGATAGCGGCTGGGCCACGCCGATGGCATAGGAAAGCTGGATCGTGCAGCGGTCGGCAAGACCGGCGGCAACGACATTCTTGGCGAGATAGCGCGCTGCATAAGCGGCGGAGCGGTCAACCTTGGTCGTGTCCTTGCCCGAGAATGCACCACCACCGTGCGGAGCGGCACCGCCATAGGTGTCCACGATGATCTTGCGGCCAGTCAGACCGGCATCACCGTCCGGACCGCCGATGACGAACTTGCCGGTCGGGTTGATGTACCAGTTGCAGGTAGCTGCAATCGGCAATTCGCCGAGCGCTTCGCGGATATAGGGCTCGACAACAGAACGCACCTTCTTCGAATCCCAGCTTGCATCCAGATGCTGCGTGGAAAGTACGATCTGCGTCACCTCAGCGGCCTCGCCATTCTCGTAGCGCACAGTGACCTGGCTCTTGGCGTCAGGCCCGAGCTTGCCTGCGTCACCCTCACCCTTGTGGCGGGCTTCGGAGAGCTTTTCGAGAATCTTGTGCGAATAATAGATCGGCGCCGGCATGAGATCCGGGGTTTCGCGGCAGGCATAACCGAACATGATGCCCTGATCACCTGCACCCTCTTCGCCCTGACGGTCAGCGGCGTTATCCACGCCTTGTGCGATATCAGCAGACTGCGGATGCAGAAGCACGTCGATCTTTACGGTCTTCCAGTTGAAGCCGTTCTGTTCGTAACCGATTTCCCGGATCGCCTTGCGGGCCGCCGAACGGAAACGGGAAGGATTGATCAGCGGATGCCCGGCAGCATCGTGGGCGACAGTGCCATCCTTATTCTTCTTCAGGAACGTATCCGGCACACGCACTTCGCCGGCAATGACCACGCGATTGGTGGTGGCAAGCGTTTCGCAGGCAACACGGACAGACCACGGATCGACGCCAGTACGACGCGCTTCCTTGTAGATCATGTCCACGATTTCATCGGAGATGCGGTCGCAAACCTTGTCCGGATGTCCTTCGGACACAGATTCGCTGGTGAAGAGATAAGAACTGCGCGACACGGGTAACCCCTCTTGAAAATCCAACGGAGAATATCTCCGCCTTGGAAACACAGTAGCGCCCGGAACAGGTTCCAGCGTTCCGGGCACGGTAATGTGTTAGCGAAGTTAGGATTAAACCGTCAATGCATATTCTTGTTGCGACAGCGCCTCGACGGGAAATTTCGTTCCAGGCAGCAGTTCCTGCCAACTTAGGCGCTGAAATTCGTAAAAATCCGGCGGGACACGGCTATGTCCCGCACTTGCGGCTTTTCCGGGATATGAAATTCAGTCAGCGTCCGCAGCGAGCGACTTCACGAGATCGATGATCTTGCGACGCACTTTCGGATCTGAAATTTTCGTGAAGGCGCGGGTCAACTGAACACCTTCATTGGAATTCAGGAAATCGACCACATAGGTCGCTTCATTGTCTTCTGCAAAACCGGCCTGGTTCGAGGAACCCGGTGCATCTTCGAAAAAGAAGGAAACCGGGACATTCAGAATAGCCGAAATCGCCTGAAGGCGGCTTGCACCGACGCGGTTGGTGCCTTTCTCGTATTTCTGGATTTGCTGAAACGTAATTCCGAGGCTTTCGCCAAGCTTTTCCTGACTGAGGCCCAGCATGTTACGGCGGAGACGGATGCGGCTGCCGACATGCACGTCAATTGGATTGGGCTTCTTTTTATTCTCAATCATACAACTGTCACTCCTCGCAGCTGCGAGCTTTCATTCATGCTCTGTTCATCTGAACAGCGATAACAATAAGTTTTGGGAGGTAGTCTGACGATTTTTCCGCAAAAACCGTCGCCGCTGCGCCATAACAACGTATCAATATTAGTCTGTCAATGAAAACGCCTGCCGATTGGCAGTCGGAAAGCCACGCTCAACACGAGTAAGGTTAACAGCGCTACCAGAGATTGTCGTGAGCCGGGTGGCGTGCCCCAAAATGGTGCACGAGATGACGGTAGGTAAGCGTCAATTACCCCTACAGCGTCATGCGCGAGGCCGTCAGTGATTCGACCATAAGCATCAACGACAGCTGAAAGACCATTATTAGCTGCACGAATGAGGGGGAGCCCCTGTTCCACGGCACGCACCTGGGCCTGTCGGAAATGCTGATACGGGCCGGGTGTATCACCATACCACGCGTCATTTGTCACATTGATGATGGCTCTGGCTCTTTGGCCCGAATATCCAAGCTCATCCGGAAAAATGGCTTCGTAGCAGATCAGCGGCAGGAAGGTCTTGCCGTCTTTCACGTTCAACGCTCGGCGCGTCGTACCGGCGGTAAACCCGCCCGGCATTTCCACCACTTCCTGAAGTCCGAGCCTGCGCAGGAAATTCTCATAGGGAAGATATTCGCCGAAGGGAACAAGGTGCACCTTGTCAGCGGCGTCAACTATGACGCCGCGATCATCAATTGTGTAAATTGAATTATAGTAGCGCGGTTCACCGCTACCAGCTGCTTTTTCTTCTCGAACGGCACCGGTGAGCAGCATCTGCCCGTCCTGCAAAACCTCGCCGATACGTGACAGAGCCTCGGGTGTTGATGTGAGAATATAAGGAACTGCTGTTTCCGGCCAGATGACTACATCGGGTTTCGGCTTGCCTTCGGCAGGTGCTTCGTCGGTCAACGACACCAGCTTGTCGAATATCGACCGGCGCTCCGCATTATCCCATTTCATGGTCTGAGCGATGGACGGCTGCACGATTCGAACTGCAGGCGAGCCTTTTTCCTCATCGATTGCTGGCGCCCTTGAAAGCGTCCAGGCACCGAAGCCAACGTGACCGGCGATAAGCATCAGGGCGAAGACAATGCCCGTCCTTGCAAACCGTCCGCCAATCAGCAGAGCCGGCGCGGCAAAGACAAAGACGGCCAATGCGCTCATTCCGATCAGGCCGAGCACGGCAACCGACTGCATCAGCAGCGGGGTCGGCATGATGGCATAGCCGATGGCGTTCCACGGAAAACCGGTGAACAGGAAAAGGCGCAGCCATTCTGCCAGCGCAAAACCGAAAGCCAGCGCGAAGATGCGCCCCAAACCATCCGACCAGAAGATGCGTGCAACCATGGTTGCAAATGCATAAAACAACGCCAAGAACGCAGGCAGGCCCAGAACTGCAAGAGGCAGGGCCCATGCAAACTGGTCCGCATCAACCAGCAGCGCCGTGCCGATCCACCACAGTCCGGAAACGAAGTAACCGAAACCGAACCACCAGCCAACCATGGCGGCTGGGAGGAGACGGCGCACCGGCCCGGCATTCGCTTTCGCAATGGCTCCGTCAATCAACCAGACCAAAATGGGGAAGGAAACGAAACCCGCGACGAAAACATCAAATGGCGACTGGGTCAGCGTGGCGAAGGCACCACTCAGAAAAGCGGCCAGCGCACGACGCCAGCCGCTCGAAAGAATGATTTTCCCCGCCAGCCTTTCGATCATCAGGCCTCTTTGGGGTCGTCAGTTGCGGCTTCGACTTCTGCGGGCTGCTCTCCCGGCTTAGGAGATATGACCGCGCGTTGCTGGCGGCGGCGGTCAGCCGCGGAAAGCGGCACAATGCGCACTTTCTTCACCCGGCGCGGGTCGACTTCCAGAACATGGAATTCATAGCCCGGAATTGCCTGCACGACTTCGCCGCGAACTGGAATTCGCCCGAGAACCGAGAAGATGAGACCGCCAACCGTGTCGACGTCCTCGCCATGCTCGCCGACTTCAAAAGACGGGCCGATTTTTGCGGCCAGCTCTTCAAGATCGGCGCGCGCATCGACAACGAAAACGCCGTCGGCTTCTTCAGCGATCATGATTTCTTCGTCGTCATGCTCGTCTTCGATATCGCCGACAACCATTTCAACGATGTCTTCCAGCGAAACCAGACCGTCGGTACCGCCATATTCATCGATGACCAGCGCCATCTGGATATGGGTCGCCTGCATGCGTGCCATCAAGCCGCTTGCCATCATGGATGGTGGCACGAACAGGACCTTGCGCATGAGATTGAGTTCACCGATCGTCTTGGTAAGATCGATACGGCCCATGTCGAATTTGGCGGCTTTGTCTTCGGCCGTCGCCTTGCTGCGCGCACTGCTACGGCGCGTGGTTTTCTGACGGGCCTGCTTGGTGATGTAATTGAGAACATCACGGATATGGATCATGCCGCGCGGATCATCCAGCGTTTCGGCATAGACTGGCATACGCGAATGGCCGGATTTTTCGAAAAGCTCCAGCACCTCCCAGAGAGGCGTAGAAATTTCCACTGCCTCGACATCGGCGCGCGGGATCATCACATCTTCGACGCGGATTTCGCGCAGGCGAAGGATGTTGTGCAGCATCGCCTTTTCTTCAGGCGAGAATGCGGAATCCTGCTCGCTTGCCGTGCTGGAAAGGGCATCGGCCAGATCTTCGCGCAGCGAAGATGATTGGCGCGAGCGCATGAACGGGAAAATATTAGACAAAAGGGAACGCTTCTCGGCCACTACAGGCCGTTGCGTACTTTGCCCTTCGGCGTCTTGAGTCTCGCTGCGATTCTCGCCAGCGGACGGGGGGTGCGATGTTTGATCAGCCATGGTCAATCGTTGTTAGGGTCTTATTCGGATACAGCATAAGGGTCGGGGATGGCAAGAGCATGAAGGATTTCACGCTCGCGCCCCTCCATCACATCCGCTTCCGCATCGGTTTCGTGATCGTAACCCAAAAGGTGCAAAAAACCATGCACGACGAGGTGAGCGAGATGGTTTTCGAGCGGCTTGTCCTCTTCACGGGCCTCGCGCTCGACAGTCTCCCGCGCGATGATGATGTCGCCCAGCATCGGCCCCGGCTGCGCCCCTGCCTTGACCGGAAAAGCCGGAAATGACAGCACATTCGTCGGCTTGTCCTTGCCGCGCCATTCCGCATTCAGGGTCTGGATCGAGGCATCGTCGGTGAAGACGACACTGAGCTCGCTTGTCGCGCTTTTCAGCCCAAGATTAGCCCAGGCGGCCTCGACCGACTTTCTGACGAGCCCTTCAAGGGCGGTCTCATCCGGCCAGTTGCCAGCTTCAACCATGATATCGATATGGATCGCGTTATTTGGCACGTTCTGCGGCGGCTCTCCGTGCTGGCTAGCCGCATCATCCTTTCAGTTACAAGAAAGCTGTCTGCCAAGAGCGGTTCCCATTTTCGGGGGGCAGCTCGAAAAGACAGACAGCATCTTTTAGATCGTGATTCCAATAGGCAATTGCAAGATCATTCCGAACGCGCGTGCTGCTTGCCGTCGCGGTCGTAAGCGCCGACGATTGCCGCCACCAGCGGATGACGTACAACGTCTTTCTCCGTAAAGCGCACCTTGATAACGCCCTCGACCTCGTCCAGCACACGAAGCGCTTCCACGAGGCCTGACTTCTGGCCCGGCGGAAGATCGATCTGGCTCGGGTCGCCATTGACCATCATGCGTGATCCCTCGCCGAGACGGGTCAGGAACATCTTCATCTGCATGGATGTCGTGTTCTGCGCCTCATCGAGAATGACCGCAGAATGCGCGAGGGTACGCCCACGCATGAAGGCAAGCGGCGCGATTTCGATCACACCTGCCGTAATCGCACGCTCAACCTTTTCGGCAGGCATCATGTCGTAAAGCGCATCGTAAAGCGGGCGCAGATAAGGATCGACCTTTTCCTTCATATCGCCTGGCAGGAAGCCCAGTCGTTCGCCCGCCTCGACAGCCGGACGCGACAGAATGATGCGCTCCACCAGACCGCGTTCCAGCAGCATCGCCGCATGGGCGACGGCAAGATAGGTCTTGCCGGTTCCGGCGGGGCCGACGCCGAACACCAGCTCCGACCGGTCGAGCGCGCGCATATAGGCATCCTGCGTCGGTGTGCGGGCAAAGATGGTCTTCTTGCGCGTGGAAATCTGGGCTGCGGAAAGCTTGCCCTTGTTTTCCATGGTCGGTAGCGTCAACTGGTCATCGGCAGCGATTGCCATGCGCAAGGCGCCGTCGACATCCGACGTCGTCAGTTCATGACCCTTCTGCAAGGTTTCATAAAGATGATCCAGTGCACGCCGCGCCTGCTCGGTCGCGGTCGGTTCACCCCGGATCGAAAGCTGGTTCCCCTTGGAGCGGACATCCACGCCAAGCTTCTGTTCGATACGGGCCAGATTTTCATCGAACTGACCGTAAAGCGCGATGGCAAGACGGTTATTGTCGAAGGTGAGCACGATGTGGGCCATATCCGAGGCCCCGGTCGTCGGGCTTTTTTGCGTTTGATTGGTTGGCTTGGCAGACTTCAGCTTTTCCGTAGCGCTCAACCGTATCTCCTTAAAGCACAATCCTGAAAAGTTGCAGGCTTTTCAGACCAGATTATGCGTGAACGCAAACCGTTCACGTATTGCAATCACAGTCTCGACAGGATTACCGGCAAGCGACTCAAAGTGCCGAAATTTTCTGCCTCGACATCATCATGCCTTCAGGCCAGTTTTTGCGCAATAAGGCTATTGGTCCCTGTGGACGTGATTTTCACATGAATGATGTCGCCGACCTGGTCATTGTTGTCATCGATGATGACAGGCAGGAGCCAAGGCGAGCGGCCAACCATCTGGCCAGCAATACGGCCCGGCTTTTCGAGCAGCACATCCATCTCGCGACCGATCATGGAATCCTGAAACGCATATTGCTGTTCTGACAGAAGCGCCTGGAGACGCTGGAGACGCTCATCCTTCACCGCTTCTTCCACGTGATCGGGTAGATCGGCACCCGGTGTGCCGGGACGTGGCGAATATTTGAACGAATAGGCCTGCGCGTAATTGACCGTGCGCACCAGCTGCATCGTGTCTTCGAAGTCCTGATCGGTTTCGCCGGGAAAGCCTACGATAAAATCGCCCGACAGCGCCAGATCCGGCCTCACTTCGCGAATACGCTCGATCAGACGCACATATTCATCGGCCTTGTGACGACGGTTCATCGCCTTGAGAATACGGTCCGAGCCGGATTGTACCGGCAGATGCAGATAAGGCATCAGCTGGCGCAGGTCGCGGTGGGCGGCAATCAGGCTGTCGTCCATGTCGCGCGGATGGCTGGTCGTATAACGAAGACGGGCAATGCCCGGAATGCGCGCCAGGCGAAACAGAAGTTCGCCCAAGCCCCATTCGCGACCATCGTCACCAGCGCCGTGCCAGGCATTGACGTTCTGGCCGAGCAAGGTCAGTTCGCGCACGCCGCTATCGGCAAGGCGCTCGGCCTCGGCCACGATCTGCTTCACGCTGCGCGAAACTTCCGAGCCGCGCGTATAGGGAACCACGCAGAAGGTGCAGAACTTGTCGCAACCTTCCTGCACAGTAAGGAAAGCAGAAACACCGCGTTTGCGGGTTTCCTCGCGCTTGGGCGACGGCAGATGTTCGAATTTGTCTTCGAGAGCGTATTCGGTCTCAACCACCTTTTCGCCGCCACGAACGCGCGCAAGAGCATTGGGCAGGCGATGATAGGTCTGCGGGCCGATGACGAGATCGACATTCGGCGCACGGCGCAGGATTTCCTGTCCCTCTGCCTGCGCCACGCAGCCCGCAACACCGATGGTCAGTTCCTTGCCATTCGCTTCACGCGCATCCTTCATCTTGCGCAGACGGCCAAGCGCGGAATAGAGCTTTTCCGACGCTTTTTCGCGAATGTGGCAGGTATTGAGCAGAACCAGATCGGCATCGTCCGGCGTATCAGTCGCAACATAGCCTTCCGCTGCAAGGCTGTCGGCCATGCGCTGGCTATCGTAGACGTTCATCTGGCAGCCATAGGTTTTTACGAAAACCTTACGCACATTGGGGCGCTCTGCCGTGGGCTCGAGATCGGTAATATTGTCGCTCATGCGCGGCTATCTACAGCTTTTGTCACCAATTTGAAAGGTGACATTCTGAACAACTGGCTGAACACTTGGCTAAACGCCCGATCGAGCAGTTGTCACTCTTCGGGAATCTCGCGCCCCAGCAACGCGCTTTGCAAAAGCGCACGCACCCTGTTTTCCATCGTACGCGCCAGCGCCTTGCGATCTGTCTTGGACGTTACGACGACCGGCTCGCCGAAACGCACTTCAACGTCGATGGCGCCTTCGCGCAAGATACCTTTCAGGTGCGGCATCAGCTCGACGTCGCCCGGCCAGGAGGCAATCGGGCGGAAATACCGGCCCATGGCCATGCCATGAACCCCTGTATAGGCGATCGCAACCGGTTGAACCACGACTTCGGGTACATTCGCTTCCTTGATCGCAGCGTGCGCAGCACCGAAAAGCGCCGTCTTGAACGGCAGAACGCGATTACCATCCGAGGTCGTGCCTTCAGCGAACAGCACCATAGCATCGTCCGTTGCCAGACGCCTTGCGATTTCGGATGTCTGTTCACCCGTCTTGCCCCGGCGCTCACGCTCAACGAAAACAGTGCGCTGCAAAACGGCAAACATGCCGAAAACAGGCCACTTCCTGACTTCCGACTTGGCGATGAAGGAGACTTGACCGACCGTCGACAGAACGATGATATCGCTCCACGAGGTATGGTTGGCGACAAGTAGCAGAGGCCGGCCCTCGTGCATCTGGCCGACGGTCTTGATGCGAAAGCCGAACAAACGTGCGGCAATACGATGGAAAAAGGTCGGCAGGCGGCCCTTCCAGTTGTTCTTCAGCTTAAGCAACAGATACTGAACTGGAATAAGCGACAGACTCAATGCGACCATCGCCGCGACGACGAGAAAGATGCGGATTGCTCCGATCATCGTGGCCCCGCCGGAGCACGGCTCAGGTCGCGACGCAATATCAACGCGGCCGAACGCCCATTCGCTGTTTCATAGTAAGCGGGACGGTCACCAACCTTCTGGAAACCGAGACGGCGATAAAGTGCCTGTGCGGCAACATTGGCCTCATCCACTTCCAGAAAAAGCGTTTCAGCGCGCTCCTGATAGAGATGGCGTAACACGGCATCCATCAGCGCGCGCCCGACGCCCTGGCGCTGCACATCACGCGCGACGGCAATGGTCAGGATTTCCGCCTCACCTGCCACCAGACGGGCCAGCACAAAGCCACAGGCATCGTTCGGCTTGCCTTCCGCACGGGCAACAAAACCGAAAACTGTATCCTGCGCAATCAGCGACCTGAAATCGTCGGAACTCCAACCGTGATGGAAAGCAACTGCATGAATACGCTGGATCGCATGACTGTCCTGTACGCCAAGCGACTCCACCGAGATTTGTCTGCGACCGAAACGCCCAAACGGCAAGCCCATCATCGGCTATTCTCCGGTGGCCTTGCGCGGCAGCGCAAAACCGACCTGCGGCTTCGCATCCGGCCCACGCATGTAAAGCGGCTTCGGCGCATCGCCAGGCTGGCGCGAATTCGCCAGACGCGCATAGATGCCAATTTTCGCTGTCGGCTCAACCGGGCCAAGTGTGAAGCGACTGCCGATCACTTCATTGATCGCAGGGGCCGCGGAGCCTGCAAGAACCGTACTTGCTGCCTGGGAAACGGCAAGAGCCTCCGCTTCCTCTCGCGACAGAACCAGTGGCTTCGCACTCGGCAAGCCTTTCGCATCGAATGATTGCGCATAAATCTCGCCGCGATGCGCATCGAGAAGAACCAGGACTGGCTTTTGCGGCGACAGAGACTGTGTTTCTGCGGCCAGCGCTTCGAAGGCGGTGATACCGATGGCAGGAACGTCGAGCGCCAGTGCAAAACCGCGTGCCGCCGAGACACCGATACGGACGCCGGTAAACGACCCCGGCCCGATATTGACCGCTACCCGATCCATATCGCGGAGCGATAGTTTCGCCTCTCTCACAGCACGTTCGACATAGTCCATCAATACTTCCGCATGTCCCTTGCCGATGTTTTCGCTAACATCGGCAAGCACGATATCGCCGTCGGAATTGTAGACGGCAACGGAACACCACGAAGCGGCAGTATCAAGCGCAAGTATCTTCATGCGCAATCGGGTAAATCAGATTTTGCGTCGCGACAAGCCAAGTCTTGTCCAAAGGCTGGATCAAGTCCGTTTTTAAGCATTCCCTTGGAACAAAAACCGGCGATATGCATTTCGTCATCGGGTGCGGGAATATTTTTATGTTGTCCTGACGGCGACAAGGCCCACCCGGCAATCGAACCTCATAAGGATCTGGCGGGTTCGTTTGCGTTTGGAATAGCTGCCCGTGATTATGAGCGACATCTCCCAGCCGCTCCATGCCGGATCGAACAAAAGGATATGAGGATAAAATGTCCAAGAAGTCGATGCATGCAACCCGCAACGATCTTCCTTCCAATACGAAGACGACAATGATCGCGCTGCTGAATGAAAACCTCGCCGCGACAATCGATCTTGCCCTCATCACCAAGCAGGCACACTGGAACCTTAAGGGACCGCAGTTTATCGCCGTTCATGAAATGCTTGATGGCTTCCGCGACGATCTTGACGAACATGTCGACACGATTGCCGAGCGCGCCGTACAGATCGGCGGGACGGCCTATGGCACCACGCAGGTCGTGGCCAAGGAAAGCAAGCTCAAGCCTTATCCGACCGACATCTATGCCGTTCACGATCATCTGCTTGCACTGATCGAGCGTTATGGCGACGTCGCCAATCTTGTGCGCAAGTCGATCAAGGATGCAGATGATGCAGGTGATGACGATACGGCGGATATTTTTACCGCCGCGTCCCGCAGTCTCGACAAGGCATTGTGGTTCCTTGAGGCCCATGTTCAGGAAAAGAACTGACCTCGCAGATGCAATGAAAAGGCCGGGAATTTCCCGGCCTTTTCTATTTCGCGACAATCAGTTGGCCCATTCGCCACTGCGCATCACCGGCTCGCGGGTTCCGTCCGCGTTGATGCCATCAACGTCGATCTGGCCGGAGCCGATCATCCAGTCGATATGGATAAGGCTCGAATTGCCACCCTGCGCCTTGATCTGTTCCGGCGTCAGATTTGCGCCGTCGATAAAGCACTTGGAATAGCACTGGCCGAGTGCGATGTGGCTTGCGGCATTCTCGTCAAACAGGGTGTTGTAGAACAAAAGCCCACTCTGCGATATCGGCGATGAATGCGGAACCAGCGCCACTTCACCCAGATGACGGGCACCTTCATCTGTATCCAGCACCTTGTTGAGCACTTCTTCACCGCGGCTTGCCTTCGCCTCGACAATTCGTCCGCCTTCAAAGCGAACCGCAATATTCTCGATCAATGTGCCCTGATGCGACAGAGGCTTGGTACTCGTCACATAGCCTTCGACACGCAATGCATGCGGTGTAGTGAACACTTCTTCCGTTGGAATGTTCGGATTGCAGGTGATCCCATTCTTCGCCGTAGACGCGCCGCCGTGCCATTCATGACCGTCGGCAAGCCCGACCGTCAGATCGGTGTTCGGGCCTTTGAAATGCAGGGCACTATACGCCTTGCCATTCAGGAAACGGGTGCGGGTGCGAAGCGCCGCGTTGTGCGCCGCCCAGGCACCGACCGGATCGTCGACATCGACGCGCGAAGCCGCGAAGATCGCATCGGCCAGCTTGCGAGTGGCGGTGTCCGCCGGCTCATTTGGAAACATGAGCTTTGCCCAGGCCGGATTGGGATAGGAAACGATGTTCCAGTTGATGTCGAAACCAGCAATCTTTTCGAGTGCCGGCTGATAGGCTTTCGAATTGGCCCGGTTGGCGCGTGAAACCTTGGCCGGGTCCTGGTTGGAGAGAAGCATCGGATTGTCGGCAGCGATGGCCAGACGGGCAGCGCCATCCGAATAGGCTTTTGCCATCCCTTCATAAAGCCAGCTTGCCGCGCGATCGAAACTCGCATCGGATGCGTTCTCGTAACGGGCAAGCGCCATTTCGTCATCCGCAAAGAACGGCGTTACCAATCCGGCCCCCGCCTTGTAGGCGTGCTTGGCGATAAGGCGAACCAGCGGCAAAGCCACGACCGGCGCGGTAATGACAAGATCCTGCCCCTCGCGCAATTGCAGACCAACGCGAACGGCGACTTCCGCAAGACGTTCGAGTTTCATCGGATCGATGACTGGGTTCAGCTGTTCATGAGCCATGGGTGGAAGACCTCTTTGGATGTGGAATCACCGACAGTTTATCAGACGGCATAATTTCACCACCTTTTTTCCTGCCTTTGCGTTATAGTAAATCTGCGGTCAGTGCGGAAGAAAGCAGACAGTAATGAATAAGAAAATGCTTATTTTGCTGGGCGTTACCGGTCTTCTGGCGGGCTGTGTGACCATGACGCCGGAACAACGCCGTGCCGCCGACGAACAGACCTGCCGCAGCTATGGCTTCAAGGCCAATACCGACGCTTTTGCCAACTGCCTGATGCGACTGGACCTCGATCGCAGAGCTGACAGGCGTGCCTGGCAGAATCAGGTCGATTTCTACGACACCCCGATGGTGATCTATCGCCCGATCTACCGCTGAGACTTTCGCCGGAAAGCGACGACAACCAGCCAGGAAATCAAAACGCCGGTCGGATTGAACCAGACCGGCGTTGCAGATTATCAGATTATAAAAGCGCTTCTTACAGCGGCGCTTCGGGACGATCCTGCGACAGAAGAAGCGCGCCAATGGCATCAGCCTGCTTCTGGCTTGCCGGAGCATAGCCGAGCGATGTCGGTTGCGGAGCCGTCGTATCGAATTGCGGCTGGTAGGAGGCCACCTGCATATGTGGTTCCTGCTGAGATACTGCTCCGCGGTGACGTGCCAAGCGGTCGCTACGAGCCTGCGGACCAGCACCGACACTCTGCTCTACGCTTTGAGCCTTTACAGCTTCTGCGAGCGCCACCTGAACGGTTGGCTCCGTTCCCGGAACCGGACCGGTCTGCGGCAGTGTAACGTCATAAGACGGATCCTGCGGAAGAGACGGTGATTGCGGCGAATAGGCCATAGCCAGATTGTACGGCTCCTGCGGAACCGGATTTTGCAGCGAGCCATCACGATTGCGCTTCTCGTAGAAGGAATTTCCACCGGCTACGAGCACGTAATGCATGTTGTTGTAAGGGAATTTCAGACCCGCCGTGTGGAAGAACATGGCGTTCTTGAGTTTTGGATGACGCTCGCCCTTCAAGACTGCATCGGCTGCAGCCTGAACGTCGGGCAGCGCCTTGGAATTCATCTGGCGGGTGAGAACACCGGGTGCAAACTGGTTCTTCTGACCAACAACACCGCAAATCGTATCCGGATAACGTCCTGACGCAAGACGGTTCATAACGACAGTGCCAACAGCCAGAAGACCATCGGAACTTGAACGGTTGGATTCGAAGAACATCGCACGCTCAAGACAATTCTTGTCCCGTGTGGTGTAGGTGTAGGTCTTTACGCCATTGACGGACTTGACGTGGCTTGCCGCCGTCTTTTCCGAATTGGCTTTTCCCGAGGTTCCGGTCGTCGTGCAACCGGTCACCACGAAAGGCGCAACCACCAGCCCGATAAGAACGGGTAATTTCCACTTCGCGGCGCGCGTCAATGGCTCAGTCTCATGTTAGGACCCTTAACTGATCCAGTCATCCATTCAGGCGAACACATCTGGAACGATGCGCGCGAACGTCTGACTGCGGTGCAAGTCAAAGAGGACGAAGATCAAAATCACACGTCCTACTGTCGCTCAATCGTATTCAAGGTTTTGGAATTTTTAGGCCAAAAAAAGGCGACGGGTCAAATCCCAACAATGCTGGAGGCGACTAAAATGTCCAAAAGCAATTCCGAATCGAGAGTGCGAATATCCCTACAAGCCCTTTAAATATATTAACAATTTATTAACAAGAGTGGCGAATTCAGATAAGATATTGATTTAATGAGATTCAAAGTCTCGTAATACACGCCATATCCCTGCCTTAATTCGCTTTTGCTTGCACATTTTTTGAATACACATTTGTGGTGTTTCAAATGATCTGCGGAATTTCTGTTTCGAGGCGGGTTCCGTTGCTCTTCGTCAACTTTCGCAACATATTTGTAACATCGCGTGAGATGAGGCTTCTGACGCCTGTTTCGTGTCGTTGCAATGCGAATCGGGTGAGTGCGATCTGCATCGTGCAAAGCTTGGCCGGAAACAAAAACGACCCGCCAAGGAAACCTCGGCGGGTCGGACAAGTCCAGTTCTTGAAGTCTCAGATAACGGCGTCCGTCACCCGAAAGAATAACCGGCACCCCGAACGGTGCGAATGGGATCGAGGGCCCGACCGACATTGATCGCTTTGCGTAACCGCCCGACATGGACGTCCACCGTGCGATCATCGACATAAATGTCCGGTCCCCAAACGCCATCCAGAAGCTGGCTGCGCGAGAAAACACGACCAGGCGACATCATGAAATATTCGAGCAGGCGGAATTCCGTCGGTCCAAGACGAACTTCCTTTTCCTTGCGATAAACGCGATGCTGCTGGCGATCGAGAACCAGATCGCCCACTTTCAGCACATGCGAAAGAATGCTCGGATTGGACCGGCGCAGCATGGCTTTGACGCGCGCCAGCAGTTCCGGCGTCGAAAATGGCTTCACGACATAATCGTCCGCACCGACGCTGAGGCCGCGGACACGTTCGCTCTCCTCGCCACGTGCCGTCAGCATGATGATGGGCAGGCGTTCCGTTTCCGACCATTGACGCAAGCGGCGGCAGAGCTCGATGCCCGATACGCCCGGCAACATCCAGTCCAGGATGAGCAGATCCGGTACGTTCTCGCGCAAGGCGATTTCGGCCTCGTCGCCGCGCAGCATTGTATCGACCTGGTAGCCCTCTGCCTCAAGATTATAGCGAAGAAGAACGCTCAGCGCCTCTTCGTCTTCTACCACAGCGATTTTGGGTGCCTGTGACATCCAGTATTTCCCTATCCAAATTCGGCGGGCGGTGGATAAAATCCCCCCAATCGACCGCGTGCCGCCGCGCTATTCACTCATTCTCACCCGCCGGACCAAGGTTCGGCTGGCTGTAGTTCAGGGTTTACGTGCCTCATCCACGACAATACCGTGGCTCAGGTCTTCCTTCGGTCGTTCGGCCGGCATTTGCAGGCCGGTCACAATGTAATAGACGGTCTCCGCAATATTGGTCGCATGATCGCCAATGCGCTCGATGTTCTTCGCGCAGAACAAAAGATGCGTGCAGGCGGAGATATTGCGCGGGTCTTCCATCATGTAAGTCAAGAGTTCGCGGAACAGCGACGTGTACATGGCGTCGATCTCGTCGTCGCGGTCGCGAACGACGTTGATCTGCTGTACCGAGCGCGACGCATAGGCGTCGAGAACGTCCTTGAGCTGGGTCAGTGCCAGTTCCGCCAGTGTTTCGAGCCCGCGATAAAGCTTTACCGGCTGACGCGATTCCGAAACGGCGGCAACGCGCTTGGCAATATTCTTGCCCAGATCGCCCACGCGCTCCAGATCGGCTGAAATACGGATCGAGCCGATGATCTCGCGCAGGTCCACAGCCATGGGCTGACGCTTGGCGATAATCATCACAGCCTTGTCGTCAATCTCGCGCTCGCTGGCATCGAGGATAAGATCGTCCGAGATGACGCGCTGTGCGAGCGCATTGTCCGCATTGACGATAGCGGCGACCGACTGCTCGACCATACGTTCCGCATGTCCGCCCATTTCGGCGATCTTATGGGAGAGAAACTTCAATTCCTCATCGTAGGAGCGAACGGTATGCTGAGACGGCATAGTAGACCTCGTAATATAAATTGCGGGGAAGCCGCACTGTCTATCTGTTGAAGCGCAGTTCCGGATCAGCCAAAGCGTCCGGTGATGTAGTCCTGCGTGCGCTTTTCGGTAGGCGCGGTGAACATGGTTTCCGTGTCACCCACTTCGACCAGATTGCCGAGGTGAAACATGGCAGTGCGTTGCGAAACGCGCGCGGCCTGCTGCATGGAGTGCGTGACGATCACGATCGTATAGTTCTGGCGCAGTTCGTCGATCAGCTCTTCAACCTTCGCGGTTGCAATCGGGTCAAGTGCTGAACACGGTTCGTCCATGAGGATGACTTCCGGGCTCACCGCAATCGCGCGTGCGATGCAAAGGCGCTGCTGCTGGCCGCCGGAAAGGCCCGTGCCCGCATCGTGCAGACGGTCCTTCACTTCCTCGAACAAGCTTGCTTTCTGCAGGCTCGTCACGACGATTTCCTCCAGATCTGTCTTGGTACGGGCGAGACCATGAATGCGCGGACCGTAGGCGACATTTTCATAGATCGACTTCGGAAACGGGTTCGGTTTCTGAAACACCATGCCAACGCGGGCGCGCAGTTCGACGACATCGATCTTCGGATCGTAGATGTCCTCATTGTCGAGCGTGATCTTGCCGCCAACCTTGCAGCCTTCTATCGTGTCGTTCATGCGATTGAGCGAACGCAGGAAAGTGGACTTGCCGCAACCGGAAGGGCCGATCAGCGCCGTGACCATCTTTTCCTGGATATCCAGATCGACGTCGAACAGCGCCTGCTTCTCGCCATAAAATACGCAGACCTTGTCGCCGCGCATCTTTATGGAATTGGCGTTGGCGTTCATTTTTTCTCCTACGGCTTTCTCGAGAGATCGTTCAGTCATCAGATTCATAGCTTTCGACTCCCGTTTTACCAGCGGCGCTCGAAGCGGCGGCGCAGAATGATTGCTGCAATATTCATCACGGCAAGGAACAGAAGCAGGACAATGATAGCGCCTGACGTGCGTTCCACAAAGGCGCGTTCTGCTTCATTTGCCCACATATAGATCTGCACCGGAAGAGCAGTCGACGGGTCCATCGGCGTCGACGGTACGTCAGCGACGAAAGCCACCATGCCGATCAGCAGGAGCGGTGCGGTTTCACCAAGCGCGTGGGCAAGACCGATGATCGTGCCGGTCAGGATGCCGGGTGCGGCGAGCGGCAGGACATGGTGGAACACCATCTGCGTTTTCGACGCGCCGAGACCAAGAGCCGCGGCGCGGATGGAAGGCGGCACAGCGCGAAGGGCGGCGCGCGTTGCAATGATGATGGTGGGAAGCGTCATCAGTGTCAGCACCAGACCACCGACCAGCGACGCAGAACGTGGCAGGCCGAAGAAGTTGATGAAGACTGCAAGCCCGAGCAAACCGAACACGATGGATGGCACGGCCGCCAGATTATTGATGTTCACCTCAATCATGTCCGTGAACCGGTTCTTCTTGGCGAACTCTTCCAGATAGATCGAAGCGGCGACACCGATAGGCAGCGACAAGCCGAGAACGATCAGCATCATGTAGAGAGAGCCGACCAGCGCAACGCCAAGACCGGATGTTTCCGGGCGGCTGGAAGCGCCGAAGGTGAAGAGACCAGTATTAAAGGCCTCCTTCATGACGCCCTCTTCCGAAAGCGTCTTCATCCAGCCAATCTGACGGTCCGAAACCTTGCGGTTCGTCTCTGGCACGGAAAGGTCGATCTGCCCCTTGAAAGCGGAATCGATGTCGGCGCCTGCCAGAACCGGAACGGTCTGCGTCGTGCCGATGAGCGATGGATTGTCCATCACAAGCTTACGCAACTGAATACGCACGCCGTCCGAATAGAAGCGGCCAAGATCGCGCATCGCCGGACGGTCTGTCGTGGCAACACCCAGCTTTTCAGCCAGCGCATTGCGCACCAGCAACGGATAGTTGGCCGTGATCAGCACATTCGGATCGGTCGCGCGCTTGTTGCCCGGATCGATCACGCTCTCTTCAAGCTTGACCGGCAGATAAAGCGTTGTCTGCCAGAAGGCTGTATAGCCCTTGGAGAAGACCGAGAAGAGGAGTGCGCACAGGAAGAACACGCCGATGGCAATCGCAGCAATACCGTAATAGCGGAAGCGGCGTTCGGCAGCGTAGCGGCGTTTCAGTCCGATATCGCGACGTGTCGGCTGTACCGTGGCGCCCTGGGCGTTGAAGGTCGTATCGGTCATTATTCGTACTGCTCCCGGTACTTGCGCACGATGTGCAACGCAAAGATGTTCATGATCAGCGTCAGGACGAAAAGCGTGATGCCGAGTGCAAAGGCCACCAGCGTTTGCGGCGAGTTGAACTCAAGGTCGCCGGTGAGCTGGTTGACGATCTTCACCGTGATGGTGGTCATCGCCTCGAATGGATTGATATTGATGCGCGCCGCGACACCTGCGGCCAGAACCACGATCATGGTTTCGCCGATCGCGCGGGATGCGGTCATCAGAAGCGCGCCGACAATACCCGGCAAAGCAGCCGGAAGGACCACGCGCTTGATGGTTTCAGAACGGGTTGCTCCGAGACCGAGCGAACCGTCGCGCAAGGTCCGTGGCACGGCAGTGATGATGTCGTCCGAAAGCGAGGACACGAAGGGGATCAGCATCACGCCCATGACAAGACCGGCGGTCAGAACGCTCTGCGCCATGATGAAACCCTGCCCGCCTGCAATGGCAATCGAAAGATCGCGCAGGAATGGTCCGACAGTCACAAGGGCGAAAAAACCGTAGACGATGCTGGGGATGCCGGCCAGAAGCTCGAGGACCGGCTTTACAACCGTGCGCACTCGGGGCGAAGCATATTCCGCCATATAGATTGCCGAGAACAGCCCCACCGGAACGGCGAACAGCATGGCCACAAGCGCGATATAGAGCGTACCTGCCAGAAGCGGGATGAGACCGAACTGGCCTGTTTCACCACCCGAGCCGGCTGCGGCAAAGCGCGGGTCCCAGACAGTGCCGAAGAAGAAATCCCACGGCGAAACGGACTGGAAGAAGCTGATGGTCTGGAACAGCATCGAACAGATGATGCCGACAGTCGTCAGAATGGCGATACCGGATGCGGCGATCAGCCCCCAGAGAACGATACGCTCAACATTGTTGCGCGCGCGCATACGGCGGCTGATCGTGGAAAGGCCGAAGATCAGGCCTGCAATGGCGATCACCAGAGAAACAGCGGAACCGATGGTGTGCGTCAGCGCGGTAGTCTTTTTCAGGTACAGCGCGATCGGCACCATGTAATCCTGGCCTTCGGTCGCGAGCGCCACACCCTTGGATGCAAGAACAGCGCGAGCATCCTGATAATTTGCCGGGAAGCTTTCCAGTTCAGCAGGCGTCAGCCGGTCAAGCCCGTTGGCCAGACCGCGCACCATGCCAAGCTGCAAGCTGCGATTGGTGAAAGAACCGCCCTCAATGGCGTCCGGCAAACGGGCGGTGGCACTGTGATCGAGATAGACCGACGTTCCGACAGCCCATACAGCGAGAAACAGAACCGCAGGCAATGCGGAAACGAGGAAAACCCACCAGCCATGATAATGCGGGCGGGAATGCATTTTCTCGGTCGGCGAGGCTTTTGCGGAAGCAGACTGCGCCTTGTCCAGTGCAACGGCACGCTGGCGGCCTATGAAGAATCCGATCAGCCCGATTGCAACGATACTGACGAGAACCAGAAAGAAGGACATTCAATTTCCCCGGTTGCCCTGATGAATGCGGACGGTTTTGAGGTACAGCTTCCACCCATGCCGTTCCACGCGGATGCGCCTGTCTTAATGCAAAAGCGCGAAAGGAGAGAATGCGGAGATTCATCATCCCCGCGTTCCACAGATCAAAACTTACTTCGCAGCCATCGTCTTGCCTTCGGAGAAGGCAGCACGCTGTGCTTCACGTTCTGCATCCGGAGCGGGAACGAGGCCGTATTCGGCGAGCGGGCCGTCAGGACCGATCATCTGGTCGTTCAGGAAGAACTCAACATATTCCTTCAGGCCCGGGATGACGCCGAGGTGAGCCTTCTTCACGTAGAAGAACAGCGGGCGCGACACTGGATATTCGCCCGAGGCGACGGTTGCAGCCGAAGGGGTGATGTCGTTGACAGTGGCGACCTTCAGCTTATCAGCGTTGTTTTCGTAGAAATAAAGGCCGAAAACGCCAACGCCGGTCTTGTTCGAGTCGATACGAGCGAGAGTTTCAGCATAGTCACCGTCGATGTCGACAGCCTTGCCGTCCTTGCGAACTGCGATACAGGCCGAAGCGGCAGCCTTGTCGTCGAGACCGGCCTTCTTGATTTCGTCCAGAGCGCCGGAGTGCTTGCAGCCGTCAGCAAGAACCTTTTCTTCGAAAACTTCACGGGTACCGTGCTTTTCGCCCGGAATGTAGGCGGCGATGTCCCAATCCGGAAGGTTCGGATTGACCTGGTTCCACTTGGTGTTTGGATTGTCGACCAGTTTGCCGTCTACGACCAGCTTGGCGGCCAGAGCCTTGTAGACATCTTCCGGCTTCAGCTTCCAATCCGGACCCTTTGCGTCGGTTGCGAAAACGATGCCGTCATAGCCGAAGCGCACTTCCTGAACGTCCTTGACGCCAGCGTCGATGCACGACTTCAGTTCCGAGTCCTTCATGGCGCGCGATGCATTGGCGATGTCGATGGTGTTTTCGCCGACGCCCTTGCAGAATTCCTTGATGCCTGCGCCCGAGCCGCCCGATTCAACAACCGGCGTCTTGAAGTTCGGGAAGGTTTCACCGAAGGTCTCGGCGACGATCTTCGCATAAGGCAGAACGGTCGAGGAACCGGCAACCTGAATCTGATCGCGCGCCTGAGCGGCGGAAACCGACATAACGGCAGCGATGGCAAGCGCTGCGGTCGAAGAAATCATCTTGTTCATGAGCTGCGGCTCCTGTTGTAAAAGACATATGACGATGTGGCGTCGTTAGCCCTCTACGCGCTCTATATTACATTCATATGACACTATTGTTACAGGTTTGTATCAGAGCCGCTTGCCATTGATTTTGTGGGGTTTTGCCGATCTGTGAACCGGCAAAGATTTCAGGCTCTAAAAATGCGGCAAACGCGCACCGAGAGCCTTGATGCCGGAAACATCGACATTGGCGAAGGCAAAGCGCAGGAAGGCTTCCCGTCCTTCACCGAAGAACCGGCCCGGCAAAGTGATGATGCCGAGCGACTTCGCAAGGCGCTCGGCAACCTCGACGGACGAGACATCCGGATAGGGATGACGAACGAAAGCGAAATAGGCTCCGACCGCCTCCACATGCCAGCCTTCGATATTGGCCATGACTGACCGCAATGCAGAGGCGCGCCTTGCAATCTCGCCGCGATTATCATCACGCCAGCCGCTCAAAGGTTCGATAGCGCGTGCGACAGCAATCTGCGGCGCACGGCTTGCGCATATCTGCAGATTGTCCATGACTTTTGCGACGTTCTCGACCATCGCCTGGCCCGCAACAATTGCGCCAAGCCGGTGTCCCGGTATGCAGAACGATTTTGAAAAGCTGTAAAGCTGGATCAGATGCGACGGCCAGTCCGCCTCGTCAAAAAGCCGATGCGGGGGCTCATTGGCATCGGCCAGAAAATCACGATAAGTCTCGTCGAGAATAAGCCATGTCCCATTGTCGCGGCACAAAGCATAGATTTCCGACAACAGCCCCGCCGGATAAATCGCCCCGGTTGGGTTGTTCGGGGAAACAAGTGCCAGCGCCGTGATACCCGGACGAAGCGCAGCGCGCACGTCCTCCACGCTAGGGATGAAACTATTCCGGGCATGGCAAGGCACTGAGCCAGAAGCGATGCCGAGCATGTCCAGCGATGAACGATGATTAAAATAGAACGGATCGGTGGTCAGCACCGTATCGCCGCTTTGCGCCACACACATGATGGCGGCGATAAAGGCCTGATTACAACCGGATGTGATATGGATGTTGGCGGCATCGATCTGCGCGCGATAAAGCTGACCGACATGCGCTGCATAAGCCCCGCGCAAAACCTTTTCACCCTCGATCGGACCGTAACCGGCGGAAGCTACCGATCCCGCCGCCTCACCCAGAAAGCGCAGCATATCGGGATGCGGAGGGTAACCGGGAACGGCCTGAGACAGGTCGATAAGCGCGCCATGCGACCCGTCATAGTCCCGCGCCCAGGACTGGACAGCCGGGATGGGCGGCGCGGAAAGGAGATTGATCAACGGATTGACGGCAGGCAAGGACATTGGCGGCTCCCCATTTTAGAGCGGTTCCAGTTAAAACGGAATCGTAGAACCGACCTATCTCTTTGTTTTTACGCATTATCCTACGCAAAACCGCTTCGCACTTTTGCTGGAAATGCTCTAATCAGCCACTCTTACCGTGATCGCTGGCGTGATTGAAGCTGTTATTCGCTTGGACGCGAAAGCACGTAAGCTGCGGACCCGAGCATGAAGATCGTTACTGCTGTTGCCAGCAGCCAGCCAGGCTTCGCTCCCCACCAGAACAAGCCATAGCCAACCGTCATGCCGATACAGGCATAAAGCTTCGCGCGCGGCGGAATGGCTCCGCGATCACGCCATTTGATAACGAGTGGACCGAAACGCTGATCGGCAAGCAAACGCGCTTCGAGCTTCGGGGATGATCGTGCAAAGAACCACGCGGCAAAAATGACGAAGATCGTAGTCGGCATGACCGGCAGGAAAGCGCCAATAATGCCAAGCCCAAGCATGAGAAAGCCGAGGCAAAGATAGAGTATCCGTTTGCTCGCTGAAATTGCTGGCGACACGGCCTCGGTTCTGTCTTTTTCGGGGTGGTCCTGCATGGTTTTCCATCATCTGATCTGGATGTTTATAGCAGGATTCTAGCGTCCTCGTGCAGGCTCTCGACGGTCAAAGAAACGTCATCCCACGGCCTTTCCGCCCCTGTGGATAACTTTTTGGGACTGGTAAGGAATTGTAAAACACAGTCATAAATTGCAATTTTGCCCCCGAAATGCCTTATTTCGTCAACTTTGCCGCTGAGACTGAAAACTTGCCCTACAAATAAAAATTGCAAACCGGGCTCGTTCAATCTGGAATCGGGCAAGCAGCTTTTCTTGCAATCGGTACGCGAAAACAAGGCATGGCAAAGGCTTGCCGCAGATTCCTAACGAATCGTAAACAGCTTTACAGCAACATCGCCAAATCTTTCCTAATATTCCTTGGTTTTGTTTATGCTTTTAAGTAAACAACGTTCAGTATAGGATGATTTTCCGGGTGCGATATAGATTCAATTATCGCATAATGTTCTCATTCGAACCACGTCAGCGCCACATTTAGATTCCAGTTCGCAATTGTCTTTCTCAGCGACAACTGTGGGACACCCCGTTAACAACTAGTGGATCTGGCATGACTTTCAAGACCCGTATGGCTATGCTTGCCGTTGCGGCAACCGGTCTTCTCGCGGCCACCGCAATCGAGGCTTCAGCACAGCAATGCGGCGGTGCCTCCTGGTACGCCCTCACTTCCCGTACGGCTTCGGGTGAACGTATGAACCCATCCGGCCTGACCGCAGCGCACCGCACCCTGCCCCTTGGCAGCAAGGTCAAGGTTACCAATCAAAGAAACGGCAAGTCGCTCGTCGTGCGCATCAATGATCGCGGCCCGTTCATCAAGGGACGCGTTCTGGACCTGTCGAAAGGTGCCGCAGGCCGACTCGGCTTCATCGGCGCAGGACACACCAAGGTCTGCTTTACGCCGCTTTGATTTCGGCGAAGCTTCGCCCGACTGCGGGATATGGAGCATTTCCGGTCCAAGTTCGATCGTTGGAAATGCTCCATCGAATTGTTTGCGGCATGTCCTTACCCCAAGACCGGTTCCCACTTTTGGGCGACATGCCTATTTCCGGTCCAGCCGGTCGGTGAACCAGCGGGTCAACTTGATCCAGACCTCGTCCTTTTCGGCGGCATCCTCGATCCCGTGTTCAAGATTGGGATTGTCGTTGACCTCGATCACCACCACGCCGTCGTCCGTTTCCTTGAGATCGACGCCATAAAGTCCGTCGCCAATGCAGCGTGCCGCGCGCAGCCCGGTTTCCAGAACCGATGGCGGCGCATCGCCCAGCGCGTAGGAACGAAACCCGCCTTCCAGGGGCTTGCCGCCCGTATCGTGCTTGACGATCTGCCAATGGTTCTTGGCCATCATGTACTGACAGATGAAAAGCGGCTTGCCATCGAGAACGCCGACCCGCCAGTCGAACTTCGTCGGCATGTATTTTTGCGCCAGCAGGAGATCGCTATCCTCCAGCCATAAAGTGGCAAGCGCTTTCAGTTCGGCAAAATCCTTCACCTTCTTCACACCGCGCGAAAATGACGAATCCGGTATCTTGATCACCATCGGAAAGCTGAGCACATCGGCAGCGCGCTCCAGGTCCTCCTCACCTGCAATCATCACCGTCGGCGGAACCGCCACGTCGTTCGCCTGCATCAGTTCGTGCAGATAGACCTTGTTAGTGCAACGGATCATGGAAATCGGATCATCAATCACCGGCATGTTTTCCTGCTGCGCCCGCCGGGCGAAACGGTAGGTGTGATTGGAGATTGATGTCGTCTCGCGGATGAATAATGCGTCAAAATTGGCAAGCCGCGGCAGATCGCGCTTGCCGATTGGCTCGACTTCCACCCCAAGCCGGGCCGCAATTCTCGCCCAATGCTTCAGCGTCGAGACGGTAGACGGCGGCATGGCCTCCTTCGGATCGCACAGAGCCGCGAAGGAATAGCGAGCCGGAACCTTTGGGCGTGCGGCGCGCCACTCACGCTGGGTGTAGCGATCAAGCGCGTCCTCGAAGCGTTCCTTCTGCACTTTGGTAAACTTGGTGATATTCGCAAAGCCGATCTTCTGGATGCGTGCCCATTCACCGGGTTTGATCGTGACTTCCAGCGACGGCGCACGAAACCAGTCGAACAGCAGCCGTCCAAACCGTTCAAACTCGGGATTATCGGCAAGGCCAAAATGCACATGGATCGTTTCCGGTGCTTTTTCCGGATGCTTGCCGAGCGCCTTGTTCAGCATGTCTTCCAGTTCCGGAATAGCGTTTTCATAAAGCCGCCGTTCCGACAGATCGATCATCGTTTCCACGGAAGGGATGATGCGATGCCCTCGCGCTTCAGCCAGAAGCGAAGCGTAATAGCCACGGCTTTGATAAGCGTAGGAGCGCGACAGGTTGATGATGCGTGGGCGCAGCTGTCCGTTGAAGAGCGCGGGATGCGCGAGATAGTCGCGCGTGGTCATGACCTTGTGTGGCGTGGCCCCGTTATCGATATCCGAGAGGCGCCCTACCAGAATGACGCAGATCGTCATCAGTCCGTCCTTTTTTCCAGAATAACGGCTGCCCTGAGTCCATCACTGCCGAACCGGGCGATGCGGTCGAAAATGTGAAAAGGAACAGGGACATTTGCAGCATCGGCAATGGTTTCGCCGAGCTCTTCCTCCACCCAGGGGTCGTGAATGAGAATATGCCGCCCGTCTTCACCATGGGCGAGGACCCAGTGCGGCACTTTCTTGCCGAACATATGATAACCGCTGACCAGCACGATCACTGCCGCCCCACGGCGCAAGGCAGCCAGAATGTCGTGCAGGGTGAAACCACGATAGTCCACCGGAATAGCATAAGCTTCCGTGCGCTGGCGAAAATCGGTCTGCGCCAGTTGCATGACCTTGCGTTTTTCTTCCGAACGCACCGATTGCAGGAAAAGCATGTCCTCGATGGACACGATGATCGAAGCTTTGAGACCGCGTTCATGTGCAGCAACTGCAAGCCCGAACGGCTCACATCCGCCCGGCCCCGACATCATATAGATAGTGGTCGCATCGCGCCAAAGGCGGACTTCCAACACGGGATCAAGCCGCGTCTCTTGATTGTGCCGGGCAAGCACCATCATCAGGCAGGCTGCACCGCAGGTAAAATCGGTCGTTTGCTCGTAATATGGAAAAGCTGTGACGGGCGAAATGTCACCGCGAACCGTCTTCTCAAAACGCAGCGCATCCGAATGGTCAGCATAATAGTCGAGATAGCGTCCGATGGGGCGGTAACCGTGCCGCTTGTAGAGCGCAATGGCGCGTTCGTTGTCCTCGCGTACCTCCAGCCGCAGCAACGGGCGATCGTGGTCGTAGGCTGCCGTTTCCGCCGCCTGCAACAGGAGAGAGCCAACGCCTTTGACCTTGGCCTCCGGGTCGACGGCTATCGAATAAAGCCGAGCAAGCGCGGTGCCATGACGAAACAGGATCATCGCATAGCCGATGACTGTGCCGCCCATCGTTGCAACAATGGTTTCTGCGGTCGGTCGCGCAATAAGGGCGCGAAATGAACGGCGGGAAATCCGGTCTGTCTCGAAACAGCGCTCTTCGATGCGCAGGAGCGCATCTATGTCGTCTGCCGTGGCCTTGCGCGTGGTTGCGCCTGTCATCTTTTGGCCTTTGCAAAGGGATCGTTACGACCCGGTCGAACACCAACAATTGGCTTATTCGAAGCAAAAGACAAGCGCCCGGACCGTGGCAAAATTATGAGGGATTTTCACCGCCCGATTGGTTCCGCATAGCTGCAAAACTCAATCAAAAATTGTATTTTCCGGAACCACCCGCATTAACCATTAATTAAGAAGTCAGACCGTCCCGAGGCGAACCGAATTGACTCCAGAGTATTTCAGACATTAACGTTTCGTTAATAAATGAGTAACTGGCGAGAGCCAAAGGGCGTTGAGTATGTTTTGCGTTGTTCGCTCGACCACAAAGATTATGGCAGCCGCCGGTTTCGCAGCTTCGCTGCTGATGGCAAGCTTTGGTGCGCAAGCCGCCTCCGGTGACTTCATGCAGACCGGCAAGCTGACCTCGCAGCCGATCGGACATTATGAATTCTGTAAGCGCGAAGCAAAGGAATGCGGTATCACGAGCCGTGACACCCGCGCACTGCAACTCAACCATTCAAACTGGCAGCGCATCATCGAAATCAATCTTTCGGTCAATGAGCGCATCAAGCCGATGACCGATATGGAAATCTACGGCGTCGAGGAATACTGGGCTTACCCGACGACCGTTGGCGACTGCGAAGACTACGTTCTGCTGAAACAGCGCGAATTGCAGAAGGCTGGCATTCCGATCACCGATCTTCTGATCACCGTCGTTCGCAAGCCGGACGGCGAGGGGCACGCGGTCCTCACGGTTCGCACGGATCGCGGCGACTTCGTGCTCGACAACCTGACCGATGAAGTCATGCGCTGGAACGAGACCGACTATACCTATCTGAAGCGTCAGGCAGCGAACGATACCGGTCGCTGGGTCACCATCGAGGGCCCGGACAATCTCCTCGTAGGCTCCGTACGCTGACATCGAGACCTCCCCGTTTGTTTTTGAAAATGTCCCGGAATGTGCTATTCATTCCGGGTCTAAAAAGGAGAGGTCGGTGCGGTTAGCCCGATCCCCGTTGCAAAGCGGGTCCTGGCCTTCGCGATTGCTTTCATTTCGGCAGATGCGTCGAGTCCCTTGACCTTTCACTCTGATGCAATGGCGCATTTGAGAACAAAAGGTCTTGGTTATGAAACAGCAAATCTCCGTCATTACGCTTGGTATCGCCGATCTTGAGCGCTCACGTCGTTTTTACGCCGAGGGCTTCGGCTGGGTGCCGGTTTTCGAGAATGAAGAAATCATCTTCTATCAGATGAACGGTTTCGTACTCGGAACCTTCATGAAAGCTTCGCTCGAAATCGACATGAACCGCAGAGGCCTTCTGCAGCCCGGCGCATTTTCCCTTGCACATAACGTGAAACTGAAATCGGATGTCACGCCCATGATGGACCGGCTGATCGAGGCTGGCGGTAAACTGGTTCGCGCCGCTGACGCTCCGAGCCATGGCGGTTTTCGCGGCTATGTCGCCGATCCCGACGATCACGCCTGGGAAATTGCCTGGAACCCGGCCTGGGCCATCGACGAGAATGGTCTTGTAACATTCGGAATATAAACCGATGGGCTGGCAACAGGGCGCTAAACACGCCCTGTCGTTTATAAACACACGACTATTGGCGGCAACGCATGACAAAAATCTATTTCATTTCACATCCGGAAGTCGTGATCGATCCCGCAAAGCCCGTTCCATCGTGGAGCCTCTCTGAACATGGCATTGAACGGATGCGTTCCTTTGCCAGCCAGCCGGAACTGCAATCGATCACATCGATCTGGTCCAGCATGGAAACAAAGGCAATTGAAGCGGCTGAAATTCTGGCGGGTGCTTTAAGAGTCAACCCGTTGACCGACAATCGCTTCGACGAAATCGACCGAAGCGCCACCGGCTTCCTGCCCGCCGGACAGCACGAGATTATCGCCGACAGATTCTTTTCAGCACCCGAAACAAGCATTCGCGGGTGGGAGCGGGCCGTTGACGTACAGCAGCGCATTGTGGAAGGCTTCGAAGCAGTGAGGCGGTCTGGCACCTCTGGCGATATGGCTATCGTCGGCCATGGTGGCGCCGGTACGTTGCTTCTCTGCTTTCTTGCCGGACTTCCGATCAGCCGTCAGTATGACCAGCCCTTTCAGGGGCATTACTGGTGTTATTCAAGCGAGGACAATGCTGTCCTTCATCACTGGAAGCCGATAGCGCCACGCTGAAATGTCATTCGAAGATATCGTCGAAATCATATGGCAGTTCCTCAAGCTCACTATTTGCGCTATGCTTTGATTCTGGCTTCTTCCAAGCCTCCCCCCTCCGTTCGGGAAAGCATTTTTCATGCAGGAAGGACAAATCATCGAACCAACTGTTCGGGCACATGCACAAGGAGGGACTGCAGCAACAGCTCGTCACAGGAGGTTTATCGATGCGGTTATCATCCCCTATCTATCACCTGAAGCGGCGCGCCAAGCGTTTGGCAAATGATGCTGATATTCCATTTCATGCAGCACTTGATCGCATCGCCGCGCAAGAGGGTTACAGAAGCTGGAGTCTGCTCGTCAACAAGGTATCCGCTCCCGTTTCTGCTCGAGAAATTTACGGCTATCTCAAGTCCAACGACATGGTTCTGATTGGTGCCAGACCCAGCAACGGAAAGACCTTGTTGAGCCTCGATATTCTCGTCGAGGCCATGCGAGACGGCAATTGCGGCCTATTCTTTTCACTTGAATACACGGAGAGAGAGATCGACGGACGCTTCAAGGCCCTCGGTGTCGACCAGAGTAACTTCAGGCATCTGTTTCATTTCGACTGCTCGGATGCCATCTGCGCCGACTATATGATAGCCAAACTCGATGCTGCTCCGGCCGGAACCGTCGTGGTCATCGATTATCTGCAGATTTTGGATCAGAAACGAGACAAACCTGACCTGTCGACCCAGATTGCGGCACTCAGATCATTTGCTTCCGAGCGAAGGCTCACCATTCTGTGTATATCGCAAATCGACCGTTCCTTTGATCCAGCAACAAAGCAGTGTCCGGGGATCAAGGATGTCCGGCTTCCCAATCCGCTTGATCTCGCTTTGTTTGATACATGCCTCTTTCTCAACAATGGCGAGATTCGCGTGCAATCGCGTGATCGGATGAAAACGCTTGAGGACATGACGTCGTAGAAGAAGTTCAGGCTGCGGAAACCAGCCTTTCCGCGCCCATGCGATAGGATATGGCGCTGGCCAGATGGATGCGACCGACCTTGTCGCTGGCGTCCAGATCGGCCAGCGTGCGGGCAACTTTCAGAATGCGATGATAAGCGCGGGCGGAAAACCGCATCTGTTCGCTCGCGTCGCGCAAGAGCTTGAGGCCTGCCGCATCCGGCTCAGCGACTTCCTCTATAAGTTTCGCCGAACAATAGGCATTGGTCATGGACGGTTCCAGACCGAGGGCTGAATAACGCTGGGTCTGGATCGCGCGGGCACGTGCGACGCGTTGCGCAACCGTTTCGCTCGTTTCCGACCGGGATGGTTTGATGAGATCGAAAGCGGAGACGGCCGGCATATCTACCCGCAAGTCTATACGATCAAGAAGCGGGCCTGAAATCCGGGCTTGATAATCGGCCTGGCAACGCGGCCCGCGAGCACAGACATGCCCCGGTTCACCCGCCATGCCGCACCGGCAGGGGTTCATGGCCGCGATCAGCTGAAAGCGCGCGGGATAGCTGGTTCGGTGATTGACACGAGCAATGAGACATTCGCCGGTTTCTAGCGGCTGGCGCAGAGAATCCAGTACCTGTGGCGAGAATTCCGGAAACTCGTCCAGAAACAGTACGCCGTTGTGTGCAAGTGAGACCTCGCCGGGACGCGCACGCAGTCCACCGCCGACCATTGCCGCCATCGAGGCCGAATGATGCGGCGCCCGGAACGGACGGCGATCTGACAGTTTTCCACCCGAAAGCTCACCCGCAATAGAGGCGATCATTGATACGTCCAGCAATTCGCGCGGAGAAAGGCGAGGCAGAATGGATGGCAATCGCTGAGCAAGCATGGATTTGCCTGATCCCGGCGGTCCAACGAGCAGCAGATTGTGATTGCCAGCTGCGGCGATTTCGAGCGCTCGCTTGGCGGTTTCCTGTCCCTTGATATCGGCAAGGTCGAGTTCCTCTTCACCGGAAATCCGCATGGATGGTTCCGGCCGAGTCAAAACCTGCGTGCCGCGAAAATGGTTGGCAAGGGCGATCAGACTGCGCGGAGCCAAGATATCGATGTCGGCGCCCGCCCAGGCTGCCTCTGGCCCACAAGCATAAGGGCAGATGAGCCCCTTCTCGTCCCGGTTCGCACCGATTGCAGCAGGCAGGACGCCTGCCACTGGCGTTATCGAACCATCGAGCGATAGTTCACCCAGAACGAGATAGGACTGGATCGCATCCGCTGGAATGGCGCCGATTGCCGCCATAAGCCCAACAGCAATGGGCAAATCGTAATGCGATCCTTCTTTCGGCAGGTCGGCAGGCGCCAGATTGACCGTCACCCGCTTGGTCGGCATGGAAAGGCCCGAGGCGTGCAATGCCGCCTGCACCCGCTCACGGCTCTCCGCCACGGCCTTGTCTGGCAGGCCGACGATGGACATGCCCATCTTGCCCGGCGCAACCATCACCTGCACATCAACAGGCACAGCTTCTATGCCTTGAAAAGCAACCGTTCCAACCCGCGCGACCATATGCCCCCGCTCGCCACGCAATACATCTCTTAAGTGAGTAAAAACTCAAATACAACTTATAGAGTTAAGCACGGACGAGCGGCAAGTTCAAGAACGTTAAGAGAACAAATTTCGGTCTGCTCCTACCGCTTGGCTTCGACCGCATCCCAGAACAAAGCCGCAATGTTGGTCCCGTCGAAACGCTGGATTTCGCGGATACCAGTCGGAGAGGTAACGTTGATTTCGGTCATGTAATCGCCGATCACATCGATGCCAACCAGGATGAAGCCACGCTCTTTCAACGATGGGCCAATACGTTCGCAAATCTCGCGTTCCCGCGGCGTAAGCTTGCTCTGTTCGGCACGCCCACCAACATGCATGTTGGAACGGGCATCGGTTTCCGACGGCACACGATTAATCGCGCCGACGGGTTCGCCATCGATTAGAATGATGCGCTTGTCACCAGCGCGCACGTCTTTCAGATAGCGCTGCGCAATGAACGGCTCCTTGAAGAGCTGGCCGAACATTTCCAGAAGCGAGGTCAGGTTACGGTCACCATCGGCCAGATGGAAGACGCCCGCGCCGCCATTACCGTAAAGCGGCTTCAAAATGATGTCGCCGAACTCGCGACGGAAATCCATGACTTCCTGCGGGTCCTTGGTGATGAGTGTTTCCGGCATCAGGTCAGGAAACTCTGTCACGAAGATTTTTTCGGGACTGTTGCGCACCCAGGCCGGATCATTGACCACCAGTGTCTTCGGGTGAATCCGCTCCAGAAAATGGGTTGTGGTAATGTAGTTCATGTCGAAGGGCGGGTCCTGACGCAGAAGCACCACATCCATTTCCGACAGGTCACGGCGAATCGGCTCGCCCAGCGTATAGTGATCGCCCTTGACGTCGCGCACTTCCATCTTTTCCAAGCGGGCGGAAACGACGCCGTCACGCATCGAAAGCCGGTCCGGCGTATAATGGTAAAGCTCATGACCGCGCTTCTGCGCCTCGAGCGAAAGGGCGAATGTGGTGTCGCCTGCAATGTTCACCGTGCTGATATGGTCCATCTGGACCGCGACTTTGAGAGCCATGATTTCCTCGCGATTCGAAGTTGCGGGAAATCTAAAACGGAATGACCAGGCAACATAGTCCTTTCTCTCAATCCGTCCTCGGGCGTTGGTTGTGTACTTACAATGCTTGAAGTTGAACTGGATCAGCTTTCATCTGTTGATTATGCTGGATGCAATCGCTTCGGGCGTCTCGGGAGGAAAAAGTGACCGTCGTTAAAACTACCCTGTTTGCCGACCATGTAGCAGAACTGGGCGAAGGCCCCGGCTATGACCCCTTGAGCGGAAATGTCTGGTGGTTCGATATACTCGGCCAGAAACTGATCGAGAAGAACTGGGAAAACGGTAAAATCAACGTCCATGCGCTGGGCATGAAGGCCAGCGCCCTTGCCGTCATCGATCGCGACCGGCAGTTGATCGTCAGCGAACACGGGCTGTTCATTCGCGAGCGCGCCAATGGGCGATTGACCCTTCATCATCCACTTGAAGCCGAGAATGAAGTCACCCGCTCCAATGATGCGCGCGTGCATCCATCGGGATCGTTCTGGATCGGCACGATGGGTAAAAAAGCCGAAACCGATGCTGGGTCGATCTGGTGGTATCGCGAAGGCCAGGTGAAAAAGCTGTTTTCCGGCATCACGATCACCAATTCGATCTGCTTTTCTCCTGATGGCAAGGTCGCCTATTTCGCCGATACTGATCGCAATATTATCTGGCGTGTCGACACGGACCCCGAAACCGGATTGCCGATATCCGACAAAAGCGTCTTCCATCACCGCGTCGAAGACGGCGGTGTCGATGGCTCGGTTGTTGATGCGGAAGGTACGCTGTGGAATGCCTGCTGGGGGGGCAGTTCGATTAATGCCTATTCACCGCAAGGCCGACTGATCCGCTCGATTTCGCTGCCGGTCCGCCAGCCATCATGCCCCGCCTTCGTCGGACCGGATGCCACGGTGATGATCGTGACCAGCGCCAATGAAGGTCTCGACGAAGAGGCCCGTCTTGCCGATCCCCATGCCGGAAAAGTGCTGCTGCTCGATCTGACGCTTGCCGGACGGCATGATCCGCCGGTCAGGCTCTAAACAGTAAATAAAAAGGGCCCCCTGCGGGCCCTTTGATTTTAGAGCATTTCCTGTTTTGATTGAATCATTGCAAATGCTCTATCTGTTTGTTTTTACGCATGTCTCCCGAAACCGGTTCCCACTTTCGGGAGACATGCTCTAGATACCTTCAACGATGACGATTTCACCATCCGCAACCGTCTGGCGGATCGCCTTCGCCGCCTGATATTCGGGCGAATTGTAGCAATCGAGCGCGTGCTGCATGGTCTCGAATTCGATGATCACATTGCGGGCACGACCCTGTCCCTCGACTGCGTCTGTCTTGCCGCCACGCGCAATGAAATTTGCACCATAACGCTCGAACGCAGGTTTTGCGGTCGAAACATAATCCTTGTATCGCTCGGGATCACGAACATCCACGCGGGCAATCCAGTAGGCTTTGGTCATGCTGTTTCCTCCACTAGCTATTTGATAGAACGGAACGCATTTCATCGAGAATGGCAAGGGCTGCTGCCTTACGATCAACTGCGCCGACAATTGGGCGGGCGACGACCAGATGGCTAGCTCCGGCTTTCAAGGCATCCGCTGGGGTCATGACCCGTTTCTGGTCGCCCTTTTCCGAACCGGCGGGACGAATGCCCGGCGTGACGATGGCCATGTCCGGGCCGACCGCCTGACGGATGGCTGCCGCTTCGACCGCGGAAGCAACAATGCCGCCCATACCAGCCTCACGCGCCTGACGGGCTCGTTTCAGCACCAGCATTTCCGCATTGTCGGAATATCCGGCTTCCCGCAGATCGGCATTGTCCATTGAGGTTAGAACCGTCACGCCCAGGAGGCAGAGGTCCGATCCTCTGGCGGCTTCCACCGCTGCCCGCATCGCTTTCGGATAGGCATGAAGCGTGAGCATGGACACACCCATCTTCGCAACATTCTCAACACCCTTGGCAATGGTGTTGTCGATATCGAGCAACTTCATGTCGAGGAAGACTTTCTTCTTCGCCGCCACGAGGCTCTTTGCGAAGTCGAGACCACCTGCAAAAACCAGCTGATAGCCGATCTTGTAGAAGGAAACGGCATCGCCCAACTCTTCGACCACCTTTTCCGCTTCGGCAATGGTCGGCACGTCGAGGCCCACGATCAGGCGCCCGGATGCTTCCCCGGGCGCTTGATCGCGCAAATCTGTCGTCGTCATGAGAGTCTCCGTGGTGATTTTTATTCTCTTCGCACAACAGGACCCGTTACGAAAGAGACGGAATCAGCTTTTTGCTTCTTCCACCCGTGCGATGAGGCTGCGGCAGACAGCAGAAAGCATTCTGGCGCTGCGTTCTTCTTTCAGCGTTCCATCGTCATTGAACGCCACCGATGCGTGACCGACCGAACATTGCTCGGTGACGATCTGCACGCCGACATTCATCAGAACAGCACGCAAATGATAAAGTCCGCGCATACCGGCGAACATGCCGTCGGAGCTGGAACAGAGGCCGACTGTCAGACCGGCATAGGGTCTGAACGGCTTGTCTCCATCCCTTGAAATACGGCTGACCCAATCGATGGTGTTTTTCAGAAGCGGCGGAATCGATGCATTATATTCCGGCGAGCAGATCATCAGACCGTCCTGTTCCGCAAACAGGCGACCGAGTCGCATGGCGTTCTCGGGAACGCCATGTTCGTTTTCCAGATTCTGATCCATGATCGGCAGCGGATAGTCGGCAAGCGTGATGCGCGTGACTTCAGCACCCTGCGCCCGTAGTTCCTTCTCGGCGGCATCTGCCATATGGCCGGAAAAAGCACCGATACGAACCGAACCCGCGAAGACGAGAATACGTGCAGTCATGAAAAGCCTCGTGCAAAACTAGTGGATTGAATTTGACGTTTGAATCCCGACTGAATGAGATGTTGTTTCAAACGTCAAATTTGAAAAATCCACTAGATACATAAAGTTACGAGTGGTCTTTGCGATTCCGACATTCGTTCGGCGCCTGTATCAGAGGGACGCAAATGTCGGAATCAGACCACTAGACCAAAGGGCTGCGATAAACCCAAAGCTGAGCTGGTGGCACATTGCGCACCACGAAATCATAGTGCTGGACGATATAATTGCCGCGACCGGCCGGAACCGGCGGCAAGGGACCATAGGTGATCTGCATCAAAGGCCGCCCGCGTGGAATGCGTGAAAGCAGGCTTTCCACGAGCTGGATGCGCCCCTCCATCGGGAAATTGAGCATCGGCACGGCGGAGATGATGCAATCGAATTTCTGGTCCTTCTTCTCACCCAAAGCGCTGTCGAGGTCGAATGCATCGCCCTGAATGATATTGACCTCTGGAAAGATCGTATTCAGGTGATCCACGAAATCCTGCGAATATTCGATGGAATAGAGGTCGGCAGGTTTTACGCCCAGTTTCAGGATCGCCTTGGTAATGACGCCCGTGCCCGGTCCAAGTTCCAGAACCGGAAGGCCGGAGCCGGTATCGATGACGCTGGCCATACGGCGTGCTGTAATGGAACTCGTCGGCAAAATAGCGCCGACCGCTTTCGGCCCGTCTATCCATCCCTTGAAAAAACGGATCTCCTCATCGAACTTAGCGGCCAGTTTCCTGCCGAGCTGTCCTGCCATTCTCGCTGCTCCCATTGTCGTTATTGGACAAGTTTATGCCGCTTTGAATTCCCTAAGCAAGGCGTGAATAAGGAAAAGAACAAAAAAGGGAGCCTTTCGGCTCCCTTTATTATTCTCCGATACCTTCGAAGAATTCCTTCATCCTTGAGAAGAACCCCGCTGATTTCGGGCTATTCTCCTGCGAGGAAAGTTTTTCAAACTCTTCCAGCAGTTCACGCTGGCGTTTGGACAGGTTCTGCGGTGTCTCAATGTCGATCTGGATATAAAGATCGCCTACCGCGGCCTGACGCAGAACCGGCATGCCCTTGCCCTTGAGGCGGAACTGCTTGCCATTCTGCGTGCCGTCCGGAACCTTTACCCGTGTCTGCGTGCCATCGAGCGTCGAGACTTCGAACTGGCCACCAAGGGCTGCCGTCGTCATCGAGATCGGCACCTTGCAGTAAAGGTCGGAGCCGTCGCGCTGGAAAAACTCGTGCGGCTTGACCGAAAGAAAAATGTAAAGATCGCCCGACGGGCCGCCGCGCATACCGGCCTCGCCTTCACCGGAAAGACGGATACGGGTGCCATCCTCGATGCCTGCCGGAATATTGACCGACAGCGAACGTTCCTGCGTGACGCGGCCCTGACCATGGCACTTGCCGCAAGGGTCCTTGATCATCTGTCCGCGACCGTTACAGGTCGGGCAGGTGCGCTCCACCGAGAAGAAGCCCTGGGCAGCGCGAACGCGGCCCGAACCGGAACACATGGTACAGGTGGTCGGCTGGGAACCCGCCTTTGCGCCGGAGCCGGAGCATTCGTCGCAGGTGATGGACGTCGGAACGCGGATCTGCGCGGTCTTGCCCGCATAGGCTTCTTCCAGCGTCACTTCCATATTGTAGCGAAGATCAGCGCCGCGTTCGCGTCCGCCACTGGAGCGGCGGCGACCGCCACCCATCATCTCGCCAAAAATGTCTTCGAAGATATCGGCAAAACCACCGGCACCGCCAAAGCCGTTACCGAAACCACCACCCATGCCGCCATTTTCAAAGGCTGCGTGGCCGAACCGGTCATAGGCGGCACGCTTCTGCGGGTCCTTCAGCGTTTCGTAAGCCTCGCCGATTTCCTTGAACTTGCGCTCAGCTTCCGGATTATCCGGATTGCGATCCGGATGATATTCCATGGCGAGTTTGCGAAAGGCTGTTTTCAGCGTCTTGTCGTCTGCTGTTCTTTCAACACCCAGAGCTTCGTAGTAGTCGATCTTCATCAGTTCGTTATCCCGGCGACAGGAACGCGCCTTTTGCTTTCACGGACATCGTATCCCGAAACCGGTCCCCAGATTCGTGCGACACGCCCCAAAGCGTTCAAACTTGTCAGGGGCCAGCGTTTCCAATTGTTCATCTATCGAAGCGCCTTCCGACCCATGCGTCAGAGCGGCACTCCGGGTTTCAGCATCAATACCCACTTTGCCCGAAACCGTCTCATGCTTTTCAAGATGTATGCAGGCCAGAGCGATTTTTCAAATGGAGGCGGATATGCCCGATACTTCCATCGGCTTTTTTCACCGACACCGGCCAATATGCAGGCTTATACAAAACCTGCGAATATGAACATCTCAAAAATTGGCAAAAGCCCGGGGCAGAACCCCGGGCTTGAGCGTATTGAGCCTAAAATTACGACTTCTTCTTGTCGTCGTCGACTTCTTCGTAATCGGCGTCGACAACATCGTCGTTCGAAGCAGCTTCTTCGCTACCACCGGCAGAACCGGTTTCAGCGGCCTGAGCAGCTTCGTACATGGCCTGACCAAGCTTCATGGAAGCTTCGGCGAGCGTCTGCGTCTTGGCCTTGATGTCCTCGGCATCGTCGCCTTCAAGCGAGGTCTTGAGGCTTGCAAGAGCGTCCTCAATGGCCTTCTTGTCGTCAGCCGAAACCTTGTCGCCATATTCGCTCAGCGACTTTTCGGTCGAATGAACGAGGCTTTCGCCCTGGTTCTTGGCTTCAACCGCATCACGACGCTTCTTGTCGGCTTCGGCATTCGCCTCGGCGTCCTTGACCATCTTTTCGATGTCGGCATCGCTCAGACCACCGGATGCCTGAATGCGGATCTGGTGTTCCTTGCCGGTGCCCTTGTCCTTGGCCGTCACGTTGACGATACCGTTGGCGTCGATGTCGAAAGTCACTTCGATCTGCGGCACGCCACGCGGTGCGGGCGGAATGCCGACGAGGTCGAACTGGCCGAGCATCTTGTTGTCGGCAGCCATTTCACGCTCGCCCTGGAAGACGCGGATCGTCACGGCCGACTGATTGTCTTCGGCGGTGGAGAAAGTCTGCGACTTCTTGGTCGGGATCGTGGTGTTGCGTTCGATCAGACGCGTGAACACGCCGCCCAGCGTTTCGATACCCAGCGAAAGCGGGGTTACGTCGAGCAGCAGAACGTCCTTGACGTCGCCCTGCAGAACGCCTGCCTGAATCGCCGCGCCCATGGCGACGACTTCATCCGGATTGACGCCCTTGTGCGGCTCCTTGCCGAAGAAGGCCTTCACGACTTCCTGAATCTTCGGCATGCGGGTCATGCCGCCGACCAGAATAACTTCGTCGATTTCGCCAGCCTTGAGGCCGGCATCCTTCAGCGCTGCCTTGCAAGGTTCGATGGTGCGCTGGACGAGATCGTCGACCAGGCTTTCGAACTTGGCGCGCGACAGCTTGATGGCAAGGTGCTTCGGACCGGTCTGGTCAGCCGTGATGAACGGCAGGTTGACTTCGGTCTGCTGCGAGGACGACAGTTCGATCTTGGCCTTTTCGGCAGCTTCCTTGAGGCGCTGCAGAGCGAGCTTGTCGTTCTTGAGGTCGATGCCGCTTTCCTTCTTGAACTCGGAGACGAGGTATTCGACCAGACGCATGTCAAAGTCTTCACCGCCGAGGAAGGTGTCGCCGTTGGTCGACTTCACTTCAAAGACGCCGTCACCGATTTCAAGAACCGAGACGTCGAAAGTGCCGCCGCCAAGGTCATAAACAGCGATGGTCTTGCCATCGTTCTTGTCCAGACCGTAAGCGAGCGCAGCAGCAGTCGGCTCGTTGATGATACGCAGCACTTCGAGACCGGCGATCTTGCCGGCATCCTTGGTTGCCTGGCGCTGAGCGTCGTTGAAGTAGGCCGGAACGGTGATAACCGCCTGCGTGACCGTTTCGCCGAGATAAGACTCAGCGGTTTCCTTCATCTTCTGAAGGATCATCGCAGAAACCTGCGACGGGGAATATTTCTTGCCGTGGACTTCAACCCAGGCGTCGCCATTGTCGCCCTTGACGATCTGGTACGGAACCAGGTCCTTGTCCTTGGTAACCATCGGGTCGTCAAAGCGGCGGCCGATCAGGCGCTTGACCGCAAAAATGGTACCTTCCGGATTGGTGACGGCCTGACGCTTTGCAGGCTGGCCGATGAGACGTTCGTCACTATCGGTGAATGCAACGATCGAAGGGGTCGTACGCGCACCTTCGGCATTTTCGATGACCTTCGCGCTTTTGCCGTCCATGACGGATACGCAGGAGTTGGTCGTTCCCAGATCGATACCAATAACTTTAGCCATATTTCTCTCCATTCAGCAAACCGCCAAGACCTCTACCGAGCGTTCCATGGGCGGTTCCTATCGGTTTCACAATGCGCTTTTCACGATGCTTGTCCGAAAACCAGACCGGTTTCCAGACACACATCAATGCCCTGTGCGAGGCGTATATAAGAAACGCGGTTTTTTACTGCAAGTCACAACAGCCAAGCTGGGGCAGATTCAGCACCCGGAAACACTGACAGGGACCTATCGACGTACGAAATAGGGGCCGCAGCTGCACAAGATAGTGCGCGCGGGCCATCATACCATAGCCGACCCGCCGTCTTTTGCCGCACGGTAGATCGCATCGATGAATTTCTGGTTCGCCTTCGAGTTTTCAAGCGAGAAAAGCCGTGCATCCCTGTCGCCGCGCGCGGCACGCACAAAGCTTTCCGCCTGAAGCTGATAATGATTGGCGTCACCGAACGACCATTCCGTTGCCTTGGTATGGCCAGCATCGAAAAGTGCGATGCTGCCATGACCATATTTGCCGGTATTGAATGGCGCGTAGACTTCAATGAACCCCTTGTCGCCATGGAAAACCATCGTCTGCCGAGCGCCAAGCTGAGTCGCGACATAAAAGGTCAGGTCAAATCCGTCGAATCGGGCCGAAACATTGGCATAACGGTCGGTAGCGAAAGCCGGATCGTATTCCACCGATGCCTGAACCGATACCGGCTCCAGACCGGTGACCATGCGTGTCACCACGGTCGGGTAGACGCCAATATCCGGCAGGGCGCCACCGCCCAGTTCCGGCTGGTTGCGCATATTGCCCGGATCGACATTGAAATAGGAAAAAGCACCCTGCACATGGCGGAGCCTGCCAATAGCGCCTTCGGCCAGAAGTTCCTGCAGCTTGATCCACTGCGGATGGTAATAGACCATGAAGGCTTCAGCGATAGTGACATTGTGCTTGTCACGTGCGGCGATGAGCTGGTCGATATCGTCGGCCTTGAGTGCAATCGGCTTTTCGCACAGGACATGCTTGCCCGCTTCAGCCGCCTTAAGGCTCCATTCTATGTGCTGTGAGGTCGGCAGCGGTATATAGACGCCATCAATGGCATCGCTTGCCAGAAGCTCTTCATAGGAACCGAATGCCAGCGGCGCGCCGAAACGGTCGGCGACGGAGCGCGCACGCGACAGGTCGCGGCTTGCAATGGCATGAACAACGCCATTTTCGGATGCGCAAAGCGCTGGAATCACCTGCGTGACGCCAATCTTGGCTGTTGAAAGGATACCCCAACGAAACATGTTGTTCCCTCTTTTATTCAAAGCAAAAATCCAGGCTCATTGCGGCGTTTCCCAGTCCTGAACTCGCAGTTCCGGCCAGAATTTGAGCGCGCGGGCTGCCTTGATCTCGTGCGTTTCGCGGTTATCGATGGCACGATTGGGACGAATGCGAAATGAAAAAATATCATCGAAGCCGAAAGGAGCGTGAATGAGCAGCCCATCCTCCGTCGCTTCGCCGTCTTTTGCCAGCCGCGCGCCCACGCAATGGGCAATCGTCGAATAACGTTCTATCGATTCGGTCGCAGAGCGAAGCGGCGCATAGGGCTGTCCGAAGCGTTTTTCGAACCACAGATGCACCCGCGCCTGATTGCGAACCTGCACCGGAAGCGGGAAGTCGAGGAAGACGCCAGCCCCGCGGGTGATAACCGCGTCCTCTGCCTCCCAGGAAAGATCGCTGCCGTCGAAATAGATAATATCGAGATCCTTGATCCCGTGCAGGACCGGCCTCCCGGTCAGCCGGTTCCAGATGGTGTTATAGAGCGCGCCTGAGACGAGCCAGAAATCAGACGCTTCCCCGGCCAGTTCATGCAACCGATGCAGCGCATCCGTCAACAGCGGGCTTTCCAGAATCATCTGTGAAAAGATATCCCGCTGCTGTGCGAGCGGCAGACCGGCATGACGCAAATGGTTCGACACTGATTTCATTGACCGCTTCCATGGCGATAAAAGTCGATGAATGCCCGCAACGCCGGGCGCATCTGGCGGCGGCTCGGATAATAGAGATAAAGCCCCGCGAAAGGCTGGCACCAGTCGTCCAGAACCCGAACAAGATGCCTTTCCGCCAAAGCGTCGTGAACATAGGCCTCGAACAGATAAGCAAGTCCGGTGCCGTTCAGAGCTGCTTCCAGAATAACTCTGTCATCGTTGACGATCAAAGGCCCTTCAATTGCAATTTCCTGCACCTCGCCTGCCTTTTCGAATTCCCAGCGATAGGTTTGTCCGCTCGGAAAGCGATGGCGAATACATGCGTGCTGCAAAAGATCGCGCGGTTCGACGGGGACCAAACGGTTCTCAAGATAAACAGGTGCTGCAACGATTGCTGCACGCACATTGCCGGTCAACCGCGTTGCAATCATATCCGCTTCGAGGCTCTCACCGAGACGCACGCCTGCGTCGAAGCCAGCCGCCACGATATCGGTGAAGCCATTTTCCACCCGCAGATCAAGTGTAATGTCGGGATAAGCTCTGGCGAATTCGCCCAGACGCGGAGCGATGACAAGTTGCGCCGCCACATAGGGCGCTGTGATGCGCAGCACCCCCGACGGTCGATCCCGCGAATCGACGGCGGCACCCAAAGCCGCATTGATCTCCTCAAGCGCCGGTGCCAGCCTCTCCAGCAATTGCCGCCCGGCCTCCGTCGGGGCGACGCTGCGTGTTGTGCGTGCAAGAAGACGCACGCCCAGACTGTCCTCCAGTGTTGCCACTGCGTGGCTGACGGCCGAGGGCGCAATCGCCAGTTCGCGTGCTGCGCCACGGAAACTTCCATGCGCTGCAACGGCGGCAAGAACGGCAAGCTGTGACAGTTGGCTTCGATTCATTGTTACAAATTACAGAACAAGCCGTGAAAATAAATCGGTATTATCGAACTTACCGCCCCGTTTTATTATTTGCGACATGGTCCTCGGTCGGAACGCAGCCACTGCCAAGGCGCATCCAGCCGGAATCTCCTCCCGATTTTCCCGCACAATTTTCAGTACTTTCAATCAATCATTCGAAAGGAACTACAATGCAACAGCGCAAACTCGGCCAGCAACTGAGCGTTTCTGCCCTTGGTTTCGGCTGCATGGGAATGACCTATGCTTATGGTGGACAGGATGAACAGGATGCGATCCGCACGCTGCATCGCGCCGTCGATCTTGGCGTGACATTTTTCGATACGGCAGAAGTCTATGGTCCGTTCGAGAACGAGAAACTCGTCGGCAAGGCACTCAAGTCTTTCCGTGACCGGGTGACGATTGCAACGAAGTTCGGCTTCAAGATCGAAGACGGCCAGATGAAGGGTGTCGATAGCCGCCCTGAACATATTCGCGACGTAGCCGAGGCCTCCCTGAAACGGCTCGGCATTGATGTGATCGATCTGTTCTACCAGCACCGCGTCGATCCATCCGTGCCGATCGAAGATGTGGTTGGCACCTTGAAAGACCTGGTTGATGAGGGAAAGATACGCGCCATCGGTCTTTCGGAAGCGGGTAGCGCCACCTTGCGCCGCGCGCATGCGGTCCACCCCATCGCCGCGCTGCAAAGCGAGTATTCGCTATGGGCACGCGATCCGGAAGACAATGTGCTGCCGGTCTGCCGTGAACTCGGCATCGGTTTCGTTCCCTATAGCCCGCTTGGGCGCGGTATGCTGACCGGCACATTGCGCTCACAGTCAGACCTTGCCGAAGACGATTTCCGCAAGACCCTGCCGCGTTTCCAGCCGGGCAATCTGGAAGCCAACAACCGGCAGGTGGATCGCATCGTCGAGATCGCACAGGAAAAGCAGGTCACGCCCGCGCAACTGGCGCTGGCATGGGTGCTGAGCCGGGGCGATTTCATCGTGCCGATCCCCGGCGTCCGCAAGATCCATCATCTGGAAGACAACGTGAAAGCCGTGGACATCGTGCTGACAGAACAAGATCTCCAGCGTCTGGATGAGGTATCCGCACCCGACCTGATCGCAGGCAAGCGTTATAACGAACAGCAACTCGCGCTGACCGGTCTTTGATTAGGTGTTTGGTCCCAGCATGTGATGGTGTAGAATTGTCACCGACACAGCGGAGGGAGCTATGGGCCAAATTCTCCACGGCAGCGCCAAGACCACGCACGCCATTCGAGCAGAACTACAGCGATCGA
>NZ_WBWA01000046.1 GCF_008932295.1 Brucella tritici | reverse complement strand
ATGGCGCAATCATTGCCCACTGCTGGTCATCAAGCCAGAATTCTCCTGCCATGGTCCAAAACTCCCGCTGCAGAAGCGAGTGAATCACGGAGTGCCAGTATGATCAAGAGTCTGATTGGGTTTTGGCCCTAGAGCATTTCCTGTTTTGATTGAATCATTGGAAATGCTCTATCTGTTTGTTTTGAAGCGTGTTTCATCCTGAAACCGGCCCGCTTGCGGGAAGCATGCTTTAATTGGAGACGAAGCCTTAATGATCAAGGGTATAGCGCTTCTATTGTTGTTCCAGCTATTTGGCGAAAGCATCATCTTCATGAGCGGGTTTCCCGTACCAGGCCCTGTTGTGGGGCTCGTGCTTCTGTTCGTGGCCATGCAACTGTGCAAGACATTCAACTGGAAGATTTTTGCCGAAGCTGAAGCAGCAGCGGATGGATTTCTTAGCAATCTCGGTCTGCTCTTCGTTCCGGCCGGCGTTGGGGTGGTGGCGATGTGGAGCCAGATCCAGGGACAAGCCACCGCAATTCTGGCAATCGTCGTTGTCTCGGCAATTCTTACATTGGCGGTGACGGTCTGGACATTCGTTCTTGTGCAGCGCTTCATGGGTCGGAGATAGCGTTATGAAACATCCACTTGAACTATGGGTTTACCTTTCAGCCTCGTCGTTGCTCTGGCTCACTCTCACACTATGTGCATGGATCGTGGCAACACAAATCTCAATGCGGCTGAGGCGCCATCCGCTGGCTAACCCGGTTCTGATTTCCATCGTGCTGCTGTCAAGCTTGCTAGTGATTTTCGATGTTCCCTATGCGAGGTTTTTTGAGGGAGCCCAGTTTATCCACTTCCTGCTTGGTCCAGCTACTGTCGCCATCGCAGTACCTCTATTCCGCCAATGGCATCAGGTGAGGAAAACCCTCATTCCAATGGGGGCCGCATTGGTCGTCGGTTCCTTCTTTGCTGTTTTTTCCATCATCGTGATGGGCAAATGGGCCAATCTCTCCAATGAAGTGTTGATTTCTTTCCTTCCAAAATCGGCAACGGTAGGCGTGGCGATGGCAATTTCCTCCACGCTTGGCGGCACACCGTCGCTTACAGCAGTACTGGTCGTACTGACTGGTATTATTGGAGCACTTGTCGTCACCCCTTTCATGAATGCGATGCGGATAACGGATTATGCCGCACGGGGATTTGCCGTTGGGTTGACATCGCATGGTATTGGAACTGCGCGCGCCTTCGATGTCGACGAAACGGCGGGGCTGTTTGCCGGAATTGCCATGGCCCTGAATGCGATTGCAACCTCGCTTGTGGTTCCGTTGCTCGTCAAACTTATTCTTTGAGCAGTTTATTTTGCCCGAAAAGCGGCTCACCTAATGCAAAAGCGTGGCACTTTGAGTGCCGCGCTTTGGGTTCTCTCGTGAAGATCAGTCAAAATCCCTATCCGTATAGAGCATGGTTTTCTTGACCTCTTCGATATTCTTCACACCCCCAGCATCATGTTGATGGTCAGTTCCTTGTTCAGTTGCTGAATAACGGAGTTGACCCCTTCAGCACCGCCAAGGTTGAGCCCATACAGGATCGGGCGCCCGACAGCGACGATATCGGCACCGCTGGCAAGCGCCTTAAACACATGCGATCCACGGCGAACACCGCTGTCAAACACGATCGGCACACGCTTGTTGACGACCTTGGCAATCGACGGCAACACATCGAAGGATGCGGGGCCACTATCCAGCTGGCGACCGCCATGATTGGACACCCAGATGGCATCCGCTCCGGCCTTGATGACCATGTCAGCATCTTCAGGGGACTGTATGCCTTTCACGATGACTGGCAGATTGGTCAGGTCCTTGACGTATTTGATATCCGTCGGTGTGAAAGCCTGTTTGGCCTGAGCGTAAATTTCACTGATGCCTGCGCCCTTGCCGGTCTTCGAACCGTCGTCATTCTGCTTGGCAAACAGTTCCAGATTAGCGAAGCCTAGCGGAAACTGGAAGCTGTTCTTGATATCGTCTTCACGGTAGCCGCCAATCGGCGAATCGACAGTCAGAATAATGGCCTTCGCACCACTGTCTTTGGCGCGTTTCAGCGTGAACTCGTTAAACGCATTGTTCTTGCTCATATAGAGCTGAAAGAAGAATGGGTTGTCGACAGAGACCTCGGCCACTTCTTCAATTGTCTTATTGCCATAGGTGCCGAGTGAGAAGATGGAACCGGCCTTGGCCATGCCTTTTGCCGTAGCAATCTCACCGTCTTGATGCGCCAGTCCTTGTGCGGCCATCGGGGCCTGAATGACTGGCGTTTTCAGGTTAAGACCAAGAAAACTGGTTGACAAGTCAATGTTCGACAGTTCGATGCCCTGCATAACGCGTGGCATGATATATTTCTTGTCAAACGCGGATGTATTCGAACGGAGGTTCTGCTCATTTTCGGCGCCACCGCGGATATAACCGAAGGCGCCGTTTTCCATGTTGCTTTTAACCTGAGCTTCAAGGTCGTTCAGGTCGACGATTTTAATCGGACCCTCTGCAGTGCTGGCCTTGTCATCGCTGGCGTGAGCAACCCCAAGGGAGAACGCCAGCGCGATCGCACTCAGCGATGCGGCGTATTTTCCGCCGTCTATACTGATCATGACATAGTCTCCTGAGGCATCTCGCGGCCGGATTTGATCCCTAGCGGCCACGGCGATGCCCAAACTCATTGATTGAATCAGATGGTTGAAAGCAACCATTCCGGTTTACTGCTTGATTGCCTCAGCCTGAATTTCAAGCTTGACCATCTTGGTCATGCCTTCCTTTACAAGGAAGTCCACGCCCCATTGGGTGCGATCGATAGTTGCTTCAAAATCGCCACCACAGACTTCTGCCTTGAAGATCGGGCTCTGGTAACAACCGAACTTGGTGGCCGTGAGCTGGATTGGCAGTGTCTTTCCCTTCATGGTCAGATCGCCATCCACCGATACCAGCTTGTTTTCGTCAAAATTCCACTTGGTCGACTTGAACTCAATGGTCGGGAACTTTTCCGCGTCCAGCATGTCAGCACCTGTCACGTGCTTATCAAATGCGGCCATGCCTGTATTCAGCGTCCTGACGGGAATTGAAATATCCATCTTCCCATCCATGGTTTCAGGGTCGAACGAGATATCGCCGTTGATTTCATAGAAACCGCCGCTGTTTGTCGATGTATTGAAGTGATCAATATAGAAAACAGCTTTTGTATGTGTTGGGTCCAGTTTGTAATCCGCAGCCTGGGCAGCCGAGACTGACAGCAACGAGGCTAAGAGTGGCAGTACGAACTTTCTCATGTCCATTTCCTTGTCGAGTTTTAGCCGTGAAGCGTGAATACAGTGATCGCTTCGATGCCTTTGTAAGTAGCTGTGGGGCGCAACGCTGTGTAGTTCGGATTTCGGTACTCAATGTCCTATAAATAGGACGGTTGCTTGCGTTGAAGCGGGGACTGCAGCAGATACAGCCGGTATCACAGGAATTTTCCTGGTAGCTTTGGCCGGCGCATGAAGAGTGTTGCGAGCGCTGCAAGAGCAATGGCAAGACCGATCATGACGAACATGTCGCTATACGCCAGCACGAAAGCCTCCCGTTGAACGGTTCTGGTGAGCATGGCCGTGGCTTGGGCAGTCACCGTCGTCGGATCGCTGTTGTGAGCTTCCAGCATGGCTGCGGTTCGGTCGATGCGACCCTGCACATCCGCAGCGCCACGTTCCAGATGCAGGCCAAGCAGATTGGAATGCAGCTGCTCCTGCATGCGTGTGAATGTACTGACCGCAGCAAGGCCAATGGCTGTGCCAACCGTGCGAACGATATGAACAAGGGAAGCAATCCATGGTATTTCCCTGACGCTGATGTCTTCCGTTATCAGAACCATCAAGGGTATGGCGGTGAATGGTGCGGCGATGGACTGCACGAACAGCGAAGGCAATATCTGATCCGACGTCCATAGATGCGTGAGATCGGACAGCATAAGAACGCCTGCGCCGAACAGCATCAGCCCGAAAGCTGCCAGACTGCGCGGATCCATCCGGTAGGCTAGCCAGGCCACGAATGGCGTCAGAACGATCTGTGGCAAAGCGGAGACCCAGAACATCGTGCCGCTTTCGAGCGCGCGATAGCCCTGAATACGGATCAGGTATTGCGGCAGCAGATAGGCAGAGGTCATCAGCCCGATGCGCAGGCGAACATCAGGAACAGGCTGAAGCCTATATTGCGTCCGGCAAGCAGACGCGGGCTGACCACCGGGTCTGGATGCCGCAATGCATGGATGAGATAAATGCTCAGAAAGAACAGGGCCGAAGCCAGCAGCCCCACGATCAATCCCGATCCAAGCCAGTCGAGGCGATTGCCCTGATCGAGTGCCGTTACCAATGCAGCGAGCCCGAAAGGCAGCGCCAGCAGACCAAAACCATCATGCCTGCGAAAACGCAGGAATTTGATAAGATCGTTGGCACACCCGTAAGCTCCCGCCAGCAGTGTAAGACTGCCGGGTATGATATTGATCCAGAACAGATATTCCCATGACAGATGAGTAATTAGCCACCCCTCGATACTGACAGCGAGGTTTGGCGTCAGTGACGAAGCCAGCGCATAGAGCGACAAGCCGTAAAGTCGCAAATGCTGCGGCAGATGCCGCATGATCACGGCATAAGCCATCGGCATTAGGATACCTGCACTCAGGCCGCGTATCGCCTGAATGCTGATCAGGGTCTGGAGATCGGGACTGAATGGGGCCGCCCAAGATGCAATCGTGAAGATGAGTGCTCCGATCATGACCCCGCGAGCGGGCGAGAGGATCAAGCGCAGCCAGACGGCGGATGGTATGGCGGCCACTTCGGCAACAACATAAGCCGTCGTCAGCCAGCTCGCCTCATCCATGCCAACACCAAGCGCTCCACGAATATCGGCAAGCCCGATATCGGTGAGGCACGAGTTCAACAGGGATGTCATCGTGCCAAGCAGGACGACGGCGACGCCGATCAAAGCAGGCATGTTGGGTAGGCTTGTGGGGCGCGATTGGGCAGAACCCTGAACGGTCGTAGCGGTGGACATGGCTTTTCGGCTCCTGCCGCCTGCCGTCTCAAACGAAGTTTCGCGGCAAGCGGCCCAATTAGCCATTTGATGAGACTGGCTGTCGTCTCAATGCTCTGGTCTGTATGCACGGTTGCCACGACCGACATGCCCGGGCGAAGCAGTTCGTCGAGTTCACCATTCTGTTCAAGCGCGATGCGCACGCCAACGCGCTGAGCCACTTTGGTGAAATTGCCGGTCGCGTTGTCCGGCGGCAGCAGGCTGAATTCCGATCCGGTTGCCGGTGACAACCGCTCCACATGACCGCGCAGTTCCTTGCCCGGGAATGTATCGACCGTCACGTTGACAAGCTGTCCCGGCCTGAACTTAGCCAGCTGCGTTTCCTTGAAATTAGCAACGACATAAAGCTTCGAGACAGGAACGACGGAAACGAGCTGCGACCCGGCCCGCACATATTGTCCTTCGCGCGCCCCGCTGACACCCACAACGCCATCCATCGGTGCTGTGATACGGGTGCGATCCAGGTCGATCTGCGCGAGCCGCAATGCAGCCTGCTGATTGGACAGTTCAGCCTGTGCCCGGTCGGATTGGCTTGCCAGAACGTCCAGCTTCTAACGCTCGGCTGCTATTTCGGCCTGTTTTTCTGCAATCTGCGCTTCGATGCGTTTGACGTCGGCAATCGCGGCTTCCAGCTTTTGCGCTGTCGACCAGCCGTCTTTCGTCAGAGATGTCTGTCGGTGATCTTCACTGACGACGCGCTCGCGGTCGGCGTTGAACGCCGCCAGTCCAGCTTCTGCCTGCTCGATCACACGCTGCTGCAAGGTGATGTTGCTCTGTGCGTTGCGGATTGTGGCCTGTGCGGCGGCTACGCTGCCTTGGCCTGATCCACCTCCTGTGCCTGATACTGGGTCGGATCGATCTGCATCAGCAATTGTCCGATCTTGACGTGCTGGTAATCCTCCACCAGCAGGCGCAAGATGCGTCCGCTAACCTCAGCGCTGACCGGCGTTGTGTCAGCACGCAGATAGGCATTGTCGGTCGTCTGGTTGGTCATGCCTGCCACCCAGCTTCCCCAGCCAAGCGGAATAACAATAGCCAGACCGGTCCCGGCAACAATCACAGATGCGCGCGCAAGACTGAGATAGGCCCGGCGGCGGGGCTTTCCTGCTGCTTTAGCGGGCTCGGGCTTGTCCTTGGCTGGAGCTGGCTGCTGAAAGAGAACAACTGGCTTGTTCATAACACGCAGTTCCTGAGTTGATTGTCTGAATTGATTTCCGACGATGAGAACCGAAAGGCGAAGCCGGAGCTTCGCCTTCAGATCCGACACAGAGCGGGTATCGTTAGTTCTGGAAGCTGGAAGGTGAAGCATCACCAAAGCGATGTGCCGAGCCGTTCTCTGTGACCTCTTTTGCGGGAACGATCGCCGCCGTGCTGGTAAAGTCGAGCTTGAGGAACGAAGAGTTCACATTCGGTCCGGGCAGAACAAATGCCTTGTCCTGTGCGGCCATGGCTTCCGGCTGGCCGACGAATGGGTTTTCAGCCAGAGCGGCACCGGTGCTAAGAACAATTGCGGTAATAGCAAAAGCGATCTTTTTCATTTTCTGTCTCCTTGGGACTTTGTTTTGGCTTGTGAAAATCAAAGCCGTTTGATGGAGCGAATATGGTACGCTGCCTTTTATGATTGAAATGATTTGTTATAATTTGAATTATGAGCAGCATATTATAATATCGACCTCAATCTCACCCAGTCGGCGGTCAGTCATGCTCTTGGAAAATTGCGTCAGCTGCCGTCAGATGAACTGTTCGTGCGCGGCCCACAGGGTATGCATCCAACACCACGCGCCGAAGAGCTGGCGCAGCCGCTGCGTTTGGCTCTTGCAGACATATCGGCAGCACTTTCACCAGTTCAGTTCGATCCCGCCACGGCGGATATGAGCTTTGTGGTTGCCACTTCCGATTTCTATATCGGCACGCTCTTTCCTGCCGTCATGGAACGGCTCGAAAAGGAAGCGCCGGGCATCCGGCTTCTTCCGGCCTGCTGACAATTGAAGCACTCGGGCAGTATCCGCACACTGATGTCTTGTTGTCAGGTCATGCGGCAATGGAAGCTGCCGGCATGCAAGAGCAGGAAGGCCTTGAGCGAGCGTTTGTAACCAGCAATCCGCCATTTCTTGAGGGGCTGCTACGGGAGGTCGGTCTGTCACGCCGTATTGGCGCAACGGTTTCCCTCATTCTTGCCGTACCGCCGCTTGTCGCGGCGACCAATATGATCGCCCTGTTACCGCGCAGTGTCGCGGAAACCTACAAAGATACTTACGGTCTCGTTCTGCATGAGGCGCCCTATCCGTTGCCAGCCACTCAGATCAACGTGCTGTCGCACAATACTTTCGGGGCGCATCCGGCTGTTGCCTGGCTGCGCTCTGTTCTGCGCGAAGCGATAACAGCTTCCCAAGCCTGACTCATCAGAAATGACAAAAACGCCGGGCTATGGCCCGGCGTTCTCTTGCAACGTTCCAACCGACAAGCAAAGCTCGCTTACCGGAATTGTCGCGGCGGCTTATTGGCCGGACGTCATTGTGTTGTAGCTGGTGATCAGGTTGCGATAATCCGGAATGTGGTTTGCAAACAGCGTACCCAGACCTTCAATATCGTTGCGCCAGTCGCGATGCAGTTCGCAAGCCACACCGAACCAGGTCATCAGTTGCACACCGGCTGCGCTCATGCGGTCCCAGGCCGAATGTCGGGTTACTTCACTAAAAGTACCTGACGCATCGGTGACGACAAAGACGTCGAAACCAGCCTCGATGGCAGACAATGCCGGGAAGGCCACGCAGACTTCGGTCACGACACCGGCGATCAGCAACTGCTTCTTGCCGGTAGCCTTCACCGCCTTGACGAACTCTTCATTGTCCCAGGCGTTGATCTGTCCGGGTCGGGCAATGTAAGGCGCATCAGGAAACGCTTCCTTCAGTTCCGGCACCAATGGGCCGTTCGGGCCGTTTTCAAAACTGGTAGTCAGAATGGTCGGCAGCTTGAAATACCTGGCGAGATCGGCGAGCGCCAGCACATTGTTCTTGAATTTGTCCGGGTCGAAATCCCGTACCAGTGACAACAGACCGGTCTGGTGATCGATGAGAAGAACAGCAACATCATCCTTGTTGAGGCGTACATATGGCTTGGTCATCGACGTTTCCTTTCAGGAAGTCAGAGGATAGATCGCCACCCGTATATTCGTGTAACGTTTGGCGTTGGTGGAATGAATGAAAGCTATCTCAGCAACGAAAAGCGCAAAAGATTGTCAAAATCGACGCTGCGTTCTATTAATGGAACGATGGAAGACCTGAACGATCTTTATTACTTTGTGCAGGTGGTTGATCATGGCGGCTTCGCGCAGGCAGGCCGCGCCATCGGCCTGCAAAAATCGAAACTGAGCCGCCGTATCGCGATTCTGGAGGAACGGCTGGGCGTCCGCCTGATCCAGCGCTCGTCGCGCCATTTTTCCGTTACCGATATCGGGCGTGAATATTATCGCCGCTGTCTGGCAGTTCTGGTTGAAGCGGAAGCTGCCACTGCTTTCATCGCGCAACATCGCGACGAGCCGCAAGGCGTGGTTCGGTTAAGCTGCCCGACAGCGCTGATTTCATTCCAGTTCGGGGCGTTATTTGCCAAGTTTCTCACAGCCTATCCGAAGGTGGACCTTCATCTGGAAAGCACCAATCGCCGTGTTGACGTGATCGGCGAACGTTTCGATGTTTCGATCCGCGTGCGGTTTCCGCCGCTGGAGCAAACCGATCTTTTGATGCGCAAATTGGACGACAGTTCGCAGTATCTGGTCGCGCGGCCCGGCTTCCTCAATGAACCTGTGACCACACCGGCTGATCTGGTGGGGCTACCAAGCCTTGCATGGACATCAGCCTCCCATAATTATGAATGGCGGCTTGAAAAGCACAATGGCGAGCGCGCCGTCATTCCGCACCGTCCCCGCTTCCTGACTGACGACATGGCTGCCTTGCGCGATGCCGCGCTCGACGGTGCCGGGATCGTGCAGCTGCCGACCATGATGATCTGGCGTGACCTTGCCGCAGGCACATTGGTGCCCGTCTTGCCCGAATGGCGCCCGGCTGCGGGCATCGTGCATGCTGTATTTCCCTCGCGGCGTGGCCTGCTGCCTTCGGTGCGTACCCTGATCGACTTTCTGGCGCGGGAATGTGCCGTTCAGCGCAAGGCCATCGATGAAACTATTCTTTAGCCAGCGGTAGACGATACGTTGGAGAAGGTCTCTGGGTCGTCATGACCTGTGTTCGCTTGCGGATAGAGCGGCATACTCTTCGACCAAAAAATCGAGAAGTGCTCGCACCGAAGGCAGCAGGCCACGCCGCGAGGGAAAGGCAGCATGGATGATGCCGCTGCGGGGTGCCCAGTCGGGCAGAAGATCAACCAACCGCCCAGCCTTTATATCATCACGGACAACCATTGTGGGAAACTGGCAAACACCAATGCCTTGAAGTGCGGCCAGTCGCAGCGCAACCATATCTTCCGTGATCAGCAGCGGTTGATAGGGAATTTCAGCCGTGGAGCCGTTTGGGCCAAGCAGGTTCCATTCAAAACTGTTGTGGGATGATCCCCAGGCAAGGCCCGGCATGTCGACAAGGTCGGCGGGGACGGCGTTGCACCCCTCCTTGACGAATATGGGGCTGGCCACCAGTCGCTGTTCGCTTTCCGCCAGCTTGCGGATGAGTAGGTCACTGTCCTCCAGTGGTGGAAAGCGGACGCGGATCGCGAGATCGAAGCCTTCGCGGATAACATCCACGCGCCGGTTTGTGCTTTTCAGATGTATCTTTACCTTTGGGTATCGCGCCATAAAACGGGCGATCATTTCACCGGCCTGGAAATGAATGACCGATGCCGGGCAACTCACCCGCACCGTGCCTTGCGGTTCCGTGCGCATTCTGTCGATCACATCCAGTGCGGCATCGGCCTCAACCATCATCGCCAGACAATGCCGATAAAATTCCCGGCCGATATCCGTCACGGCAAATTGTCGGGTGGTGCGCTGGATAAGTCTGACACCGAGATCATCTTCGAGCAGGGCGATCCGGCGGCTTAGCCTGGAGCGCGGCATATCCAGTTTTCGGGACGCAGCGGAAAAGCCGCCTTGCTCCACGACTTCCACATAAAGCCGCATATCGTTGAGATCAGCCATGGCCTGGCCTTTCATTGTCCTGTTTTCAGGACAGTATAGCCTGAACTTCGACCTACCGGTCAATTTGTTCCAGATTTATTTTGCTCTCAGACAGTCAATTCAGTGTCCGCAAGGCAACGAAATAAATCGGGAAGATCGAGATGAGACAGGTTATCGGCATTTACAGCAGCTCATCGCCCCATTGGGTGGGTGATGGGTTTCCGGTTCGCTCCATGGTTTCCCATGCGATAATGGGCGAACACATCAGCCCCTTCTTGCATCTTGATTATGCCGGGCCGGAACAGTTTGCACCCACGGCAACCCCGCGCGGTGTTGGCAGCCATCCCCATCGTGGTTTCGAAACCGTGACCATTGTCTATCAGGGCGAAGTTGAACATCGTGATTCCACTGGAAGCGGAGGCATGATCGGTCCCGGTGATGTACAATGGATGACTGCTGCCGCCGGGATTTTGCACGAGGAGCGCCATTCGAAGGCGTTTACCGAACAGGGAGGCACGCTGGAAATGGTGCAGCTCTGGGTCAACCTGCCTGCCAAGGACAAGTCCGCGTCCGCCGCTTACCAGACAGTGCTCGACCGGGATATTCCGACCGTGACCCTGCCGGATGAAGCTGGAATTGTCCGTGTCATAGCCGGGAACTATGCCGGACATGCCGGACCAGCACGCACCTTCACGCCGATTGATCTATGGGACCTGCGCCTGAAACAGGGCGGAAGCGTTGTGTTTGATCTTCCCGATCAACATACGACCGGCCTGGCAATCTTGCACGGAACGATCACCGTCAACGGCAACAGATCGGCACGGTATGCGCAATTCGTTCTGCTCGACCGAAAGGGTGGCAGTTTCGAGGTTACGGCTGACAGCGACGCAACCGTCCTTCTGCTGAGCGGCGAACCGCTTGAAGAGCCTGTCGCCATGCGCGGCCCTTTCGTCATGAACACAAATGAAGAATTGCAGGATGCTTTCGCGGATTTCCGAACAGGGAAATTCGGCACCATTCCTGCCTGATCCATTCCCGTGGTGTCAGTACGAACCACGGGTATCCCCGGACCGGAAATGCTTTCGGCCCTGAACAAGTCCAAGCCTGAAGAAGGAGACTTAAAATGAGCAGCCCAGCTAACTTTAATGGCCAGCGTCCGGTTATCGATCCCAATGACGCCGTCATGCTTCTGATCGACCATCAGAGCGGCCTGTTTCAGACCGTCGCAGACATGCCGATGCCTGTTTTGCGCAATCATGCGGCCGCGCTTGCCAGGATGGCCACGCTGACCAGGATGCCCGTTATCACCACGGCATCCGTGCCGCAGGGCCCCAATGGTCCGCTGATCCCCGAGATTCATGAGAACGCCCCTCATGCCAAATATGTAGCGCGCCGTGGCGAGATCAACGCATGGGACAATCCGGATTTTGTTGCTGCCGTAAAGGCCACTGGCCGCAAGACCCTGATCATTGCAGGCACCATCACCAGCGTTTGCATGGCCTTCCCGGCAATCAGCGCCGTTCAGGATGGTTACAAAGTTTTCGCCGTGGTGGACGCATCCGGTACCTATTCCAAGATGGCGCAGGAAATCACGCTGGCCCGTGTTGTTCAGGCCGGTGTCGTGCCTATGGATACGGCTGCGGTGGCTTCGGAACTCCAGAAGACATGGCATCGTGACGATGCGCAGGAATGGGCCAATGTCTACACCAGGATTTTCCCTCCCTATCAGCTTCTCATCGAAAGCTACATGAAGGCACAGGAAGTCGAAAAGAACCACGAACAGCTCGATTCACAGCGCGGCTGATGAAACCGAAGCACAGAAGGGCGGCAGGCAACTGCCGCCCTTCTGTTCGCAAGCGCTATATTATCACGCTTCGGATGTTCCCACATCTCCGGCAGTATCAAGGCATCGTGCCGTAGCGCTTTGCTATACGCACGAGTATGGCGTTGAGATCGAGAATAACAGGACGCAGATCATTCCTTCGCCACGCGAGCGCGGAGGGAGTTGGGGGAAGATCGATTTCGACAAAACTGATACCTGGTGTCGTGTAGTAGTTCCCTGCGCGTTTTGTCAGCATCACCAACCCCTGTCGTGAGGCAACCGCAGCAATGGCCTCGCGGATGGTGCGCACCACCGGACCTTGGGCAATGGGCTTCCCGTAAGGTGTGTGTTTGGGGAAATGGAAGTTGTCCCATTCCTCCGTCACTGATCCGGGTGTAATCCGAACCAGCGTTTCCTCGGCGAGATATTCGGGGTTGAGCAGCGAGAACCTTGTAAACGGATGACCGTCTGGCACGCACAACATGCGCTGATCGCGCATTACCACCGGTCCATGCTGCAGGCTGTCGATCCTCAATGGCAGGCGGCAAAATCCTGTATCCACAGTCCCGTCAGCAATCGCTGAAAACTGATTGAGATAGGATAATTCGACAAATTCGAGTTCTATATCAGGGTGTTGCTCCGCAAATTCCATGACCAGCGGCGAATGGAGTTCGTAGAAACCGCCGCCGAGAAATCCGATCCGCAATTGCCGCAACTTGCCTGCGGCCTGTCTTTTGCAATCCATATAGGCCGCACGCAGAGCTATGATAGCAGGTTCGCTGCCGTTCTTCAGATTCTCACCAAGCCGGGTCAGTGAAACTCGACGGCTGGTGCGATCGAAAAGTGCGCCCCCGATGATCTTTTCCAGCGATTTGATTGTTTCTGAAACACTGGATTGGCTCATTCCAACCTTTTCGGCCGCTCGACCGAAATGAAGCTCCTGCGCTACGGCCAGAAAGCATTCCAGCTGGCGTAATTCCATGATTTGCCTCGGACTATTATCTCCATGGGCGATAGATGCCCATTCTTTACGCAGGTTATGATAGCGGTTTCATTGCGGGAAAATCAATCGGAATTTCCGATTGATTGGTCTCAAAATGCGCCTTGATCGAACTCTTCCAGCATGAAAATGAAATGAAACATCGGAATATTAGCGGGATTATAAGGAGGAGTTATGACATCTCACACGTCCTATGCCGAGGTTATACTCAATGGATCGGCAGAACCGATTGAATTCTTCGTCGAAGGAAGCCGGATACAGGGCACATTCTACAAGCCAGCGGCGACGGCGCAGAAGCTGCCGGTCGTGGTTTTTGCCCATGGCTGGGGTATGGTGGCTGGCGGTGACCTTGAGGACTATGCAGCAAAGGCTGTCAACGCGGGTCTCATGGCTTTGACGTTCGATTTTCGTAATCTCGGTCTTAGCGAAGGTACACCTCGTCAGGAGATTGATCCGCATCGCCAGGTTGAAGACATCCGCGCTGCCATCTCCTATGTGCGCAGTCGTTCGGATGTTGATCATGACAAGATCGGTCTCTGGGGGTCGAGCTATAGTGGGGGCCACGCCCTTTACGTTGCGGCCATTGACAGGCGCGTGAAATGTGTCGTCGCCCAGGTTCCCACCATCAGCGGTTTTCGTGCTGCAAGGCGTCGCGTAAGTGGTGACAAGGCGCCAGCCATGCGCCTTGCGTTCGAGGCTGATCGTGAAGCGCGTTTTGCCGGTGCGGCTCCAGTGATGATCCAGACCGTCGCTTCAGACCCCAACGCACGCGTTGCCTATCCGGGACGAGATTCTCACGATTACATGATGAGCGAAGCAGAACGTTGCCCGAGTTGGGTCAATGAAATCACTCTGCGATCTCTGGAACTCGCCCGTACCTACGAACCGGGAGCCTATATCACACGAATCGCACCGACGCCGATGTTGATGATTGTAGCAACCGATGACGCGCTGACGCCGAGTGACTTGCAGCAAGAAGCTTTCAATGAAGCTTACCAGCCTAAAAAGCTCATGCTTCTGCCGGGCGGACATTACACCGTCTATCGAGAACATTTCGACAAGACAAGCACCGCTGCAGCCGAGTGGTTTGCAGAACACCTGCTGTGACGCAGCACACATTGAGTTCAGGGAGGATATTAAATGACGACAACGATTGCGAGGCAACAGCGCCTTAAATCGCTGCGTGCTGTTTCCGCAGGCAATGCACTCGAATGGTTCGACTGGACGCTGTACGGAATTTTCTCAGTTTATCTCGCACGCAACCTGTTCGACAATTCAGACAAGGCATCTGCCTTGCTCGCCACGTTGGCGGTTTTTGCCGGAGGGTTCATCGCCCGTCCGATAGGCGGATGGGTGTTTGGAATGCTGGGTGACCGTTATGGCCGCAAGCTCACGCTGGTGCTGACCATGAGTCTGCTGGCCCTTACCAGTCTTGGTATTGCGGTTATTCCCTCTTATGAAACAATCGGGGTGGGCGCGTCTGTCCTCTTGTTTATCTGCCGTCTTACACAAGGACTGGCTCATGGCGGGGAATCGGGAGTTGCATTCGCCTATGTGGCCGAAATTGCGCCCAAAGAGCGTCGCGGTTTCTGGTCGAGCAGCGTGTTTGTCAGTGTAACGGTCGGTGTGATGGCCGCCACTGCACTCGCGGCACTTCTGAGCTCTTTGCTCGGTCCGGAGGCCATGGAGGCCTGGGGCTGGCGGGCGGGTTTTGCGACAGGGGCATTGCTTGGACTTTACGCACTGATCCTGCGTCGCAGTGCTGCTGAATCCGAAGTCTTTGAAGCTGCTTCCGAAGATAATGGCCGTGCAAAACTGGAAATCACCGGACGTCAGGCTGCTCGGATCGCTGTTAACATCATCATGCTGGGCGCCGCAACGAATGCGGCCTACTATACCTGGGTTACCTTTGCACCAGCGACGGCAATAGCCACGCGTGGCATGGATCCTTCGGGAGCATATTTTGCCAGCCTGCTTGCCCAGATCGTCTGCATCATCTGGCTACCGATTTGTGGCTTGCTGTCCGACCGCTTCGGCCGCAAACCGATGGTCATGGCCTGGGGGCTTGCTGTCATCATCTTCACGATTCCGATCGACCGCATCGTTACCAGCGAACCGTGGACACTGTTTGTTGCCCAGTTGATGGGACTCGGTTCATGGGCGCTCCTCGCGGCTATTTTCCCGGCCCTGATGGCGGAGCAGATTCCCACGCAGGCAAGAGCTCGGGGAATCGGTTTTGTAACCTCCTTTTCGGTGGCGATTTTCGGAGGCACAGCGCCCTATCTCAATACATGGCTCAATTCTACGGGACATGGGCATATTTATCTCGGTTATGTGATGGTGCTTGGCCTTGTTGCCTGTGTGGCGTCGATGATGATCCGAGAAACCGCAGGTGTCGATCTTAACGATATTACGGTTCCAGCCTCCGGCAAAAATGGAACCCAGAATGAGATTGTTCCCGACAGTGTTTGATCCAGTTTCAAGACTAAAACGTGCTCTTCAATATTGAAGTGAATGCACAGACTGCAAGCTGATGTGCGAAGACCCAGCGATTTAAGCAGTATATGCGTAAATTGCTTTAATGAACAGGAAAATACCTATGAAGAATACTAATCCCACCGATCTCAATGGCAAAGTAGCTGTCGTAACAGGAGCCAATGGTGGCATTGGTCGTGCGACAGTGGAAGCTCTATGCGCTCAGGGAGCCCACGTCGTCATGACGGATATGAAACAGCCCGAAAATCTGCCCGCAGGAGCAGAGTTCCAGTTTCTGGACGTCACAGATGTGGAAGCTCTGCGCAATCTTGCCGGGACGGTCGCCGCCAAACATGGCTCGTTGGATATTTGGGTGAACAATGCTGGCATGTTGAACCGGCAAGATTCGCTCGAACTCGAGCTTGACAATTGGCTCAAGACCCAAGCCGTCAACCTTCAGGGCACGTTCTTCGGCGCACAGGCCGCGGCCAGACAGATGGCAAAGCAAGGCAGCGGCGTGATCGTCAACCTGTCTAGCTATGCAGGCGTCAAGGCTCGTCCCAACTGCGCTGACTATGCGTCCGCCAAAGCTGGTGTTGCCCATCTGACCAAATGTCTTGCACTGGAATGGGGGCATCTCGGCATTCGGGTCAACGCCATTGCGCCGGGCTATATCGAAACGCCAATGAGCAGTTGGATGCACGGAGATCCCGAAAACTATAAAACCTATCTTACGAAAATTCCGGTCGGCCGTTTGGGGCAGCCTGAAGAAATCGCCAAGACCGTTGTTTACCTGGCTTCAGATCTTGCCTCCTATGTGACCGGACATGTCGTGGCAGCGGATGGTGGAGCTTCCAAATCCTGACTGATGCAATGGACATAATCCGACCAGAGTGAAACGAGGGTCGATAAGATTATGTTTGGATTATAAGTGGTTAGAACGACGATCGGATCCAATCAAGACCGAAACGCGCTCTAGGTGTTTGGTCCCAGCATGTGATGGTGCGGTTTGACGATAAAGGCTTCTGGCTTTGATTTCCAGAGTTCCTGAATTGCTTCATAGGGTGTTTTGAACTTCAAGGCTTTGAGTTGTTTGGCAAAGTTGTA
>NZ_WBWA01000045.1 GCF_008932295.1 Brucella tritici | reverse complement strand
CACCTTCTGCCGCCTCAAGGACTGGAGGCGTGTCGCGACACGATATGACAAGCTCATGATTAACTTCGCAGCAACCTGCTACATCGCCGCCATCGTCACATGGTGGATCAATTGAGTCTGGACCCTAGTGGACCTTTTGATTCCGACATTTGCTCAGCGCTCATATCCGAGGGATGCAAATGTCGGAATCAGACCAATAGTCAGGCCCGGAGCGTCCGGCCGACCGAACGATAATCAAGGCCGGTGCCTGCAATGTCTTCTGCCTTGTAGACATTGCGCAGATCGATCAGAACATTTCCGGCCATGACATTGGCCACCCGTTTCAGATCGAGCGCGCGATAAGCGTTCCATTCGGTCAGCAGGGCAACAACACCTGCGCCCTTCGCCGCTTCATAGGCCGAATTGCACCAGATAACATTGGGCAGCACCGCCCTGGCAGCGTCCATGGCTTCAGGATCATGCGCCTGAACCTTGATCCCTGCCTTCTGAATGGCCGCGATAATGTCGAGCGCAGGAGACTCGCGGATATCATCGGTGTTCGGCTTGAAGGCGACGCCCAGAACAGCAACCGTATCCGCACCGTTTTGCTTGGCAGCAGTCACGATCCGTTCGGCCATCAACTGTTTGCGTGTTTCATTGACTGCAATCACCTGCTCGATCAGCGATTGCGGCGCAGCATATTTCTTGCCGGTTGCAGCGAAGGCACGTGTGTCTTTGGGGAAGCACGAACCACCGAAGCCCGGACCGGCATGCAGGAATTTCGAGCCGATGCGATTGTCCATACCAATGGCGCGCGCAACTTCCTGCACATTGCCGCCAGTCTTCTCGCAAAGGTCGGCAACCTCGTTGATGAATGTTACCTTCATGGCCAGAAAGGCATTGGCCGCATATTTGATGATTTCCGCATTTTCCAACGACGTGACGACCATCGGCGTTTCACGCAGGTAAAGCGGACGATAGAGGCGCTGCATCGCAGTTCTGCCGCGCTCGTCTTCCACTCCGACGACAACACGGTCGGGTCGCATGAAATCCTCGATTGCCGAGCCTTCCCGCAGGAATTCCGGATTGGACACCATCGAGAATGACACCCCCGGATTGGCCGCCTTGATGCGGTCGCGTATGCGCGCATTGGTGCCGACCACGACCGTCGACTTGATAACGACCACGGCACCGGGCTTCATGGCGGCGGCAATTTCATCCGCAGCCGCTTCAATATATTGCAGGTCCGCCTCGCCATCACCGCGACGGGATGGCGTGCCGACAGCGATGAAGATGACGTCGGCGTCCGCGACACTTGCCGGAAGATCGGTACTGAACTCCAGCCGGCCATCGCGAATATTGCGGGTCATCAGTTCATCGAGCCCCGGTTCGAAGATGGTGACCTTCCCGGCCTTCAGCCGTTCGATGATCGATGGGTTCTTGTCAACGCAGGTGACGTGAAAGCCGAATTCGGCAAAACACACACCCGAAACCAGACCCACGTAGCCCGTTCCGATCATCGCCAGCTTCATATGTTCAGTCCTTCAGTTTGCCTTCGCGAGAGCCTGTTGAGCTTCCCGGCCCCGGTTTGCCGGAAATGACGGCGTTAGAGAACCGGGAAGCCGTTCACTTAAAGTTACATGCAGACCGGAAGCGTCAAACAACTCCATTTGCAGGCAGCCAGAACCGAAATATCGGCAGGCTTACAGCCATTTGTCGTAGTCGGACACCAGGAGATGTAGCGGCTTCTCGTTTTCTTCGATATTCGAAAAACGGCCGATCGGCTCGCGGAAAATATTATCCGTCAGATCGTCGTTGACAGTCGAAACCTCGCCAATCAGCACATCGCCGCCCTCGCCCCAGAAAGCATGCCAGTTGCCGGGCAGCAGCGTCACGCTTTCGCCCGGTTGCAGCTTCAGATGAGCACCAGCCTTCTGCGTCACAAGGCGTCCATCGGTTGCGACAGTCACGTCGGTTTCTTCATCCACACTGCCATCCGGCAGCGAGTTGAACAGTTCCAGCACCAGTGTGCCGCCACCACGATTGATGATGTCTTCGGCCTTCACCACATGGCGGTGCATCGGAGAAAGCTGGTTCTTGCGCGAGATCATGATCTTTTCAGCATAAAGCATGCCGCCGCCGCGCTTGAGGTCCTCGGCATTGCCATTTCGCGTGGTGAAGAGAAACAGGCCGAGATCGGCAAATTTGCCCTGCCCGTAGTCGGTGATATCCCAGCCAAGGCGCGCGTCGCGAATAGCATGCGCATCCGAAGAGGTCCGCGCCTTCAATTCCTCGGGCGACCAGTAAGCAAAAGGCGGCATGACATAGCCGAAAGAGCGAATGAAAGCGTCGCTTTCGCGGATGATTTCGTTGATTTCAGAACGTTTCATGGCCACCGAGCCTCCCATGGAATGAAACAGATTGGGACGTGGTAGACGTGGTAACTGGCTTTTAAACCAATTTGCAATCCCGGAAACGCTCCGAAGGCGGTTGTAACACACATTTGCGACGATCCGATCACGCCGCAAAAGCGACATTTTGGCGTGTCGTCTTTACGCGAAAACCATGTCGCATCCCAATGCGCGTTTAGAATAGTTCAGTGATTGAATCAGAATAACGGAAGCCAGTTCACAGACCTCGGGAGATGTGGGCAAGCCATTGAGATAACGGGATAAGCCGTGCTTCCGGAAGACAAAGGGAACACCGGATCGAGCCATAGTCGCTGGGAGAACAGCAGAAGGCAGATCCAAGATGGAAAGCAAGGGTTCAATTCTATGGACGTTCGCAACGAAATGCTGGGGCTGTTGACCGGGCGCGACCCCAATTTCAGCCTGGAGCAAAAATTCTACACCGATCCAGAATATCACAAGCTGGATCTGGAGAATATTTTCTACAAGGACTGGCTGTTTGTCGGCCATGATTGCGAGCTGCCGAAGACCGGTTCCTATATGACCGTACAAATCGGCGCGTATCCGGTCGTCATCGTTCGCGATGCGCAGGGCGGCATTCGCGCTTTCCACAATTCCTGCCGCCATCGCGGCTCGCGCATTTGCGCTGCTGAAAAGGGAACCGCGGCAAAGCTCGTATGCCCTTATCACCAGTGGACCTATGAGCTGGACGGACGCCTGCTCTTCGCGCGTCAGGTCGGCCCTGACTTCAAGCCAGCCGAATACGGCCTGAAGCCGGTTCATTGCGAAACCGTCGCCGGCTATATCTATGTCTGCGTCGCCGATGAAGCCCCCGACTTCGGTGCTTTCCGCAATCTGGTCGAACCCTATCTCGCACCGCACAATATCAAGGACGCAAAGGTCGCTTTCGAAAGCTCGATCATCGAAAAGGGCAACTGGAAGCTCGTCTGGGAAAACAACCGTGAGTGCTATCACTGCGCCGCGAACCATCCGGAACTCTGCCGCACCTATCCGGAAGCTCCTTCGGCAACCGGCGTGCAGGGCGTGATGGAAGATCCTGAGATCAACCAGCTCTGGAAGAATTGCGCCAGCGTCGGCCTGCCCGCAGAATTCAACATGTCCGAGGATGGACGCTATCGCATCACCCGCATTCCGCTTCTGCGCGACGCGGTGAGCTACACCATGTCCGGCAAGGCGGCCGTCAAGAAGCCTTTGAGCGATCAGGTGGCTGGCAACACGAATATCGGCGCAATGCTGCTGTTCAATTATCCGTCGACCTGGAACCATCTGATGGCGGATCATGCGATTTCCTTCCGCGTTCTGCCGATCAGCGCCGAGGAAACGCTTGTCACCACCAAATGGCTCGTTCACAAGGATGCCGTCGAAGGCGTGGATTACGATCTCGATGAACTGACCCATGTCTGGATCCAGACCAATGACCAGGACCGGCAGATCGTCGAAGAAAACGCGGTTGGCATTCGCTCGCCCGCTTATCAGCCTGGCCCCTACTCGGTCGAACATGAAGGCGGCGTGATGCAGTTCCTCGAATGGTATACCAACACCATTACGCCGCGCCTGCGTGGCGAAGCGGCAAAGCTCAGCCGCGTCGCCTGATTACTGAAATGCAGTTGAAGAAGTGAGAAGGCCATGCAGCCTCTGAAATATCTGGACGAGATGCTGCCGTGGAACGACAGGTTGCAGATGCTGGAATGCATCTCGGCCATCGAAGAAGCGCCAGACGTCATGACCTTCTCCTTCAAGACCGCCGAGGACAACTGGTTTCGCTATACGCCGGGCCAGTTCGTCACTCTGGAACTGCCTATTGAACGGGCTGACGGTTTGGGGCCGGTGCTACGGACCTATACGCTTTCCTCGACCCCGTCCCGTCCCTACCATATCTCCGTCACCGTAAAGGCGCAGAAGGACAGTATCGGCACGCGCTGGATGCTCGACAATCTGCGTCCGCCGATGAAGATCAAGGCTTACGGGCCGAACGGCGATTTCTCGCTTGCCAACCATCCGGGCGAAAAATATCTCTTCGTCTCCGCCGGTTCCGGCATCACGCCAATGGTCTCCATGACGCGTTGGCTCTTCGACTGCGCACCGGCAACCGACGTCGCCTTCATCAATTGCGCGCGCACGCCGGATGACATCATTTTCCGCCGTGAACTTGAATTGCTTGCCGGTCGCATGGAAGCCATGCATGTGGCCTTCATTGTCGAGCAATCATCGGCACGCCATGTCTGGCCGGGCCTGCATGGGCGCATCGACCGTGCCCGGCTTGAACTGCTAGCGCCCGATTTCCTGCATCGCAAGGTGTTCTGCTGTGGACCGGAACCGTTCATGAACGGTGTACGCGGCCTGCTGGAAGACGCTGGCTTCAACATGGCCAACTACCATCAGGAGAGCTTTAATCCGGCCAGCGAGATTTCGTCGGTTCCGGTGCCATCCACGCTCTCCGAACCGGCGAGCACTGCGGCAGCACCCGCCGCCCCGGCTATTGCTGCGGCCAGCGTTGTCTTCAGCCTCTCCGGCGTGGAAGTCGAATGCACGGAAAACGACACGATCCTGCTTGCCGCCCGCAATGGCGGCCTCAAGATTCCGAGCGCCTGCGAGTTCGGAATCTGTGGCACCTGCAAGGTGAAGTGCCTCGGCGGCGAAACCGAAATGAACCACAATGGCGGCATTCGCGACGATGAAATCGCCGAGGGCTATATCCTCGCCTGCTGCAGCCGCCCGCGCGGTCGCGTGGAGATTGACGCCTGATTGAATCGCATTCCGAAAAGTTTTCGGAACAAGATTACAATCTAAAAAGTCAGGCTTTCTTCAGGAATTCGGTTCGCAGAACCAGTCCCTTGACCTGCTTGGTGCTGCAATCGACTTCGTCCGGATTTCCGGTAAGGCGAATGCCCTTGACCAGCGTTCCTCGCTTCAGCGTCGTGGAGGTGCCCTTGACCTTCAAGTCCTTGATGAGCGTGACGGAATCGCCGTCGTTCAACTGAGTGCCATTGCTGTCGCGGACGATTACGTCTGTCATGATCGCTTCCTGTCTGGTTCCTGATTGGAATCGTCCGTAGCACTGTTCCCGATGTTATACCAGAACGCGGCTTATTGCTGGTCTCACGAACTCTGTCTGGCTATAGTCGGTTATGAAATAAGCAAAGCGAGTATTCCATGATCAGTCATGCACTTGTGGTTGTCGACGTCCAGAATGATTTTTGCCCCGGCGGTGCGCTGGCGGTTGATCGCGGCGACGAAATCATTCCCACCGTCAACCGACTGATCAATGAAAGCGAACACGTCATCCTCACGCAGGACTGGCACCCCGCCAATCATTCAAGCTTCGCCTCGACTCATGCCCACGCCAAGCCTTTCGATACGATCGAAATGGCCTATGGCCTGCAGACGCTTTGGCCCGACCATTGCGTGCAAGGCAGTCATGGCGCGGATTTTCACGCTGACCTGCAATGGACGCGGGCACAACTCGTCATTCGCAAAGGCTTTCGCATCGGCATAGACAGCTATTCGACATTCTTCGAAAACGACCATAAAACGCCGACCGGTCTTGGCGGATATTTGCGCGAACGCGATATCGGTTCGCTCACACTGGTCGGGCTGGCCACCGACTTCTGCGTCGCTTATTCGGCGCTCGACGCCGTTGCAGAAGGCTTTCAGGTGCGGGTCCGTCTGGATGCATGCCGTGGCATCAACCTCAACGGCTCGATGGACATCATGCTGCAAAAAATGAAACAGGCTGGCGTCGAATTGATCGACGAGCCTGCCTCAACATCGCATCTACTCTAACTCGCCGTCCGGCATAGCGACAAAGATCAGCACCGCAATAATGGTGATGAAGAACCGGAACGCGGATTCAATCCCGTTCCAGGTTTGCGACATCCACATGCCGAACCATTCCCCGCCGACCGACATGAAGCCGACCTGCCAGACCAGAAAGCCGAGCGCGAGACCGGCAATGGCCCATTTCTTGGAGCGGTTGAAACTCACGGCCCGGTCGGTCAGACGGCCAAGCATGGCAAAGGCCCCGATCCAGCACAGGATCGCCGTTAGCGTTTCCGCCGCAATGATGAGAATATAGGCTGCATTATGCAGCATCGGATTATCGATGGCGCGATATTTGATCGTGGCATCGGGAAAGATCGTGTCCATCATCAGAACATGCTGCACAAACCCGAAATTGGTGTCGTAATCGGTGATGTTACCGAATGAAACCAGCGTTGCGAAAAAGGCTATCGCCGCCACAAAGGCGGTTTTGCTCAAACGTGTTACGACCATGGAAATCCCCTTTCCCCGAATTGCCCGCAGCGTGCCGATCATGATCCCTGAAAACGATCTGCGGCATGAAAGCGATGTCACTCGCCTCCGGTAATCGTCCTCAACTCCGGCGATTCGGTCAAGGCCAACAAAAAGGGCAGCCGAAGCTGCCCCTGTGATCCAACGACACTGCGCACGTTTAATGCCCTGTGACCTCTTCGGCTTCTTCCTGCCAGTTCGGATTGAGCCGGTTGTAGCGCAGCGAAGACATGAACGAGAGACCAATCAAAGCCGCACCGATAAGGCCTGTAATGACTTCCGGGATATGTACCAGCGTCTGGACATACATGATGACCGCCAGAACCAGGATCGCATAGAACGCGCCGTGTTCGAGATAACGGTACTGGCCGAGCGTCTTGCGCTCGACAAGCATGATGGTGAGCGAACGCACATAGAATGCGCCGATACCAAGACCAATGGCGATGATGAACAGGTTCGTGGTCAGCGCGAACGCGCCGATAACACCGTCGAACGAGAAGCTGGCATCCAGCACTTCAAGATAGATGAAGGCGCCCAGGCCACCGCGATGAACCATATCCATCTGCTCCTGCGTCGCATCCAGAACCTCGCCCAGTCCTTCGACAGCGAGGAAGGTCAGAAGACCGAACAGGGCCGCAATCAGGAATGTGTGCGAATGCTCGGCATCCAGTTGATAGGAGAAGAAGATGATGAGAGCGATTGCGACACCGATCTCCACCCCCTGCACCGAAGCGAACTTCGACATGCGGCTTTCGATGGCCTTGATCCAGTGCACATCCTTCTCGACATCGAAGAAATACTTCATGCCGACCATCAGCAGAAACGTACCGCCAAAGGCCGCGATACCCGTATGCGAATCCGCAATCACGCGGGCATATTCGTCCGGCTGCCAGATCGCAAGTTTCAGTGCCGAGATCGGATCGGTCCACATGGCAACCGCAACGATAGCCAGCGGGAAAATGATGCGCATGCCGAAAACGGCAATCACGATGCCCCAGGTCAGGAAGCGATGCTGCCATTCCGGCGTCATGTCGCGCAGGATGCGCGCATTGACGATGGCGTTATCGAAAGAAAGCGAAATTTCGAGAACGCTCAGAACCGCACAGATGATGAAGACGGAGACCATTCCCCCAAAGGTGCCGGTCATTTCGTAGCCGAGCCAGAGAGCACCTGCGAGACCCAATACGGTGAAAACCATGGGCCAGATAAAGTATCGAAGAGTGGCCATTGCAAACCATCGAATTATTATTGTTATCAAACGGAAACAGGCACTGGTCGCTACAGCGCTACTTCCCGCGAAGCGAAATCCGCTTCCCGTCGCACGCTCTACCTGACCACTGCTCTTCCCGCCAAGGCGTATCGGCTATGTAAGTAGGCCATCAGATGCAAACAAGAGAAAGCGTGGCAATAATTTGGCTTCTTTGCGGATTTGATGTGCTGAAATATTTCGTTACTATTCCGTGATACTAAAGTAGAACGACCGCATAATTCCAGCGGATCGCCCTCACAGTAAAATCTGCCAAAACGTCAGATTTGTACGAATTGTCACGTGGCAAAAACTTTACCTCAACATAAATTCATAGTGTGGGTGGCAAACCGCTATCGGTTGCGTGCCCTTCAGGAATAAGGGAATTCAACAAATGATTGCTCCGGAAGAGCTACAGCGACGAATAGAAAAAAGACTTGCCGAGAGCAGTTTTTCACAGCCGGAACTTCTGATCAGACGGGCGCATCGCATGGCACTTGATGGCAAGAACGGGTCGGCCTCGGTAGCCAACGCGCTGCTGAAGGAAGCCGGTTCGCAAATAGGTCTGCAGGAGCTTTCCGATATAATCGACCATAAGCCCTGGCTGCTCGAAACGATCATCAACGGCGTGGGCAAGAAGGGTGGCAACTCCGATCATCATTAGAGCATGCCTCCCGAAAATGGGAATCCGTTTCGGGATAAAGACATGCTTGAAAACAAACGGAGAGAGCATTTCCAGCATTTGTCTTTCGTAATAACTGCAAGGGGAGAACCAGACGATGATAACCGGACCTCAATGCCGTGCAGCCAGAGCCCTCGTGGAATTCTCGCGCGACCGTTTGGCTCAACTATCCGGCATCGACGCTGCGACAATCGAGCAATTTGAACGCAAGCTCGGCACGCCATCGGACGAACAGACAGCGGCATTGACCGAAGCACTGGAAAAAGCCGGAGCGCTGTTCATCCCGGAAAACGGCGGTGGTGCTGGCGTACGCCTGAAATTCAACCGGTCGGAAACGCGGCGCATCGCCAACCTGGAAAATGAAGGCGGCCCGACTGCTTCCGACGACGTGCCGTAGCAGAGGCCGTCCTTTCAAGGGTTCACCCTGAAAGCGACGGTACAAACATATAGAGCGCCGATCCGGTTCAATCAGATCGGGGCTCCAAGCTTTCAATTCCCGAAAAGACTTACTTGTCGGTCAGCGCCGGAGGGTCCAGCCGCGGCTGCATCTTGATCGTCACCATGTCCTTGGCATCAAGATCATAATCCTTGAACGCCGCGCCACGCAGAACCTGATCATCATAGGTCTTCACGTAGTAAGTCATGTTTTTCATGTCAGCAATGGTCGTCCACTGCGTGTATTCAAGCGGTGCTCCGGGTTCCACAATCCAGCCTTTGGGAATGTCGAAATTATTGGCGATATGCTCTGCCAGACGAACGCTTTGCGTACCACTCGGCACCTTGGCTGCCGACAGGACGAAAGCCGTTGCGCGAACGAACCTTGACGGAGGCGTCGTATCACCGGGGACGCCCAGCATACCGGAACCTTCGCCCAACGGCTTGAACGTAGCACCGTTGACCGTAAGAGGCTTGTTGTTGTCTGGCGACAGGTGAACGTAATTGCGCAGATTGGTCATATGCCAGTCGAAGGGAGGCGAATTCGTCATCACGCCGAGCGGATTGTCATAAACCTTCAGCTTGCCATCAACGGGCTCGATGACGATCGATGCACCGGTCGCATCGTGCAGCGTATAATGAACTGGCGGCGCAAAGCCCATATTGGGTTGTTTGACATCGATCACGGCAATGCTGGCAAGCGCATCCTTCACTTCGGCTACAGTCGAGAAATTGGTCAGCGCCCAGCTCAACACATCCCACGGGGCGAGACTGTCTTCAGCCTTTGCTGTGGAAGGGTCCTGAAACTTGGCGAAATCCGGGAAATAGAGAATTCCGCCAGCAAGCCCCTTTTCATTCATGCCATCCGTCAGAGCCGGGATGCCAAAAGCGTTCATGCCGATCACGGCATATTTGCTCTTCCACTGCTTGCCGGGCTTCGCATCGGCAGCAGTTGCCGTGAAAGCATAGTTTCGCGGAACGACAATCATATCGGACTTGAGTTCGAACGCGAATTCCATCGTGCGCCCGTAGACCATGCCGCCGTCGCTCGTCGGGAGAACGAAGCTGGTGCATGCGGATGCTGCCTGAGGAGCGATCAGAGCTGCTGCGATGAGAGCCGTTGCGGCGCCCCGCGCAAACATCCGGCGCGACGACTTCCAGATAGACTGTTTCGTTTTCATGATGACCTCGTTACTCCACGATTTGTCATTTTTAAAATTGCCAAACTAACTTCCCCACCTCGCCTCGAAGAGGACGGAGGTGCGGCTCCCATCGCAAATAAATGGCTACCCCCAATGAAAGTCAACAGAACAAACCTTAATATAAGTATCAATTTCCAGTTTATTTCCCCGAATGATTAACATATATATGGAGAAAGATTTGAATCTAATGTATTATCGAAATTGCTAATACATAACCGAGGGGGTTTTTTCGGTGAAAGACGGAAGATCACGTAACCATAGCGGGAATTTACTGCTAAAAGTTGCCAGAAGTATTATATTAGCATCAACTGTTTTAATAGGCGCATCAGCAGTATCGCTGGCCGCAGATGCAGTAACGCCACAACCAGAAATTCAGGATCAGCAGCGCTGGCGCGTGGTCGTCAGCCCTTATCTCTGGGGTGCATCGCTCAACGGTAGTGCCGGACTGCTCGGGCACAGCACCGATGTGCATATGCCGTTCAGTGAGATTCTCGACAATCTCGATATGGGCCTCATGGGCAATGTCGATATCAGCAACGGAACGGTTGGCTTTTTCATAGACGGACAGTACGTCAAGACCAGTCAGAAGGAGAGCCTTCGCGACAACGAGCTTGCGCTCGACATCAAGACGACGAGCCTGTCAGGCGGTGCTTACTATCGTATCTATGAACAGCAGCTCGAAGGAACGACACTCTTCGGAAACCAGCGCGTTTTCGCGATTGAACCGACAGTCGGCGTTCGCTGGACAAAGCTGGAAGCCGGGCTGGAAGTTGGCCGTTTCAGCGGATCGCGCAAGGTGGAATGGACTGATCCATTCGTCGGTACGCGCGTCTTCTATGACATCAATGACCGGTGGAACATTTTCGCGGAAGCCGACATCGGCGGTTTCGGGGCTGGAACCAAACTCAGCGCCAACGGTCAGATTTATCTCGGTTACCGCACGCTCGTCTTTGACGTCCCGACAACATTTCGCGTCGGCTATCGGGCGCTCTATCAGGATTACAAAGACAGCGATACGGTCGAGAAGTTCAAATATGACGTGACCCAGCATGGGCCGGTCGTCGGTTTCTCCGTCTCGTTCTAATTCGCGACAAAATTATTTTCATTTGTTTGGCCCGCCGGCAAAACCGGCGGGCTTTTGTTATTCATGCCCGTTGATCCGTTCTAAAGCACATCCCGAAAAGGGTGAAACAGCTTTCGAATAAGATGTGCGTAAAAACAAAAAGTTAGAGCCCGATCTGTTTCAATCAGATCGAAACGCACTCTAAGTAAAATTCAACTACTTCCGATAATAATAGGTTCGATATCAAGTGGGGGGATGAATGACTTATATCTTCGAGTTGCCGATCTATCTTTCTTTTGCAGCCTTCGCGATACTCGGAATTGTGTTCTATGCAGTTGGGCGTTTCGCGCTCGACATGCTGTCCAGGCATGCAGCCAGCGACGTCCTATCTATTCCGATCGGTGCGTTTATCAGCACCATTGCAACGGCCTGGGCCTTATCGCTCGGCTTTGTCGCCGCCGATATCTGGAGCGTCAATTCCCGGGCTGATCAGGCGATCAGCGAAGAACGTTCCGCCATTTCCCGCCTGATCGGAACCTCCCATACAGACATATTGAACGCGCCCGAACTTACGGCGGCTCTTACCGGCTATCGCCTTGCCGTCATCGACGACGAATGGCGCGATAAGATCAATGTCGAGCCGGCGGGTTCCGTCGAAACCGCGCTGCAGAACATAAGACGCGAGATCATCAATCTGGCGCGCACCGACGTACCCTCACCTGTTATCTCGCAGCTTATCAACGACTTCGATGAGTTGCAGGACGCACGCAATACGCGCCTGGCCGTCGGATCGACCTCAATCGACTATTACAAATGGTATCTCGTGCTCTCGCTGACATTTCTGACAGCAATAACCATCGCCGCCACCCATGCGGACCGCGTGCGGGCTGGCGTGAAGGCGCTCGTCATCTATTCGCTCACTGCCTCTTTCTGTCTCTGGATTCTTGCAATCCATGCCAATCCCTATCAGGGGCTGGAACGCCTTGAACCGTCGCTCCTTTTCACCAGCCACAAGCACGGTTAAGATGCCGGGAGATTCGATCTATTTTATCTTGCTGAAATTGCAGGAAAATCTCTTAAGAGAGCATCCCGAAAAATGTGAAACGGTCTTCGGACAAGATGCGGTGTTCAAAACAAACAGTTGGAATGCGGAGCAGCGATTTGATGAAACTGCTGGGCGCTGGTGCCCTCATAGGTTTAGTGTTGCCGGTCGGACAGGCTTCGGCGCAGACCTTCAGCGTCTGCCACGGTTATGAATGCCATTATCGGACCAAGGTTACGCTGACTGCGAAGGACGAGCAGCGCATCCGAAACCTTCTGCACAATGGCAGTCGCAGCGCGGACGGCGAGCGGAAGGCATTGCGAACGGCAGTTGCGATCTTCGAGCAGCGCAGCACGGCCTTTATCGGCGTCCGGGACAAGCCGAGAATGCAGTTCGGCAAGGCCCGCATCAAGGGTCAGATGGATTGCATCGATGAATCGACCAATACCGATAACTTCCTGCGCTATCTGCAATCACGTGGCTGGCTGAAGCATCACACGGTCGCGCGCCGCACATCGCGCGGTGCCTTTTTCGACGGTCGTTATCCGCACTGGACTGCCGTCATCGAAGACAAACAGGGGCAGAAATGGGCCGTCGATTCCTGGTATGAGGCAGGCGGCGGACCGCCAGACATCATGCCGCTCCAGCAATGGAAGCAGCGCGGATATATGGGCGAGCGTTAAAACCCGCGCGCCTGCCTTTCCACTTATAGCCACTGCCTTATATCGCGTTGTGAGGGCATTCTGCTCGCGAGACTACCGGGCATCACAGAGGGGACGATCCATGCCGATTTTGAAACGGTCTTTTTCCAGCATCTGCACCACAGCACTCGTTGCAGGCAGCATGCTTGCCGCACCGATTGCCGAAGCCTGCACGCGTTTCGTTTATCACGGGGCCAGCGATCAGGTGATGACCGCCCGATCCATGGATTGGAAAGTGGATGTTGCAACCAATCTCTGGATTTTTCCACGCGGCATGAAACGTTCCGGCGAGGCGGGCAAGAACTCGCTCCAGTGGACGTCCAAATATGGCAGCGTCATCGCCTCCGGTTACGATATTTCCACGACAGACGGGCTGAATGAAGCTGGACTTTCCGTCGGCGCCCTGTGGCTGGTCGAATCCGAATATCCGAAATATGACGGTACCACGCCGGGCCTCAGCATCGCGGCATGGGCGCAATATGTGCTCGATAACTTTGCCACGGTCGATGAGGCGGTCAAAACGCTCCGCACAGAGCCTTTCACCATCGTGACGGACAAAGTCCCCGGCGAAGACAGGCTGGCCACGTTGCATCTGGCGATATCCGATTCTACTGGCGACAGCGCGGTCATCGAATATATCAACGGCAAGCAGGTGATCCATCACGGCAAGCAATATCAGGTGATGACCAACTCACCGACCTATGACGAGCAGCTGGCGCTCAACTCCTACTGGACCCAGATTGGCGGCACTGTCATGCTGCCCGGCACCAATCGCGCGTCTGATCGCTTCGCGCGCGCATCGTTCTACGTAAACGCCGTTCCAAAAACCGAAGACCCGGTCGAGTCGATTGCCAGTGTGTTCAGCGTCATCCGGAATACCTCGGTACCTTTTGGCTTGACGACACCGGACCAGCCGAACATTTCTTCGACGCGCTGGCGGACCGTGGCCGACCAGAAGCGCAAGCTCTATTTCTTCGAATCCGCTTTGACGCCCAATGTCTTCTGGATTGACCTGAAGGACATCGACTTTTCGCCAGAGACCGGCAAGGTCAAGAAACTAGACCTCGGCGTCAATCAGACCAACACCTTTAATGGTGTCGTCAACGACAGTTTCAAGGAAAGCGAGCCCTTCAAGTTCCTCGGTCTTTAAGCAGGTTCTGCAATTTTTAGCTGAACCAATCGCGCTCCGTTGCGTTAGTTAATCATAACCAACCCAGAACGGAGGACCAACCAATGGACTGGAATCGCGTTGAAGGAAACTGGAAACAGGCCAAGGGCAAGATCAAGGAACAGTGGGGTAAACTCACCGATGACGATCTCGACCAGATCAAGGGTCGGCGCGAGCAGTTGGAAGGCAAAATCCAGGAACGCTACGGCATAGAGAAGGACCGGGTGCGTTCCGATCTGGACGATTGGTATAATCGCCAGACCTGGCTTTCATAAAGCCGCATCCTTCAAGAGAAAGCCCTGCCAACTGGCAGGGCTTTTTTAATTGTTACCGGCAGCCATCCACACGCTGCAGAGATGCCGACAACCCCATCAGGGAAAACGTATAGCGGGTCTGCGTACCGCGTGCCGAGGTCGCCTGCACATTGAGCGTTTTGCCCGAGCGCATAGCGCGCATCAGCTTCGCCTCATCGGCAACATTTTCCGCCCAGGCGCGATTGCCTTCCGTGAAGAAGGGAAAGCGCGCGCCATCCACCATCACATTAACCGAACTATTGGCCTTAAGCTGATAACCCATCACCAATTGCGGGCTATATTGGCCATCTGCCTTGGAAATAATCACGAAATTGTCGCCATGCTGCACGCCGGTCGGATGAAAATTGATCGGCACAGTCAGGGCGTAACATTTGTTACCCGCAAGCTCGGTGTTCTGGTAAACGCCCCAATCGCGGAATTCACCCAAATAACTCGTCTTCGCTGAAGCCGCGAGAGAACTCGCCACCAACCCTGCCAATGCCAGCGCAACGGTGGTTGCATTTTTTCTCATCGCCCAAAACCTCCATTTTGTTGCCAGTTCACGTCACTTAAAAAATTGTTTCATTGCGTTACTATTTTCTTAACGAACTGCTAAAATTTGTTGAAAGTTTGCGATGAAAACGAAAATGCCGATCTGTCCAAACAGATCATCGTTCCACAGACATGATATATGAGAGAATATTGAGGCCGTTGCCGGACCGCAGATGAAACCGCTCGCATCGCTTAGTTTGTATAGCTGTTGCTAGCCTTAGATCGCCCTGCAAGCTGCATCGGTAAGAGCCATTATGCCCTCCTGTTGGAATCCAGATTTCCAATTCCAACGTTCATACCAACACCCCCACAGCCATGCGGTGAATGTCGGTGTCCCGTTAGCACGATCTGGAAATCTAAAGAACAGGAAATGGTGGGCCCGGAGGGACTCGAACCCCCAACCAAGCGGTTATGAGCCGCCGGCTCTAACCAATTGAGCTACAGGCCCCACGCATCCTTGCCCTACCCTAAAGAAAGCCGGGACACAAGCTGTCAAATGCATCAGTTGCCCTAATGCGCACATATTCAGTTGCGATGCATGCAACCTAGAGCATTTTCGGCAAAAGCGCGAAGCGGTTTTGCGTAGGATAATGCGATGAAACAAATAGTTAGAGCGGTTCCAGCGACTCCGCTTTAACTGGAACCGCGCTAGAACCACGGTCCTTCTGATTTGAACCGACAGTTGCAATTGGCACGCATTTCGAATCTGATATCGTTGGCTTCAGACAAGAGAGGGAACTTAAGAAATAAATGATTTCAAAGGCAAAGCGGCCAGCCACACCGGTGCAACCAGCTTTGCCAGAGCTGCCTCAACTTTCTCTACAGGAGATTTTATGAACAACCGCGCTACCACTCTTCTTGCAACCTCCTTTTCTGCAATCATGCTCGCAGGCGCCCTGACGCTGCCAGCGCTGGCACAGGAGAATCAGATGACGAAGCAGCCTGCGCGTATCGCCGTCACCGGCGAAGGCACCATGACCGCCTCGCCCGATATGGCCATCCTCAATCTCTCCGTATTGCGCGAGGCAAAGACCGCGCGCGAAGCCATGACCGCAAACAATGAAGCCATGGCGAAAGTACTCGAAGCCATGAAGAAAGCTGGCATTGAAGATCGCGATCTTCAGACCGGCGGCATCAGCATCCAGCCGCGCTATGTCTATCCGGACGACAAGAACGGCCTCAAAGAACCAAGCATCACCGGCTATACGGTTTCAAACAGCCTGACGGTTCGCGTGCGCGATCTGGCCAAGGTTGGCAACGTGCTTGACGAATCCGTCACGCTCGGCGTCAATCAGGGTGGCGATCTGAATTTCGTCAACGACAATCCGGCAGCCACGATCAATGAAGCGCGCAAGCGCGCCGTTGCCGACGCGATCGCCAAGGCGAAGACGCTTGCCGATGCTGCCGGTGTAGGTATCGGTCGCGTTGTCGAGATCAACGAGCAGAGCCGCCCACCCATGCCGATGCCGATCGCTCGCGCACAGTTCAAGACCATGGCTGCCGCAGCACCGGAAGATGCAGTGCCCGTTGCAGCAGGCGAAAACAGCTACAACGTTTCGGTCAATGTCGTTTTCGAAATCAAGGAATAACGGCAACTCAATTGGCAATAGCAAAGGGGCGCACCAGCGCCCCTTTTCTTTTGCCTGCGATAAAACAAAAGCAACGGTGTTAGGCGTCAAGCACCGTTGCGTTTGCGTCTCGCATTCTAGCATTTAGGATGATGATCATTTTACGCATGACGGCGACAAGTGCGACCTTTCCGGGCTTTCCTTGCTGCTTGAGACGCGTGAAGAATGCCTTCATGTCGGGATCGAAACGAA
>NZ_WBWA01000044.1 GCF_008932295.1 Brucella tritici | reverse complement strand
GCTGTGACCGGTGATTTTCAGGATTGTGTTTACAGCTTGTGCTCCGGCCAGATTGGCTCCGCTTTTATCAATGACAATTTTGTCTGGAACACCGTTGGCTGCGATGGCTTTCTTGAAGAAACGCCGTGCTGCAGCCAGATTCCGGCGTTCGGAGAGCATGAAATCCAGTGTTTGGCCATCTCGGTCAACGGCTCGGTACAGATAGGTCCATTGACCACGAACCTTGATATAGGTCTCGTCAACACGCCAGGAACGGGCCGTGGGTCGCTTGCGCGATTGCGCCTGGGCAGCGATCAGCGGTGAGTACCGGACAACCCATCGGTTCAAGGTCGCATGATCCACAGCAATGCCGCGTACTGCCAGAATTTCCTGAAGGTCACGATAGGAAACCGGGTAACGCACGTAAAAGAAGACTGCATGCAGGATGATACTTTTTGGAAAATGGGTACCTTTGAAAGCGACCGTCATTCGCATTCGCCTCACTCAATTATGCGCACTGACGCTCACATAGCTCAGCAGAAGTGAAAATTTTGCGACACAGCCCTGCGAACTGCAAGGGCTTGTCGGCCTTTAACGACCTGTCGGATCGCTACGGCGACATTCTCCCCGGCAATCCCGATGACCTGTTCGACTGGCTGCGCGAGCAGCCGCAGAACATGCTTCTTTCGCTTCTGGCTTTTGCCGCCGCTCATTCGGTCAATGCGGTTATGCCGAAGTTCTGCCCGTGTAAGAATGATGTTGGACAGGCCGATCAATTGGCACGGGCGCTTGGCGTCGATATGTCGGAATGGTTCGAGGCGACCGGCGACAACTAGTTCAATTACGTCAACAGGACGACGATTGAACTGGCAGTAGCCGAAGCCAAGGGCAAGGAGGCGGAATTGTCAGTCTGTGCGGCCAAGAAGAAAGCGAAGCGGTATCAATCGCAGAGCGCCTTGTTTTCGGTAGCAGATGGCTCCCTGTCCCCGTTCGGATCGCAGATGAAGCCGCAGCCGAAACCATGGATGACGAAGCCGACGAAGATACCGAAAGCGAGGACAACGCAGCGGAGTTTTCCCAAGCGGCTGAATAAGCCGCAGGCCGGTCGTGCGTTTCTCCCGCACGACCGGTTCCCCGTTGCGAATGTAGAGAAAAGTATCTACATTAAAGTGAAGAAGTATCTACATGGAGTGCCAGCCATGGCAATCAATGTCACAAACGAAACCGCCGACCAGTTGACGCGCAAGTTCGCAAAGATCGCGAAAGTAAGCATTTCCGACGCGATCGTCATTGCCATGCGCGAAGCGATCGAGCGCCGTCTGAACGTCGAAACTCCGGCCCAGACCGCAGCGCGTCTGCGAGAAAAATATCACGTTTCAGGCAAGGAAGCAGCAAAAAAGCCGTTACCGAAGGAAGCCTATGACGAAATGTGGGAATCGTGAGCGGCATGTTTATTGACGCTTGCGCCCTCGTCGCTGTTTTGTCCGACGAACCAGAAGCCGAACGCGTTTCCACCGCGATCATGAATGCTAAAAAGCGCTTTACATCACCGCTTGCCGTTCTGGAAACCGCCCTCGCCTTATCCCGGCCAGACAAGTTCGACCTTACAATCGATCAGGTTGAGCCAATTATCATGGAGTTTCTGGACGCACGCGCCATCGAACTTTGCGACCTGCCGCCAGCAAGGCGAACCACAACGCTTTCGCTTCACGCGGCCAATACCTACAGGAAAGGCCGTCATGGTCTGAATCTGGCAGATTGCGTTCATTACGCGTGCGCGAAGTATTATCGTGTGCCGATCCTGGCGACGGATAACGAGTTTCACGAAACGGATCTCGAAACAATCCCGTAGATAAGGGTGATCAACACTGCAGATCTTGGAGCTGATCGCCACCGGACACAAAATCAAACGCGCCCGTCAACGGTTCGCTTAATCCTTGGCGCTCTCGCGACCATATCTTCTACTTCTCAGATGCGTCTACTTTATCACGAGCGCCAGCCTCATAAAAGACGGTAGCGCCCCCTTTCCACACGAACGAAAAGAGCTTCTTCCTCAGGCAACTTGTCTGAACAATTGTAGGCTAGAAATGAGTGATAGCAGGTGTAGGTCCACCCTCGTGCAAAGCGACGAATGTCCTTGGCAGAAAACGGTTCGCTAAGGGTCTTTTCGATAAGAACCGCATAACGTATCCGCTGAAATACGGTGAATTTATCGTCGCTACGGATCATTGTACCCACCCCCTGTTAGTACTGAACCCCCTAATGAGAAATTATTGAAGATAACAAACAGCGATGACAAAGGAAAGGAATAAATCGTCTGTTACTTCGCTTGCGGAATTTGATGAAATACTTACGATATTGTCTGGATCAACTATATTTTCCAATGAACGAAATTAATATCCATTCCGTGGAAGTTTGTAGGCGGCATTACAGGTTTCAAGCTCAGCCTGAAGGACGGCAATCGCGATGTCGATTGCCTTCGATCGATTGCCAATTGGTCCTTCTGCTCCCGACTGATGTCCAACTATGGGGAGTGCTTCGAACGGGACAGCTGAAAATCTCCCCACAAAGCGCACGGCCTGCGCTCCGGCTTTCTCACCGAAGCAGCCAATCGCGCCATCGCTCCGTGCCTAATATTTTTGCCGGATTGAACCGCACCGGGTTTGCCGGAGGCCGTTTGGTTTAAGTTATGCAGCCATAGCTGGTTCGTCCAGCATGGCGTAATACTGCTCCTCGGCTTCGGCTGGCGGGATGTTGCCGATCGGCTCCAGAAGCCGTCGATGGTTGAACCAGTCGACCCATTCCAGAGTAGCGAATTCAACCGCTTCGAAGCTCCGCCATGGTCCGCGCCGATGAATGACCTCGGCCTTGTAGAGACCGTTGATCGTTTCGGCGAGGGCGTTGTCGTAAGAGTCGCCGACGCTTCCGACGGAAGGCTCGATTCCCGCCTCGGCCAGTCGCTCCGAATACTTGATCGAGACGTATTGGACACCGCGATCGCTGTGATGGACGAGGCCGCCGCCATGAACGGGACGCCGCTCATGAAGGGCCTGCTCCAGGGCATCGAGGACGAACCCGGCATGCGCCGTCCGGCTCACCCGCCAGCCGACGATGCGGCGGGCGAAGGCGTCGATGACGAACGCCACGTAGACGAAACCCTGCCAGGTGGCGACATAGGTGAAATCCGAAACCCAGAGCCTGTTCGGCGCAGCGGCTTTGAACTGGCGCTTTACGCGGTCTAGCGGGCTCGGAGCCGTCTTGTCCGGGAACGTCGTACGGATCGGCTTGCCGCGGATGATACCTTGCAGGCCCATCGACCTCATAAGCCGGGCAACAGTGCAGCGGGCGACGTCAAAGCCCTCCCGCTTCAATTGCCGCCACACTTTCCGAACGCCATAGACGCGGAAGTTCGCCTCGAAGACACGCCGTATCTCAATCCCCAAGGCAATATCGCTGCGGGCGCGGACCGACAGGCGGTCAACGTCAAGGCGCTTGGCGACGTTCTCGTAATAGGTTGACGGGGCAATCGGCAGCAGCCTGCAGATTGGCTCGACCCCGAACACCGAGCGGTGTTCGTCGATGAAGGAAATCATCGTTTCAATGGGCGGTCGAGCTCCGCCATCGCGAAATAAGCAGACGCCTTGCGCAATATCTCATTCGCCTGACGAAGCTCCCGGTTCTCCCGCTCCAGAGCCTTCATCTTCTCGGCGACGTCGCTTGGGAGCCCAGGCCGGGAACCACTGTCCACTTCGGCCCTCTTCACCCATTCATTGAGCGTCTGCGCCGTGCAGCCGATCTTGGCGGCGATCGAGGAAACCGCTGCCCACCGCGAGGAATATTCGCCTTCGTGATCCAAAACCATCCGCACCGCACGGGCGCGGACTTCAGGTGAAAATTTGTTCGTTGTCTTGCTCATGATGGTTCCACTTTCTCAGAAGTTGGAGCCTCCGGCAAACCCGGCGCGGTTCATATCATTGCAAAACCATTTGTTCACGCACAAGTTTATTCGGCGCTCAACTCAGTTTTCAAACATGCGTTGGGCGAACCGTGGCAAGCGTCTACAGTTCCTGTCGGATATACTGGTTCATTGAGCTTATTGGGCAAGCCGCCGTTCTAACGGCACTACAAACAATGATATAAGTCAGAAAGAAGGAAAAATGTTTCCGGAGCGTTTGGTCGAAGGTTATAAAGCTTTCCTGGATAAGCGATTCAGTAACGAGCACGAGCGTTACAAGGATTTGGCCGAGAAAGGTCAACATCCAGAAATCATGGTCATTGGATGCGTTGACTCTCGCGTGTCTCCGGAGGTCATCTTCGATGCAGCCCCCGGCGAATTGTTGGTCGCTCGAAACGTTGCCAACATCGTTCCTCCTTTTGAGCCTCACGGCGGAACGCAGCACGGCACAAGCGCGGCACTGGAGTTCGGCGTGCAAGCCTTGCACGTAAAACACATCGTGGTGCTCGGTCACGCACAATGCGGTGGTATTCGTGCTTTCGCTGACAAACAGGCGCCGCTGTCTCCTGGCGATTTTATTGGTCGATGGATGTCCCAAATCGCCCCAGCCGCTGACACGCTTGGCGAAAAGCATCATCATGACCACGGTGAGTATCTTCGCAGACTTGAATTCGCCTCGGTCGAACTGAGCTTGCGGAATCTGATGACTTTTCCATGGGTGAAAAGACGCGTGGACGAAGACAAACTGAAACTACATGGCGCATTTTTCGGCGTTGCCGAAGGTCGTTTGCTCGTCCGTGACATTGCGTCAGGAGCCTTCGAGCCGATTATCGGGACAATTAAATCGGCGTTTAACTGCACCGGTTAATAAGCGAGAATGGTTTATCTGGAAGATTAGGAAATGTCATAAAGTTCGAGGCGGAGGTTGCCCCGGTGTTCACCATGTTTCCTGGTTAATAGCCCGTTGAGTAGCCAATCAGTCAACGCACGGGATATAGATGAGCGATCGAACCCCTTGAATGCATAACGACCAATTGTGGCGCCTTGGTTAAAGTTGCAAGCACAAGAATGAAATGGAAAGCAGATCGGATGAGCGAGCGTAATGCAAAAACTATTGCCGCAGCACACGGCGTAGCGTCAGATACCAGTTTTGGCGCTGTGACGCCGCCGCTTTATCTCAGTAGCACTTTTGCATTTACGGGCTTTGATGCGCATCGAGGTTATGAGTATAGCCGCACGGCCAACCCCGGACGGGATTTGCTCGCAGATACAATCGCAAAGCTGGAGAAAGGGGCCGGAGCGATTGTTGTGAGTTCGGGAATGGCGGCTGTCAATCTGATTTTATCCACTGTTGCTCCTGGCGATCTCGTTGTTGCGCCCCATGATTGTTACGGGGGCACATACAGATTGCTTACTATGCTGCGCGATAAAGGCTATTTCAAACTGGAACTTGTCGACCAGTCAGATGCACAGGCTGTGGCATCGACGCTTTCGCATCGACCAAAGTTGCTGATCGTTGAAACTCCCTCCAACCCGTTGATGCGAGTTGTTGATGTTGCGGCAATCGCAGATCAGGCAAAGAAGGTCGGTGCAAGAGTAGCCGTCGATAATACCTTTCTGTCACCTGCCTTGCAGAATCCGATTTCTCTAGGTGCGGATTTTGTCATCCATTCCACGACCAAATATCTCAACGGACATTCAGACGTGGTTGGCGGGGCAGTTGTCTGCGCGACATTGGCCGATACGGAGCAGCTACGGTTCTGGGCAAATCTGACCGGCGTGACTGCGTCTCCCTTTGATGCCTATCTTACATTGCGAGGTATTCGTACCCTTTTCCCTCGCATTGAACATCAGGTGAGAAACGCTATGGCTATTGCCGCGTTTCTCGCCGGGCATCCGGCTGTCAAGGAAGTGTATTATCCAGGCCTGGAACAACATCCTGGACATGAAATAGCGACACGCCAGCAAAAGGGTTATGGCGCGATGCTCAGTTTTGAACTGCACGGTGGCTTAACACGTGTCCGGTCTTTCCTGGAAGCGGTTCAGATTTTTACGCTTGCTGAATCATTAGGCGGCGTTGAGAGCCTGGTTGCGCATCCAGCAACCATGACCCATGCGGGAATGGGACAAGAAGCGAGATTGGCTGCAGGTATCCGTGATAATCTTGTGCGGGTGTCAGTTGGTATTGAAGCAGAATCTGATCTAATCGCGGATTTGAAGCAGGCGTTAGCCATCAGCCTATCCGACTAACTCGCTGTCAAGTTCCTCGATCCTTCTTGATGAAGCTCGCGAACATTTGTCGGCGAGCGGATAGGTAATGCTCGCTTGCCGACCGTTCGGAATAATACCTCTTACGCCACAGTTCGCACGGTTTGCGTCGCGGTGGTGCTCCAAGCGCATACCGCAAGCTTCTTTCAATTCCTGCATTCATATCGAGGCAGGTGCTGTTGTTGTGGCACAAAATTGAGGGACTATGGCCTGACGCCTTAATAGCTATCGCCAGCTTCATAACGACAATATTGGTTCACACGATTTTGATGATAGTTCTGCCGTCGAGATTATTAATCGACGCAAATTTCTTGCGTGCCTCCGCTCAAGCATATAGATGCATATTAGATACATGATTTTATTATGTAACGCGCATTCCGGCGACCTTACCGTCGAAATGCGCAACAAGGCCGGAGAATGATCGGGCCGCCTGACATGCATTTGATACGGAGACACACATGTCGCAGACACTGAAGGAAAACACGGTTGCTATCGTCAAGGCTACCGTTCCCGCGCTTAACGCCCATGGACTTGATATTGTTCATGAGATGTATTCGCGCATGTTCCAGAACTCTGAGATCAGGGATTTGTTCAACCAGTCTCACCATGGCGACGCCTCATCGCAGCCCAGGGCGCTGGCGGGAGCCATTCTTGCATATGCCGGTAATATCGACAATCTGGGTGCGCTGGCTCCGGCAGTGGAGCGGATCGCACAAAAGCATGTCGGCCTTCAGATCCTGCCGGAACACTACCCGCATGTGGGCGAGGCGCTGCTGGGTGCGATCAAAGCTGTTTTAGGCGACGCTGCAACGGATGAAGTTCTGGAAGCCTGGGGAGAAGCTTATTGGTTCCTGGCGAACATATTGATGGCGCGGGAAAATCGTATCTATGACGAGCAGAAAGTCGCCGATGGCGGTTGGAATGGTTGGCGGGATTTTCGTATTGAAGAAATTATTCGTGAGAGCAGCACCATATCGTCGTTCGTTCTCCGCCCCGTGGATGGCGGGCCGGTCATGGAGCACAAGCCGGGCCAGTATCTGACTTTCTGGTTTGAAATCGACAATCAGGCGCCAATCAAGCGAAACTACTCCATTTCAAGTGCAACCAACGGCAAGACCTATCGCATCTCGGTCAAAAAGGAGCCGGGTGGTGCAGCCTCGAGCTGGCTTCACGATCAGGCAAGCGTTGGTACCGTCATCAAGGTGGCAGCGCCAGCAGGTGAATTCTTCCTCGCCGAACAGCCGACCCGCCCGGTTGTCCTGTTATCTGGCGGCGTGGGGCTTACGCCAATGGTCGCTATGCTCGAAACCATTGCCGATCAACATCCCGCACTTCCAACGCAATATATTCACGGGACACATAACCGTGAGACCCACGCGATGCGCGATCATGTACGTGCGCTTGCGGCTAAGGGCAGCGATATTCGTGTGAGCGATTTTCATCAGACGCCACTTGCCGGTGAAAATGCGGGCGATGACTACGATTACGCGGGACTGATAACCGATGAATGGCTCATCAACCACACGCCAGTGACAAACGCCGACTACTATATTTGTGGACCGCGACTGTTTATGCGTGCCGCCGTGTCAGCGCTCTCGCTTGCTGGTGTGCCTTCCGAGCGAATTCACTATGAATTTTTCGGACCTGCCGACGAACTCCTGGCAGCGTGAGGTCGCCCTCGAACGTTGTGCGACGACAAAGTATGGAACGGGTGAAAGCCCGTTCCCCGGACTATTCCACCAGGTCAAAGCCCAGCGGCGGCTTGCGTTCAGTTAATCGGCGCATGACTATCTTGTCCGTCAGCAGGTCTTCAACCGTATAGCTATCGAAGACACGAAGCATCGCTTCAACCCCCTGAGCGAGCACGCCTGTGAGGCCGCAAGCGGGTGAAAGTGCGCATTCCGGGCAATCTGCCAGTTGATGGAGCCCTTCTTCAGTATGTCGGACAACGGCGCCGACCGATATCATCTTCGCAGCACGCGCCAGACGCAGGCCTCCGCTTCGGCCGCGAACAGTTTCAATGAAACCGCCGCTCACAAGACCATTGACGACTTTCATCAAATGGTTGTGGGAAATCGAATATGCGTTTGCAATTTCTCCAATCGAGCACAGGCGATCCTCGTGAAGTGCCAGATGGATCAAGACGCGAAGCGAGAAGTCCGTATAAAGCGTCAAGCGCATATGGTTAATCCGTCATCCTGTAATTTCTACGGTGGCGAGAGAATCCGATACTATTCACCAGGAAAATGAATATGCGGAACCCTGGAAGCGTCAGTGCCAAAAGAGTCAAGCCGAACATGATTTCAATACATATCTCATAAAGCGGCAAGATAATTGGATTAATTGCCGACGAAGCAGTGATCTATCACAATCTGAACAGTGAAGGTGTTCCAAAATCCTTCTGCCGATCTCGTCCGGTGCCAACTTTAAATGGTTAAATGTCGCCCCTTATCCACTTTGGATACGGCACAGATAATAAACGGAAATAACGAAATCAATGAATTTGCAAGATTTGCGAAGGGTTGATTTTCAAGGCTTCTGGTCCAGATTCAATTATAAGCAGTCGCAAGCATAGGTGCCTTGAGGGAAAGCCATGTCAAAATTTGCCGTTGGAGATCATGTGGTTCTGTCGCAAAATTTTGTGCTGGTTAAGTGCGCCTTATCACTGGGCACAATTATGCTGCGAGCTCTGCAAAGACCTGAAAAGGCGAATGGTTGTTGTTTGCGAATTGGCCTTTGCGGATCATATGTGCCACTTCAATGCCCGCGATTGTCGCTGATGCGCTGTGAAACGCCTTGAAGCCCATCATTGGCTTGGTGATCTTCTTGATGAACCGATGATCTTGCTCAAGAATATTGTTGAGATATTTCACCTGAAGAATTTCAAACATCATGCCGACACCAGTGATTTTCAGGATCGTGTTTGCAGCCTGTGCACCGGCCAGGTTAGCCCCGCTTTTATCAATGACAACCTTGTGCGGAACACCATTGCTTGCGATGGCTTTTTTAAAGAAACGCCTTGCCGCACTAAGATTTCGGCGCTCAGAGAGCATAAATTCCAAGGTTTGGCCGTCACGATCAACAGCCCTATACAGATAGGTCCATTTCCCTTTGACCTTTATATAAGTCTCGTCAATACGCCATGAGCCAAGAGTTAAACGCTTACGTTTCTGTGCCTGCTCTGCAATCTGTGGAGAATATCGTACAACCCATCGGTTCAGTGTTGCATGGTCAACATCGACACCACGTTCAGCCATGATTTCCTGAAGATCGCGATAGGAAACTGGATAACGGACATAAAAGAACACAGCATAAAGAATGACACTTGTGGGGAAATGAGCTCCCTTGAAATCCACTGTCACCCGCTAAGACCTCATGCAGTTTCCCGTACTGATAATGACATAGATCACCAAAAGTGAAAAATTTGCGACACAGCCCATCGTCGTCATGGATAATCTCGGCAGCCACAAGTCGGCAACCATCCGCCAATTGATCAAAGCCGCCGGTGCGCGGCTCTGGTTCCTGCCACCTTATTCGCCGGACCTTAATCCGATCGAACAGGCCTTCTCCAAGATTAAGCATTGGATGAGAAATGCACAAAAGCGCACCATCCACGACACATGGCGTCATATCGGCAGGTTGGTCGAAACCAGCCAGCCCGCCGAATGCCAAAACTATCTCGAAAATGCCGGATATGGTTCCGTCAAAAGATGAAACGCTCTAGGCTTTCCTTGTTGAACCATTTGCGAAAATTTCGGTGGGGCAAAGCACGGCCAACCGCTGGACGCAACTATGCTGCAAGTGCTGTGAATTGTTGTTTGAGTGAAAGCGGTGCGGTTGACCCGAAATTGCCTTGCAGCTTTCGCATCATGTGAACGAGCTCAATACCAGCCAGAGTGATGCCGGCGGCGGCTTCGGACTTGAAGCCGAGCACGCATCGTACCCGTCGTTTGACCCGGCGATGTCCTGCTCGATGGCGTTGTTCATGTATTTACTGGAGCGGATGGTGATGGGCTTTCCACCCTGTCGCAACCGGTTCTCATTTCATTCAGCCGCAGCGACAATCGCGGGCATCGAAGTGGCAGATATGATCCGCAAGAACCAATGTGCCAATGACAACCGCTCGCCATTCGAGGTCCTTGCGGAGCTTGCAGCATAATTGCGTCTGAAGATCAGGCCGCTTTTAACCTGATGAAAAATTTGCGACATAACCAGCTGATGCCATTATGCTTCGTATTTACGCATGTGCAACGAGCAGTTCAATACTCATTATTCACGCCAGTAAGGGCTTTGCTTGATGTCAGCGCGCCGGTAAAGAATGCCAGATTGGCGGCAGCAATACGCGCTCCTGCCTGAGCATCGGTCTGTGCGAGTTTCGCATCAAGCAGAGCGTTGTTGGTCTCGTTTACAACCGTAATCGTGCCTAGACCATTTTTATAGGACTCGAGTGCAGCGTCAAATGCAGTTGCCGACGTCTGGACAAGAACACCAGCGGCTTTATTGGCGGCGAGGGCCGCTTTCAAGGCATTCGATGCAACGACAATTTCCGCAACTGCGTCCAATTGAATCTTTCGAAACGTTTCCGTCGCGGCGCTTTGTGTAGATTGCGCATTTTTCAACTGTGCAGCGCGAAGACCACCATCAAAAAGTGGAACTGTCGCGCCGACGAGAATGCCGGCGCCTGACGACTGATTGCCGATAGACGGCAGGCTGCCAGCATTAAAGCTGTTGGAAGTGGATGCGAGAGTGCCTGCGACGAAAACCTTTGGCATGAACTCGGCTTGTGCAACCTTGACGCCAGATTTGCTCGCCTGCAACGCCGCATAGCTTGCAATTACATCCGGGCGCCGCGACAATGCTGTTTCCAGAACCGACTGCGTCACACCGTCAAAACTTGCAGGCAGTTTCTGCTTCATCGAGCCCTCGACCCTGATCTTGACCATAGCATTCACACCCATGGCGGCGAGTAGCGCCTGATAGGTATCTTGCTGCTGGCCCTGTGCCCTGACGATTCTCAATTCCGACTGTGCGACTTGTTGGCGGGCGAGTGCCAGTTCAACGGTCGTCGCACGGCCTTCATTCAATTTTGCCTGAACTGCAGCCAGCACCGCTTTGCTGTTGCGCAGGGCTTGTTCCGCGATCCGAGAGGCTGCAACCGATGCGCAATGCTCATAATATGTGCGCGCCACGTCAAAAATGACCTTCTGATGCATGGCGTTAAAGGTTACGTTGGCCGCAAATGAAACTTGTTTTGCAGCATCTGCCAAGGCGGCCCGCTGGCCAAAATCGAAAACCAGCCATTGCAGCGCCACCGACGGCGTAACCCCTTTCAAGATGGTATCGAGATCTCGACGTCCAATCAGCGGGACATCGACAGGGGTGGTCGTTTTCTGAGCTCCTCCAATCACATTGGCGGTGATGATCGGTAACATCGTTGCCTCGACCATCCCCACCGCAAGGGCTGCCTGACGCGCTTTTTCCCATGCATTTCGTGTGGTGGGATTACTGCGCTGCGCAATGTCGATCAATTGCGCCAGATCATATTCCGCATCTGTATTGACGGACACAGGGCTGGAAATTAAAGCAAGTTCTGGATTGGCTGTGACACCGAAATCTTTTGCTTCACTGGGGCCGGGGGAGGGTGTTCCGGGTTTTCCGGCTTCTTTCCAGGGCTTATCGGCGGCTTCGGGAGCAAGCTTCAGTGCATCTGTCGCGCAGCCACTAAGCGCTACGGCCGAAATGAAAGTCAAAAATACGGCATAGGGCTTTGCTAGTTTGATCATACCTTACCATCCGCTAAAGCTCGTTCCAGATGTGTAAGATGCATGTCGATTTGCTTTGCCCCTGCAGTTTTCACCTCAGCCACCAAAGAAGTCGTATCGTCCGATAAAGCTTCTTCTTGCCTGCCGATCGATCCGATTTGCAATGATAAGACATTCAATCTGGCCACAGCATCGGGTATCGCTTCAGAAGAGAAGTAGACGTCCTTGTTCAACGAGGCAAGCTGGTCGACCGCAACATTGAATGTTTTTTCAAGCTTAGCAGACGGTCTTAAGCCGGACGGTTCGAAAGGCAGCAGATAAAAGCAATAGCGCACCTCGTTGAGGAGGCATTCGGTTTCTGCGACAGTCGAAATCATGTCCATACGCTGGTTTTCGGGTGCTGCAGCAATTTCGGCTACTTTTCGTGCGGCATCAGCAAGCTTTCGACGAATGACTGTTGTAACCGGTGTCGGCCATACCAGGGTCGATATGATATAGACTGCAAAGTTACCAACCAGAATACCAATGATACGGTCGCGGGCCGTGTCCATATCGGTTGTTGGGTCGAAACCCTGCAGAACAGTGAGTGTGAAAGCGAGACCAATCTGAACGCCACCATAAGAGACTTTCTCGCTCCCCGCTGTTACCCAGGCGGCAAAGAGAGCAACACAAAAAACAAGTAGCATCAGACCGCCGACCGATTCCAGTTGCGGCATGAGATAGATGAGCGAAACAATACCGATTGCTGCACCAATCAGACAACCCGTAATGCGCAAAGCAAGTTTATGAATTGTGTCTCCCGCAGTTCCCATGGCTGCAACATAGCATGTCACCATCGCAGTGTGGATGCCTTGCCAGTTTATCGCGGCGTAGAACATGTAGCAGAGAATTGCTGCCAATGTGGTCTTGAGCGCAAAACGCTGGTAGACCGGATTGGTAAAGGCATCCTGAGCAAAAAAGCTGCCGCCGGTTCCTTTGCTATAGGTGGTATTCTCGCTGCCCGCGATACTGCGAAAAGCCTGCAGAATACCTGCTTCCTGTCTGCTATGTAACGGTCCAAGATCCTGCTCAGGCGACGGAATTTCCGCACCCTTATCAAGAGCTTCAATCATTTCATCTATGTGCTCAACATACTCTTTTTTGTTCTCGTCGGTTGTGTCAGACGGAAGAGCCGATACCGCAAAAAGCAACTGATAGGAAGCGGGAATGTCGAACTGAATTCTGGCTGCTTTCGCACGAGAAGTCTGATGCAAAATTTTAACAAGCATTGCCTGCTTGTTCGCATCGTCATTGGCTGTGCCCAGCTTTTCCTGCAATGGGAGCGAGGAGCCAGGACTTTTCAAAAACAGGGCATTACGCGCAACCAGCAAGCGGCAGCGAAGTTCCGCACGCAGCAAGGATAGGCTCCAGCGCCCGAAAAACAGGCTGAAGCCTGCAATTACAAACATCGGGAGAATTGCCATCTCCCAGGCATAGCGCAGAGCAAATGAAATCACGCCGTTGATCGGAACTTCATTCACCAGGCTGAGAATGAACGCAATGATCAAAGCAACGATGCTGCCCCCTTCACCAAGCTTACTTGCTGCACCGATGAAAATGAAAATGAACGATACGATGATCATTACAAGGATACGCAGCAGCGCCGATTCAACGGTCCACTGCAGCACGGGGATCATTAGAGCAACAAGCAAAGTAATCGCGATGATGGCAGCGGTCGCGATGATGGTGTTTTCGGCCCCATCGGCCTTCATCAGGAATATAACGAGATAGCAGCTGATCGCGGATTCCGGGATCTGAAACATCATGGCGATGCCAGCAACCAGCGCGCATACTGCTGCAACTCGCCAGGACGTTGCAAGGCGCCCGGGAAATGGTGCCAGATCTGCTAAACTTTCGCGGACCACACCCCGGGTTGTCGTTCTAGCACTTGTTGCCATGTAACACTGTCACAACAGCTGATGCTCCCGACCGCGCCAACTCTTCTGGCGGATTGATCAGTTTAATACGCACCGGAAAGCGCTGGGCAATTCGCACCCAATTGAGGTTTTTGGGAACATAGGGCAGATTGCGTGGAATGTTGATAAGACCCTCTGACGAGACACCCCAGCCAATACCTTCAACCGTGCCTTTGACAATGATGGAGCTGTTGGCAAGAATTCGCACATGAGCGCAATCGCCCACTTTGATGCCGGCAAGTTCGGTCTCTGGAAAGGTGGCTGACGCAAACCAGCTGGATGTGTCGATGAGGGTGAAAACAGATTGGCCCGGAGCAATAATCTGCCCGGTGCCGTTGAGCACACCGACAATACGACCATCGTGGGGCGAGCGTACGACGCTGTTGTCGAGATTATGCTGGGCCAATGCCAGCGCCGCCTGCCTTGCGCGCACAAGCGCCTGGGCACTATCGAGCGTACCAACCAAAACATCGGCCGCCTCAGCCTGCTTCCGTGCTTGTATCAGACTGATCTGAGCATCGTTACGCACTGTCCTGGCGTCATCAATCTGCTGGCGAGTGACGTAACCTTTCGGACCCAGTGCCTCAAGTCGCTTAAGCGTCGCTTCCGCGAGATCCAGATTTGTTCGGGCGCGCGCAACTTGCTGGCCTGCAATCAAAGCATTCTGCGATTCTGCCTTCACAGCACGTCTTTGGGAATCAAGCGCTGCTTCAGCGATCGCAAGATCAGCAGTTGTTTGCTCCACCAGAAGCCGAAGAGGTTTGGGGTCGATGGAGAAAAGCATATCGCCTTTCTTTACGGACTGGTTCTCCTGAACCGCAATCGAAACAATTCTGCCCGGAACAGTTGCTGCAATATTGACGAGATTGGCGCCAATCACAGCGTCGTCCGAAAGGGGATTATTGTGCGCATCACGAAGATAAAGCCATGCCATCGCAAAGGCGGCGATGATGAGAGTGCCGGTTATGATCACACCGACGATACTGAATTCTCTTTTGCTATAAGCGTTGCTCGTCATATCATCGCCCATACACAAATAAAGCAAGGCCGCAGGCGACCGCTATTGCGAGTGCGGTATATGCCGTCAGGCGAAATGGAAGAAGGTCATCCACGCCAAAACGAATAAACACAACCCTAAGTAACAGTGTGATGATTATTGCGATTAAAAGACAAAGCATCCATGAAGGAAAATATGCCCCAAATAAAGAGAATGACGGACCTGACACGCGCTAGGGTCTCCGCTACCTATTTCTGCCCACAACGGGTAAACCGCCGATTCTTGAACCCGATGCGAAGCTACGAAAATTGATAAGCGGCTTCAAGCGGCATGATCAATGACATGTAGAATGCCTGACTGATTATTCCGAATTCTGCTCGATTTACTAAGTCCTTTCTGCCTAACTTCGTCTGAAGCTTTCGAAAGCATCCTGCGTACAGGCGAAAGTTGCTCCCGATACACTTACTGCGGGTGTTTTCTGCCGAAGTGCTCTCACTATGGTTATGTCGCAAATTTTTCATCAGGTTAAAAGCGGCCTGATCTTCAGACGCAATTATGCTGCAAGCTCCGCAAGGACCTCGAATGGCGAGCGGTTGTCATTGGCACATTGGTTCTTGCGGATCATATCTGCCACTTCGATGCCCGCGATTGTCGCTGCGGCTGAATGAAATGCCTTGAAGCCCAACATGTGTTTGGAAATTCACTTGATAAACCGATGGAATCAGAATTCGGCAACCAAGGGAATCCTCAACGCGATTCCGCGTTCTATGGACGCGCTCTAGTTTGTAAAAGCTTGAATATGCCATAAACAACTGATACCTCTAGAGAATAAGCGTTTCACCATGAACAGGCTTGCTATTTTCGGGGGCACATACAATGTCTTTTCTATCAGGTATTCTGCCGTTTTTTGCTGATTTGCCGACGCCTCAGATGTCATCCGAGTTTTGGTTTGCATGCACGGCTCTTTTATTTCGGGATGCAAATGCCGGTGCGTATGCTGGACGCACCATGGAACTGTCTATGGAATTACCATATGTTGTTGCGTCGATCCCGAAAGGACATCAGTTTACATCAGTTGTAGACGGCCATAATCCACTCGAATTTGAGACAAAATATTCAATTTTTGCAATTGCTGTGCCCAACGGCAGCCTTGCTGATCTCAAAATTGTTGAAGGGGTCAATGAAAAAGGTTTGACTTTTAGTGTGCTCGCTTACGCGGGAGCATCAGGACCAGCCGACAATGCAGCCAAAACAAAAGCAATGCTTGCTGCAATTGATTTAGGCGCATGGGTGCTTGGTCAGTTCGAAACTGCTAGTGAGATTAAAGAAAAGCTCTCTGATGAGACTGTTATTTTGACATCACTTGCACCGTTGCATGGTGCAAAAACGCCTTTTCATTTCGTTGTTCATGACAGGTCTGGAAGCTCAATAGTGATAGAGTTTTCGAGTGAAAAACAGAATGTGTATGATAACCCTGTTGGTGTGATGACGAATGGCCCTGAGTTCACTTGGCATCTTACCAACCTGAATAATTATACTTTTCTGACCAATCTGGACCAGTCGACTGGCAAATTTGGTGAACTGGAGGTTGCTCAACCGGATTCCGGAATTGCAACGGCTGGGCTGCCGGCATCAAACACTTCGGTCGGGCGGTTTGTACGCGCAGCCTATTACTCGACATTCGCTGAAAAAGCAGAGCCCGACAAAGCAATCCGCGCACTTGCGCATATCATGAACAATTTTGACCGCCCGCGTGGTCTGACTATTGACCCTGCTCAGTCTGGTGGGTTGAATATTGAAGGCATTTCGACCCCCACTCAGCAGGAATACAAGACAGAATATACTTCATGGACGGTGCTTGCCGATCTCAATAAAAATGAATTCTATGTGCGTACCTATAGCGGTCTGAATTTCGTCAAATTCGATCTTGAACGATTATTTAGTGTTGCAGCCGTCAAAGTGGCTTCGCTCGAGACAATATCGAGCATGAATATTCCCGATGCAACGGACATACTTCTGAAGTAAAGAGTGAAATGCAGACAGAAAGCAATTTAGAGCGCATCCGAAAAATGTGAAACGGTTTTCGGACACCCAAAAGGTGTTTTTTCTCAATGAGGGCTCTTAGTCGGCCCCCATTTTTCTTTGAGTATAGTTGGGAGGTGCAATTGAATTGTATAGACCATTAATGCTACAGCCCAACCAAACATCAAAATACCACTCGCCGCGGTCATAGGCCCAAAGAGGCGCGTTTTTGTAATTTCCTTTGTACCGCCAGGCCCGAGAGTCGTGTAATTAAGCATAGCGGTGTAGAAAGCATCACTAAAATTACCAGCAAACCCCATTTGATAATATGTTATCGCCCATATACTAACGCTCATACAAACGCATATAAACAAAACGAAATATAATGCGACAAGAGATAGCACAAGAAATAGTATTCTATTCTCGCTTATCTTTTTCCCAATCAAGTGAACAAGATAGTATATTATTAGCGTAGATGCGAGATGAGCTATCATTACAGTTAATCCCACCGCTGACCCAATAATAAAATCTGAAAACATATTCACCCTCTAACATGAAGCGGCCAGCGATGTTGGTAGGCCCTTCAATAATAGAGATAGATTAACCTTCTCTTGATGCCCCTAGTGACTAATTCAGAGACACACTCCCCTCGTGCTCCCGTCTAGATGCATTACAGTTTCGTTTTGATTTGGTATGTGCTTGTTGTGCGGTGGCCTGATGAGCGCGTCGCCAAAGTGATCAGAGAGGTGGTTCGGTTTGTCTGAACAGTTTCGGGCGTTTCGTTAAGTGGATTTCCGCCGCGATTATGCCGCCACCATCATTGGTGTCAGCGCGTTGAAGTAGACCTGATCCGGCGTCTGCCGGTCAAG
>NZ_WBWA01000043.1 GCF_008932295.1 Brucella tritici | reverse complement strand
ATGGCGCAATCATTGCCCACTGCTGGTCATCAAGCCAGAATTCTCCTGCCATGGTCCAAAACTCCCGCTGCAGAAGCGAGTGAATCACGGAGTGCCAGTATGATCAAGAGTCTGATTGGGTTTTGGCCCTAGTGGATTGAATTTGACGTTTGATACCAATCCGATATAAATCTCATTTTAAACGTCAAATTAAAAAAATCCATTAGATTCATAAAGTTACTAGTGGTTTGTTCAGTTGCTGGCTGGTGCAGGCTAAGGATAAAACTCCGTCCTTCTTGAACAGAATTTTCAGGGTTGGTTTGTGGATATGAAGACAAGCAAGCACGTGTTCCTGATGGTGATACCGTCACTGTTGTTTGTTTTTGTAATTGGTTTTTCTTTCATGTTCTCGCAGAAGAGCGTGGCATCCCTCGTTTCGGCGGATGGTCAGCTCTCATGTACTGATGAACAGTTCAATGCATATAACAGGCACATGCTTCAGGCAGGCGAGATGACCATCTCCAGACAACCGGATTCGGGTACGCTTCTTCAGCAGCGAAAGATGATTGATGCATTTGAAAAGCTGGCGTTACCAAAGGACAAGACGATCATCGCCGCAGCCCACGTCGAAACTGCAAAAGTCTATGCGACGGCCTGCGCGAAGGAGAAGTGCACGATGGACGAGATGGCAAAGCCTGAGCAGGCATGCCTGACCGAGCACTGGAATGATTGTCCATATCTGGCGATGCAGTTCAGAGAGAAAAGATACTGCTTTCTAAAGCCTGCACGTGAATGATGCGGGCTTTAAAATATCTAGGATGCTTCTTCTTCGATCGCATTCTGCGCGACCTGCTCGATGCCGCCATTGAAGCGTTCTGCTGCAAGCAGCCCGAGCCAGACGGCGATCAGGCAAAGCACAACCGAAAAGCCGATATTGAACAGGGCTTTGCCGGGTTGGCCAGCGCGTAGAAGATCCATCGTTTGCAGGCTGAACGACGAGAACGTGGTGAAGCCGCCGCACACGCCGACCATAAAGGCGATGCGCCAGATCTCGGGCAGGGGAAACCGGCCCTGTTCCAGCGTCAGTGCGCCGAAGAACGAAATTGCAAAAGAGCCGACAATATTGATGACGATGGTGCCCCAGGGAAGTTCGCGGCTGACCGGCAGCATCAACAGGGCCAGCCAGTATCGCGCGACGCTTCCGATCGCTCCGCCGAGCGCCACCATGAGGGTTGCTTGCATTGTTCTGTGTCCATTTCAATAATGGATAGAGATTTAGTCAGTGACTTCTGAAAGTTTGATAGAATATCTCTCTTTGAGAGGTCGCTCAACGCACTCTTCTCCTGTTTCAATTCAAGCAGGAGTCATCAGCCAATTGCTGGCAGTTTCGGGAGAACCCCATTCCCATCATATGTGGCGAAAGCCATCATTGATTTATACTGAGAAACGGGGTTGTCCGTCAATCTGATGGGCGCGAATACGGCGCCCATCCCGATCACAAACCGGTAATCAGTTGAGCGCGCCGCTCTTTCGGCGTCCCAGCCGCCGCTTCACCGCGTCGCTTGCCCGATAGATGAATGAGGCGGGTGCAGGCAAAGTGCGTCGCATGAAGGCGACCTTTCGCAGATAATTGTCGATTTTCCAGGTCGCCCATGTGCCGCCCCGAAAATAGGCGACATCGCCAGCCCGCAAGGTGCGTGTTCCGCCGTCCGCGTCGGTGATATGTACTTCGCCTTCCAGAATATAGACGGTTTCATCCCAGCCGAAATACCAGCGGAACGTGCCTGCGGTGCAATCCCATATGGCCGTATAGGCAGCTCGATCACCGCTTGCCGATTGCTCACTGGAACGCGCCTGCGGATTGCCGTCCAATACCCACTCGGGATTGATAGGGGCCGGCTTCAGCTCCATTTCCATCGCGTTGTCGGAGACCACGGCTGGGCCCCTGGGGGCGACGAAGGCTCTCGGCATGGTGCGCGTTACAGCGAGAACGGCACTTGCAAACATGAATTTCCAAGCCATGATTTCCCCCGATTGGCTGCCATTGTTCCTGATAGCGGCTAATCGTCAGAAATACGTTAAAACGGAATGGGAGAGTTTGAAACGCTACCGGAATTTACTCCGGCAGCGAAACTCAAGCGGCGACTATGCCGTCGCGGCGGGCAGGCAGTTCAAATAGCCGGGCGCCGTTGTCGGTTCCCTTCTCCTCATAGCCGATGATCTTGAACCATTTCACGATGTCGGAACGGTCGAGCCAGCTTCGCGAATGGACAGGCAGATCGCCTGCCAAAGCTTGAATCTGCCGGATATGCTGCTTGCAGAAGCGCACCGTGTTTCGGTTGAAGAATTCTTCCTTCGCTGCAAAGAGCGTATCCGTCGCGCCATCGACCTCGTGCCAGGCAATGATTGCGACCACTTTGCCGCCTTGCAGCAAAGCATGCGCGCGACCTTCCCGAAGGTTCATCATCAGGTTGTCATAGGCTGCCTTGGTATCCTTGCCAGCGGCGATATATTCAATCGCCATACGCCTCGAAAGGTCGTGAAAAACGCTTTCAAGATCACCGACAGTCGCTGTGCGTGCCTTCATTTTTCTGACCTCCCTTCGTTTCGCTCCCGTCGCGTGAAAACCGCGACAGCATCATAATGGCCACTTCCGGCCATCGCTTTCAACGTGAAAAGCTGCTGCCGGTTCCGATCTGGTGAGCCATATTCTGCCGTGATGTCAGTGCCGGGCCGCCAGGAAGGGCAATATCCGGCAAGCTTGTTTTGTATTCACGTGATTGTGAAAGAAGCGCATGGAGTGGCATCACCGGCCCGGATTTTCGTCGTTCTTCAGGCCTTTCCGGATTGCGCTAAGGCTCTAGTTTTATAGAGAACTCCGGTTGGTTATGCACAACTAGGGTACAAGTTATTTGAACTATTCTGAAGGTATGTGTATCCAGCGCGTATGTTTCTCGTCTGCGTATCGTGGAATTTTCTCGGAAACACCTCAAAAAGTCTTACCCACCAAATCGGCAGGAAACGACAATGACCGACCTTCCCGGATATCCGAGTCGTCGCAGTTTTTTGAAAGCCTCCGCGGCAAGCGTGATGCTTTCAGGGCTCGCTGTCTCAGCCAAAGCGGAACCACAAACTCCCCCGGTTCCACTTGAAGAATATGAACGCCAATATTTCAATGAAGTCGAATGGGCTTTCATTCTCGCCGCGACGGCGCGACTGATCCCGTCCGAAGGGGATGGCCCCGGCGCCATCGAAGCCCGTGTTCCCGTATTCATCGATCTCCAGCTTGCCGGCGATTTCGGCCGCGCGGATGACTGGTACATGGTCGGTCCCCACGATCCGTCCGCCGATCCGACGCGCGGCTGGCAAACGCCGCTCAATCCGGCGCAGATTTACCGGCAGGGCATTCCCGCCTTCAATGCGTGGTGCGAGCAGAAACATGGCGCAGCTTTTGCAGCCCTCACGGCCGAACAGCAGGACGCGGCTTTGACCTCGCTACAGAAAGGGGAGGTCGGCTTGCAGCCTGAACTGCGCGACTTCTTCACGGTTCTGCTGCAGAACACCAAGGAAGGCTATTTCGCCGATCCGATGTATGGCGGCAATCATGGCATGCAGGCGTGGAGCTATATCGGTTTCCCCGGTGCGCGCGGCAGCTACAAGGAATGGGTCGAACGCTACAATGTTCGCTATCCGCTAGGCCCGGTTTCGATCAAGGGCGAGAGGGCTTAACAATGGCACGTCAGGAAAAGAAAAAAGACGTGGTCGTCGTCGGCCTCGGGTGGACCGGCGCCATTCTGTCCATGGAACTGGCTCAGGAAGGGCTTGAAATCGTCGCGCTTGAGCGCGGCCACGACCAGAATACGGTCCCCGATTTCAAATATCCCAACATGATCGATGAGCTGAAATATGGCGTGCGCCTCAAGCTGATGCAGCGCGCCAGCCAGCAGACGGTCACGGTTCGGCGCAACGAGAACGAAATTGCGTTGCCTTATCGCAGCTTCGGTTCGTTCCTGCCGGGCAACGGCGTTGGCGGAGCGGGTACGCACTGGAACGGCCTGAACTGGCGTCCGCAGCCGGAAGAGTTGCGCCTGCGCTCCTATGTAAGGGAACGCTGGGGCGAACAGATCATTCCGGAAGACATGCTTCTGGGCGATTATCCAATCCACTACGATGAGCTGGAGCCTTTCTTCGACCGGTTCGAGCGTATTGCCGGTATTTCCGGCAAGGCTGGCAATCTCAAGGGTAAGACCGTCGAAGGCGGCAATCCGTTCGAGGGATGGCGTTCAAACGACTATCCCATGCCGCCGATGCACACGACCTGGGATGGGCGCAAATTCGCCGATGCAGCACAGTCTGCGGGTTACCACCCGTTCCCGTCGCCGGGCGGCATCGCGTCGACAGCCTATGTCAACGAATATGGCATGCAGATGGGGCCGTGCAATCATTGCGGCTTCTGCGAGCGCTTCGGCTGCTACCAGTATTCCAAGTCTTCCCCGCAGACGGCAATTCTCGATGCGCTGAAACGCATGCCGAACTTCTCCTATCGCACGGAGTCGGAAGTGCTGCGCGTCGAAATGGCGCCGGACGGCAAGACGGCTACGGGCGTGACCTATTTCGATGAGGCGACACAGGAAGAAGTGTTCCAGCCCGCCGATATCGTTATTCTTGCGTCCTTCTCGCTCAACAACGTGCATCTGGCGCTGCTTTCCGGCATCGGCCAGCCATACGATCCGGCAACGGGCGAAGGTGTGACCGGGCGTAATTATGCCTATCAGATGAATGGCGGCGTGACGCTCTTCTTCAAGGATGAAGAGTTCAATCCGTTCATCGGCACCGGCGCGAACGGTATGTGCATCGACGATTTCGGTGTCAACCAGATCGATTTCGGACGGGAAGGCTTCATCGGCGGTTCGTACTGGCGCGCGGGCCAGACCAACGGCCAGCCGATCCGCAGCATGCCGCTGCCGTCGGGCACACCAGCCTGGGGTGGGGCATGGAAAAAAGCCATCGCCGAATGGTACGGCCATGCCATGTCCATCGGCAGCCATGGTTCGCATATGTCCTACCGGACCAACCACCTCGATCTGGACCCGACCTACAAGGACCGTCACGGTCGCCCGCTCATGCGCATGACCTTCAACTGGAATCCGAATGATATTCGGATGACCCAGTATATGAAGACCAAGATGGAAGAGCTGGCCAAGACGATGAATCCGGACCTGTTGCAGTCGTCGTTCAAGAAGGAAGGCGCGCAATACGACGTGCGCCCTTATCAGACGACGCACAATACGGGTGGCCATATCATGTCGGAAAATCCGCGTGAGGGTGTGGTCAACCGTTATTCGCAGGCCTGGGACAAGCACAATGTGTTCATGACCGGCGCAGGCAATTTCGTGCAGAACACGCAGTACAATCCGACGGGACTGCTCGGCGGGCTTGCCTATTCGACTGCGCATGCGATCCGCACGCAATATCTGTCCAATCCGCGTCCGCTGATCTGAGGAGAATGGTGATGAAAACTTTTCTTCGCATAATCGGCGCTCTGGTCGTCATCGGTATTGTCGCGCTGCTGGCATTCATCTTCGTGCCGGTACAACTGACTAAACCGACCAAGGAACTGGCCGCAGACTGGAAGCCCGCCGAAGGGCAGGGGCAATACGTCATGTATGCCTCTGACTGTATGGCCTGCCATACGGCGGAAGGCGGCAAGCCCTTTGCCGGTGGCCGCCCGATTGCAAGCCCGATGGGCACGATCTGGACGACCAACATCACGCCTGACAAGGAAACCGGCATTGGAAACTGGACGCTGGATCAGTTTCGCGCCGCTCTTTATGACGGCATTCGTGCTGACGGCTCGCATCTCTATCCGGCAATGCCATATGAGAACTATCGCAAGCTGACGGAAGAAGACGTCCGTGCGCTGTATGATTATTTCATGCATCAGGTAGATCCGGTGAACAATGTCGTTCAGGAAACCAAGCTTGGCTTCCCGTTCAACATGCGTTTCGGCATTCGCGCCTGGAACTGGCTGGCTCTCGGCCAGGAAGCGGGCTTCAAGGCTGCTGGCAAATCCGAAGCAGAGGATCGCGGACAATATCTGGTCGAGGGACCGGCACACTGCGCCGCCTGCCACAGCCCGCGTAATTCGCTGATGGCGCAAAGCGGCACGCAGGTCGGTGACAAGGACTTCCTCACCGGTGGCGTTGTCGATGGCTGGAATGCACCGTCTCTGCGCGGCGCTAATTCCGCTCCGCAGAAATGGTCCATCGAGGAACTGGCGACCTACCTTGCGACGGGCCGCAACTCCTATTCCACAGCCAATGGCGAAATGGGCCTCGCGGTCGAACATTCGCTGCAGCATCTGACCGATGCCGATAATCTGGCGATTGCAGCGTTCCTGAAGGGGATCGACGGCGCAGCCGTCGAAGTGCCGCAGAGCTTTGCTTCAAAGGCGTCGATGGCATTGCCAGCAGCGCCGGCGGATGCCGACGGTGAAGCAACGACAAAGATGCTGACGGAAGCTTCTCCGGACATGCCTCTTGGCGCGCGTCTCTACATTGATAGCTGTGCAGCCTGTCATTTCGTGACCGGCAAGGGCGCGCCGGGAATCTTCCCTGAGCTTGCCGGTAATGATCTTGTGACGGGTTCGGAAACGAAGCCGTTGATCTCGATCATCCTGCATGGCGCCGAGGTTCCGTCCACGGCGAAGCGTCCGATGCGTCTTGTGATGCAGGGTTATGCCGACCGCCTGTCGGATGATGAAGTTGCCGAACTGGCCACATTCGTCCGCTCGGCATGGGGTAACAGTGCAGGCCCGGTAAAGGCGGCAGATGTCGCGGCAGTCCGCAACGGCCAGGCTCACTGACAATAAAAAACGGCGGAACGAGAGTTCCGCCGTTTTTCTTTATGCGATCTAGAGCGGTTCCAGTTCATACGGAGTCATTGGAACAGCTCTATCTCTTTGTTTTACGCATTATCCTACGCAAAACCGCTCCGCACTTTTGCTGGAAATGCTTTAAGCCGCTTCGATGTCGCGCATCGGCGGATTTCCATAGAACCGGCTATATTCACGACTGAACTGCGACGGGCTTTGATAGCCCACGCGATGGCCTGCCGTACCGGCATCCAGCCGCTCGATCAGCATCAGTCTGCGTGCCTCGTTGAGACGCAACTGTTTTTGATACTGAACCGGCGTCATAGCTGTAATCGCCTTGAAATGATGATGAAACGACGACGCGCTCATATTGACGTGTTCGGCAAGCTGTTCGACCCGCAATGGCGCTGCGAAGTTCTGCCGAAGCCACCCGATGGCGCGCGCTATCCGGTTTGCCTGGCTGTCGGCGGTGGCGATATTGATCAAGCGCTCGCCGCCCGGACCCGTCAGAAGGCGATAGAGAATTTCCTGTTCGATGAGGGGCGCCATCACCGGAATATCCTCGGGATTGTCGAGAAGGCGCAGCAGGCGCAGAGCCGCATCCAGCAACCCCGCAGGCGCTGCATTGACGGTGATCCCCCATTGATCGCCAACGCCCATCATGTGCCTGCGAACGTCGGCGCGCCCGATCAGATCAGTGAGCTTTTCGCTGTCGATGGCGAGAGCCAGACACAGATGCGGTGCTTCCGGGCTTGCCTCCACTACCCGCCATGTGACGGGCAGGTCGAGCGACGTCACCAGATATTCGCCCTTGGTATAGTTGATCGTCTCGGAACCGAGACGCAGGGATTTCGCGCCCTGCAACACCATGGCGAGACAGGGCCGATAACTGCTGTGGCAGGGGATGCTTGGCGTCGTGCGCCTGCTGATGGACAGACCTTCGATCGGCGTGCGGTATTCGCCGTCCTGCGCGGTGAAACGCTCAGCCAGAGCAGCAAGCTCCTTATAGGTGTCTGTCAGTGACGTCATATGTGATCCGCTTCAGATGATGTGGAATAGAGTAATTATTGCGCAAGCAGGTAGGTATCGGCAATCGCGAAGCAGGCAGTTTTGCAGGATCGTGCAAGAAGCTTGCAGGATCGGTCTACCGCATCTGTCCTTGCATCCGGCATATTTAGCCTGCTTCCCCAATCCAATAAATGGAGTCTATCATGGCCATAGCAAGAGGTTATGCTGCTACGGATGCAGATGAGCCGTTGGTTCCGTTCACTTTTGAACGGCGCGAGCCCAATGCGGATGACGTGGTCATCTCGATCCAGTATTGCGGCGTTTGCCATTCCGACATCCATACCGTCCGCAATGAATGGAAGAACGCAGTTTATCCCATCGTTCCGGGGCACGAAATCGCAGGTGTCGTCACCGCCGTCGGCGATGCGGTCACCAGGTTCAAGGTCGGCGACAAGGTAGGCGTCGGCTGCTTCGTGGATTCCTGTGTTGGCTGCGCCAGCCGGGATGTCGACAATGAGCATTATCTTCCCGGTCTCATCCAGACCTACAACACCTTCGATGCGGAAGGAAAGGCACGGACGCAGGGCGGATATTCCGACCATATCGTCGTCAAGGAAGGCTATGTCCTCTCCATGCCGGACAACCTTCCGCTCGATGCGGCAGCACCGCTGCTTTGTGCAGGCATCACGCTGTACTCGCCGCTGCGCCATTGGAATGCCGGTCCCGGCAAAAGGGTTGCGATCATCGGCATGGGTGGGCTCGGGCATATGGGCGTCAAGCTTGCCAACGCCATGGGCGCGCATGTAACGGTTCTGAGCCAGTCGCTTTCAAAGAAGGAAGACGGTCTCAAGCTCGGCGCTCATGAATATTACGCGACCAGCGACGCGACCACCTTCGAGAAGCTGGCCGGATCGTTCGATCTTATCATCTGCACGGTTGGCGTTGCCATCGACTGGAATGCCTATCTTGCTCTGCTCAAGGTCAATGGCACGATGGTCGTCGTCGGTGTTCCGGAGCATATGGTGCCGGTGCATGCCTTCTCGCTCATTCCCGGTCGCAAGTCGCTTGCGGGATCGATGATCGGTTCGATCAAGGAAACGCAGGAAATGCTGGACTTCTGCGGCCAGCACAACATCGTTTCGGAAATCGAGAAGATCAATATCCAGCAAATCAACGAAGCCTATGAGCGCGTCCTGAAGAGCGATGTGCGCTACCGCTTCGTCATCGATATGGCTTCGCTGGCAGCCTGATACCGAGAATCTGCGCGGCTCCTTCACGGTGCTGCGCAGGTTATTTTTATTCAGCCTTGCTTACATCATTGTCGGCGCCAGAGATCGAGATCGTTGGTTCCGTGGAGCCGCCGGCAAGCGACCAGGTCACCTGATGGTTCGAGCCGCTGACGTCGAATTGTGAAGGCCCATCGACCTTCACATTGACGATATTCGCTGCACCGGAAATCTCCAGAATTGAAGGGTCCGTTCCTTTCTTCAAGGTGGCGGTAACCTGATTGTTCGACACTTCAACGATCAGATTTTGCGTTGCTCTGCCCGAAACCGTGTTGTCCGTTCCGGATATCGAGAGCTTCTGGACATTCTCAAAGGTCACAGTATGGGAAACGCCATGGACGGTGACATGGCCGCATTCTCCCTTGAGCTTGACGGTATTTTCGGCACCGTAAATCCCGACATCGCCGGACGCGCAAGTAATTTCCCTGCCGAGGCCCACGCCTTCGATTGTCTGTTCGTCGGCGAATGACGATGGTGCGGCAAGAAGTGTCAGGCTGCCTGCCAGCAATGCAATTTTCAACATCTAGACCTCTTTTACCAAAACCCCGCGCAGTGATTATTAACCATAGCTCATCTGTTCTGTATAGAGATGGCATCCTTTGGGCGATGCCTGTTCGACGCGAGCATATTGTTTATCGCTTATTTTCAAGAGCTGAATTACACTTGGCTTCACGGCGGGTAGGCGGCGGGGGAAAGGCAGCTTTGGGATTCGACCAGAACACTTTGTTTTTTGCGACTGGTATCTGCTCTTTGGCAGTCGGCCTTACGATTCTCAGCGTCTGGTATCAGAACTCGCGTGACAAATTTCTGCTCTGGGGTTGCCTCGGCATGATTTTGCTCGGCACCGGGGCGGTGCTTTACTACGCCGGGCCTTTGCCACTGGCTACGGCCTCCATTATCGCCTTCGGTCTGGAGAGCGTTGGTTTCATCTTCCTGATTATCGGATCACGGCAGATTTCCGGACGTCCGATACAACGGAGTTTTCTGGTCGTTCTGGCGATTGCCGTCATATGCGCAACGACGCTTCCCATTCTGGCCGGGCAGACGGGCACCGGCACGGCGATCTTCAACCTGACTTCGGCTCTGTTACTTCTGCTGACGGCGAAAGAATATTTCCATGTCTATCGGGAAGCGCCGGTCCCGGTCATGGGCATGATCGTTCTGTATACCCTGACGGCGATTTCGTTCTTTCTGTGCGGCGCTGTCATCCTGCATGAACAACAATGGGTCATGACTTCGACCCCGAGCAATTGGGCCGAAGATATGAATGCTATTACTGCCATCATAGGTATTACGGGCATCGGTGCGCTGTCACTGAATTTCACCCAGTCGCGCATTGCGCGCCGTCATGCCAACGAGGCACGCACCGACAGCCTGACCGGATTGCTGAACCGGCGCGCGCTTTACGACGTGCTGGACGATAATGAACTGCAACTCGGGGATTCAGTCGTGATCTTCGATCTGGATGCGTTCAAATCCATCAATGATACGCATGGCCACATCGTGGGCGATCAGGTGCTGGGCACCTTCTCCGACGTTCTGCGCAGTCATGTCAAAGGCGCTGCCCTCATCTCCCGCATCGGCGGCGAGGAGTTTGTTTTGATCCTGAGGCAGAAACACAATAGCGATGTTCTCGCCCTGGCCGACATGATCCGCAAAGCCTTTGCGGCGATTGCCTTCGAGGCCCCGGCGGGGGACTTCTCAACGACGACCAGTGCCGGGATCGCCTTCTGCACGCCGGGAGACGAAGATTTCCAGACTGTCTTCCGCAGGGCAGATGCCGCGCTTTATCGCGCCAAACATCTGGGGCGCAACAAGGTCTGTACCGAACTGCACAGCGTAGCCTGACCATCTTTCAAATGAAAAGGGCCTGAAATCAGGCCCTTTTCGCTTTTCATTCCGTAATTATATCACGTGCCGAAGCGCTCTTCGCTGAGTGCTGCCGCCATCAGGGCCTTGGTATAGTCCTCGCGTGGGTGATCGAAGACCTGTTCGGTATCGCCCTGTTCAACGATCTTTCCATTCTTCATCACGATCACATAGTCCGAGACCGCACGCACGACTGCCATGTCGTGGCTGATGAAGAGATAGGACAGGCCGTGATCTTTCTGGAGATCGCGCAGCAGGGTGACGATTTGCTTCTGCACGGAGCGATCCAGCGCACTCGTCGGCTCATCGAGTACGATCACGCGCGGTTTCAGGATCATCGTACGCGCAATGGCGATGCGCTGGCGCTGGCCACCGGAAAATTCGTGCGGATAGCGATTGCGCATGGCCGGATCCATGCCGACTTCCCGCAAGGCTTCCTGCGCACGACGATCACGCTCTTTCGCCGAAAGGTTCGGTTCGTGGATCAGAAGCCCTTCTGTGATGATGCGTCCCACCGTCATGCGCGGGCTGAGCGAGCCGAAAGGGTCCTGAAAAACGAGCTGCAATTCGCGGCGCTTCGGACGCATCGCCTGCGATTCCATCGGCAATTCCTTGCCGAGATAAGCGATGCGGCCTTCTGATGGGAGAAGGCGCAGAATGGCGCGACCGAGCGTGGACTTGCCGGAACCGGATTCTCCCACGATGCCGATGGTCTGGCCTTCCTTCAGCGTCAGTGAAACATTGTTGACGGCGGTGAGATAGTTCGCAGCGCCGAGCCATGGCTTGTTGATGAGGAAGTTGACCTTCACATTGTCGGCGCGAACCAGCACCGGCGCGTCCTCACGGGGAGGGGCCTTTTCGCCCTCCGGCTCTGCATCGAGCAGCATCTTCGTGTAGGGATGTTCCGGCGCGGTGAACAGTTTTTCCGTATCGTTGGTTTCAACCACTTCGCCGGAGCGCATGACATAGACCCGGTCGGCGAAGCGCCGCACGATGCCGAGATCATGCGTGATGAAGACCACCGCCATGCCCAGCCGCTTCTGCAGATCGGCCAGAAGATCGAGAATCTGCGCCTGAATGGTGACGTCGAGCGCGGTCGTCGGTTCGTCCGCAATCAGGATATCCGGTTCGTTGGCGAGCGCCATGGCGATCATGACGCGCTGGCGCTGCCCACCCGACAGTTCATAGGGATAGCTGTCGATACGGCGCTCAGGTTCTGGAATTCCGACCAGCTTGAGCAGTTCAAGAATACGCGGGCGCGCCTGCTTCCTGTTCATGCCGCGATGATAGCGAAGCGGTTCGGCGAGCTGGTCGCCGATGCGGTAAAGCGGATCGAGCGACGTCATCGGCTCCTGAAAGATCATGGTGATCTTTGCGCCGCGGATATTGTTCAGCTTCTTTTCGGACATGCCGATCAGATCCTGACCGCGATAGAGCGCCTGCCCGGTCGCCTTGCCGTTCTGGGCCAGAAGACCCATCATCGCCATGGTTGTCTGGCTCTTGCCGGAGCCGGACTCGCCGACGATGGCGATGGTTTCACCGGCTTTGACATCGAGATTGATACCGCGTACCGCCTGCACCGGCCCGTCATGCGTGTCGAAAGTGACCTTCAGGTCGCGTACGCTCAGAATGTTTTCACTCGTCATCTCAGCGATCCTTCGGGTCAAGGCTGTCGCGCAGGCCGTCGCCAAGGAAGTTCAGCGCAAACAGGATGATGGTCAGCGTTGCGGCAGGCCAGATCAATTGCCAGCTTGCGCCGCGCATGTTCTGGGCACCTTCGGAAATCAGCAGCCCCAGAGAGGTGAGGGGGTCCTGAACGCCGAGACCGAGGAAGGAGAGGAGACTTTCGAGCAGGATTGCCTTCGGCACCAGAAGCGTCACGAAAACGATGACCGGGCCGAGCGCATTCGGAATGATGTGGCGGGTGATGACGCCGCGCCGTGTCGCGCCAAGCGCTTCTGCTGCTTGAACAAATTCCTGGCGTTTGAGGCTCAATGTCTGTCCGCGCACGATGCGCGCCATATCCAGCCATTCCGTCGCGCCGATGGCGATGAAGATGATGAAAATGGATCGCCCGAAGAAGACGAGCATCAATATGACGAAGAAGATGAAGGGCAGCGAATAGAGAATATCGACCAGCCGCATCATCACATTATCGACGCGTCCGCCCAGATAACCGGAGATGGCGCCGAAGGACACGCCCAGTATCAGAGACATTGCCGAAGCAAGCAGGCCGATGGCGAGCGACATGCGCACGCCGATGAAGATGCGCGTCATCAGATCGCGGCCAAGATTATCAGTGCCGAGCAGGAAGTAATTGCGCGTCACGTTGAGGGTCAGCTTGCCCGACAGCCCATCTGAAGCAATGTCGATCTTCGGATTGCTGAACAGGTCTGAGCGCTGGAAATAACGCAGCACACGTTCGTCCGTCGGGCGCTGTGCGGTGAAATTGACCACGACATTGTTGCCGCTCAGTTCCGGTTCGCCGGCAGCTTTCAATCGCGCGCGGGCAAGTTCGCGGTCAAGGCCCGGCAGGATGGTATCCGCACGCGGATAGGCTTCGAGGCTTGGGGCCACACGCACGAACTGCGGATAAATCTTGTCGTAAGGATGCGGGCTCAGCATCGGGCCGAATATGCCCAGAAAAGCCATGAGGAGAAGGACGATGGCGCTTGCCACCGCAGCCTTGTTCTTGCGCAGGCGCAACCATGCATCCTGCCAGAGCGAGCGGCTTGGCACTTCCAGCCGGGCTGTTTCCGTCGGTACAGAAAGATCAGTCATAGCGAACCCTCGGATCAAGCCATGCATAAAGAAGGTCGACAATGAGGTTGAACACCACGACGAAGACCGAAATGACAACAACGGTTCCCATGACGAGGGTGTAATCGCGGCTGAGCGCGCCCTGCACGAAATAGCGACCGATGCCGGGCATGCCGAAAATCGTCTCGACCACGACCGAACCTGTGAGCAGGGCGGCTGCCGTCGGGCCGAGATAGGAGACGGCTGGAAGCATGGCGGCGCGCAATGCATGCACGCCCACAACCACACGCGATGGCAGGCCATAGGCGCGCGCGGTGCGCACGTGATTGGCGCGCAATGCTTCGATGGTCGCTCCGCGTACGAGACGCGCAATGACGCCGACCTGCGGCAATGCAAGTGTCAGAACCGGCAATATCCAGTAGGTTATATTGGCCGACGACCAACCGCCCGCCGGAACCCAGCCGAGGATGACACCGAACAGAAGGCTGAGGAGAGGGGCCACGACGAAGTTCGGTGTGGTGATGCCGAATGTGGCCAGCGCGACAACGAAATAGTCGACGGCTGAATTCTGCTTCAGCGCTGCCAGAGTGCCGAGAAACGTTCCGATAATTGCCGCAAGCGTCAGTCCGAGCGTACCGAGCATGATCGAAACGGGCAGGCCGGAAGCGAAAAGGTCGTTTACGGTGAAATCGCGTCGCGTGAAGCTTGGTCCAAGATCGCCGTGCAGAAGATTGCCCAGATAAATCAGATACTGCTGCCACAGCGGCGCATCCATATTATAGGCTTTCTTGAGGTTCTCCAGGATCAGCGGATCAATCGGCCTTTCAAGGTCGAAAGGTCCGCCGGGCGCGAGCCGGATCAGAAAGAATGTCAGCGTGATGATGATGAATATCGTGGGTATCGCACTACCCAATCGTCGGAGCGTATAGCCCAGCATGTTCTTTTCCCTTCTTTGCCGGATCGCTTTCAAACGATCCGGCAAATCCCACTAAGGGCGTGTTTCATTTTTGTTTTTAATTCTTTGTCGATAACCAACGCGTGCCGTGCGAATTCATGAGGTTGTCTTCATAACCCTGAACACGGTCGGCAACGAGAGCGGTGGATGAATAATACATCAGGGGCACGACAGCCCCGTCGCCGAGCAGTATCTTCTCTGCTTCAGCGAGGATTTTTGCCCGCTCTTTGAGATCGGTCGTGGTTGCGGATTTCGCCATCAGCGCGTCGTAATCCTTGTTCGACCATTCGGCATAATTGAAGTAATTGCCGGTGGTATAAAGCTCCAGGAACGAATTCGGATCGTTGTAATCGCCGATCCAGCCGTCGCGGGTGATGTCAAACATCCCCTTTTCCTGAAGGTAGTTATAGAAGGTAGCGCCTTCGACCTCGTTGAGCGTTGCCTTGATGCCGATATTACCCAGCATATTGGCAAGCGCCGCCATGGTATTCTTGTGGTTTTCCGAGGTGTTGTAACGCAGGGTCACAGAAAGGCTGCCCGGCTGGACACCGGCTTCCTGTAACAGTTCCTTGGCCTTGTCCTCGCGGTCCAGCACATCCTCGTCGGCGAAATCCAGCTTCGGCGCATCCTTGACGTAATTTGCAATGCCGGGCGGCACCATGGAACTCGCTGGCAACATCACGCCGCGCCAGACCTCATTGGCCAGGAACTCGCGATCGACGGCCATCGATATGGCCCGACGCACGCGCGGATCGCGCAGCTTACTCGATGGCTCGCCTTTGATGTCGACATAATAGATACCGAGATAGGGAGCGAGGCGGAACTGGCTGCCGAGGTTCTTCTTCACATAATCCATCTGTTCGGCAGGAACATCGGAACAGATGTCGACTTCCTTCGCCTCGAAGCGGCGCATGCAGCTTGCCCGGTCTTCAAACGGTATCCAGTTGACCGCATCGATCTTCACATTGGAAGCGTCCCAGTAATTCGGGTTCTTCTTCATGGAGATCTTGTCATTGGGAGTGAAACCGACAAGCGTGTAGGCGCCATTGGTCACCATATTGCCGGGCAGGGTAAACTTGTCGCCGAACTTCTCGACAGCCTTCTTGTTGACCGGAAATCCCGTCTGGTGCGTGAGAAGCTCAAGGAAATAAGGGGCAGGGTTCTTGAGGTCTATCTGAAGGGTCTTGTCGTCAAGCGCCTTCACGCCAAGCTGATCGACCGGCATCTTGCCGGTGGCAACTTCCTCGGCATTCTTGATAGCATAGAGGACGCTGGCGTAACCGGCAGCCGTCTTCGGGTCCATGATACGGCGGAAGGAAAACTCGAAATCGCCCGCAGTGACGGGATCGCCATTCGACCATTTGGCATTTTCGCGCATATGGAATGTGTAGGTGAGACCGTCTCCGGAAATATCCCACGATGCAGCCGCGCCGGGGATGGCTTCGCCCTTCTCGTTCTGCGCGAGCAAACCTTCATAAAGGTCGCGTAGCACACGGTTTTCCGAAACGGTGGTCGTGTGGTGCTGGTCCAGCGTGGCGGGATCGGTATCGTTACCCCGGTTGAGCACTGTTTCTGCCGACGCAGCGCCGCTGAGCGCCATCAGGCAAATGCCTGTCATCAGGAATCCGCGAACCATTGTAAAAACTCCCATATGCTTTTTAGAAAACGTTTGCCCCGACAAAAGAGGGCACTCCGGAACAGCCGGAAGAAAAAGGGCCGCGCCGAGAAGCGCAGCCCAAGCTGAAAATTTATTGTTTAAACGAAAGCCAGCGGGTCTTGTGGCTATCCATCAGGTTGTCGTTCCAACCGTCGATCTTGTCCGAAACAAGTGCGCGTGACGAATAATAGAGGATCGGGATATTGCTCATCTCATCGAGCTTTACCTGTTCGGCTTCTGCCAGTGTCTTGGCACGCTCGTTGAGATCGAGGATCTTTTCGGCCTTCGCCATCAACGCATCGTAATCGGCGTTCTTCACCTTGGAATAATTGAAGCTCACATTGCTCTGGCTGATGAACAGGAAGTTCTGAGGATCGTTATAGTCACCGATCCAGCCTGCACGGGCGATGTCAAATGGACCGTCGTCGCGCATGAAGTTGAAGTAGGTCGCACCTTCCGTTTCGTTGAGAGAAGCCTTGACGCCGATATTACCGAGCTGATCGGCGATGGCAGCCATGGTGTTCTTGTTGTTTTCCGAGGTGTTATAAAGCAGTTCGATCGAAAGCGTGTTCGGTTCGACGCCAGCCTCCTTCAACAGTTCCTTGGCCTTGTCTTCGCGCTCCAGCATGTCGTCGGAATAGTTCAGCTTCGGCGCGTCCTTCACATAATTGGCGATGCCCGGAGGAACCATCGAATAGCCCGGCAGCATGGTGCCCTGCCAGACCTGATCGGCAATGAAATCACGGTCGATGGCCATGGAAATCGCCTGACGAACGCGCGGGTCCTTCAGTTTGCTGTCTGCGGTCTTGCCTTTTACCGGCAGATAATAGACGCCGAGATAAGGCGCCATGCGGAATTCCTTGGAAAGGTTCTTCTTCACATAGTCCATCTGCTCGGCCGGAACGTCGGAGCAGATCTGCACTTCCTTCGCCTCGAAACGGCGCATGCAGCTTGCGCGATCCTCGAACGGTATCCAGTTGACCGTATCGATCTTCACCTGATCCGCTTCATAATAATACGGATTCTTCTTCATCACGATCTTGTCGTTCGGGGTGAAGCTTTCCAGCATATAGGCGCCGTTCGTCACCATCTTGCCGGGCGTGGTGAACTTGTCGCCATTGGCCTCGACGCTTTTCTGATTCATCGGGAAGCCGGTCTGGTGGGTCAGAAGCTCAAGGAAATACGGAGCAGGGGCGTTCAACGTGATCTTGAGCGTATGGTCATCGACGGCTTCGACGCCGAGCTGGTCAGTCGGCTTCTTGCCACCGGCAATATCTTCGGCGTTCTTGATGATGAACAGCATGCTGGCATAACCGGCGGCTGTCTTCGGGTCCATCAGGCGACGAAAGGTGAACTGGAAGTCACCGGCTGTGACCGGATCGCCGTTCGACCATTTGGCGTCATCGCGCAGATGGAAAGTGTAGACCGTGCCGTCTTCGGAAACATCCCAGGATTTCGCTACGCCCGGCACTGCTTCGCCGTTTGCGTTCTGAATTGTCAGGCCGTCATACAAGTCGCGCATGACGTTGCCTTCAGCCACCGTCGAGGTGCGATGATGGTCCAGTGTCGCCGGATCAGTGTCATTGCCGCGATTGAGAACGACTTCAGCCGAAGCAGCGCCAGCCAACGCCAGAAGACACACACCTGTCAGTAGAAATTTACGATACATTTGAGAACCCCTCCTTTGAAATTTTTGAAATGTCCCGCATCTTATGGATAAGCACGCCACTTGCAAGAGAACTTATCAACGCTTTGACTTAATTAATGTATTCACGTTTTCTCGAGCGATTTCGGTGCCTGTTTTCTGGTACGGAATGATCGATTTTCATCCCATTTACAAGACCGGTCCGTTGGCCGGGTTCGCCAGGAAAACGCCGCAATTTCCGCGATTTGCGACGTTTGAATGTCAGGTGAAAATGGATGAGAAACCGGTCCGATTCGCGGAAAATTACATTCGTCGTTTTCCGGGCGATCCTGTGAATAAGCTGTGCGTCAAAGGGTTCTCAAATTCCGGACCGGATCAGTATCTGTTGGTTCCATAATACATATTATCTGATTGATGCTTATAACAGCAATATACAGATGCGACAGATGGGCAAGATAGAGATGCGACATTTTTAGGTCGCGTGCCCTGTTCAGATCGAACGAGGAAAGGAAGACTGGGCGGCTCTTCACACGTATCCGTTTAGAG
>NZ_WBWA01000042.1 GCF_008932295.1 Brucella tritici | reverse complement strand
TGTTTTCCCTGGGCGGCACGCTGCACGAGCTGGAAGCGGCCGATGTGTCGGGGCTGGAGACAGCCAAAGAAAACGCCCGCGAATACGCGCAAGCCGTCATCAACGCCATTAGGGGAGGGACCGCAGCATGACCGGCGACGACAAGAAACGCGCGACGCTCGACTTTGGCGATGAACTCAACACGCCGCCAGTGCCGCCCGTCGATCCGAACGCGGTCAAAGCGGCCGCACGCGCTGCGGGCTTCCGCGAAACTCCGAAAGCCGCCGAGCTATTCCCGTCTTCTCCTGGGCGACCCCAGCGCCGCACGCGGCGCAAGACAGGCCGCACGGAGCAGTTCGCAACCCGGCTACGGGCCGACACTATCGAGGCGATCTATGCCTATGCGGACCGCCACGAGATCACGCTTGCCGAGACGATCGAACGAGCAATGAGCGCACTTGGCGAAGGCGAGCAGTAACGGTTTCGCTTGTTCGTTTATACAAACTTTGATATAAAGGGTTCATGGCTGACATGAAGCGGCTCGAATTTCTTGGGGATTCCCTTGAGCAGTTGCGGGAGTTTCCCGAGACGGCGCGGAAAGAGGCCGGTGTCCAGCTTCACAAGGTTCAGCAGGGTTTTGAACCGAGCGACTGGAAGCCGATGGCGAGTGTAGGGCAGGGGGTGCGGGAAATCCGCATCCGTGACGAGGCCGGAGCCTTCCGGGTGCTCTACATCGCCAAGATAGAGGATGCCGTCTATGTGCTGCACGCCTTTCAGAAGAAGACGCAGCAGACGGCGAAACGAGATTTGGACCTAGCCGCGACCCGGTTGCGGCAAATCTAGCGGAGGCGTGACAATGGAACGTCAGAGCTTTGCGAATGTATGGGATGCACTGGAAGATACGCCGGCCGAGGCCGCGAACATGACCATGCGTTCCAATCTGTTGATTGCCGTTGAGCAGCGGGTACGGAGTTGGGGCGTCACCCAGGCCGAAGCGGCACGGCGTCTCGGGATCACGCAGCCCCGGCTTAACGACCTGCTGCGCGGCCGGATCACGAATTTCAGCCTCGATACGCTGATTAATCTTGCCACCCAGGCCGGGCTTGCGGTGAGGCTCGATATTGCCGAGGCCGCATAGGCGCAACCCCGCGACCGGCCCGGAGGCGAACGCGCCCCCACGTCGCGCTGTAGTGAGCCGGAGGGCCGCCAGTGACAAAGCCCCGGTGCGTCAGCGCCGGGACCGCTTTTCCCATCTGGCCGGCTCGGGCAGGGGGGCTTTGCGCTTCTCGCGCAGCAGGGCTTTCATTTCCTCGCCCGAAATACCTGGCCGTGGATCATCGGCGGCCGGCTGTATGCTGCGCTTGAGCAGTTCCCGGCGCAGATCGGCATGGGGTTCCAGCTCCTTATGCTCGCCCAAGGTCACGAACACGGCTTCGGACGGATCGAGGAATTGCCCGCGCTCGATCCTGTCGAGCAGCCATAGCGCCAGCGACGGCGGCAAATAGGCTTCAAACCGCAAGCCGCCCTTGGCGGCCTGGTCGCGGAGTTGCTTGGCTTGTTCGACGGCATGAGCCTTGTCGGTGGGATCGGGCCATTCGGGTGCGTCAGTATCGGTCATGGTTTCATCCTTCATGCCTGGTCGAACAGCCCTTTGAACTCTGCATCGGCGTAATAGGCGAGCTTGCCGGCAACGATCGGCCGTTGCCCGGCCAGGAACAGCAATTCGAGATTCTGCGGCAGGTTGCGGACCTCATCCGGGGTCAGCAGCGGGCGGGCGGTGTGTTGCTCGCCGTAGGAAATGCCGGATTTATCGGAATCGAGCGCCCGGCTCATGGTCTGGAACACAACGGTTTCCTGCCCAAGGAGATCGGAGACAAGTCGGGCGCTGTCGTGATCGTTGACGCCGAAGACCTGTAGGACGCCGGCGTTTGACAGGAAGGTGCCGGCGCGCTGGCCGTAAGTGGCGCGGAGCTGGTGAACGTCCTGCAGGATCGGCCAGAGCTGGACGCCGTAGCCGGCCATGAGGCCCATTGCGCGCTCGATGGGGGCCAGGTGCCCGAGGGCGGCGAACTCGTCCAGCAGATAGAGAACCGGAACGGCGGGCTTGCCGGGATCGCGGGCCATGTCGGTGAGGCTTTGCGCGACGAGCAGGCGCAGCCAGCGTGAATAGGTCGAAAGGCGATCGGGCGGCAGGACGAGGAAAACGGAGACGCTGCGGCGCTTGAGATCGGCAAAGCGGAAATCGGAGCGGCCGAGTACGGCTGTCATGCGGGGCGAATCGAGGAAATGGGTATGGCGCTGTGTGGCCGACAGGACGCCGGCGGCTTCCCGGTCGGATTTTCCGAGATGACGATTTGCGGCGCGGGCGACCAGGCCGGCCGCTTCGGGTGACGCCTGCATTTCCTTCAGGAGTGCGGCGAAGATTTCCGGGGCGAGAGTGAGGCTTTCGCGCAGGGTGGCGAGGTTTCGGCGCTCACGCGGCTCCTGGGCGACGATATGGAGGATCAGGCCGCCAATCAGCGCCTTGGCTTCCTCGTTCCAATGGGCCTCCCCGGCCATGCCCGGCTCATCGAACACGAGAGCGTCGGCCAGGGTGCTTGCATCTTCCGCGACATCGAGGCCGGCCGGGTCGAGCTGGTCGAGTGGATTGAAGGCGGCCGAAGGCAGGCCGGTGACGCCGAAGGGGTCGAGAATATGGACCGGTCCGAACTTCTGGCGGGCGCGGCCGGCGATCCTGGCATTCTCACCTTTGGGATCGATGCAGATCATGGAGCGGTCGGCGGTCAGCAGATTCGGGATGATGGTTCCCACGCCCTTGCCGGTTCTGGTCGGTGCCATCGTCAGCAGATGGGCCGGGCCGTCATAGCGCAGCAGCCTTTTCGTCTTGGCGTCACGGCCGATCAGCAGGCCGGTATCGGCGCGGGTGAGGGGGGCGACTTCCTTATTCGTGGCGAAGCGGGCCGAGCCGTGGGTTTCGCCTTCCATGTCCCCGAAATGGATAATCAGCGGGTTGGTGATGAAGCGGAAGGCGATCGCAGCCAGCACCAGGAGCGTGACCAGATCGAGCGCGATAAAGGGAACACTACCGGGACCGAAGCCCCATTGTTCAAGAAAGAACCGGCCGCCAAAGCCGATCACGAACAGCGCGACGATAAGGATAAACAGGACGACCAGCAGCGTTTGCCAGATACGGAAGGGCAGGGCGATCAGCGCGACGAACGCCCATAGCGGATCGCGGGTAGCAGCGCGCAGCATGTTCTTGAATGCGGCCCAGGCAAGCGTTGCCCGATTCACGATCCAGTCTCCCTGGTGCTCCCCGCCGTTTGTCCGGTTGTCGTCGCGCCGATCAGGTCGGCAAAGAGTTCCTTGTCCCCGTCGCGCGTCAGGAAGCCGGGCAGCTCGCGGCGCAACCAGTCGCCCAGGTTCCGCGAAAAGTCGTCCTTTCCGCCTTCGAGGCGATGCAGGACGAGCGCACCGAGCAGAACCTTGCGGCGGGTATCGTTAGCACGCTCCTGTTTGCCAAGCCGTGCTTTCAGGCTGGCGCGTTGCGCATCCAGTTGAGCTAGACGTTCTTCGATGGATTTGCGCGCCATGTCACATTCTCCCTTTCCGGTTGCTAGCCAAGACTATCATCCCCGGCCGTCTTTTCCAGTGTTCGCCTGTTGCGCTTGAATTTTTGGCGGTTTTGCCGCACAATTCTGGTCTCAGTTCCTCTGCATCGACTGTTCCGCAAGCACCACACCGAGCGACGAACGAACGAAGTGATTGAGTTGATAAGGGCGCACTTACGACTTGCTTCGCAAGTCAGTTGCGCCGATCGCGGATCGGAGAAGGGCAGGCGGCATTTGGCGATCTATCATGCGAGCATGAAGCCGATATCGCGAAGCAGCGGCAGAAGTGCCGTTGCCTCTGCTGCCTATCGCGCCGGTGAGCGCCTGACGAACGAACGCGATGGCCTCACTCATGACTTTTCCCGCAAGCAAGGTGTTGAGCACACTGAGATTGTGCTTCCCGATGGCGTGAATGCGGAATGGGCAAAGGACCGTCAGGCGCTTTGGAACGCTGCGGAGTTTGCCGAAAATCGGAAAGACGCGCGTGTCGCTCGTGAAATCGAGATCGGGCTACCGCACGAGCTGACAGCCGAACAGCGGCTTGAGTTGACGCGGGCGTTCGCCCAGGATTTGGCGAACCGTTATGGCGGGGCGGTCGATTTCGCGATCCATACGCCGCATTCGGCAAGTGACGTTCGGAACCATCATGCACACCTTTTGATGACGACGCGGCAGGTCACAGAGGAAGGGCTTGGCGAGAAAACGCATATCGAGTGGAAGAATGTGCGCCTGCTGAAAGAGGGGTTGCCCACGACGCAAATGCAACTCCGCGATATCAGGCAGTCGTGGGAGCATCATGCGAACGAGCATCTGGCAATGGCTGGGCTTGATATCCGCGTTGACCATCGTTCGCATCAGGAACGCGGACTTGAGCTTGAGCCGACCGAGCATATGGGCGTGCATGCCACGCAGATGCAGCGGCGCGGGCTGGACGTGTCGCGCACCCGGCTTGATGCGGAGGCGGCGCAGCGGAATGCGGAGCTGATCCGGGAAAAGCCGGAGCAGGTTCTTTCTATCGTCACGAACGAAAGGAGCGTGTTCGATCGGCACGATATTGCGCGGACGTTGCATCGCTACATCAACGATGATCCGCAGAGTTTCCAGAACGCTTTTGCGACTGTCATGGCATCGCCTTCCCTGGTGGAGTTGCAGGGGGAGCGGTCGGACCCCGAGACAGGCGAGATCGAGCTTGCGCGATATTCGACCCGCGAAATGGTCGGGATCGAAAGCGCCATGGCCGACCGCGCGGAGGGCATGAAACATGCTCGGAGCCATGGCGTTGATCGGCATCATGTCGATCGAGCGATAGAAGAGCAGGATGCGGCCATTCGGGCAAGTGCTGGCGACGATTCTGCAAGGCTTTCGGACGAGCAGCGCCGCGCGATCGAGCATATCACCGGGCCAGAGCGGATCGCGGCGGTTGTCGGCTATGCCGGCGCAGGCAAAAGCACGATGCTCGCGGCGGCGCGCGAGGCATGGGAGGCGCAGGGTTATACGGTTCACGGCGCGGCCTTGTCGGGCAAGGCGGCCGAGGGGTTGGAGGAAAGTTCCGGCATCCAGAGCCGCACGCTCGCGTCGTACGAATATCGCTGGCAGTCGCGTGGCGACACCAATCCCGACCGCGGCCGACTTAACCGCGGCGACGTGTTCGTCATCGACGAGGCGGGTATGATCGGAAGCCGGCAGCTCTCCCGGTTCATCAACGAGGCCGAGCAGCGTGGGGCGAAGATCGTGCTCGTTGGTGATCATGAACAGCTCCAGGCGATCGGGGCCGGCGCACCGTTCCGCGCCATTGCCGAGCAAATCGGCCATGCCGAGCTTTCGGAGATTCGCCGGCAGCGCGTGGACTGGCAGCGGGAGGCGTCCGTTGACTTCGCCACGCACCGGACGGCCGAGGGCTTGGCCGCCTACCGGGATAATGGGAACATTTGGCTTAGCGAAACGCGGGACGAGGCGCGCGGCGAGATCGTGCGGGACTACCTTGCCGATCGCGACGAGCGGCCAGACGGCACGCGCGTTGCGATGGCGCATCGCCGGGCCGATGTTCGCGCCATCAACGACGCGATCAGATCGGCCCTGCAGGACAGCCATCGGCTGGGACGCGGCGAGGAAGGTGGAGAGCTGGCATTCCAGACCAATGACGGCAAGCGCGAGTTCGCGCCCGGCGACCGTATCGTGTTTCTGGAGAATGACCGCGATCTTGGCGTCAAGAACGGGATGCTTGGCACGGTCGAGTCCGTCGAGCCGGGTCGTTTGACCGCGCGGCTCGACGGCGCGGTGCGGTCTCGGGAGGATGCGCGCAGCGTCAGTATATCGACAAATGATTATCGCGCCATCGACCACGGTTATGCGACGACGATTCACAAGAACCAGGGCGCGACGGTGGACCGCGCCTTTGTGATGGCGTCGGGCACGATGGACCGGCATCTGACCTATGTCGCCATGACCCGGCATCGCGACGGCGCGCAGCTCTATGCGGCACAAGACGAGTTTGCCGATCGCAATGCGGGTCGCCTGGTCGAGCACGGGACCGCGCCCTATCAGCATGACCCGAAGAACCGCGACAGCTATTTCGTGACGCTGGAGAACGATCGCGGCCAGAAACATACGGTTTGGGGCGTCGATCTCGGTCGAGCGATGGCCGAGGCAAAGCCGGAGATCGGGGACAGGATCGGCCTTGAGCATCGCGGCTCGGAAACGGTGCGGCTTCCAGATGGCACCACAGCCGAGCGCAATGCGTGGAAGGTGCATGAAGGCGGCGAACTGGCCTACGCCCAACTTGAAAACCGGCTCAGCCGCTCGGGCGTGAAGGAAACGACGCTCGACTACACACGCGATTTTGCCGAGCGGCGCGGGATTGCGGAGCAGATGGGTGTCCGCAGCGAGATCGAGCTACGTCCGGACAGGGAGCCGACGCAGGAGCAAACCCGGGCCGAACGTCAGGCGCAGCGGCCAAGTATCGAGGCCGAAAAAGTGGGCGAGGATCCACGTCAAGTTTCTTCGCTTCCCAAGGATCTCGCACAGGATCGTATTCAGGACCATGGGGACGATCGCCAGCAGCGACCGCGCCGAGGCATGTTCGACGGCCTGAAACTCGGGCGCGGCGCGGCGGCAGAAGGGCCGCAGCAAGACCGCGCCGAGACGGCCCAAGAGCGGCCAGAGAGAGCCGAGACTCCCCGGCGCGGTATGTTCGACGGCCTCAAGCTCAATGCCGCCTCAACCGGTCAGGCGAAGCCGGAAAGAGGGGAGCGCGTGGGGGAGGCGTTGGCGCCCGATCGGCAGGCCGAGCGCTTGCGGCGACCGTCCGAGATGGAGCGTGCCATAGACCGCTATGCGCGCGCCTATGACGCGGCCGAGCGAAATCACCGCGAGGGCTTGCCTATCCTTGAGACGCAGAAGCAGGAGGTGCGTCTTGCGGGGCAGCAGCTCGACCAGGCGCGGCCGGGAGCGTCGGCGCTGATGGTGTCGGCCTTGCAGCATGATCCGGAGGCGCGGGCTGCCATGCAGGAGCTTTCCGGCCGCGAGCGTGTCGGGCAGCTCAGCGCCGGCATGGACCGGGAGCGCACCGCACTGGCGGACCCTAACGTCAGGGCCGAACGGTTTGTGCAGCGCTGGCAGGAGCTACAGGGCGAACGTCAGGAGCTTCGCGGCTGGAGACACGACGAGGCGCGCGGGCAGGTCGAAGGTCAAATGCGCGGCATGACAAAGAGCCTTGAGCGCGATCCGCAGGTTGAATCGATCCTGCGCAACCGGAGTCAGGACTTGGGTATCGGTCATGTGCGGCAGAGCGAAAGCCTTGCCCGCAACATGGAGCAGAGCCTTGCACGCGGCCGGAGCCAGAATCTCGGGATGGAACGATAGGAGACGCCATGGCGGACGAGAGCGAGGGTACGGAACGAGACGAGCAGGACGCAGGCAGCGACCCGGCCCAGGCTTTCGATGCGTTGCGGCGATCTGTCGAGAAGCTGACGCGCGACGTTGGCGGCGAGATGACCGTCATCCGCAAGGGGGTAGAAGCGGCGTTCGAGGAATTTGAGAAAATCCAGCAGCCGCCCGATTACGGCCCGGAGCTTGGCCGAATGGTCAAACAGGTCGCTGTCATCGGCCAGCACCTCGAAGCCTTGCAGAAATTGCCGGCGCTCAGGAATGGTCCCGATCATTACGCCCGCGCGCTCGAGAACGCCGGCGATCGGGTTTCGGAGAGCGCCGCTCGCACGATCGAAGCTCGAGGACAGGCCCTCGAGCGCGTGACGGGCGATCTTCGCGATTTCGTCAGGGCCGCCCGCCTTCGGCGGGAACAGGATTGGTGGCTTTGGGGCGGGGGCACGGTCGGCCTGGTCGCCGGCGTGCTGTTGACGTTGTTCCTTCCGCGCGTTCTGCCCGGATCGGTCGATATGGCCGTAGCCTCAACCGCCATGAACGCCGACCGCTGGAATGCGGGAATCTCGCTCATGCAGTCGGGAAGCCCAGGAGGCTGGCGCAACCTGGTCGAGGCCAGCAATCTTGTGCGCGCCAATCAGGAGGCACTTGCGGCGTGCGCCGAGGCGGCCGCCAAGGCGAAGAAAGAACAACGTTGCACGGTCACCGTGGCAGTGCCTTCCGGTCAGGAACGATAAAAGGATAAGGGTTTGAAAAGTTTAGATCACCTTCGAGCGTTTTTCGAAACACAGCAGGTCAAAATCTATTTCGGCGCGGTCGTTCTGGCCGCAATAGTCGCCTTGCTTGTTCCGGGGACGACAGCGCTAGAGAGCGCCGTCAATCCGGCGCTCGCATTGATGCTGTTCGTCACCTTTCTACAGGTTCCTCTTGCCGACCTTGGGCGAGCCTTCGCGCGCGTCCGGTTCCTTGCGGCGCTACTCGTTACAAATTTCGTGGTGGTGCCGATCTTCGTTGCCGGCCTTATTCAGTTTTTGCCGGCCGAACCGATGTTGCGGCTTGGCGTCCTGTTCGTGCTGCTTACGCCCTGCATCGACTACGTTGTGACGTTCTCGCACTTAGGCCGCGCCGACGCGCGGCTCCTTTTGGCGTCAACGCCGGCACTGCTCATCCTGCAAATGATGCTGTTGCCGGTCTATCTCGGGTTCTTTCTCGGGGCCGATGCGGCGAACCTCGTGCAAATGGGGCCGTTCGTGCATGCCTTTGTCTGGCTAATTGCGGTTCCCCTCATACTGGCTGCGCTCGTGCAGATATGGGCAAGCCGCAACCGAACGGGGGAGCGCGCCGCAACGGTCCTCGGGCTCTTGCCTGTCCCGGCCACCGCGCTCGTTCTGTTTGTCGTCATCGCAGCCGTGGTCCCGCAGCTCGGCCCGGCAATCGACGGCGCGCTGCGCGTGGTGCCGGTCTATATCGCCTTCGCGATCCTCGCGCCCTTGATCGGTTGGAGCGTCGGCCGGCTGTTCGGCCTTGAGGCAGCGGCAGGCCGCGCGATCGCGTTCAGCGCCGCCACCAGAAATTCGCTCGTAGTGTTGCCGCTCGCTTTCGCCGTGCCGGGTGCGGTGCCGATCCTGCCGGCGATCATCGTCACGCAAACACTGGTCGAGCTGATAAGCGAATTGATCTACATGCGGTTGATTCCGAAACTTGGCGCTCCGGAATCAAAGGTGCTAGCCGGTGATGACACCGGCTAGATTCGGGTGGTCACGGCCAAAAACCAATCTGGAAGTGCTTGCTCCAATACGGTTTGAACAACGCGATCCAAACCGGAAAGCGTCATCACGCCCGCCACGATAAGAAGCATGCCGAGGACCATCTTGAGCTTGGTGGCCGCGCCGAGCATCCGGCCTCGCCAACGCATCAGGCCCACCTGCGCGGCAATGGCCTCATACGTCAGACCGCTCTCCCGCAGGCCGATGACCTGCGGGCGGCGCTCCTCTTGCGCTGCTGCGGGCAGCTTGCGCATGTCGACATGTTTCATCCCGCCAAACTGGATCGAATGCCCTCGATTTCAAGATCACCCAAGCCGGATCAATAATGGACCGATGACAATAAGCCAGGGCCTGCACTACGGCGAAGGCGGCGAAGCTCCCCGCCACAAAGGAAATATCCCATCCTTTTTGTTCGGCAAGCCGCGTATGATGGAAGAATAATCCCGTCACGATGAACGGGCCTGCCCGCATTGCCGGGAAGGTCAGCAAAAGACGACGATCGCGCTACAGCGGTTTTGTGGATGAAATATCGTTTGACCTGTCCTTGCGGTTGCGAATGGCCTTGTCGCCTAAACGCGGCAGAAACAGCAGAGCGACTGCTACGCCGACGATGACGGCATTGATCATCCAGGCGGTGCGCCAGCCAAGATGCTCCATCATGGTCACGCCGGCGATCGGAAAGAGGCCCTGAGCGACAGACAGGCCGAGCGCGACAAGGAGCGCTGCCGTGCTAACGTGGTAAAGACCCGCCATCACCAGAAACGGAACAGCCGGCATAGCCGCTGTCACTAGGAATAGACGCGTCGCTTGCATGAGGGCCCTTGCCAAGTTGATCTGCGCCCTCTATATAGCCTTTCGACGATGAACGATAGAGATAAAATTCGATGTCCGCTAATGCCCGTTACGCCGACGAGCCCGACGACTCGCTCACCTTGGCTGTCCTCGCCAAAGCCCTCGGACATCCGGCCCGGATCGCCATCATCCGCATGCTGGAGGCTCGGCAGACCTGCGTGGGTTGTGACATCGTCGAAGAAATCGGATTGGCGCAGTCGACGACCTCCGAGCACCTGCGCATCTTGAAGGCGGCCGGGATCATCACCGGGGAGATCGAGCGCCCGAGGGTCTGCTACTCGCTCAACCCGATTGCGCTCGCACCGCTGAGACAGTTTCTCGACGTGGTCGCGGGCCCACGAGCCGCCAAATCCAAGTTCTAGCATTCCGACTTCAATTGACCTGGAGGGCGTCAAGCTCTGCCATAGTCATCGTCAATCGACGATAAACGTTTACCAAGAGGAGATAGCCATGCGTAGTCCCGAGATCAAGGTTTTCGACCCGGCCATGTGCTGCAGCACCGGCGTGTGCGGCGTCGATGTCGACCAGCAGTTGGTGACCTTTGCAGCCGATCTGGAGTGGGCCAGGCAGCAGGGGGCCAGGATCGAGCGGTTCAACCTGAGCCAACAGCCGATGGCCTTTGTCGACAACGCTGCTGTCAAGGGCTTCCTGGACCGTTCCGGGCAGGACGCGCTGCCCCTCGTTCTCGTCGATGACGAGGTTGCGCTGGCGGGGCGCTATCCGCAGCGCGCCGAGCTCGCGCGCTGGCTGGGGGTCGCTCCGGAAGCACCGGCCTCGGTCCCGCCCGCGCCCGGCAGTTGCGCTCCACGCACCGGCTGCTGCTGAAGGAGGACATCATGAAGTTTCTTAGCGACGCACCGAAGTTCATTTTTTTCACCGGCAAGGGCGGCGTCGGCAAGACCTCGCTGTCCTGCGCGACGGCGATCCACTTAGCCGAACAGGGCAAGCAGGTCCTGCTGGTCAGCACCGATCCGGCCTCCAACGTCGGTCAGGTGTTCGGCCGGACCATCGGCAACAAGATAACTGCAATCGACACCGTGCGTGGCCTATCGGCGCTCGAGATCGACCCGCAGGCGGCGGCGCAGCAATACCGCGACCGCGTGATCGAGCCGGTTCGCGCAGCACTCCCCGCTGATGTCATCAAGGGAATGGAAGAGCAACTGTCCGGGGCCTGTACCACGGAAATCGCTGCCTTCGACGAATTCACAGCGCTGCTGACGGATTCCGAACTGGTCGAACAATACGACCACATCGTGTTCGACACGGCGCCCTCGGGTCACACCATCCGCCTGCTGCAATTGCCGGGCGCCTGGAGCGGCTTCATCGACAAGAACCCGGACGGCGCCTCATGCCTGGGGCCGCTGACCGGCCTGGACAAGCAGAGGCAGCGTTACGCGGAGGCCGTGCAGGCATTGTCCGATCCTGCTCGCACGCGCCTGGTCCTGGTCGCGCGTGCTCAGAAGTCCACCCTGGACGAAGTCGCGCGCACGCATGCGGAATTGGCCGAAATCGGCCTGTCCAAGCAGCACCTGGTTATCAACGGCGTCTTGCCGGCAGTCGAAGCCGAGCACGACATGCTGGCGGCTGCCGTCTATCGTCGCGAGCAGGCAGCCATCGCCGAGATACCGGCTGCGTTGCGCCAGTTGCCGCTCGACCAGTTGCCGCTCAAGGCTTTCAACATGGTCGGCGTCGAGGCGCTGAGACGTCTTTTCAACGCTGCGGACGATGCGGGCGCGGTCGCCCCGGAAATCCGCGCAACTCCAGCGAATCTACCCAGCCTCGCTGTGCTTGTCGATGAACTGGCCGCTAATGGCCACGGCCTCATCATGATGATGGGAAAGGGCGGCGTCGGCAAAACCACACTGGCGGCGGCCGTGGCCGTCGGGCTGGCCAAGCGCGGCTTGCCCGTGCATCTGACCACTTCCGATCCGGCCGCGCATCTGTCGGACACGCTGGCTGGATCGCTGGATAATTTGGAGGTCAGCCGCATCGATCCGCGCGCTGAGACCGAGCGCTATCGGCAGCATGTTCTCGCCACCAAGGGCCAGGACCTCGACGCTGAGGGCCGCGCGATGCTGGAAGAGGATCTGCGCTCGCCCTGCACCGAGGAGATTGCGGTGTTCCAGGCGTTCTCGCGCATCATCCGCGAGGCCGACAAGAAATTCGTGGTGATGGACACCGCGCCGACCGGTCACACGCTGCTGCTGCTCGACGCCACGGGGGCCTATCACCGGGAGGTCGCCCGCCACATGGAGGGCAAGGCGCATTACACCACGCCGATGATGCAGTTGCAGGATCCGGCGCGCACCAAGGTCATGGTCGTGACGCTGGCCGAGACCACCCCGGTCCTGGAGGCCGCGCGCTTGCAGGACGATCTGCGTCGCGCCGGGATCGAGCCATGGGCCTGGGTGATCAACAACAGCCTGGCTGCTGGCGAGACCGAGGCGCCTTTGCTGAAGCAGCGCGCCGGTCACGAACTGGCGCAGATCGAGGCCGTGCGTACAGAGCACGCCAAGCGCGTCGCTTTGGTGCCGGTCCAAACCGAAGAGCCGGTCGGGGTCGAGCGCCTGCTGGCGTTGGCCGAGCAATAGGGAAGGCCAGTCATGTTCATCCGAGACCTGATGACCTCCGATCCCGTCGTCGTGCACCCCGAAACTCCGGTCGAAGACATCGCCGGGCTGCTCCTCGCCCACCGCATCAACGGCGTGCCGGTGGTGGACGAGAACCGCCGCCTGCTCGGCGTCGTCACCGCAGCGGATCTGATCCACCGCGCAGCTGACGAACGGCTGGAGCCACGCGAGTCGCTTTGGAAAGAAAACTTCTGGATTTCCTTTCTTGGTCCCGAGGGCGCCCAGCCCGGCAAGGCCGAAGGCCGCACCGCGGCCGAGGTGATGACGCACGAGGTGCACAGCGTTGCGCCGGATGATCACCCATTGGTGGCGGCACGGCTGATGGCGGACTACGGCCTGACTTCGCTGCCCGTGATCGAGGCCGGCATGGTGATTGGCGTGGTCTCGCGCATCGACCTTCTACGGCGTCTGCACGAACTCGAAAACCCGTTGAAAAGAGAGAACTGACGTGCTGGCTGCCCTGCTGATCTTCCTCGTTACCATCGTCCTTGTCATCTGGCAGCCGCGCGGCCTCGGCATCGGGTGGAGCGCGATTCTTGGCGCCGTTGTCGCCCTTGCTGCGGGTGTCGTGCATCTCAGCGATGTGCCCATTGTGTGGGACATCGTTTGGAATGCGACAGCCACTTTCATCGCTGTCATCATCATTAGCCTGCTCCTCGATGAGGCCGGGTTCTTCGAATGGGCAGCACTGCACGTCGCTCGGTGGGGCGGTGGCCGCGGCCGCTTGTTGTTTGCGCTCATCGTCTTGCTCGGCGCGGCAGTGGCAGCGTTGTTCGCCAACGACGGCGCCGCGCTGATCCTGACGCCCATTGTGATGGCAATGCTGCTGGCGCTGGGGTTCAGCGAGAAGGCAACACTCGCCTTCGTCATGGCCGCCGGTTTCATCGCCGATACGGCCAGTTTGCCGTTGGTGGTGTCCAATCTGGTGAACATCGTCTCGGCCGATTTCTTCAAGATCGGCTTCAACGAATACGCCATGATCATGGTCCCGGTAAACTTCGCCGCGGTCGCCGCTACCTTGGCGGTGCTGTTGCTTTATTTCCGGCGGAGCATACCCGCCCAATACGACTTGGCCCAGCTCAAACAACCGCGTGAGGCCATTCACGACCTGGCGACCTTCCGCGTCGGGTGGGTGGTGCTGGCACTGCTGCTGATCGGTTTTTTTGGTCTTGAACCACTAGGGGTGCCGGTCAGCGCCGTCGCGGCCGTCGGCGCGTTGTTGCTTCTCGGCGTGGCGGCACGCGGTCATGTCATCAGCACCCGCGAAGTGTTGCGTGAGGCACCATGGCAGATCGTGATCTTCTCGCTGGGCATGTATCTGGTGGTGTACGGCCTGCGCAACGCGGGTCTTACCGAGCAGATTGCCGCGCTCCTTGATGTTTTCGCCAAAGGTGGAGTGTGGGGAGCCGCGTTCGGTACCGGGATTCTCACGGCTCTTTTGTCCTCGGTCATGAACAACATGCCGACGGTGTTGGTCGGAGCGCTGTCCATCGATGCGTCAAGTTCAACCGGCGTGGTGAAGGAGGCCATGATCTACGCCAACGTGATCGGTAGTGACCTCGGCCCGAAGATCACGCCGATCGGCTCCCTGGCAACGCTGTTGTGGCTGCATGTATTGGCGCGCAAGGGCATGACCATCACTTGGGGTTACTACTTCAAGGTTGGTATCGTTCTGACCGTGCCGGTGCTTTTCGTCACGTTGGCTGCGCTGGCGATGAGACTCAGTGTTGTCTGAGATATCAGCCGAAGCGGGAGGTGCGCGAAACGAGACATCGGAGAGATACGAAATAAGCTATGGGCCACCACGTGCCGAACCACGGCAAGAACGGCCATGCGACGTTGCAGTGGTCGGCGGTGGGTAGGCCGGCCTCGGCAGGCACCAATCTCGTTCGCGGCGGAAGGTCAATACCTGCCGTCCGGTCATGATGTTCTTGGAGGTTTGTTATGCAGTTACTCATCATCGGCGGCAGCGATGCCGGCATTAGCGCGGCGCTACGCGCCCACGAACTCGAGCCGGGTGCTGAAGTCACGCTCGTGCTGGCGGACGACTATCCCAACTTCAGCATCTGCGGACTGCCTTATTATCTCAGCGGAGAAACGCCTGATTGGCGCCAACTCGCTCATCGCACCGAGTTTCCCGGAATACGGATCTTGCGCGGGCATACGGCACGGTCGATCGACGCGCGGGGGAAAGCGGTTTTGGTCGAGCACGCGGGAACGGAGCAGACGATCCGGTATGATCGCCTGATCGTGGCAACGGGGGCGGCGCCGATGCGTCCCGAGCTGCCTGGAAGCGAGTTGGACGGTGTGTTCCTGCTGCACACGATGAATGACAGCTTCGCGGTTCACAAGCACCTGACGGAGCGGGAGCCGCGGACCGCGGTGCTCATCGGCGCCGGTTACATCGGGCTCGAGATGGCCGACGCGCTCACCCAGCGAGGTCTTGAGGTAACTCTGCTCAGTCGCACCGAAACGGTGCTTCCGACGGTGGACCCGGCGCTTGGCGTCCTGGTCGGGGACGAGCTGCGGCGGCATGGCGTGCGTGTCCTGACCGGCCTCAGCGCCACTCGGATCGAACAACAGTCCGGGGACAGCACGAGCCCGCGCTTGTTGGTGACGGACTCAGCGGGCACCCAGCACCCCGCGGATATGGTGATCCTGGCGGTTGGTGTGCGGCCGGCGAGCGATTTGGCCCGCCGAGCGGGCGCAGAACTCGGGGTGCGCGGCGCCATCGCCGTCACGCACCGGATGCAAACAAGCCTGCCCGATGTGCTCGCCGCCGGCGACTGCGTGGAGACCTATCATCGCCTCCTCGACCAGCCGGTCTATATTTCGCTCGGGACCATCGCTCACAAGCAGGGTCGGATAGCCGGCGAGAATGCTCTGGGTGGCGACCGGGAGTTCGCCGGCGCGCTCGGCACCCAGAGTCTCAAAGTTTTCGACCTTGCGATCGCCCGAACGGGCCTCATGGATCACGAAGCGCGGAACGGTGGTTTCGATCCGCTGACCGTGCCAATGGAAGCAAACGACCACAAGGCATACTACCCGGGCGCGGTGACTCTCCACATCCGCATGACCGGCGATCGCCAGACCGGCCGGCTGCTCGGCGCACAGATTCTCGGTCACCGAAAGGCGGAGATCTCCAAGCGGATCGATATCGTTGCGGCGGCGCTTTTTCAGAATGCGAGCGTCGAGCAGCTCAACGACATGGACCTCAGCTATACGCCACCATTCAGCAGTCCGTGGGACCCGGTGCAGGTGGCTGCCCAGGCTTGGTCCGCCAGCCAGACGGCTTCCGGCAATAGGGGACAGTATCAAGGGACGGGGGAGCCACTCTCGTCAACGACGCGGGCTTCGCCTCATTGAGCCGAATGGCGAAGACGCCCGTCGGCGTTGCGCTTGGACTGGAGTTCGTCAACGATGGGGGGAGGAACCTCCAAAACTCGCCCCATCAAGCCGCCGACCGCCATGTCACACGAAAAGGTGCGCAAAGCGTTGAACGCTGTCATGAAGGAGTCCAATCGGAATGCTTACGGTGCACCAATCTGGTCAGATGGTTGCAGGGAGCTAGCTGGTTGCCAGGGGATAGGCGCTTGGAGAAGGCCACCCGCGGTGCGGGTCCGGTTGATCGTTGCCATATTGCGGCAAAATAATAAGAGATCAAGCCAGAAACCGAGCGGATCGGGCTTTTCTATTAGAGAGGCTGTTGTCGCAGAACTCCTAAGTTAAGCAGCACTTTGGCAGGAAAGTCTGAATCCCTTGTGTTTCAGAGCCTTAGCTGAAAGCACCACTGTCGCATATCTTTGTCGCAAGTGCTAAAATACCTGCAACATGATTTGCGACAGGGGGAGCCGTGATTAGCCAATCAGATTCCGACGCCGGCCGGGTGTTCATCGGCTATGCCCGCGTCTCGACGCGCGGCCAGGACCTCGACCAGCAGCGGGCCGCCCTTGGCGCGGCTGGCTGCATCCGCATCTTTGAGGAAAAGGCATCCGGGGCGAAGCGAGACCGGCCCGAGCTGGCGCGGGTGCTCGACCATCTGCGCGCCGGCGACGTGGTGACGATCACCCGGCTAGACCGCCTCGCCCGATCGACCGGCGACCTTCTGGCGATCGCGGAGCGGATTAAAGAGGCCGGCGCTGGCCTGCGCTCGCTGGCCGAGCCTTGGGCCGACACGACGACGCCGGCCGGCCGCATGGTGTTGACCGTGTTCGCCGGCATGGCCGAGTTCGAGCGGGCCTTGATCGTGGAGCGCACGAGCGCCGGCCGGATCGCGGCGAAGGCGCGGGGCGTTCGCTTCGGCCCCTCCCCTGCCCTCACGGTTGAGCAGATCGCGCACGCGCGCCAGCTCATCAATGAGGAAAAGAAGCCGGTTACAGAAGTTGCCCGGCTCCTGGGCGTGCATCGCGCAACCCTCTATCGGGCGCTTGAATCGACTTCAAATCGGGCTTGAAGCCTTGCCTGGATTGCACATCAGAGCATCCGACTTGCGCGATGTTTCTACACTTTGGAGATTCGGGGTTGCAGAATCGGGCAAATCTCCCATTACTGCTAAGCATGAAGCGCAATACAGAAAAGATTCGGAAGGATGTTGCCGCCCATCGGGCACGGCAGCTTGCGGCCGGTCGTATCGCGCTGACTACGTATGTTCCGACTGATCTTCTCGCGCAAATCGACAAGATCAAGGAACAGCGGGGCGAGCTTGGTCGCGCGCCGATTATCGAAGAAGCTTTGAGGTTTTATATCGAGAAAGCACCCGAGGGCATGAAATGAAAAACCCCTAGCCGTTAGCAGCGGCAAGGGGTTTTCGGATTTCGGAAACGGCTATGTTAGGACCGCCTGAACAGCCCCTAACATAGTCGAGAGTGAACCACCCGGCAAGAGTGAGTCTCGCCGGGAACGGGGAATCTTTGTCCGCCGTCCGCGCCGTCATGTCCTCCGAATGGAAGGACGAAGGACAGATGTTGAGGACGCAAATTGCGGCCGCGATTGGCTGCGCGCGTGCGAACGCGCTTGATGAAATCATGCGGGAGGTCTGGACGCGCTACAGCGCCGGCCAACTCTCCGAAGAAGACGCCGGCCAGCTTTCCACGCTCGCCCAGGAGCGCCGGGCCGCGTGGCGCGGATCGGGACAGGCTGCGCTTGGCCTGGTCCTGCCTCCTCCGGCCGATAAGTGCCCGACGCCGGTTCGCCGGCGCAGCTATTTCAAGGGGCGATCGGAGGGCCGTATCTGGCAGGCGACGACGCGCAAGGACGTGCAGGCGATCTTGAGGGCGGCCGAAATCTACAACGAGGTCGGTTTGCGCGAGAAGAAGGGCGAGCGCAGCGGCCCGTTAGGGTCGATTGCGCTCGACGTGCTGCGGCTGTTCGTTAATCTCATCGACTTCCGCACCGGCCGGCTAGAGCCGTCTATCAGCACAATCATGGACCGCCTGGGCCGCTCGCGCGATACGATCGTGCGGGCGCTGAAGAACCTGCGGGCGCATGGTTTCATCGACTGGCTGCGGCGCTACGAGCCGACCGGGAACGAGGGGCGCGGCCCCCAGGTGCAGCAGGCGAGCAACGCCTACCGCCTGTCCCTGCCGGAAAAGGCCCGGCAGTTCCTTGGCCGGTTCGGCAAGGCCCCTCCCCCGCCTGCGGATCATGGACAGGATCAGCAGGCATGGAGCGAGGCGATCGACGCCTACAAGAACGCTCTGCCCCTCGATGAGCGAACGCAGCTCGATGCCGGCGATAGCCCGCTTGGGCAGGCTCTTGTGAGGATGGCAAAGACCTTCATGAAACGTGAGTCCGATAACCAGACTGAATCCCCCTCTAATTCTATTCTCTATGTGAAAACATAGGCGGTCGCCGCTGTTCGGGCCGCTCACGCGGCCCTGCGGCGGTTCCGGACCGCGTAATAGGCGGTCCGGTCCGGCACCCTCAGAGCAAAATCCCTACCGCTTCGCCTGCGGCCAATGTCACATGGGCTTTCGAGAGGGAACAAGGGGCACGGCTGCGCCTAAAGTGATAGCTGTTTGCTAGCGGATAGCTATTTGCAATACGGTTGTAAGCGGCTGCTTAACAGCTTATAAATAGCATGCAGCTAACATGCTGCTGGTCATTAGATGCGCGGAGGGTGTATGGCGGTCATATCATTTGTTTCGAGCAAAGGCGGGGTTGGCAAAACGACTTCGGCCGTTGTCCTCGCCGGCGAGCTAGTCGCGGCGGGCCGCAAGGTCGCGTTGATCGACGCAGACCCCAACAGACCCCTTGTAGCCTGGTCGCAGCTTCGCCCGGTTCCGGAATCCCTGCGGCTCATAGTCGATGACTCGGCCGAAACAATCATAGACACGATCGAGGATGCCCGCGCCGAAGCCGATTTCGTCATAGTTGACCTAGAAGGGACCGCAACTGATCGCGTCGGCTTCGCCGTCGCCCGGTCAGATTTGGTTCTGATTCCGCTGCAAAGCTCGGTTCTCGATGCAGCCGAGGCCGCGAAATCGGTCAAGCTGGTGCGCCAAATGTGGAAGGTGGCGAACCGGGAAATTCCATATCGGGTGTTCTTTACCCGCGTGCCACCCGCGATCCGCGAGCGCACGGCGCGCGACATAGAGCGGCAGTTTACCGGCGCTGCGGTCCCGGTGCTGCCAGCGACTTTGATCGACCGGGCGGCCTATCGGACCTTGTTTTCCCTGGGCGGCACGCTGCACGAGCTGGAAGCGGCCGATGTGTCGGGGCTGGAGACAGCCAAAGAAAACGCCCGCGAATACGCGCAAGCCGTCATCAACGCCATTAGGGGAGGGACCGCAGC
>NZ_WBWA01000041.1 GCF_008932295.1 Brucella tritici | reverse complement strand
GCGGCGGTGGTGGCGGCGGAAATTTCCGAATAATATCAAATATTCGCATCCAACAACTCCCGAACTGTGGATCCAGACCGTTTGCGCGTCACTTCCGGTACCCCTGACCGGATCGGTCTGGAACGGGCAAGGCGCAAAAGCATCCAGCATCAGTATTCTTCAGAAAATATGGTAAGGCGGCGCAGCCAGACTGCAAAATCCACTTGGAATTCCGGTTCAATCCGTTGATTCCAAACAGAATATTTTTACGCACCGTTACAAGCCGAAGACGAGGCAGCGAAAACAGGATCAGGCTGCCTGAACAGGCGGCTGCATCGGGCTAGTAATAGTTGAAGACCAGACTTCCAAAGGCCTTTACGAACTCAAAAGCCGTATCATCTCATGTGTTCCCCTGCTTACCATGAGTTCCCTGGTTCTGGCGGCACTGGCCACTGTGGACCGCCCGGAATCCGAGGCATTGAGACGGCGCCATCGAAACGATTGTTACCGGCTAAACCTGATTGAGCGCAACAAGATGGGGCACAACCAAAGGAAAGAAATCGCTGTGCACGTACTGCCCGAGGGTCGAACGATCATACATCGTATCGACCAGGCCGATATCCCTTATAACAGGTATCTGCATGCGACGTGCAGCATTCTCCAGTTGCAGGGCGTCCTCGCCAGACGCTTTCCCGGCTATCATTGGCATCGGCGTTTCGTCCCTGACGAAGCGAATGGCGATCGCCCGCCTGTTTCCTGCGAAGACCAGTGTCGGACCAGCTTTTGCACTTTGATAGGGAACAGAAACTGCTTCCTGTCGCAAGCGATTGAATTCACGTCGAATATAGGGATCACCTTCGATATCGCGGTGCTCACGCTTATATTCACTGCGGGTCATTTTCATGTCGCGACCAAAAAGCCACCTCTGGACAGGAATATCGGCCAGCCCGAGAATAACAAAGCTTAGCGCTCCAGTCACTGCAAATGCAACCAGCGCACTGAATGCCACGGGGGCCAGGCAGCCAGGCGCACACACCGGCGCCTGAAAGATTGGCGACAGCCAGCCGGCTCCGATGGCAATGAAAATCGATGAAAGTGCTGCAACCTTGATCACCCCCTTGAGGAACTCCATGAGATTGCGCAAGGATGCAAGTCGTCGGAACCCTGTTATCGGGCTCAGTTGGCTGAACTGGGGTTTCATCGGTTCGCCGGAAAAAATCAATCCCTTCATCATAATTATGGCTGTGGGGACGAGAGACAGGAACATCATCGCCAGAGCAGCCCCCATGATGGTAAGGAATAACCAGAACACCATCATCATCGCCTGCCTGGCCAGCAACTCGAACGGTTGGCTGCCCGCCAGAGTGACGGTATCGATTAGTTCGATAAAACGTGAATAGAACCAGCCACGAAAGAAATAAAAAAGACCGAGTACCGCTATAAAGGATACAGCGCTCAACAGATCACGGCTGCTGGCTACCTGGCCCCGCTTTCGAGCGTCCCGGAGTTTCTTGGCTGACGCCGGAAAACGTTTTTCTTCGCTATCTTTGTCGGCCATAGTTTATCGCTTCTGCAGGATCCCACCGGAAGCGGGTAAAATGAGCGTGCTATTGCGTTTGCGGTTCACGGTCCTGGGGTTGTTCGGGAGCTTCCTCTGTTCCATAGATATACCGGCGCGCCGCTCGCACCGAAGGTGCGGAAGGCGGAGGGCCCATCCGGCGCCCTTCGATCAGATCTTTTTCGCTTTCGACCATGAGCTGAAGATTATAGGCATTTGCACAGCCTGGAGGTAAATGCGGTCCGACCTGCGAAACTTTCATAAACCGGGTGCCAGCTGACGTTGGTTCCTGGTCGGCCGGTGGTGTCAGGCAAGCATTAGGAACCAGAACGGAACCCTGAACGCCCTTGGCACCATCGCTCTGACCTGTTGGAACATAACTGTAGTCGTTTGAATGATCCGGTTCTGGTGCGGGTGTGGCGCACGCTGAAAGAAGGATAATCGGGAGAATCCTGCCAAGACCGTTTATATGAAAAGCCATCGGCGTCCTCCTCACTTTATGATCAATCCCATGGATGGGGCATTCTTGTTCCGCTGCGGCTTTTTTCGTGCGGGACGGTCGACTGGCGTTGCAAGATTGCGGCTGCTGACGGGATTAACAATGTAGGGCGTGATCAGGACCACCAGTTCGGTCTCGCGTTTCTGAAACCTCTCTGACCTGAACAAGTTTCCAAGGATCGGTGTATCTCCGAGGACTGGAACTTTCTCCAGATTGCGTGTCATGTTTTGCTGAAACAGTCCCGCAAGCGCGAAAGTCTGTCCGCTCCCGACTTCAACAGTGGTATCAACTCTGCGGACAACGAAACTTGGATAACTGAACCCGTCCGAACCTGCAGATGCATTGATACTGGAGATTTCGCTGACCTCTGGCTTGACATGCATGGCAATACGGTTCTTGCCGATAACTGTCGGAGTAAAGTTCAATGAAACCCCGAAGGGCTTGTACTCGACAGTGTAGACGCCTTGGCCCTGGGGCACCTGGATAGGAATTTCGCCGCCCGCGAGGAAGTTTGCGGGCTGTCCGCTGACGGCAGTCAGATTTGGTTCTGCGAGTATCTTCACCAGCCCATTGCGTTTGAGGGCTTCGATGACGACGTCAAATTTGAAGCCTCCTGATGTCGATCCCCCGGCTCCCAGATTGCCACCGCCATCCGGGACAGCGTTATTACCGAATATTCCCAGCTTGAGACCGTTCGATTCATATCCGAACTCCCAGTCGATGCCGTAAGATTGCAGCTCGCTGCGCGCTACTTCTGCAAAACGTACGCGAATATTGACTTGTTGTGATCCTCCTCCAAGGGTCGAATTGTTGATCGGGGGCTGGTCGGGAAGCGAAAAGCTGCGCGCAACATTTTCCGTTGCCAGAGCGTCATCGATATTACCAGCCTGGCCATCTACGATTAATTGATTGCCGCTGAAGGTCAGATTAGTCGTTGAGGTGGGAGCTGCTGCCTGGTTCGCACGGTTGGCTGCCCGGGCATTGTTGGCCACAACAATCTGGGTCGCCGCCTGTATCTTGCGTGCCCGGGTCATGGCTATGAGATTGGTCGCGCCGGGCTTTATACCATAAACATAGACAACATCGGGGGCCACTACCTGCAGTTCTGCAATGGTTGAATCGGCCATGAAAACAGATTCTACTGGTTCGTTAAACCGTATGATCCGTCCCTGTCCGACAGGCAGATCGATAGCAGTCTGCCCCGAAAGACGTAATGCGTCCTGGGCGTTCGCCGCAAAGCAAAGCAATAGAAAAAGCGCACCAGCGAACGCCAGAATACGGCAACATGCCTGCCAGAAAACATATCCAGGACATGGCTGTCGTAATGCGAAATCATCCATGTTTTATTGTTCCCACTCTTATTGTCTCACGCCTCTTGTGAGTGACTGACGTCTTGCTGACCATTGGTCAGCCTCGCCTGCACGCGGTTCCCGGATCCTGATCCTGTCACTGTCCCCAACGGCTGTACGTTGAATTCAAACGCCAGCTCCTGATAGGACAATACCGGGATGTCGACGCCGTGATGGATGAGCAGGGCACGCAGGTGCGGGCGAATATCCGCAGCCGTAATAACAACGGGCGGGGTATTGGCCGCGGATCGTGCGGTTAACTGCTTGATTTGCTGTGCGACACTGCGAAGTGCTTCGTCAGACAAGTCGAGTACTGCGCCTGTATTCGCATGGCGTAGTGCACTTCGTACGTCGTGTTCTGCGGAGCGTTCAAGGATGAACGCAGCAATAACATTGTTGTCGTCGGCCGCACGGAAACTGATCTGTCTCTTTAAAGCCATGCGTACCTTTTCATGGAGTACGTGCGTTTCATCGTTTCCCGCCTCGACCAGAGCCTCAAGGATGACGCGCAGATTGCGTATCGTCACACCCTCCGCGACAAGCATTCGCAGAACCTCCAGCATTTTCGTCGTCGGTATGACTTCTTTTGCCTGCGACACGAGCTCTGAAGAGGTTTTGCCCAGATCCTGCAGGAGACGGTTGGTCTCCTGGATGCCGATGAAATGCTGGGAATACATCCTGAATACAAAACCCAGCAGAGGTACTGTGATATTTCCCGGCGGCTGAAAAGGAATATTTGCTTCGCTAAGAACGGCCTGCTGGTCCCCTGCGACCAGAAACATCCGTGTGTGACCTTGAATCCTTATCAAATCGTCAACGGAAATTCCTGCCAGTTCGAGATGAGCCGGATCTTCTTCGACGAGAACGCAGCCAGGCGGTATTTCCATTTCAAGTACTGGCACATCATCGAGATCGATACGCAACAGGCGCGGTTTGAGTGTCCTGTCGACGAGACGCGGAACCGGAGGCACGTCGATACCAAGCTCGGTGCCGATAACGCTGCGTGCTTCGTTCTGCGACAGTTGCAGCAAATCGGCGGGCAGATCCGCTGCCAGCTCGGTGCCAATTCGTACGACGAGCGGGGAATCGTAAGCGATTGCACGCTCTTCCACTTCGTGATCGTCGGACAATTGCTGCAGTTGTACCGTTTCGCGGATTGACGGGTGTCCGTCGGCTTGATTGCGACGCATGGCGTATCCGGCAACGCCCAGAATAAGACCGAGTATGATAAATACCGGCATGGGGAAGCCTGGAACGATCGCCAGAACGAACATGATTATACTGGCCATTATGAGGCTTCGCGAATTGCGCAGAAGCTGCGAGGTAATCTGGCGTCCCAGATCACTACCGTTTTCTGCGCTCGCGACGCGCGTAACCATTGTGCCAGCTGCAACGGCAACCAGAAGCGCTGGAATCTGGGCAACGAGGCCGTCTCCAACTGAAAGCAGGGAATACGTCATCCCGGCTTCTGCAAATCCCATTTCGTGCTGCAAAATTCCAACTGCCAGACCACCGATAAGGTTGACGAAAATAAAAACCATTCCGGCAAGTACGTCGCCTTTGACGAATTTCATGGCACCGTCCATGGCACCGAAGAACTGGCTTTCCTGTTCAAGTGTCTGGCGCATCGCGCGCGCCTGGGCCTGATCGATGTCACCGTTGCGCAATTCGGCATCGATGCTCATCTGTTTTCCGGGCAAGGCATCCAGCGTGAAACGTGCCGCTACCTCGGCGACCCGTTCCGCACCCTTGGCAATTACCACAAACTGCGCAATCGTGATGATGAAGAATATGATCAGTCCGACAGCAATACTTCCGCCCACCACGAAGTTTCCGAAAGCCGTAACGATTTCACCCGCGTCTGCCTGGAGAAGAATGAGGCGGGTCGTCGTTATGGTAATCGCCAGTCGAAAAAGGGTTGCGATCAGGATCGCGGAAGGCAACGCGGAAAATTGCAGGGGCGAAGTCGCATAAAGGGAACTGAGCAGGATGAGGACGCTGAACGCGATGTTGAGAGTGATGAGCCCGTCAACAGCCCATGTGGGCAGTGGAATAACCATCATGCTGACGGCTACCAGAACCAGCACGGCGACAACGATATCGCTGGTGTTTCTTGCCCGGGCGAGGAAACGGGTTAAAGTGTTCATCATGTCCCGATCTCTGCCCGCATTTTCACAAACCGGTTAAACGCCTGCCGGGCCTCTTCCTGACGGCCAGCCACATGCAACGCCCGGCTTTTTAACAGATGAAGCGCCGGGTTCCCTCTATCACCCAGTACCTCCAGCCGCGCTATTGTTTCGAGTGCCTTGTCGGCTTCACCATCCAGCGTGAGAAGGTGGCTGAGCGTCCGAAGAACCCGGATATCGTTCGGGGATAGTTGGGCGGCAATCAAAAGATAGGCCGCCCCTCGTTTGGCTTGTCCGTGACATCCGTAGACGTAGCCAAGCAAATGGAGCAGCTGAACCGTGTCATGAGGATCTGTCAGTGCCAGTCTCCTCGCGCAACCGTTCGGAAAAACTCTTATGGCGACTGATTTCATCATCAATCAGGGCTACTGTGAGCGAGCGTAGATTTCCGTTTTGCTCCAATGGCGTCAGATCGCCATCGATGTATTCGCCGAGCAGTTGCACTGCCTGGCGGATGATCGAAACGTCGGCAATATGCGGGCGCACAAATTCGTTGAGAATTTCGTTGAGCGTGTCGCTGTTGGTCAGCGATGTGAAAGTCAATCCAGGCTGTGTCGCTTCGCTGGCGTCGGTCTGTGTTGTACCTTGTGCGGTTCTGCGCTTGCGAAGCGCATCAATTGCCTTCAGATCCTGGCGTTCGACCGCTTTACCCTGAACTGCCGGGGACCGCCCGATATTCCGGATATCACCTGGTGAGGTTGGATCAAGGCGGATAGCCTCCGTACGTCGCGTCATCGGTAGTTCAGAGCAATAGTTGCCCCCTCCTTACTGAGGTGAAGCGACTTCTCGCCAATTTTGCTGATCATCCAGCCATCATCTACGTATGCACCCTCATGATATCGTGCGCCGTCTCCCGCAAGCACATATGAATTGGGTCCGAACCATATGGCTTGCAGCGCGAGGCGCGGAGGCGCGCCAACACCGCTAACGGTAACGTTGGAAGTCAGCACGATCTTGTCACCGTAGGTGCGATCGAACCAGGACTGTATATCCAGCCAGGCTTCGCTTTTCTCCTTGGCAAGGGCGCCCGAAGCCACAAGGCGGTTTTTCTCGACAGCCAAAGTTACCCCGCTGATGCCTGCCTGGTCCAGTTGCGCAGTAAGGATGCCACGGGCCATGGTCGGAGTTTCCGCCGTGTTTTGCGTAGCAACCTGCACAGTATTGGCGGTGTCAGTATCCAGACGGGCACCAACCGGGGCGCTCATCAGCGCATGTGCAGCCAGCGATACGAACACGCCAACACAACAGACCACCGCAGCAACGGCAGTCGTCGGACGTCTGAAAAAGCTTTTCGGTTCGGGTTGGGAAGGAGCGCAGATTACCATCCGGGCGCTACCGACGACGATATTAACGGGTAGTCGGGTCCTATACCCGTGCCCTTCGGAAACATGGTGGCTGTCTACTTCAACATGACCACCGACAGCTTCTATTTCGATGCGGCGACCAGCGGGCCGCAACAACACATGGCGCGGGGCGATCCCGGCGTCCTTCAGAACAATATCAGCTTCAGCGTCGGAACCGATGACGTGAGCCGAACCATCCAGCGAGATGGTTGCGCCTCGGTGCAATCCTGCAGCGACGCTCAGTCGAACATTTCCATCCGCAAAGCCGTTACGCCATTTTTCCAGTATAACGGGCAGGGCGTGCATCGGCTTGTTATCCTCCCGGCAAAATTACCCGGCCGACCATCCGGCCGGGCAGAATTGTGTCAGGACACGCTTGTATTAGCGACCGGACTGGCCGACCGCATCTGCTACACGGTTGCGTGACTGAGCTTGGGCCTTGTCAGTTTCGACCTGAAGATTGAACTTGGTCATTGCCAGCTGAAAGGCTTTCTGTTCCTGCCAGAAATTCTTCAGTTCGTTCACATTCCCGCCGGAATCGTCTACTTTGTCCACAGGGGTCTCCTTGAGTTCGAACTTCGTGCCCGACGGTAAGCGCCGGGCTGGTTCTCATGTGCATTGCGATACTAGCTTGTGGTTCGAAGTTCAGAAAATCCATTTGGTTCAGCGTTGCTCAGGTTTGCTGGCGGCGTTAGAAGGCCATGCGTTTCACGAACATTGCGGTGTGGCGGTCCTGGGGTGCTGGTAAGTATAATTTCAATCAATCAGGTCGCTTCGGATCTGTAGAAGTTCGCACGCACACTCGTTTCCGGGAGCCCCTTGCCACCGGACCGGATCGCCACCTGCGCATGTATATCGCGTGAGCATGGAACTACAGTTTGGGCCGGGCGTGAGAGAGCCGTCTCATCGCCAAATTCAAGGACGCCCGTAAGGGGCCGTGTCGGAAAGTGACTGAGCAAGCTTCAGGGGTTTAAGCTTCAGCGCTTCTGTGATTCCAATCCGGACGGCTGTATCTGCGAACAGGATCCATGTTTGTTTCTCTGTTCGGTATTACAGGAGGACAACGGCCAGGCTGACAATTAAAGTTCAATCGCAACACGCCGCACGATTTGAGCGCCCAGTTCATGGTGATCGGCATTGAAGTGGGTTCGTCCGGGAATTTCAGCGGCAAACTTCAGTTTAAGCCGGGCGACCACTATATCCGGGGCATGCATGCTCCATCCGTGGAAGCAACACCATCCCTCTGCAACAATCTCGTCCAGTGCCAGTTCAATGTTATCGAGCGGTTGGTTCTTTGCCGCAAGTTCACGATTTCTCAGTGCAAAGGCGATGACATCCTCACCGAGCAGGGTTTGAAGGCGGATCGCGTGTTTTTTGTCAATAATACCAGCAATTGCATTCGCCCGAAAAACGGCGCCGCTGCGCAGGATAAGCTCACCGAACCGGGTAGAGGGAGTTAGCGCAACTGCCCGGTCTTCCTCTCCTGCCGGATCGATTGCCGGGGAGGGTAGTTCATAATGCTCAATCAGCCGTTGCGACAAGCGCGGTCGCAGGCGATCGCTTCTTAAAAGCAGGTCGCACTGTGCAAGCGAAATTCGATTGTCAAAGCACGCGGAGAGTTTCTCGGGCACGACATAGTCGGCAGGCTGGTCAAGAAAGCTGCGCCATGCGGTGTCTGTCTCATCCATTTGGTGAAGCCGTTCTCCTGGATGGTGGCAGGGCTTCTCCGATCCTGTACTGGCCATTTCTGCGTCGGCTGGTCAGCAGGAATATCCAGACAGCAAGTCCGGATATGATCGCTGCGAGGCCGCCGACAAGCCAGATCGCCGGCATCACGCTGTCGGGGTGTAACCACAGGCCAAGGAAGGATGTATAACCCTGGACATCTCCATTTGCCTCTGCTGGTGCCGTGACGGGAACCAGAACAACTGAAACCTTGTCATAGGATAGTCCCGCGACGCCGTTGGCAACCAGCATCTTCACCTGAGGGATCAAACTGTTCATCGGGACGGTTGTCTTGTGCCGGATAAAGACTGAAGCGGAGGATGGCACCAAATTTTGACGAAGGGGATCGTTTTCGGGCAGCACCAGATGTACACGTGCCGAAAGCACACCATCGATATCCAGGATCGTCTTCGAAAGTTCCTGGCTCAGTCCGTAGATCATACGGGCCTTTTCCTGCACCGGCGAGGAGATAAGGCCATCATTCTTGAATACGTCACCAAGGCTTTCGAAACTTTGCTTGGGAAGTCCATTCTCGTTGAGAATGGACATGGCATCAGCAAATCGGTCTTTCGGAACAGAAACGGTTATCTTTCCACTTTTACTGCTTTCCCGCTGCGCGGGTATGCCTTTGCGAGCAAGTGCGGCCACCACTTCGTTTGCCTGCCGTTGGTCGAGATCGGTATAAAGCTCGACCGTACAGGCCTGCAGTATCAGAAGTGACACGACGACGAACAGGGCGCGAACCCTTGAAGAAGTCATGGGCGTGTTCAAACCGTTCGCCTCGACTGAATTGATAAGTGCATGCTGTCCGCCTATTGTTGCTTTACCAGGGTGTTGACCGACGTGGAGGCAGCGGCGACGCTACTCGTCGCCAGTGAGGCACTGAAACTGGCCCAGGAGATGGAAACGTAACGATCCAGAACGTCATCCATACTTGCCAGTCCCTTTTCGTCACCGGGATTTTCATGAGCCTCTTGCGGGGTTGAGCTGCGGGAGGCGTCTGATGTCTGTTTTGCCTGCGCACCATTTTTTCCGGCAAGCACGCTCTGGGCGTTTTCAACAATACCGACAAAGGATTTAACGCCGGAGCTTATAAAAGAATTGGGTGACAGTGACCGCCCATCAGAGCCTGCCTTGTCGAGATAATCCAGCAATGGCGCGGTTTTGACGTTAGCTGATTCATCCAGCTTCGATGACCGGTTGTCTGTCCCGTGATTTTGCAAAGTCTTGGCACCGGTTGCAGCCGGATCGGCCTGTGTGACCTGCGTTGTCTGCGTTTCTGCAATTTTCTGAGCTGCCATGCTGGCCTGCTGTTCTTTTACCCGCAGAGCTGTTTCCGCTTCAGTAAGCCCGGCAGGCGAAGCGGCGGCTACGTTTGAAACGGGATTGGTAATCGTCAGAAGCTGGGTCGAAATCAATCCGGATGCGATGGGTGCGACTTGCATTACGTGCTCCTTAATTGACTTTTTCCACTGTCGGCGATCCAACGTCGACTGATTGTGCCTGGGTTTGCCGCCCGCGAAACACACGGACGTTTGCGGGACCATCTGACACAGTTTCTACGGTCGTAAATGTTCCAACAGTCTCTTTGACAAGCGCGATATAGGCGGGAGGGCCTGAGATTGATGCAGCCTTTTGTTCCCGGTCAATCCGAACGGGGAAACGCGGATCCATAAGACCGAGGCTGTCAAGTCGCTGGCTGATACCATCAAGCGCCTTGTCGTCAAGGGTCAAAATTTCGGTGCGGTTTTCGGTTTCATTGCTGATGTGTAGTGTAGCGCCGTCAAAATACCATACGAGACCGTAACGGTTACACACCCACTCGAGGAACTCCTTTGCGTTACCTTGTGGAACATTCGCGGTAACTCGTCCCCTGATTTCCGGGCTCATCTGGATGGAGATCCCGATATTCCGACCGAACTCGGTCAGCGTGTCCCGCACCGACTGGTCGAGAACCATATACTTGTAAGGCCCCGCGGGCCATCTCGGTTCAGCTGCCCACCCTGAACCAGCGGATGTGAAAACAAGTGCAAAAGCAATCCCTAAGGCGGACATGGTCTCCGACCGGCGTTGCCGAAGGCGATTTCGGTCAGCTTTGAGCATCTATACACACCAGATTGAGCTGGGATTATTCATTGATGGAGGATACCGGCTCAACCGTGCAACGGAAAATCCAAATGGAACGGGGGATCCGTGAAAACTGGATTATTGATCGAAAGGTTGTTCGCAGACGGCTCCGGGAGAATGGTGTGGCGAGAAGAGACAATGGCGTTTTCCAACGCGATGCCCGAAGGTGCGAAGCTGTAATCGTTTCTGCGATCATCCTCACGATTATGGCTGTGACCCCGCTGCGGGCACAAACCGGGGGATATGACCCAAGAACCTGGATATTTGAAGAAGAAGCCAATGTACTGCTGGCACCTGGTGACACTATGTCTCCGGACAATCCCGGGTCTGCTGACCGTCACAGGGAGCCCATACCGAAGCGGGTTGTAAACTACTCGGGGTCCGAGCCGACCGGCACCATAATCGTGAATACAACCGCAAAGCGGCTCGATCTCGTTCTGGGAGGCGGAAAGGCCATGCGATATTCCGTGGGAGTGGGGCGCGAAGGCCTGAGCTGGTCGGGGCGTGACCGGGTGTCGGCCAAAAAACACTGGCCTGATTGGCGGCCGCCGGCTGAGATGCGAGACCGCGAGAAACTGAAAGGACGCTCATTACCTGCCTTTGTTCCAGGCGGACACAACAATCCTCTCGGTGCACGGGCTCTTTATATTGGGTCCACCCTTTATAGAATTCATGGAACAAATCAGCCGTGGACCGTGGGCACTGCAACGTCTTCAGGGTGTATTCGTTTGACCAACGAAGACATTGTAGATCTGTATGAGCGCGTACCGGTTGGTGTCGGGGTCATCGTAGAGAATTAAGTGTTCAGGCGAAAAAATGGACGTCGCAGGATGCGACGGGAAAAGAGGGGAAGATGCGGTATAGATTAGCGGTGGCCTTCGGTGCCCTCTTGCTTACAACCGGTTGTCAGACGATGGGTGAAAAAACCGCAAGTAAAAAGCCGGAGCCGACGTCTCAGTCGGAGCGACTGGCAAAACTGGCCAAAGACATAGAGGGGCGCGGAGAATCTGACACTGCATTGCCTCTTTATGCCCGTGCCGCCGCGATGCCCGAGGCAAGCGCGGCAATCATGGTACAAGCCGGCGATGCCTACTCACGTGCGGGGCAACCTGAAGAGGCGATCAATGCATATAAAGCGGCACTGGCCAAATCGCCTGAAAATGGCCCGGCGTTGCTGGGAATGGGGACAGCGCTCATTCAGATCGGTGATTTGTCGGCTGGCGTCAGTGCCCTGACTACTGCTGCACCGGTGGTTGGCACTAGTAGTGCCTATAATCGTCTCGGCGTGGCTCTGACTATGACAGGGCAAACGCAGGACGCTGTCGCTGCTTATCAAAAAGCGCTGAGCATGGCGCCCGGAGATGTCGATATTCAGTCGAACCTGGCACTGGCTGCCGCTTTGCAGGGCGATGCGTCGGCGGTGGAACAGGCAGCACAGAAAGTAGAAGCCTCCGGAACAGCCGAGCTGCATCACAAACGCAATATAGTGCTTGCCTACGGTCTGATCGGGCATGATCAGCAGGTACGTTCCTCTACCCCTGCTGGTTTGACCAGCGGTGAAGTCGACAGGATCCTCAAACTGGCGGCAAAAGCACGATCGAAAGGATCAGTGACGGCCAAGGCAGCAGCGCTACAAGACGTCATGAGCGGATGAATGCATTTTGCGATGATCCGGCCCGGTGAGCCTGTCGGGTTCCGATTGGTCAGCTACATGTCAGCATAGTTTATATAATCCACTGAATCCACAGCTCAAATTCGATGTTTGACTGGTCTGCCTGACTGGTGTTACGAACGTGTCTTCTTGCCCGATTGGGACAGGGAATACGCGGCGTGGGGAACGATTCGGAGGCTAGGGAGAGCCGCATGAGTTTTATCGCTGCATATTTGTTTGAGGGACGGCAGTACCGGTCTGCGCAGGCTTTGACCTTTCTTTTTTGCACGTGCACAGTGCGGGGAAGGCTGCCTTTGGGCATGGCATATCTGCTGCGAACGGACGCGGTTCGTCCGTGACTTCTTCCGACCGTCGCCCAGTTGAAATGCGTGACATGGCGGGTGAAATTCTCACCTTGCTGCGTAGTCAGCTCAATGAGATGACGCCGCAGGTTCAGACTGCCGCAAGATTTATCCTAGAACGACCGCAAGACGTGATGCTCCTGTCTATGCGCGAACTGGCAAGCGCAGCCGGTGTTTCGCATTCCACAATAATGCGGTTGTCGGAATGGTTGGGGCTTGATGGGTATACAGCGCTTCGCCAGATCTTCATCAGTTCATTCCGGGAAGGAGTGGTTGTTGCAACCACGGATTCGGGTGCGCCGGAGAAATCGGGCGAGGAGGGAAAGGCTCCGGCGCTGATCGCATCTTCCATAAAGGATCTGGCAGCTGACAAGGCTCAGTCGCAACTTGCCGAGGCAACAGGCCAGCTGATGAAGGCAAGAAAAATTGTCGTTGTTGGCTCTGCTCAGGAAACTCCCGTGATCGGCCATGCTCGGCAGCTTTTTCAGGCACTTGGTTCCCGGGTACAAACACCTGACCAGTTTCAGGCCGCAGATGCGACTGAAGACGGTGTCTGTCTGCTGGTAATCTCGCTGCGTCCGCATGGACCCAAGCCAAAAGATGCTGTTCGTCTGGCAAGGAGGCTTGGTGTTCCCTCGCTCGCTATAACTGACAGTCCGAATGCGCTGGTCGCGAAAATGGCCGATATATCAGTCATTTTTCGTCCCGCGTCGATAGCGCTTAATATTCCCAGTTTGACGCCCGCAATCGCCGCCATTGAAGCAATCACATCAATCTGGCAGCGAAATGCAGGGTAACTGTCACACTTACAATGCAATACCAGGATCAACCATCAGTGACGCAATGATTTCTACTGACGCGATTGTTGCTGCAAGCATTGGTGTAGATTCCGATACTTGTGAGGGCAGTATGATAGCGTGCGAAAACCGCGCAATAGATGATGCCGGGCAATTGGTAATAGCAACTATTCGTGCTCCACGGCGCCCTGCATATCGCGCGGTGCTTGTGACCTGAGGAATTGAGTTTCCCATGCACACTGCCAGCATCGCATCGCGGGGGCCAAGTGATTTGATTTCGGTGGGAGCACCTGTTGCTGAATCAAATGAAACGGCCTTGCGCCCGATCGCATGCATCAGATCCCCGAAACGGTGAGCTACGGTAAGTTCTGCCTCACTGGTTACGCAGATCACGCGATCTGCGTCGGCCAGTATGGTAGCCGCTTCGCCATAGTGCTGTATCCGGTCCTGCAGACCGCATCGCTCCACCTCGGCGGCCAGCCATTCGAGGTTGTCACTGGACCTTTGCTGTCCCCAATCGGTACCTGCTGAACCTTCCGTTCCAGTCCAGGTGCCTGCTTTTATACCTTCTCTGAAGATCGCACGTAGTGCGTCATAACCATCTAATCCCATCCATTCTGCCAGGCGAACCATCGTAGAGTGAGACACCCCGACCTGTTTGGCTTGTCTGCGCATTGAACTAAGAGCAACATCAACCGGATGTGACAGCACGAAGCGTGCTGCCGTACGTAAACCCTTCGGCATGGTATCCAGTTGTTCGGTCAACCGTTCGCTAAAACGCTGAAAGTCATCGCTGGTAAAGTCAGCGATTTCCTGTTCGATATCCCTCTGGTGTTCGGGCATAGAAAATCGAGCTCCTCCGATTTATGCCCCCTGCCGCTTTGCAACACCTTCATTCCTCCTTGGGTGATATGTTAAAACATCGAGTAGTTTCTATGATCAGAATTGCCATTCAGATGATTGAAGCGCCAATCCGGAATGATCAAATCAGGTAATTCATCGCACATCGACCAGATCCTCCAGAAGGCTGTTAATCTCGCCAAAGAAGGATAACTCTCCCTTCAGATAGGTGAGCAAAAACGCTGCGTAGAGGAGAAGCAGGACCGTAAACGACAATGATTTAACGGCCAGCGACATTGCAAAAATATTAAGATGCGGTGCAGCGCGCGAGACCAGCGCAAGCAAAATATCTGAGAGCAACAGGCCAACAATAAGCGGAAACGCCAGTGCCAGGGCCATGGTTACAATTCGTGTGCAAAGATTCAGGAAAAGCGTAATGCTTTCGGCACGAAAGATCGGGGTGAACTGATCGATCGGCCATATACGATAACTCGTGTAGACAATGTCGAGCATCAGCAACAATCCCCCCAGAGACAGGAAAATCACGATCATGACAATGCTGAAGAGCGTACCGGTAATACTGGTTTCGTGGGTCATCATGGGATCGATCAGTGATCCCATCGTTACACCACGCTGAAGATCAACTATGTCGCCTGCCGCTTCTGCTGCCCAGAACGGCAAGCTCATTACAAAGCCGAGTGTGGCACCGAGAAACATCTCTTTTAAACCCAGTGCTACCATCATTGTCGCATCCATATTCGTCTCCACTACCGTCTTGTAAACAAGCGGCATGAGTGGAATCGACAATGCGATGGCCACACCGTTGCGCAGGAGGCCTGCGATACGTGCGCGTGTGAATAAAGCCATCAGGATCATCAGGCCGACCATACGTGCCATGGCCAAAGCCGCAACCAGGACCAGGACATGAACCTGGTGGACCGCCGAAAATATCCCGCCAACCGATGTCATCGCGTTGCACCGGGGAATTCTTCAAATGCAACCGTTGCCTGGCGTGCGATATCCTGGCCAGCTATTGGTCCAAAAATAAGTATTACGATCAAAATGACGACGATCTTGATGGCCTGAGGCAATGACTGGTCCTGTATCTGTGTCAATGCCTGCAGAAGTCCAACGATCAATCCAACGACCAGTGCAGCTATGATTACCGGTGCTGATGCATAAAGCACTGATAATAATGCATCCTGGACCCTGGTGAGGATTAGATCATCTTTCATAAGGCCTCTTCACGAATAGCTCAGGATAAGACCGTGCATCAGGCGCGACCATCCATCGATTGCAACAAACAGGAAGAGTTTCAGTGGAATAGATATAAGGACCGGTGAAACCATTATCATGCCTAGCGTCATAAGGATATTGGCGACGACCAGATCAATCACCAGGAATGGCAGATAGAGCAGAAGCCCGATCTCGAATGCGCGTGTCAACTCGCTTGCAACAAAAGCGGGTATGAGAATAGACAGATCGTCGTCGCGCACATTGTGTTGCTTGGCATCGGGCCACAACCGCTGCGTTGCACTTTGAAAAAAGCTACGTTCTTCCGGTTTGGTGAAACGCACAAGTTGTCGCTTGATGGGTTCCCGCACGAGCTCGGCGCTTCGTACGATGTCGTCTGCCGTATCGAATTTGGCCTGTCCTTCCACAAGCGTTCGCTGGATTTCTGTCAGCATTGGTGTGGTGACGAACACGGTCAGTACCAGGGCGATTCCGTACAGAACCAGATTTGGTGGCATCTGCTGTATGCCCAGAGCATTACGCACCAGAAACAGCACTACTGATATTTTGAGGAAGCCGGTCATGGTGACCACCGCTAGAGGCAGAAGGCCAACAATTCCTATAACAGCAATGAGGGGAAGGAGATTTTGTTGCGTTTCAATCATTGTCGAAAATATTCACAACGCGAATGCCAAGTTTTTCACCCAGCTTGATGAGTTCACCGTGACCGACACGTTTGCCATTCGCAAAGATAGCCACTCCGCTGTCAACGGGAGCATCAAGCGGGATCAGACTTCCGGTATCGAGACGTTGGATTTCTGCGAGGGGAAGCGCGATACGCCCTGCCTCGAACACGAGTGTAACCGGTATATCGGCCAGGTTTGCAACCCTGTCGTCATCGCTGTTATCCATCGCATGTTCTGTCGCCATGTCGAAATCCCATTCAGATCCGGTTAAAGGGAGGAAGTGATCGTCAATGCGCCAGCCACCATTTACAGCCGAAACGGGAGCAGCCATTCGGTCACCGATCAGACAACAGGACCGGCTTCCATGGAATTCGCTGTCAGCCGGCAGAATGACATCGTCGCGCTCCAGTTCTTTCATCTCGCCGAGCGCAATAGTGGTCGCTCCGTAGAGAATGCGCACTGCAACCGGCACCGATGTTGCAAAAAGGGAGGCTTTGTCGGCTGCGTGATCGAGCAGCTGTGCCAGCCTTTGTGCAAGCTGATCGCTACCGATGGCAAGTGCTACGTCCCTGCCGCAGTCTGATATTGCCGTCACGGTGGGCAGGAGTGAGCCAATGTTTTTAGCGGGAGTACGCCGGACTTCGAGAAACTCAACTGTGCTGTTCAGTTTTTTTTCGATCCAGTTCAATTCCTTATCGAAAAGCGCTTCTAGCAGGAGTGCCTGCTCTGCCGGCTGCAAATTCTGGAAACCTGTCGCTGGGTCAGATCGTTCCAGCCATGCATCAAGTAACACGCCTGGGATATGAAGCGTCGCTGGACCGTGCGGGGTGGTCAGCGTCACAGCGACGTCCTGGTGTATGTCCCGGGGATAGCTGACCGGACCAAATGTAAATACCCGGTCCACTACTGAAAATGAAACGGGCCCCCGTCGCCGATTGAGTGCGTTAACCGCGTCGATATGCTGGACGGGTATTTCAGGCAAGTGCAAAGGCTCAACGACCGGGCGCGACTTGTTGCCGATACGTTTGGTGGTTCGCCGCGGGCTTGCCCCTTGTTTTCTGTTTGCCAGCACTGCGACCATTCAGACGGACCATCCGTCAATATCAGCGGACTTGTTCAGTTGATCGATCAGCTCCTCGAGTTTCATTTTTGAAGCCTGCACCTTTCTGAACCGGTCCTGCTCGTCATCCAGTTTTCCATTCGCCTGATCGAGGGATGATTGTGCTGCAGCTTCTTCATTTCTGTGGTCTGCTCCGACTGCTGCGGTACGTTGCTGAAAAGCTTCCAGATAATGCAGAGAGGACATGGTTATCGTTTTACCGGCCATCGTTGCCAGTATCTCTTTCTCGATCATTGCAGCTTCGGCACTGTGTTTGAGGCGAAGTTCCGCTTTTTCGCGCGTGTCGGCTTCCGCTTGACGGGCAAGATTCCGTGCGCGCGCAAGATGGCTCCCGGCCCTGGTTTCACGGAACTGGCGAATCTCGCGCAGATGTTTGAGAATGGCCTTGTTTTTTGCCTGGTTCAATTCGTTAACCCTCGCATCAGACGCAAGGTCTCTTCTATTGGCGCACGCATTGGTTGTTTTTGCTGGAGGAAGTCGTTGATCCTGTCGATCTTTGCAATGGCTTCGTCGGTTAGTGCATCAGCGCCATGTTCGTATTCGCCGATACGTACGAGGAGCTCCGTCTCCTGGTATCTTGCAAGCAGCCGCCTGATCTGCGCTGCCGCAGCACGATGCTCATCGTCAATGACGTTCGACATCAGTCGACTGTTGGAGCGCACGACGTCGATCGCGGGAAAATGGTTGCGCTGTGCAAGATCTGCAGAAAGAAAGATGTGGCCATCAAGCAAGGCCTGGACTTCTTCAACGACAGGGTCCTGATTACCGTCGCCCTCCATGAGTACGTTATAAAGTCCGGTAATCGAGCCGCTCGATCCGGGGCCGGCCCGTTCAAGCAAGCGAGGCAGCGCAGCAAAGAAAGAGGGCGGGAAACCACGTCTCGTGGGCGGTTCTCCGGCAGCCAGTCCAATCTCACGCTGGGCTCGCGCAAAGCGTGTGATGTTGTCGACCGCCAGCAGAACATGTTTGCCCTGGTCGCGGAAATACTCTGCGATTGTTGTCGCGGTATGGGCTGCCTTGACGCGTTCTATACCAGGTCGATCAGATGTCGCTGCGACCACCACGCAACGCTGTCGTGATACTGTACCAAGATGATGCTCCATGAATTCGCGCACTTCCCGGCCACGTTCACCGATGAGCGCGACGACAGTCACGTCTGCACTGCTGCCTTCAACGATATCCGCCAGAAGGAGTGATTTTCCAACACCTGGTGCGCCAAACAGACCGATGCGCTGACCCTTCGCACACGTGAGCATTCCGTCGATTGCCCGCACACCGAAGTGGATGGGTTCCGATATGAGCTTCCTTTGCATAGGCTCAGGCGGTTGGGCCATGACGGGATAGGAGTACCAGTCGTTGTCAGGATCCAGCGGTGCGCCATCGATAGGATTTCCCAGAGAATCGATGACCCGACCGAGAAGGCCGGTTCCGACGCGTACTCGTTGTACAGTTCGCGTCGGGATGACCTCCGTGAGATTGGATAAATTCTCGATATCGCCCAAAGGAAGCAGAATTGCAGTGTCGTCCCTTAGTCCGACCACTTCAGCTTTTCCCCGCTGGCCTGATTTGGGATCAACCAGATCGCAGATCTCACCCATGCGTGCTTCGTCAAGCGAGGCGCTGATCATAAGCCCCGTGATCTCGCGCACCCGACCGCGACTGGGCCGTGAAACCCTGTTTTCTGTCAATCCTCCACGCAGTCGAGGGATTATGGAAGCAAGTTTGGTGTCTGTCTCGTTCATCCATGCCCCGTTTCGATAGCCGTTGCATCAACTGTCTGAAGACTGGTGCGTATTGCTTCCAGCTGCACCTTGAGCGTGGCGTCGATCACTGCAAGATCGGAGGAGAGAATGCACGCGTCGACCGACAGTTCAGGGTCACCGTGAATTTCAAGCGGTATCTCTTCGTTTGCCATCAGGTCCGCCAGTTCACGACGCACGGTCTGCTCCATACTCGGGTGAACGGAAATCCTTACGTATTTTGAACGACGCAGATCCATCAATGCCTGACGAGCTGCCCGGGCCAGCAGGTCGCCTGTATCGAATGTACCGAGTACACGCCTGACAATATCGAGAGCGACGCCGGTGATTTCCTTTTCAAGGGAACCAAGATATCGATCAATTCTGGCCGTAGTAGTATGGACCAGCCGTGTTGCTTCTGTCCGACCCTCGCTGTACCCGTCTTCATAGCCCTGTGCGAAACTGTCGCCATAGGCCTTACGTGAAGCTGTTTGCTGGTTCTCTGCTGCAACTTTAGCGCTCTCGAGAAGACTGTAACCTTCCAGCCATACCCGCACCGATGATGCCTTGATAATGCGTCCAGTCGGGCGATTGGGGAGATTGACGGAATCCGGACGCAAAGTCATCGATAGTCACCGATAATCCGTGCAAGTGCCGGTGACGGACAATTGTCGAAGCAATACGCTTTGTTATGACTTCGTCCAGGTTTCCACATTTGACCGTGCCAGTTTGATTTTCGATCACACGATAGCCCCACAACAGGGTGAGGAAAAATCCAAATGGATCGCCTGCGAAAAAGGGGAAGGCCTGTAAAAAATTATGCCTTTTACTCGCTATGGCGCGTGGGACGAGACAACGATACAACAAGTGTCTTCCCATCCTCTGACCAGGTTTCCTGGCTGTATGTTTGTCCGAATCGGCCGAACATGCCGATTGCCCGGCATGACTATTCGGGCAGATCTGTCGGCAAGAAAATCCACGCCGCAATGCCGACAATCAACATCAGCATACCGCCTGTTCCCACTGCAATATGCAAACCCGTAACAAAAGCTTCCCGGGCCTGTTCAACGGCTTGAGCGGATATACCGGTAAGATTGATAGTTTCGTCGAGAGTGGCGGCAACACCGGGACCGAGAAGTCGAAAGCCGAGCGTAGCCAGGGAGCCGAGGAGAGCTATGCCGAGCGCGTTACCGAGTTCGTTACTGGTTTCCGCAATCGACCCGGCTGCGCCGGCGCGCTGGACGGGAACGGCGGATACTGCGACTTCGGCGACGAGACTGAATGACAGTCCGTAACCGACACCCGCGACGATCGTCGATACAATGAATGCGACGGCTCCGGTCTGAGTTCCGGTAAACAGTAACATGAAGGCGCCAGCACTGATGAGCAGATGTGTCGAAACGAGGGCGGCCTTCCGGCCGAGAAACTCAACGATTACCGCAGTGCCTATGCAAGTTGCGGTGAGGACGAGGGCCCCTGGCAGCATGAGCATCGCTGTTGTCAATACATCGAAGCCGAGTACCGATTGGGGTGTTGTCACGTTAACTGGGCTGCAGTTGCCTGCCTGACGGTTTGGGCGTAAATTTTGGCGATGCAGACATCAGTTATCATCTTCAAGCGTCACCGTTTTCCGCCACAGCTTATTGCTCATGCGGTGTGGCTTTATCTGCGGTTCAACCTTAGTCTGCGTGAAGTTGAGGAAATGCTGCTTGAGCGTGGAATCGACGTATCATACGAGACAGTTCGTCGTTGGATCGCCAAGTTCGGCCCCCAGATCACACGCAACTTGCGGCGGCGTCAGGCGCGCCCCGGCGATATTTGGTATTTGGACGAAGTGGTCGTCAAATGCGCTGGAGAAAAATTCTGGCTTTGGCGTGCGGTGGATCAACATGGCTCCGTTCTCGAAGAAATCTTGCAGAAGCGGCGTGATAAAAGGGCGGCAAAGCGATTGCTTGTGGCGTTAATGAAGCGCTATGGCTTTGCTCCCAAACGGATCATCACCGATAAGCTCCGCTCCTACGGTGCAGCAAAGGCAGAAGTGGCACCCGGCCTTGACCATTGGTCGCACAAGGGCCTCAATAATCGGGCCGAAAATAGCCATCTGCCGTTTAGGAAACGGGAGCGAACCATGCAAGGTCATCGGTCACCTGGAGCGTTGCAACGGTTCGTCTCCATGCACTCAGCGACCCGCAATTGTTTCTCTGTTCCATCTCGTCGCCGAGCCGCACACACAATTCGCTACCATCGCCTCGAAGCTTTCGATGCATGGAAAATTGCGGCCTGTTTCGCCTGAATATCTACGAGCCCCTGGCCTTTCCGGCCAGAGAAACTTAACGTGACAACACC
>NZ_WBWA01000040.1 GCF_008932295.1 Brucella tritici | reverse complement strand
ATGGCGCAATCATTGCCCACTGCTGGTCATCAAGCCAGAATTCTCCTGCCATGGTCCAAAACTCCCGCTGCAGAAGCGAGTGAATCACGGAGTGCCAGTATGATCAAGAGTCTGATTGGGTTTTGGCCCTAGAGCATTTCCAGCAAAACTGGAAACCGGTTTGCGTCCGGAACCGCGCTCTAATCATTTGTTTTTACGCGCATCTTTTCCGAAGACCGTTTCACACTTTTCGGGGTGCGCTTTAGACGGACGGGGAGTTTACTCCCCGACGGTCAGCCGCTTTTTCTCATTGGCGATGAGCCAGAGATTGCGAATATAGACGACGAGGCCAAGCCCTTGCCCGGCGATGAAGACCGGGTCCTTGCGCTGGATCGCATAGATCAGCAGCAAGGCGCCGCCGAAAAGCGAGAAGAACCAGAAGGCAACCGGCATGACGCTGCGCTTTGCCTTTTCGGATGCCAGCCACTGCACGACGAAGCGCATGGTGAAACAGGCCTGAGCGACGAAGCCCAGCACGATCCAGCCATCCCATTGCGCCACGAAGACCTCGTGCAGCCACTGCGACAGGCTGTTGAAAATATCAGTCATGGGTGATCTCTCTCACACGCGGAACGACCTTGCGGCGCTTCCGCAGCCACCAGACGCCATAAAGGTCCAGAATGCCGCGCACTCCACGGTCCAGAATGCCGTAATTGGATTTGCCGTGGCGGCGTTCGCGGTCGACCACATCGACATGCACGACGTCGAAACCTTCGCGGATCGCCAAGGCCGGCAGATAGCGATGCCATCCATCAAAGAAAGGCAGTTGCCGGAACAGGTCAGTGTGCAGCGCTTTCAGGCCGCAGCCGGAATCGCGGGTCTTGTCCTTGAGGATCGCCCCACGCAGATTATTGGCAAAGCGTGACGAAAGCTGCTTGAGTTTCGTATCCGTACGCTTGAGGCGCTGTCCGGCAGCAATGCCGTAATCCGGCCCGGCCTTTAGCAATGCATCCGCCAGAACGGGGAGATAGGCGGGGTTGTTCTGTCCGTCGCCGTCCATGGTCACGACGATCTTGCCGCGTGCTGCGAAAACGCCGGAACGCACAGCCGCGCTCTGTCCCGACGACCGGTCATGGCGCAGATGGCGCAGTGGCTTGCCTGCATGAATGCGGCCCGCGAGTACATCGCTGGTCGAGTCCGTCGAACCGTCGTCGACGACGATGACTTCGTATGCGCGGCCCTGCATAGCGGCATCGACTTCATCCAGCAAAAAGGCAAGATTGTCGGCTTCGTTGCGGCAGGGGATAACCACAGAAATCGTCGGTGTGTCCAAGCGGAGTGTTCCTTTATTCCTCGCGCTATCTGCTTAAGCTCGGCTTTCCTGCCCGGAAACCCGATAACGCGCAAGGCGCGCTCCATAGCATTGATTGGATGGCAAAGCCAAGACGGTTCAAGTAAACGTGAGTTCTGGCCCGGATAATAGCTCGATTGATCGGTTGACTGCCGTTTTCTAGCCGGACATCGCCCGATACGGAAGAGCTTCCTCTAGCCAATCCAGAAAATTCTGCGTCACTTCATCCCGGTTGATCTCGTTGAGGCTCTCGTGCCGGGTGCCGGGCAGGATCGTGCATTGGACACGCTCGAAACCCATTTTCCGCATTCTGTCCGCCAGCCTGCGCACGGCGGCGCCGTTCACCGTTGCAGGGTCTTCGGCCCCGCCAACGAGACTGAACGGCATGTTTCGCGGAATGTTGGAAAAGTTCCGGTCGTCTGCGCCCCGGCGGATCATGCGGAAAATGTCGATCCATAACGCCACGCTGGCATCGAAACCACAGAGCGGATCGGCGACATATGCATCGACTTCGGCCGGATCGTGCGAAAGCCAGTCGAATAGCGTGCGGTGGCCCTTTATGGACCGGCCCCAGGCGCGGAAAGTCATCTTTGGCAGAATGGCGCTCGGAACGTCCGAACCTTTAAGCATGCGCTCCATATAAAGAAGTGCGAGCGCTGCAGTGCTTTCCGCGCCACCATCGACATTGGCATTCCAGATCGCGGCCGCATCGACTGTATCGGCGTAGTCCAGCACATAGTTCAGTGCGATCAGCCCGCCCATGGAATGTCCGAAAAGCACGACCGGCAGACCCGGATGGTTTTCGTGAATATGCCGGTTAAGCGCGCGCACGTCCTCGATAGCCACAACATGGCCCTGCTTTTGTGCGAACATTCCCCTTGGCGCATGAGCACCGATATTGGAGCCGTGTCCGCGATGGTCGTGGATATAGACGTGGTAGCCCGCTGCGACCAAGGCGGACGCGAAGCGTTCATAGCGCGCGGAATGTTCGGCAAGGCCGTGGCATATCTGGACAACCCCTCGCGGTGTCCCGGCGCGGACGGTGCGGAACGGGAGTTCCGGTTTGTCAGAAGCCGTCAGATGATGAATGGTTTTGAATGTCATTTCGCCATCTGATTTTATGCCGTGCAAATAGTCAATCTCCTACGATGCGGCGTCGCTTAAACAGGCATCGGAACGGGGTGTGAATGAATTTTAGGCAATTACGTTTTTTGTGCAGATTCTGCTTGAAAAGCGCAAAAGCTTGGGCAAATCTAGCTTTGCAGGCAGGGTTTTTGAAGGGCAATCAGGGGCGTTCCAAACAGGGTTTCACGTCATAACTTGCAGGCCGTCCGATGAAAGGGAGGAAACTTTCGCGGACGGTGGCCAGAGGGGAAACCGGGTGACGGAAATATCCGCGCCCGGTTTCATTATTTATGGTTTTCATCAGAGTTTGATTTGCGTTTCCGGCTGCTTCCGTTTCGTGGGTTGCCGTTTGCGTCCGGGGCATATTTGGCCTACATACGCGTCAGTGTCTGATCCAAAAGTCGCCATGCCTGGCTGCAAATGGTGATTTTCTGCGCTTCCGGTGCTCATGTACATTGCGCTCCGGTTCTCAAAAATCATCATTTTCGCTACGGCCTGACGCTTTTTGATTCAGACACTCAGCAATTTCCGCGCGGTTCGGCAATGATTGGGCCGATCGCGCTTCTCAACCTGCGGAGACGACGCGCTTTATGGCACGCCAGTTCATTTATCACATGTCCGGCCTCAACAAGGCCTATGGCAACAAGAAGATTCTGGAGAATATCCATCTCTCCTTCTATCCCGACGCGAAGATCGGCATTCTCGGCCCGAACGGCGCCGGTAAGTCGACTATTCTCAAGATCATGGCCGGTCTCGACAAGGAATATACCGGTGAAGCCTGGCTGGCCGATGGCGCGACCTGCGGTTATCTTGCCCAGGAACCGGAACTCGATCCTTCCAAGGACGTGCTTGGCAATGTGATGGAAGGTGTGGCCGCCAAGAAGGCGATCATCGACCGTTACAACGAACTGATGATGAACTATTCCGACGAAACTGCGGATGAGGGCGCGAAGCTCCAGGACATCATCGACAGCCAGAACCTTTGGGATCTCGAAAGCCAGGTCGAAATGGCCATGGAAGCGCTGCGCTGCCCTCCGGGCGATGCCGACGTGACCAAGCTTTCGGGCGGTGAAAAGCGCCGCGTGGCACTTTGCAAGCTTCTGCTTTCGAAGCCTGACCTGCTGCTTCTCGACGAACCGACCAACCATTTGGACGCCGAAACGACCGCATGGCTTGAAAAGCACCTGCGCGAATATCCGGGTTCAGTGCTGATCATCACCCATGATCGCTACTTCCTCGACAATGTGACGGGCTGGATTCTCGAGCTCGACCGTGGTCGCGGCATTCCTTATGAAGGCAATTATTCCGCCTATCTGGAATCCAAGGCCAAGCGCATGCAGCAGGAGGGCCGCGAAGAGGCTGCTCGTGAGAAGGCGCTGTCGCGTGAACGCGAATGGATATCCGCAAGCCCGAAGGCTCGTCAGGCCAAGTCCAAGGCGCGTATCAAGGCCTATGATGAACTGGTCAAGAGTGCGGAAGAGCGTCGCCCTGGCGATGCGCAGATCATCATTCCGGTCGGCGAGCGCCTCGGTCAGGTGGTCATCGAGGTCGAGGGCCTGTCGAAAGGCTATGGCGACCGTCTCCTGATCGATGATCTGAACTTCAAGCTGCCCGCGGGTGGCATTGTCGGTGTGATTGGCCCGAACGGCGCCGGTAAATCGACCCTGTTCAAGATGCTGACGGGGCAGGAACAGCCGGATAACGGTTCGGTTCGCATCGGTGACACGGTTCATCTTTCCTATGTCGACCAGAGCCGCGACGCGCTGGACGCCAACAAGACTGTCTGGGAAGAGATTTCCGGCGGCAATGACGTCATCAAGCTTGGCAAGTTTGAAATGAACTCCAGAGCTTATTGCGGTGCGTTCAACTTCAAGGGCGGCGACCAGCAGCAGAAGGTCGGCAATCTTTCCGGCGGCCAGCGCAATCGCGTTCACCTCGCCAAGATGCTGAAGTCCGGCGGCAATGTTCTGCTGCTCGACGAACCGACCAACGATCTCGATACGGAAACGCTCGGCGCGCTTGAAGACGCACTGGAAAACTTCGCTGGCTGCGCCGTTATCATCAGCCACGATCGTATGTTCCTCGACCGTCTGGCAACGCACATCCTCGCATTCGAAGGCGACAGCCATGTCGAATGGTTCGAAGGCAACTTCGAGGATTATGAAGCCGACAAGATCCGTCGTCTTGGACCGGATAGCGTCAACCCGAAACGGGTGACCTACAAGCCGCTCACACGGTAAGGTTCGAGATGTTCAGGCTCTGGCGGTCTGCAAATGGCGTGGTTCTGCGCTTCCGGTGCTCACGTACGCAAAGTACGCTCCGCTCCGGTTCTCGAACCTCACCATTTTCGTCTCGCCATAGCCAGAACCTCAACGAACCTTTGGCGCTTTAAAGTTAAGGCCGGTGCATCGCACCGGCCTTTTTATTTGATGAAGGGAAGCATGATGAAAGACTGGTCTGCAAAGCAATATCTGAAGTTTGAAGACGAACGCAGCCGCCCGGCACGCGATCTTCTCGCCCAGATACCGGTTGATAAGCCGCGCAAGGTGGTCGATATCGGCTGCGGACCGGGTAACTCGACGGAGCTTCTGGTCGAGCGTTGGCCGGAAGCTGATGTTTCCGGCTTCGATACTTCGCCAGACATGATCGAAAAGGCCAAGGCCCGCCTGCCGAAGGTTGATTTCACGATCGGCGATGTGACGAGCTATGAGCCGGATGCGGAAACGGATGTCCTCTTCTCCAATGCTGTTTTCCAATGGCTGCCGGATCATATCGCGCAGATGAAACGCCTCTTGTCGCTGCTTCGTCCCGGCGCGGTACTGGCCGTCCAGATGCCTGACAATATGGGCGAGCAGACCCATGTTGGTATGCGTGACGTCGCAAAGACAGAGGCTTTCGTCGCCAGGATCGGCACCAAGGGCAGGGGGCCTTTGCCTCCGGTGATGGAATATTATAACGCGCTCGCCGGTCAGGCCGCGCGGCTCGACATATGGCACACGGTCTATAACCACCCGCTGGATGGCGTTGATGCGATTGTGGAATGGGTGAAGGGGACAGGATTGCGACCGTTTCTCGATCCGCTCGATGAACAGGAGCAGGCCGACTATCTGAAGGCTTACAAGGCGAGGATTGCGCCGCATTATCCGGCGGCTGTCGATGGGAAAGTCCTGCTGCGTTTCCCGCGTATTTTTATAGTTGTGCAGAAGAAGTAATTGCCCGAAAAATCACTCTACACGGGGAATTGATCGATTGCCCGTGTAGAGAGAATCGATAATTTTTGAATTATTTCAATATGTTATTTATCTGGTTCATTGCACGGCAATGACAACCATGTCTTTTAGCAATTTCTCATATTGGAATAGATTGCATGCAAACGATTTTGTTCCTATGGTCTGGCCGCATCCTGAAACCGCTCTAGATATGGAGCCGTCATGATCGCAACGCCGCGATGCGCGCCATCCCCGTTGCGATTTCGTTCAGGAGGCCGGTTTCGATGCTCTTGCTCCGTTTTTACTTTTCAATGGAAATGAACGCCGAGGCTGCCGGTTCAAGGACTGTTTCAGGCGTCTTTGCGTCTTCGCGATTGATCCAAACAGTATGATTTCGACCGGGAGGACATTTCAAATGCGGGCCTGCTTTCCAGTTGAAACGCGGTTCGTAGTTTTATGTTTATGAAGTGAAACAATCGCCGATTTCGGTAATCCCTGCTTGGGATCGGCGGCTTGCAGGCTGTTTGAGAACTGCCTGCTATCGGGAGTTTTCAGAATGAACAATGCAGAAATGCATGCTGACGCCAATGGCGAGGTCGAAGCGGCACATGATGCCCATGACACGCGCCGCCGCGTCTTTGCCATCGTGGCCAGCGCATCGGGTAATCTGGTGGAGTGGTACGATTTTTACGTCTACTCCTTCGGTGCGCTTTATTTCGCATCGCAGTTTTTCCCCGCGGAGGACCAGACCAGCCAGTTGCTGAATGCGGCTGCGATTTTTGCGGCTGGCTTCCTCATGCGCCCCATCGGCGGCTGGCTGTTTGGCCGCATTGCCGACAAGCTTGGTCGGCGCACATCCATGCTGATTTCGGTGACGATGATGTGCCTTGGCTCTTTCGCCATCGCCATTTTGCCGACCTATGAAACGATCGGTGTTCTGGCGCCATTCCTGCTGTTGATCGTGCGCCTCTTGCAGGGCCTTTCCGTGGGCGGCGAATATGGCACCACCGCTACCTATATGAGCGAGGTGGCGCTGGCCGGGCGTCGTGGCTTCTTCTCGTCGTTCCAGTATGTCACGCTGATTGGCGGGCAGTTGCTTGCTGTTCTGGTGATTGTGGTGCTGCAGTTCTTCCTGACATCGGACGAGCTTCATGCCTGGGGCTGGCGCATTCCTTTCGCCATTGGCGGTGTAGCGGCCATCGTCGCGCTTTTCCTTCGGCGGACTCTGCATGAAACCTCGACGGAAGAAACCCGCAGCAACAAGGCGGCAGGCAGCTTCGCCAATATCTGGAAGAACCATCGCAAGGCCTTCCTTGTCGTCGTCGGCTTCACGGCTGGCGGTTCGCTCGCCTTCTATACCTTCACCACCTATATGCAGAAATATCTGGTCAACACCGCTGGCATGAGCAAGGAAACGGCCAGCGAAACAATGACCTTCGTGCTGTTGGCCTATATGTTGATGCAGCCGCTTTTCGGGGCATTGTCCGACAAGATAGGCCGCAAGACGATGATGATCGGCTTTGGCGGCATTTCGATCCTGACAACAATTCCACTCATGACGCTGATCGGTTCGGTGCAGAGCTCGACCTGGGCATTCATCTATATCGTGATCGCTCTGGCGGTTGTCAGTATGTACACCTCGATCAGCGGTATCGTGAAGGCAGAGCTGTTTCCGGCGGAAGTGCGGGCGCTGGGTGTCGGCTTTTCCTATGCCATCGCCAATGCGATCTTCGGGGGCACCGCTGAATATGTGGCGCTCTGGTTCAAGCAGCAGGGCATGGAAAGCGGCTTCTTCTGGTATGTGACCGTGATGATGGTGATTGTCTTCGTCGTCAGCCTTGTCATGCCGAACCCGCGCGAACACGGCTATCTGCAAGGCCACGGCACCGAGTAGCCGGTGTTCTATCGCGTATCAAACGCCGCCTCCGGGCGGCGTTCACTTGCATTCTTCTACTTTAGATATTTCTAAATAAATACACTTCTCGCATGGGGTGTTGCCTTTCCTGTTCCTTCTGTCATCTTGGAGTTGTGCAAAAAGGGGCGGGGTTAAGCATGAGCGTAGAAGAAAAACTTCGCGTTCTTTCAGAACGCATCAAGACCCATTCCAGTGCAATGGTCACTGAGGAAGCAATCAAGACTGCCATCGTTTTACCATTTCTGGCAGCTTTGGATTATGACGTTTTCAATCCAGAGGAGGTCGTGCCAGAGTTTACTGCTGATGCTGTTGGAAAAAAGGGTGAGAAGGTCGATTATGCAATCAAGATTGACAATGAGATTCGCATTCTAATTGAATGTAAGCCCATCACAACACTTCTCGATAAGGTTCATTTAGCGCAGCTTTATCGCTACTTTTCTGTGACGAATGCTAAGTTTGCAATTCTCACCAATGGTAGGACTTTTCATTTCCATAGTGATCTGGTTGCTCCCAATAAGCTGGATGAACGTCCATTCTTGACATTCGATCTTTCGGATATTCAAGGGCAACTGATTTCTGAACTGAAAAAGTTTGCCAAATCAGAATTTAATGTCGACGGTATTTTGCAGTCTGCTCACCGGTTGAAATATACATCAGCAATTAAAAAGGAAATTAATCAAGTTATGGAGGAGCCTCCTGAAGAATTCATTAGGATGGTAACTAATGGACTCTATTCTGGACGCTTTACTGTGCAGGTAAAAGAGCAATTTACGCCGATGGTGAAGGCGGCATTCCGTGAAATTGTTCGAGAATCAGTGCAGTCGAGATTATCCAATGCTTTAGCGGAGACGCAGGTTTCTGAATTAGCTATCAGCGATGAACTTGAGGAAGAGATTGTTACCACGGAGGAAGAAACAGAAGGTTTCATGGTGGTTCGGGCGATAGTGCGAGATATTTTAAAGCCTTCTCGAGTTGTTATACGAGATCAAAAAAGTTACTGTGGTATCTTGGTTGACAATAATAATAGAAAGCCACTCGTGCGGCTTTGGTTCAACCGAAGCGTGAAGTACATCGGTCTTTTCGACAGCGAAAAAGAAGAGCGCATCAAGATTGATAGTCTTGATGAAATCTATGATCTGGCCGATAGAATCCGCTTGACCGCCAAAAACTACGCAGACGTTTAATGATCTGTTCTATTCATTGATAATCGAAGTGGTATTAATATACCACTTCGTCATCTTCGGGCGACAGAAGGCGTGTCGCGCGCCATTCGGTCAGCTTGGCGTTGATCGCGTCCAGCACAAAGAAGCGCGCTGAATCCTTGTCATATCCATCATCCCGCAGTGCATCGTAATCAGTATGCATGTGGCGCACATGCGCGACTGTCGCCAGCCACACGGCAGTAGACGGCGGCAACGTCTTCATATGGGGGCTGAGCGCCGCAGCGCGGATCGGTTCTGAATCCGAATAGGGTACTGCCGGAAGCAGGAGCGTCAGCGATTTGGCGATTGCCTTCTGGCGCATTGTGCCTGCACGCATGGCTTATCCTTACAGTCAGTTATTGAGGCGAATCCTTCGTCTGACTCATTGTGCCACGAAAATCACTTGCGCAGGAATTGCTTTCCATATAAACATATCTTTATATCTTTACGGATTACCGTGATGGGCCGTAAATGAGGCTATGGATCAACAAAGAGCGGAAGGCATGACCGGTTTGCAACTGCAACTCGATCTGATGGTAGATGTGCTGAAGGCGGTGGCTGAGCCGAGCCGCTTGCGTATTCTGGCGCTTCTTTCGCGCGGTGATCTCACCGTCTCCGACCTGACAACCATTTTGGGGCAATCCCAGCCGCGCGTTTCGCGCCATCTGAAGCTGCTCGGAGAAGCCGATCTTATTGATCGCTATCAGGAAGGCGCGTGGGCCTATTTCCGTCTCGCAGACAATGCGATCAGCGGCGATCTTGCGCGTGGGCTTCTGGCCCGCCTCGACAAGGCGGATGCGCTGGTTGAACGTGATATGGAACGGCTTTCGCAGGTGAAGTCCAGCCGTCAGGAAAAGGCTGCCGCCTATTTCAGCGCCAATGCCGGGAGTTGGGATCAGATTCGCAGGCTGCATGTTTCCGAGAATGCGGTCGAAGTGGCCCTCAAGAAGGTTGTCGGTGACAAGCCGTTTCAGGCGATGCTCGATGTCGGCACCGGCACTGGACGGTTACTGGAGCTTTTTGCGCCGCTTTACCTTCGGGGTGTCGGCATCGACATCAATCGTGACATGCTGTCTGTGGCGCGAGCCAATCTCGACCTTGCAGCCATCGGCAATGCGCAGGTTCGCCAGGGCGATGTTTATGCGCTGCCTGTGGAGCGCGAGAGCTTCGATCTGGTGACTATTCATCAGGTTCTGCACTTCCTTGATGATCCGCTTGCGGCCATTCGTGAAGCGGCGCGGGCTTTGCGCCCCAGCGGACGGTTGCTGATCGTCGATTTTGCGCCGCACAAGCTCGAATTTCTGCGTGAGGAACACGCCCATTTGCGGCTTGGATTCAGCGACGAGCAGATGCTGGGCTGGATGAGAGATGCCGGTCTTGAGCCGGAAAAGACACTGGAACTGGAGCCGAAGGCGGCCAATGGAGAGGAAGGCCTGACAGTGAAGCTGTGGCTTGCCCGCGATCCACGCCTTCTTATCGCCGATCCGGCTTCGCATGTCTCCCAAAAATGGGAACCGGTTTTGGGATAAAGACAATGCGACAAAAACAGATAATGAGCATGACGGAGACAGTTTGATGGGTTTTTACGGTCTTTCCCGCCGACCGGATATTGGCCAGACCACCCGGGTATCGTTCGAATTCTTCCCGCCCAAGTCGGAGGAAATGGAACAGCGTCTCTGGGATACGGTGACACGGCTCGCTCCGCTGCAACCCGAATTTGTCTCCGTGACCTATGGTGCTGGCGGTTCTACGCGTGAACGTACGGCGCGTACCGTGGCGCGCATCCTCAAGGAAACCGACGTCAAGCCAGCAGCGCATCTGACCTGCGTGGATGCGACACGCGAGGAAGTCGACCGCGTCGTGCGTGAGTTCGCAGCTCTTGGTGTCAACCGCTTCGTGGCATTGCGCGGCGACCCGGCTGCCGGTATCGGCGAAAAATATGTACCGACGCCGGGCGGCTATCAGAACGGCGCCGAACTGGTTTCCGGTTTGCGCAATATCGCGGATTTCGACATTTCAGTTTCCGCCTATCCGGAAAAACATCCGGAAAGCCCGGATTTTGCGACCGATATCGATATGCTGAAGCGCAAGGTCGATAATGGTGCGACGCGCGCCATAACCCAGTTCTTCTTCGAGAACGACCTTTACGAGCGTTATGTCGAGCGCGTTCGCCGTGCGGGTATCTATATTCCGATTGTTCCTGGTGTTTTACCGGTGCATAATTTCAAGCAGGTCAAAAATTTCTGCGCACGGTCGGCGACGCATATTCCGAGCTGGCTGGCGGAGCGCTTTGAAGGACTGGACAACGATCCGCAGACGCATCAGCTCGTAGCCGCGGCAATTGCCGCTGAGCAGGTGATGGATTTGATCGAGCGCGGCGTGCAGGATTTCCATTTCTACACGATGAATCGCGCCGATCTGCCCTTTGCGATCTGTCATATGATCGGCATCAGGCCGAAGACGGAAGCAGCTCTGGAGGTTGCCTAAAATAGAGAAAGCCCGGCGGTGACACCGGGCTTTCTTGTTTTCGTGCGGGTCGGCCTATCCTCAGAACCGAAGCCGCCGTAATGGTTTAGGCTAATTCCCCTAAGGGATGACGCCTGCTATCAACGCTGCAACAAATGCAAATGCCGCACAGATCATGAGGACATTCAAAGATCGCGTAAGTCCCATTGGTCTGTCTCCTTCATATGCGCCCGGGTGACCGGACGCGCGCTGGTAGGAAGCTGGAATCTAAGCGCAAAACGTCTCGAACAAAAGAAGATTTCGTGCTGCAATCTGGCGTGATGGAGAAATAAACCTATCGTTTACCACCTAAACTATTGAAATATTTGACTAGAAAAATTTGTTCACATTTCATGAAAAAGACACCGAACTGCCACGTTTGGTACTGTTTTCGCCGTAGTTGCCACCGGCTTTTGGCGATGTTTTTTGCGCTTTTTAGCGAATTAGCGCCAAATATGCCGACAAGGTGAGGATAGATATCACTGTCGAGTAGAGGATGACGTTGGAGGTTATGGCCGCCTCGCGACGATAATGCTCGGCCAGCATGAAGGGACCTGTGCCGGTCGGAAGTGCTGCAAGAAGGGCAGCGCTTTGTGCGAGGAGGGGAGGCAGTCCGAATACATAGACCGCCAGCAGCCAAGTCGCGAGCGGCTGGACGATGAGCTTCACCGAAACGAGAAAAGCGATGGCATTGACGCTTTCGCGTTCGATCCTGCGGGGCTGGGCGAGGAACAGGCCAAGCGCTACCAGTGCGCAAGGAGATGCGGCGCCACCCAGCATCTTCAGGAAGGTTTCCGCCGGGGCCGGGATGGCTAACCCCAGAAAGGACACCACGGCACCAAGTGCTGGAGCGACAAGCAGTGGATTACGGATCAGGGACCGTATGACCTTCCAGATGAGACGAAGCGGCTTCTTTTCTGTCTGCAGGCCGATTTCGATCAGCACGATCGCAAAAGCAAAAGTAACGCAGACGGTGATGATGATCGAAATGGTGGTCGCTGCCAAAACGCCTGACCCGAAGGCGATCATCGAAAGCGGAATGCCCATATAGCCGGTATTCGGATAGGCGGCGTTCAGGCCGTCAAGCGCAGTATCCGCCAGAGGCAGTTTTCCGCGCAGCCGCACCAGAAAGGGCAAGACGAAAGCAATGGCGCTTGAAAGCAGAAACACTGCGATGAAACCTGGCTGCCACAACTCGCTGCCATGGGTATTGGCCATGATGTCGAAGAGAAGGGCGGGCAGCGCCAGATAGACGACGAAACGGTTCAGCTCCGCTATCGCATGGGGCCCGAGTATTTTCAGCTTGAAGGCACCCCACCCGGAGAAAATCAACGCAAATACGGGCAGAACGACGATCAGGGTGGTGAGCATGAGGCGCATTTCATTTCAGGAAAGGAAAAGGCGCGGCTTTTGAACCGCGCCTTGTCGAATGTCAGAGCTTATCAAGAAGCTCCTGTGTCGGCCATGAATCGGCAGGCATTCCGAGGCGCATCTGTTCAGCGCGCACGGCATCGCGGGTCAGCAGACCGAACACACCGTCGATCTTTTCGCCCATGTCGTAACCGCGAGCCTGAAGCTTGGTCTGGAGCTCCTTAAGCTGTTCCTGCGTCAGGCCCGGAACCGGATTGCCCGGATCAAAGGCTGGCGCGCCAGCGAGGCGGGTCGCGAAATAAGCGGCGGTTGTGGCGTAGACGATGGACTTGTTCCATTCCACGAATACGTCGAAGTTGGGATAAGACAGGAAAGCCGGTCCCTTGCGACCAAGCGGCAGCAAAAGCGAGGCATCGCCATCGTCTGCGCCGAGCGGACCATTGAGGCCCATCACACCCTGCTCAGCCCACCATGAATGCGGCTTGCGATTGGTGCGGATCGCTTCTTCCCAAGGCAGATCCTTGGTCAGGCGAACTTCCTCCAGCCAGGGCTGGCCACGCTTCCAGCCGAGTTCCGAAATCATGCGGCCTGCGGTCATCATGGCATCGGGAACGCTGTTCTTCAGATCGACCTTGCCATCGCCGTCGCCATCGACGCCGCGTTCAAGATAATCCTTCGGCAGAAGCTGCATCATGCCGATTTCGCCAGCCCATGCGCCGGTTGTCGCTGCATCGACGACGCCCTGATCGAATAGCTTGAGAAGGGCAATCAACTGCGGGCGGAACAGATCTGGACGGCGGCAGTCGTAGGAGAGGGTAACCAGCGCATTCAGCGTGTCGAAATCGCCCTGAATGGCACCATAGTCGGTTTCAAGCCCCCAGAACGCGGCAAGGACTGGCCCCGGAACGCCATAGGTATCTTCGACCTTCTTGAAGACATCGGCATATTTGACCAGATTTTCACGGCCTTTTTTCAGGCGCGCTTCCGAAATGAGGCGCTTGGAAAATTCGGTGAAAGTCAGGTTGAAAACAGTCTGCTTGCGGTCGCGATCAAGCACCTTTTGCTCAAGCATGGCCTTGTGCAATTCGGCGATGCCCTTTTCGCCGACACCGGCGTCACGGGCTTCCTTGGTCAGATTGTCCATCCACTGGCCGTAATCGATCTCGCATTCCGGCTTGGGAAGATTGACGGTGTTTTCAGTTGGCGTCGCAGCGGGCGCGGGAGACGCGGCAGCCTGAGCATGGGACATGGCTGTCGATGCAAGCAAGGCGGCTGCGATAACTGAAGCAAAAAACTTCATTGGTAACTCACACTAATAGATTGGGAGCAAAAGGCTCCCTTTCGGGGATTGCTTTAGCTATTGCCCCAACAAGCACCGGAAATGAAGCAAAACTTGGTGTGAACTGCCAAACTGCGCCGTGTTAACGAACTTTGTTGCTTTCCAGCCACTTTTTCCACGCGTTGGCATCGCCGGCGAAGACATTGATGTCGGCGTCGCCCTTGATGCCGGGAATGGAGCCGGTGCCGGTATATTGCCAGAACGTCCACGGATGCGGGCCGTATTTCTCATCCGGATGACCGGCAACGGAGCGCAGCCAGAACGGATAGTCAGCCATCCGCCGCAAGTCGTTGTCATCGAAGAAATCGACTGTCGTGTAAACGATCGGGCGCTTGCCGTAATGCTTTTCCAGCGCTTGCAGGAAGATGCGCATTTCCTTGCGCACAACGGCTGCGTTGGGGCGCAGCTTGCAGGTCGGCGATTGCGGGTTCCATTCCATGTCGAGAACGGGCGGAAGCGCGCCGGGGTCACGCGGTACATTCTGGATATACCAGCGCGCCTGTTCGATGGCTGGACGGCAGAAATAGTAGAAATGATAGGCGCTGCGTCGGATACCCGCCTGGCGCGCACCGTTCCAGTGTTCCTGAAAACGGTCATCGACGCGGTCACCGCCTTCGGTTGCCTTGATGAAGGCGAAGGAAATGCCGCTGGCGCGCACGGCGCTCCAGTCAATGTTGGTTTGATATTTCGAAACGTCTGTACCGTGGATCGGATAGTGCCATGGCGTTTTGCCAGTCCAGTCGTGTGGGTCGCGATCCCCGAAGCGCGGCGCCTTCACAGGGCCGGAGGGCGGGGCAATTCGGGCCACTGAGCCGCCCGATTTCTTTACGTCGGAAAAGTCGTAATCCACCGTGGTGCAGGCGGAAAGAATGAAAGCGCCGAGGGCGAGTATGCTGTAGCCGGCCAGACGGTTCATATAGTGGTTCCGTGTCGCGAATCAGTCCTCTAACGGTTACGCGATCCGGAGGCGGACGTCACCAGTCTGGCGGGCAAGTTTGGCGCTAATCTGTGGCAGAGAGCGGCATTGTCGAACGAACAACCGCTATCCAGGCAAAGCCGCGATACAGAATGCGCTTCTCAACGACAGCACTGCGTTCCAGCGCAAGCTGATCGCAAACTGCGAACAAGTCGCTGCGCGGTGTGACATGGAACCATTCCAGCCATTGGAAGAGTGCCTTTCCAAACCAGCGCGGCAGACGAGCCTGATCGCCAAAATCGACGATATGCAATTCTCCGCCTGTATTGAGATGCCGGATACTTTCACGAATGACCGACTGCCATTGCGGGATCATCGATACGGCATAGGAAATGAAAATCCGGTCGAAGCCGGTTTGCCCGAACAGTCGTTCAGCATCGAACTGGGCTGCATCTGCGCGATCAAGCCGGACGCGATCTTCAATGCCTGCACGCTCCGCCGCCCGGCGTGCCGTATCCAGCATTTCGGCTGAAATATCGATGCCGAAGAGTTTCGCATCCGGATAGTTTTCCGCAGCCTTCACCAGATTGCGACCGGTGCCGCAGCCGATTTCCAGAACTGTGCCTTCCCTGGGTACGGACAGTCCTGCGATCATGGGGTCGCGACCCAGAAGATAATATTTGCGGGTCGCATCATAGAAGTGCCGCTGACGGCGATAGACGCGATCCATGAGATTGGCATGGTCGACACCCTGAATGCTCCATGGGCTGCGCAACATGTCAGGCATCCTTCAGCGTATAAAGATGAAACCCACCGTAGATCGATGAGCGGTCGCGGTCGTGGAGGGTGCGGGATGTGTCCGCCTGATATTCCCAGCGATCCAGAATTTGTGGTTCCACCCGTCCCGGAAGCAGGCTCGGTTCTGCAGCCGTGCGGAAAATGACACGGGCATTTGCTGCTGCCGTGCGGGTGATTTCACTCCAGAGGGCATTGAGCTGCTCGTCATTCATCCAGTCTTGCGCGTCGAGCAGAATGTAGCGGTCGACGGATGCGGCAGGCTTGGCAGCGAGGAAGTCGGTATAGCTCGCGTTCTGCACCGTCATACGATCGGCGCGTGCTCGCACCGTTTGGAAATTGGTGCGCGACAGATAGGGCGGGAGCGGTCCGGTCTCTTCATTGCCGCTATAGCCGCGCCCGAATGCCTGCCAGGCGAAATAATTGTCGGTGAGAGGAAAGCCGCAAGCGAGTTTTTCAAGACGGCTGCGCAGGACAAGCGCCATATTGCCGTTTCCGGCAGTGGCAAGGGCATCATATTGCTGTGGTGGTATGCCCAGCCCAAAAAGGGATGATTTGCGGGCCGTGGCCCAGCGCACCATGCGTTTTTCAAAAAGCGGTGCGAGCGCCGTGTCGAAGAAACTGCGCTGTTCTTCGATTGTGCGCGCTTTCAATATGTCGCGCGGGTCGATCCCGTAGAGTCGCGCCACACGATGGCCCATGCCGATGAAGACGCCGAGCAAGCCGTGGCGATAGAGATCGCGCCAGAAAATGGAAATGCGCTGGCGGCCATTCCATTTGCGCTTTTCCCAATAGGCGCGGCTTTCGCCGTCGAGATGTGGGCGGATGAAGCGCTTGTAGGCGGCAAGATTGGTCTTGTCGTCGGCCTTTCCATAGAAGCGGTAGAACGCGTCGTAGTCAGGCAGGTTCTTGACCGCGGCAAGTTTCAGCCGGTTGAAGGCGACATGGGCCTGATTGAGATCGACCGCCTCCACACGCGCCGGATCGGCGGTCAGGTAGGACATGGCATTGCATCCGCCAGACGCGATGGTGACGATGCGGTGGCCAGGCTCGATGGCCAGAGCCGCCATATCGACCTCGGGGTCTTCCCATATCTGCGGATAGACCAGCCCTTTGAACAGCCACGCAAACAGCCTTTCGGAAAAGCCCGCCCGGGAGAGGGCGCTGTTCTGGGTTACGGCACGCTTGAGAATTGTGTCGGCTTGCTCTGGCATCAAAAGTTCCCCTAATACACGAATCCCGACTTTGATTTTGCAAAGTTAAACATCGTCCAATGACAGGGGCGTGACGAATTAATTGCGGGTTTTTAAACCTGATGGATGCGGCTATACGGCTGTAATACTGTCGCTTTATTACGGTCAGTAAGACTATTTGAGAGAACTTTTTCAAGCTGTTGCCGTTTTCTTGTGTGACGGTCCCAGTCGACAGGATTTCTGTGTCGATGAGTGACCGTAAAGGTGATTGGCCGGACAAACCGGTCACGCACGGAGAAAACAGAGAGAGGCGTTTGGCAATATTGCCATTTAATGCCTGAAACCAGGCCAACGAGCCTGATCTAGGAAGGAGAGCCAACGTGAAGAAGTTTCTGATTGCTTCTGTCGCCGCCGTATCACTTCTCGGCCTTGCAGCTTGCAACGACAAGAAGGACGACACGAGCAACGCACCGGCACCATCCGCGCCGGCAGCGCCTTCGACCAATGACACGACGACGACGCCAGCTCCAGCAACGCCAGCTCCAGCAACTCCGGCACCGGCTACCCCGGCGCCCGGAACAGGGACAGCGCCTGCCAACTAAGGTTGGGAAATCGTGATGCATTTGCAAGCGGGTGGCGATCCGGGCTCCGGGTCGCCATTCGTGCCAATAGGCTTCGGCCGATGGCTTCGGCCGATGGCTTCGGGATGAAAATGAACGTTAAAGCAACCATGTCGGGAAAAGACGGGCATTCTGCGTTTTCCGTGTTTCAACGCAGGCTCGGTTCGGTTATGGCTTTTGTCATGAACCGTAACTTCCTGTTTTCCATCTCCGCGATTGTTCTTGTTGCGCTTGCTGCCTGCGGCAAGGGAGACGACGAGACCGCTGCCACAACCAATGGCGGCGAGCAGGGCGCCGCTGTATCACAGCCCGCCAAGCCGGCAGAAAATGGCAGCACGGAAAAAGGCCCCGATCTGGTCAAGTCGCTCCGTGACAGTTCCGGCGTGGTAAGCCCGGAAGAGAAAGCGGCGGCCATTGAACGCGCGCGCACAAATGCGGTCGCTGCGGCAAAGTCCGTCGGTCAGACGGATCAGCAGGCGCAGGCGGCGGGAGAAGCAGCGGCCACGGTCGCACATAGCTCCTTCGATGAACGCGAACCCCAGCAATAAGCGTTCGTTGCTGAACATGGTAATAATCTAAGCCAATGTTCTGACATTCTTTCTAAATGTTTGTTTTTTCGACTTTCGCCTGCATGGGCGGTTTTCAGTTCATTCGGAATTCTATAGAAAAGTCCCATGTCGATTTGGGTTCGCATTGGTGAGTTTGTCACGTCCGTGGCGTCGAATGCCATTACTGGCGTTATCGAAGCCGTGCGCACCGTTTTCGAGGGCGATGCCGACACGCGTCGCCGGGTGGCCTTTTCCATCGCGATGATCGCGCTTTCCGCCAAGATGGCGAAGGCCGACGGGGTGGTTACCCAGGATGAAATCCGCGCCTTTCAGGATATATTCGCTGTGCCGAAGGAAGAGACGGCGCATGTCGCGCGCCTCTATGATCTCGCCAAGCAGGACGTCGCAGGCTATGAATCCTATGCGCGCCAGCTTGCCGGATTGTGCAGCGAAGGGCAGACGGATTGTCATTTGCTGGAAGACATCCTCGACGGCCTTTTTCATATCGCCACTGCCGATGGCTATGTGCACGAAAAGGAAATGGCCTTTCTTGCAGGTGTCGCGGATATTTTCGGCTTTGACGAGGTTGCTTTCGATCGTATCGCGATCCGGCATGTCCAGCGTGGCGCTGACGATCCCTATGCCATTCTGGGGCTGGAGCGCGGCGTTTCCTTCGAGATGGCCCGCAAGCGCTATCGTTCGCTGGTCAAGGAGCATCATCCCGATCGGCTGGTGGCAGAGGGCTTGCCGCTTGAATTCATAACCATTGCCAACAGGCGTCTTGCAGCGATAAACGCTGCCTGGGCGAGCATTGAGAAGAATCTGGAGGCTGCATGAGCAGCGTGCGCGAAATCGAGAGCGAATTGCTGCAGGAACTGGCGCTGGAGCGGCCAGATTTTGTCGGAGCAACGCTTGATCCATCGCCCAATTTCGGTCCGCGCCGCGACGGCAAGGTGCCGGCCTTTCTCATTCTCCATTATACCGGGCTGGCGACTGCCGAAGAGGCTGTGCAGGTTCTGAAATCGCCGGATATGGAAGTTTCTGCGCATTACCTTGTCCATGAAGACGGACGGATCGTGCAGATGGTTTCGGAAAAGGCGCGCGCCTGGCATGCGGGCAAGAGCTACTGGAAGGGCGAAACGGACATCAATTCCGCTTCCATAGGCATCGAAATCGTCAATCCCGGCAATCTCGAAGACTATCCTCCCTTCAAGGATGTGCAGATCGATGCTGTCATCCGCCTCTGCCGCGATATATGCGAGCGTTATGCCATCAAACCGGAAAATGTTCTGGCCCATTCGGATATAGCACCTTCGCGCAAGACCGATCCCGGCCATAACTTCCCGTGGAAGCGGCTCCACGATGCGGGCGTCGGGCACTATATCGAGCCGACATCGATCCGCGGCGGACGGTTTCTGGCTCGTGGCGAAAACGGCCAGCCGGTCGAGGCGTTGCAATCCATGCTGGCACTTTATGGCTATGAGATCGCCATCACGGGTGTCTTCGATGAAGGCACCGAGACCGTGATTAAGGCCTTTCAGCGTCATTTTCGGACACAAAATGTGGACGGGGTGGCCGATGTATCTACCATAGATACCCTCTACAGGCTGATTTTTTCCCTGCAGAATGTTACCGCCTGACCAGGTGTTAGCGGGCAATTTTTCTATTTAGCGTTGTTTCGCATTTTTGTAATGTTTTCAAAAAAATAGATCGATCCAGACCGGTTGTCGGCGATTTCTATAAGCCGCTCCGGCGGCTTTTGCGTGAATCAGGAATATTACAACCTGTAAGACTATTTTACTTTTACAACCAATCTTCGGCTGCATTTGCCCGGCACTTCATCGCTCAATCCCAGCGGACAAGGGCCTGACAACCCATATCGGGCGGGATCAAAAACAGGACTGTCTCTCCCAAGACGGGCGGTCTGACAAAAGAAACGTTCCAAGACGGTAGGTTATGAAAATTAAATTTGTTGTTGTTTGCGCCCTTGTTGGCGCGATGAGTTCGTTTGGCCTGAATCCAGCACTGAGTGCCCCTTCAACTGAACCGACCAACCTCGCAGCTCTCCTCAAGGCACGTCAGCAGAACAAGTCTGCCGAGGCGGAAAAGCCAACCAAAGCGCCGAAGAAGGCATCGGTCGTCAGCCGCCGTGCGGCACCGGCCACAAAGGGTTCGACCGGCAAGCGTTCGCAGTCGAAAGATACGACTGTCCGTAACGCCAAGGGCGGCACCTATTCCAACATCATCAATCGTTATGCATCGACTTATGGCGTGCCTTCCGCACTTGCCCACGCAGTTGTGCGTCACGAAAGCAATTTCCAGCCAAACGTGCGCGGCAAGGCCGGTGAAATCGGCCTCATGCAGATCAAGCTCTCGACCGCACGCGGCCTCGGCTATACGGGTTCCGCCAAGGGCCTCTACGAGCCTTCCACGAATATCCAGTTCGGCATGAAGTATCTGGCTCAGGCGCAGAAGCTTGGCGGCGGAAGCACCTGCGGCACGATCCTGAAGTACAATGCCGGTCATGGTGCGACGCGCATGAACCCGACCTCTGCGAAGTATTGCAGCTCGGTCAAGGCCTATATGCGCGCGCTCTGACGCGAATGCAGATTTACGTCGGCGGTCGCGTAGAGTACAGGCCGCCAGATGTGAACGGAAAGCCGACAGTGGAGACACTGTCGGCTTTTCTGTTTCGGTTGTGTTCAGATTTTTTCAGGAATCCGGTTTCGCTGTTCCGTTATCGTTGCTATATGCGCGCTGTCAGTCGGTCGGGCAGCCGCGCCTGTCATGTGCCGAAAGGCGGCAGGTGAGGAAAGTCCGGGCTCCATGGAAACACGATGCCGGGTAACGCCCGGCGGGGGCGACCCCAGGGAAAGTGCCACAGAAAGCAGACCGCCCCGTCTTCCGTACCGTTGCGCAACGAAACGGCAGGGATGACGGGGTAAGGGTGAAAGGGTGGGGTAAGAGCCCACCGCGTCTGCAGCAATGCAGACGGCACGGTAAACCCCATCGGGAGCAAAACCGAATAGGGACGGCGCGCTGGCTCGCAAGGGCTGGCAATCGGTTTCCGGATCAGCCGTCCGGGTGGGTTGCACGAGGCGGGTGGCGACATCCGTCCCAGATGAATGGCTGCCACGTCGGGCGAAAGCCCGGCCATACAGAACCCGGCTTACAGACCGACTGACAATTTTTCTCAAAAACCGTTTTGGCATTCGAGCGCAAGAAACGGATAGTTGCTTGGCGGCAGGGACACTAATTGGGGCCTCCACGAAATCATGGAGGCTCAATATGTCCAGCTTGAAAGACAAGGTCGCAATCATCACCGGTGCATCGTCGGGAATAGGACGCGCTACTGCATTGCTTTTTGCCAGAGAGGGCGCAGCCATTGTGCTGAATGCTCGCGGACTTGCCGGTCTCGAACGTGTTGCGGAGGAGATCGCAGCGTTTGGCGGAAAGGCGCATTGTGTTGCCGGCGATGTGTCGGAAGCTGAAACGCATGAGGCACTTGCTGCGGCAGCGAAGGATAAATTCGGCGGCCTTGATATAGCCGTCAACAATGCTGGCACGGTCGGCCCTGTCGCGCCGCTTGCCGAAATCGCGCCCGATGATTGGGCGGGGGTGCTGGCAGGTAATCTGACCTCGGCGTTTATGGGAGCGAGATCACAAATTCCGCTGATGCTTGAAAGGGGTGGGGGCTCGATTGTCTTCACCTCGACATTTGTCGGCACGAGCGTCGGCATTCCGGGTATGTCGGTTTACGGAACCTCGAAGGCAGCCCTCATGGGTATGGTGAAGGGCATAACCGCCGATTACGGCGCCCGTGGTATCCGGGCAAATGCGCTCTTGCCGGGTGGTGTCGATACGCCGATGGGCGGAGATGAAAAGCACAAGGAATGGGCCGCAGGCCTGCATGCGATGAAACGGATCGCCCAGCCCGAAGAAATCGCTCAGGCCGCGCTGTTTCTGGCAGGCCCGATGTCGAGTTTTGTCGCGGGTTCGGCGCTTTACGCTGATGGCGGCAATGCGGCGGTGAAGTAAAAGAATGGGCGGCTTCGAGATACGGAGCCGCCCATTCGAAAAGCCTCGGGAGGGGCTTAAATTGGCACGCCGGACAGGAAATCGTAGATCAGCTTCATATTCAGCACGACGATGATTGCAGCGGTGATGGCAGCAAGCAACGTCACCCAGCGCGGCGCGACCAGCGATCCCATCTTCTTTTTCTCCGCCGTGAACATCACGAGTGGAATGACGGCAAAGGGTAGCTGAAGGCTCAACACGACCTGAGACAGGATCAGAAGCTCTGTCGTTCCCTGCGAACCGTACATGATCGTCACGACGGCAGCGGGAACAATGGCCACGAAGCGGGTTATCGCACGGCGCAGCCACGGCTTCAGGCGAATATCGATGAAGCCTTCCATGACGATCTGTCCGGCCATCGTCGCGGTAATGGTCGAGTTCAGGCCACAGCACAGAAGCGCAATCGCAAAAAGCGTTGGCGCAAGGGCTGATCCCAGCAGCGGGTTCAAAAGAGCATGGGCCTTGTCGAGATCTTCGACCGCAGTATTGCCGGTGGCGTTGAAACTTGCAGCAGCCAGAATCAGGATCGACGCATTGACCAGCAGCGCGAATGTCAGCGCAATGGTGGAATCCCATGTCGCAAAGCGTATGGCCTCGCGCTTTTCAGCGGTCGTGTGGCCATAATCGCGTGTCTGGATGATGCCGGAATGCAGATAGAGATTATGCGGCATGACCGTGGCGCCAATAATGCCAAGCGCAATATAGAGCATGTCCGGATTGCGGATGATATCGGTCGTCGGTGCAAATCCCTTGATGACAGCGCCCCATTGTGGCTGTGCCATCAGAATCTGGATGAGGAAGCAGAGCGCGATCACGCCCAGAAGGGTGATGATGAGCGCCTCGACACGCCGGAAGCCCTTGTTCTGGAGATAAAGAACGAGAAGCACATCGGCGGCGGTGATGATCACACCGATTTCCAAGGGAATGCCGAAAAGCAGGTTGAGGCCGATGGCTGTGCCGATGACTTCCGCCAGATCGGTGGCGCAAATCGCAAGTTCGGCCAGAAGCCAGAGAGGCCAGGCAAGGAAACGCGGATAGGCATCGCGACAGGCCTGCGCTAAATCTCGTCCCGTGGCGACGGCAAGGCGCGCACAGAGCGCCTGCAGGAGCACGGCCATAAGATTGGACAGCAGAACAACGGACAGCAGCGTGTAGCCGAAACGGGAACCGCCAGCGAGCGAGGTGGCCCAATTGCCGGGGTCCATATAGCCAACGGCTACCAGATAGCCGGGACCGAAAAAGGAAAGTGCGCGGCGAAATTTCGAACCGGAACGATTGACCCTGATAGAGCGGTGGACATCGGACATGGATGCTTCGCCGCGATCACGTCGCCAGCCTTCAAATGTTACTTCACCAGCGCCGGAGGGGCCTGCTCCATGGGGTGCCATAATCAATGCCTTGGGTGTTTATGCAGTTGCAAACTATTTGCATTAAATAATCGGACCTGTGCCGAGTGTCAACAGGAAGTGAGGGGCCGTAGGGCAGTAAGGGAATAGGGGAATAGGGGAATAGGGGAATAGGGGAATAGGGGAATAGGGGAATAGGGTGCGGACAGGTGGTGGACAAGGCAAGTAAAATATT
>NZ_WBWA01000039.1 GCF_008932295.1 Brucella tritici | reverse complement strand
TAATGCCAGCCTTTGGAAACAGATCCGAAACCGGCATCATCGCAGAACCGATGATCCCAAATGCATGCTCTATACCATGCATCTGCAAAACCTTAACAAACGCTTCTTCCGTCGTCATCTTCATGGCAGTGAATTCTCCTAAGCTACTTTTTCATAGGTTGGCGCGAGGGCATTTTGTGCCGATAATGCGCGTTTCCTGTCTTCCAGGACCATCTGGGCCAGTTTCGCGCCGATCATCATCGCCGGTGCATTTGTGTTGCCGGAGACAATTTCCGGCATGATCGAGCAATCTGCGACGCGCAGACCTTCAATGCCGCGAACACGCAACCGGTCGTCGACAACAGAGCGCTCATCGACGCCCATCCGGCAGGTGCCGGTTGGATGATAGATCGTGGTGGAATTGCTTCGCGCCCAATCGAGCAATTCGTCATCGCCATTGAGATCAGCTGTCGGTCTGAACTCCTGCGCAATTGCAGATTTAAGCGGTTCAGTCCGGGCGATGCGACGTGCGATGCGAATTCCCTCGACCAATGTCTGCTGGTCGTTTCTGGTTGCCAGATAGTTGGGCTGAATGACTGGATGGTCGAACGGGTTGCCGGAACGCAAAGTGATCGTTCCACGACTTTCCGGACGTAACTGGCACACCGATTGGGTGAAGGCAGAGAAAGGATGCACACCTTCGCCGGGGCTGTCTGCCGACCATGGCTGAATGTGAAACTGAATATCCGGCGTGGCAAGTTCGGGTCGCGTCTTGACAAATCCGAAGACCAGGCTGGCGGCCATCGTCATGGGGCCGGTCCGAAACAGTGCATATTCGAGACCGATGGCAGCTTTCTTGATGAGACTGCGAACTTCATCATTGAGTGTAGGCTCGTTGCATTTGAAGACCAGCCGGGCCTGCAAATGGTCCTGCAAGTTCTGGCCCACTTCCGGCGCGTTGCGATGAACAGAGATGCCGTGAGTGGCCAGTTGTTCAGCCGGGCCGATGCCGGACAGCATAAGTATCTGCGGTGAGCCGATAGCTCCGGCGCACAAGATGACCTCATGTCTGGCATGGATCGTGTGGCGTGTGCCGTCCGGGCGCTGATATTCCACCCCTGTCGCGCGACCATCCTGGATGACGACACGCATGATGTGAGCATCGGTCTCGACGGTCAGATTTTGTCTATGACGGATCGGGCGCAAGAATGCGGCTGCGGAAGAGCATCTGCGTCCCTTGTGCATGGTAAGCTGAAAATGCCCCACGCCCTCCTGCGTCGCTCCGTTATAGTCGGGGTTGTAATCATAGCCATTCGCACGGGCCGCCTCGATCCATTTTTCGCAGATCGCCCGCTTCAGGCGTGGGTCCGACACCTGCAACTCACCCATGGTTCCACGGTTTGCGGCTGCCGGGCGATGGAACGTTTCGAAACTCTCGAAAACTGGACCGACATCCTGCCAGGACCAGCCGGAATTGCCGAACTGTGCCCAACGATCATAGTCCTCTTTCTGGCCGCGCACATAAAGCAGACCGTTGAGTGACGACGAGCCGCCGAGTACCTTTCCACGCGGCCAGTTCAGGCTGCGCCCGTTCAATCCCGAATCCGGTTCTGTCTGATAGCACCAGTCATAGTTGGGATCGTGCATTGTGCGAAAATAGCCGACCGGAACGTGAATCCATGGATTGCTGTCCTTACGGCCGGCTTCCAGCAGGTGAACGGTGACCGAAGGGTCAGCACTGATCCTGTTGGCCGCGATGCAGCCCGCTGAACCGGCACCCACTATGATGTAGTCTGCTACTTCATTCATAAAGAATTTCCTCCTGACAGGGTCCGTGTCGCACGATGGAAATGGTTCCCTGTCTTGCTGCACACTGCAGCCTGCTGGTTCCGCTTGTGGATTGAATTTGACGCTTGATACCCGGGGACATGAAGCTCGTTTCAAACGTCAAATTCGACAAATCCACTAGAACCGTTTTCGCCTGCGCTCGATTGCAACAGCGGATGCCAACGACACCGCAGCCGCAAACACTACGTAGACGCATACCCAGAAAGGGTCGTTGTTATTGATGGACATCAGATAGGTGGCGATCATCGGTGTCAGACCAGAAGCGATGATGCCCGAGAACTGATAGACGAAGGATATGCCGGTATATCTGACTGTAGGATCGAACAGGTCTGCAAACAGGGCAGCTTCCGGCCCGTAGCACATGGGATAGATGATGCCGAAAGGCAGTACGATGCCCAGAACGATCAGCGCTGGCACGCCTGTCGACATGAGCCAGAAAGCCGGGAAAACGCTCAAACCTAGCAGGAGAGATCCCCATGCATAGGTAACAGGTCGCCCGATCCGGTCGGACAGACGTCCGAACAGGGGAATGAATACGATCATCACCACGGCGGCGGCGCAGACGGTCCACAATGCTGCCGTCCGATCGAGCCCGGCAAAACGGGTCAGATACAGGATCGAGAAAACGGCAAAGATATTGAAGAATACGCCGTCGATGTAACGGGCACCCATGCCGAGAATGACGTTACCCGGATAGCGCTTGATCATGGTGGTGAAAGGCAGACCCTGATCCCGACCGCGAGACGCAGCCTTAGCTTTTTGAAATTCGGGGCTTTCCTGAATATTAGACCTGATCCATGTCCCCAGAAAGACAAGTACGATTGATCCAATAAAGGCAGCGCGCCAGCCCCATGCCATGAACTGCTCGTCGGGCAGAAGTGACAGGAGCGCCATGACACCTGACGACAGGAACAGGCCCAGAGACAGACCGATCTGCGGCAGCGAAGCGTAGAAGCCACGCTTGTCCTTGGGTGCGTATTCGTAAGCCATCAGCACCGCCCCGCCCCATTCGCCCCCAATGCCAATGCCTTGAAGGACACGAAGGAACAAAAGAGCCACGGGGGCCATCAGCCCGATAGTTTGATAGCCGGGCAAGAGCCCGATGGCGACAGTAGCCCCGCCCATCATCAGCAGGCTGATGATCAACATCGCCTTACGCCCGATCCGGTCGCCGAAATGACCGAAAACGAGGCCGCCCAAGGGCCGAGCGACAAAGCCTACCGCAAAAGTCGCGTAGGCCAGCATGATGGAAACGGTTTCGTTATCCGATGGAAAGTAAAGGTGGTTGAAGACGATGCCCGCCACCACACCATAAAGAAAAAAGTCATACCACTCGATGGTGGAGCCGATCAGACTGGCAAAGACGACTTTCCTGACATCATTCGCCTGGCTGCTGCTCCTCACAGCATCCACTGTTGTATCCGACATGACGCCCTCCTGCGTTTTGACGGTTATGGCCCGACCCACACTCCTCCTGTGGATCGCGATGTCGTTAGCCTTGGTTTAAAACGCATGAGAGTCAATCATTTTTTGAGACGTATTGTCTCGAAAAATATCAACTTATTGAATTCACCGGATATAAATTCGCTTGGTTACGTCTCTAGGCTGGGTTAAACCACTAGGAAATCTCAGCGTGACGTAGTGTTTTCATGAAGAATGAATCCAATAATCTGATTGCCAGCCCAAGTATAAGGAACCTGCAGATTCTTGAGTTGCTGGGTCGTCAACGACGCGCAATGACACCTGCAGAAATCATTGACGAACTCAAACTGCCCAAGCCGACAGTGCACCGTCTGCTGGCCTATCTGGAAGAGCAGGGCTTTCTCGCCAAGAACATTGATGGGAAGAGTTATCTGCCCGGTGCTCGCTTCCGCGAGATGGCAATCGGCGCCATGCATGCTTCATTGAGCAGCCTTCCAAGCAGAAATGTTCTGATCTGGCTCAATCAGCAGATCGGAGAAACCTGCAATCTGGCGGTTCCCGACAATGATGCGATGATTTATGTCGATCGCGTGGAAACGCAGTGGCCGTTGCGCATTGCGCTTCATATCGGTTCGCGTGTGCCGCTCCATGCCACTGCGGCAGGGAAAGTCACACTCAGCCTGCTTTCGGAAGAAGCGTTCGAACGCTATCTCCTCACCGGAGACAAGCAGTCCTTCACCAACAAAACCATTGTCGATACGACGATGCTTCGCGAGGAAATCGAGCTTGTGAGGGTACGTGGGTTCGCGACGGACCAGGAAGAGCTCGTTGACGGCATGATTGCTGTTGCAGTGCCTGTCATGGATGCACGACGCAATTTTTGCGCCACGCTGTCGTTCCATGCACCAACCCAGCGTCTGTCTCTGGAACAGGGGCTTACCCATCTTGAAAATCTGCGACAGGCAGCGGAAAAGCTCGGCAAGTTTATCTGACTAGCCGCGACTGCGTCATCTTGTGGAAGATTGTCGGGGCAAAGCAATTGCCCCGCTCCGTTCAGCCTATCGAGACAAGCTCGCGTGAAAGAGCGTTCATCGTTTCCGCTCCATCGGGTGTGATAAGGAATTGTTCTTCGATCATCAGGGCTCCCAGTCCGTTTGCATAAAACGGGGCTTCTACTGCCAGCACCATATTCGGCTCGAAGACCATATCGTTTTCGTGCGAGATGAAAGGCCATTCCTCGATCCCGAGCGCCGAGCCGACGGAGTGCCCGAAATGCCCGCGATAATACTCGCTGAACCCATGACGCCGCATTGTGGAGAGCATTGCTTCGTGAATCTGTCCGAATGTATTGCCGGGCTTCAGCAGCGATGTTCCGGCCTGAAAGGTTTCCAGAAGCGCTGTGTAGATCTGTTGGGCGAGGGGAGCGGGCTTGCCCAGAACGAAGGTGCGGGCGCCATCAGACGAATATCCATTTACCAGCGTGCCGACATCGGCCTTGATGAGGCCGCCTTCCGTCAGTTGCGCCGCAGGATTTTGAAGGTTCGGTCCCACCGTGATATAGGCCCAGTGGCCGGACAGGCTCTGGCCATTTGCTTTGGCGGCACCCGTAGCCCCGGTCAACCAGGCATCAGACAGTTCTGTGGCTGTTGAACCGGATCGTACTGCGTTCGCCATATTCTGCAATCCGTCTTCCGCATAACGGGCTGCATTGCGTAAGAATTCGATTTCGCGGGGGCTTTTTATCAGGCGCAGCCGCTTTACGATGCTGGAAGCATCGCGCCATTGGGCAGAAGGCAGGATTTCTTTCAATCGTGCAAAGTCGGCTGCAGGCATGAATTCAAGGTCGATGCCGAGGCTGGTTCGAGCGAGGCCACGCTCGCCAATCATATCGCCAAGCAGTTGGAAGGCTGCTTTCTGGTCGAAGGTTTCTGGACGGGGGCCGATATTGCCGGTGTTACGATAGGCGGTGTTGATGTCTTCTATCGTATGGGCGTCTCGAACCGTGACGGCATCAATCCAGATTCGATGCGAGCGAAAGTCGATATCGTCAGGCGTCGTACCTGCTGCTGGCAGAGCCTGATCGCTCACAACGGCACCAAGACGCGCCGAGGCATCTGCCGGAACAAAGGCTATGGCCGAGCCGGCGCGTCCCCACATTGTGGCCACGCCCGCCGTAAGCCCGGTAGCATAGCGAAAATTTTCCGGCTGAAAAAGCACCAGTGCATCCAAGCCCTCCGCAGTGAGCAACTCCTGTACGCGGTGCCGATCCATAAAAGTCATGGTTGATCTCTTGAGGTTATGTGCTTTGTCAGTCGCCTTATATCGGACGCCTTGTGCGATTGTTCGGATGGTTCGTCTAATAGATTGACTCTTTATGGAATAAATTTCTAATAATTCCCGCCATCTCATGGTGCCGCCGCTTACCGATGCTCTCGCGGACGCGGTATAAGCGTTGCTAACGGAGAGCCTGTAGGGCGCTTTCCACGCAGGAGAATAATATGGGCGGCTTAAATATTCGTGATCGCAAATCTGGACTGGCTTACTGGAGCTTGAGTGCGGCATTGGCCGTGACGCTCGGTATCGGATCGTTCAGCCAGGCGCTGGCGCAGGAAAGCGACCCGGACGCGACAATCAATATCGGTTCGCTCTACGAGCCGCAAAACCTCGACAATACCGCCGGTGCAGGGCAGGGCATCAACGAAGCCTTCAACGGCAATGTCTATGAGGCCCTGTTTCGACTTGCCGATGACGGCAAGGTTGAGCCGGTTCTGTCGAAGGATTACAGCGTCAGCGATGACGGGCTGACCTATACGTTCAAGCTGCAGCCGGATGTAACTTTTCATTCGGGTGCGCCGCTGACTTCCAAGGACGTCAAATTCTCCATTGAGCGCGTTGCCGCACCGGAATCGAAAAGTTCGCGCAAAAGCAGCCTCAAGACCATTTCGGCCGTTGAGACTCCGGACGATGAAACTGTCGTCGTCAAGCTGTCCTCGCGCTCCATCTCGCTGCCTTACAATCTCAGCTATGTATGGGTGGTGAACGACGAAGCGAAGGATCTGCAGTCGAAGGAAGATGGAACCGGGCCTTACGAGCTTGAAGACTGGCGCCGTGGGTCGTCTCTGTCGATGAAGCGCTTCGATAAATATTGGGGCGCCAAGCCGAAAAACAGCGAGGTGGTCTTCCAGTATTTCACCGATGCCAGTGCACTGAACAATGCTTTGCTGACTGGCTCGGTGGATATCATCACGTCGGTTCAAAGCCCGGATTCTCTGGCGCAGTTCAAGGATAATCCTGATTTCACCGTCAGCGAAGGACAATCCACCACCAAGCTGCTGCTGGCCTATAACGACCGCGTTGCGCCGTTCGATAATGTCAAAGTGCGCAAGGCGCTTGCCCGTGCAATCGACGACCAGAAGCTTTTGAAGGCTGTATGGGGCGATTACGGCACGCTGATCGGCTCGTTCGTTCCGCCGACAGATCCGTGGTATGTCGATCTCACCAAGGTTGACGCCTATGATCCTGAAAGTGCCAAGGAACTTCTCAAGGAAGCTGGTTATCCGGATGGTTTCACGTTCACTATTGATACGCCGAACTATGATCCGCACCCGATTGCCGCGCAGTTCATCCAAAGCGAGCTGGCCAAGATCGGCGTAACGGTCAAGATCAACATCATCACCGCCAATGAATGGTACACGAAGGTCTATAAGGCACATGATTTCCAAGCCACCTTGCAGGAACATGTGAACCATCGTGACATCGTCTTCTACGGCAATCCCGATTTCTATTGGGGTTACAACAATCCAAAAGTCGTCGATCTTATCAAGGCAGCCGAAGCCAGCACGACAACGGATGAACAGACGGCCAAGCTGACGGAAGCCAACAAGATCATTGCCGAAGATGCGGCCAGCAACTGGTTCTATCTCTATCCGCAGATCGTTGTTTCGAAGAAATCAGTGAGCGGTTACCCGATCAATGGCCTGAATTCCCAGTTCTTCGCTTATGACATCGTGAAGGCGGAATAATAACCGCCTGTCGATATCGAGAACATAACTCGACAGAGCGCGCCGCCTGAATTAATTTCCGGCGGCGTTGTCGCATTTGCATGAGGGTCTGAGCGCTGCCCCTCACATCGGAGAGGTAAACGCTATTTTCGCCTATATTATTCGCCGATCGGCCATATTGGTTCTATCGGTTTTCATCGCTTCAATCGTGTTGTTTCTGCTGTTGCGCCTGTTGCCGGGCGATCCTGCCAATGCGCTTGTTTCTGTCGGTGCGGATGCCGCGCAGATCGAGGCCGCACGCAAGCAGGTCGGTTCGGACCTGCCGCTTTATGAACAATTTCTGCGTTTCATCGGTAGCCTGTTACGCTTCGATCTTGGTAATTCCTTTGTGAGCGGAGCACCGGTTCTTGCCGAGATCGGCAAGCGGCTGATCGTGACCGTGCCGTTGACGTTAATGGCATTCGTCGTTGCAATCATGATCGCGGTACCACTCGGCATTCTGTCGGTCGTGCGCCAGAACCGCTGGTATGGATCGTTGATATCTGTCGTTTCCCAGTTCGGCATTGCCGTACCGGTGTTCTGGATTGGCATTCTGCTGGTCTGGTTTTTCGCAGTTAAGCTCCGGCTGTTTCCTTCGGGTGGTTTCCCGTCACGTGGATGGCAATCGGTGCCCGCTGCTTTTCAGTCGCTGATATTACCGGTCGCGACAATTGCCATCGTCATGTCGGCCTCATTGATCCGTTATGTCCGTTCAGCCACCCAGGACGTGCTTGGCAGCGATTATCTTCGCACCGCGCGGGCGCTTGGCGCAACATTCTCGCAGGCGCTTATTCGCCACGGTATTCGCAATGGTGCCGTTCCAGTGATCTCGATTCTTGGCATAGAGCTTGCCTCGACTTTGCTCGGTGCCGTGGTAGTCGAGCGTGTGTTCTCGCTGCCTGGCCTCGGTTCGATGCTTCTGCTCGGCATAGAGCAGCGCGACTATCCCAACGTTCAGGGTGTGCTGTTTGTATCGACGCTTCTGGTATTGCTGGTTGGCTTCGCCGCAGATCTCCTGCAGCGGCTGATCGACCCACGCTTGCGCCAGCGGTCCGGGGGAGGTAGCGCATGACGGGGCCTGCTGATACGACGCTCGCCGTCCGGGATGGAAAGCCTGCTTACCGACTGCCATGGCCCCTTATTGTAGGTGGATTGCTGCTGGGATTGCATCTGGCTGTCGCTCTTCTCTCGCTGGTCTGGACACCTTACGGCGTCGGCGAAATGGTGGGTGGACGACTGGAGGCTCCGTCCTGGCTGCATTGGGCCGGTACGGATCGTCTGGGACGCGATCTGATGACGCAAATCATGATCGGTTCGCGCATTGCGCTTGTCGTCGGCTGTGGAGCCATCGCGCTCAGCGCGGTGATTGGCGTGACGATGGGTGTTCTTGCTGCATTCGCGACCCAGACGCTCGATGATGTGCTGGCGGCAACGCTCGATATCCTCATTGCGTTCCCAACACTGTTGCTGGCCATGCTGATCGTGGCTTCGAGCGATGGTGCAAGCCTGACGACTGCCATCGTGGCCATCGGTATCGCCGGATCGGCCATTGTGGCACGTCTGACGCGCATTCTTGCCAAACGTGTTCTGGCGATGGATTACATTACGGCATCACGCATTTCCGGCACATCGTGGCTCGGGCTGGTCCGCATCCATGTGCTGCCAAATATCTGGCCAACCCTGATCGTCAACTTTGCGCTTCAGTTCGGACTGGCCGTGATTGCGGAAGCATCGCTTTCCTATCTTGGCCTTGGGGCCCCGCCGCCCAATTCATCCTGGGGCCGTCTTCTGCAGGAGGCACAGGCGTCGGTTTATACGGCGCCATTCGGCGCTATTGCGCCCGGTCTGGCGCTTGTCTCATTGGTGATAGGGCTCAATCTGTTTGCCGATGGGCTGCGTGACGTGGCCGATCCAACGCGAAGGAGGCAACGTTGAGCTCATTGCTGAATGTAGAGAACCTTCAGATAGAAACGGCAGGCAGGTCTCTGATTTCCGGCGTTTCGCTGTCGGTTGGACAGGGCGAAAGGGTTGGCCTGATCGGTGAATCTGGTTCAGGCAAGTCGTTGACGGCTCTTGCCATCATGGGACTGTTGCCGGATGGCATGCGGGCAAGCGGATCGATCACGCTCGACGGCCATCAGGTGATAGGTGCGCGAGATCGGGATCTGGTGCCGTTGCGTGGGCAGAGCATTGCAACAGTCTTTCAGGAACCGATGACGGCGCTAGACCCACTAATGCGGATCGGCAAACAAGTCGGTCTGGTCGTTCGTCGCCGAGCGCTTCGGGATGGTCGCAGAATTGGGCAAGCTGAAGTGAATGCAGAGGTCCACTCGCTTCTGGAGCGTGTATCCCTGCCGGACCCGGAACGCATTGCCCGTTCCTGGCCACACGAAATATCGGGCGGCCAGCGCCAGCGTGCGGCCATCGCAATGGCTCTTGCCTGTCGCCCCAAGCTTTTGATTGCGGACGAGCCGACGACGGCGCTCGATGTCACCACACAGGCCGAGATTTTGAAATTGCTGGAGCAACTGGTGCGGGACGAGGGCATGGGACTTCTGTTCATAAGTCACGATTTGCCGGTGGTTGCGACCGTTACTGAACGCGCGCTGGTCCTGCGGCACGGAAAACTTATAGAAGAAGGGCCGGTTGTGGCACTCTTCACCGATCCGCAGCAGCCATATACGCAGGGGCTCGTGGCCGCTGCACGGGCGTTTGATGCTGCGCTGGAGGTTGCGCGATGACATTGATGGACCTTTCCGGCGTTTCCTTCGCCTATACAGGCGGCAAGACAGTTCTGCACGATGTCGATCTGAAACTTGAGATCGGAAGCAATCTGGGCATCGTTGGTGAATCGGGTTCCGGCAAGACGACCATCTTGAAACTATTGCTCGGGCTGCAGCGCGCATCATCCGGGAATGTTTCGTTTCGCGGGGAGCGTCTGGATATTCGCAATCGCAGTTTTATGCGCGACTTCCGCCGTTCGGTGCAGGCGGTATTTCAGGATCCCTATTCATCGCTCGATCCACGTCAGCGTGTCTTCGACATTATTGCCGAGCCGTTGCGGTCTCTGAAAATCGAAACCGACATCGCGCAGGCTGTTGCGCAGGCGCTTGCTTCCGTTGATTTACCTGCGGATGCTATCCGCCGCTATCCGCACGAGTTTTCCGGTGGCCAGCGCCAGCGTATCGCCATAGCCCGGGCAATTGTCTCGAAGCCTGATCTAATCATAGCAGACGAAGTGGTCAGCGCGCTCGATCTGACAACACGAGCCCGTATCATTGATCTCATGCGTTCTCTTTCAGAACGCACGACTTTCGTGGTGGTATCGCACGACATCGCACTGGTTGCGCTCTTGTGCGAACGGCTGATCGTTCTGGAAAAGGGCCGGATCGTGGAGCAGGGCAATACGCGGGACATTCTGGCCGATCCGCAGCATGTCTATACGCGGAAACTACTGACCAGTTTGCCGAGAATGCCCCAACCGGCCTGATGATCGAAGCCGGTCGAGAGGTCGTAGCAAGTAACGTAAGACAACTGACCCTTTCGGGTAGGGTTATTTGCGCAGTTCTGCTTCGATCTGATCGAGAACCTGATCCTTGCCGATACCGGTCAGGAACGGCAGGCCCTTGATGACGGGCTTGGTCACTGAAGCCGAAATGGGAGTCGTGGAAACGATGAAATCCACATTGTCGGCCAGCGACGCGACTTCAGTTGCTTTCGCCTGCTGAGCATTGAAGGTAAGCCCGCGTTTTTTCATTTCTTCGGTAACGGTTGCGTTCACTGCCGTAGATGTCGCTACGCCGGTGCCGCAAGCGAAGAGAATTGTTTTTATTCTGGCCATGGTTTCCTCCAATGTTCGTGCACTCAACGGAACGCGCGAATGTCGTATTTTTGTTATCTCGAATTCGGTTGTAAAGACTCCAGCCTTTCGGGTGAAATGTCTTTATTGCAGAGCAGTTTCAACATCCTCAAGCGTGCGCGCTGCCTTCAGCCTGTCGAGTGCGTCAGCATCCTGAATGGTTGCCATGATCTGCTGCAAGGTCTCAATCTGTTTGTCCTTGTCATCGATGGCAAGCAGAAACACATATCCAACCGGGACAGCTTCTTCCGGGTCTTCCATATTGGCAAACTGGATAGGCGATTTCAGGGTGGCGAAAGCAATACCAGCCCTGATGACATGCTCAGGATCGGTATGCGGGACGGCAACGTTCTCCTCGCGTTCCAGCGGCAATCCTGTCGGCATAGACAGCTCACGACGGACGACTGCGTCGGCATAGCTTGGCTTTACATAACCTAGCTTCTCCAGTTTTCCTGCCAGAATCCGGATGATCTCTTCATTGGTCTTTGCCTCGCTCTGAAGTTCGATCGCTTGTGGATCGAGAAAATCAATCAGACCAGCAGCCATTCCATTCTCCATTCAAAGAAGGTCGCACGCCGATCTCGACGTGCGACTTGTATTTCATGCATCGATCATTGCCGCCGTTAAGCGGCAATTTCATCTGCAGGCTCGTCCTCGGCACCTGCGGCGCGTTCCCATGCCAACGTATTGCGACGATAGAGCATGAAAAGTGCTGCAATAACAATGGCGATTACCGCGATACCAAAAGCACCAAGCCACTGGATGGCGGAGATGATGACGTAAGGCACCCACAGGAATCCATCGACCACCGAGGTGATCTGCAAGGCGTTTTCAGGCAGCTTGAAGCCAGACGAAACTGCAGCGCTGGTGAACAATGGTGCAAGTGCATTAGCGACATAGAAGCCGATGGCGAGCGTGATGGTTCCAACGACGACCATGCGGAACACGTTTCCTTTCAGGAGCGGTGCCGTCATGGCGACGATGAACGGAATGACAGCAAGGTCGGCAAACAGGATCACGCGGTTTTCTGGCAGGATGACTGATAGAATGATCGCAATTGGCACCAGAATGAGTGACGACGAGATTGCAGCCGGATGTCCGATCAGGATTGCCGAGTCGAGACCGACGAGAAGTTCGCGGTCTCCTGTACGCTTGCGCACAAATTCCTGTGCGGCATCAGAAACCGGCAGCAGGCCCTCCATCAGGATTTTGACCATACGCGGCAGAAGCAGCATGACCGCCGCCAGTGTCATTCCGGTGCCGAGAACCTTGGCGAGAACCGTGCCGAAATCTCCTGCATTGTAAAATGCGATAAGACCAAGCACTAGGCCGATGATCAGACCGAGCACGACCGGCTCGCCGAACACGCCGAAGCGGCGTTCGATGGTCTCGGTGCTGATGTTGATTTTATTGATGCCCGGAATACGATCCATGATCCAGTTGAGCACGATGGCAATCGGCAGAATTTGCGCTGAAGCCAGATGCGGTACGGAAACGCCCGGTACGCCGTAGAACTGCTGAACCGCGCGCGCGGACCAGTCTGCGAACAGCAGCGACAAAGCGGCTACAAGTGCTGCAATGATGATGCCGTAGGCGAGATTGTCCGTTGCAGCGACAACCAGTGAGCCAACGAAAGCAAAGTGCCAGAAATTCCATACGTCGACATTCAGTGTGCGCGTCCAGCGAAGCAGCAAAAGGACGATGTTGACCAGAATGCCAACTGGAATAACCCACAAGCCCACCGATGAGCCAAAGGCGATTGCAGCAGCGGAAGGCCAGCCGACATCGACGATATCGCGCTTGATGCCGGTATTGGTGACGATAGCCTGGGCCACTTCACCAATAGAGGTGAACATAAGCCCCAGAACAAGATTGATGCCGATGAAAGCGACGCCGATGGTAACGGCTGCGCGGAAAGCTTTGCCAACTTTCGCACCGAGTACCACTGCAATGATGAAAATGACGATAGGCAGCAGCACGGTCGCCCCAAGAGTGTCGACTGCCGATTTTAATCCGCTCAGAAATGCGTCCATTTATTTCTCCTCCCCCCGGAGCACTTCCCAAAGTGCGCCGAGCTAACAGAACGCCATTATTAGCTCGCACGTATCGACGTTTCAAAATGTGAATTGAGCGAAACGGCAGAACATTTGTATTCTATAGCAAACTAAAGTTGAATAACAAGATGGCATTTGGAATGGCTGCCTGCCTTGTCTGATATGAACACTGGTATTGACTTAGAAACAAATGTTCATTAATCGATAATACAGCAGAGGAGACTGCGAGAATTTTGCAGGGACATTCAGGAGGAAACGATGGCAACCAATGTGGCGTTGACAGGTTTGGCGCGTGACATGCAGGCGCGTGCGGATAGTGGGCGACCAATCCGCATCGGACTGATTGGCTCAGGCGAAATGGGTACCGATATCGTCACGCGTGTTGCGCATATGCCGGGTATCGAAGTTGGTGCTATCTCCGAACTGCGTATTCCCAATGCACTCAAGGCGGTTGATATTGCTTTTCAGGAGGAAGGTCATGGGCGTGAGGTCTCGACCGCTTCCGATCTGACGACGGCTATGGAGGCGCACAAGGTCGCAGTAACGGACAACGCCAATCTGATCCTCGAAAACGATCTTATCGATGTCGTGATCGATGCAACCGGTGTTCCGGCTGTGGGGGCTGAAATCGGCCTGCGCGCTATGGAGCATGGCAAGCATCTTGTCATGATGAATGTTGAAGCGGACGTCACCATCGGTGCTTATCTGAAAGCCGAAGCTGAACGCCTTGGCGTGACCTATTCGCTGGGCGCAGGCGATGAGCCGTCATCCTGCATGGAGCTGATCGAGTTTGTGACTGCCATGGGTCATCCGATTGTGGCGGCAGGCAAGGGCAAGAACAACCCGCTCAATATCGATGCGGTTCCTGATCAATATATGGAAGAAGCCACGCGCCGTAACATGAATGTACGCATGTTGGTGGAATTCGTTGATGGTTCAAAGACCATGGTTGAAATGGCGGCTATTGCCAATGCCACAGGTCTTGTCCCCGATAAAGCTGGTATGCACGGCCCCGCTGCAACGCTCGACCAGCTCAATAAGACGCTGATCCCTGAAAAGGACGGCGGCGTGCTGTCGAAGGTCGGTGTGGTTGATTACTCCATCGGAAAGGGCGTTGCGCCGGGCGTGTTTGTCGTGGCCGACATGTCGCATCCGCGTATTTCCGAGCGCATGGAAGATCTGAAAATGGGCAAGGGTCCATATTTCACGTTCCATCGTCCATATCACCTGACTTCCCTTGAAGTGCCGCTCACCTGCGCCCGCGTTGTTCTTTACGGCAAGCCTGACATGGTTCCGCTTTCAAAGCCGGTCGCAGAAGTGGCTGCGGTTGCAAAGAAGGACATGCAGCCGGGCGAAAAGCTCGATGCGATTGGCGAGTATTGCTACCGCGCATGGATAATGACTTCGGGCGAGGCGCGCAGTGCACATGCGATCCCTTGCGGGCTTCTGCAGGGTGGCAGCGTGACCAAGCCGATCAAGAAAGGCGAGCTTATCACCTACGATAATGCGGCCGTGGCTCCCGGTTCCAAGATTGCTGAACTGCGCGCGCGCCAAGACAAGCTCGTTTACGGAGCGTGAGGACAAAACATCATGGTTCAAGCCAAAAAAGTCGAACCGCAGGATACGGGCGACCGTCATAACTTGCCTTATGCCTTCCGCACCTATTCGCCGGAGCAACTGAAAGAAGCACTGCATAAGATGTATCTCATCCGCCGCTTTGAAGAAGGCGCGGAAGAAAGCTACACGCGTGGTCTCATTCACGGAACGATGCACCTTTCCATCGGTCAAGAAGCGAGCGCGATGGGATCCTGTCTGCCGCTCAATGATGATGACATGATCACGTCGACCCATCGCGGCCACGGTCATTGCATCGCCAAGGGTGCAGACGTGAAACGTATGTTTGCTGAGTTTTTCGGCAAGGAAACAGGTTATTGCAAAGGCCGTGGTGGCTCGATGCACATTGCCGACGTTTCCAAGGGAAATCTCGGCGCGAACGGTATTGTTGGTGGTGGTATTCCGATTGCGGTCGGTGCTGCGCTTTCCGCCAAGAAGCAGAAGAACGGCAAGGTAGTCGTATCGTTCTTTGGTGATGGCGCAAATAATGAAGGCGCTTTCCACGAAGCTCTCAATATGGCGGCTGTCTGGAAGCTTCCTGTTGTTTTCGTTTGTGAAAACAATGGCTACGGCATGTCTACCTCCACCAAGCGCTCGACAGCGGTTGCCAATGTTGCAGACCGCGCCTCGGCCTACAATATGCCCGGCGTGATCGTCGATGGTAACAATCTGTCGGAAGTAGCAGAGGCCATGAATGAAGCCACTGAACGCGCACGGCGCGGCGATGGTCCGACACTTATTGAAAACAAGACATACCGTATCCGCGGTCATTCCAAGAGTGATCGCAACCGCTATCGCACCAAGGAAGAAATCGAGCATTGGCAGAATGATCGCGATCCAATCGCGCATTTTGAGGCCGACTTGAAAGCCTATGGCTTCATCAATGACGCCGAGATCGAGGAAATCCGCGCTCAAGTGGAGAAGGAAATCGCTGATGCGATCGAGTTCGCCAAGAACAGCCCGGCACCTGATCTGACCAACCTGACCCGCGACGTTTACACGGACGATATTTGAATATGGACACGACAATCCGTGAGTTGAGCTATTCGCAAGCCATTCAGGAAGCTATGGCAATTGCTATGGAACGCGACGACCGCGTATTCCTGATGGGTGAAGATATTGGCGTATATGGCGGCGCATTTCAGGTGACTGGTGATCTGGTGCATCGTTTCGGTGAAGACCGGGTCATGGATACGCCGATTTCAGAACTGGGCGGTGCAGGTGTTGCTGTCGGTGCAGCACTGACCGGTATGCGCCCGATCTTTGAGTTCCAGTTCTCCGATTTTGCAGCACTTGCGATGGAACAGATCGTCAACCAGGCTGCGAAAATCCGTTACATGCTTGGTGGTGCAGTTTCGGTGCCGCTGGTTATGCGGTTTCCGGCAGGTTCGGGAACGGGTGCCGCGGCGCAGCACAGCCAGAGCCTTGAAGCATGGTTTGGTCATGTGCCGGGGCTTAAAGTTTTACAGCCAGCAACACCTTATGATGCCAAGGGCATGTTGCTTGCAGCCGTTGAAGATCCCGATCCGGTTATGATTTTCGAGCATAAGTTGCTCTACAAGACCAAAGGTCCGGTGCCTGAAGGCTTCTACACCGTACCAATCGGCAAGGCGGAAGTGGTTCGCGAAGGGCGCGACGTGACCATCGTTGCAACGGCAATCATGGTGCACAAAGCCCTAGATGCCGCCGCTGAACTTGCCAAGGAAGGCATTGATGTTGAAGTGATCGACTTGCGCACCGTGCGTCCGATTGATCGTGAAACTATCATTAAAAGCGTCAAGAAGACCTCGAAGCTTCTTTGCGTTTATGAAGCGGTAAAGACCCTCGGTATTGGCGCAGAAGTCTCTGCCATTGTGGCGGAAAGTGATGCCTTCGACTATCTCGATGCGCCAATTGTGCGTCTCGGTGGGGCTGAAACTCCAATTCCTTATAATCCTGATCTTGAACGCGCGACCGTTCCACAGGTGCCTGATATATTGAAAAGCGCTCGTGATCTGACCAAGGGAGTGCGCTGACCATGGCTGTGGAAGTCATTCTCCCCAAGGTCGATATGGATATGGAGACGGGGCAGATTTCGCGCTGGTACGCCAAGGATGGCGATATCGTTACGAAAGGCCAGCTTCTCTTTGAAATGGAGACCGATAAAGCAGCAATGGAAGTCGATGCACCAGCGTCGGGCATCATTGCAGATATCAGTGCGGCTGAATGGACTGTTGTGCCTGTTGGTCAGGCTGTCGCCTGGATTTACGCTGAAGGCGAAGAACGTAACGGCAAGTCGCCTCCTGTCGTTGAGGAACCGGCTGTTGTTGCGCCCGTAGAAGCGGCCATTGAAACAGCATCCCCAAAACAGGTTGAACCCAAGTCCTCCCAAGACGATGAAGCGGGTTCAGCCAATGATGTGCGGGCAACACCGCTCGCCCGTCGGCTTGCCCGCGAAGCAGGCATTGATCTTACGTCCATTCAGGGTTCAGGCCCGAAAGGGCGCGTTCAGAAGAAGGACGTTGAGGGCAATTTCAGTGCCAAAAAACCTGTAAACACGGCGATCGCAGCAAAGCCATCTGCAAGTGGAACTACTGAACCTATTTCATCTGGACAGCTCAATGCAGTCTGGCTGCGTGAGGGTGAAGCAGGCCGTTTGCCGGTTGTTCTGATCCACGGTTTTGCTGCTGATCTCAATTCGTGGCGTGGGTTGTTTGCCGGTGCATCGCTCGGTCATCCAATTCTGGCGCTCGATCTTCCGGGACACGGCAATTCACCACGCGTTGTTCCTGAAAGCATCGACGGGATTGCAGCAAGCGTTGAGGCAACACTCGCATCATTGGGTGTAACATCCTGTCTTTTGGTCGGACATTCACTTGGCGGAGCTGTCGCGACTGTCACGGCGGCTCGCGGTGTTGTCGATGTGCGCTCTCTGCTGTTGATTTCGTCGGGTGGCCTCGGACCGCAGGTCAATGGTGCATTCATTAAAGGTCTCGTTGGTGCGAAAAGCGAAGCCAGCATCGTTCCATGGCTGAAATTGCTCGTCGCCGATGAGAGCCATCTGACGAAACCGTTTATCAATGCAACTGTCGCTCAGGCTACCGACACTGAGCTGCGCAATACACAGGAAGCGATTGGCGCCCGGTTCTTTGCAGATGGGACGCAGACCTTTGAAGTTCGCTCAAGCATTGCCTCGCTTGCGATGCCGGTGCGGCTTATCTTCGGTGCTGAAGACCGTGTTATCCCCGTTGCTCATGCGCATGGTTTGCCGGGGAAAGTGGGGGTCCACATTTTCGCGCGCTGTGGACATATGCCACAAATCGAAGAGCGAACCGCGGTTTTGCAAATCCTTAAAGAATGCGCAGTAGCTGCCAATTGATGCTGTTAGAAGAAAAGCACATCGTTTTGCGACGATGTGCTTTTTGCCTTTATTCGGAATACGCCTTGTCCTTGAGCATTTGTGCCGCGCTTTCTTCATCGGTGATAAGAACGGTCGGTCTCAGAAGCTCTATCGCGCCAAGCAGGGCGGCGATTTTCTCTTTGCCGCCAGATGTAAGAATACGCTGTGGCGTCTTCTGAAGGCTTTCAATTTTGGCCGACATGACACGGTCATGCACCGGATCATCAACGATCTTGCCATTTATATCGTAGAAGTGAAACAGCACGTCGCCGACCGCACCGTTCTCGATCAGCGACAGTTTTTGTGCCTCATCGATCAGGCCCACGCGATAAGACGTGCTACTCGCAGTCTGAATGTCACCGACACTGAGCAAAACCATGTCGAGTCCTTCGGCCATGTCCAGCACGGTATTTAACCCACAACGCTCGATAAGAGCGATCCGCGTTTCTTTGCTATCGACCAGAGCGGGGGCGGGGATCAGATAACCTTCGCCCTGAAAAATCTGCGCAAACTGCCACGCAAATTCCGGCGGATTTGAACGACGCGGTTGCACAATGCCGCCGAGCAGGGAGATGACTTTCAAATCATTGAGGGGACGTGCACCGATATGTTGCAGAGTGCTGGAAAGGGTACGCCCCCAACCCACACCAATCGTCATGCCGTGCTGCACTTTTTCTGACAGATATGCACCTGTGGCCGCACTGATCGGCGGTATAGGGTCGATGTCAGGCGAAGAGAGCGGCGCGACAATGGCGCGCTCAAGCCCGAAGGTTTTCTCAAGCTCAACTTCCAATGATGTTAGACTTGCCAGCTTGCCCTCAATCGTAATTTTTACTTCATTACGAGCGCGGGCATCAGCAAGAAGGCGAACGATTGTGACACGGCCGACGCCCAGTGCTTCCGCGATATCATTCTGGGTCATTTGTTCGACGTAATACATCCACGCAGCGCGCGTTCGCAGTCGACTTGTGCGGTTTTCCGCAGCCACACCTTCCGATCCAATGATGAGGTCCGCTGCTTCCGGATTTTTCTGCGTCTTCTTGCCGGCCTTTTTCAAAACTGTCCCTCAAATTATTGGCGTATTATTACATTATAGAAGTGGCGTTCTTACACCGAAACTATTGCTTTTCGACGTGAAGGCAAACAATAATTCATGTGCTTGGTGCATCCTGTTACGATGGCGCTGCAGTTGAGGAAAATGAACATGTTACGCATTCTTTCGGAAGAAATTGCAGTCAATCTGAAGGACCGCCTGCGCGAGGTTCGATACATGATTCGTCGCAATCGCCATGAAAGTTTGCAGGTTGAACAATCAGCGACACGTCCGGGAGAAATCGTGTCGCCGGAATTGCTGCTGGGACACGCCGCAAGTGTGATGGATAAGGCCCTGACAACGGCTGAAACAATTTCGATTTCGCTGATTTCGTCTAATCCAAATGTGCACAACAGCACGCCGCATGTGAAAAGCCTGTCGGTTTATTTCGGCGCTGGTGCGGAGGGTGCACGAGCTTTTCGTAAGGATATGTATTACCTCACGAAAGAAGTGCTCCGCCGCCATCAGTTGCAGAATGTGCTGATCCAGGAAGCCGCATTTGTCACGGTCCACGCCAGAATGATGCAAAAGCATGGCTCGTTGCTGAAGAGCGTCTTTTCTGCTGAGGCGGGTGATAGGAAGATTGTGGCAACGGCCAAAGCTGTTGCGGCCATGTTTCTGGAACTGCTTGACGAAAGACCGGTAAGATTTATCTCGTTGGATGGTCACTGTGACCCGCAGGCACCGCGTAGATTTGAAACAACGTGCTTTGCGGCTGTTGGTGTCGCTTGTGGTCTGGCAACAGCAAAAGCGGCAGATCTGGCAGGCGTCGATCCTTTGGAAAGCGCTATTCTGGCGCTGGATGTACGCCATGATCGTCTCATGCAGGCTGCAGAAGACCGCGATGAGGCTCAGCTCGAAGTATTGTTCCAGACTTTGATTGCTCATCTTCCATAAAGTAAAAGCCCGGATAGCGATATCCGGGCTTCTTGTGGGGGTCTTGCAGGCAAGATCTAACTGCCAAACATATCCGCGATATGCTTTTTTGCTCGGGGAATTGAAGCAGGGCTCATACTGAGCTCGGTCAATCCCATACGAATGAATTCGCCGATAAGCTCCGGCTTACCAGCTGCTTCACCGCACATGCCGACCATGATTCCTGCTTCCGTTCCCGCCTTCGCGGTCATTTCGATTGCAGCCATTACAGCCGGATGGCTGACATCATTGAGCTTTGCAACGGTTGGATTGAGCCGATCAGCAGCCATCACATACTGTGTTAGATCATTGGTGCCGATGGAGAAGAAAGCAGCTTCTTTTGCGAGCTCTCGGGCAGCGAAAACCGCCGCAGGAGTCTCGATCATTACGCCAAGATCAAACTCTGCAAATGCTTTGCCTTCGGTTTTAAGCTCAGTGATGCATTCCGCGATCAGGCGTTTGGTCGCACGAATTTCTTCAACATCCGAAACCATGGGCAACATGACTTTGAGATTGCCGTTAACCGCTGAGCGCAACAGCGCCCGCAATTGCGGTTTGAACACATCGGGGCGGTCCAGACACATGCGAATGCCGCGCCAGCCAAGGAAAGGGTTTTCTTCTTCGGGGAATTCAATACCGGCAATCGGCTTGTCACCACCAATATCCAGCGTGCGAACGATAACCGAGTTGGGCGCAAAAGCTTTCAGCAGTGCGGAATAGGTTTCGGTCTGCATATCTTCGGAAGGCAGATGAATGTGCTTCATGAAGAGAAGTTCGGTACGGAAAAGTCCGACCCCCATCGCACCGGCTTCCAGTGCTACATCGATCTCTTCCAGCGCACCCATATTGGCTGCGACTTCAATGATTGTTCCGTCAGCGCGACGCGGCGTGATGGAGCGGCAGGCATCCAGCGCCTGCTTTTCCTGCAACGCTTTGGAAATACGCGTTTCGATTTCGTTGCAGGTAGCCTGATCCGGATCGGCGTGAACGATGCCGAAACTTCCATCCACCGCTACGGTTTTCGCATTTTTGAGCTGTTGAACGGCGCTTCCAAGGCCAAGAACCGCCGGAATGCCGTGTGTGCGTGCGATGATGGCCACATGCGATGTTGCGCCGCCATGACCGCAGACCACGCCTTTGATCTTTTTGAGTGGTGCGCGCGCCAAATCCCACGCGCCGATGTCTTCGGCAATAAGCACCGAGCCTTCTGGCAGGCCTTCCAGATTGATGTCTTCCTTGCCGAGCAGAGCAAGGCAAATCTGGCGGCTGACCGCATGCACGTCGTCTGCGCGTGCATTGAGATAGGGATCATCAAGTGCCGCAAATTGTCCGGCAACCGTGGAAGCCGCAGCAAGCATCGCAGAAATGGCATCTAGACCACCTCGAATAAGCCCAAGTGCCTCGTCGGTCAGGCTATCATCCGCAGCAATATCCTTTAAGGCCGCAATGATGCCTCTGTCAGCGTCAGCGAGATTGCCGCTGGAGAGTGAAGCATCCATGCGTTGCTGCACTGTCGCGATGGCCGATTTGAAATGGGCAATCTCGGCATCTATTTCGGATGCCGCAAGCTTCCGACCCAAAGGTTTGAGCTCTTCAGGAAAGAACGGAAAAGCTGTTCCCAAAGAAAGGCCTTCACTTGCCCCGACGCCTTTGATCTGTCGCGCAGGCAGTTCTACCGTATTGACTGGTTGAGCGACGGGTATTGGCGCGGTTTCGGTTTGCGGCGCGGGAGCGACCGCTGGGGCTTCTTCGAGGCCAGCCTGCGGGTTTTCCAGATAGCCAATCAAAGCTTCGATGGCTTCAATGGCATCGGCACCATCGGCACGAACGGTTACTTCATCGAGCTCTTTCACACCAAGCAGCATCAGCTTGACGGAGCTTTTGGCGCTTACGCTTTTTCCGGCCTTGGCGATTTCGATGTCGCTTTCAAAACCCTTGGCCAGTTTAACGAAGCGGGTTGCGGGGCGCGCATGCAGCCCTTCATGCACCCGGACGATAGTCGAGCGTTCCATTTATATAAGCCTCAAAGCGACATCTGAAACATTCCAACATCATGGGTGTTGAAATCTGTTCCAATTATCTGTTTTAACACGTAATTCCAAACCCAATGATGATCAGATTCAGCCGCCGATGGTGATAATCTGCCCTTCTTTAAGGGCAGAGACAAGCTCTTCGCCGACGATTTCAGTAGCGCAAATTTCGCCCGGACGATCTGTAGACTGTGCGCCCGTAAACGAAATAACGACGTGGCCAATTTCTCGTACTTTTTGCCAGGCGCTATCGCCGACGGCAGTAATTTCTGCGTTGAGTGAGCCAATAGTGATGCGAGCCCCGACAGCAGGTGCGGACACTTCAGGTCCTTCTTCCACGACATGCATTACGGACACTTCAGCGAGTTCGGGTGGCGAGCCATCTGCAAAAAGAATGAGAACGCCGCCTTCAGCGAGATCCGCAACTTCCGGGCCGATCGCGGTGATCCGCGTTTTGAGATGTATCGACATAGAGGCGGTCCTTTCTTGGTATGGTCGTTCGATGCCCACGAAAGTTGATCAGGAACATCGATATTGTACATGTTTGGGAAATCGCCTGCCGCTGTTTTGCTGCGGCAGGCTGAGGGGGTTAAAGCACAGCCAGGCTGACAACCCATGCAATCAGAACCGAAAGAGGTCCCATGATCTGACGGCTGATCAGAACTGCCGGAACACCAATTTCGATAGTCTTGGGTTTAGCTTCTCCGAGCGCCAGACCAACCGGCACGAAGTCGCAACCGACCTGTGTGTTGTAGGCAAACAGTGCAGGCAGGGCCATCGCCGGAGCGATTGTGCCATTGGCGATTTGCGGCCCGATGATCGCCACGCCGACAACCTGTGCGATAACCGCACCTGGTCCGAGGATTGGCGACAGAAACGGCAAACCGCAAATTGCGGAAAGCACGAGCAGGCCGACAATGTTATTGGCGAGCGGTCCGAGCGGTTGGGCGAGAATATCGCCAATGCCGGTATAAAGGATCAGGCCGATCAACATCGTTACGAATGCCATGAACGGCAAAACGTTACGAATAACCTGATCGATTGTGCGTCGCCCAGCCTGGAAGAAGATACCAACCACACGACCCATCACGCGGCCGATGCTGCTGATAAGGCCTACAATACCGCCTTCGCTTGGCAGTTCTACCGGAGCAGGAGTTTCTTCTTCTGCAATTGCTGAAGCAGGAGCTGCGGCGGAGGAACCATCAGCCGGAACGATGTTTTCCGGTTTCACACCCGAAACATAAATGTCCTCGGTGATGAATTGCGCCAGAGGCCCGGATTGTCCAACCGGCGTGATATTCACCGTCGGAATGCGCTTGCGCGGGTAAACGCCGCAACGAGCCGTGCCACCGCAGTCGACAACCACAACGGCCATTTCGCTTTCGATTGGCGGCGAACGGAATCCATCAACGGCTTCCGCACCGGTCAGTTCGGCAATCCGGCGTGCAAGCGGATGAATGCCGCCGCCAGTGACTGAAACCACCTTGTTGCGCTGTTCGTTAGGCTGAATGACAAGCGGGCCGCCCCAACCGTTTGAGCCGCGGGAAATCTTTACTGCTTTATAGGTCTTCACCATGTCGTCCTCCCAAATCCCGCTTAAAGCTCAATGCCCTGACGCCGCGCCATGATGGCGGTGATGCGTTCTGTGAGCATGCCCTTAAGGAGGATCACGACGAGACCTACGATGGCGTACCAGATGGCGACATTGATGTGATAACCGGTTGGAACCGCGCCCTTCTTCTCAAGCTCGAGAAGTGCGACGAGCACGCCACCCCAGACGAAGTATTCGCCCGGATTGATATGCGGGAAGAGACCCAGCGGCGGATGAACGTAGGAAACTGCCGCGTCATAGAAGGCAGGCTTGTATTTCTCGTCCAGAAACGAACCGAATGTATAGGCCATCGGGTTGGTCAGGAAGAATACTGAAAGAACCGGCAGGACCGTGTAACGGGTGAGCGCAATACGTCCGGCGCTGCGTGCGATACCGTGAACACGCTTTTCACCAACGAGTTCGGTTACGGCATAGAACGCGGTCATCAGTACGACGAGTGTCGGAATAATGCCCGTTACGAACCCAGCAAAAACTTCGCCGCCCTTCTGGAAGACACCGATGAAGTGCTTGCCTATTGAAGCAAGCCAGCCGAGCTGTTCTTCTTGCTGGACATTCTGAAGGCGTTCCTTGAACTGATCGACGGTAATCCCGCCACTGCCAGCATCGCCCGGCGCGGTGGTTGTTGCTTGCGCAAGCTGCAGCAAGTCATTTCCCGCGTGCTCTGCCGCATGTTTGCCATGCAGGGCCGCATCGGAAATCATGCTACCGGCCATATGTATAGATTGCATTGTTACGTCGGCATGTTGCGCCAACATGGTCACTATCGACATTGCTCCTCCTCGATTGCTTGTTTCAGGCAAGCAACTCCTATGCTCCCACTGCTTTCAGACCTTCGAGCTCGATCCCGTCGGATTGGTCTCTTATGCGACCGATCTGCTCCATCGCCTGTTGGGCAGCAGCCACCACTTCAGGCGTTCCTTCTTCGATTACGGGATTGTTTTGCAACTCGCTGAGGCGCATTCCCTCGAAGCCTTCACGGCGGATGAATTTTGCGAAAACCGTCCGTCCGCTCATCTGCAGGAAGCGTCGCACCACCAGATTACGGTCTACGACAATCAATACGATAACACCTTTGCCGAAACGGCCTCGTATGTGTCCGGCACCAACAAAACCGTCGGAATATTTCGAAGTGATGCCTTTCATCACATCGGAATAGTGGCGCATCTGGAACCAGACGCCCAGCGACTGGAAGCCCCATAGCAGGGCGAGCGCCAGCAAAGCCCATTGCCAGATAGCCATTTTGTTCTCCTCCCACGAAAGACAAACAGGATATTTTCCGAGTTTGCACTTCATCAAATAGAGAACATTTGTCTTCTAGAATGTCAATATGTATAATTTTGACGCTAATTGAAGGCGAATGGCGACTGACATTTCAATCGGTTTCGAATAATGTCATTTGCAAACGGGAGATCGCTCGCAACATGGACTTGCTACTCAGAGAACAAATGGCATCGATGCCTGATTTGCGGCATCGATTGCGTCAGTTGCGTTGGTTCAGGGCGACGTTCCGCAGACATGCCAGCCTGCTGCATGAGCTCTACGGTGTTGAATACGACATTGATGAAAAGAAGCTTACCGAGGCGTTTTTGAATTGGGTGGAACTGGTCAATCAGAACAAGCGCTTTGCCAAGGTGGACCGTAAGGATTTCATCACCTTTGCTGCAGGTCTTGTGCTGCGCGAATTGATCCGCTTATCGCCTGCCAGGGTTGTTTCACCGCCAAAACATGCCACAGGCGATGCTGCTCGTCTGTATGAGATTGTCGACTTCTGGCCGGAGGGTTTTCTCTATACCAACTACTGTATCTGCGCGATTGCTGCTGTACAGGAACAGGAGTTCGGCACGGTTCCAGATATAGATCAATGTGCAGATGAATTGCGCACATGGTGGTCCTATAAGGAAAACATCGCTGACATGCCGGGTTATGCCATTGCATTTCTCGATAAATTTCTTGGCGGAGAGCCCAACTGGGTCATGCCGGATCTCGCATCGGCACGCGCGGCGGTGAAGCGCGCTTTGGGTGCGAATAACAACAGTGTTGGGCAATTGCGCGAAAAGAAGCCAGGGTTGGATTGAATCGGAACGGCACTCTAGGGCCAAAACCCAATCAGACTCTTGATCATACTGGCACTCCGTGATTCACTCGCTTCTGCAGCGGGAGTTTTGGACCATGGCAGGAGAATTCTGGCTTGATGACCAGCAGTGGGCAATGATTGCGCCAT
>NZ_WBWA01000038.1 GCF_008932295.1 Brucella tritici | reverse complement strand
ACGAACGAAAGTTCACGCCCCGATGGGCTCAACCGCTTTGCAGCAGCCATTGCGGTGTTGCATTCACCACAATGACATAGAGGCCGGAACGAAGTTTAACGTTCCGGCCTCAAATGTATAAGCCCCGGCAGTTGGCTGTCCGGGGCTTTGCAATCTGCCGTTTCGGCACTCGCTATTACATCACCAGAATTGGTGACTTCGCCGGAACGCGATCATAGAGATCGATGATGTCCTGGTTCAGGAAGCGTACGCAGCCCGAAGAGACCGCCTTGCCGATGGACCACCATTCCGGATTACCGTGCAGGCGGTACAGCGTGTCTTTGCCGTCCTGGAAAATATAGAGTGCGCGGGCGCCGAGCGGGTTCTTGAGGCCCGGAGCCATGCCGCCGTTCTTGGCGCTGTACTGCACCAGTTCCGGCTGGCGGGCGACCATTTCATCCGGCGGGGTCCAGCGCGGCCACTGGCGCTTGTACTGGATCACAGCACGGCCAGACCATGCGAAGCCTTCGCGACCGATGCCGACGCCGTAGCGCATCGCCTGTCCGTTTTCGAGGACGAGATAGCAGAAGCGGTTAGCCGTATCGATGACGATCGTACCGGGCAGTTCGCCGGTTGGATCCTGCACAACCTGACGCAGGAAGCGCTTGTCCATCTTCTGGATCGGGATAGCCGGAAGCTGGAAGCCGCCATCCTCGACGGCGGCGTACATCTGCGCCCAGCCGCCATAGGAAGAGTCGACATTGGCCTGCGGGGTGCGGTTGATCGGGTTGCCCGACTGATCCACATCAATGATTGGAACATTCTGCCCCAACTGAGCGCAACCGGCCAGACCGGCGGCCGCTGTTGCTGTCATTGCCGTCAGAAAGGAACGGCGGGTAAGGGTCGTTTGCATATGAAAACCAGTTTGGTGACGGGAGGAGTTACAGATACACATTCAGGGTTAACGAATTGCGACCCGGCCAATTGTGGCAGATGCGCGGTGAGCTGTCGAAACGGCCTCAAACGGCTGTTTCCGGTGTTTGGTTGCACGGAAAACGCCCGAGAAATGTGGCGTACGCCCGTTCGTAATGCGGCCTAAACGTGGCGAAAGCTCACCAGCGCGGCTCGTGTTGCAGCCGCGACACAATTTTGGGTGCAGGAGCCTGCTTTCCATAAACCGGGAAGTTCAAATTTTAGTGATTACTCAATCAAGCAATTGGAGACTTGGCAGAATCAATGCCGGAGCGAACTGCTTGTATTCGTCGGGCTGGTTGGTCCGATTGATCCAGACCCCGCGCATACCGAACCGTACCGCACCTGCCACATCCCAGCGGTTCGAGGACTGGAACGAGATTGCGGAAGGATAAAGCCGCCATTGCAGGGTGACGAGCTCATAGACGGCGGGGGCGGTCTTGTATTTCCTGACTTCATCGACTGAAATCACATCGTCGAGCAGGACGTCGAGCGCTGCCGAACGGACGGCGGATTCCAGCATCGCGGGTGAGCCGTTGGAAAGAATTGCAAGCCGTGCGCCCTTTTCCTTCAGGCTTTTGAGGGCCGCTGGCACTTCCGGATAGCAATCGAGCTTCCAATAGGCATCGAGCAGGTCACTGCGCAGCGCCGGATCGACAGAAGGGTAGCGTGCGAATGCGAAATCGAGCGAATCCTCGGTCAGCTTCCAGAAATCGCTATAGGCACCCATCAGGCTCAGCACCCAGGAATATTCGAGCTGCTTTGCGCGCCACAGTTCGGAAAATGCCCGTCCGTCCGGCCCGGCTTTGTCCGCATGTCGTCGCACCGCCGAATGGACATCGAATAATGTGCCATAAGCGTCGAAGACATAACTATTGAATGAATTTACACTATTTTTCATGGTTACAAATCTCTGCTCAACACAACCTCTGCGCGCAAAATAGGGTAATTGAATTCAAGGCCCACTCTTAAGAACTGTGGGACACCGTTTCCTCCTGTGAGGGTCCGCCACGCATCGCGAAGCATAAACACTAGAATTGCGCCATCCTACTGTGATTTCAATAATAATTCATTGTCTTGAAGCTGAATTGCTCATTCGCGCCATTGCCGCCCGCACCGATGCGGCCTATGTAGATTCCGCACGCAAGTTTTGAGGCAGCATCTGCTCGGCCCGCCGCAAGCTGCCTACTTAAGCTGCCCATTTAAGCTGCAATGTAAGCAGAAAGAAAAGAGGAGAGTTTCCAATGGCTTTCGAACTGCCCGCCCTGCCGTATGACTATGACGCCCTTGCGCCTTTCATGTCGCGCGAGACGCTTGAACTTCATCACGACAAGCACCATCAGGCCTATGTCACCAATGGCAACAAGCTGCTTGAAGGCTCCGGCCTCGAAGGCAAGAGCCTGGAAGAGATCGTCAAGGAAAGCTACGGCAAGAACCAGGGCCTCTTCAACAATGCCGGCCAGCACTACAACCACATCCTGTTCTGGAAGTGGATGAAGAAGGACGGCGGCGGCAAGAAGCTACCGGGCAAGCTTGAAAAGGCAATCGAGTCCGATCTTGGCGGCTACGACAAGTTCCGTGCGGATTTCATCGCTGCCGGTGTCGGCCAGTTCGGTTCCGGCTGGGCCTGGCTGTCGGTCAAGGACGGCAAGCTTGAAATCTCCAAGACCCCGAACGGCGAAAACCCGCTGGTTCATGGCGCAACGCCGATCCTCGGCGTCGACGTGTGGGAACATTCCTACTATGTCGATTATCGCAATCTGCGTCCGAAGTACCTCGAAGCCTTTGTCGACAGCCTCATCAATTGGGAATTCGTCGAAGAACTGTACGAAAAGGCCTGATGCCTTTCATGCAGGAATAAAGAAAAACCCCGGTTTTGCCGGGGTTTTTTGTTGCTATTCTTTTATGACCTGCACACCCACATGTTGCGCGCGCCCTGCTCCCCATCCGGCGATGGCAGCGCCCAACCCCAACACGGCGAAGAAGAGGCCACAGGCGGTAAAGCTGCCCGTTGCGCTGTGGATCAACCCCACGATCAGCGGGCCGATTGCGGCAAGCGTATAGCCCACGCACTGCGCCATGCCGGACAGATGCGCCGCCGTGTGCGAATCCGGTGCGCGCAGCACGATCACCATCATGGCGGCTGCGATGAGACCGCCCTGCCCGATGCCCTGAATGACCGCCAGTCCCCAATAGGTCCATAGTGGCAGATACAGAAAGCCGATCAGCGGCAAGGCTGCACAGGCGCAGAGAATGACATTGAGCAGGCTCTGGTTCTTCTGACGGGTAGCAATGGAAGGCACCGCGAGACAGGTAATGACCTGCGCCAATATCGAAAAGGAAACCAGACCGCCTGCCGCTGCCGGGCTGAGGCCCTGTTCGCGCAGGATCGGCGCCAGCCATCCGAAAACGATGTAGGCGGTGGAGGATTGCAGCCCCATGAACAGGGTTACCTGCCAGGCCAGCTTGTCCTTCCACAAGCCGATCACCTTGAAACCAGAATGGGCGACATTGTGTTTCGCACGCATGGCCTGCGGCAGCCACAACAGCAGAACGACTGCCGCCGGAACAGCCCAGAAAGCCAAGGCAAGGTTCCAGGAACCGCCGAGCATCCCCTTAATGGGAATGGTGAAACCGGCTGCGGATGCAGCGCCGCCGCATAGCGCCATTGTATAAAGGCCGGTCATGATGGCCGCAGTTTTTGGAAAGTCGCGCTTGACGACGCCCGGAAGCAGGACATTGCCTGTCGCAATGGCGGCACCGGCCAATGCTGCACCAATATAAAGCGAATAGAACGAACCGAAGCCGCGAATGGCGGTGCCGACAGTCAGCACGACCAGCACGAAAAGCAGGACACGTTCGGCGCCGAAACGCTGCGCCAGCCGTGGTGCAAACGGCGCAAAGACACCAAGGCAGACAACCGGCAAAGTGGTCAGAATACCGGCCGCAATGGACGACATGCCGGTGGCATCGATGATTTCCGGCAAAAGCACGGAAACGCTGGAAAATACCGGTCGCAGATTGGCGGCGATCAGCACGAGGCTCAGACCTAGCAAAATGCGCATCGCCTTGCTTGGCGGTTGCTGGACTGGCGGCGGCGGAACGCTGTCCGCCTCAGCGTCGACCAGCGCCTCTGGCTGCAGCATCGCCTCGTTTTCCGCCGTATCCGACAGGGCTGTGTTCGTGTGGCTCATGATGCCAGCAACCTTTCAAGTTCTTCAATCAGGGGCGCCATGAAGCGACGAACCGTTGCACCGGCCTTGTCAGGATCACCCGAGGCGATGGCTTCAACGATCTGTCGGTGCGCTTCATGGTTTGGCTCGGGCAGTTCGCCGTCGAGCGTGGCTTCTATGGATTCGCGAATGGAGGCGGAGAAAAAGGCATAGACCTCGATCAGTGCGCTGTTGCCCGAGGCCGCAACAATGGCCTCATGAAAGGCAAAGTCTCGGGCCACGAAAGTTGCCCGGTCGAGTTCATCACGATTGCCGCGCTGTGCCAGCATTTTCTCCAGATGGACAATCCCCTTGGGCGTGATGCGCAAGGCGGCGAGCCGCGCCGCCTCCATTTCCAGAACTGCCCGGGTCTCGAAGCGGTCGCGCAGGCTGGTATGGCGGATGCGGTCGAGGCTGCGCGCCGTGTCGGCGGTGGAACGGACATAGGTTCCCGAACCCTGCCGGGTTTCCAGCATTCCCTGTGCCACCAGCGCCCGCACAGCTTCCCGCACCGTGCCGCGACTGACATCGAGCGTTGCAGAAAGTGCTGCTTCATTTGGCAACTGGTCGCCTATCGTCCAGCGTCCGGACGTGATTTCTCCACGCAATGCCTGCGTGGCCGAATCCGTCAATGTCTTGCGGGATATTGCCTTCATACCTTCACCAAAGTCATCTGATGACTTGATGAATTAGACCTGTGTAATGAAGCTGTCAACTGCCGTGAAGAAAGCTGATTGCGGGCTGGTGCGGCGGATTTGAAAATCCTGTCGTCACACTGGAAACCACTGCCGCATTCCGTTAACAATTTTCGCGCACAGTGCCCCATAATCCAGCCGCTCGAGATTTCGGGCCAGACTTCAGGTGCCAGTATGATCACACTTTACAGCCTTTCCGGAGACCACCTCGAACAAGTGGAAGTCGAGCCCGGCACTCCGTTGCCCGAGAATGTGATCTGGATCGATCTGTTTGCTCCCGGCGTCAATGAAGACAGTATTGTCGAGGCATGGATGGGCATTTCAATCCCGACCCGCGAAGACATGACGGAGATCGAGGAATCGAGCCGCTTCTATATGGAAACCGGCGCACAATATCTCACCGTGCCGATCCTGCACGCGGTCGATCTCGACCACCGCGAGCTTGCTCCGGTCACCTTCATTCTGCACGGCTCGCGGCTGATAACCGTGCGCTATGCCAATCCGAAATCGTTCAGCACCTATATCCTCCGCTCGACCAAGCCGGGCAACGGGCTGATATCAGCCAAGTGCTCGGGCCTGTCGATCATGCTTGGCATCACCGAAGCCACCACGAACCGGCTTGCCGATATTCTGGAAGGCGTGGCGGGCAAAATCGATGCGGCCTCGCACTCCATCTATCGCCGCCAGCCGAAAGCCCGCCCGATGACGACGGAGGATTTCCGGCACATATTGACCCAGATCGGTGGACAGGGAACCTTCCTCTCGCGAATGCGCGAAAGTCTGGCGGGTATCAGCCGTATGCTGGTCTATCTGTCGGCCATCAACAATCCGGCAGCCGGCAAGAAGGAAACGCGTAGCTGGATCAAGTCGCTGGAGCGCGACACGCAATCCCTGACCGCCTATGTGGATTTTCTGTCCAACAAGGTCACGTTTCTGCTCGATACGATCGTCGGGCTGATTTCGGTTGAACAGAACGCCATCATCAAGATTTTCTCTGTGGCGGCGGTTGGTTTCATGCCACCCACGCTCGTGGCTTCCATCTATGGTATGAACTTCTCCTTCATGCCGGAGCTGCAATCGCCATGGGGTTATCCGATGGCGCTGGGCCTGATGATCGCCTCCGCCCTGCTGCCATTGTACTATTTCCGCCGAAAGGGTTGGCTTTAGCTTGTGGTGACAACGCAGGTGCACCATGTTATATCATGCGTTATAACATAGGAGAAGAGCAATGGATGTCACCTTGCGCAAGATCGGCAATTCCGAAGGCGTGATCATCCCAAAGGAAGCGCTGGAACGAAAGAATTTGCAGACCGGAGCCAAACTGCAGCTTATCGAGACGCAAAAGGGCTTCTTGCTGGAGCCAGTGGACGACAGCTTCGAACAGCAGATGGAAGCGGCCCGGAAAGTGATGGATAAGTACAAGGTCGCCTTGCAGAAGCTTGCCGAATGAACTGGAGTTTTCTTTCGCGACGCGTCGTTGAGGCAATCCACGTCGAACAATTGCAGCGCCACGGCGGCGCTCAAGGGCTTCGTGATGAGAATGCTCTTGAGTCTGCCTTGGCTCGCGCTCAGAACAAACAGGTTTATGGTCAGCCGGATCATGCGGAAATCGCAGCAGCCTATGTTTTCGGAATAGGTCGCAACCATGCTTTTGTAGATGGTAACAAACGCACCGCTATCGTTACCGCTGTTACGTTTCTGCTCGTCAACGGCTATGCACTGACTGTAGACGATGGATTGCTTTACAGTTTCACGATGGGCATTGCTTCCGGTGAAATCGATGAAACCGGCGCAGCAGCGTTTTTCCGTGACCATACGGTCGCGCTGGAAGAAGACTAGACAATCTTCAGCGATACGATTTCCCATTCGACATTATTGATTTTCACGACATCGCCGACCGGCTTGCCGAATAACAGAATGGCGACGGGTGCCACATGGGAAATCTTGCCGTTTGATGGGTCGGCCTCGTCCTCGCCCACGATGGTCCAGCGGCGCACCTTGCCGTCATCCAGATTTTCCAGTTCCACCGTCATACCGAAACGCACGACATCGCTGTCGGAAGCAGGAACCGAAAGCTCGGCATTTTCGCGCCGCGCCCTCCAGTAGCGCAGATCACGCGAGATACGTGCGATCGCTGAACGCTCGCCCGCCTCATTGGCATCCGCCAGCTCACGCTGCAGCCGGGCGATTTCGTCCTCGATCATCTTCAGGCCCGTCGGCGTGACGAGATTGCGATGCGGACTGACCGGGCGCTCGCCAAGATCGGTCGGCGCGTCATCCTGTTCCTTGGTGAATGCTCTGCTCATCAGTTGAATGTAGGCAGTTGGCACATCCCCGGCAAGCCTCCTTGCCAGATAAGCCACTCACTGTTGCGACGGTAAATGCATGATTTGCATATCTGGTTTTTATTGATTGATGAGTCAATCAACGTTAAACTGGCGGACAATTAGCCTGAGAACGGACCACGATTATGCCCAAGATCGGGATGGAACCCTTGCGGCGGCGCGAGCTGATTGACGCCGCCATTCGTACAATCGGCCAGCGCGGTTCGCTGGATGTGACCGTCGCGCAGATCGCGCATGAGGCGGGCGTTTCGCCTGCGCTCGCGCATCATTATTTCGGCGGCAAGGACAAGCTCATTCTCGCCACGATGCGCCATCTGCTGCGCGAATTGGGACAGGATCTCAACGCCGCCATCGGACGGACCGAGACGCCGCAGGAACGTATCGCGGCCATCATAGCGGTCAATTTTTCCGCATCGCAGTTCACGCAGGAAACCATTGCCGCCTGGCTCACCTTCTATGTGCACGCACAGCAGTCGGAGGATACGCGTCGGCTCCTGCGCATCTATGCGCGCCGCCTGCATTCGAACCTCGTTTTCGCGCTTGAACACCTGACCACGCGCGAACGGGCAAGCCGCATTGCCGAGGGCGCGGGTGCCATGATCGATGGCCTCTACATCCGTCATGCGCTCGGTGCGGATGCGCCCAATGCAGCCTCGGCGATTGCGCTGGTGGAGGATTACATCGCGGTTCAGCTTTTGGGCCAGTTTGCGGGGGAGAAATGAGTATGGAAGCGGATTTCGTCATCATCGGCTCTGGCTCCGCCGGATCGGCCATGGCGTATCGCCTGTCGGAAGACGGTCGCTATTCGGTGATCGTCATCGAATATGGCGTGCCCGATGTTGGCCCCCTGATCCAGATGCCGGCTGCCCTCTCCTTCCCCATGAATATGGAAACCTACGACTGGGGCTTTTCCACCGAACCGGAACCGCATATTGGCGGGCGCAGCCTTGTGACGCCGCGCGGCAAGGTGCTGGGCGGCTCATCTTCGATCAACGGCATGGTCTATGTGCGCGGCCATGCCCGCGACTACGACCACTGGTCGGAAAGCGGCGCGCGCGGCTGGGCCTATGCCGATGTGCTGCCCTATTTTAAGCGGATGGAAAATTCGAGCGGCGGTCAGGAAGGCTGGCGCGGCACCAGCGGCCCGCTTTATATCCAGCGCGGCAAACGCGACAATCCGCTGTTCCATGCCTTTGTCGAGGCAGGCCATGAAGCGGGCTTTGAAGTCACGGAAGACTATAATGGCGAGAAGCAGGAAGGCTTCGGCCCGATGGAGCAGACGATCCATAATGGTCGTCGCTGGTCTGCCGCCAATGCCTATCTGAAACCGGCCCTCAAGCGCCCGAATGTCAAGCTGGTCAAGGGCCTCGCGCGCAAGATCGTGCTTGAAGGCAAGCGCGCGGTTGGTGTTGAGATCGAGGCAGGCCGCAGCTTCTCGACCATCCGTGCGCGGCGTGAAGTCATCATTGCCGCCTCATCGATCAATTCGCCGAAGCTCCTGATGCTCTCGGGCATCGGTCCTGCTGCACAACTGAAAGAACACGGAATTGAAGTGGTCGCCGACCGTCCCGGCGTCGGGCAGAACCTGCAGGACCATCTGGAAGTCTATATCCAGCAGGAATGCACGCAGCCGATCACGCTCTACTCCAAACTGAACCTGTTTTCGAAAGCGAAGATCGGTGCGGAATGGCTGTTCTTCAAGACCGGCGACGGCGCAACCAACCATTTCGAATCTGCGGCTTTCGTACGCTCCAAGGCTGGAGTGGAATATCCTGATATCCAGTATCACTTCCTGCCGGTCGCGATCCGCTATGACGGCAAGGCCGCAGCACAATCGCACGGTTTTCAGGCCCATGTCGGGCCGATGCGGTCAAAATCGCGTGGCAGCGTGACGCTTCGCTCGGCCAATCCGCGTGAAAAGCCTGTCATCAAGTTCAATTATATGTCGCATGAAGACGACTGGGCCGACTTCCGCCATTGCGTGCGGCTGACCCGTGAAATCTTCGGACAGGCCGCATTCGATGCCTATCGTGGGGCGGAAATCCAGCCCGGCACGCATGTTCAGAGCGACGATGAAATCGACAATTTCATCAAGGAACACGTCGAAAGCGCGTTCCATCCGTGCGGAACCTGCAAGATGGGTGCGGTTGACGATCCAATGGCAGTGGTCGATGCTGAATGCCGGGTGATCGGTGTCGAAGGTTTGCGCGTTGCGGATTCATCCATCTTCCCGCGTATCACCAACGGCAATCTCAACGGCCCGTCGATCATGGTCGGCGAAAAGGCCTCCGATCATATTCTCGGTCGTACGCCGCTCGCGCGCTCCAATCAGGAGCCGTGGATCAATCCGCGGTGGAGAGAGGCGGACCGCTGAGGCGGTCCAGGGGAATAGGGCAGTAAGGCAGTAGGGCAATATGTTGGCTCGTGTTCCCTGCGCTTGAAAACATACTGCTCTACTGCCTTAAACAAGGAACACACAATGAAAGCACAACCCAAAGCCTCGCATTTCATCGGCGGCGCATTCGTTGAAGACAAGACAGGCAAGCCTTTGCTGGTCATCTATCCGGCAACCGGCGAGGAAATTGCCAGACTCTATTCGGCAACGCCGGATGTGATCGAGGCGGCTTATGCGGCAGCGCTGAAAGCCCAGGGTGAATGGGCAGCGTTGAAACCTGTCGAGCGCGGACGCATCCTGCGCCGCACGGCAGACATCCTGCGTGAGAAGAACAAGAAGCTGTCGAAGCTCGAAACGCTCGATACCGGCAAGGCGCTTCAGGAAACTCTGGTGGCGGATGCCGCTTCGGCAGCCGATGCGCTTGAGTTTTTCGGCGGTATCATTTCCGGCTTCAACGGCGAGTTCGTGGAACTTGGCGGCTCGTTCGCCTATACGCGCCGCGAAGCGCTGGGCATCTGCGTCGGTATCGGCGCATGGAACTATCCGATCCAGATCGCCGCGTGGAAATCGGCGCCTGCACTCGCCATGGGCAATGCCTTCATTTTCAAGCCGTCCGAAAACACGCCGCTTTCAGCGCTCGCATTGGCTGAAGCCTATAAGGAAGCCGGCCTCCCTGACGGTCTCTTCAATGTCGTGCAGGGTTTCGGCGATGTCGGCGCGGCACTCGTCAATCATCGCCTGACGGCCAAGGTTTCGCTGACCGGCTCGGTGCCGACCGGCAAGCGTATCATGGCGCAGGCAGGCGAACATCTGAAGCATGTCACCATGGAACTTGGCGGCAAGTCCCCGATCATCGTGTTCGACGACGCTGACCTTGAAAGCGCCATTGGCGGCGCGATGCTCGGTAATTTCTATTCGACCGGGCAGGTCTGTTCAAACGGCACCCGCGTCTTTGTTCATAAGAACCTGCGCGAGCGCTTTGTCGAACGGCTGGTCGAACGCACGCGCAAAATTCGCATCGGCGATCCGCTCGATGAAGCCACCCAGATGGGGCCGCTCGTCAATGGAGCCCAGCGCGACAAGGTGTTGTCCTATATCGAAAAGGGCAAGGCAGAAGGCGCAACGCTTGCCTGCGGCGGTGGCGTGCCAAAGCTGCAAGGCTTCGATAAAGGCTATTTCATCGAGCCGACCATCTTTACGGATGTAACCGACGACATGACCATCGCTCGCGAGGAAATCTTCGGGCCGGTGATGAGCGTCCTGGAATTTTCCGACGAGGATGAAGTGATTGCGCGCGCCAACGATACCGAATTCGGTCTGGCGGCAGGCGTGTTCACCGCCGATATCGCACGCGGCCATCGCGTAATTGGCCAGATCAAGGCCGGTACGTGCTGGATCAATGCCTATAATCTGACACCGGTGGAAGTGCCCTTCGGCGGTTACAAACAATCCGGCATCGGACGCGAGAACGGCATTGCCGCCCTCGCTCATTACAGCCAGATCAAGACCGTCTATGTCGAGATGGGTAAAGTCGACAGCCCTTACTGACCGCTGAAATCAGCCCGCGGAACCGCATTCGGTTCTGCGGGCGTCGGCGTGCAATCATAACGGTAAAGCTGCGGCGATGGCACCGCCTGCGGATAGACAATGGCACGCTGCGACCGTTGACTGGCGGGAACTGACGGTGAATTCCATAGAGGCATGGCCCAGGATGGCCTCGTTACTGTATCGGAAGAGCCGGTCCCCTGAATGGGGATGCGTCGGCACTCGGTCCCGAGCGTACCGTTCAATCCGGCAGCCGTCGCAACACTCGTGCAGCTAACCAGGGCAAGCGCCAAAGCGGTATAAAACAGTCTCATATCGCAACACTTTTCAAACAAATATAAATATCGGCTCCAAGCTGGCCAGATTCAATGGCAGCTTATGCCCAATCATCCGGAAAACGCAGCGCAAAAATGGCACGGAGCAGGCCTGTTTGTTTGGTCGCCACGTCTTGGCTTTTCAGCCCGCCAGCGGGGGCTGAATATGAGTATAGGTCGCTCATTTATTTATATTAGCTTATAATTATATACTTATAACAAATAAAACCCCAATTCTCAAAACCGTGTCGACAAATCTATTTGCAGACAATAAGAATGCAATTCCGATTTATTGGCAGCAACAATAAAGCACATCACAATTAACTAACATAGTATTGATTTTTCATGCATAATTCACTCTCATATCAATCGCCATGACCTTGGTCTGAACGGTTAGTAATGAATAACGAGACTTCAATTTCGACGGACATGATCGAGGACAAGCTGCGCAATGAATTCTGGCGCGCTGTTCTCAAACCCATGTATGAGATCACGAGTGAAGACGACGATTACCAGTTTTCGGGGTCAATTGTCGCGCGCTCCATCGGTTCTATCCAGATTGGCGCTACTTCGTTCAATTCACAAAATTACTCACGTGCCCCAAAGCTCATCGCCCAGGGCGGGCTCAATCAATATATCCTGCAGCTTATCACCGGCGGCGACCTGCACGGAGACTTCAACGGGGTCGATGTCGAGGCGAAGCAGGGCGACATCGTCATCATCGACCTGACGCAGACCGTTGAAAGCCAGGCATCCGGCGGCTCTCGCATCACCGTGATGATACCGCGCGACGAGCTGGAAAAGATCGCAGGCTGGCGCAACCTGCATGGCCTCGTCATGCTGGCCGACGCACCCATGACGCGTCTGCTTTTCAATTATCTCCGCAGTCTGCAATCGCTGAGCGGAGATCTCGACAGGATCGAGGCGCAATCCGCGCAGGACGCAATGCTCACATTGCTTGGTGCCGGCATCTGCGGCACGGAAGGCGGTGCTGTCGAAGCCCTTCCGGCCAATCTGCCCATGCGCAAGCGCATTCTCGCCTATATAGACGAGAACCTTTCCAACCCGCTGCTAGGGCCGCATCTCATCGTCAAAAGCCTGCGTATCTCCCGTTCGCGCCTTTACCGGACATTTGATATGGACGGCGGCGTGGCCAGAATTATCCGTGACAAACGGCCTGGATCGCGCCTATCGCATTCTCGTCGACGAACGTGGCCGCCACGTCTCGCTCAAGGAAATCGCCTATCGTTGCGGCTTCCATGACGGCACGCAATTTACCAAGGCATTCAAGGTCCGTTTCGGCATGTCGCCCAAAGATGCCCGAGAATCCGACGCGACCTTGCTATCGTCGGATTCAGCCAATTTCGACTAGGCGGTTCATGTTTCGGATGAAGCCGCCAAACGCGGCGTCGACAAGCCGTGAGCCGAAGCTTGTTTCCTGAAAGCAGGAACTGGTTTCGGGATGCGTTCCAGCTTTTTGTTTTTACGTGCATCTCGTTCCGAAAACCGCTTCGCATTTTTCGGGATGCACTTTAGTTTTTTGTTTTTTCGTATGTCTCCCAAAACCGGTTCCCGCTTTTGGGAGACATGCATTAGCCCTTTGTTTCTCAACCGGGTGAAAGACGGTTCAGAAAGTCGTCGCACCAACGACTGACGTCATGCGTGGTCAAAAAGGCCATCATGCTTTCAAACCGTTCCTTGCGTTCGGCAAGCGGCATGGCAAGCGCGCGGGCCATGGCATAGGCCATAGCCTCGGTGTCATAGGGATTGACCAGAAGCGCGCCGTCGAGTTCCTGCGCGGCGCCAGCAAAACGGGACAGCACCAGCACGCCGGGATTTTCAGGGTCCTGTGCCGCGACATATTCCTTGGCGACAAGGTTCATCCCGTCACGCAGCGGCGTGACCAGTCCGACAGCCGCCAGCCGATAAAGCCCGGCCAGCACCTCCCGGTTCAGCGAGCGGTTGATATAGCGTATCGGCGTCCAGTCGACCGTAGCGTTTGCACCGTTCACCCGACCGGCCAGTTCTGCCACGGCGCGTTGCATATCCTTGTATTCCGGCACTTCGGAGCGGGATTTCGGCGTGACCTGCAAAAAGGTGACCTTGCCGCGATTGCCGGGATCGACCTTCAGGAAATGCTCGAAAGCCTCCATGCGATTGGTGATACCTTTGGAATAATCGAGCCGGTCGACGCCGATGATTAGATCGCGATCAAGCATGCTGTCACGCATGCGCTTTACGGTTGAATGACGTTGCGCCTTATCGGCTATCTTCGCGAAGGATGCCGTCTCGATGCCGATACCGAAGCGCTCGGCACGAAAATGGTGCCCGAACGCTTCGAACAATCCGTCATCATTGAGCGGCTTGCCGATCTTCTCGCGCCGCAGGCAGCCGATGAAGTTATCGACATCGTTCTCGGTCTGGAAGCCCACCACATCATAGGATGCAAGGCCGCGCATGATGGTCTCATGCACGGGTAGCGTGAACAGGATATCGGCAGGCGGCCAGGGAATATGCAGGAAGAAGCCGATGCGGTTGGTGACACCGAGATTGCGCAGTTCGGCCGCCAGCGGAATGAGATGATAGTCGTGGACCCAGATCACATCATCCGGCTCGATCATCGGCAGAAGATGATTTGCAAACAGGCGATTGACCCGGAAATATCCGGCCATGTCCTTGCGCGTGTAATCGATCAGATCCAGACGATAGTGACAAAGCGGCCAGAGCATGCGGTTGGCGAAGCCTGCATAATATTCATCAATATCCTTCTTGTGGAGATCGAGCAGCGCGTAGCGAATGGGTCCCACATCGCGGATCGCCAGTTCCTGCACCTGGCGATTGGGAAGGGTCTTGCCGGACCACCCGAGCCATATGCCTCCGCGTTCGCTGAGCGCGGCCTGCAATGCCACCGCCAGCCCACCCGCAGGGGCCTTGCCCTGTTCGTCAGGCAAGGGAACACGATTGGAGACCACGATCAGCCGACCCATATATCAAATCCTCTCATTGTTTTGCTTGTTCATCGCCACAAAGGCGGGATAGCCAGAGGCGAAGCTCTGCCGGGTTCGCCAACCGCGTGGCGCCCGGACGGTCGATTGCACGACCGATCACGACCGCAGTGCCATCCAGTTCGTCTGCAGCGTCAAGCATCGATAAATCTGTCAGATCGTCACCGAATGCGATCGGCGCCCTACCAGCAAACGGCTCTTCCTTCATGAAGCGGCGCAAGGCCACGCCCTTGTCGCTGATCGCCGGGCGCAACTCGAAAACCATCTTGCCCGACTGCACGGTCCAGTCCGGCCCGGCGAGCTTCAATGCCTTGCTGACGAGATCATGCGCCAGATCGGCTTTTTCAGGCGCGGCGCGATAATGAAGCGCCACCGCGCTCCCCTTGTCTTCGGCAAGAAAGCCGCTGACACGCAGTGCAGCCTGACGCAGAAAATCCTTGGCAATCAGAAAATGCTCATCCGGTTCGATCCGTTCGACCAGCCCGGATGCGTGCCGGAACTCGGCACCGTGCAGCGCAGCTATTGGGCCGGTATAATCGGGAAGGCGTTCCTCGATAAACGCGATCGCCCTGCCCGTGACCAGCGCCATTGCGCCAGACAGCCGCGCCGAAATGGACGAAAGTGATTTTTGCAGACCAACTGGAACGATAACGCCATCCGGACTGGCGGCGATATCGAGCAGGGTTCCGTCCACATCGAAGAAAAGGGCGTGTTTTTGAAAGTCGATGACCGGCATACCGATCTGATCGGTTGCCGGGTCCTGTTCCTTGCTGGGCATGTTAAGGCAAACATCCGCGATGGCGAATGGTTCCCGAATAAATTCGGCCCGCGTCTATTTCCTACCGGTCAGACGGCCCTATGTGCGGCCATAGACATCATCGAAACGCACGATGTCGTCTTCGCCCAGATATTCGCCGCTTTGCACCTCGATCAGCACGAGCGGCAGAATGCCCGGATTTTCCAGCCGGTGGCGGAAACCGCAAGGAATATAGGTCGACTGGTTGGTCGTGAGCAGAATCTCGCGGTCGCCATTGGTGACCTTTGCGGTGCCGGAAACGACGATCCAGTGTTCGGAACGGTGGTGATGCGCCTGCAAGCTCAGGCGACGCCCCGGCTTCACTTCGATCCGCTTGATCTTGAAGCCGTCGCCTTCCTCGAGAACCGTATAAGTGCCCCATGGGCGATGGGCCGTGCGATGAAGCTTGGCTGCTTCATGGCCGCTTGCCCGCAGCTTGTTGAAGACCTTGCGCACTTCCTGCGCCTTGTCGCGATGAGCTACAAGCAACGCATCAGGCGTGTCCACGACAAGCAGATCGTGAACGCCGACAAGGCTGACCAGCCGGGTTTCGGACAAGACAAAGCTGTCGGTCGTGTCTTCAATAACCGTTTCACCGCGCAGACGGTTGCCATCGTCATCCGGCGCGACGAGATCGGCCATCGCCGCCCAGGAACCAATATCGGACCAGCCGCAGGACACTGGAATGCAGGCAATATTGTCGGCCTTTTCCATGATCGCGTAATCGATGGAAATCGCAGGAGCAGTCGCAAAATCGTCCTTTGCGATTTCGATGGTCTTGGTCTCGCCGTTGACGCCGCGCCGGGCATGTTCAAGCGAAGCCTGCACGGCATTGAAGATTTCCGACGCAAAATGCTGCATTGCTGCAAGCATGGTTCCGGCCGTGAAACAGAACATGCCGGAGTTCCAGAAATATCGACCGCTCTCAATATAGGTTTGCGCGGTCTCGGCATCAGGCTTTTCAACAAAACGCAGCACATCCGTACCTTCGGCTTCAATATAGCCAAAGCCTGTTTCCGGATGATCGGGCACAATACCGAAAGTGACAATGCGCCCCGTTTCAGCAAGCTGGCGGGCCTTTGTCACAGCCTCGGCAAAAGCAGCCTCATCCTCGATCAGGTGGTCGGCGGGCATGACAAGCAATGTCGCGTCCGGGCCATAAGTCGCCGCAGCATGCAGAGCCGCAACCGCCACAGCAGGTGCCGTATCGCGTCCGAGCGGCTCCAGCAGAAACGCATTATCGACCTTGGGCGCCTTGGCATCGGCATAGGCATCGAGCGTCAGGAACAGGAAGTCGCGGTTGGTCACGGTGAGGATATGGTCCACACCGTCGAGCTGGGCCGCACGCTTGTAGGTCTTGCCGATCAAGGTGCTTCCATCGGGCAGTTCGATGAACGGCTTCGGATGCGCATCGCGCGAAAGCGGCCACAATCTGGAACCGGAACCGCCGCTGATAATGACAGGAATAAAGCTCATTGCTCAGTTGTCCTTCGTTGCGTTGCGGGCGATAGCAAGTCCCGTTTCCAGAAGCGCCTCGGCCTGGCTCTCGTCTGAAGCTTCCACATAGCATCGCAGTTCCGGCGCATTGCCGGAAGCGCGATAATGAATTGCATTACCGGAATGGAAGAAAAGTTTCACGCCGTCAATCGTTTCGGAGCGGACAATCGGATCGTCCATCTGAAACAGTGCACTTCGCGTCGCCTCATTCTTTAACAAGGACAAAAACGCGAGGCTCTGTTCCTGCGGGACGTTCTGCAGCCTGTCGCTGAGAGCAACACGGAAGCGGAAGCGGGCTGCGATTTCGGACAATGGCTTGCCAAGCTCCTTGACGGAACCAAGACTGCTGAGAATTGGCAGCAACGCATCGCGGGTCGAAAGCGCGGTCAATGTGCGATTGTCCCGGCTGATATCCGTGCCCAGCAACACACCGCCATTGGCCTCAAAGCCGACCACCGCCGATATACCATCGGCGACGGCCTGCGCCATGCCTTTGATGACATAGGGCGACCCCACCCGTGTTCTGATGACGCGCTCGAAATTTTCTTCAAGAGCGGAGTTGGACGTCACAGGCGTCACAATCGTTTTGACGCCAAGCCAGTCGGCTGTGATCGCTCCCACCAAATCGCCTCGAACGAAGCGGCCCTTCTCATCCGCGATCAACGGGCGGTCGGCATCACCATCCGTGGAAACAATGGCGTCAAAGCGGCTTTCCTTCGCCCACCGGTCGAGAAGTTCGATATCCTGGGAGCGCAAAGCTTCCGTATCGACTGGCACAAATACATCGGATCGACCGAGCGGTACGGCTTCTGCGCCAAGCTCGGTCAAAATGCGGACGATGAGATCACGAGCTACAGACGAGTGCTGATAGACCCCGACGCGCAAGCCGCGAAGGCTCTCAAGTCCGACAAAATCAACATAACGCTTCACATAGCGGTCGATTGTATCACTGCTAAGGGGCGCATCGTGCAGATGACGAAAGGCAAGATTTTCTGGCAGAGCGGCATAGACCGCACTGATGGCGCTCTCGTCATTCTTGTCGATTTCTCCGTCGTTGCGATAGAATTTAAGCCCGTTGCGGTCGTCCGGAATATGGCTGCCCGTAACCATGATGCATGGCGCTTGCTGCGAAATCGCAAAGTGGCTCAATGCCGGGGTCGGCAAAACACCGCAATCGACCGGCTGAAACCCCGCATCCTCGATTGCCGCCATGCAGAGTGCTGCAATAGCCGGACTGGACGGGCGAAGGTCTCGACCAACGAAAACCTTGTCGCCGCGCCGCAGCTTTCCGGCTTCAGACAGCATTTCAACGAAAGCAAGAGAATAGGCATATGCGGGCAAACCATTCAGTTCGTCCGCTAATCCCCTGAGACCGCTGGTGCCAAATTTAAGGGATGTGCCGCTCATGCTTTCCGCCAGCTCTTTTCCAATATCAAAGAAGCAACGCCCGCAAGCGCCCCCCAGCTCAAAAGTTTTGTCATCTTATAACGTGAACCTGAAAACTATGATCCCCACAATGGTGCAATCATATGCACCTTATTGTGGGTCATAATCCGTATAGGCAGGCAATTTCAAATCCTTAACGCTGTCTGCGTTAATAATTGCTGCTCTGCACGCATTAGTGGGAATTATTGTCGCCAGAAACGAAAAACGCGACACCGATCACTGAACGATGCCGCGTTGGAAATTCGTCACTCACGATATTATACAAGCCGGGCCATAACGTCCCGTAATGACGACTGCCACTGCGGCGCAGACCAGTTGAACACCTTCTGGAATTTGACAGTCGACAGGCGAGAATTGGCAGGACGTGCAGCCTTGGTTGGGTAATCGGCTGTCGCAATATCGGTGACAGTCGCGGTTGGTCCACCGAGCTCGGCGCTTTCACTGAATATGGCGCGCGCGAAGCCGCTCCAGTTCGTGTCACCCGTACCGACCAGATGATAAACACCATAAGTGGAAAAGTCCGGCATCGCAGCCAAATGGTCCGCCACCTGGATAATCGCGTCAGCTATATCGAGCGCACTGGTCGGGTTGCCCCATTGGTCAGAAACGACAGAGAGCGCATCGCGTGTCTCCGCGAGCTTCAACATCGTCTTCACGAAATTCTTGCCAAAAGGACTATAGACCCACGCCGTCCGCAAAATGATGTGCTGCGGGTTGGCTTGCGCTACGAGACGCTCACCTTCAAGCTTGGAACTTCCATAGACACTACGAGGGCCCGTGGCATCTGTTTCAACATAGGGTTTGTCAGCGTCGCCAGCGAAAACATAATCCGTGGACAGATGAATGACAGGAACGCCGCAGTTCTTCGCTGCTTCGGCAACTGCTTCAGCGCCAGTGGCATTCACCACAAAAGCAAGTTCCTCCTCATCCTCGGCCAGGTCGACCGCCGTGTAGGCGGCGGCTGAGACAACAAGCTCCGGCTTGATCGCCGCAATGGCACTACGCACGGTGTCCGGCTTCGTCAAATCCAATTCCGGGCGACCCAGCGCGATGACCTCGAGGTCCGCACGCTGCGATGCCTTCTCAAGAAGGCTCTGGACAACCTGCCCTTCCCGCCCGGTGACGAGGATTTTCATGCCTTGACCTCTTTTGTTGGTGCGCTGCCCAGACGCTCGCCAACATAGGTACCGCTGCGGATCGGCTCCCACCACCATGCATTGTCGAGATACCACTGGATGGTCTTTTCAAGCCCAGTTTCAAAGGTCTCCTGCGGCTTCCAGCCCAGTTCACGCTCAATCTTCGAAGCGTCAATCGCATAGCGACGGTCATGGCCAGGGCGATCTGTCACGAAGGTTATCAGATCGGCATAGCTGTTGCCGTTTGCGCGAGGCCGCTTCTTGTCCAGAATGACGCAGATGGTTTCTACCACATTCAGATTGGTGCATTCTGCACGCCCGCCGATATTGTAGCTTTCGCCCAGCTTGCCTGTCGTCGCGACCAGTGCCAGAGCACGCGCATGATCCTCGACATAGAGCCAGTCACGCACATTCGCCCCTGCCCCATAAACCGGCAAAGACTTCTCATCGAGTGCGTTGAGAATGACCAATGGGATCAGCTTTTCCGGAAAATGGAACGGTCCATAATTGTTGGAGCAATTGGTGAGCACGACCGGCAGGCCGTAGGTTTCATGCCATGCGCGTACCAGATGATCGGAGGCTGCTTTCGAAGCCGAATAAGGCGACGACGGCTGATACGGGGTTTCTTCGGTAAAGATGCCGCTATCGAAAGGCAGATCGCCAAACACTTCATCTGTCGAAATATGGTGGAAACGGAAGCTCGATCTGCGCGGCTCCGGCAGTTCACGCCAATAGGCAAGCGCCGCATTGAGCAGGCGGAAGGTTCCGACGATATTCGTCTCGATGAATGCACCCGGACCATCAATTGAACGGTCGACATGGCTTTCTGCCGCCAGATGCATGACCACATCGATTTCGTGGGCACGCAAAGCTTCCAAAACGCTCGTGTCGTCGCAAATATCGACCTGAAGGAAGCTGTAATTCGGATGATTTTCGATCTGGCGGAGAGACGCCAGATTGCCCGCATAGGTCAGTTTATCGAGATTGACGACATTGATCTTGGGATCAGCAGCCAGATGGCGACAGACGGCTGAACCAATAAACCCTGCGCCGCCGGTAACGAGAATATTCATATCATTTCCTCAAGGAAAAACTTCTGCGTCAGCAAAAAGCGGAGCCTTCCGATCCTTGTCGGAAAGCTGGGCGCCTGAAGATGGAAGAGGCCAATCGATACCAATGGTGGGGTCATCAAACCGGATCGAGCGGTCGTGCTCGGGAGAATAATAATTCGTTACCTTGTAGATGACTTCGGTATTCTCCACGAGCGTCATGAAGCCGTGCGCAAAACCCTTCGGCACCAGAATCTGGTTCCATTTTTCAGCCGAGACTTCCAACGCAACCCACTTCCCGAATGTTGGCGAGCTTTTGCGGACATCGACCGCAACATCGAGAATTGCACCACGCGTAACGCGCACGAGCTTATCCTGCGCAAATGGCGGCAACTGATAATGCAGCCCGCGAACAACACCCCTGGCGACCGAAAAAGAATGATTGTCCTGAACGAAAGTCAGATCAATCCCGGCTTCAGCGAATGATTTCACATTGTAGGTCTCGGAGAAAAAACCACGGTCATCACCGAATTTCCGCGGGGTGATCTCCAGAAGACCATCGAGCTCCAATCGCCGAACCATCATCTTTCGCTACCGATTTCCTCGACGCGGCGACGCAGATAGGCAGCATATTCGGTCTGGCCGAGTTTTTCCGCCCGTTCGAGAACGGCATCTCCGTCAATCCAGCCTTTTTCAAAGCCGATTTCCTCAGGGCAGGCAATTTTTATGCCTTGTCGTTTCTCGATTGTACGTACGAAAGACGATGCGTCCTGAAGACTGTCATGCGTTCCGGTATCAAGCCAAGCATAACCCCGCCCCAACTGCTGGACCGTCAGATCGCCACGCTGGAGATAGATATTGTTGATGGCTGTGATCTCCAGTTCGCCACGCGTGGAAGGCTTGAGCGAGGCGGCAATATCAACGACATCATTGTCGTAAAAGTATAGTCCCGTAACCGCCCAGGAGGATTTGGGTTTAATCGGCTTTTCCTCAATGGAGATTGCCTTACCGGTTGCCTTATCAAACTCAACCACGCCATAGCGCTGGGGGTCCTCTACCCGGTACGCGAAAACCAAACCGCCCTTGGCGATGCGGGCGGCGCTTTCGCACAGATGTGACAGGCGATCGCCAAAATAGATATTGTCACCGAGAATCATCGCCACATTGTCGGCGCCGATAAAATCGCGACCAATGATGAACGCCTCCGCCAAACCGTTGGGCTGAGGCTGTTGCGCGAACGAAAAATTCATGCCGAATTCCCCGCCATCTCCGAGCAACTTGCGGAAAAGCGGCAGATCATGCGGTGTCGAGATAACCAGAACATCCCTGATCCCTGCCAGCATCAACACGCTCAGCGGGTAATAGATCATCGGCTTATCATAAATCGGAAGAAGTTGCTTAGAAACTGCAATAGTCAGAGGGAAGAGGCGGCTACCACTACCGCCAGCGAGAATGATCCCTTTCATACAACCTCCGTAGTCAGTTTCTTCTACCCCCCCAAGACTCCAGTCTATCAACGGGTCGCGCAACTTCACTCTTTGAAATTAGCAACGACTGACCCTGTGAAATTTTGCTGACTATATCACGAGCACTAAACTTCACCCAAGTCAAACACCTACGGCGCGGACTCATAAACTTGACACCATATTCTCGTAGCGACGAGCTTTACGGCAGGCCAACACAGGGAAGAGCCGGAACGAAAATTTTCGCAAGCGCATGCCGAATTGTGGGAGGACGAGCACCAGATGCATGACACATGAAAGTTTCCAGCTAAAAGCCTGGATTCCCAGCCAAGCCAAATTCCTCAATGATTTCAACAAATCATTTTTTCACATTCGCCAAATGTGTCATAGGTTTGTGCTACAGTTGGCGCACGGCGTCAAGAGGCAGGCAGAGGCGGAAATTATTTCCGCCCGGTACCAAAAGTAGCGGCACCGCCCGTTGAGCGATGCCGCATTAAAAATTCTCACGTTAGAACGCTAAACCAGCCTTGCCACCACATCGCGCAATGACGACTGCCAATGCGGCGCAGACCAGTCGAATACCTGCTGGAGTTTCGCGGTCGACAGGCGTGAATTAGAAGGACGTGCCGCCTTGGTCGGATAGTCAGCTGTCGCAATATCCGTGACAGTCGCGGTTGGTCCACCAAGCTTAGCACTTTCACCGAATATGGCGCGTGCAAAGCCGCTCCAGTTCGTATCGCCCGTACCGACCAGATGATAAACACCATAAGCGGAGAAGTCTGGCGTTGCCGCTAAATGATCCGCCACCTGGATAACTGCATCAGCGATGTCGAGTGCGCTGGTCGGGTTTCCCCATTGGTCAGAAACGACAGAGAGAGCATCGCGCGTCTCCGCAAGCTTCAACATCGTCTTGACGAAATTCTTGCCAAAGGGGCTATAGACCCATGCCGTTCGCAAAATGATGTGCCGTGGATTGGCTAGCGCAACCAGACGCTCGCCTTCAAGTTTGGAACTCCCATAAACACTGCGAGGTCCGGTGCTATCCGTTTCCACATATGGTTCATCAGCGTCGCCCGCAAAAACATAATCCGTCGACAGGTGGATAACGGGAACGCCACAGATTTTCGCCGCTTCGGCAACTGCTTGTGCACCAGTGGCATTCACCGCAAAGGCAAGTTCCTGCTCATCCTCGGCCAGATCCACCGCCGTGTAGGCGGCGGCGGAGACAACGAGGTCTGGCTTGATTGCCTCAATAGCACTGCGCACAGTGTCCGGCTTTTCCAAATCCAGTTCCGGGCGACCCAGTGCAATCACCTCCAGATCCGGTCGCTGATCTGCCTTCTCAAGAAGGCTCTGGACAACCTGCCCTTCCCGCCCGGTGACGAGGATTTTCATGCCTTAACCTCTTTTGCTGGCGCACTACCCAAACGCTCACCGGCATAGGTTCCGCTGCGGATCGGTTCCCACCACCATGCATTATCGAGATACCATTGAATGGTTTTTTCCAATCCCGTCTCGAAGGTTTCCTGCGGCTTCCAGCCCAATTCGCGCTCAATCTTCGATGCGTCAATCGCATAACGGCGGTCGTGGCCGGGACGGTCTGTCACGAAAGTTATCAGATCGGCGTAGCTCTTGCCGTTTGCGCGAGGTCGCTTCTTGTCGAGAATGGAGCAGATCGTTTCTACGACATTCAGATTGGTGCGCTCTGCACGCCCGCCGATATTGTAGCTTTCGCCCAGCTTGCCCGTGGTCGCAACCAGTGTCAGAGCACGCGCATGATCCTCAACATAGAGCCAGTCTCGCACATTCGCCCCTGCCCCATAAACCGGCAGCGGCTTTTCATCGAGCGCATTGAGAATGACGAGCGGGATCAACTTCTCTGGAAAGTGGAAGGGGCCATAATTGTTCGAGCAATTGGACAGCACAACCGGTAGTCCATAGGTCTCATGCCACGCACGCACCAGATGATCGGACGCTGCTTTCGAAGCCGAATATGGCGACGACGGTTTATAAGAAGTTTCTTCAGTGAAAATACCGCTATCGAACGGCAAATCGCCAAACACTTCATCCGTCGAAATATGATGGAAACGGAAGCTCGATTTGCGCGGCTCCGGCAGTTCCCGCCAGTAAGCAAGAGCCGCATTGAGCAGTCGGAACGTTCCAACAATATTCGTCTCGATGAATGCACCCGGACCATCAATTGAACGGTCGACATGGCTTTCCGCCGCCAGATGCATAATCACGTCGATTTCATGGACGCGTAAAGCATCCAGAACGGTAGTGTCGTCACAAATATCAGCCTGGAGAAAGCTGTAATTCTGATGGTTTTCAATCTGGCGCAGTGAGGCCAGATTCCCCGCATAGGTCAGTTTGTCGAGATTGATTACATTGACCTTGGGATCAGTAGCCAGATGGCGGCAGACGGCTGAACCAATGAACCCTGCTCCACCGGTAACAAGAATATTCATATCATTTCCTCAAGCAAAAACTTCTGCGTCCGCAAAAAGCGGGGCCTTCTGATCCTTATCAGAAAGCTGGACGCCTGAAGATGCGATTGGCCAATCGATACCAATGTCCGGGTCATCAAACCGGATCGAGCGGTCGTGCTCGGGAGAATAATAATTCGTTACCTTGTAGATAACTTCAGTGTTCTCCACCAGCGTCATGAAGCCATGTGCGAAGCCCTTCGGCACCAGAATCTGGTTCCATTTTTCAGCGGAGACTTCCAACGCAACCCACTTCCCGAACGTAGGCGAGCTTTTGCGGATATCGACCGCAACATCCAGAATTGCACCGCGTGTGACACGAACCAGCTTATCCTGCGCAAATGGCGGCAACTGGTAATGAAGCCCGCGTACCACGCCTTTTGCAGCGGAATAAGAATGATTGTCCTGAATGAAATTCAGGTCGATACCAGCTTCTGCAAATGATTTCGCATTATAGGTCTCGGAGAAGAAGCCACGATCATCACCGAATTTACGTGGGCTAATCTCAAAAACACCGTCTAAATCTAACGAACGGGCTTCCATCAATCTTTTCCTAACTCATCAACACGTCGGCGCAGATAAGCTGCATATTCAGTCTTTCCGAGCTTAGCTGCCCGCTCAAGCACTGCTTCACTGTTCAGCCAACCTTTATCCAAGCCAATTTCTTCTGGACAGGCAATTTTAATACCCTGGCGCTTTTCAATAGTTTGGACAAAAGAAGACGCTTCGTGAAGGCTGTCATGCGTACCGGTATCCAGCCAAGCATATCCGCGTCCGAAACGCTGAACGTTCAATTCACCGCGCTCGAGATAAACGTTATTCACGGTGGTGATCTCAAGCTCGCCTCGAGCCGATGGTTTGATCGAACGTGCGATCTCGACCACTTGATTGTCGTAGAAGTAAAGTCCGGTAACAGCCCAATGGGATTTCGGTTTTTCCGGCTTTTCTTCAATCGAGATCGCCTGACCTGTTTTGTTATCGAATTCCACTACGCCATAGCGTTCCGGATCGTCCACGCGATAAGCAAAAACAGTCCCGCCTTTCATGGGCTGTGAAGAAAGCTGGGACAGCTTCGAAAGGCCATCGCCAAAATAAATGTTGTCACCGAGAATCATAGCCACGCTATCATTGCCAATGAACTCTCTGCCGATGATGAAAGCTTCGGCGAGACCATTGGGATGCGCTTGCTCTGCATAGGAAAATTTGACCCCAAACTCGCGGCCATCACCGAGCAATTTCTGAAACAGAGGCAGATCGTGTGGCGTGGAAATGATCAGGATGTCCTGAATGCCCGCTAGCATGAGAACGCTCAGCGGGTAGTAGATCATTGGCTTGTCGTAGATCGGGAGAATTTGTTTGGAAACGGCTATTGTAAGAGGATAGAGTCGCGTACCGCTCCCTCCAGCCAAGATTATTCCTTTCATATGCTTCCCTTTAACAATATTGGAATTTATCCACTGCTCTAACATTTTGACTTTGGTTTGGCGACACCACCTCTGTCGTCTCGTCATGGTATCTCCTGTTCCCGGCATCTAAGCCGAAGTCAGGCAAAAATTCCACTTATCTCCGCTGTCCAGATTTCCCGAACCACCTCTGTGGCGGAATACGGGGCTTTGACGCGGGAAAGAAGATTAACGGACGTAAGCGTCACATTGTCGTTGATACCCTTGGCTTGATGGTTGGTCTGGTGATCCATTCTGCGGGTATTCAGGATCGCGATGGCGCACCGGACGTCTTGAAAACCATACTCAAACGATGGCCG
>NZ_WBWA01000003.1 GCF_008932295.1 Brucella tritici | reverse complement strand
GCTCGAAAGCCGCCGCCATCTGCGCCGATCCCTTACCCGCACCGATGACAATCGTGCGTCCCTTCGGCTTGGCCGGAAGATTGGCGCGGATCACAAGTTCAGGATCGGCAGCCGCGACAGCGGCATCGAAAAGGCTGGTCAGAAATTTCTTCGGATCGGCGATGGCTGTCATGAGATTCCCGGCCTTGATTATCGTTTGACGGCACTATTTCGTGCCACGCATATAAAATCAATGGAGCCGGCCACCTCCTCCAAGCAGCCAGCTCCACCCTCTCCCTCCAGAGAAATCAAATCCCTGAGTTAGGCTACCTCGTGGTTTGCCATGCGTTCAAGCGCACGCACGAGACCGGAATGGTCGAGACCATCATCGCCATGCGCCGCGCAGGAGTTGAACAGTTCCTGTGCCATGGCCGTGTTCGGCAGCGAAACACCGAGCGCCTTTGCGCCTTGCAGTGCAAGGTTCAAATCCTTCTGGTGCAGCGAAATGCGGAAGCCCGGATCGAAGGTCCGCTTGATCATGCGTTCGCCATGCACTTCGAGAATGCGGGACGATGCAAAGCCGCCCATCAGGGCTTCGCGCACCTTTGCCGGGTCCGCGCCTGCCTTGGAAGCGAAAACCAGCGCTTCCGCAACAGCCTCGATGTTGAGCGCGACGATGATCTGGTTTGCAACCTTGGTGGTCTGGCCATCACCGCAATCACCGACGAGCGTGATGTTCTTGCCCATGAGCTTCAGGAGCGGCAGAGCGCGGTCGAACGATTCCTGCGAACCGCCAGCCATGATGGAGAGGCTGGCATTCTTCGCGCCGACCTCGCCGCCGGAAACCGGCGCATCGACATATTCACCACCCGTCGCCCGCACCTTCTTTGCGAACTCTTTCGTCTCGATGGGGGAAATCGAGCTCATGTCGATGAGCAGCTTGCCTTTGCCCAGACCACCGATCGCGCCACCTTCACCGAAGATGACTTCGGCCACCTGCGGCGTATCCGGAAGCATCAAGATAGTGGTGTCGCAATGAGCCGCCACGTCCCTCGGTGTATCAAGAATCTGCATGCCATGATCGAGTAGATCCTGGTGCGGTGGCACAATATGCTTCGACGTGAAAAGCTCGTGGCCTGCATCCTGCAAATGCCGCGCCATTGGCTTGCCCATGATCCCCAGTCCGATGAAGCCTATCTTGGCCATGTCGCTTACTCCCTAATCAAATCTATGCAGTCAGCCGTTCGGCTTCTTGGTTTTTGAACCAGCCCAGACCTTCCTCGGTAGTGGTCTTCGGCTTGTACTCGCAGCCGATCCAGCCCTTGTATCCGGCGTTTTTCAGTGCTTCGAACACGTTCGGATAGTTGATCTCACCAGTGCCCGGCTCATTGCGGCCCGGATTGTCGGCGAGCTGAACATGGGCAATCAGCGGCTTGTAACGTTCATAAGTCGCAACCAGCTCGCCACGTGTCCGCTGCTGATGGTAGAGATCGTACTGGATGAACAGGTTGTTGCTGCCCACTTCGTCGATGATCGAAACCGCCTGCTCCACCGTGTTGAGATAGAAGCCCGGAATGTCATAGTGGTTGATCGGCTCGATCAGCAGGCGAATGCCATGCTTGCCCAGTTCCTTTGCCGCCAGACGCAGATTGCTGACGAAAGTGGCGCGCAAGACGTCCGGATCGACACCCTGCGGGGCAATGCCGGAAAGGCAATTGACCTGCGAACAGTTGAGCGTCGTGGCATAGTCGATGGCATCAGCCACACCGCGCCGGAAGTCGTCGACGCGATCCGGCAGAACCGCAATGCCGCGCTCGCCGCCAGCCCAGTTGCCCGCGGGCAGATTGTGCAGGACCTGTGCCAGATTATGTTTGGTCAGCGCCGCCTTCAGCTCATGCCGGTTGAACTCATAGGGGAAGAGATACTCCACCCCGGTGAACCCGGCCTTTGCGGCCAGCGCAAAGCGATCCATGAAAGGCACTTCATTGAAGAGCATTGTGAGATTGGCTGCAAATCTCGGCATTTTCGCCTCCTTATAATTCTCTATTTGCGCAATTGCGGACAAAACCGGGAATTGCTCTTAATCCAAAAGCGCTGCGATAGCGGTCGGCGCATCTTCGCCACGTTCTGCCAGTTCCTCAAATTCGACAACCTGATCGATGTCGACACCCATGGAGATATTGGTAACGCGTTCCAGGATGAATTCCAGAACCACCGGCACCTGATGCTCCGCCATAAGCGCTTTTGCCTGTTCAAAACTTTCGGCAAACTGGTTGGGGCTGCGAACCCGGATCGCCTTGCAGCCAAGACCTTCGGCAATCGCTACATGATCGACGCCGTAACCCTTTTCCGCGTCGCCATCGGCATTGATGTTGTCGAAGGCGAGGCTCACTTCGAAATCCATGTTGAAGCCGCGCTGCGCCTGTCGGATCAGGCCGAGATAGGAATTGTTCACGACCACATGAATATAGGGCAGCTTGTGCTGTGCGCCGACCGCCAGTTCCTCGATCATGAACTGGAAATCATAGTCACCTGAAAGCGCAACAATCGGACGATCGGGATCGGCAGCACGGACACCGAGCGCTGCTGGCAACGTCCAGCCCAGCGGACCGGCCTGACCGCAATTGATCCAGTTGCGCGGACGATAGACATGCAGGAACTGCGCGCCCGCGATCTGGCTGAGGCCAATGGTTGTGACATAGCAGGTATCGCGACCGAACGCCTTGTTCATCTCCTCATAAACACGCTGCGGCTTGAGCGGTGTCTGGTCGAAATGCGTCTTGCGCAGCATGGTGCGCTTGCGCTCGCCGCATTCCTTGGCCCAGTCCGACCAGTCGCGCAGCTTACCGGCAGACTTCCATTCGGTCGCAACGTCCAGCAGCAGCTTCAGCGCCTTGCCTGCGTCGGAGACAATACCGAAGTCCGGTGCAAAGACGCGACCGATCTGCGTCGGCTCAATGTCGATATGGATGAACTTGCGGTCCTTCCTGTAGGTATCGACATTGCCCGTATGACGGTTTGCCCAGCGATTGCCGATGCCGATGACGACATCGGAGGCCAGCAGATTGGCATTGCCATAGCGGTGCGAGGTCTGCAGTCCGCACATGCCCGCCATCAGGCGATGGTCGTCGGGAATGACGCCCCAGCCCATCAGGGTCGGGATGACCGGAATGCCGGTGATTTCAGCGAACTCGACCAGAAGATCCGATGCATCGGCGTTGATGATGCCGCCGCCCGCGACGATCAGCGGACGTTCCGCGTCGTTCAACATGGCGAGCGCCTTTTCGGCCTGTGCCCGCGTGGCAGCGGGTCTGTAGGCTTCCATCGGCTGGTAAGTGTCGATGTCGAATTCGATTTCCGCAAGCTGGACATCAATCGGCAGGTCGATCAGAACCGGACCGGGGCGACCCGACTTCATGATGTGGAACGCCTTCTGGAAAACAAAAGGCACCAGTGCCGGTTCCATGACCGTGACCGCCCATTTGGTGACGAGCGCCGCGATCTTCGCGATATCGACCGCCTGAAAGTCTTCCTTGTCCAGACGCGCGCGTGGCGCCTGTCCCGTGATACAGAGGATCGGGATCGAGTCGGCGGATGCCGAATAGAGACCAGTGATCATATCCGTTCCGGCGGGGCCGGAGGTGCCAATGCACAGGCCGATATTGCCATGCTTTGCGCGGGTATAACCCTCGGCCATATGCGAAGCGCCCTCGACATGTCGCGCCAGTATGTGGCGGATCGACCCGCGCGCTTTCATCGCCGAATAAAATGGATTGATCGCTGCGCCCGGTACGCCGAAAGCACAATTGATCCCTTCTCTTTCCAGCACAAGCACGGCTGCATCGACTGCACGCATTCTGGCCATGGCCAATCCTCCTCAAGCGGCGTCCGTTCCTGCGGAACGGGTATTGCCGCTTTGTTTCTTTTTCTCACGCATTTCCAGACGCAAAAGGCTTACGCACTTTTGCTGAAAATACCCTGTGGAACTCATCTCCATTTACAAATGTTATTATCAAAAAATGGAAATGCATACCATTATACGGAAATAAAGATTTTCAACGGAACGGAGATAATCCGCCTGCGTCTTTCCGAGTAGCAATGGATGCGATAGTGATAATTCCTGAGTTTAGGCGGGATTCGGAGACGGTGATGGAACAGGCAAAGGTAAAGCGGGGCCGCAAGGCGGCGGAAAACGCAACGCCCTCGTCTGTGCAGGTTCTGGACCGGAGCCTGAAGCTGCTGGCATTGATCGCCGAGAATGATGGCTCGACATTGACCGACCTTGCCGATGAGAGCGGTATGGCGCCCTCCACCGTGCACCGCCTTCTGTCGTCACTGGCCAATCATGGTATGGTTTCCCACGATCTGGAAAGCGGAGACTGGACCATCGGCGTCAAAGCTTTCGAAATCGGCAATGCCTTCCGCCGGTTCCGCAAGCTCGGCATTCAGGCACGGCCCTATCTCAAGACATTGATGGAAACGAGCGGCGAGACCGCCAATATCGGCGTCGAGGACGGCGGCGATGTCGTGTTCATCTCGCAGATCGAAAGCCATGCGCCGATGCGTGCCTTTTTCCGGCCCGGAAGGCGCGGCCCCATCCATGCATCCGGTATAGGCAAGGCCATATTGTCCACATGGTCGGACAAGGAAATCGCGCACGCCCTGTCAGGGCGCACGCTTGAACATTTCACGCAACGCACACTCGACAACCTGCCTGCGCTACTGAAAGATATTCAGGCAACCCGTACTCGCGGCTGGTCTGTCGACGACGAGGAACACACGCTTGGCATGTGTTGCATCGCCGCCCCAATCTTCAATGAATATGGTGAGGCGATTGCCGGCATTTCCGTTTCCGGCCCTGCGGTGCGCCTGCCGAAAAAGCGGCTCGACGAATTCGGGCCGCTGATCCGCTCCACCGCCGACGAGCTGACCCGCGCCATGGGTGGCAAACGCCCGGAAGAGTTTTAACGCGCAGTGAATTCTGGCAAAGTCCGATGTTCTACGGCCCTTTTTTTCCCTCATCCTGAGGAGCTTGCCTGAGCGTGTCGAAGGGGAAGCGTCTCGAAGGACTGAGGGAAAACACGCGGCGCCTGCCATCGTCCTTCGAAGCTTCGCTTTGCTCCGCACCTCAGGATGAGGGAGAAGCGCAGTGAGGAAGCTTTAGAGTTCGGACTTGAGCGGTTTCCCGGCCACATAGGTTTCGACAATGGCGCGGTCATCGCCCAGCGTCTGCAACAGGAACAGTTCCTGCTCCAGCGTCGCGCCAGCCGCCATGCGAAGCCGCATTGGCGATGTTGCGGACGAATCCAGCACCACGATATCGGCTTCCGTGCCCTCGTCGAGTGTACCGATCTTGTCTTCCATGGAGAGCGCGCGGGCATTACCCAGCGTCATCATATAGAAGGACTGGAACGGGTTCAGACGCTGTTCACGGAGCTGGAGAACCTTGTAGCCCTCATCCATGGTGCGCAGCATGGAGAAACTTGTGCCGCCACCAACATCGGTCGCCACCGCCATGCGCACGCCCGATGCTTTCAACCGGTCGCGGTCGAAGAGGCCTGAACCGAGAAACAGGTTGGAGGTCGGGCAGAAGACGGCAATAGAACCGGTTTCCACCATGACGCGCACTTCGCGCGGTTCCAGATGGATCGAGTGGCCGAGCAGGGTCTTGTCGCCCAACAGGCCGTAATGTTCGTAAATGCCAAGATAGTCCGGCGCTTGCGGGTAAAGCGACTTGGTGAAAGAGATTTCGTCGTGATTTTCCGAAAGATGCGTCTGGATGTAGCTGCCGGGGTGCTCACGAACAAGTGTCTGGCTTGCTTCGAGCTGCTCCGGCGTCGACGTAATGGCAAAGCGTGGGGTGATTACATAATCAAGGCGGCCCTTGCCCTGCCAGCGCGCAATCAGCGCCTTCGTATCGTCATAACCGGACTGTGCCGTGTCGCAAAGTGCTGGCGGCGCATTGCGATCCATCATCACCTTGCCACCCAGCATACGCATATTGCGATGCTGCGAAGCGCGGAAATAGGCATCGACGCTCTGCGGATGGACAGAACAATAGGCGACCGCCGTGGTGGTGCCGTGGCGGATCAGCTCGTCAAGAAAGCGCTCCGCGATGAATTCAGCATGCTGTTCGTCGGCAAATTTCTGCTCGGCGACGAACGTATAGGTGTTGAGCCACTCCAGCAGATTGGCGGCATAGGAAGCAACCACCTGCGTCTGCGGATAATGGATATGCGTATCGATGAAGCCGGGCAGGATCAGATGCGGGCGATGATCGGCGACGTTGACGTCGCTGTCCGCCTCGGCACGGACTTCGGCAAAATCGCCGAGGCGCAGGATACGGCCATCTTCGACCAGCACGGCACCGTCTTCAATGTAGCGATAAGCGGTATTGTCATCGAGGCTTTGCGGTTCGTCACGAAAGGTCAGCACGCGGCCGCGGATCAGAAGCTTGGTCATTTTCGTCATGGTCCTTATTTCGGGCCTTGCGTGGCAGACTGGTACCAGGAAGCGAGAAGCTGGCGCTCTTCCTCACTCACGCCGGTGACATTGGCGGGCGGCATGGCATGCGAGCGACCTGCCTGCAAATAGATTTCACGCGCATGCGCGGCAATATCCCGGTCGGTATCCAGCACGACGCCCTTTGGCGGCGCAATGATGCCTTCCCAGCCCGGCTCCTTGGCGTGGCACATGGCGCAACGCCCAAGAACGGTATCCCGCACTTTTTCAAAGTGCGGGTCCGAGATGAAAGATTGCTGCAACGCCGAGACCTTCTGTTCCTCCGGCTCACCGGTCAGAACCTTCGGCACTGTCGAGAGCCAGATGATGATGATGAACAGGATCACTGTTACCAGCCATGTCCAGGTCGGGCTGCCCTTGCGGGCGTGCTGCGTGTTGAACCAGTGGCGGATCGTGACGCCCATCAGGAACACCAGCGAGGCGATAACCCAGTTGAACTGCGTCCCGAAAGCCAGCGGATAGTGGTTCGACAGCATCAGGAACAGAACGGGCAGCGTCAGATAGTTGTTATGCGTCGAACGCTGCTTGGCGATCTTGCCGTATTTGGGGTCCGGCTTGCGGCCTGCGATCAGATCCGCCACCACGATTTTCTGGTTCGGAATGATAATCATGAACACGTTGGCGGACATGATCGTCGCGGTAAAGGCGCCGAGATGCAGGAAGGCGGCGCGGCCTGTGAACAGGTGCGTATAGCCCCAGGCTACCACGACCAGAATACAGTAGAGAATGACCATCAGCAGCGTATCGCTCTTGCCGAGCATCAGCTTGCAGATCGTGTTGTAGGCGATCCAGCCAAAAGCCAGCGAGGCAATCGAGATGCCGATGGCGACCGGACGCGAGACATCGAGAACATTCGGATCGATCAGGTAAAGGTCAGCCCCGGCATAGTAGACGATGCAGAGCAGCGTGAAACCCGACAGCCAGGTGGCGTAGGATTCCCATTTGAACCAGGTCAGGTGTTCCGGCATTTCGGCGGGCGCAACCAGATATTTCTGGATGTGATAGAAGCCACCACCATGGACCTGCCATTCCTCGCCATGCGCACCTGCCGGCAAGCCGGGACGCTGGCGCAAGCCCAGATCAAGCGCAATGAAGTAAAAGGACGAGCCGATCCACGCAATCGCGGTAATCACATGCAGCCACCGCGCTGCGAAGCCCAGCCAGTCCCAGGCTACGGCAAAATCATACATCAGGGACTCCCATTTCTTAGCCCGTTTCTTGGGCCAATTCTTAGCCCATTGTTCGTTGTTGCATTATGTGCCAAAGGAATCAGGTTCAGGGAACGTCACATCACGACCAGCACTTTCAAAAAAATCTAGACAATCGTGGAGGGGACGTATGTCATATCTTGATAATCTGCGCGTTTTTGTGCGCGTTGTCGAATTGGGAAATCTATCCGCGGCGGGTCGCGACCAGCGCGCATCGCCAGCAGTTGCCAGCAATCGAATCAAGGAGTTGGAGAAGCATCTGGGGGTCAGGCTCTTCAACCGGACGACGCGCAAGCTCACGCCGACCGAACACGGTCGCGTATTCTATGACGGCGCATTGAAAATCCTCGAAGCTGTGGATGAAGCGGAAGCTGCCGTGGCGGAACTTGCGAAAAATCCGAAGGGATCGATTCGCATCACCGCCCCGCTTGGCTTTGGCAGACGGCTGATTGCATCGGGGATTCCCGAATTTCACGACAAATATCCGGACATCGAAGTGCGGCTTCGCCTCTCCGATCATGAAGTCGATATCATGAGCGAAGGCGTCGATGTGGCTTTCAAGCTCGGTGTTCTGGAGAACTCGAACCTGCGTATGCGCGGCATCATGAATTGCGAACGCGTGATCTGTGCGGCACCTGCATATCTCGAGAAACACGGGGTTCCGCAGTCACCTGACGAGTTGCTTGGCGACAAACACGACTGTCTTCTGCTGCGCTTTCCGGGCTCCAAGGAATATTACTGGTCGCTGCAAACGGCGGAAGGTCTGCGCAAGTTCGAAGTCACCGGGCCTTATGACTCGGATGATGGCGACGTATTGACGCAGTGGGCGCTCGGCGGACGCGGCATCATCAACAAGCCGCTGTTCGAAGTGAAAGAATATATTCGCGACGGGCGGCTGGTTCCCATCCTCGAAAGCACGCCGCCTGCGCCGATCCAGCTTGCTGCGATCTACCCGCACAAGCGCTTTCAGGACCCGAAAGTGCGCCTCATCATCGATTTCATGACGGAACGGTGCCAGAGATTGATACGGGAAGCCCTGGCATAGAGCGGCTGAAATCGCTCAATGCTTATTTGCAACCTTGAGAGTTTCAAAAGAAAACCCGCCGGATCACGCGGGTTGCGATACACGTACCGAAGTCAGAACCGCCGTCAGAACTTCGGCTGCGGCCAATGCCGCAATGACTTCCGGCCGCTTGTCTTTTACAACGGCTCCACCGACGGGACAGACAAGATTTTCAAAAAGATTGTCGCTGCCGATTTCCCGTTTCAACCAATTTTTGAAAGTGGCCTTTTTGGTCTTCGAGCCGATCATGCCGACATAGACGGCATCGCGCCGCTGCAAAGCCTCGGTGACGATGAGGAAATCCAGCGCATGGTCATGGGTGAGGACGATGAAAGCGCTGCCCGGCGGCGCGGAACGCACCACCTGTTCGGGCATTGCCGAAAGACAGGTCTCCACACCCGGCACATCGCAAGCCATCAGCTCCGCTTCCCGTGTATCCACCAGAATGACACGTACCGGCGTGAGAGAGAGGGCATTTGCCAGCGCATCGCCAACATGGCCCGCGCCGAAGACATAGACATGCGGGCGTGTGGCTATTTCCGCATCGACCTTGCTGACAAGCTCGTCAGTCAGCCCGCGACTGACACGCCGGAAGCTCAGGCCCACCCGTCCGCCGCAGCACTGGCCGATTTCAGGCCCCAATGCCACATTCATAGGTGGCACATCCATGGGTGAGTCCCTGCCGCCAGCCAAGATTTTCCGGGCATGGTCGATCGCCATATATTCAAGCTGGCCGCCGCCGATGGTCCTGAAGATCATATCGCGGGCGACCAGCATCCATGCCCCGGCATCGCGGGGCGCGGAACCTTTCACATCGGTGACTTCAACCAACACACTATCGGGACGCCGGTTGAGAAAAGCCCGGATATCGTCGCGCGCGCCCGGCATTTCTCTAGCCCTTTTGCTTGCGGAGCCGTTCGATGGCCATCAGCACACGTTCCGGTGTTGCGGGCGCATCGAGGCGCGGGCAGACCTTGTGATCGGCCACGCTGGCAATGGCATCGGCCAGAGCATGCAACACCGACAGTCCAAGCGGCAGCGGCGGTTCGCCGACAGCCTTGGAACGATGGATCGTCGGCTCATAGGCCTCGGACCAGTCGGTCAGCGCGACATTGAAAATCTTGGGCCGGTCGGACGCCAATGGAATCTTGTAGGTGGATGGCGCGTGGGTGCGAAGCCGCCCCTTGTCGTCCCACACAAGCTCCTCTGTCGTCAGCCAGCCCATGCCCTGCACGAAGCCGCCTTCAACCTGACCGATATCGATGGCGCGGTTCAGGGAACGCCCGGTATCATGTAGAATATCGGTGCGCTCCACCACATATTCGCCAGTCAGAGTATCGACGGAAACTTCGGAACAGGCAGCTCCGTAAGCATAGTAATAGAAGGCGTGGCCCCGGCCCTTGGCACGGTCCCAGTGGATTTTCGGCGTCTTGTAGTGACCTGCCGCCGATAGCTGCACGCGACCGATAAAAGCCTGCTTTACGAGATCGTTGAAGCTGATTTCCTGATTGCCGATGCGAACCCGGTTGGGAAGAAACACGACCTGATCTTCCGGCACCTGATATTGCTGTGCCGCAAAATGGATGAGGCGTTTCTTGATCTGGCGGGCAGCATCCTGTGCAGCCATGCCGTTGAGATCGGCACCGGAAGAAGCCGCCGTCGGCGCTGTGTTCGGCACCTTGGCGGTCGTCGTCGCGGTGATCTTCACGCGGTCGAAATCGATCTGGAATTCCTCGGCCACAACCTGCGCCACTTTCATATGGAGCCCCTGCCCCATTTCTGTGCCGCCATGGTTCATATGCACCGAGCCGTCATTATAGATATGCACCAGAGCGCCAGCCTGATTGGACTCCGTCTTGGTGAAGGAAATGCCGAATTTCACCGGCGTCAGCGCCATGCCGCGTTTCACATAACGGTTTTTCGCGTTGAATTCGCGGATCGCTTCGCGGCGCTTTGCGTAATCGGAACTTTCCTCAAGTTCCGCAACGATGCGCTGGATGATGCAATCTTCGACCTTCTGGTGATAGGGGGTAACATTGCGTGTGCCGTCCTTCCCCATTTCATCGTAGAAATTGCGCTTGCGAATTTCGAGCGGGTCCTTACCGACAGCGAAAGCCACTTCATCGATCACGCGTTCCGCACCGACCATGCCCTGTGGGCCGCCAAAGCCGCGAAAAGCTGTATTCGACACAGTGTTCGTATAAAGCGGCGCCGACTGCGCATGAACTGCCGGGAAGAAATAGGCATTATCGCAGTGAAACAATGCGCGGTCGCCGACCGGCCCGGAAAGGTCTGCCGAGAAACCGGCATTGAGAGCAAACAGATAGTCGATGCCCAGAATATTGCCGTCATCGTCGAAGCCGACTTCATAATCGATGACAAAGCCGTGGCGCTTGCCGGTCGAGGTCATGTCCTCGTCGCGGTCGAGCCTGATCTTCATGGCGCGCTTGTGCTTCTTGGCCGCAATGGCTGCAATGGCCGCCCACTGGTTGGCCTGCGTTTCCTTGCCGCCAAAGCCACCACCCATGCGGCGCACTTCCACCGTCACGGAATGGCTTGGCACGCCCAGCGCATGGGCAACCAGATGCTGCGTTTCGCTCGGTCCTTGCGTGGAGCAATAGACGGTAACGTCTTCATCCTCGCCGGGAATAGCCAGTGAAACCTGACCTTCCAGATAGAAATGATCCTGCCCACCGAGATACATGCGGTTCTTGATACGGCGCGGCGCGGCGTCGATGGCCGCACGTGCATCGCCGCGCTTCAGCGTCAATGGCGTCGTGACAAGCCGGTCCTTCAGACCGTCCAGTGCATCGATGGAATAAATGCCCGCTGCTTCCTCATATTCGATCTTCGCCAGACGGGCAGCGCGGCGCGCCTGATCGCGGCTTTTCGCGATAACCGCAAAGATCGGTTGGCCGTGAAACTCAACCTTGTCGACCGCAAAGATCGGGTCGTCATGCATGCCCGACGGCGAAACATCGTTTTCGCCGGGCACGTCCTTGTAGGTCAGCACGTCGACCACACCGGGAGCGGCGCGCACTGCAGACAAGTCAATCGACTTGAATGAACCATGTGCAACGGACGAATAGCCGACCCCGATATGCAATGTGCCTTCGGGCTCCGGTATATCGTCGATGTAGACAGCCGTTCCGGTCACATGCTTGTGCGCGGAATCGTGTTTCTGGTCGGTCGCGACGCCACCCACAATGCGGGCAGCTTTCAATGCGTTTGCAGGGTGCTTGTTCATGATTGCCTCCTCACGCCGCCGCGATTTCAGCCGCGCGCAGCGGCGTGTAACTGCCTTCCGTTTCGGCGAAGAAACGCCGCAACAGATTGCGCGCCGCGAGCAACCGGTAATCCGCTGTCGCGCGCATATCGCTCAAGGGCGTATAGTCTTGTGCATAGGCTTCCAATGCCGCTTCAACCGTGGCCTCTGTCCAAGGCTTGGCCGTCAGTGCGGCTTCCACCGCGCTGGCGCGCTTCGGCGTTGCGGCCATGCCGCCATAGGCGATGCGAACCGTCTCCACATTGCCTGCCGCATCAAGCGTCAGATGGAAAGCGCCAAGCGTCGCGGTAATGTCTTCCTCGTAACGCTTCGACACTTTGTAAATGGCAAAATGGCTTCCTTCAGCTGGAACCGGCACATGCACGGCTTCGACGAATTCGCCGGGCTGGCGATCCTGCTTGCCATAAGCGATGAAGAACTCTTCCAGCGGTATGGTGCGGCGCTCCGCCCCATTGCGCAGCGTCAGCTTTGCATTGAGCGCGATCAGTGGCGGTGGCGTGTCGCCAATCGGCGAACCATTGGCGATATTGCCGCCGATGGTTCCCATATTGCGCACCTGCTCGCCGCCAATGCGGTTGATGAGCTGGCCGAGCTGCGGAATGCGCTTGGCAAGAAATCCGAATGCTTCCGTGTAGGTGACACCTGCGCCGATGCTAACGACACCGTTTTCCTCACGGATGGAGCGCAGTTCCTCCAGATGACCGATGAAGACCACCGGGGAAATGTCACGCATCATCTTGGTGACCCACAAGCCCACATCGGTAGAACCGGCAACGATGGTCGCCTTCGGCTCTGCCGCCAGGATGGTGGCGAAATCATCGAGATCACCGGGCACAATCAACCGGTCCTTGCCTTCACCCACTTCCACCCGAACGCCATCGCGCATGGCCGTCAGATGTTCGAGAACATGGGCGCGCTCAGCAGCAAGCGGGTCTTCCATGACCGTACCGTAGTCGGAAATGATGCGGGCAGCGCGCATGATCGCCTCATAGCCCGTGCAACGGCAAAGATTGCCCTGCAATGCCTTTTCAATCTGTGCATCGGCGGGCTTCGGTTCGCGCATCCACAAAGCGTAGAGCGACATGACGAAGCCCGGCGTGCAGAAGCCGCATTGCGAGCCATGAAACTCGATCATTGCCTTCTGCACCGGATGCAGATCGCCATCGGCGCCGCGCAGATGCTCGATCGTCACGACATGGCAGCCATCCAGCGAACCCATGAAGCGGATGCAGGCATTGACGCTTTCGTAAACGAGCTTGCCGTCGGAAATCTTGCCGACCAGCACCGTGCACGCGCCGCAATCGCCTTCGCCGCAACCTTCCTTGGTGCCGCGCAGCTTGGCGGACAGCCGCAGATAATCGAGCAACGTTTCGGTCGGGGAAACGCGGTCGAGTTCAACCTTTTCACCGTTCAGAAGAAAGCGGATCGTGTGTCGCACAGACGGGTGCACAGACTGGTTCATGGCGCTTAGCTCCCGCGATAGGTGGAATAGGAAAACGGCGAAACGAGAAGCGGTACATGATAATGCGCTTTTTCATCGGAAATGCCAAAGCGCAGAGGAACAACATCGAGGAACGGTACGACATCATCTGTCTTGCCAAAATATTCGCCGACATGGAACAGAAGCTCGTAGGAACCGGCTCGCAAATTCTCGCCCGACAGCAGCGGTTCATTGCAGCGGCCATCGTCATTGGTGCGAATTTCCCGGATCGGTTCGGCCTGCTGATTCTCGACGCGGCGCAATTCGATGCGCAGATTTGCAGCCGGTTTGCCGCTTACCGTGTCGAGGACATGCGTCGTCAACCGGCCATTACCGCTATTTTCCTGACCCATTTACACTCCTGCAGCTTGCTGATTCTCTCATCAAATAGATTGGAAAATGTTACAAGCTTTTGATTTCCGGTGGTTTATTTGAGCCCAACGTCGCCATCGGCTGTGGGGGCCGCAAACCACACCATGTTCCCAGCATTCAGTATTTCTCGATCCTTCTCATTGTGAAAGATGGTTATCGTTGGATGTCTTTCAAATTTTTGAAGGGGAATAATAGCGATAAATCTTTATTATCATGGATAAAACGAACGAAAACGAGGGAAGACCCGCAATGAAATATCCGCGCAATCTCGTCGGCTATGGACGCAACACACCAGATCCGCGCTGGCCGGGCGGAGCCAATATCGCTGTTCAGTTCGTCGTCAATTATGAGGAAGGCGGCGAATGCTGCATTCTCGACGGTGATCCGTCCTCCGAATGTCTCCTTTCCGAGATTGTCGGCGCGCAGCCCTGGAAGGGCCAGCGCAACCTCAATATGGAATCCATCTATGAATATGGCGCACGCTCCGGCTTCTGGCGGTTGTGGCGCGCCTTCACCCGCCGCAACATGCCCGTCACCGTCTATGGCGTGACGCTCGCCATGGCGCGCAACCCGGAAGCCGTTGCAGCCATGAAGGAGGCCGACTGGGAAATCGCCAGCCACGGATTGCGCTGGTGGGAATATAAGGACGTTCCCGAAGAGATCGAACGCGAGCACATCCGCGACGCGGTCCGTCTGCACACGGAAATCACCGGCTCGCGCCCGCTCGGCATCTATCAGGGCAAGCCTTCCGACAACACGCTGAAACTGGTGATGGAAGAAGGCGGTTTTCTCTATTCCGCCGACTCCTATGCCGACGAGCTGCCCTACTGGGTGGAAGGTCCGAAGGGACCACACCTGATCGTGCCCTATACGCTGGATGCAAACGACATGCGCTTTGCAACCCCGCAGGGCTTCAATTCCGGCGACCAGTTCTACACCTACCTGAAGGACACCTTCGACGTGCTCTACCGTGAAGGTGCAGAAGGTTCGCCGAAAATGATGTCCATCGGCCTGCATTGCCGCCTTGTCGGTCGTCCCGGTCGCGTGGCCGCGCTCGAACGGTTCCTCGACTATGTGCAAAGCCATGAAAAGGTCTGGGTCGCCAAGCGTATCGACATTGCCCGCCATTGGCATGAAAACTATAAGCCGCTCGCTGCCGATGTCATGCCTTCTAAAGCCGGCAAGGATGAATTCGTCGCGCGTTATGGCGGCATTTTCGAGCACTCGCCATGGATCGCCGAGCGCGCATATGATGCCGGTTTCAGCCTGGAAGAGAATACCGCATCCGGCCTTGCTTCCGCGATGACGAAGGCATTTCGCGCGGCCTCGGCGGATGAACGGCTGGCGGTTTTGAAGGCGCATCCGGATCTTGCTGGCAAGCTTGCGCAGGCCAAGCGGCTTACGGCAGAATCGACCGCCGAACAGGCCGGTGCCGGGCTCGATGCGCTGACAGATGCAGAAAAACAGACGTTCACCGAACTGAATGATGCCTATACCGCAAAGTTCGGCTTTCCGTTCATCATCGCCGTGAAGGGTCGCAACAAGAAGGAAATCCTCGACGCTTTCCAGCGCCGGGTTTCCAACGACCGCGACACGGAATTTGAAACGGCCTGCGCTCAGGTGGAGCGCATCGCCCTCCTGCGCCTCAAGGATATTCTGCCGGAAGCGCTCTACTGATCCTGCCGCCTGGAAGGTCGGCTTCTCACATAAGGAATTCCCCATATGGGCAACGACAAGAACAATCGCAGCTATTATGCACCGACAGGCGGATTGCCGCCGCAGACCCAGCTTCTCACTGATCGCGCCATGTTCACCGAAGCCTATGCGGTGATACCCAAGGGCACGTTCAGCGATATCGTGACAAGCTTCCTGCCCTTCTGGGACAAGACGCGACTTTGGGTGATTGCGCGTCCCCTCTCCGGCTTTGCCGAGACTTTCTCGCAATACATCATGGAAGTGCAGCCGGGCGGCGGTAGCGACCGTGCCGAACTGGATGAAAGCGCAGAAGGCGTGCTGTTCGTGGTTGAAGGCGAAATCGCCGTTACCGTCGCCGGCAAGACGCACACGCTGACCGAAGGCGGCTATGCTTATCTGCCGCCGAAGAGCGGCTGGACACTCCGCAACAACGGCGCGGCGACGGCCCGTTTCCATTGGGTGCGCAAGGCTTATGAATATGTCGACGGCCTCGACGTTCCGGAACCGTTATTCCTCAACGAAAAGGATATCGCGCCCAACCCAATGCCGGACACCAACGGCGCCTGGGCGACGACCCGTTTTGTCGATCCGAACGATCTGCGTCACGACATGCATGTCACCATCGTGACCCTGGAGCCCGGTGGCGTCATTCCATTTGCGGAAACCCACGTCATGGAACACGGGCTTTATGTGCTGGAAGGCAAGGCGGTTTACCGGCTCAATCAGGACTGGGTGGAAGTGGAAGCGGGTGACTTCATGTGGCTGCGCGCCTTCTGCCCGCAGGCCTGCTACGCGGGCGGTCCCGGCAAGTTCCGCTATCTGCTCTACAAGGACGTGAACCGTCATATGAAGCTTTCGCGATAGTCGAATGGCATCTCAACCAAAGGCCGGACTCGTTCCGGCCTTTTTTATGGTCGGAACACAAATAAAAACGGCGAGCCGAAGCTCGCCGTACCATTCTTCCGACTGGAGATCAGATTTTTAAACAGCGCAGTCCTTCTACGCTATCGAATGGTTCTTTGAAGATAGTACAGGCAAACAAAATTTCAAATTACAATTTTGTTATATCAATATTGGGTAAATCATACTGCATTTTATGCTTCATAATAATGCTGAAGTTAATATAAAATCAGAATAATAAAACTTAGGTTTAATTATCAACAATTACACCGGGATGAATAGCCGATTTGCTTCTCATACAGGACCGGGAGGCCGGAACTGGCCTCCCGGAAAAGCATTAGAACGAGCGCTGGAAACGGATCATGCCCTGAACGGCATCCTTACCGTTGAGGTAGGACTTGCTGTCGCTCCACTTGGTATAAGAGACTTCCGGCGTTACCGTGAAGCCTGGAACCAATTGGTAGGCTACGTTGGCAGTAGCTGCGAATGTGCTGGTGCCATCATAGGCAACCTGCGCATTGATGACGGCTTTGTCGGTAGCCTTGAATGCTGCGCCGCCCCAGACAGCCCAATCGCCACCCCAGGTGCCGTAGAAGCTGTTGATCGCGCGAACCGGGCCAATCACGTCGCCATTGCCGTTGGTGGCGTTGATGTACTGGTCCTTGTTGGACTTGTAACCGCCCATGGCCCAGACGGAGAAGCGGTCCGTAATGTTCACGTCGGCGCGAACCTTACCGGCCCATTCCTCGTTGCGAGCGTCATAGGCTGCAACGCCTGCGATCTTGCCCCAACCGCCTTCATACTTCAGACCGCCGACAACATGCGGCGTGTAATCCTTGATGACACCATCATAGCCGTACTTGCTATCCGTATCGTCATTGTTGCCCTGTTCGAGCGACAGTATGGCGGAGAAGCCATTGCCACCGGTGAAGGTGTAGCTGATCAGGCCCGTGCGATAGCCGCCAGCGAGGATTACGTCGTCGTTGATGACATCACCGAGATAGCCCGGAAAGGTAACAAAGGCAGACTCATCGAGACCCACGCGCAGGCCGCCAAGCTGGATATAGGCAAAGCGCAGCGAACCGGAGGCACCCTCAACCCCATTGCCCCAATCGTAACGGGTTTCGGCAAAGGTCTTCAGAGTACCGAGTTCGGTTTCCGAAGCGGTAGAGAGGCGCAGCGTAAAGCGGGCCTTATTGTCCCAGGAATTGCGGCGCGTATCGACGCTGCCGTTACGATCAACAAAGCCACGACCGTAGATATTGTCACCGCCAGAGGCGTCGTAACGGACATAGCCGGATACGCGCAGGCAGGTTTCCGTACCAGGAATATAGAAATAACCTGCACCATAAGCGTCGCAAACGCGAACATATTCAACAGATTCAGGTTCCGGCGCCACAACGGTGTCCGCAGCATATGCTCCAGTGGTTGCAACCAGTGCTGCAGCCGAACCGAACAGCAAGCTCTTGAGTTTCATCTTATTGCCTCCAGAAATTTTCAGACGAGGCCTGATAGAATAAATTCAACAAATACATCAATTCCAATTTTGACAACAAATCCAAGTTGAACTCAATTATGTTTCAATTATAACACTATTTATAAACAACTTTACTTTATAGCAACAAATATCTTATAAAATATAAATAAATAAATATTTCAAGTATATTTGTACTAGAAATTTTATAAAGGGAAAAATCCATTTTCTTATATACGCAAAAGCGAAAACGGGGCCACAGGCCCCGTTTAACAAGCACATAGTCGCTAGAGCATTCCATTCCATCTGAACCGTTGGAAATGCTCTATCCCCTTGTTTTTGCGCACGCCTTTATCCCAAAACCGGTTCGCCCTTTTGGGAGCCGTGCTCTACGTCTGCCCGCAGGCCTATTTTCCTGCCGCCTGCTGCGCATAGACATAGCTGTCATAGGTGTATTCCGCGACACGGAACCATTCGAAGCCCTCATCACGGAACTTTTTCCAGCTCGGATAAATTTTCGCCCAGGCAGGATTTTTCTCGTTGTATTCCGCATAGAGTTCGAAGGCGACCTTGTAAGCAGCATCCAGAACGTCTCGCGGCAAGGGCTGCAACTTGACCCCTTTCGACACAAGAGAACGAATCGCAGCGGTATTTTTGACGTCGTAAAGCGCGATCATGTTCTGGGTCGCGGCTTCAGCAGCCGTGTTGAGCGCTACCTTGTAGGCTTCCGGCAGGCTTTCATATTGCTGCTTGTTGATGAAGAAGTGCACCGAGGCGCCGCCTTCCCAGAAGGCCGGATAATAATAATATGGCGCGATCTGGTAGAAGCCGAGCTTCTCGTCATCGTAAGGGCCAACCCATTCGGCCGCATCGATCGTGCCACGCTCCAGCGACGGATAGATGTCACCACCGGGAAGTTGTTGTGGAACGACGCCGAGACGCGACATGACCTCGCCAGCCACGCCCGCAATGCGCATCTTCAAGCCCTTCAAGTCCTCAAGGCTTTTGATTTCCTTGCGATACCAGCCACCCATCTGGGCTGCCGTATTGCCGCCGACAATGCCGACCACACCGTAATCGGCGAGGAACGCATTATAAAGCTCATTGCCGCCGCCGTGATAGAGCCAAGCGTTCTGCAGACGGGTGTTCATGCCGAAGGGAATGGCCGTACCGATGGCGAAGGCCGGGTTCTTGCCGGTGAAGTAATAGCCGCATGTATGCGCCATTTCGACCGTGTTGGCCTGCACCGCATCGATGGCCTGTGGACCGGGCACGATTTCACCGGCCTGGAACACCTGTATCTGGAATTTGCCTTCAGTCATCTTTGACACGGCGTTGGCCATGAAGACCGCGCCGCCATAGATGGTATCCAGATTGTTCGGGAAGCCCGAGGTCAGACGCCAGCGCAGCGTCGGCAATTCCTGGGCGATTGCCGGCGTTGCGAGTGCCGCTCCACTCGTTGCGGCAGCTGCACCGATTGCGGCACCTTTTGTCAGAAATGTGCGACGGCTCAAATCCTGTTTCATGTGTCTCCTCCTAAGATTGTTTTGGTTTTATCAGGACCTGCGCAATGCTCGTTTTCCCCTCATTGCGCAGGTTTTTACTTTTGATCCTTGTCCTGTCCGAAGCTCGGTTGCGGTGAACCGAAGGAAGGTGCAGGCAGAGGCTCAGTTGACGGAGAAGGCGCTCCGAACGGTGCGGGTGCTGCACCAAACGGATTTCCACCGCCCGCATCAGGCATCGGCACATTGATCTGGATCGATGCCGGGTCGGCCTGCGGATGACCGCTCTTGTAGTGGGTGACTATCCCCGGGAAGGTGATGATGATGCCGACCATGACGAGCTGGATTATCAGGAACGGAATCGAACCCATGTAGATCTGCCCGGACGTTACCGGCTGGATGGTCGCGCCAGTCACTTTGTCCTTATAGGGTCGGGACGGAGCAACCGAACGCAGATAAAACAGCGAGAAGCCAAATGGCGGATGCATGAACGATGTCTGCATGTTGACCGCCAGCATGACGCCGAACCAGACCAGATCAATGCCAAGACTGTCGGCCACCGGCGCCAGAAGCGGGATGATGATGAAGGCCAGCTCGAAATAATCGAGGAAGAAGGCCAGAAAGAACACCAGAAGATTGGCGACGATCAGAAAACCGACTTCACCGCCGGGAATGGACGTCATCAGGTGCTCGACCCAGACGTGACCGTTGACGCCATAGAAGGTGAGCGAAAACACGCGGGCGCCGAGAAGAATGAAGATGACGAAGGACGACAATTTCGCTGTAGCGTAAAGCGCTGATTTCAGCATCGGCATATTGAGGCGGCGGTTGATGATGGCAAGAAGCAGAGCGCCGACCGCGCCCATCGCACCGCCTTCCGTCGGCGTTGCAACGCCGATGAAGATCGTTCCGAGAACAAGGAAGATCAACACAAGCGGCGGGACGAGCGAAATCACCACCTTTTGCGCCAGTTTCCAGCCCTTCAACGTGCGGGCCTGCGGCGGCAAGGCCGGAACCGTATCAGGCCGGAAAATCGACATGCCGATGATGAAGGCACAGTAGAAGCCGACAAGCAGCAGACCGGGGACCAGCGCGCCCTTGTACATATCGCCGACCGAACGACCGAGCTGATCGGCAAGAACGATCAGAACAAGGCTTGGCGGAATGATTTGCGCCAGCGTGCCCGATGCAGCAATCGTGCCGCTCGCCACTTTGCGATCATAACCGTAGCGCAGCATGATCGGGAGCGAAATCAACCCCATGGAAATCACCGAAGCCGCAACCACACCGGTGGTGGCCGCAAGAAGCGCGCCCACAACGATAACGGCAAAGGCTAAGCCGCCGCGTACAGGGCCGAAAAGCTGCCCGATTGTATCGAGCAGTTCTTCTGCCATACCGCTTCGTTCCAGTATCAACCCCATGAAGGTGAAGAATGGAATGGCAAGCAATGTCTCGTTCGACATCTGCCCGAAAATACGGTCTGGTATCGCTCCGAACAGATTGACGGGCAGAAGCCCCATTTCGATGCCGACGAAGCCGAAGGCAAAGCCGACGAAGGCCAGCGCGAAAGCCACCGGGTAGCCGAGCAACAGCACGATCACCAGCGACAGAAACATGAGCGGCGCGAGATTTTCCGCAATAAAAGCAATCATATCCGTTCCCCTCAGAGCGCCTGGGCTTCCGCATCTTCAATGGCGACCGTGTCCGGTATCCGCCCTTGAAGGATGGCGATGCGCTTGATGAGTTCGGAAATGCCCTGCAATGCGAGCAAGCCGAAGCCGATGGGGATCAGCAGCCAGACCGGCCACAGAACCAGCCCGCCTGTATTGTTGGAGGTTTCGCCGCTGGCAATCTTGGCTTCCACGATGGGCCAGGAGAGGTAAATCGTGATGAGGCAGAAAGGCAGGAGGAAAAAGATCGTGCCGAAAATCTCGACCAGAAGCTGGGTTCGCCGTGAATAGCGGCTGTAGAGCAGATCCACCTTCACATGCTCGCTATGCAGAAGCGTGTATCCGGCTGCGATCAGAAAGACCGCCGAGAACAGATACCACTGCGCTTCCAGCCATGCGTTCGAACTGAGATTGAACAGCTTGCGCGAGACTGCATTGATCGCACTGATGAGCACCGCCACCAGAATCAGCCACGACACGGATTTTCCGATAAAATTATTGGCCGCGTCGATAGCACGCGACAACGCCAGCAAGACTGACATCGCTCCTCCCCTCCTTTTTCCGCCTCCTCAAGCGGTTTTGGAGCGGATGATAGGACCGGCGATTCGACGTCGCAAGTTGACGAAAGTTCTAAGAAACAAAGCCCTACCCATTAGTGGGTAAGGCGCCATGCGGGGTTGGGAAGAATATAGGTTACTGCGAAGACAGGCGCAGCCGGTTCTCGATGGCATAGCGCGTAAGCCCCGCGGTGCTGCCAATTCCAAGCTTCTTCTTGATGTTCTTGCGGTGAGTTTCGACCGTCGCTTCCGAAATGCCGAGATTCATCGCAATCTCCCGATTGCTTCCGCCTTCAGCCACCAGCACGAGCACATCATTTTCACGCAAGGACAAACCTTCCGACTTCCTGTCGCCGCTGTCGAGCAGTGCTTCCGAAACACCGGAAGAAAAATATGTCCCGCCCGAAGCGACCGCATGGATGGCGGCGACGATTTCGGTCGTCGACACATCCTTCAGCACGTAGCCAGAAGCCCCGCGCATGATGGAGGTCGAGATATATTCGCGGCTATCGTGCATGGACAGCATGAGGATGCGAATGCCCGGCAATTGCTTCTTGAACAGTTCGATAGCGTCGATACCATTGAGAAGCGGCATGTTAATATCCATCAAAACCACGTCGGGATTGACGGAAAGCGCCAGTTCCAGTGCAGCACGCGCATTGGAAGCCGCTCCAGCAATATCGATATCGTCATAGGTTTCGAGCACAGCCCGCAGACCATCCAGCACCAGCGGATGATTATCCACGAGCAATACCCGAATCTTGCATTCATTCGTCATGCGACTTCCGGTTCCCGCCTTCTTTCTGTTGCCGATTTCGGCAAGCGCGCGGTGAGTTGCGTACCATCAGTACCGGTTTCAACCAAGAGTACACCGCCGAAATGTGCCATCCGCTCCTGCATATTTCGCAAGCCAAGCCCGGAAAGCTGATCTTTCAGATCCCGCGCGGTGAAACCATTGCCGTTATCGGCAACCGTCATCGTAACCTTGCCATTCAAACCCCATAGCCGGATTCCTACGTGGCTGGCACCGGAATGGCGCTCGACATTGGTGAGTGCTTCCTGAACCACGCGATAGAGCGCCGTACTTGCCTCCGGCTTCAACGTCTCGTTCAGTCCGCGTGCTTCAAACTGCGTTTCAATGCCGGTCCGCTCCGAAAAATGCTCGCACAGGGCCTTGAGTGCGACGGTCAGACCCAGATCGTCCAGAATGCGCGGACGCAGATCATGCGAGAGCCGCCGCACCTCCTTGATTGCGCCGTTGAGCGCATCCGATGCTTTCTCGATTGCAAGTGGCGCACCGCCACTGCCCATCCTCACCTGACGGCTTGCAAGATCGATGGCATAGCGAACACCGACAAGATTTTGGGAAATACCGTCGTGCAGTTCACGCGCCAGACGTGCCCGTTCTTCCTCCTGCGTATCGATGATGCGCTGCGCCAGCTCCTTCAGCTTGTTGTCGGCCATGCGCCGCTCACGCAGATTGAGCAGCATGCAGGTTGCGAAGACGAGCATCACGGCAGGCACGGCGATCAGACTGACAATGAGGAAGGTCGTGCGGATATTGGCGCGAAAATCCGCATTGGCGGCAGCCGTCTGCACATAGACATCATCAAGATAGACGCCCGTTCCGAGCATCCATTTCCATTTATCCAGACCAACGGCAAAAGAGAGCTTGTCGGCCATTTCGCCACTGGATGGCTTTTCCCATTTATACTGGTGCAAACCTCCGCCTTCCTTCGCCTTGCCGATCAGGTTGGCAATAACGCGATCCCCATCGGGATCGACAAGATTGAGCCAGTTATGGCCGGGCCGAAAGGTCTGGCGCGGATGGACGACATTGTTGCCATCGTAATCATAGACGAAGAAATAACCGTCACGACCGTAATCGAGCGAGGTCAGAATCTCCCGTACCTTTTCCATGGCAGCGGTATCGTCGGGACCAGCCTCGTCGTAAATCTGCTGTATGGAGGAAAGCGCCAGATTGGTGAGATTGAGCAGCTCGGTTTCCTTGGCCTTGAGCATGTTCTTCTCGAAGGTCGCGATACTGCTCTGCACGAGATTTGCCGATTGCCAGGTGATAAAGGCCGTGACCGTCAGAATAGCCACGATGAGCGGCACAATCGCCAGTGCAACGATCTGGTAACGTAGCGTCACGCTTTCTCCTCCCGGTCAGCAGCCCGACTTGTCATCAGGTGACTTTAAGATTCCTGCACCGTCGGGAAAAGAGGATATTGAGCGAAACCTTGTTAAGACAACAAGCAGCCGTTACAGAAAAAATACTGTATATATAACGTATATAACTGAAATATAAACAATAAATCGCAGTTGAAGACACAAATGTTTTATGCTCAATAATATTTTCCTGGACACCGTGTCCGGGTATACGGTCTTGGGACTCATTAATTTTAGAGAGAATATTTTGATGAAAAGCTATCGCGCAATTGGTCTTGCATTCACGCTCGCTGCCATTTCCGGCGCACCAGCGCTGGCGGCTCCGCTTCCTGGTGGAGCAGGTACGCTACAGGAAACCTATCAGGACTGGACAGTTTCCTGCCAGAACCAGAAGGAAACAAGCGTCTGCGTGATGCGTCAGGACCAGAGCAGCACACAGACCGGCCAGCGCGTTCTCACCGCAGAATTGCACAATGTCGCAGGCAAGGTCGAAGGCGTTCTGCTGATGCCATTTGGCCTCGACCTGGCAAAAGGCGCTTCACTCAAGATCGATGATGTTACCGGACCGAATCTCGCTTTCTCCACCTGCCTGCCACAGGGTTGCCTGGCGCCAGTAAGCTTTGAAGCAAAGCAGGTTACAGCGCTCAAGGCTGGCACGAATATCAACGTCACCACGACGGCCCTGAGCCCAAGCCAGCCGGTTGCCTTCAAGGTCTCGCTGAAAGGCTTCGGCGCAGCGCTTGATCGCATCACTGCGCTGACGAAGTAAGTTTCGGGATTACAATCCAAAAGAAGCCATACGCCGGGACGGGCGTATGGCTTTTTTGTTAGGCGGGATGCGCCGAGACATGGGCAAGATGCCTGCGCCACCGCAATGTCATTAACACCGCGACAATGCCGAGACCGGCAGCAAGGCCGAGCCAGATACCCACGCCGCCAAGCTCGAACTTGAATGCAAGCAAGGCACCCAGCGGCAGCCCTACCCCCCAATAGCCGAACAGCGCCAGAAACATCGGTACGCGCGTATCACGCAAACCGCGCAGCATGCCTGCGGCAACGGCTTGCGCGCCGTCAACGATCTGGAAGAGCGCTGCCAGCGCGAGGAAAGTCACGGCCAGTTCCATCACCGGCAGATTCTGCGGATCGTGCAGATCAAGGAAAACGCCGATGAACACGCGCGGAATGAGGATCATGAGCAGCCCCGTGACGGCCATGAAACCAACGCCAAGGGCATAGGCGCTCCACCCCGCATAGGCAATTGCCTTGGGATGGCCTGCACCATAGGCCCTGCCCACGCGCACCGTTGCAACCTGTCCGAAACCGAGCGGCACCATGAAGCTGAGCGATGCGATCTGGATCGCCACCGCGTGAGCCGCCATCGCCGTCGGTCCGATGCGGCCCATCATGACAACGGCAGCATAGAAAATTGAGGTTTCAAACACGAATGTCAGCGCCATCGGAATGCCGATGCGCCACAGTTCGAGCAGGCGGGCCCAGTCGGGACGCCAGAAGCGACCGAACAGGTGATAGCGGCGGAAGCGGCGATGACGCAGTGTGATGAATGCAAGCCCGAGGAACATCATCGTGCTTGACGCTGTGGTGGCGATACCGGCACCGTGCAGTTCCATGCGCGGAAATCCGAAATGGCCGAAAATCAGCGTCCAACCGGCAAGCGCATTGAAGCCGATGGCAAGTGCTGCGATCAACAGCGTCCACATCGGCTTTTCCATGGCCGCAAAGAATGAGCGCAGGACGATATAGCCGAGATAAGGCAGCAGCGCCCATTGCAGCGTATGCATGAAATCGGTCGAACGGGCTGCAATATCCGAGCGCTGGCCGAGAAACAGGAAAATTTCCTCGCAATGCCAGAGCACGATCCAAACCGGGATCGCGATCATGATTGCAGTCCAGAAACCCTGACGCACGGTGCGGCGCACATCGCGCACCGAATGGCGGTTCTTGCCAAGCGCGATGGCGATCATCGGCATCACAGCCGAGACAAGCCCCATCGAGAAGATCATCAGCGTGTGATAGAAGCTCGTCGCCAGCAGGGCCGAGGCAAGCGTATCCGCGCCAAGACGGCCGATGAAGATGACGTCTGTCGCGGTCAATGCTGCCTGCGAAAGATTGGTGAAGATCAGCGGCCAGCCAAGTGTCAGCGCGGCGGCCATCTCCCTGCCCCAACGCTGCATGCCGGTTTCATGGGGCTGCTGAAAACCCGCATTGATTGTCCTGTCCATAGTCCGCTCCCCGAAGCATCCGGGGCCGTCAATCCGCCGGACGTTCCATTTTGATTGAGGCCACGCCCCGGAACATCAGAGACCATGTCAATCTGAGAAGAGGCGCGGAAATACGATCATCGACCGTCCCATGCCGGCTAAGGGTGTCATCGCTCATGAAGCGAACACACCCCATTTTTCGGGTTGCTCAATTTCTATTGGGAACGTTGTGTATGTTCCAGAAACTGATCCGGAGCCAAGCGGGCTGCGCATCGATTTGCACAAAATTAGAGCAACATGGATATCAGACTTGCTCAAAGAAGCAACACGTCTCGAAATGGATTTTTCGTCTCCGGGCACATGGAGGAATGAAATCCTCATTCTGACGCGAAAGCGCAATTGCCCGTCCGATAAAGGATTGACGCTTGCGGCCTAACCGATAGGAATGATTGCATTAATTGCAGGAGGCGTCATGCGCAGCACCAAGGTCATCCATATTGTCGGCTGTCATGCGGAGGGCGAAGTCGGTGATGTCATCGTCGGCGGTGTCGCGCCGCCTCCCGGCAAGACGGTGTGGGAGCAATCGCGCTTCATCGCCAATGACGAGACCTTACGCAATTTCGTCCTGAACGAGCCGCGCGGCGGCGTCTTCCGCCACGTCAACCTGCTGGTGCCACCGAAAGACCCGCGCGCGCAGATGGGCTTCATCATCATGGAGCCTGCCGACACGCCGCCAATGTCCGGTTCGAACTCGATCTGCGTGTCCACAGTTCTGCTGGATAGCGGCATCATTCCAATGCAGGAGCCGGTAACCCGGATGGTACTGGAAGCGCCCGGCGGAATCATTGAAGTGGAAGCTGAATGCCGCAACGGCAAGGCCGAGCGCATCAGCGTGCGCAACGTGCCCTCTTTCGCCGACCGGCTGGATGCTGCGCTTGAAGTCGAAGGACTTGGCACCCTCACCGTCGATACGGCCTATGGCGGCGACAGTTTCGTCATTATAGAGGCGGCCCAGATCGGTATGAAGATCGAACCGGGTCAGGCGCGTGAACTGGCCGAAATCGGCGTGAAAATCACCAAGGCCGCCAATGAACAGCTTGGTTTTCGCCACCCGGAAAAGGACTGGAACCACATTTCGTTTTGCCAGATCACCGAGCCGGTGACGCGTGAGGGTGATGTTCTGACCGGCGTCAACACGGTGGCGATCCGTCCGGCCAAGCTCGACCGTTCGCCAACAGGCACCGGCTGCTCGGCACGCATGGCCGTGTTGCACGCCAAGGGGCAGATGAGGGTCGGCGAGCGCTTCATCGGCAAATCCGTGTTGGGTACGGAATTTCATTGCCGTTTGGACAAAGTGCTGGAACTTGGCGGCAAGCCCGCCATCAGCCCGATCATTTCCGGGCGTGGATGGGTGACGGGCACCTCGCAGCTGATGCTCGATCCAAGCGATCCATTTCCGGGCGGATATCGCCTGTCGGATACCTGGCCTCGGGGCGATTAGATCCCAAGGCCAGCAGAAAAAATCTTCGCCGAAGTAGATATCTCTCGAATTCTCTCAAAAGACCGCCTTTGAACTGCGCCTACCAAAATTATATTTGCAAATGCGTGCCGCCGCGTCGAAAAATGAAGCAATGCTGGCGACAAACAGGAATGTTACTGCCTCTGTCTTTATCGTTACTTTTTGCTGTCAAATCATTGTGTTATTTTGCAGCAACCGTAACCGCTGGAGGGAGTTAAGCCATGAGTAATTCCGAGAAGACGATTTCAACAGTCGAAGCACTGGTTGCGGCCACCGGGGACGAAGCTGTCCGACATATCATTATCAGCGGTGCAATCGACAACCTGCCGACGATCAGACTGCGGCCCGGCCAGACCCTGCAAGGCAGCGGTCGCGATGCGCTTCTTCGTTTTGCAGACAACGATGGTGTGGAGCTTTCTTCAAACAATCGCATCAGCAATATCCGGTTGGAAACATCGCCGGAAAAGCGCGCCATTTTCAATGACACCGCCGTCGATACGATCGGACGCGCCGAACTGGCGGCTGTCACCACAATCGGTCGGGTGCAGATTCTGTTTCGCGACAAGCTGCGCGCCGGGCATGTCGAGGTGGACGGGCTGGACATTATCGCCGCCGATGCGCGTGCGGAAACGGACCGTCCAAAGGGCTATGGCGTCTATGTGCTGCAAGGTGCTTTCACCCTGTGGAACATGCATGCCGACGAAAGCATCATCATCAGCGCCAATCTTGTTGGCCTTTCTGCCGGGCGCGACGGCGCACCGGTGCGCGGCAGCGGAATTTTCGTCAGCGGCGGCGGCGATCAGGCCGGGCGACTGGCGGTGCGGAGCCTCGAAACCGACGCCGTTTATAGCGACGGCGGCATCAAAGCCGGAACACCGGATCAGATTACCGGCGGCGTGTTCACCGTTTACGGCACCTATGTCGATGCGGTGCACAATCGCGGCCCGGTCGTCACATATGGCGTTAATGATATGGTGCTCGACAATTGGGGGACCGTGGACCGCTGGACCGCCGACGCGAAGATCACGTCCTACGGACCAAGCGGCATCGGCTTTGTCAATTTTGGCACGATCAACGAATTGAAGGTCCACGCGCCCATTGAAACCTTCGGTCAGGGTGCGCGCGGTTTCAACGTCTATACCGGCACTGTCGATCTGGCGGAATTTGACCGCGTCATTACCCATGCCGACGGTGCGGTTGGAATTCAGATCAGCCGCCCTATCGGCAAACTGACGGTTCGCCGTGGCATTGAAACTTTCGGCGGAACGGGTCCGTCGCTGGTGAAAGGCGTCGTGGTGGAGCTTTCCGCCATTGGCCTCAGCATCAAGCCGGGCGGATCGGCGCGCGAGATCGATATTGCAGGCGGAGTTCGCACGAACGGCAAGGGCGTTACCCCTATCGAGCAGCATGGAGCCATCGAAACCTTGCGCATCGCGGGCGGCTTTACCGCGGCAAGCGGCGGCTTCGAGACAATCTGACCTTGCTATAAAAAAGGGCATCCATCGCTGGATGCCCTTTTTCAAAACTACATCTTACCGACGGTAAGATTATAACCTCACGCGAAGTCCAGCGCGCGGTCGCCGTTTTCATCCTTGATACGGGATGGCAGGCCGATATGGTTCAGGATGTTCAGGAAAGGCTTCGGGTTCAGCTCTTCCACATTGACCATCTTCTTCACGTCCCATTCACCGGAAGCGATCAGAATTGCAGCCGCAACCGGCGGAACGCCAGCGGTATAGGAAATGCCCTGCGAACCCACTTCGTTGTAAGCGTCCTTATGGTCGGCAACGTTGTAGATGAAGACTTCCTTTTCCTTGCCGTCCTTGGTGCCCTTGACGAAATCGCCAATGCAGGTCTTGCCCGTATAATCCGGCGCCAACGACGACGGATCGGGCAGAACAGCCTTGACCACCTTGAGCGGCACGACTTCCAAACCTTCAGCGGTCTTGACCGGCTGTTCGGACAGGAGGCCGAGATTGTTCAGAACCGTGAAGACGTTGATATAGTGATCGCCAAAGCCCATCCAGAAACGGACATCCGCATTCGGATAGTTCTTGGACAGCGAATGCACTTCATCATGGCCGGTCATATAGGCCTTGCTCGGACCGACGACGGGCAGATCGAACGTGTGGCCGACTTCGAACATCTTGTTCGACTGCCAGGCACCCTTCTGCCAGGAGTAGACCGTGCCGGTGAACTCGCGGAAATTGATTTCCGGGTCGAAATTGGTCGAAAACCAGCGGCCATGCGAACCGGCATTGATGTCGACGATATCGATGGACTTCACTTCGTCCAGATAATCGTCAGCGGCCAGACGCGCATAGGCATTGACCACGCCCGGGTCGAAGCCGATGCCGAGAATGGCGGTGATGCCCTTCTCTTCGCATTCCTTGAGGTGCTTCCATTCATAATTGCCATACCATGGCGGCGTTTCGCAGATCTTCTTCGGATCTTCGTGAATGGCCGTGTCCATATAGGCAACGCCCGTATCGATACAGGCGCGAAGGACCGACATATTGAGGAAGGCCGAGCCGACATTGATGACGATCTGAACGCCCGTCTTCTGGATCAGAGCCTTGGTGGCTTCAACATCCAGAGCATCCAGCGCATGCGCTTCGAGCTTCACCTCGGTCTTGAGGCTCTTCTTTTCATGCACGCTATCGATAATCTTGCGGCATTTCTCAACCGTGCGGGACGCAATATGGATATCGCCCAATATGTCAGAGTTTTGCGCACATTTATGTGCAACAACCTGTGCCACGCCCCCGGCGCCGATAATGAGAACGTTCTTCTTCATTTTCTGTCGATGCTTCCTCTTCCAGCGGTTTCCCGCCATCTGTTAAACGTCCCGATTGCCTTCTCATTCGGAACATGTGGGTTCGTTGCGGTTTAAAAACGCAACAGGATCTTTACGAAAGCGACCCTTCAAAATCCGCGTAATCAAATTCGCGGACAAGTTTGACCGTGCCATCCAGTTCACGCACGGCAATCGCAGGCATTTTCACGCCATTGAACCAGTTTTTCTTGACCATCGTATAACCGGCCGCATCTTCAAATGAGAGGCGGTCGCCGATGCAGAGTTCATCGTCGAAAGTGAATTCGCCGAAAATATCGCCAGCAAGGCAGGACTTGCCGCACACCATATAGCTATGCTCGCCATTGTTCGGCGCCATTTTCGCCTTCTCACGATAGATCAGCAGATCGAGCATATGCGCTTCAATCGAGCTATCGACGATGGCAAGATTCTTGCCGTTATAAAGCGTGTCGAGAACCGTCACTTCCAACGTCGTGGTCTTGGTGATCGAGGCTTCGCCCGGCTCCAGATAGACCTGCACGCCGAATGTTTCCGAGAAGGACTTGAGGCGCGCGCAGAACGCATCGACCGGATAGTCATCACCAGTGAAGTGGATACCGCCACCAAGGCTGACCCATTCAACGCGGTGCAAAAGCGAGCCGAACTTTTCTTCAATATCGGTCAGCATCTTGTCGAAAAGACCGAAATCGGAATTCTCGCAATTGTTGTGAATCATGAAGCCGGTGACGCGGTCCATGACCTTCTCGACCTTCGCCACATCCCATTCGCCAAGGCGGCTGAACGGACGCGCCGGATCGGCCAGATCGAAGCTCGAAGACGAAATGCCTGGGTTCAGACGCAAGCCGCGCTTGATATGTGCTGCCTTGTCGGCAAAGCGCTCAAGCTGACCGACCGAATTGAAGATGATCTTGTCGGCGTGGCTGATGACCTCGTCGATCTCGTTATCGGCATAGGCCACGCTATAGGCATGGGTTTCGCCGCCGAATCTTTCATGGCCGAGACGCACTTCGTTGAGCGAAGACGATGTCGTGCCATCCATATATTCGCTCATCAGATCAAATACCGACCACGTGGCGAAGCATTTCAGCGCCAGCAGCGCCTTGGCGCCGGATTTCTCGCGCACATAGGCAACCTTTTCCATGTTGCGCTTCAGCTTGGTTTTGTCGATCAGGTAGTAAGGCGTCTGGATCATGAGCGTTCCGAGTTTTCTGGCCGGTCGTCCAAGGGGAAATCTGGTCTTGCCAGCAAGGCTGGTTTGCCAAGTTGAGGAAACACACAAGTAGTTTCCCAAATTATTCGAAGGCTTATAGGAAGCTTGTGACAGAAACACAAATCCGCCACAGCATTATCGGGAAAAAATTTCCCCACAAGCTATCGCGGATTACTTCCCACCTTCAGCGGATGAGCTTCATATAGAGCTTTTTGCGGGGATTTGAACCCCTTCCCTCTCGTCCATGCATGCCCTCTCGTTTCATTGAAAGTCTTTGTCCGGACAAATGGCTTCTAGCGACCAACACGGCTCGCTACAATTTCCGCATATCATCAAATTAATTAAACAAGCATTTGCTTGACAAATTATGAGCGCGGGCGTAGCCATTATTTCATGTTCGGGGCGACCTTATTCAGAGCCTGAATCAAAAAGCGGCAGGCCGTGGTGAAAATGGTGATTTTCGAGTACCGGAGCGCAATGTACTTAACGTGCATGAGCACCGGAACACAGAAAAGTGCCATTTGCAGATCGGCCTGGCGACTTTTGGAACAGGCACTCAGGCATTCGCCAGCACAAGGATAGTCAAAGGAAAATGAAATGCAGGATCACAAGCCGACCGCCGGTTGGGGAGATCTGTTCGCAGGTAGAAACGCTATCGTATCGCTGACGCTTGTTGGCGGCGTGGCGCTTCACGCCATCAACGTATTCATCGCTACAACCATTCTGCCCACGGTCGTCGCCGACATTGGCGGCATGGACTATTATGCGTGGAACACGGCGCTGTTCGTGACTGCATCCATTCTCGGCTCGGCTCTCGTGCCGCGCCTGCTTTCCCAGGCAGGCCCGCGCAGCGCCTATCTGATCGCTGCCGTCATCTTTGCTGCTGGAACCCTGACTTGCGGCCTCGCTCCATCCATGCCCGTCATGCTGGCGGGACGCGCCATACAGGGTCTTGGCGGCGGCATGATGCTGGCGCTTTCCTATTCCATGATCCGTATCGTTTTCGACGAAGCGCTGTGGCCGCGTGCCATCGGTCTCGTATCCGGCATGTGGGGCGTGGCTACGCTTGTCGGTCCAGCCATCGGCGGCGTCTTTGCTGAGCTTGGCATCTGGCGCGCCGCCTTCTGGTCGCTTGCGCCGGTGATTGCCGTGTTCACCATCATGGCCATGACGGTGCTGCCGCGTGAATCCGGCTCCGCCGCCAGCAATGACAGGCTTGCCTGGCCGCAGCTCATCCTTTTGACCGCTGCAGTCCTTGCCGTTTCTGCCGGAAGCATTTCATCAGAGATGGCGCTGAATGCCGGCGGTGTTGTGCTTGCGATTGTCCTGCTGCTTCTCCTCGCTGCCGTGGAAAAGAAAGCCAGCCGTCGTATCCTTCCGAAAGGCTCGTTCAGCATTCGGAAGCTCGGCGCACTCTATCTTACACTTGCCTTCCTCAGCGCATCCGTCACCAGTTCCGAAGTCTTCGTGCCGTTGTTCTTTCAAGTGCTGCACAACCAGTCGCCGCTTGTTGCGGGTTATCTGGCAGCCATCATGGGCGGTAGCTGGACACTTGGTTCCATCGGATCGTCGGGGATTGCCGCAGGGCGCACCGACCGCGTCATTCTGGCCGCCCCTGTCATGGGCGTGGCGGGCATGGTAACGCTGGCCGTTCTCATTCCCGCTGGCAGCGATGGACATTGGTACGATCTGCTGCCGATCTGCATCGCACTGGCGATTATCGGTTTCGGCGTCGGCCTGACATGGCCGCATCTGCTGACCCGCATTTTCAAACGTGCCGACGCAGAGGATCAGAACCTGGCTTCCGCCTCCGTGACCATGGTGCAGCTTTTTACGACCGCCCTTGGTGCAGCACTTGCCGGAATGGTTGCCAATATGGCTGGCCTCACCAATCCCGGTGGCTTTGCCGGCACCGCACATGCCGCACTTTGGCTCTTCTCCGGCTTTGCCATTCTGTCTGCACTGGCGTTCGTGTCGGCGCTTGCTCTCGTCCGCAGCGCGAGACAGCCGCAACCGGCGCAATGCTGAAAGGATGGTTAGGGCTGAAAGGATGGTTAGGCGGTAGGCGCAATAACGTAAGCACAGCGGCGCGCACCGGCCAGAATATGCTCGGTGCGATTTACAGAAACATCAGGGCCAAGCACGGCCCTGAATACCTGAAGCTCCGACCTGCAAAAGCCCTGACAAGCATCGGCAGCGGCGCAGATAGGACAATGATTTTCGATGAGCAGCCAGGAACCGTCTTCCCGCTTTTCGGCATCAGCCATATAGCCCTCGGCGGAACGGATGTCGGCAAGTTCCTTCACGCGCTCGTCGAGCGACAAATCTTTCAGGCGCGTCTGGTACTGACGACGCGTCTCAGTCTCGCGATGGGCGATCAGCGTGTCCAGTGCATCGTCTCCAAGAATGGTACGCACCGAATGAAGAAGCTGAACAGTCAGATCAGCATGCGTATCGGGAAAACGTTTGTTACCGGCTTCGGTCAGATCCCAGAACAATGAAGGCCGACCGACGCCTTGCGACACGGAATGCGAGGAAACAAGCCCTTCCTCTGCCAAACGCACGAGCTGTTGGCGAACGGCCTCGCCGGTCGTGCCGAGATGATCGCCAATTGCGGCAGCCGTCTGCGCACCGCGCATCTTGAGCGCCAGCATGATGCGTTCTGCGGGCGAACGTGCTCCCGAAAGGTCTGTATTTAGAAAGTCATTCCTTGACATATTGCCTATTTTCGATTTAAAGAAGCATTATCTTGTTAAATTAAGCGATCCGATCTGAATTATCAAGATAGTTGTATATCAAGGAGTCTAAAATGAGCTTCACTTTGCCTCCGCTTCCCTATGCGACCAACGCTCTTGAAGGCGTCGGCATGGGCACCGAAACACTTGAGCTGCACCATGGCAAGCACCATCAGGCCTACGTAACGGCGCTGAACGGCTTCGTCGAGAAGAACGACGCGCTCAAGGGCAAGTCGCTTGAGGAAATCGTGCTCTTTGCGAAAGACACTGCCGGGAATGGGGCCGATCTCGCTCCGGTCTTCAACAATGCCGGCCAGCATTGGAACCACGATCTGTTCTGGCAGAACCTGTCGGCAAACGGCGGACGCCTTCCGGGTGCGCTGGAAAAGAAGATCGTCGAGGATTTCGGCGGCGTTGACCAGTTCAAGGAAGCCTTCAAGACGGCGGCTGTCGGCCAGTTCGGCTCGGGCTGGGCGTGGCTGGTTCTGGCCAATGACGGCAAGCTCAAGGTCACCAAGACGCCAAATGGTTCCAATCCGCTGGCAACCGGCGAAGGCAAGGCACTATTAGGACTTGATGTCTGGGAGCATAGCTATTATCTCGATTTCCGTAATCGTCGGCCTGACTATGTAACGAATTTCCTCGACAAGCTGGCCAATTACGAATTCGCGGAAGCCACCCTGAAGGCAGCATGACGCGCTTACATTGATTGCGATCAAGGCGTTTTGCCTGCAGTTGATGCAGAACTCCCCGGAGCTGCATGACTGCGGGCAAAATGCGGCAATGACCGATAAAGACTGACCAACCAATCCATTCCATAGGCGCCGTCCTCCCAAGCGGTGCTGGAGCAAGACAGAGACAGTTCCGAAAATGAGCAGCAACTTCAATCAGGAAACCGTCACCGACATCCATCACTGGACCGACACGCTGTTTTCCTTCCGCACGACGCGTGATCCGGGCTTCCGTTTCCAGAGCGGCCAGTTCATCATGATGGGCCTCGAAGTAAACGGCAAGCCGCTCACCCGCGCCTATTCCATTGCCTCGAGCCTCTATGAAGACGGGCTGGAATTCTTCTCGATCAAGGTGCCGAACGGTCCGCTGACCTCCAAGCTCCAACATCTGAAAGTTGGCGACCAGATCATCCTGTCCAAGAAGCCGGTCGGCACGCTGCTCTATGACAATCTGAAGCCGGGGAAAAACCTCTGGCTGCTCTCGACCGGCACCGGCCTCGCGCCATTTCTGTCGATCATCCGCGATCTGGAAGCCTATGAACGTTTCGAGAAGATCATTCTCGTTCATGGCGTGCGTCAGGTGGCAGAGCTTGCCTATACCGATTTCATCGCCAATGAATTGCCGCAGGACGAGTTCCTTGGTGAAATGGTCAAGAACCAGCTCATCTACTATCCAACCGTTACGCGGGAACCCTACAAGAATCGTGGTCGCCTGACCGATCTCATTCGTTCGGGTCAGCTCTTTACCGATATCGGCCTGCCGGAATTCAACCACGACGACGACCGCATGATGCTCTGCGGCAGCCCGGAAATGCTGGCCGAAACCAAGCAGATTCTGGAAGAACGCGGATTCAAGGAAGGCAGCCAGAGCGAAGCCGGACATTACGTCATCGAAAAGGCTTTCGTCGAAAAATAAGTTTTGCAGTTCTGCAAATAGAAAAGGGAGGCAATCGCCTCCCTTTTTTCATTTCAGCTCTTCAAAATCGAGCCCGATATCGAGGTTCGGCGCGCTGTGCGTGGTCCAGCCAACCGAGATCAGATCGACGCCGCTGGCAGCGACCGCCGCCACTGTTTCCGGCGTGATGCCGCCGGAGGCTTCCGAAATAGCGCGCCCGCCGATCACCGATACCGCCTCGCGCAATTGCGCTGGCGACATATTGTCGAGCAGCACCGCATCCACGCCCGTCGCCATGGCTTCATCGAGCTGTTGCAGCGTATCGACTTCGACCTCGATCTTGACCATGTGACCGGCACCGGCCTTGGCGCGTTCGATGGCTTCACGCACGCCACCGGCGACCGCGATGTGATTGTCCTTGATCAGCACCGCATCATAAAGCGCGAAACGGTGGTTCATGCCGCCGCCTGCCCTCACCGCATATTTCTGCAAGGCACGCAGCCCCGGCGTCGTCTTCCGCGTGCAGACAATGGAAGCCTTGGTGCCCTGAACAGCCTTGACCAGATTCGCCGTGGCCGTGGCAATACCGGAGAGGTGACCGAGGAAATTGAGCGCGGTCCGCTCACCCGCCAGAATGGAGCGGGAGGAGCCGGAAACGCGGGCAACATCGGCCCCTTTTTCGAGAGACTGACCATCCCGCGCCAGACGTTCGAATTTGACATCCGGATCGACCAGACGAAACGCCATTTCGGCCACATCCAGCCCGGCGATGACGCCCGGCTGGCGCAGGCTGAACAGCATGGCCGAGCGGTGATCCTCCGGCACCACCGCATTGCTGGTGATATCGCCAGCGAGCCCCAGATCTTCCAGAAGTGCGGCGCGCACCAGCGGTTCGACGACAAGCGGAGACAAGCGCGGCAGGTTCATCATGCAGTCCTTGGAATTCGTTGAAGTAAGCGTTCGGGGGCGGCAATGTCGCGGGCAAGCGCGAATGCCGTCTCGAAAGTGTGGAAGCGACGCTTGGCCTCCGCATGTTTCTGCGGGTGGTCGGTGCGGGCATGGCTGCCGCGCGACTCGCCCCGTTCAAATGCCGCAACCGCAGCGACTAGCGCCACGGCTGCGGCATCGTCGGTCTCCGCGAGGGGGAGAAGGGTGGTGATTGCAGAGCGCAAACCTTCTTCATCACGCAGCAGGCCAAGATGGCTGGAAACAATGCGCCGTACCGGTTCGGGATCAGCACTCTGCGGCAGGCTGACAGGCACGGGATGCCGCACGGCGACCGCCTCTTCACTGCCAAGCGCGCGGGCGGCGCGCAGCCCCATGGCGGCGGCTTCAAGCAGCGAATTGCTGGCAAGCCGGTTGGCGCCGTGCAAACCGGTGCAGGCCGCTTCGCCCACGGCCCAGAGGCCCGGCAGGCTGCTACGTCCGTCGGCGTCGGTCCTGATCCCGCCCATATGGTAATGCGTGGCCGGCCTGACCGGGATCAGATCACCGGACGGATTAATGCCATGCTGTTTGCAAAGCGCATCAATACCGGGAAACCGGGTTGCAAAACGCGCGCCCAGAGCCGTACGTGCATCGAGATAGACCTTACGCCCTTGCGCAATCTCGCTGCCGATGGCGCGCGCCACCACATCACGGGGCGCAAGCTCGCGGCCCGGAACATCCGCCATGAACCGCTCGCCGCGATCATTGACAAGTTGAGCGCCCTCCCCGCGCACCGCCTCGCTGATCAGCGGCAGGCGCGGCGCGGAAACGGCTAGCGCGGTCGGATGGAATTGCACGAATTCCATATCGGCAAGCACAGCGCCTGCGCGGCCAGCCAATGCGGCACCCAATATCGCAGCTTGCCCGAGATTGCCGAGCGGCGTGGTTGTTGCGTTATAAAGTCCGCCGATCCCGCCCGTCGCCAGAACGACGGCGCGCGCTGCAACCGGGCCGACATTTTCAAGACAGGCACCGACGACACGACCATCCTGCCGGATGAGCCGGAGAGCGCGGGTGTTGTCCATGACGGTGATCGAAGGCGTCGCCAGAACCTTGGCGGTCAGAGAGCGCATGATGCCCGCCCCCGTCGCATCACCATCCACATGCACAATGCGATGGCGGCTGTGGGCGGCTTCCAAACCGAGTGAAAATGAACCGTCCGCCTTGCGGTCGAAGTGCACGCCATGGGCTTCCAGCGCGGCAACGACGTCCGCGCCCGCTTCTATGATTTCTGCCGCCACGCCCCGGTCACACAGGCCGTCGCCAGCGGCAATCGTATCGGCCAGATGCAGCGCTGCACTGTCATCCGCACCAACACTTGCGGCAATGCCGCCTTGCGCCAGCGCGCTGGAACCGGACAAGCCGAGGCTTCCCGCTGTCACCAGCAACACCGGCTGCGGAGACAGCGTGAGCGCCGTCATCAGACCGGCAAGGCCGCTGCCAATGACAAGGACCGGGGTCGTAGTCATACCGCCAGCATCCGTTCGACGGCGCGTCGGGCTGGCTCCATCAGTGCTGCATCGACAGTCACTTCATGGCGATTGTTTTCCAGCGCATCGCGAATGTTGGCAAGCGTGATCCGCTTCATATGCGGGCAGAGATTGCACGGGCGGATGAACTCGACATCCGGGTGATCGACAGCAACATTGTCGCTCATCGAGCATTCGGTCAAAAGCACGACACGCTGCGGCTTCTTCTCGCCGACATAGTCCGACATGACCGCAGTGGAACCGGCGAAATCGGCAACTGCCACCACTTCCGGCGGGCATTCGGGATGGGCCAGAACCACCACGCCGGGGTGGCTTTCGCGCAATTCGCGGATATCGTCTGGAGTGAACCGCTCATGCACCTCGCAATGGCCATGCCAGGCAAGAATTTCGACATCGGTTTCGCGGGCCACATTCTGCGCCAGAAACTCGTCGGGGATCATCAGCACGCGCGGTACGCCAAGCGACTCCACCACCTTTTTGGCATTGCCGGAGGTGCAGCAAATATCGGATGCCGCCTTCACGGCAGCAGATGTGTTGACATAGGTGATGATCGGCACGCCGGGATGCGCCTCGCGCAGCAGTGCCACATCTTCCGGCGTGATGCTGTCGGCCAGTGAACAGCCCGCCGCCATATCGGGGATCAGCACCGTCTTGCCTGGATTGAGCAGCTTGGCCGTCTCGGCCATGAAATGCACGCCCGCCAGCACGATCACATCGGCATCGACCTCCGCAGCCTTGCGCGCCAGCGCCAGACTGTCGCCGACAATATCGGCCACGCAGTGGAAGATTTCCGGCGTCTGGTAATTATGCGCAAGGATGACGGCATTGCGCTTTTTCTTCAGCTCAAGAATGGCCGCAACATCGTCTTCGAAGCCCAGCCACTCCGCCTTGGGCAGCACCTTGGCCACGCGGTCATAAAGTTGCGAAACGGAAACATGATCGTTCATGCGCGAGCCTCCCAGCTCATCGACATGCGTTTACGCATCAACCTCACACGAAAGCGTTTTGCGCCTTTGCTGGAAATACGCTGGCATGCCCATTTATACTCAACTTGAGTATTTCATGTTTATGAACTTATACTCGATTCGAGTATATTGTCAATCGCGGGAGATTGGCAGCTTGGCTCCGGCCAGATGGCGCTCGGAAAGGGCGCGTTCCTCGACAATCGAGTAGCGGAAACGGAACAGTTTTGCCGGGCGACCGCCTGTTTCACTGTCGCTTTCGCCGGTTTCCTCGACGAGATCCTGCTGCTCGATCAGGCGGCGGAAATTCTGCTTGTGCAGGCGCAGACCCGCCAGCGCTTCGACAGTCCGTTGGAGTTGTAAAAGCGTAAAACTGTCCGGCATCAGCTCAAACACCACCGGGCGATATTTGATCTTGGCGCGCAGCCGCGCAATCGCCGTGGCGAGGATGCGGCGATGATCGGCAAACATGGAGCGACCGTTCTCGTCTTCCTTCATCCCGGCTTCCGCCACCAGCCCTGCCTCGAACAGCAACTCATAGCGTTGCAGCACGAGGTCTTCGTTCCAGCGCCCGCCCCACTCTCCATTGTCGAAGCCGAAGGTGAACGAGATGCGCCGCATGCGCTGCGCGGTCAGTTCCGGCGTTTCGGCCCGATAGGCCCAGACAAGGAGCGCATTGTTGAGATGCTCCATGATGGCCGGTTCGCCCTGACGGTGATCTTCCCACGGCAGATAATCATACCAGCCGCGCCAGCCCGCCTGCCCTGCCGCCGCATCGCTTTCGCGCACAAGGCCGAGATAGCTGATCGAGATGATGCGTTCGCCCTGTGCGTGACGGTCACGGTCGGCAAAAGTGTAGAGCTGCTCCAGATAGCCGACCGGATGCGCGGTTTCCGACTGTACCCAGGCGCGCAGACCGGATTGCAACGAACGGTGCTCGCTTTCGAACGGGCCGGATGGCAGGGCTTGCCCCTGTCGTACAGTCATGACGCGCGGCTGTTCGCTGGTTACGGCGGCCAGCACGGCAATCAGTTCGGTATGGGCAATATCGTCGGTCACAGCAACTCCGGAAAACACTTCCGACATTGAACGCGATTGACGAATAATTACAAGGCGCTACCGCCACTCGGCACAGAATTTAAGGGCTAAGTTTTCGGCTTAGTGCCGAAAACATGCTCCGGTCCCGGGAATGCGCGCGCCCGCACCTCCTCGGCATAGGCTTTAGCCGCATCGGACACTTGCGGCGCCAGTTGAGCAAAGCGCTTCACGAAGCGCGGTGTGAAATCCTGAAACAGCCCCAGCATATCGTCCGAAACCAATATCTGCCCGTCGCAGGCAGCCGAAGCACCAATGCCAACCGTCGGGACGGAAAGCGATGCGGTGATCTCGCGCGCCAGCGGCTCTACTGTGCCCTCAATGACCAGCGCAAACACACCGGCATCGGCGATGGCCTGCGCATCGCGACGAATACGGTCGGCCTCATCGTCGTCGCGTCCGAGCGAGCGGAAGCCGCCAACCGTATTGACCTGTTGCGGCATCAGGCCGACATGACCGAACACCGGAATACCGCGCCGGACCAGAAAATCGACCGTTTCGGCCATTTCCTCACCGCCTTCAAGCTTGACGCCGTCGCAGCCGGTTTCCTGCATCACGCGGGCGGCATTGCGGAACGCCTGTTCCTTCGATTCCTGATAGGAACCGAACGGCATATCGACGATGACACAGGCCGTCTCGGCCCCGCGCATCACCGCTTGCCCATGGGCGATCATCATATCGAGCGTGACAGCAAGCGTGGAATCCATGCCGTAAAGCACCATGCCGAGCGAGTCCCCCACCAGCAGCAGGTCGCAATGCGGATCGAGCAGCCGCGCAATCGGCGTCGTATAGGCGGTGAGACTGACAATCGGGCGTTCGCCCTTCAGGGCCGAAATGGCCTTCGGCGTCAGTCGCTTCTGTTTGACGGGTGCGCTCATCTCAGGCCGCCTGTTCCTGTGCGACATGCGCAATGACGCGATTGTCGAGGAGCCGCGTTGTGCCAAGCCGCACGAACAGCGCAATCAGCACGGGCCGCCCCTGCACCGCCGTCAGGCGCTCCAGCGTTTCGGGGTCGCGCAGCGCCACAACTTCCGGCGTCGCCAGCGGTTCTGTGGCGATAAACGCACGAATTGCCGCTTCCAGCGCATCGGGGTCGTCCACACCGGACCGATAAAGCCGCTCGGCTTCGTCGAGCGCTTTCGGCACGATGATCGCGGCAGCGCGCTGTTCCGCCGACAGATAGACGTTGCGCGACGAACAGGCGAGCCCGTCATCCTCCCGCACGGTCTTGACGCCAACCACACGCACGGGAATGGCCATGTCGTCCACCATACGGCGGATGATGACGAGTTGCTGAAAATCCTTCTCGCCGAAATAAGCGGCGTCCGGACCGACGATGTTGAAAAGCTTGCTGACTACCGTTGCGACGCCGGCGAAGTGACCGGGGCGCGCCTCGCCTTCCATCTGGTTGCCAAGGGTGGGCACATCCACCACGGTCTGCATCGGGCGCGGATACATGTCGCTGACTGCTGGCGCGAAGACGTAATCGACCTCTGCTCCGCGCAATAGAGTGGCATCGCGCTCCAGATCACGCGGATACTTATCGAGATCTTCATTCGCGCCAAATTGCAGCGGATTGACGAAAATCGACACGACAGTCACGTCGTTTTCCGCTCTGGAGCGATGAACCAACTCAAGATGGCCTTTATGGAGATAACCCATGGTCGGCACGAAGCCGATGCGTTTTCCAGCCCGCCTTGCAGGCGCCAAAGCCTGACGCAATTCCTCAATGGTGCGGATGATCTGCATGAGGTCCTCCTCGCGGCCCGAATTTATTGGCCGCGAGTCCTACAGCGTCAGCTCAAATATGACAACTGTGGAGGCGAAGCGTTCTCTGCGCTTATTGCGTGGGGATCGTTACCGCGCCAACCGTATTGCCGACGGCACGGCCGAAACGATCGATCTGCTCGTCATAGGTTTTGCGTGTGTTCGGATCGAACACGGCAATTGGCGCTGTTACCACCAGCGAGGCAGCCGTTCCGACACCCTGTGCCGTACCCATCGCCACTGCCCCCAGACGATCACCGAGCCCAACCTGCGAATCCGTGATGGTCTGGCCTGCAACGAGGCGCTGGCCGATCAACTGCACGACTTCCGGACTGGAAGCAAACTTGCCGTGGTTGAGACGGTCACCCGCCTTGAGCTGTGTCAGGTCGATAACGGTAATGCCTGCTTTTTCAAGCTCGGAGCGATAGGGCTCGATTGACGGGTCAATCTGGCCGAGACGGTCGATATTTCCGGAAATACGCCGAGACAATGCAAGCGCCCTGTCGTCTCGCGACGTGAACAGGGTGAAGCGCGGATGCTGCTTGCCCATCGCCAGAAACTGTTTCGAAAACACATCAACGTCGAGATCGGGCGATGCCAGAATGACATCCGTTATCTTGGCATTCACGCGGCCATCGCGGATCGCCATCTGCCGCAGAGCCTCGACCGTCAGCCAGCTGCCCATCGAGTGAGCCATGACCGTGATGTCCTTGACCTCTGGCTCGCGTGCGATGGCGCGCAAGATCTGCTCCAGCGCATCGCGGGAATAGTTAGTGCTTTCCTTGTCGTAATTATAGTCGAACACGCTGGCGCGCGACGGCCAGGTGAAGATCACCGGCGCAACATCGGCTCCGGAATCATGCACGATCTGGGCAAAGCGATAAACGGAATCCTCGAACGTATTGTTGAAACCGTGCACGAAAACCATCACGCGGCGGCTCTTGGTCAGATGCGGGCGAACCCAGCCTGCCATTTCCACATCGGTCTTGAGCGGTGTCACGCTGACGGTAGTGAAATCGGTCTGCGGATTGGGCGGCAGCTTCTTCGGCCACTGCACTTCACCCGCCTTGCGGTTTTTTTCCGGCGGAATGGACACAACAATCTCGTTGAGCGACACGAGCTTGTCACGCTCGCCGGAGAAAAGAATGCCCGGTTTGTCGGATGGGCGGCGGGTGGTCGCCACGACAAGATCAACCTTGGTGGTATTGGGAGAAGCGGCATCGCCGACGGGCACAAGCACGCCTTCAGGACGGCTGGCGCAACCGGCAAGCAGAGACATCAAAACGAGCAACGCAGGGGCAGTCCGAGAAAAAATGCGCCGCAAAACCAAACTCCCTAAACGCTACGCCAGCAGGTTTCTTACAACCGAAATCCGAGGGTTAATATATTCTTTACGTGAAACGTTCTGCCAAGCCCCAATTATCCACTGTTGTCGGAACGCAAGGCGATTGCGGCTTATGGGTTACACACTGTTCAACAGGTGATACTTTCCTTGCGATCAGCCCCGACCGATATAACCGCCAACAGCAACTCCGTTTCTGAAGGAGGCACATTATGGCATTGGAACTGACAGGGCTGCACCATCTGACAGCCATCACCGCCGATGCGCCCGGCAACCGGCGCTTCTATACCGACACGCTCGGGCTTCGGCTCGTCAAGAAAACCGTCAATCAGGACGACACCAGCGCCTACCATCTGTTTTACGCAGACGGGCTGGCTTCGCCCGGCACGGATATCACCTTTTTCGACTGGCCGGTACAGCGCGAACAGCGCGGCACCAACAGCGTCGCCCGCACCGGCTTGCGTGTGAACGGTGTCGAAAGCCTGGAATGGTGGCGAAACCACCTGAACGATAAAGGTGTCCAGACAGGCGATACTTTTGAGGTTGCTGGACGTGCCGTCCTCGATTTCGAGGACCCGGAGGGGCAGCGTCTGCGCCTGACCGATGACGGTGGCGCGGGGGAAGCCCATAGCTGGGACCGGAGTCCTGTGCCTGCAGAAAAGCAGATCAGGGGCCTCGGGCCGATTACGCTCAGTGTTCCTGAACTGGCGCCCACCCAGATCATTCTGGAAAAGGTCATGAACATGCGCCAGACCGGCGATTACGTTTCGCCTGACGGTGAAGGTCATGTCCATGTCTTCTCCATGGGTCCGGGCGGTGCTGCAGCCGAACTGCATGTCGCGGTACAGCCGAACCTGCCCACTGCATGGCAGGGTGCGGGCGCTGTGCACCATGTGGCCTTCCGCACGCCGGATCAGGAAAGCATGCAGGAATGGGTCGATCGCCTGCGATCTGTGCGCATGCCGTCAAGCGGCGAAGTCGAACGCTACTATTTCCGCTCGCTCTACTTCCGCGAGCCGAACGGCATCCTGTTCGAGATCGCGACCGATGGTCCCGGCTTTGCAGTCGACGAGCCACTTGAAAGCCTTGGCGAAAGCCTGTCGCTTCCGCCTTTCCTGGAAAGCAAGCGCGAAGCGATCGAGCGAAACCTGAAACCTCTTGATTAATATAAAAAGGGCTGCGGAACTCTCCGCAGCCCTTTTACTTATATCTTGTCGCGAAGCCATTCGCTTGCGATGCGGATATCTTCATCTATGAGCGCATGCCCGGCCCCGACCGTGCTGATCGTGAGAGCAGCCCCGTCTTCTCTCAGGACTTTTTCCAGTGTTCCGTTCCCATCGCCAAAAGGATCGGAAGCACCGTTCATCAAAAGCACTGAAGCATCCGACAAATCCGCGCCATCGGGTTGCTCCTCCAGAACCTCCTGACCGCGCAGAAGAACCGCCGTGCGAACCACATGCGGATGCAAACGCATGAAAGCCGCCAGCAGATTTGCGCCGTTGGAGTTCCCAATAAAGGCCGTCCGATTCAGATCGATACCATAAGCGGCGGCGGCACCCTCAACGAAAGCCTCGAATGCCTGTGCTTCAAACCGAATATCGGCCTGATCGAACTTTTTCAGGTCGAAGCGGCGGAACCAGCGCTGGATACCCTCTTCCGTACTGCGTCCGCGTACCCCCAGAAGGGTTGCGCGTGGCACAGCCTTGCGGGCGAAAGGCATCAGGTCGTTTTCGTTCCCGCCGGTACCATGCAAAAGCACCAGTGTACTGCCATCCGGCTCTTCCGGCTGGTGTATTCGATGAACGAAAGGCAGATCACGATAGATGACACGCTCCTCGCCCGGTAGAGCGAATTGCGGCATCCGTGCCCGGATGGCATCGGCCTTTTCCTCATTGCCCGGCGGCACGAACAGGAACTGGCCCAGCCTCTCGACCGGCTCATCTATTGCGAAGCCCGGTGCGTCAGTTGCAAATTCAAACAGCGTTCCGCCCGGCTCGCGAACATAGAGCGACGTGAAATATTTGCGGTCATGCACATTGACGGCACTTGAGTTGAGCTTTGAGAGTTCCTTCTCCGCCCGTTCCACTTCACCGATATCGGCAGCACGAAAAGCGACATGATCGGCAATGCCCGTGCCGGGAATACCCGGCCAGAAGCCGCCCGCATCACGCACATCGATGGCATCGCCGGAATCTGACAGAAGACGATCTATCGTGCCCTCTTTCGCCGAAGGCCTGAAACCGAAATAACGTTCGATGAAACCTGCAGTCTGTTCCGGTGCCTCGGACAGAATGGTCGCGGCACGCAAACGCCTGACGGCGAAAGCTGCCGGAATGCCCTCGCTTTCCCACGCATCATTGGCGGCAAGATCGCAGCCGACAAGCTTGACGATCACACCATCGGGGTCGCGCAGGCGCAGAACAGGTTCGCCAAACTCCTGCACGGGCCCTTCGGATGGCACGTGATGGCGCAAGGCGCGCTCGAGCCAGAATCCGATGGCAGTGCGATCAATGGCAAGCGCGACTTCACTAACCTGACCATGACCGACACGCCCCCTGGCACCATCTTCCCACACCAGAAACGTAATCAACGATCCGGGCGTGCCAGAACGGTCGCCATAGAACAGATGCAGTTGCTCGGCATCTTCAAACCCGCCTGTCTGCTTGACGATACGCAATCCCAGAAAGCCGGCATAGAAATCGACATTGGCCTGCACTTTTCGGGTGATGAGGGTGATGTGGTGGATGCCGCTTATCATGGATGCTGTCTCCCCGATTCAAAACTTGAACCAGAGATAGAGCAGATGCCGCAGCTTGCCTATGGGGCCGCTCGGTTACGCATTGTCAACGCATGGAGATGAAACGAAGCAGGATGCAGTGGAGCGGAAAAAGAAAAAGGCCGCGCGGGAGGAGGATGCGCGGCCTGATCTTGAATACGGCTTGGGAGGAGGAGTGCCGTATTCCTTTTCGAGTTCTGGGAGGAGGAGTGAACTCGATGAAGAGATATTTACCCGCCCCCCTTCTCTGCAGCAACGGCCATTAATGCATATCAGTTATGCAAAGACGTTGACGCTCAAGAAAAAGGCAGATCCGCTCATGCAGAAAACGCCCGGAAGCCGGGCGTTTTTAAAGAATTGCCTGTAAAATTAGGCTCTTACAAAAAGTGGGCAATCAGAGGTGCAGCAAGCACATTTACCAGACCGACAAGCACCATGACCAGCCCGGCAATCGAACCTTCCTCACTACCGATCTGGTGAGCTTTGGCCACACCGGCTCCATGTGCACCCATGCCGAAAAGGGCCCCGCGTGCCAGTGCGGAGCGGATTGGCAGCCAGTTGAGCATGACCTCGCCGAGAGCTGCGCCGAACACACCGGTTAGCACCACGAAGATTGCTGTCAGGTCCGGCGTACCGCCAATGTCGCCCGAGACAGTCATCGCAAACGGCGTGCTCATGGAACGTGGCATCAGGCTGAGGCTGATCGCTTCGTTGAGACCCAGCAGATGCGCCAGCCCCCATGCGGAAGCCATGGCAGATGAACTTCCGACGACGACACCTGCCAGAAGCACCGGCCAATAGCGGCGGATCGTTGCGCGCTGCTGGTAAATCGGGATCGCAAAAGCCACTGTTGCAGGCCCAAGCAGCGCGACCAGCCAATGGGTGGCGCTGAAATAGCCGCGATAGTTCTGATTAAGCCCAATGACCAGCGCCATCAGCAACAATGGCGTAACGGCGAGCGGCGTCAGCCACCACATGGGGAAGCGACGGTAGACGCGCTTGGCAGCAAGATAAAGCAGGATCGTTGCGGCAGACCAGAAAAATGTCGCCACCAGCGGGTTACTTAGCAACATAACGCAAACTCCAGCGGTAGCAGAGATCAACCGTCAATGCGGTGACACTCATGACCGTCAACGTACCCAGCAAAATCACAGCCATGATTTTCAGGCCGAGCAGACCGATCAGTTCCTGATGCTCAAGAACGGCAAGCACTGCGGGAACGAAGAAGAGCAGCATTTCAGCCAGAAACCATTCGGCACCGCGTTTCATGCTGAACAGGCTGACCCGACCACTCAGAAGCAGGACCAGCACCAGCGCCATACCGACAATGCCGCCTGGAAGAGGCAGACCTACGAGACGGACGAAAAGCTCACCCGCCAGCCAAAAGCCGACCAGCGTCGCAATTTGCATCAGACGGCTGTGATGCAGTGCGTAACGAAACCGGATCAAAAGGCTGTGGGCGTTCATGTGCTTTTCCAATGAGGACTGATGCATTTTCATCGACGAATATAGGCCTTCAGGCGCTATTCTAGAAATGAATTGATTTCATTGAAGCTATTCCGTAATAGAATGGCTCATGAACTTGCGCAGCTTCCAGGCTTTTGTCGAAGTGGTGCGGCAAGGCGGTTTTTCCGCCGCCGCAAAAACCATCAACGCGACCCAGTCGACCGTCAGCAAGGCGGTCAGACAGCTTGAAGACGAATTGGGGCTGGTTCTGCTGGATCGTGAAATCTCGCCCTCCCGCCTCACGACAGCAGGTGAGATTGTCTTCCGTCGCGCGATCGCCATGCTGGCGGAAAAGGACGACATGCTGGCTGAATTGGGCGAGCTGCGCGGCCTTAAGCGTGGCCTTCTGAAACTCGGCCTGCCGCCCATCGGTTCGAGCGTGCTTTTCGCTCCCGTCTTCGCGGCCTATACGAAGCTTTATCCGGAGATCGACATTCAACTGGTTGAGCATGGCAGCAGACGGCTGGAAGAATTGCTGCTGGCCGGTGATGTGGAACTTGCGGCTTCGCTTCTGCCGGTCGAGGACAGTTTCGAATGGCAGGATGTGCGATGCGAACCGGTTGTGGCGCTTCTCCCGACCGATCATGCGCTTGCACACGGGAGCGGCGTTTCGCTGCAGGATATTGCCAGCCTGCCGTTCATTCTTTTCGAGAGCGGCTTTGCCCTCAACCACATCATCCTCGACGCATGTCGTTCGCATGGATTTTCTCCAAATGTTGCAGTCCGCTCCAGTCAGATTGACTTCATCGTCGAGCTTGTAGCGGCAGGCATGGGCATCGGCTTTTTGCCGAAAATGATCGCGGAACAGCGGCATCACCCCGGCGTGCGCATCCACGGGATCAAAGGTGCCGATGTGAACTGGCATCTGGCGCTGATTTGGCGAAAAGGCGCATTCCTGTCTCACGCCGCTCGTGCCTGGCTTGAGCTGAGCAAAGCCGGGACTGACACTGCGTCATCTTGAAACGCCCGCCATATCGCCTATCTCAAAAAGATATACCGACTGGATAAGTGCCCTTGGCACCTCTTCAGCCATAGGCCCGTGTGTTGAACATTGTTCTACACACCCGTTTCAAAGCGCGCGACGCCTGAAACCACCGACGGATTTCTGCTCTGCGCGTCATCAGAAGGAGGCTATGATGGAAGGTCAGGTTATATTCTACAAGGACGACAGAATCCTCTACCGGCACCATATCGACGTGCAGGAAGACGATTTTTCAAAGGGCGTCAACGACGCGCTCATTGCCTTTCAACGCAACTATGCAGGCTTCGATCTCGCAGGCGACAACATCCACATCCGCTTCAAGAAGCCGGGTGACGTGTAGGTTTTAGAAAAATTTGCGGATCGAAGCAGGGCCGCTTGCCGAAACCGGAAGTCGGCCCTGATTTGTTGCCTCAGGCAAAAGCGGCTTCGCGTGCGACGCGATGAATATCTGTGCGTGAGAGGCCGAGATCGGAAAGCTCGCGGTCAGTGCAGCCGCTAAGCTCGCGAATATTTTCGCGATACTGCATCCAGCGATGGAAATGGGTGCGAAGATTCATGGTGGTATCCCCTTTTTTATCTTCCTCCCAACAATGAGCTTCCGTCTTTCTCTGCCTTTTGAGAAGTGCATATCCTGCATGGCTGCCGTGATTGCAGCGAAATCCTAGCGCTTTACCCGGATTTCCGATGCCGCCGAGAAAATAGTCTCCCAATATTGTAATCATTATGTAATTCTAATTTAGCTATATCTTCTATGTCGAAGCTGGCACCGATTCATTCTAATCAGAGTTGAAGTGCATGAAAAAGACATTGATTATCGTCGGCAATGCGCCTTTGCCGCGCGATCTTTCTGCCGAAGTCGATGCAGCGGATTTTGTCGTCCGTTTCAATGAGCCCAAGCAATCCATCGGCATGAGCGGCACCCGGACGGACCTCCTGATGCTGGCGACGTCCAGCAAGCCCATGCAGCGACGGCTGCGCGATCCGGGCTTCGTACAAACACCGACCTTCAAGGCAGCCAAGGAAGTGATGCTTGCTTATCATCCAAGCATCATCCGCAAATATCACCCCGGTCCGAATTTCCTCTCTCGCCTCAAGGGAAGGCGCGGAGACTGGACAATGCAAACCATCGAAGTCGTTGGTTCCGCAGGCAAGGAAATCCGGATCATGCCGCCCCAATTCTATCTGGCCGGGTGCAAAGAGCTGGGCGTAACCGACGAGAATATAAGCAAAGCCTTTCCAAGCACTGGCTTTTTTGGCATCTGGTACATGCTCGGAAAATGTCCGGAGGAAAGCTGGGACGTGAAAATCTGCGGCTTCACCTGGGAAGGCTGGAAACGCCACACCTGGGGAGATGAGCGCAGTTGGGTTGAGCAGAAGGTCAAGTCCGGACGCATCAGCCTCATCCAGTGACCCTGCGCTCTCATTATAATTTCCAGCGGAAAACGTGGGGAACGATCACGACACAATCGCTTTAGAGGAGCCTATGAATGAGTGAACCGTTACGCATTTTCATCGGATGGGATTCTCGCGAACCCATCGCATATGAAGTCGCCAAGGCATCAGCACTGAAACATTCCTCTATCCCGCTGGAGATTGTACCGATCAAGTTGCAGGACCTTGTCGATGAAGGGGTCTACACACGGGACGTCGATCCGCTGGCATCGACAGAGTTTACCTATTCGCGTTTTTTCACGCCATGGCTTGCGGGCTATAAGGGATGGGCGCTTTTCTGCGATTGCGACTTCCTTTTCCTTGGCGATATTGCTGGCCTTCAATCCTATAATGATCCGTCGAAGGCCGTTTATTGCGTTCAGCACGATTACCAACCCAAAGACAGTGTGAAGATGGACGGCAAGGTGCAGACCAGCTATCCGCGCAAGAACTGGTCGTCCTGCATGTTGTTCAACTGCGAACATCCCTCGACACGCCAGTTGACGCCGGAGCTGGTCAACAGCGAAACCGGCGCTTATCTGCACCGCATGCAATGGGCCGCCGATGATGAAATCGGTGCGTTGCCGACGGATTACAACTGGCTGGAAGGCTGGAACGAGAAGCCGGAAACCGGACTGCCGAAAGTCGTACATTACACGCGCGGCGGCCCTTGGTTCAAGGATTGGCAGAACGTCGACTATGCCGATTTGTGGCGGGCAGAAGCCGATAGTGTCGAGCCGGGCTGGAAGCCGGTCTGATTTGCAAAATACCTTGAGCTTTTGGCGCGCTGCAAGGTAGATAGGGACCATGAACGAAACGCGCCCCGACATCACTCCGAATGACGGCCCACAGCGGGCCGTCAAGGCTTTCATCATCCATCTGGAGCGCGCCACCGACCGGCAGCCGCAAGTCGAAGAACTTATTCGAAAGCTGCCGGTAGAGACGGACGTGGTGAACGCCATCGACGGGCGCACGCTCGATGCGCAAACGATCAGCAGTGTCTATCGGCGATCGGCACACAAGCCGCGCTATCCATTCCAGCTCAGCACGAACGAAATCGCATGTTTTCTGTCACATCGAAAGGCCTGGCAAGCGATTGTCGATCAGGAGATCGATGCTGGTCTCGTCTTGGAAGACGACGTGGAACTGACGCCGGAATTCGCAGCAGCCTATTCCGCTGCATGTCAGGTTCTCAAGGTTGATAGCTTCATCCGTTTTCCGTTCCGCGAGCGGGAAAGCGGGCGTGTTGTGCTGACGACGGAAACTTCACGGATCATCGAGCCGGTGCCGGTCGGCCTTGGCATGGTGGCGCAACTTATCGGGCGCGGAGCTGCGCAGCGCCTGCTGTCGGCGACGGAAATTTTCGACCGTCCGGTCGATACCACAGCACAGATGAACTGGGTCACAGGACTCAAACCGCTATCCGTCCTTCCAGGCGGTGTGAAGGAAATCTCAGTGCGCCTTGGCGGCAGCACGATTCAGAAATCGCGTTCTCTGCCGGACAAGCTGAAGCGTGAAATTCTGCGCCCGCTTTATCGCTGGAAGATAAAATCGCGCTCGCGCGCAGCTCTCTGAGGTTTCCCGTGCCTGTTCCTATTCTTTTATATCACCAGATTGACGTGCCTCCGGCGCACCGCGTGCCCTATCGCAGCATGATCGTGCATCCGACCCGCTTTCGCCAGCAAATGTCCTGGCTGAAGCGGCTGGGTTATCGCGGCCTGTCGGTGCGGGACGCAATGCCTTACATTTACGGCGGGAAGCAGGGCAAAGTCGCTGTCATCACCTTTGACGACGGTTTCGAGAATGTCTTCCGCAACGCCCTGCCGGTGCTGCAGGAATTCGGTTTCACCGCCACGAACTATTTCGTCGCCAACCAGATCGGCGGATTCAATCTATGGGACCAGAAAATCGGGGTTGCGCGCGCCGACTGCATGGGTGTTGCCGAACTGCGCGAATGGGCGGATCTTGGTCACGAGGTCGGCTCCCATACGCTCGACCACATCTTCCTGCCGGAAGCAAACGAGCAGGAAGCCATATCGCAAATACAGCAATCGCGCATAAAGATCGAAGACCTGCTCGGCAGTGAAGTCACATCTTTCGCCTATCCTTACGGCGGAGAAAATGCGGCAACACGCAAAATTGTTGAAGCGGCGGGCTATACAAACGCGACGACGACGGAAAAGCGCCGCGCACGATCAACTGACGATCCGTTCGGTATTCCGCGCCTCACGATCAGGCGCAATGACATATTGCTGCAGTTTCTGCGCAAGACGTTTACGCGCTAGTTCGACACGACGGCCTGCTGCCACGCACTACGTCGCGCAGATCAGCCATGAAGCCGCGCTCGACGAGACTGGCTGGCCCCGTATAATGCACTGAACCTTCATAAACGAGTGACAGATCGTCCGAGAACCGCTCATTTTCAACGATAGCGCGGTAATGTTCGGCACCGCCTGCATGGCTCTTTTCCGATGCAATACGTTTGAACTCGCCAACTGAAAGTGACGAAAAACGATAATGGAGAAGAGCGCCGGTTGCCGGAAGGAAATTCCGGAAACATGGCCCCGGCCCATGAATGCTGCCCCGGCGATAATCCGTCTTCTTGTCGACCCACATCAGCGGGAATTTTGAAAGCCGCATACTGCGTCCAAACAAGCGTAAACGCGGCCCGCCGCGCACCGCCACGCCAAATTTCTCCGGTTTCGCTGTATAACCATTGCCGTCGAAATGCGATGAGACCTCGAACGGATATTTCGTTCCGTCGTCAACGAAAACCCCGTCACGCAGCAAACCTCCGGGATACATGTCGATCATCGGAGCCAGACACCGACGAATTCCGTTTTGCTCGAGTTCCTCGATGAACGAATGGATATCGCGCTGCTCCATTCTCGGAAACACGAAAAATTCGTCCGCATCAACCGACAGATACCAGCGGCCCCGCCCGTAGAGATTGAACAGAGCATCGCGCCAGGCACGTCCGCGATCGGCCTGCGCATAGCGTACATTCGAAGAGAACAAATCAACATCCGGCGCACTGGACAAGATTTCAGTCGTGCCATCATCAGACTGGTCATCCACCACGATGAAGCGTGTGACACCCATCTTGCGGTAATAGCGCAGGAAAGACCTCATATAAGGCGCAGCATTGCGAACCACACAGACAAGCGGCAGATCGTCAGGACGCAAAGCCGCAAAGCTGCCGGAGGTGGCAATCAGATGTGCCTTGTGTTTCCGGTTCGGAACCGAAAGCTGCACGTGCCGCCATCGCAACCGCAGATGGCGCATCGGCGAGGCACGCCAATAGGCTGACCAATCCCCTGTCGTTGAGGCTGGATAGTTCATCACCGTGTGCGTTGGCTTCATATGGGGGCCGGGCTTTTGTGAATGTTAGTATTAACTGATGTTTGATTGCTCCTCATTCAAGCCACTCTGTGTCAACGCCGATCACTCTGCGCGATGTTTCGATACGGTTCGTGATGAATTAATTGGTCGCCACTATTTTGGGTGTGGAGCCTATTTGCTTGATTTCAATCAATGCTGCTTCAATTAAACGTGGCAAATTGCCCATCAATGCGCCATGGACGGCAAGTGCCAAAAGCGCTAGTTAGGGCACAGACTAAGGAGCGCATTATGGACTATCGCCGTTTTTTCGAAGAAGCGATCGACCAGTTGCACGCCGAGAAGCGTTACCGCGTTTTTGCAGATCTTGAACGCATAGTCGGACGTTTCCCCCGAGCTATCTGGCGCAACAATGGCACTGCCCGTGAGATCACCGTCTGGTGTTCCAACGACTATCTCGGCATGGGACACCACGCCGATGTCATCAAGGCCATGTGCGACACGGCTGGCAATGCCGGCTCTGGTTCCGGCGGTACGCGCAATATTTCCGGCAATAACCATCCACTCGTCGAACTGGAAAACGAACTCGCTGATTTGCACGGCAAGGAAGCCGGTCTCGTTTTCACATCGGGCTTTGTTTCCAACGAAGCTTCGATTTCCACGATTGCCCGGTTGTTGCCGAACTGCCTTATCCTTTCCGACGAACTGAACCATGCTTCGATGATCGAAGGCGTGCGTCGTTCGGGTACGGAAAAGAAGATTTTCCGTCACAATGACGTCGAGCATCTGGAACAACTTTTGAAGGCCGCCGATCCGGCGCGCGCAAAGCTGATCGTTTTTGAATCCGTCTATTCGATGGATGGCGATATTGCGCCGATCGAGAAAATTGCCGATCTGGCCGACAAATATAATGCCATGACTTATATCGACGAAGTTCATGCTGTTGGCATGTACGGCGCGCGTGGCGGCGGCATTACCGAACGCGATGGCTTGGCGCATCGTATCGATATCATCGAAGGCACGCTGGCCAAGGCTTTTGGTGCTCTCGGCGGCTACATCACCGGTTCGCGCGCGATTGTGGATGCGGTACGGTCCTATGCACCGGGCTTCATCTTTACGACCTCCCTGCCACCGGCAGTGGCAGCATCCGCGACGGCAGCCATCCGGCACCTCAAGACCTCGCAGGTGGAACGCGACGGCCAGCAGCGTCAGGCCCAGCGCGCCAAGGATGTGCTTTCTGCGGCTGGCTTCCCGGTCATGCCGTCGGAAACCCATATCGTGCCGATTTTGGTTGGCGATCCTGAACTGTGCAAGAAAGCCAGCGACCGCCTGCTGGAAGTGCACGGCATTTATATCCAGCCCATCAATTATCCGACCGTGCCGCGTGGAACCGAAAGACTGCGCATCACGCCGTCGCCTTTACATGACGACGCCCTGATCGACGGCCTCAGAGACGCCTTGCTGGAAGTCTGGAATACGCTCGGCATTCCTTACGCCGAACCGACTGTTTCGCAGCCAGCCAGCTCCGAGCGGATCATTCCGCTAATGGTCTCCAAGGCTGGCGGCTGACAATTTCTAGAATTTTCAAATAAGAAGGCCGCTTCAAGCGGCCTTTTTTTCAGAGCTTTTCGATCCAGCGCACGAGCCGTCTTGCGGCTTTGTCCACCTGTTCCGGATCACGGCAGAAACAAAGGCGGAAGAAGCCTTCGCCCCCGAGGCCAAAAGCACTGCCAGGCGCCAGGCCGACATTCGCATTGTCCACCATATCGATTGCTGCCTTGACAGAATCCCGGACACCATCCACGCCGAAGAAAAGATAAAACGCTCCTTGTGGCGGCGTCAGGCGAACTTTACCGGTCGATAACAGCGCCGCGCACAGGTTGTCGCGCGTGGAACGCGCCCGTTCAACCTGCATCGAAATAAAGGTATCGCCTTCATCGAGAGCCGTAACGGCACCACGCTGCATGAACTGTGCGACACCGGAATTCGAATATTGAATCAGATTCTCGATGACCGGCCCCAGCGACGGGTGCACTGTCATCCAGCCGACGCGCCAGCCCGTCATCGCCCAGTTCTTGGAAAACGAGTTGACGAAGATGATGTGATCATCCGGCTCCATAATATCCATGAAGGACGGAGCGCGACCGCCACCGTAATAGAAATGGGTATAAATCTCGTCGGCGATAATCCAGAGACCATGCTTGCGCGCAAGATCAAGGATGAATTGCAATGTCTCGCGGTCCGCCGTCCAACCAGTTGGATTGGATGGCGTATTGATAAAAAGTGCTTTCGTGCGCGGCGTGACGGCGGCTGCGATCTTCTCGGGATCAAGCATCCAGCCATTGGCACCGAATTCCAGCTCGACCGGAACCGGAACAGCGCCTGCCAGTCCCGCTGCGCCAACAAAATTGGGCCAGGCCGGGGAAAGATAAATCGCTTCTTCACCCGATCCAACGGTTGCGGTCAGCGCCATTTCGATGGCGTGCATACCGGAACCGGTGACATAGAAGTTCTCCGGTTTCAGGGTCAGCGGGAAATGACGCGCGTGATAGCGAGCCAGCGCCTCCCGCAGCTCCGGGATGCCAGCCTGCCAGGTATAGAAGGTCTCGCCGTCAGAAATACCTCTTTGAGCCGCAGCGCGGATGAAATCGGGCGTCGAAAGATCGCCCTCGCCGACCCAAAGCGGAATAAGCCCTTCGCGCCCGCGCCCGTGATTGGCGACCGCCACGATCCCGCTTTCCGGTGATTGAGCTGCTTCCCGACGAAGATTGGCTATGAGCGTCATGATTTCCCCGCATTGAATTTCGATTTTGATTTCGTGCTTATCAAGGCCTGTTAGCGAAATCACGCGGCTTTTTGTGATGGTCCGATCAAGCGTATTTATGGATCAAAAGAAAACGGGGCCATAAAGCCCCGTTTTCACTGACCCGTTCTGAACCGATCAGGCTTTCTGCTTTGCCAGAAGATCGCGGATTTCGGTCAACAAGACCTCTTCGCGCGGTGCTTCCGGTTCCGGCTTCGCCTCTTCCTTCTTCTTCATGCGGTTCATCCCCTTTACCACGAGGAACAATACCCATGCGATGATCAGGAAGTTGATGAGAAGCGTGATGAAGTTACCGTAAGCAATGGTCGCACCGGCATCACGGGCCGCCGCCAGCGTGGCCCTGGGTTCACCTGCCAGCTGAATGAACATGTTCGAAAAGTCGATACCGCCAGTGATCAGACCGATGATCGGCATGATGATATCGTTGACGATGGAATTGACAAGGCCGCCGAACGCCCCGCCGATGATGACACCGATGGCCAGATCGACCATATTGCCCTTCAGGGCGAATTCCTTGAATTCTTTTAGCATAAGCCTGTCTCCCTCACGAACGCGGACCGTTGGGGCCGTCCTGCTGCGGTGGCGTTCGCCAAATCAACCTGGGCACCAGATAAACTGGCAGTGAATGGCAAACCGACTTTCCGAAAACGAAACTGAAAAGCGTTTTGCCGTTTAGATGTGTCCTGAAAAATGACCTGCACTTTTTTCAGGATCACACTTCTAGTGTGTAGGCGAAAATTACCAAAGAAAAGATGAAGTCGCTAAAATGCACTGTTTTTCATCAATAATCTTGCGCGAACACACCGAAAGTGCTTGCGTCAAATCATAGTCAAGGAGTGAGGAATAAGCCGGTTATGCAGGGCTGGGGTATTATTGGCGCCGCCTTTTTATATCTGCTGCTGCTCTTTGCGGTAGCCAGCATCGGTGACCGGCGCACCTCGCGCTGGAACAGTGCCCCGCGCCCTTACATCTACGCGCTCAGTCTGGCTGTTTACTGCACGTCATGGACGTTCTTCGGCTCGGTCGGCCTATCGGCTCAGCGCGGCCTTGAATTCCTTGGAATCTATATCGGCCCCATTCTGGTCTTTACGCTCGGCAACCGGTTGCTGCGGCATATCGTGCGACTGGCAAAATCCGAACATATCACCTCAATCGCCGACTTTCTTGCTGCCCGTTACGGCAAAAGCTTCGGTGTAGCCTCTCTTGCGACCTGCATCGCAGCCGTCGGTTCGATCCCCTATATCGCGCTACAGCTCAAAGCCGTTTCCGGCAGCGTCGGGCTTGTCATGGAGCATTACGGATCAGCCGTCGACCCGTCAGTATTCATATTCGGCGACATCTCCCTCCCCGTCGCGGCTGTGCTGGCTGTCTTTGCGATCCTGTTCGGTACGCGCCACACCGACGCCACAGAACACCAGAATGGCCTTATTCTGGCTGTGGCTCTGGAATCCGTCATCAAGCTTTGTGCCTTCCTGACCGTTGGCTTTGCCTGCACCTTCTTCCTGTTCGGCACCCCGTCGCAGCTCATCAATCAGATATCCCAATCGCCGGAGGCGCTGGAGGCATTTCATTACCAGACATCCATTGGCACATGGATCGTGCAGAGCGCATTGAGTGCTGCCGCCATCATCATGCTGCCGCGACAGTTCCATGTGACGGTAGTGGAAAGCCGGAGTGAAAAAGAACTGCGAACAGCCTCCTGGCTCTTCCCGCTTTATCTGGTCCTCATCAATATCTTCGTATTTCCCATTGCCCTGATCGGGGTGATGACGCTCGGAGGCAATGTCAGCGGAGATTTGTACGTTCTGGCACTGCCGCTGGCAGCGGGTGCCCATTGGCTCGCACTGGTGGCGTTTCTCGGCGGATTGTCGGCAGCAACCGCAATGGTCATTGTCGCCTGTGTTGCGCTTTCGATCATGATTTCCAACCATCTGGTGTTGCCGCTCTTCATCCGGCGTCTCGCGAAACAACACGCCGCAGAACAGCGCGACCTCACCAAGGTCATTTTGAACACGCGCCGTCTCACCATTATCGGTATTCTTGCATTAGCATTCGCCTATTATCGCTTTACCTCCAACAATATCCATCTGGCTTCGATCGGCTTCGTGTCCTTTGCCGCAATTGCGCAATTCGTGCCCGCCTTCATCGGCGGGCTGTTCTGGCGCAATGCGAATGGACGCGGTGCCATGCTGGGACTATCAGCCGGATTCCTTGTCTGGGCTTACACACTATTGCTGCCAACGATGGCGCCAGAAAATGCCGCCATTCTGCGCGACGGCTTTCTTGGCTTTACGGCGCTGCGGCCAGAAGCGCTTTTCGGAACCAATGCGCTCCCGTTGACCAATGGCGTGTTGTGGAGCCTTGCGGCCAACACGCTCTTCTACATCCTCGGTTCCCTTTCACGCGCCTCGACGCCGCTCGAACGCATTCAGGCCAGTATCTTCCTGCCGCGTTATTTCATCGGCACACCGACACTCAAGCGCTTCCGGACCACCGTCACCGTTGCCGAACTGAAGGCCACCATGGCGCGCTATCTCGGTGCTGAACGCGTCGAGCGCGCCTTTCTTCGTTTTGAAGGAAGGGAACAACGGCGTCTCGATCCGGGCATGACTGTTGATACACCGCTGATCCGCCATGCAGAGCAGCTCCTCGGCACTGCGGTCGGCTCCGCATCTGCACGGCTGGTTCTATCGCTGCTGTTGCAGAAGAATGATGCTTCCGGGCGCGACGCGCGACAGCTGCTCGATGACGCTTCGACCGCCTTGCAGCAAAATCGCAACCTGCTGCAAACGGCCCTTGATCAGATGGAACAGGGTATTACCGTTCTCGACAAGGATCTGAGGCTGACTTTCTGGAACCGGCAATTCCGCAAGCTTTTTGATCTTCCAGATGAAGTCATGCAGGTCGGAATACCGGTTTCGGAAATCGTGGAACAGTTGCACCGTCGCGGCGATATATCCTTCAGCGCCCAGAATGGTGTCATCCGCTCGCTAGCGACCGTGCGCCAGCCATGGCGCATCAATATGAAATCGACTGGCAAGGTACTGGAAATTCAATCCAATCCGATGCCGGACGGTGGAATTGTGGCGACATATACCGATATTACCGCTGCGGTCGAAGCCGATGTCACGCGCCAGAAGGCAGCAGAGATGCTGGAGCAGCGCGTGGCGGATCGCACGGCAGAACTGACCCGCGTCAATCAACAGCTCGCCAAGGCGCAAGCCGCAGCGGAAGAAGCCAATCAGGGGAAGACGCGATTTCTGGCGGCCGCCGGTCATGACATTCTGCAACCGCTTAACGCAGCGCGGTTGTACAGTACCGCACTTGCCGAAAAACTCGGACGCTCCGAAACCAGCGAATTCGCGCGCAATATCGATTCCTCGCTGGAGGCCGTGGAAGCCATTCTGGGTATGGTGCTGGATATTTCCCGACTGGATACGGGATCGCTCAAGCCCGACGTCTCGGTGTTTCGCCTCGACAAGCTGATGAGCCAGATTGCCACCGACTTTACACCTCTTGCATCTGCCAAAGGGCTGAGGTTGCGCCTTGTGCCGTCAAGCATTGTTGTCAAAACGGACCGCAACATGCTGCGGCGCCTGATCCAGAACCTCGTTTCCAATTCGATCAAATATAGCCGCAAGGGTGGCATTTTGCTGGGCGTCCGGCGCCGCGGCTCCTTTGTGGAGTTGCAGGTGCTCGATACCGGCATCGGCATTCCTCCGCAAAAACTGAGACTTGTCTTCCGGGAGTTCACGCGGCTGGATGAGGGGATGCGGGAAGCGGAAGGGCTTGGCCTTGGCCTTTCCATTGTCGACCGGATTGCAAGGCTGTTGTCGCTGCCGCTATCCCTGTCTTCAACGCCCGAGAAGGGAACCATGTTCACCCTGCGCATTCCTGTTTCGCAGGAGAAAGTGCCCGCCAATGAAGTGAAGGGCCGCCGTGGCCTGCAGCGCACACTCGAACTGACAGGCCTCGATGTTCTTTGCATCGACAATGATGCCAGCATCCTGTCCGGAATGGAAACGCTGCTTGGCGGGTGGGGATGCCATATAACGACGTTACGCAGTGGAACAGCGCTGAAGAACTATTGCGCTGATCACTCCACGCCGCCCGATGTGATCGTCGCGGATTACCATCTGCTGAACGAAAACGGTCTCGATATGATCGGCTTTGCGCGCGAGACGTTTCAGGTGGAAATACCGGCCATTCTGCTGACAGCCGATCGCTCCAAGGAAGTCCGCCAGCGCGCTGAGGATGAAAATGTCACGGTTCTGCACAAGCCGCTGCGGCCTGCTGCATTGCGTTCACTGTTGTCGCATTTTCATCATGCGCGACAGGACAATGCATCGGCGCAGAATGCCGCTCAGTAACAGGGCAATATCTAATCCGTGCTCAGCGCATCATTGCCGATGCGCGACAAAAGAATGACCGCCTGCGTGCGGCTGTCGACTCCAAGTTTCTGCAGCACTGCCGAAACATGTGCCTTGACCGTGGCTTCCGACACACCAAGCTCATAGGCTATCTGCTTGTTCAGCAGCCCTTCGGCAAGCATGGTCAACACACGCGTCTGCTGTGGCGTCAATGTACGCAGTCGCGCAATGAGAGCCTCAATTTCAGGGTCGTGCGGATGATCCAGCTCAATGTCGGCAGGTGTCCAGATATCGCCAGCGAGAACGGCATGTACAGCCTCGCCAATGGTTTCCATGCTGGCTGATTTCGAGATGAAGCCGGAAGCGCCGAGCTCCACAGCATGACGGATCGTGGCAGCGTCATCCGTCGCCGAGACGATGATGATCGGAAGCGCCGGTTGCAAGGCCTTTAACGTCACCAGACCGGAAAGCCCGGTTCCGCCTGGCATCGTCAAATCCAACAACAGAAGATCGATATCTTCTCGTTCGCCGACCAGTTTCTTGACGGCGTCAAAATCGCCGACTTCGATGATTTCGACACTCTTCGACTGTCCTGAAAGGACCTGCCTCAGTGCTCCCCGGAAAAGCGGGTGATCGTCAGCGATGATGAAATGCATGTGCCTCGCGCGCCATTGTTTCAGGTCTCCTCCCCTCGCGGTGCAGGCCAATCAGCCAATCACTCCGTTTTATGCCGTTTTTTGGCTCGGGCAACCAAAATTCACGTTGCTAACCCCTTTTCACAATACGCATTGCCGCCATCTGGCCGCATTGTATGTTAGGCTGGGTGTCGAAAATAACATAAGAGCGGCCCGACCAGCCAAATGGAAGGGAACCAAAAAGGCATTTCATGACGCGCAATACGCTTTATCCAGAAATCCAACCGTTCAAGGAAGAGATGCTTCAGGTTTCTCCGCTGCATCGAATCCATGTCGAGCAATGCGGCAATCCGGACGGCAAGCCGGTCATCATGATCCATGGCGGCCCCGGCGGTGGCATCACGCCAACCATGCGCCGGCTGCATGATCCAGAGCGCTATCGTATCATCTTGTTCGACCAGCGCGGATGCGGCCGTTCGACCCCACATGCAGAACTGCGTGAAAACACGACATGGGACCTTGTGGCGGATATGGAGCATATCCGCGCGCATCTCGGCATCGAGAAGTGGCAGGTCTTCGGTGGCTCCTGGGGATCAACCCTTGGCCTTGCCTATGCGCAATCCCATCCGGATCGCGCGGCTGAGCTTATTCTGCGTGGCATCTTCATGATCCGTCGTTTCGAAGTCGACTGGATGTATTCCAACGGCGCAAGTATTCTCTTTCCGGACCATTTCGAGGCTTATCAGGAGCATATACCCGAAGCCGAGCGCGGCGACATGATCGCTGCCTATTACAAGCGCCTGACTGATCGTGACCCGCAGGTGCAGCTTGAAGCAGCGCGGCGCTGGGCGCGTTGGGAAGGCTCGGTCATTTCACTTCTGCCCGACCCGGCCCGCGTCGATGCCTTCGGTGAAGACCAGTACGCCATCGCCTTTGCGCGTATCGAATGCCACTATTTCCAGAACCGAGGTTTCCTCGATTCCGATGACCAGCTTCTGCGCAATGTGGATCGCATCCGGCATATTCCCGGCGTGATCATCCATGGCCGCTATGATATCTGCACGCCGTTTATCAACGCATGGCAGTTGCGGAAAATGTGGCCTGAAGCAGATCTCAGAACCGTCGAGGATGCAGGACATGCCGTCACAGAGCCCGGCATCACCCATGAATTGATCGAGGCAACAAAGCGTTTCGCACAATAGAGCCGAAAGCACTCACATTCGCTCGCTATTCCGCTCTATCTGCTTGTTTTTATGCACTATCCTACGCAAAATCGCTTCATACTTTTGCTGGAAATGCTCTAATGAAAAGGCGCCGCGTGGCGCCTTTTTTCTTTATCGTCAGGTCCGACCACCAGGTGTCGCTCCACCACCAGGGCTTTCCGGCTCGCTGTCGAAACTTTTCGCAATATCCATGAAGCGGCGCATGAAGCGTTCCATATAGCTCATGGACTGCTCGAATTCCTGTTCGCTCGGGAGGCCCGAAGCGGCACTTCCACCCTTCCCTTCAAGCGTAGAAACCTTGTCTTCAAGCTTCTTCACGCGATCCTGCAAGTCGGCAATGTCGTTCTCATAAGCTTCGCGATCTTCGGTCGCCATCTTGCAGATGAGCTGTCCCTGCTGTTCCGTGCAGGTCGAGAGTGCTCCGGTTCGTGTGTCCAGACGGACATAGCCTGTCTCGGTGCCTTCCAGCCGATAGCGCCCGTTTTCCTGCGCAAGCGCATTAGCCGGGGCAAGCGCTGAACCGAGAAGAGCAACAGCAGCCAGATTACGAACCATCAGTGTCTTTCTGTTCAACATTATGCAATTCCCTTCAGCTTCTCTTTGAGATGTCCCCATCATATGGGACGTTTACGACGAAAATCGAACATGCGGGACTTTGATTTCCGAAGAATTTCGGTCTAGAGAGCAGCCATGACCAATAAGATCATCTATAAGATCGCTCCACGCGACCTTTGGGCACAAGCAGAACAGGCTGGTAGTTTTACCGGGGCTCCGGTTGATATTGCCGATGGCTATATCCATTTCTCTACCGCAACACAGGTGCGGGAAACGGCAGCCAGGCATTTTGCGAGCCAGCAGGATTTGCTTCTGATCAGTGTGAATGCTTCCGCGCTTGGCGCAGCATTGAAGTTTGAAGTTTCACGCGGCGGGGCCCTGTTTCCTCATCTTTACGGCGAGCTGCCGCTTGCAGCGGTTTTAAAGGCTGAACCCTTGCCACTGGGCGATGATGGTCTTCACATTTTTCCGGAGCTGGAAGATTAATGAGCGGGCTTTTTGAAACTCTCGGGCGACGCGCCCTTTTTGCCTTCGATGCGGAACAGGCGCATGGCCTTTCCATCGCAGGCCTGAAGACGGGCCTCGTTACCTGCGGTGCGCCAAACGATCCAGCTCTTTCCGTCAAGGTTGCGGGACTGCAGTTTCCAAATCCGCTCGGCATGGCAGCGGGTTATGACAAGAATGCTGAAGTGCCCGATGCGCTATTGAAACTCGGCTTCGGTTTCACCGAAATCGGCACTATCACTCCCCGCCCTCAAAGTGGCAATCCGCGCCCGCGCATTTTCCGCCTTGTGGAAGATAGAGCGGTTATCAATCGCCTTGGCTTCAACAATGAAGGCCATGACGCAGCGTTTAAACGCCTGTCGCAACGTGCAGGCAAGAGCGGGATCGTCGGTGTCAATATCGGCGCCAACAAGGATGCCGAAGACCGCATTGCCGATTATGTCGCCGGTATCCGTCGCTTCTATCAACTGGCGCGTTATTTCACGGTCAACATCTCTTCGCCCAACACGCCGGGTCTGCGCAATCTTCAGGCTCGCGACAGCTTGCGCGAATTGTTGAGCCGTGTACTGGAAGCCCGAAACGAAGAAGGCAAGATGTGCACGCTGAAGCGTCCTGTTTTCCTCAAGATCGCGCCCGATCTTGCAGACGAAGAACTGGACGATATCGCGGCTGAGGCAACCGAACAGAAGCTGGACGGCATCATCGTATCCAATACGACGCTTTCACGTGCCGGATTGAAAAGCGCCGTCAACCGCGATGAAACAGGTGGGCTTTCCGGCGCACCGATTTTCGACCGCTCCACCATCGTCCTTGCCCGCATGCGCGAGCGCGTCGGCCCTGACATGCCGCTGATTGGTGTCGGCGGCGTGGATAGCGCCGAGGCGGCTCTGACCAAGATCAAGGCAGGCGCCGATCTCGTCCAGCTTTATACGGGACTGATCTATCGTGGCCCGAACTTGCCTGCTGAAATCGTTCGTGGCCTTTCAGCCGCTGTAAAACGCGAAGGTGTCGCGAACATCGCCGCACTGCGCGACCGGGACACCAAAGACTGGGCCCGGCGCGAACTGACTGCATAAGGCGTCATGCGTGTCTTTATCCCAAACCGGTTCCACCTTTGGGAGACATGCTTTGATCACGCGATGAATTCTGTACGATAGCGTCGTGGCAGGATCGCCAGAAGCGTGACGCCACGAATTGACAGAAACAGATTGAGAGCCAGCCAAAGCCCGTGATTGCCCATCACGGGCTTTGCTGCATAAAGAACCACCAGAAAGAATGCGAGCGACAGGAACATCATGTTGCGCATGTCGCGCGACCACGTGGCGCCGATATAAACCCCGTCCATATGGAAGGCCAGCAAGCCCGTAATGCCTGTCAGCGCTGCCCATGGCAAATATTTCAGGGCCTCGGCATGAACATCTTCCGCCTTGGATAGAAGCCCGATGATCGCATCGCCAAACACCAGCAAGAAAAAGGCGATAATGCTCGCCATGACCAGCCCCCAAACAAATGTGAGCTTCGCACCGCGTACAAAGGCCGAGCTGTAACGCGCCCCGATCGACCGACCAACAATCTGTTCGGCAGCCGCCGCCATGCCGTCCAGAAAGAAACCGGCAACGAGAAAGAAGTTCAACAGGACAGCATTGGCCGCAAGCGTAATCGGGCCAAGGTCGGACCCCGCCCGGGTAAAGAAGGCAAAGGCCGTGAGAAGCAGAAATGAACGGATCATGATGTCGCGATTGACCGCGAACATGCGCAAAATACCCTCTTTCTGAAAGATTCGTGCCCGATTGGGACGTAGCGATGCATCCTTACGGAAATGCCGCAGCACAATGAACATGCCGACAAGTGCTGCAACGGTTTCACCGGTCACAGTGGCCCAGGCAACACCGGTAACGCCCCAGCCCAATTCCAGCCCAAGGATGATGCAGAGCACGATATTGATGCCGTTGAGCAGCACTTGAAGCCCGAGGCCGACAAGGCCCTGTCCGCGACCAAGGACGAGTCCGAGGATCGAATAGTTGATGAGAGCAACCGGTGCCGACAACATGCGGATCGAGACATAGGTTGCCATTGCTTCCTGCGTGGCGGACGTCGGATGCATGAAGGTGGACGAGACGGCTATGATGATCGGCAAGCACAGGATCATCAAGCTGCCAGCCACCACCGCGATAATGATCGCGCGCCAGAAGATTGCCTGTTCTTCCACGGCATCTTCCGCACCTACGGCCTGCGCAACAAGTCCGGTTGTGCCGGAGCGGAGGAAATTGAACAGCGACAGCAGGAAGTCAAATACGAGCGCGCCAATCGCCAGACCCCCGATCAGCTCGGCTTGACCCATTTGGCCGACAACACCCATGTCCACGAGCCCCAGAAGCGGGGTCGTGATCGCGGCAAGCGTCATGGGAATGGCGATCAGCATCACCATTCGGTGCGTTACGTCGAACGGCTTTGTTACGCCACCAACACGTTGCAGCGACTGATCCATTGTGCTCGTCCCGAATGCATTCCCTCTGATCAGGATCATCTACTCTGGAATCAATCGGAACTACAGATAATTCGGCCACCGCATTGTCGCAGCTCCTGACAGCGAACCGTCAGGAGATATGAGACTGTTACAGTCCGAGCATCATGGCCCAATATATATAAGTGGGTTTGTTTTCGGGCGTAGCCCAGGCAAGGCCATAATGCTCAAAAGTCGGATCAAGCATGTTCTTGCGATGGCCGGGAGATTTCATCCATGCATCGAAGACGGCCTGCGTATCGCGCTGTCCCGATGCCACGTTTTCGGCTGCCGGTCCGCGAATCCCCGCCTGACGCAATCGCGCAACGAAACCGTTCCCCCAACCAACACTGTGGCCGATCTTGCCATAACTCGCCATACGTCTGGCCTGATACAGCGCCGCCTGCTCAAGCTTGGAATCCGTCGCCATCAAAGGCAAACCGTTCGCCTTGCGAATAGCGTTGAAAATCGGGGTGGCATCATTGTCTCCGGCAGCCAGCGCCATGTTCAATGGCACTGCCGATACCGCCAGCGCCCCACCGACCAGGACCAAAAAACCACGTCGGTTGAGTGTAAATCCTTGTTTTTGCTGCATTGCCTGTCTGAGCTATCCAATTACCGAATTGAGTTCATTTCCGGTAGCTGAGGATACGGAGCAAAATAAAGGCAGGAATAACGACTGCCGCGCCAAGAATGAAATAATCGACAAAACCTGCAATCGCTGAAAAGCCCATATTCCAAAGGCGCAGGAAGAAATCGCGAATGCCATAGAAAATATCATAGGGCGTCCAGTGGAACGCACTCATGACCACGCCGACGACCAGCGAGATCAGCACCAGCTTGATCAGGATACGGGCGGGCGTATCGCCAAGAAAACGGTTCACACCATCCGACATGCAAATCTCCTGAGTGGTTTTGGTCAAAGCGACAGATTCATCGCGCAAGAAATAGGCCGTCCGTGCAACCTTCGCAAGTTCCACACGCGTTTATCGCTGTTTGCGGTAATCGCGCGGCGCTTTCTGCTTTTGTCGTGAAAATGAGCGGTTCATGCTGCGCGTATCCGTGAAGCCACTCGCAACAGCCACTTCCAGCAGTGACAGACCCGTTTCCGACAAAAGTTCCTTGGCCTTTTTCACCCGAAGCTCTTCGCGAACCTCGAATGCCGTTCGCTCTAGGGCGAGTTTGAAACCACGTTCCATCTGGCGGACGGAAATCCCCAGTCGCCGCGCGACGTCAATCATCGGCACCGGATCTTCCAGCGTTTCCTCAAAAATACGGATCGCCTTGCGGATCATTGGCGAGCGCACGCCGTTAAAGCTCAGAGCAGGCTGCTCTGAACGAACAAGCTCATAAGGGATCATGAGGATAGATGCGCTCTTGCGCGCCAGTTCCTCGGAAATTTCGTTCTGTATGATTGAAAGTGCCAGCGACGCCGTACCAAGCCCACCAGCACAGGTGAAATGTCTTCCGCTACGATGAAAAAGGCTGGTCGTATCGGCGGAATAACCGTCGAAAAGCTCCAGAAAATCGTCCCGATGGAACCAGCTGACGCAGCAATTGCGATCCGGCAGCAGATCGGCCTCCGCCAGCAGAAAGGCGGCTGTACAAAGACCTACCACGGTTTTGCCGCGCCGGTCCGCACGCTTGATGAGATCGATCAGTGCCTGCTGCCTTGGCCGATACTGCGCAAGCAGCCCGCCGACAACGGCAACATAATCACAATCATCGAGCTCTCCCATGGGCGCAGTCGGCTCGATTACCATGCCAGAACTTGAGGTTACGGGGTCTCCTGATAGAGTACAAATTTTCCATGCGCAGCGTATCTGGCGGCTCTTGTCGCGATCATCTGCAGCAAGGCGAAAAGGATCGAGGAAAAGGCTAAGTGCACTCAGCGTAAAACCCGGCAATGCAACAATGCCGACCGATAGCCTGCGCTGCGGAGCATCCGTTGCAGCCTGAAGCTTCCTGTCCTGATCCCGTTCAATTCCAGTTGTCACTTAGGTCGCTCTCCTCCACCCGTAATTATATCTGCTTGGAGGAGGCTGATATAGTCAACGAAAATGCTTGGAAAGCTTCAACTGCTGCGCCTGATAGTTGGAGCCGAGATCGACACCGTAAAGCGCGGATGGGCGGTGCAGCATATGCTCGTAAACCAAACGCCCGACGATCTGCCCATGCTCCAGAATGAACGGAACTTCATGGCTGCGGACTTCCAGAACGGCGCGGCTGCCGGTTCCGCCTGCAGCACTATGCCCGAAGCCCGGATCGAAGAAGCCCGCATAATGAACACGGAATTCGCCAACCAGCGGATCGAATGGTGTCATTTCCGCTGCATAGAGCGGTGGAACATGCACGGCCTCACGTGAAACGAGGATATAGAATTCATCCGGATCAAGTACGAGCTCGCGCGCGCCGCGATCATAGATCGGTTCCCAAAAATCGAGAACGTCGTGCGCTGCGCGCTTGTCCACATCGACCACAGCCGTGTGGTGCTTGCCGCGATAGCCGATCAGCCGGTCAGGGCCGCCGGAAAGATCGACCGAAAGAGCGATGCCGCCGCCGGAGATATTCGGCATCTCGGCTGCAACCAGCGTTTCGGCATTATGCAGTGCGGCGAGTTCAGCTTCATCAAGCTGGGCACGCCCTTTACGGAAACGTATTTGCGACAGGCGAGACCCCGTGCGCACGACGATCGGGAATGTGCGCGGGCTGACTTCCAGATAAAGCGGGCCACTATATCCGGCAGGCACCTTGTCGAATTCCTGCGCTCCGTCCACGATGACGCGGGTGAATATATCCAGACGGCCTGTTGAACTTTTCGGGTTTGCCGACGCGGAAAGGTCTGGCGACAACGCCAGTCCTTCGAGGAGCGGAACAATATAGACGCAGCCCGTTTCCAGAACAGCCCCTGCCGTCAGGTCTATCTCGTGCAGCTTCAGTCGTTCCAGCTTTTCGATAACCGGCGTTCCCGGCCCCGGCATGAAGGAGGCGCGGACACGATAAGCCTTCGCACCAAGCCTCAGATCAAGGCTTGCAGGCTGTATCTGATCGGGATCGAGCGGGCGTGGAGACGCCAGCAAACCGCTTTCAAACAGCGCGGAAATATCCGCATCCGCCAGAATCCCAGCATCTTTCTGCATCATCAACCCCACACTCCGTAGCCTAAAGCATGTCGTATTCAAACGACATGCTTTAATCTCTTGTTTTCACGCATGCCTTTATTCCGAAACTGGTTCCCACTTTCGGGAGACATGCTCTAACCCTTGCTTGACAAAGACCATTGACCGCTGGCGGCGTCAATGCCAAGCCTCGGAACGGCTTGAAACCGGGTTTTCCGCAGGAATCCGAGCATTGATGCGGCGCGAGGGATGCGATTTTCCCAAAATGGGGCGGCTTCGGCATTGACGGCTCTACACAACAGGCATAATGAAAAACTGTTCCGTGGTGATTTGGCCGGCCGGCTTGCAGCCACGTTAAAGAATTCGCTAAAAAAGGCCGCGGTTCGTTACCGGCCTTTTGCGTTTTCGCAAGGCCGGTTTTTTATTGGCCGCCGAGGCTCGATTACCCTGCCCCGGCCGACCAGCTTTCGACAGGTTGGAAAAATGACGACTGAGAATACCCGCAAGTTTCGCCCTGCAACCGAACTCGTGCACGCTGGATCGCTGCGTTCCGGATTTGCCGAAATGTCCGAAGCGATGTTTCTGACGCAGGGCTTCCTTTATCCCAATGCCGAAGCCGCTGAAGCGCGTTTCAAGGGTGAGGACCCGGGTTTCATCTATTCGCGTTATGCCAACCCGACCACCGACATGTTCGAAAAGCGCATGTGCGCGCTGGAAGGCGCTGAAGAAGCCCGTGCAACCGCATCCGGCATGGCGGCGGTCGCAGCCGCCATCCTGTGTCAGGTGCAGGCCGGCGATCACGTGATTTCTGCCCGCGCCGTTTTCGGTTCCTGTCGCTACATCGTTGAGACGATCTTGCCTAAATACGGCGTCGAAATCTCGATCATCGACGGCTCCGATATTGAAAACTGGAAAGCGGCTGTTCGCCCGAACACCAAGGTGATGTTCCTTGAAAGCCCATCCAATCCGACGCTCGAAATCATCGACATTGCTGCCGTCGCACAGATCGCCAATGAAGCGGGCGCCAAGCTGATCGTTGACAATGTTTTCGCCACACCGCTTTTCCAGAAGCCACTGGAGCTTGGTGCGCATATCGTTGTTTATTCTGCAACAAAACACATTGACGGTCAGGGACGTTGCCTTGGCGGCGTAGTTCTCTCCGACCGTGAATGGGTTGAAAACACCTTGCAGGATTATTTCCGTCATACAGGTCCAGGCCTTAGCCCGTTCAATGCGTGGATCATGCTGAAAGGCCTTGAAACATTGGCAGTGCGTGTACGCCAGCAGACGCTATCGGCGACTGCGGTTGCCGACTTCCTCGCAGGTAAATCGGGCGTGAAGCGCGTGATCTATCCGGGACGGGCCGATCACCCGCAGGCCGACATCATCGCCAAGCAGATGACGGGTGGTTCGACCCTCATTGCTCTTGAGCTGGAAGGTGGCAAGGAGGCAGCGTTCAAGTTCCAGAACGCATTGCAGGTCTTCAGCATCTCCAACAATCTGGGGGACGCAAAAAGCCTTATTACTCACCCGGCAACCACGACGCACAAGAACCTTAGCGACGAGGCGAAAGCTGAACTCGGCATTTCGGACGGCCTCCTGCGAATCTCGCTAGGCCTTGAGGATACCGATGATCTCGTGGAAGACGTGGAAGCAGCCCTCAAGATCGCTCGCTAAGCTGCTATATCTCGATACTGTGGCTTTTAGGCTGCAAACAGAAGCACAAACAATGCAATTGCCGGAACATTTCGGCAATTGCCGCATATTTGCCGCTCCGAATTGTTGACCTCCCCCGCAACTTTAGCGATAGGTGGGGTGAAAAACGGCGTCCTAGAACCGGCGAACCGTTGAATAAACGAGCACCATTGTGATCCGGCTTCGCCAGATTACAGGGTGCCGAGGCCGATGCGAATGTAGGGCGGGTGCACATGTATAGAGCGGTAACGCGAGGGATCGAAGTTTTGGTCGAACCTTTCTATCTGGAAGACCAATCCGAGCCCGACGAAAACCGTTATGTGTGGGGTTATCGTATAACGATTGCCAACAACTCCACGGAAACCGTGCAGCTCCGCTCACGTTACTGGCAAATTACCGATGCGAATGGATATGTCGAGGAAGTGCGCGGCCCTGGCGTGGTCGGCGAGCAACCAACTCTCGAACCGGGCGACTCTTTTCAATATTCATCGGGCTGCCCGTTGACCACCACTTCAGGCGTCATGGTCGGGCGCTATCAGATGCAAGGCAACAGTGGCAGCTTGTTCGAGGTCGATATTCCCGCCTTCTCGCTTGACATGCCGGACCTGCGACCTACACTGAATTGAGGCGTTTCTCACCTTATTTCCCGACGGATTGCATATGAGCAGAACATACAGAAACATTCTGTTCATTGGCATCTTTTGTCTGTACTGGATCACGCTCTCCCCTTTCATTGATCTGCGCAATCCGGATGTTCTTCTCGCTCAGGAAGCGGGAAATGCGATGCAACAGGTGCTTTCGCTGCTGCTCACCGCGCTTAGCCTCGCGGTTCTCTGGCAGAACCGCAATCTGGTCGGTAAAGTGCTGTTTCCGTACCTTGTTATACTGCTGGGATGGCAGTTCATAACGGTAATCCTTTCCACCCAACCAGATCTCTCGTTTCGTCGCTATATTTTCAGTGTCACGGTCGTTATTACCGCTTTAGCCTGGCTGCTTCTGCCGGAGGACGAAAACCATTTCATCCGGCTCATCAAGCCGCTTTCACTGTTCGTATTAGGACTGGCCTATTTCGGCGTGATCTTCTTGCCTGCCGTTTCCATCCACAATCTGGCGGAGGTGCTGGAGTTGACGAATGCCGGCTCGTGGCGCGGACATTTCGCCCATAAGAACATCGCCGGACCAGCAATGGTGGTACTGAGCTGCTACGGCATGTATCTTTGGCGGTCAAAAACCCGGCTCAGCGGGACGCTAATCACCATACTCGCGCTCTTTTTTCTTTACAAAACAAACAACAAGACCTCGATCGGCCTGGTTGTACTGGCCTTTACCCTCGCATATTGCCTTTTGCGAACGCGAAGCTTAGCCGTGAAAGCGCTGATGGTTTATGTCCCTCTTCTGATCACGGCCTATCTGACGTTGGGCACTGTTCTTTTTCCTTCAGCCAAAAGCCTCGTCGAAAGCTTCGCCTCCGATCCCACCTTCACCGGCCGTACTGAGATATGGAAATTCGCTATCAGGCAACTTACGGACCATCCGCTGGTAGGCTATGGCTACGATGCTTTCTGGGGCACCTCGCGGCTGGTGAATGGTGGATACGACATTGAAACATGGGCGGCCCGCGCAGGCCACGCACATAATGCCTATCTCAACATAACGATTACGACGGGTTTCATTGGCTTGGCTGCACTGATCTGGTGGATCGGGATCTGCCCCCTTCTCGATTTCCACCGCGCACAACGATCAGGCAACTCCTCCAGTCTGGCGCTCATGTATCTTCAGATCTGGTTGTTCATAATGTTCTACGCTAATCTGGAGACCCCGTTCTTCGTCGCGCGTGGACCAGTCTGGTTCAGCGTGCTTACAGCGGTCATGGGTTTGCGGCTGCATGCCTGCACCGTACATAAAAAGTCTGCAACGGCAATAAGACAGACCTATCAGCGGGAACCAAACCTCGCATGATTAAAGCGCACAGCGAATAGGAACAAGCGCCAAGACCGGCGCTCGTTTTCAACTCCTACAGACGTTCAAGCAGGAAATATGTCGTCGGCCCGGGTGATACAGACAGGGAGGAAACATTGTTCCAGAGCTGTGCACCTATTGGAGAAGTCCCGTCTCCGGACACGACTTGTGGCTGTACCACCCCGTCGAGATTGATAGGGGAAATTCTCCATGGGCGATCAGTTGGTATTGAGAATTGCACCCACTCGACTTTGATTTCGACAGGCAGTGCCCCATAATTGGAGACGATCTTCTGTTCCGCATCGGAAAAAGTCATGCCGGTATTTCGGGCATTCGTAGCCATGACAATTAAAAGTTTGCTGCTTTGTGCCACGGCTTGTCCGTCAAGCGACGAGACCGCAAACAAGCTCGCGCCGGAAGCACTCCAGACAGTCATTTGACCCAGAGAAATGGGCTGGTTAACCGATGCAAAGGCTACTGCCTCCGTATGCGGCGTAACAACTCTCATCTGCTTTGCAGCTATGTCGAGTCTGATCTCTCCAGTATCGCTGGCATAGATACCGGAAGTCGCTGAGCTGGAATTTCCAGCCGCCAGCACGCCGTTGTTACGCAGGAACGTGATCGCAGCCGCTTCGGAATTTATCTGGCGGGGTGAGCCGACCGATACTGCGCCGGGTGCCAGCGCAACATCTCCTTGTGCGAAACCCGTCATCAAAGACATGATGGTAACGGCGTCCGGTTCCTGTGTGTCCAATCCAACCAGATTACTGACATCCTGTATTTGCGCCACGACCTGATGAGCCGCCTTTGCAACATCCCCGCGCCGGAACAGCAATGCCGACAGGGTTTCGCCAGCACGGGCAACGGGATCAAGCGCAGTTCTATAGGGACGGATATATTGTTCGTTGAAGTCGCTACCTCCATAACCAAGGATCAACGCTCCATTACTGTGGCGGCAAAGCACATCCCATCCTTGAAGAGCGGCGTAGGAAGGCATCGCCAGGCCAGCCTCGTACCGAAACTGGTTCCAGAACATATGGTCGTATTCCGTCACCACAAACGGCTTGCCGAAAACGCGTGCCGAGGCCGCAAGACGGAAATATTCCACCGCATTGGCGAGCGAACTCTCCTGCTGTATCTGGCCACCTGGCGACACATTGCCAATCCAGTCGTGATAGGTGTTCATCGCAACGGCTGACTGATTGCCACGCGTCAGGGCAGGCTGGATACCTGTCCAATTGTTGTAGGGTGCCACGACGCCCTTGAAGCCCATGGCCCGAATGCAGTCGCCCATCTTCTCCATGGTGCGTGTTTCGATATCCACGAGGAAACGGGCAAAATCTCGCAGTCGAACCGAGCTGGCATAGCGATTTGCAGGCAAGACGACGGTGCTGTTCTCCAGGTTCTCGTTCGGTGCCAGCTCGCCACCCCACGCATTAGCCAGACCAGCCGTCGTACTGTAGCGTTCGCGAAGCCATTGGTTGAAAGGCATCAACAATTCGGTCAAAGCCTGTAGATCGCCGTCGGCATAAATCCACGAGTTGAACGACAAGCCATTTTCGTTGAATGGCACAACGACCGCCATTGCCGGGTCCTCAAAAGGCACAAGCCCAGTGTAAGGATTAACCGTGCCGAATATATCGACCTGAAAGCGCAACCAGTGGCCAAAAGACGCATTTTCAACATGCGTCTTCAGCTTCAACCTGCCTTCAATTCCCCAGCGGTCCGTTATGCTGCCCAACGCTCCAGCATTGGATGTGAGGCCATCTACGATCCAGTAGATACCATTCTGCTTCAATACGGCCATGAAGTAGCGGAACCGATCAAGAATATCCTGTCGGTATCCGAATTCCTGAAGTTGTCCGTCCATCAAAGCAATGTCGAGAAAATGAAATCGGACACTGTTATATCCATGGCGGCGCAACTGGACGGCCATCTTATCAGCCGTCGCGTTGTCGGGAATGCTGCCGATGGTGCCACACAACAGCCGATATGGAACGGACGGATCGCTTCGCAATGCGATGTGACCGTCCGGATTAACGATGAGCCGTCGCTCTTCGTTAATCGCCGGATTCGATAGAACCGTCGAAAAATCGAGCGGACTGCCAGCCGCAATCTCGAGATTCTGCTGGGTAACTGGTAACCAAATGTCAGGCATATCGTATCTCCACAGTTGACCTGTGAAGATTAACAGCCCACCCTACAATGGGGATAAATTCCTAATCTAAAAATTCATTCGCCCATTACTTCTCGAACTCCGCCGAATCGAACTCATAACGTTTCGAGCAGAATTCACAGGTCACGGAAATCTTGCCACAGTCTGCGCTTTCCGCAATTTCCTCGGCTGTGAAACCTGACAGCACACCGGAAATCTTTTCACGCGAGCACGAGCACTCGTCCAGCACAGGCACAGAGTCGAACACACGCACACCACGCTCATGGAACAGGCGATAAAGCAGGCGTTCTGAACCGACTTGCGGGTCCGTCAGTTCCGAACTTTCAATCGTGCCGACCAGCGAGCGGGCTTCGTCCCATGCGTCGTCTTCCGGATGAAAGGCGACTTCGGCTTCATCCTCATCACCACCTGGCAGATCGGGGATACGTGCGCGTAGTTCGGATTCCGGCAGAAACTGGATAATCAGTCCGCCAGCACGCCACTGCTCGACAGGCTTTCCATCGGCACCGCGCTCGACAAGCTTGGCAACACTCAATTTCAGGTCGGTCGGTATCTGTTCCGACTGACGGAAATAAGTCGTGGCGATTTCTTCCAGTGTCGAACCATCAAGCGCAACAATGCCCTGATAACGCTGAGTGTAAGCACCCTGATCCACGGTAAAGGCAAGTGTGCCCCGCCCGAGCAATTCCTCCGGCTTCGTCTTGTGAGCGGCAACCGCCTCGTGCAAGCGCTCCGCATCGAAACGTGCATAGGCGCGGACCGAACGCGGGGTGCGGAAATCAACCACCAGCATATCGACGGGACCGTCGGACTGCGTCTGGAAGATGAACTTACCCTCGAATTTGAGTGAAGTGCCCAGCAAAACGGTCAGAACCGTTGCTTCCGCCAGCAGGCGAGCGACTTCTTCCGGATAGTTGTGGCGTTTCAGTATGCCGTCGATGCTCGCGCCAAGCTGAACCGCGCGACCACGCACGTCGAGACCTTCCACCTGAAAGGGCACCACGGCGTCATCACCTGCGAAGTCGAAATCGCCCAGATTGACATGGATGTTTTCGACTTCTGTATGCTCGTTGCTGGTCTTGTCAGCCAAATTATGCTCCCAGATCGCGGCTTTGCAGGCACCAGGCCAGAATGGCTTTCTGGGCATGGAGCCTGTTTTCCGCTTCATCGAATACAACCGATTGCGGTCCATCGATCACTTCATCCGTCACTTCCTCGCCGCGATGGGCAGGCAGGCAGTGCATGAAAAGCGCCTTTGGGTCAGCTTGTGCCATCAGTCGCGCATTGACCTGATAGGGCATGAAAACGTTGTGGCCGCGAGCATGATCTTCCTGCCCCATTGAAACCCACGTATCGGTCACGATGCAATCCACACCGTTGGCCGCCTTTTCCGGATCGATGGTAGACATGATGCTCGCGCCGTTGGCTTTCGCCCAATCGACATATTGCGACTTGGGTTCGCTGCCTTCCGGCGTTGCGATATTGACGTTGAAATCAAAACGCGCCGCAGCTTCGACCAGCGAGTGGAGGACGTTGTTGCCATCCCCCATCCAGGCAAAGGTCTTGCCTTTGATCGGGCCGCGATGTTCCTCATATGTAAGAACGTCAGCCATGATTTGACAAGGGTGTGTATCGTCCGTCAGCGCATTGATAACCGGAACGGTCGCATATTCGGCAAGTTCCAGCATGCGTTCATGCGAGGTAGTGCGGATCATGATCGCATCGACATAGCGCGACAGGACCTTTGCCGTGTCGGCGATGGTTTCGCTGCGTCCGAGCTGCATTTCCGAACCGGTCAGCATAATCGTCTCGCCGCCGAGCTGGCGCATGCCCACATCGAACGACACACGTGTGCGCGTGGATGGCTTTTCGAAAATCATCGCAAGCACCTTGCCTGCGAAAGGTCGTTCGATTTCGCCCGCCTTCAGGCGCGCCTTGCGTGCCTTGGCGTCTTCCATGATTGCGCGAAGCTCCGACGCAGGAACGGCAGAGAGGTCGATAAAGTGTTTAATCCCGTTATCGCTAGCCATAATATCACGCCGTCTTGCTGATCGGATTTGCAGTTGCGAGCCGTTCGACCGCCGCTTCGATGCGCTTCAGCGCTTCGCGCGCTTCTTCGGGCGTCGTAACCAGTGGCGGAAGCAGACGAACAACATTATCGCCAGCGCCCACGCTGAGGAAATGCTCGTCACGAAGGGCCTGAATGAGGCTGGTATTCGGCACCACGCATTTGATACCGATCAGCAGGCCGCGACCACGGATTTCCGAAACGACGCCCGGGTAGCGGTCAACGATGGAAGCAAGCCCCTGCTTCATGACCAGAGCGGTTGCCTGAACATTTTCGAGGAAGCCGTCAGCCAGAACAACATCAAGCACGGCGTTGCCGACGGCCATGGCCAGCGGATTGCCGCCATAGGTCGTACCGTGCACGCCTGCCGTCATGCCCTTGGCAGCTTCTGCGGTCGCAAGGCAGGCACCCATAGGGAAACCGCCGCCAATGCCCTTGGCCACAGCCATGATGTCAGGCTTGATACCGGCCCATTCATGCGCAAAAAGCTTGCCCGTGCGGCCAACGCCGGTCTGCACTTCGTCGAGGATCAGCAAGAGGCCTTTTTCGTCGCAGAGCTGGCGCAGCATGCGCATGAATTCTTCAGGGAAGCCGCGCAGACCGCCTTCACCCTGCACGGGCTCAAGCAGGATCGCTGCTGTCTCGTCGGTGATAGCGGCACGCAACGCCGCTTCATCGCCGAACGGAACCTGATCGAAACCATCGACCTTCGGACCGAAACCCTCAAGATACTTGGCCTGACCGCCAGCAGCAATTGTGGCCAGCGTGCGGCCATGGAAAGCGCCTTCAAAGGTCACGACGCGGAAACGTTCCGGATGGCCGCTTACATATTGATAGCGCCGTGCGGTCTTGATCGCGCATTCAAGGGCTTCAGCACCGGAGTTGGTGAAGAACACCTTGTCAGCGAAAGTGCTCTCGACAAGACGCCGTCCGAGCTTTTCCTGCGCCGGAATTTCATACACATTCGAAAGATGCCACAGTTTTTCCGCCTGGCTCTTCAGCGTTTCCACCAGATGCGGATGCGAATGACCAAGCGAATTCACAGCAATACCAGCTGCAAAATCGAGATAGCGGTCGCCGTCTTCGGTAATAAGCCAGATGCCTTCACCTCGCTCGAAGCGCAGAGCCGCACGATTATAGGTGTCGTAAAGCGGTTGCACGGTCGTCGCGTCGGTCATAGCGTCAGGCCTCCAAAGCCCTTTTAGCAGCTTACCCGGCAGCACCGGCAAAGCTGTGTTTCCCATAAACAGTCCTCAAGCGCCCGAAACGGTTCCCACCCTTCAAAAAGCGCCGATATTCCATCCCCAACTGCCAAAAAGTAAAATGAGACATGAGAGGAATGGCCCAGAAAACTCATGCTTCTCGCCTGAGCATCCGGCAGAAATAAAAAACCGCCCCCAGGGCGGCATATTTATCTCGCGCTTATATTGGCGTTCATAGAAAAAATGTCAATCAAAGCAAACACGGTTTAAAGGCCATCTTTCAGCATGAGTTCATGCATTTTCGCGTTCTTGTAACAATCGCCCGTCGAAGGTGACTTTACGCGCGCGTCCACACTCTATAGAGAAAGGCCTCTCCTCGGCTGAGGCTGCCAGACGGCAGGTCCGCTCCGCAAGTTCGCGATGTTCCATCCTGAAACAATCCGGGTTTTCAGTTCAGGAGCAATTGCGAGCAAAATTTCGGCGCGGACCAAAGAAAAACCGTCTTTGACACCCAAGTTGGGGAAAACCATAAAAATGGAATCTGCCTGACAAGGCTATCCCTTGTCATGGAGTCGTTGGATATTGTAGTTTCTTTTTAGAGATTAAAGCTACATTTCGTGCGGCGGACCTAGTCACCCGGATAGATATGGTGTTTGCGCTTGGAGTAATCCGAGAACACTGGTGGATTCCGGATAACGAAAATGATTGGAGCCCAGGGCGATGAACTGGACAGACGAACGCGTCGAACTACTGAAGAAACTGTGGAGCGAAGGCTTGAGCGCAAGCCAGATCGCAGCGCAGCTTGGCGGCGTGAGCCGTAATGCAGTGATCGGCAAAGTGCACCGTTTGAAGCTTTCAGGCCGTGGCAAGACCACGACCGCTGCTCCGCGCAGCAAGAAGGTCAATACGGTTGCCGCAGCGCCACGTCCTGCAGCACAACATTCAACCGGCGTGCATACGACGACGATGCGCACGGCTACGGTCACCAAGACGGTTGGCGCCACTGCCCTTCAGATGGACTACGCCGTAGACGTCGTTGCGGAAACCGTGGTGAAGCCCGCTTCTGATGTGGTGGTGCCGATTTCGCGTCGTCTTTCGCTGCTGCAACTGAGCGAGCGCACCTGCAAATGGCCGATCGGCGATCCGCTGAACGAAGATTTCCATTTCTGCGGACATGAATCGGGTGAATCCAGCCCATATTGCAAGTATCATTCGCGCATGGCCTTTCAGCCGACTGCGGAACGCCGCCGGGCTCGTTGATACGCGCATAAGATTTGAGACAAATGGCCCCGGAGCGCAAAACTCCGGGGCCATTTGTGTTAGAGCGCATCCCGAAAAGTGTGAAACGGTTTTCGGATATGATGCGCGTTAAAACAAACAGTTAGAGCGTCGATCTGATTCAATCAGATCGACGCTCTAATAGGCAGCATTTATTTCAAAATGGATGTGTAAACGTCCAGCGTACGGTCGGCGATCCCGGTCCAGCTATAATCGCGCGCAATCCAGTCAATCATTTCCTGCGACTGCTCGCTAGTCAGCGGCAGATCGATCTTCTGCCGCAGCGCATCCTTCAATGCATCGACATCGCCAAGCGGAAAATAACTCTCCTTCGCAAGCCCCACTTCAACATTAGCGGTAATATCGCTTGCGAGCACGTTCAAGCCATACCCCATCGCCTCCAGAAGCGCGATCGGCATACCTTCATGGCTGGATGGCAGGACGAACAATGAGGCCTGACTGAACAAGGCTGACAGTTCCTCCCCCTGAAGCGCGCCTGTCAGAACGACACCCGGCACAGCTTCAGCTCTTGCGCGAACCGTTCCGGCATATTCGGCCGTGTATTCCGCCGACCCGATAAGAGCCAGTTTCAAAGAAGGATCGGACAGCTTTTCGAAAGCCTCGATGAGATCAAGCTGGCGTTTTTCCGGAACAATTCGCGCGACGAGAGCGATATACCGCTCGGGGGACAGGCCATGCTTCTCCAGCCACGCCTTGTCGCGGCAGGCAGGACGAAGTGTGACGCCATTCGGGATGAAAGTGATCGGCACATTGTAATGCTGTTGCATGGTTTGCGCGATGTCGTTGGACACTGCGATACGCGCATTTGCAAAGCGCATTCCGCACCATTCGCCAAGCTTCAGCATCGTACGCGCCAGACGCCCCCACTTCTGACGATTATAGTCAAAACCGTGATGCGTCACGACCGTACGCAAGCCCAGCAGACGCGCCAGCGGAACGGCGAGAGCCGGGCCGATTGCATGAATATGCAGAACGTCCGGACGTTTGAAACCCGCCCGCAACACGCCCAATACCGTATGGACAATCGCCTCGAACTTCATGGAAGTCGGAGCCCAGATCGGTGTAACTTGCACCCCTTCCCAGACATAAGGCTGTTTCTTTTCCAGATAAGGACGGCGCCCGATGACCTCGACGTCCCATCCTTTCGTCACGTAGAGCCGAGCCAGCTCCTCGACATGTTTTTCCACCCCGCCCTGTACGTTTGGGACTCCGCGCAGGCCAAGCATCATGACGCGAGGTCGTTTGTCGTTTCGGACCATCAAAGCGCCCCCAACTCGGCATAAAGTTCCAATGTCCGATTTCTGTATGCCTGCGGAGAGAATTCGTTACCGGCCCAGACCCGCCCTACATTTCCCATCTTGCGCCGGAACTGCTGAGATAATCCCGCGAAATCGCCAAGAACGCGGGCGAGGTCATCGACATCACCTGCACGCGAAACCATTCCAGTCTCGCCTTCGATAATCATTTCGGGAATTCCACCAATGTCCGCGCCGATCACCGGCACCCCAAGTGCATAGGCTTCCAGAATGCTGATCGGGGCATTTTCATACCATTCAGACGGCAAAACGAGCGCCTTCGCTTCGCCGATGAGCCGATGCAACCGCTCGCCCGAGACATAGCCTGCGAATGTAACGTCGCTCCCCGTCTCAATTGCAAGTGCCTTCAATGATTGCTCTTCAGGGCCTGTGCCTGCAATGACGAGTTTCTGACCCGCAATGGCCACTGCACGAATGAGGGTACTGATCCCCTTTTCGGGTGCCAGTCTTCCGACATAGGCGAAATAATCACCCTCATCCGAATAGGGTTTCAGATCGTCGGTATGGGCGAAATTGGGAATGTAGACCAGCTTCTCTTCCGGCCAGCCCCATTCGGCTAGCTTCGCTATATAAAAGCGGCTTGGCACGACGATGCGGTCAAGTGTATTGCGGTAAAGGCCGAGCATGCGATGGATTGCGGTTTCAACCAAAACCAGTCCACTAAGAGCGGTTGAATCCTTGATGCATTTGTGAAGCGCCACATTGTAGATGCGCCCGCCCTTGCAACGTTCACAGATCTGGTTATGTGACAACATCTTATAGGCCGGACATGCCAGTTTCAGATCATGCGCCGTCATAACCGTCGGCACACCAGCTTGCTTCAGTACCGGAAAAATCGACGGCGACAAATGATGATAGATATTGTGTGCATGCGCCACATTCGGGCGAAAGCGTTCGATCAACGCTTTAATCCGGTCGCGCGCTTCCCATGAATAGATGATCTTGCCCGCCTGCACGACTTTGGTGAGCGGGCTGCTTTCCCGGCCATACTCAATTTCCGAAACGAAATAGGAAGACCAGTCGGATGCAAAATTATCTGGATGCTGCATCGCGAAAGGGGCTGTTTGCCAGCCGATCTCAGAAAACAGTTTTATATGGTCGAGAAAAACGGTTTCGGCGCCACCGCGCCGATAAAAGTAGTTGTTGATCGCCAGCAGGCGATGTTCTTTATCATTTACATGCGTCAAGCAGCACCTCGTTGCGCGCCAAGGCGCGCCACGGCCTCGCGAACAGAAAGAACAGTCGCTCTACTTCTCACCGCGTGAGATACGAGGCGTTCAAATGTCTCAGGCTTGCACCCGAATTCGGTCGGCGTATCGCTAACATCGTGGGTGTAGAAAACGAGCCAGCCGGGATTGCCATTCAGATCATCGATCCAGCGGGTCTGGCGCGCAGCATTGTCATCCGGCTGCCTGATTTCAACGGCCTGCAAAAAGGCAAGGTCGATCATGCCGCGATTGATGCGATTGCCACCGCCGCGACATGTTGCGAAACGATCAGCAAAAAGCCGACGCGACATCATGGAAGATGCGCAATATGGATAGGCGAAATTGCGCGGTTCCTCACGATCTGGCTCGAATGCATCGAGATAGGCAGTATTGCGATCAAGGTCGGACACTATTTCCTGAGCGCCGAAGTAAGGAACTTTGAGATGGTTATAGGTATGGCACCCTAATTCGTGCCCACGCTCGACCAGCTTCCTGCACCCCTCCTGCGTGATCAGGTTCCTTTTGGCTTCTTTCGTGCCAACCATATTCCCGGCAATATAGAAAGTGCCATGGACCCCGTACTTGTCGAGAATAGTAGCCCCGGCGCTTTCCGCCGTATCAGGCACATCATCGAATGTGAAAGTGATGATCCGCTCGTTCTTCGGCAGGCAGAACGGGCGCAGCGGAAACCGACGACTGATACTATCGTTCAGCCGAATGGCATACCATTCCAGACGACTGCGTGCCCTCTCGAGACTATCCATTTCCACCAGTGCCCCAACTCCCCCAAATGCCGCTTCAGTCAAGACTTGCCTTTGCCTGCAAGCGCGTTCCGAAGACAGCAATCATTATACAAAACCACAATGCCCCACCATTCTGGAAGAACGTATTTTTCATACAAGACATGTATAATCCGTAAAGCCAAAGGCGAATATGAAGGAGCGTTAATATAGGGTCGTCATCTGTGCTTTCCGCTTCCTTAATATATCGATGCGGAAAGGCCGTTACCCAGATAAGTGTCAGAATTAAACCGATAACACCAGCATTGATCATCATATTCAAAAAAGAATTATGCGGATTGAAGGCCGCGACGTTTCGGTGTGCGCAATAACTATGCCCCGCACCGGCCAATATGGGCTCTAAGGCATCAGTACTCCGATGAATCGCGCCGGTGACAACGTCAATATCTGGATAGAGACTTGGGCTTATCCAGATGAATGAGAACATACAGAAAAATCGCACGCCCGACGGCTGGCGACTATATCTCCTCACATTAGAGCGCATCCCGAAAAGTGTGAAACGGTTTTCGGAACAAGATGCGCGTCAAAACAAACAGTCAGAGCGCCGATCTGATTCGATCAGATCGGCGCTCTAATGAACCGATAAGTGCGGTCAAGTCAGGCTAGATTTTCGCGATTTCTGCGCCATGCGCCAAGATAGCCCAAACCGAGTACGAGAACGACACCAAGCCCCATCCCGGCAATGCCGCCCGCAGCCCCCAACACCACGGTCTTGGGTGGCCAGCTTCGACCAATCGGAGGAATGGCCGTCGAAATGATCCGAATGTTGGTGGCATCGAGCTGCTGGCGCTGACTGGTCTCCGAAGAGCGGGTCAGGAATGTGTTGTAGATCGCTACTTTGGCTGCCATGTCACGTTCAAGGTCCGAAAGCTGAACTTGCGCATCATTGTCGAGTGCGACAGCGGAACGTGCGGAAGCTGCCTGCGCATTCAGAGCCGCAACGACAGCATTTGCCTGATCGAGATCAACCTTGGCCGATTGCAGGATACGTGCCCGCTCCTGCGCCATCTGCTGTTCCAGACCGGCAAGCTGGCGTTCCGTATTTATCAGTTCCGGATAACGCGGCCCGTAGGTCATGGCCAGAGCATCGTAGCGCTGCTTCAGCGATGCATATTGTCCACGCAAATTCGTCATCGTGGACGACTGTAAAGTACTTGCCGGACTGACGGTACTGCCTGTGTCCCTCGTCAGTTCTTCATAACGCGTGCTTGCCTCGGCAAGCCGCGCCTTGGCATCGACCAGTTTGGAATTGATCTGCGTCATCGACTGGGTGCTGACGAGTTCGCCACCCGCGGTCTGCAGACCATGTGCCCTGCGGAACGCAGCAACCTTTTCTTCCGCTTCAGTTGCAGCCTTCTGCAACGAGGCCAAACGTTCGGACAGAGCCGAAGCAGCGCGTCCTGCACCGTCGGCATCCGCCTGTGCAATTTCTTCCTGAAAGGCATTGGCCAGAGAATCTGCTACTTTTACCGATTTCTCGGGATTATCGGTCCAGACCGCAATCGTAACCAGATATGATCGTTCAGGACGCGCAACCGTAATTCGCTGCGACAATGCGCGAACCGCAGTCAGCGTATCGTCTTTCGGCCCCACCGGTTTGCTGAGCCCCAACATGGCCCGAAGATCAAAAGCCGGCGGCGGGGGAACAAACTCCTCATCCTCATTCAGCTTCAAATCCGTCACAACCCGTCGCAGGACGTTGCCGGAGGTCAGGATGCGCATCTTGCTTTCAATGTCGAGAATCTGGCTGTCGGCCTGAAGGCTCTGGGCATAGACATCGTTGGGCAGCAATTGAAGCCCGGATGGTGGAACCAGCAAATCGGTATAGGCTGTATAGCGTGGCTTTGCCGTCATGCCGTAAGCAAGCCCCGCCAAACCGCCGATTATCGCCAGCGCTGCGATCAAAATCCAACGCGTGCGCATCCAGGCAAGCGCCTCGAACAGGTCAAGTTCAGGCAGCATCAGCCCCTTGTTTGCGGTGGCGCTTGTCTCAGTGATCTTTTCTTCTTCGTAGACGATATGCGTTTCGCTGCGAACGGCACGCAGCCGGTCGTCGACAGGAACCAGATTTTCACTGGCGGTCTCCGTTACCCGTGCCTTCGAAGCGAGGTCGCGCAAGGTGTACATTAGTCGCCCCTAAAGTTCACTCGATAGCGCAAACATGGCGCTACTGTTTTCCTTAGACTTAAAGATTAAAAAATTCGGTTAATGAAAGGCAATCATCTGCAAGAGTGTCACTAAAATGCAAATGAAGGTCATTTACTCATGCAGTTTCTGATAAATTTCACGCAACATGCTTGGCACCTCATGTTCTTCGGGATTAAGAGGAAATGAAGCATGTGCCTCACCACCGGAAACTTTACGGAAAATAATCCGGTTCTCTGCCATAACATTCTCTTGAAATTCCAAGCGTCTTTCATCCTCCCAGAAGCACGCTGGGCCCGAGCAGCCCGAAAATTCGGTATGGAAACTTGAAACGCCATTGGTCGACATTACTGTCCTACGCAGCTTCTAGCGGCAGCCTCTTTGCGGCAAACATCGCGCAGCTTTTTACATTCGCTATTCTGGCGCGCTATCTCGGCTCTCACGAGTTTGGTCTGTTCGTGACTGTCATGGCGGTAACCAGCATCGCCACCTTCATCTGCGGCCTTGGCGGAGCGGAATGTCTCGTCCGTCGTGTGGCGCAGGATCGGGCGATTTATCCGGCAATGCTCGGTCACAATCTCATTTTGATCGCAATAACCGGCGTCATCCTCGTCGCCGCTGGACTGCTGATTTTGCCGTTCTGGCTGAGCAGCACTCCTGAATTTTCCGGAAATCTGGTTGGGCTGTTCCTGCTGCTTGTCACGAATATTGTACTGGTGCGCCTAATCCTGCTGGTCGAGCAGATTTACATCGCACATACCGACTTCATATCCGCCAATCTTTCCGTGGTCGGGTTTGCTATTGCGCGCACCATTGCCGCTGCCATCGCGTGCCTTGTATTCGGTGTCTCCACTGTTGTCGGATGGGCCTATTGGCAGTTCGGTGTCCATGTATTGGTTGCCGTGGTTTATGCCTTGTTTCTGCGTAGGCTCGGTCGGCCACAATATACAATCGTGCGCGACGAACTGCGGCTTGGCGTGATGTTCGCATCGCAATTCATCTTCAAGGCAGTGCGCCAGAATGCCGACCTTCTGCTGCTCGGGACATTGATGCCGCCAAGCGTTGTCGGCAGCTACGGTGTTACGCGCCGCATCATCGACAGCAGCACATTGACTGTCGAGGCGATGAACCGTCTCGTCTACCCGCATCTGGCTCGTGCCAGCGCAAACGGCATCCATCATGCTCTACCGATCACAATGCGTCTGCTCGGCGCTGCATTCGCCATAGGCATATTCACCTCGCTCGCCGTCTTTATCATTGCGCCGTATTTACCCTATCTGTTCGGCAGTGAATATGACACGCTGGTTTCCTTCTGCCGAACGCTTTGCTGGATTACCGTGTTTGTTGCACTGTGGTCGATAGCGGTCGATCTTCTGGGGGCTGCGAGCCAACACAGCTATCGCACGGCGGTCCTGAACACAGGCAATATTCTAGGCGCACCGCTTCTGGCGCTGGCCACCTGGTACGCACCTATTACAGGAACTTTCGCAGCCATTTACGTAATTGAAATCAGTATCGTGTTGGCATCATGGGGATGCGTTATCTACCTCGTTCGCCGGAGTCGTGACGCAGAAGAGAAAAAAGGCGGTTTCAAGCAAGCGGGGGCTTAGATGACGCATATCTCTACACCAGCAAGTGATATCAAGTCGCGACGTGTTCGCGCGATGCATATTGATGATATTCCTGCGGTCCGCACGCTGTTCCAGCGAGTTTTTCGTCCACACTCAAAGTCATGCGACAAGACTTTCGATCAGTATTTTCAGAAGTTCTTTTTTGAAAACCCCTACTACGACCCTGCGATTGGCAGCGTGATTCATGAGGACGAACACGGTGAGATCGATAGTGCGATCTCGGTCCTGCCCATTCCGTATAGGGTCAATGGCCAATCGATCATGGGGCGATTGCTTTGCGCTTTCATGATGAAGCCGGAAATGTCGCCGCGCGGTGCCGCCGAACTGACACTCACTTTGCGTCCAAGGGAAAAGATACTCAACTTCACCGACAGTGCAGCGCCGGTAAGCCTCAAACATTCCGAAGCGATCGGGGGAATCACACTCAGCACACATGGGCTTGGATGGACACGCGTATTCCAAGCTGCCAGCTATGTGGCCAGTTACGTTGCCGAACGGCGTCCGATCCTCGGCGGATGGGCTACCAGTTCAGTGGGCAAAATGCTCAACCCGCTTTTCCCCATTCCTGCGATCACGAGGGCCGCCAAGCCCCGGGCGAATGTGACGGAAATTGCGCAAGAAGAAGCCATATCTCTGGTTCCCGGTTACCTGCAAAACTATTCGGCCCATCCAGATTGGACAGAAAGCGACATCAACTGGCTGTTCCTGATGGCGTCAGACAATCTGGCTGCCGGTACCTTGCGGTTCTGTGCGATCAACGACCGCACCGGCAGTCCAAGCGGCTTTTTTTGTTATTACGTCCGCTCCAATGGCATTGCCGAAGTTCTGAACATCCTCGCAAAAGCCGGAATGGAAAAACATGCCGTCGATGCGATGCTACTCCATCTGCAGGATGAGGGGCATATCGCAGCACAAGGCAGAGTTGACCCGCGTTTTCTCAACGCACTTTCACAGCAGTCGATCATGTTCTTTCGCTTGAAAGCCAATGTCTGTGTGGCCACAGCAAATGCTGATATGCTGAACGCCGTTCAGCGTAATGATATCTTTATTGGCGGGCTTGCCGGCGAAAGCTGGAGCAGACTGTCCACGGACTTCTATTGAGCTGCAAGTTTCCGTTCAAGAAGGAAGAACGTCGTCGGCCCCGCTTTGCCAGCTCCATTATCCAGCCGGAAAGCAATGGGGCCAGACCCGGCAGCAATCTTTTCATGAATCTTTCCATCAAGACCGACCGGCGAAATTGTCCACGAAACCGTGTCTTGTGCCAGATTTACGTCCACTCGATTGCGTAGCAAAGTGACCGGCAGTCGCCCCCAATCCTCTATGATTTTCTCTGCCTTGTCGCGGAAACGCATATCGCTATTGCGAGCGTCGCTCGCGAAAATTATCAGCAGCTTTTCGCTATCCTTCAGCAGTTTCTCGTCTATTGCCGAAACAGCGAACAGCCCCCGCTCCTCGGCATTGCCGAGGGACAGCTCATTCAAAGTCAGGTGATCTTTCAGTTCGGCAAAAGCAACGGCCTCGGTCTTCGGCGTAACGACCTGCATCCGCGGCTTGTTGCGGTCGAGCCGGATTTGACCCGTAGTACTTTCAAACAAGCCCTGCGAAGGGTTGGTTATGTTGTCATCTGCAAGAAGTCCTGCCGCTTTCAGACGTTGCAACACGTTATCGAGTGATACATTTCGATAATCGACCGCGACTTTTTTTTGCAAGCCTTGCGGCCAAGCCAGTTCTTTCGTGGCAAGACCAACCCCGCCGACAAGTGCTAATGGCTTGAGCCGGGCCGGTTCTCGAAACTCAAGCGATTCACCAAGGCTCGCCTTGCCTTGCATCATGAATGGTAGATTGAAATCTGCAGTTTCTACGTCACCGCGACGAAACAGAAGTGATGCCAGCGTTTCGCCTGCACGCGCTACAGGATCGACGGCAAAAGTGTAGGGAACGATACGCTGACGGAATGGGGCGGCCTCATCAAACGCAAGCGTTAACGGTCCTTGCCCATGACGGCAGATGCCGTCCCAGCCCTGCAATGCGGCATAGGCTGGAAACACCAGACCCGCCTCATATCGATAACGGCTCCAGAACAGATGCTCGTATTCGGTCACAAGAAACGGTCGACCGAGCCAGCGCCCGACAGCGATTTCACTGACATAGGAAGCAGTGTCGCCAATCGAACTCGTATGCCTGATTTCCGTTCCGGGGTTGAGAGTTCCGATCCAGTCTTGATAGGTGTTGGCGACCACAGCTTTCTGGTTTTGTCTTGAAAGAGCGGTTTGGACGGTGAACAAGTTGTTATAGGAGGCGATGAGACCGCGATAGCCAAGATCGCGTAGCGCCTGCTCCATCCGTTGCGCCAGCGAACGTTCGCTCTCAACGACGAAAGCCTGAAAATCTCGCAGCCGTCTCCCTCCACCACTACGGCTTACGGGCAGTTGGACGGTCTGTTGTTCCAGATTTTCATCGGGTGCCAACCCGCCCCAGGCTCGGGACAAGGTGGAACTATCCGCATAATGCTTTTTCAGAAATGCATTGAACGCGGGACGATAGCCCGGCCAAAATGTTGTACCGTCGTCGTGCTCGTGCACAAAGCTTGTAAACTCGATGCCATTTTCGTTGAACGGAATGACCAGTGCGAGCGCGGGATCCTGTAAAGGTGCAAGGCCTGTATAGGGATTGACTGTGGCGTAGACCTCTTTCTGGAAGCGCAACCAGTGATCGAATGCTGCATCGTCCACATAGGTTCGGCGCTTCAGATTGCCTTCTGGACCCCAGCGGTCAATGTCCTTTCCGCCCAAAGCGCCACTTTCAGAGGTAAGCCCGTCAATGATCCAGTAGATGCCTTCGCGTTTGAGCGCCGCCATAAGGTAGCGCATCCGGTCGAGAGCCTCTGGTCGGAAATCGAAATCGCCTGCCTGCTCAAGCATCAGATCGGCATCAACGAAATGGAAACGAGCTATATTGTAGCCATGCAGACGAAGCTGTCGCACATATCGATCAATGAAGGCATGATCTACCACGCCGGATGATGGAGGTCCCCAGGCAATCGCCGCGCATTGCAGTCGCATCGCCTGGTCAGGCGTGTCTGCCTGCGCGAAACGTCCGTCGGCATTCGCGACTAAACGATTTTTCTCTTCAATCGGGATGTTTGTCAGAAATCCCGAAAAATCGAGTGGGCTTCCTGAGGAAATTTCGAGATTGTTTTCTTTGACCGGAAGCCATTCCTCGGCAACGGCACCGGACATTGCGAGGGCCAGAAGTGAAACGGATATGGCCAGTCGCGGGGTTCTCATCAAGGCTCTCTTATAACCTTGCTTTCAATCCAGTCTGTAGGCTTGCGGCGCGGCTGAAAAAAGCCGAGCGGTAGGGCTGCTGCGTGGAATATCCATGCCACCACCGCATAGACACCAAGCTCTATACTACGCGACCGGACCGACATTGCCACAAATGGAACCACGGCAATTACCGCGGCTGTCAGAATTGCCAGCGGCCATCCCGGCAGAAAAACAAGAGCTGCTATGATTGCCAGCCACCAAAGATAGACTGCACCCCAAAGCCGTAGTTCCGGCAGTTCACGGAACAGATTTTTCTGATGCGGTTGCCCTATCGCAGCGCGCAACACCTCACCGGTTCCACGCAGATATTTGCTTTTCCAGCGGCGAACCAGAAGCTTGTAGGCGTTCATCGTATAGCCAAAATGCTGCACAAAAGGCCGATCCAGGCGATAGAGCTTCCAGCCATTGCTGCGCAGGCGGACACCCGCATCAAACTCTTCATGGCCATGAAGATTGCGGTCTGAAAAATATCCCGCCTGCTCAATCGCGCTGCGCCTGTAAAGTCCGCCGCCATTCATGCGGTCGATATCACCTGTTCGCGCTTCCGGCGAATGCCGCTTCGCACGACGCTGGAACTCCAGGCTTTCCAGAATCTGGTCCACGACATGACCAGTCACGCCACCGACATCCGGGTGCTTGTCGAGATAATCGAGCGCTGCCGGCAAAAAATCCGGCTCGATTATCATGTCGCCATCGATCAGACAGATATAGGGCTGTGTTGAATACTGAAAGCCCAGTTGCGGGCCGAGACCGCAGCTGGCTTGCGCGGGGGGCTCGATCTGCACGACCTTGATCGGATAGGTTCGCGCGATTTCTATCGTGCGATCTTTAGACCCGCTATCCGCTACGATAACTTCCACCTTTCCGCCAGGCAAAGCCCTCAAGGCGCTCTCCACAGCCTCGGCGATACGCTTTTCCTCGTTCAAAGTCTTGATGATAATCGAAACAGACATCGTTGCCCTATTTGCGAGAAAGCACATGCGAAGCGATCAATTGGCAGAAGTTAGTCAAGCTAGTGGATTGAATTTGACGTTCGAATCCCGACTGAATGAGCACTGTTTCAAACGTCAAATTCGCAAAATCCACTAGATACATAAAGTTACTAGTGGTCTTTGCGATTTCGACATTTGCTCGGCGCCTGTATCAGAGGGACGCAAATGTCGGAATCAGACCACTAGCATTTCATAGTTTCCTTAGGTTTCAAATCTACTAAACACTTCAACTATAAAATGAGATTCGGTGCACTTACATAATTGAAATTTCCCAAACTGGGGGTTTCTGAAAGACTTTTATGCTGACCAATAATTTTGACATTCGAGTTTTTAGCAGTACGGAACAGCTATCCGCCGACTGGCCAGATGCCGATGACAGAACCGGCGCCGCATTCTTTGTCTTTCAGTCCAAATCATTCCTGAAAGCTTGGGAAACAACCTACGGGCAGAAACCCGGAGTGCAGCTATGCCTGACTGAGGTTCGCCAGTCCGATGGCACTCCACTTCTCTTTCTGCCGCTTTCTGTTACACGTATCAACGGTTCCAGGGTGCTTTTATTCATCGATGACGGCGTGAGCGATTATAACGCGCCCATCGTGTTTCCAGCAGCAGCGAAGCTTTCACACGAAACGGCAGCACTTATCCTCAACGCTGTTATCGCAGCAGTCCCCTCGCATGATGTCATTGCGCTCTGCAAAATGCCGGAGCGCATTGAAGGCTCTGCAAATCATCTATGGCTGGTGACAAACCTGCCTTCAGGCGCATCCGCACATGCCATCTCCCTGACACGTCCCCTGGACGAGATAGAACGCTCCATACGAAGTATCGGCAATTTAAAGAAACACGACCGAGCGCTTCGGCGGATGGAAGGATACCAGTTTTTTATCGCGCAGAACGCAGATGAAAGACAATTGGTTCTGAACGTCATGTTGCGCCAGAAACAGCGACGTTTTGAAGAAACCATGGTTCCTGGTTTCGATGCCCATCCCGAAAAGCGTCGTTTTTTCGAAGCGGCGACGAAGGAGCTTGCCCAGCGTGATGCCTTGCATCTTTCGGCGCTGAAAGTTGGTGAAACAATATTGGCCACGATGTGGAGCATCGTCCGTAAGGGCCACTATTGTGCGATGATTACAACGTTCGAAAACGGTGACTGGGGCAGGTTCTCGCCGGGGAAACTACTGATGTTGCGCCTGTTATCAGAACTGAAGGCGCAGGATTACAGCTGTTTCGATCTTGGCTACGGCGACGAGCCTTGGAAAACCGAGCTCTGCGACCAGACAACGTTCTTGCGCGACTATATTCGCCCGCTCACACTTCGAGGACGCATATCTCTTATCCTCGCCCATGCGCTGGAAAGAATGCGCGCGACGCCGTTCTATAAAAAACTGCGTCCACTGAAATGGCGGTTGCTACGCAAATTTCGATAAAGCTTACGCCGCTCGCTTTGGCAGGCGCACCGTAAAGGTCGATCCTTCGCCCAATTGTGAGCGAACAACCAGCCGACCGCGATGGCGCGCGAGGATATGTTTGACGATCGCAAGCCCAAGGCCCGTACCCTTTTGAGCCCGGCTTGTCTCCACGTCGATCCGGTAGAAACGTTCCGTCAGACGTGGCAAATGTTCAGCGGCGATACCCGGGCCAAAATCCTGAACGGATGCAACGACTTCCGGCGAACTGCCACTATCGTCTTCATCGAGCTTTACGATGACACGTTTGCCCGCCTGCCCATATTTGCAAGCATTTTCAACGAGATTCTGGAACACTTGAATGAGTTCGTCACGTGCGCCTGTAACATTCACGGAATGATCCGGCAATTGACGCTCGATACTGATATCCAGACCAGCCGCTAACGGCGTCAGCGTATCGGCAACATGATTGAGAATGGAGGTCATATCGACACATTCATTGACCGTCAGATGCGCCCGCATTTCGAGACGCGACAAGGACAAAAGATCGTCGATCAGGCGCGACATGCGTTCGGCCTGCTTCTGCATGATATCCAGAAAGCGGTCGCGAGCAGCCGTGTCATTTCGAGCGGGCCCTTGCAACGTCTCGATGAACCCGCGTAGCGAGGCCAGCGGCGTGCGCAGTTCGTGGCTCGCATTTGCGATGAAGTCCGAACGCATACGATCAATGCGACGCGTCTCGCTTTGGTCGCGAAACAGCAGAACAAAAAGCTCAGGTCTTCCATCCTTGCCCGGCAAAGCCTTGACCATTGCCTTGAACCAGCGATCAATCGGGACGCGCTCAAAATACTCAATGCTTCGCGCTTCGCCATCTGCGATCACGCCTTGAATAAGCGCGTGCATTTCCGGCGCACGAAACCGCAGATAGAGCGCTGTGCCGGTTTCCAATGACTGGAATGCTTCGATGGCCGCAGAATTGGTGAACAACACGGTGCCGCTGTGATCGAAGACGACCATCGGGTCGGTCAGGAGATCGGCCAGACGCTCGCCGGACACGCCCGCCATTTCGTTAGGCACTATATTCTTTACTGGCACGTCGTCTGGTTCTGTGCTTGCAACTTCGCTTGCGAGCCAGACCGCGCCGAGCACGACAACGGCCAACAGACCAGCGCGAAACCAGAACGGAAGATCAAGAGCCAGCACGCAGACGGCAAGAACCATGCTGGCAATCAAAATGCCCTTGACCCGGAGAAGCGGTTCAAAAATCGACTTCTCAGCCGGTCGTTCTGGATCGGTATGGTTGCCTGCCTCGCTCATGCTGCTTCCTTCTGCGGTTGTGGCATCGACTTTAACCGGAAATGTTCGAACGTCCTTTACGCGGCTTCCAAACAGCCCATATCATGCTTTGATATAAACGAAAGGGAATTGCCGTGGGTGACAGTTCGAAGACAGCTAACAAAAAGAAAGACAAAAAAGACGAGGCAAAATCAAGCGACAAGCCAATCAAGCTGAAAATTGGAGGTGAGGCGCGGTCGTTTGACATAAACGATCCGAAGCTGCCGAAATGGATCGATGACAACGCATTGCAATCAGGCGGATACCCCTATCCCTCCAAGATGAAGTCGGACGAATATGAAGAAACGCTGGAGCGGCTTCAGATTGAACTCGTCAAACTGCAATATTGGCTTCAAGACACGGGCGGACGCGTCATCAGCGTTTTCGAGGGCCGGGACGCCGCTGGCAAGGGCGGCACCATTTTTACAATCCGCGAGTTCATGAATCCCAGAACCGCACGCAATGTCGCCTTGCCGAAGCCAACCGAAACTGAACAGGGGCAATGGTACTTCCAGCGTTATGTCGCGCATTTTCCAACAGCCGGTGAGTTCGTTACCTTCGACCGCTCATGGTACAACCGTGCTGGCGTGGAACGGGTGATGGGTTTCTGCACTCCGACGCAGCTTGAAACGTTCCTGACCGAAACACCAGATTTCGAGCGCATGATCGTTACGGATGGCATCCACCTTTTCAAATTCTGGCTGGATATCGGTCAGGAAATGCAGCTCAAGCGCTTTCACGAGCGTCGCCATAGCTTGCTCAAGAACTGGAAATTCTCACCGATGGATGTGGCAGGCATTTCCCGCTGGAATGATTATTCCGACGCCTTGCACACTATGCTCGAGAGGACCGATACGGGCTACTCACCCTGGACGATCATTCGCTCCAATGACAAGAGGCGCGCCAGACTGGCTGCAATCCGGCGCATCCTTTTGACATTGCCCTATGAAGGCCGAGACCTACAGGCAATCGGGGCCGAGGATCAATCGATCATCGGGCGTGGTTCTACATTTCTCACCTCGTCATTCCCGGAAATGTAAAACAAACTTGGCTGGTGCGGCGTCTTTTCCCACAGATGAGGCACACGCACCAGCTGCCATAGTGCGCGCCAGGCCGAGATCGAAATCAACACCCAGTATATCGGGATTGAGAACAGGTATGCATAACCTCCCAACTCCGTTGGCTCCATCGTTCTCGCGCCCAGAAGATAAAAGCTCAGATAAGCCAGCAATATGTTCGTCACATCGATCCCCAACAACCAGATACCATGTGTCGTTAGGGGGCCGAACAACATGCTGGTCAGCAAGATTGCGAACATGGCCAGCATGAGCGGGTGTAGAAGCGCCGAACTGATTATGCCTAATGTGTAGATCTGATTGACGGAAAATCTGAACCAGCCGAGCTCGCGCCAAGTGTTATGCGGCTGGCGTCCGTGAACGAGCCATGTCTGCATCCAGCCTTTGAGCCAGCGTGTTCGCTGCTTGCGCCAGACATCATAGTTCACGGGTGCATCCTCAATAGTTCCACGCGTGATGACGCCAATGCGATAGCCAAATCGAGCGAGCCGCACACCGAGATCGGCGTCTTCCGTGACATTATAGGCATCCCAGCCGCCAACTTGTTCCAGGCAAGATCGGCGGAAATGATTGGATGTACCGCCGAGCGGAATGACAAGCCCACGAGACGCAAGCCACGGCAAGAGCCCGCGGAAAAGTGCGGCATATTCAAAGGCAAACATTCGCGTCAGCAAATTATGACGGAAATTTCCGATAATGAGGGGCGCCTGCACACAGGCCAGCTTGTCGCCCTCCGCCTGAAAAGTCTGCCACGCCTCAAGCAACTGATCGGGGTGCGGACGATCCTCCGCATCGAAGACCGCAACAATCTCGCCGCGCGCAAACTGCAATGCGTAATTGAGCGCCTTTGGCTTCGTCTTTGGGCCACCGGACGGCACCAGGACCAATTCAAAATTTAATGGAAGCTGCTCACGACGTATCGCCGATATTGTATCGAAGTCGTCCTTTTCGCAGACAAGCTTGATGTCGAGTTTACTGGCTGGCCAGTTCAATCGCTTCAGGCTCGAGATGAGCTGACCAACCACGTCCTGCTCGCGATAGAGTGGAACCAGAACAGAATAGTTCGGTAAATCGCGTGGCTTGGATTTCCTGATCTCAAGGAACTTCAATCGTTGCCCGGCAACAGCCGCGAACAAACGGATCATCACGCAACCGAAGAAGAATACCGACAGCGCAACGTGGAGCACCAGAAGAGTGATCCCCGGCCAATTGTACATGCAGGCGAAGACCGCATAGAGTGCCATGGCAATGATAAATGCCTGCGGCGTATCCAGAACGCGTGCAGCCGAAAGTGACTGCGGCGTCATTTCATGGGCCCTTGCTATCAGATCCTTCTGATGTCGTTGCCGCATGATCTGTTTCAAAAGTGTCGGCGTGCAGATACGTATCCGGTTCTTCAACTGCGGTGACGCAAGAATATGATCTCGAAGCGTTCTGATACGGCTTTCCGATGGCGCAATGTAGAGGTAGCTACCTCCGTCTGCACCGAGCACTATAACCTGCCCGACCTCAACGAAAGCCGACGGTTTCTCTTCGCCCGAAACGAAAATGCGAGACGGTAAGGCCTCGTTTGTGAATTCCAGTCCGAGAAGATCGGCAATAGCTTCATAAATGATGGGTTCTGCGACGGCACCTCGCTGAACCAATTCCACGCAATAAGATGTTCCATGGTGAGTGGCCGTACTATAGGCCGCCAACAACGCATCTCTAGACACGCCACATTGTTCCAATCTGGCTGATATGGCACTGCATATCTCCAGATCGAATGCAATCGATCCGCTACTCATAGCACCCCCGCACTAATGAATACTCATATGTTATGCTTTATTAATTTACTTATATATTATTTACCGCCAGTTTTATTAAATGATTATTGCGGTAAAATTACAATCGGAAGGTATTATACTGCAAAAGAATTGCAACCTTTATTTTCATTGAACCTTCGTTGAATATTGCTCGTCGCTCAATTTTTCAGTTAACGCGAAATTATAGGGAAACGGAGCAAAATCGGGCCATGAAATCCTATCTTCCAAGACTGCTGATCGCGCTGGTATTTGCATGTGGCGTTCATGGTGCTCAGGCTTCAGACAGACAGCCGGAAGCTCCCTCCTTTATCAACCAGAAGGAGCGCCTGCCATTGCCGTCCCTGCAAGCGCTCAACCGTCTGAGATTCATTACAACCGTCGACTTCCCCCCGTTCAACATGCTGGGCGATCAGGGCCAACTTGCAGGCTATAATGTCGACCTTGCCAAAGCCCTTTGCCGTCAACTGGGTGTCGACGATATCTGTCAGATTGAAGCTGTCCCCTGGAATGAACTTGAAGAACGACTGCTTAGCGGACAGGCAGAAGCCATCATAGCCGGGTGGAAGCCAACCGAAATGAACCGGGGGCAGTTCGTCTATTCGCGGTCCTATATGCGACTGCCTGCGCGATTTGCGACGACCAATGCAAATGCCTTCAACGATGATCCAGTTTTAGCCACGAAGGGCAAGACCGTTGGCGTGGTCGCAGGCACGGCTCATGAGCAATTGCTGAAAAGCTATTTTCCTCAAGCTCTGGCCAAGCCTTATGCGGATGCTTCACTCATGCTCGCTGACCTCAAGAGCGGCAAGGTTGGCGCTGTTTTCCACGACGGCATGTCACTTTCCATGTGGTTGAACAGCCCAGAAGGTTATGCATGCTGCTCCTTCGCAGCTGGCCCCTACCTTGCGCCACAATATCTTGGTTCTGGTCTTAGCATTGCAGTTGCTCAGAAAAACGCTCCCCTTGTCAGTGCCTTTAACAATGCCCTCCAGGCATTGCAGCAGAAAGGCACGCTGACTGAGCTCTACCTGCGCTATTTTCCCAACAGCTTTTATTGAGCCGAGTATCAGTCAAATTTGGCCGGTAAAATCAGGCCACCCATCGCGTGCCATTTTGACGCAGAGAAGACTCACCACTAAGCGAGTTTTCAGATATTTTTGAAACTTCGGATATATCGATACTTACAGTACAAAAGTAAAATTATTTTCTATCAAATATATAAGCACAAATTAAGGTCCAAAGATCGGCATATTCACGTGTTCCTCAGCGTGAATTGGGCCACTTCTAACATAAAAACATCAATAAATACATCTATTTATTTTGACTTGAACATATCGCCTTCTCATCAATAATCAAATTGAGGGAGAAGGAGGATTTATACAATGTTCGATGGTGTACCTGCTCAATGGCACAAGGCTCCGGAGCAAACAAAGCGCTCGCCCAATGAGGCTGCCTACGTGTTTCTCGGCATCATGCTTGCGGCACTCAGCGTACCGGCAACGTTTCTAGGCTGGGCAATCGTTCAGAGTATCGCATCGCTGTTCTAGAGCATTTCCAGCCTTGCCGAGGAGTGCAAGCATAGGCTGATGCAAAAAGCCCCGCCTTTCGGCGGGGCTTTTGTTTGGCTCTAGAAACTGGCTAGATCTGGTTGTCAGCTGGTCCATTCGGACCAGTTGTTTCATTCACATCTTCATCCTCCGGTTTCTTCGGAGGCTTGCGCGCTATCAGGCTGTAGAACATCGGAATGAAGAACGTAGCGATAAACGTTGCTGCCAACATGCCGCCGATAACGCCCGTACCGATCGAGTGACGGCTTGCCGAACCGGCACCCGTGCTGATTGCGAGCGGCACCACGCCAAGAATGAAGGCCAGCGAGGTCATCACAATCGGACGGAAGCGCAAACGAGCTGCCGACGCTGCCGCCTCGATAGCGGACTTGCCCGTCTCTCGTTCAAGCACCGCGAATTCCACAATCAGAATCGCGTTCTTCGCCGCCAGACCTATGAGTGTCACCAGACCAATCTGGAAATACACGTCATTGGTCAACCCGCGCAGATCGGTCGCCAACAGCGCACCGAAGATAGCAAAAGGTACCGCGGTGATGACGGCGAGCGGCAGGCTCCAGCGTTCATACTGTGCAGCAAGGATCAGGAACACCATGACAAGACCAAAGATCATGGCCTGTGTGCCGGTGCCGCTGGTGGTCACTTCCTGATAGGCCGAGCCGGTCCATGCGATCTGATAGCCTTGCGGAAGAACTTCCGCCGCCACTTCCTGCATTGCCTTGATCGCGTCACCAGAGGTGAAACCCGGTGCCGGATTACCGGTAATCTTCGCTGCGTTGAAGGCATTGAAGCGTTCCAGCTGATCGGGGCCGACAATACGCTTGACGGTCACAAGGGCATCAAGCGGGATCATGCTGCCAGAATTGGCTCGCACGAAGACATGCTTGAGATCGCTTGGATCGCGACGGAACTCGGCTTCCGACTGCAGGTTGACCTGATAGTTGCGGCCAAACAGCGTAAAGTCGTTGACGTAGAGGCTGCCGAACGTCGCCTGCATTGCAGTGAATACGGAGTTGATCGGCACACCCATAGCCTTCGCCTTTTCGCGATCAAGCTGGATGTCATACTGGGGAACGTTCGGATCAAACGTCGTACGAACGCCCTGCAACTCCGGCCGCTTGGCCGCAGCTTCGGTAATGAGCTTGGTCGCACGTGTCAGCGATTCCACACCACCGCCTGTACGATCCTGAACATAGAGTTCAAAACCGCCGGTCGTGCTGAGGCCCATGATCGGAGGTGGGTTGAACGCCAGAACAAGCCCGTCCTTGATGCCCGAATTCATCGCCATGATCGCGCCGGGAAGATTGCGTGCATCAGTCTCAGGTGTCGTACGCTCTTTCCAGTCTTTGAGCATGATGAACATCGTGCCCGCACTGGTTTTCAGACCGCCCGACAGAAGGTCGAAACCGGATACCGCAAAGACGCTTTCCACAGCCGGGCTTTTCCGGATATTCGCGCTTGCCTGATCCAGAACCGCCGTTGTGCGCTCCAGAGAGGCCGCAGGAGGAAGTACCGCAACACTGAACAGGAACCCCTGATCCTCGTCAGGCAACAGCGATCCCGGCACCCTCTCGAAAAGATAGTAGGTAGCGCCAAGAAGGCCTGCAAAAATGATCAGACCGATTGCGGCGCGCTTCAAAAAGAAGCGAACGCCACGAGAATAGCCGTCTGTCACCCGCTCGAAGAAGCGGTTGAAGATGCGGAACGGCAGCATTGGCTCGTGATGGCCAGGCTTCAGGATCAGTGCGCAGAGCGCCGGTGTCAGTGTCAGAGCCACAAGACCGGACAACGTCACCGAAATCGCGATGGTGACGGCGAATTGCTTGTACATTTCGCCGACAAGACCGCCCATGAAGGCCACTGGAATAAACACGGCGCAAAGCACGAGAACAATCGCGACAACCGGTCCTGTCACTTCGCCCATTGCCTTGATGGCGGCCTTGCGTGGCGACAGTTTCTCGGTCGTCATGATACGTTCGACGTTTTCCAGAACCACAATGGCGTCATCGACCACGATACCGATTGCCAACACCAGGCCGAAAAGCGTCAGGAGGTTGATGGAGAAGCCAAGCACATACATGCCCGCGAAAGTACCAATGATCGAGATCGGCACTGCGATGATGGGAATAAGTGTCGCCCGCCAGTTCTGCAGGAAGATGAAAACCACCAGCACGACGAGAATGATCGCCTCGATGAAGGTGTGAACCACTTCCTCGATGGAAACCTTGATGAACTTTGTCGTATCAAAGGGGATCGAGTAGTCGATACCAGCCGGGAAGCTCGCCTTCAGCTCATTCATACGGTTCTGAATGAGTTCCATCGTATTGAGCGCGTTCGCACCCGGCTGCAGATAGATTGCAATCGGGACAGCAGACGTGCCGTTAAGATTACTGTCGACGAGATAACTTTCCGTGCCGAGCTCGACGCGCGCGACATCCTTGAGACGCAACGTTGCGGCGTTGGAGCTGGAACGCAGGATGATGTTCTCGAAAGCCGCAGCATCCGGCAAACGCCCTTGCGTGGTCGCCGTATAGGTGAACGGACCAGCTTGCGGGTCAGGCTGGTCACCGAAGCGGCCTGCTGCAAACTGCGCATTCTGCTCCTGAATGGCCGTCGAGACATCGCTTGGGGTCAGATTATACTGCGCCAGCTTGTCTGGACGCAGCCAGATACGCATCGAATAATCGATATTGCCAAGTAGCTGCACATCGCCAACACCCTGCAAACGCTTGAGGTCATCGACCACGTTTAGAAGCGCGTAGTTACCGACATAGGTGCGGTCATACCGATCGCTGTCGGAGAACATGGCGACCATGCCGAGAATCGTGGTGGAACGCTTGTCCACCGTGACACCGAGACGCTGAACTTCCTGCGGAAGCGACGAGGTCGCACGCTGCACGCGGTTGTTGACGTTGATGGTGGCCTGATCCGGGTCAGTGCCCAGAGCGAAGGTCACGGTCAACTGCATCGTACCGCTACCAAGGCTCGAGGACTGCATATAAAGCATGTTCTCGACGCCGTTGATCTGCTGTTCCAATGGCGCAGCAACAGTCTGCGCCACCGTTTCGGCACTTGCGCCGGGATAGGTTGCACTGACGACGACCTGTGGCGGCGTCAATTCAGGGTACTGCGCAATCGGCAGGATCCGGATACAGATCAGGCCAGCCAGCACGAGCACAATGGAGATGACCGCCGCGAAAACGGGGCGGTCGACGAAGAATCTATTCATTGCTTGCCTGCCGCCTGTTCTTTGCCAGCATCAGCACCAGCCTTATCGGGCGATGTCTGATTGCTTGCTTCAGTAGCTGCGTCGACCGGATTCACGGGCTTACCCGGAGCTGCCTTGATAAGGCCCTCGGTAATAACCCGATCGCCTGCGCTGAGACCTTCGGAAACCAGCCATGCGTCGCTCAGTTCACGAGCAACCGTGATTGGCCGCACTTCGACAATGTTGTCCTTGTTGACGACATATACAAACTGCGTTTGCGGGCCCTGAAGCAATGCAGCCTTCGGGATCGTGATAGCGTTCTTGACCTGAATGCCGAGAATCACTGCGCGGACGAACTGACCAGGGATCAGGCGACGATTCGGATTCTCTACGACCGCACGAGCGCCGAGCGTGCCCGTTTCGGTATCGAGCGACGACGAGGTGAAGTCGATCGTACCTTCATGATCGTAAGCCTGTCCGTCGCCGAACAGGACCTTGATCTTGAGGCGATCCGCGTCTTCACCCGTTGCACCGCGTTCAGCACGCAAACGGTCGATTTCTGCTGCTTCCGTATCTGTGAAGGAGAAATTCACATAAACCGGATCAAGCTGCATGATCGAGGTCAGGAGACTGGAAGATGCGTCTGTCCCGATAAGGCTGCCTTCGTTCACCTGCTCAAGGCTGGTGATACCGCTGATGGGCGCGGTGACCTTGGTATAGCTCAGATTGAGTTCTGCTGTGCGAAGCTGTGCTTTAGCTGCGGCAACCGACGCCTTGTTCAGGTCGCGCGTTGCGAAAGCGGAATCACGCACGGCGGTGCTCTGCACCTTCTGCTGGACGAGTTGTTCAGCGCGTTCAGCATCGCGAATGGATTGCTGATACTGCGCTTCAGCCTGCGCCACCTGTGCCTGAGCCTTTTCAAGCTCGGCCTCATAAGGCGCCGGGTCTATTTCGAACAACACGTCGCCTGCTTTGACTTCCGTCCCTTCGACGAAATTGCGGTGAAGCAATATTCCACCCACGCGCGCGCGCACCTGGACATCGCGATAGGCGCTGATGCGCGCCGCATATTCGTAGGTAACAGGTACGTCATGCGGCTTGACCACAGTGACGGATACCTGTGGCGGAGGCGGTGTTGCACCCCCCGGTGCTTGCGCCAGAACGGGTTGCCCCGCAAAGACGAGAAATGCGGCCCCTGCCGCAAAAAGCCGAATAGAACGGTTCATGGTCATGATGGGAGTGCCCTTGCTGTCGCGCGGTGCTGCCAATTTAACATACACAAGTGTTTGTAAACACGAACTACCGTGTTATAGTCAATCACCTAATATTACAGATCACGAATGAGTTATCCAGATTCACTGGCAAATTGGGCCATTAGTCTGCATCCATCCGAGAGAAATCATGCGAAGAACGAAAGCCGAGGCAGCCGAAACCCGGGAAGCCATTCTGGTGGCCGCCGAGCAGGTTTTCCTCGAGCGCGGTGTCAACCAATCTACACTGATGGAAATCGCCTGTCATGCCGGTGTGACACGGGGAGCGATTTATTTCCACTTTCACGACAAGCTTGAAATTGTCCGCACAATCATAGGCAGCGTCCGGTTTCCACAAGAAGAAATCATGTTGCAGGCAGCGGCTGTCGATCACCCCAATCCAATGCATGTTCTGGAACAATCGATTATCCAGGCGCTGCAACTTTTCTCCAACGATGAGCGGCAGCAGAACATTTTCATCATCATCAACCAGCGATGCGAGTTCGTTGGCGAAATAGCCCCGCTCGAAGAGCGTCTCAGAGAAGCACGATCCAATGTCCTCTCATTGTTTGCAGGATTGCTCGACGTGGCTGCCAGACGTGGGGAGCTTTCAAAAGAATGGACTGCTGACACGGCAGCGCCGATCCTGCTTTCCATGTTGAGCGGTCTCCTCAATGAATGGTTGCGGGGTGACAGGAACTACGATCTGGTAACCTATGGCGGCAAAGCAATCTCCATACTTATTCGGTCCCTGAGAAATCAGGCGCCTGAAGTGCACCAAACGGATTGACCGACACAATTGTGATATGGCTCGGCTAGTGTGGTGGCTTTGAATCCGAAATTCGTACACAACCTCACTCCCGCGTGAGACGAATTTCGGATTCGCCACACTAGCGAAGCTGCTATTTTTCCCCGATGCTAAGTTTCAACCTATTGTGATTGTTAAACTTAAAAATTGGGGAAGACGCTCGACTCTTTTTTAATTTACGCTTACGTCAATGTAACTCTTGCGAAGAGAGTAAAACTCGACCACATTTATGATTGAGGAGGCTGTCCGCGGGCGGGCGGCTTGGGAGACGGCGGGCGCGCAGGCGACCCTACTTAGGACGGAGCAATCCGGGGAGAAGAAATGGCAAAAAAAACGACTGGGCAAAGTGCATCCGTAGTTGAACCCGTCGCGGCAGATACAGCCGATAAAAGTGCGTCTCTGCGGGAAAAGATCTGGTTGAAGTCATACCCGGCGGGCGTTCCGCATGAGATTGATCTCAGCAAGACGTCCTCCATTAGCGATATGATTCTGGCTTCCTGCCGACAGTTCCCCGGTAACCCCGCCTTCACCTGCATGGGGAAGGACCTCTCTTTCAAGGAGTTGGACGAGCACTCACGCGCACTCGCAGCGTTTCTCCAATCGCGTGGTCTCGTCAAAGGTGATCGCGTCGCAGTGATGATGCCAAACATCCTGCATTATCCAATTGCGTTTACGGCTATTCTCCGCGCCGGTTTCGTGGTGGTGAACGTCAATCCGCTTTATACGCCACGCGAACTGGAACACCAGTTGAACGATTCAGGTGCCAAGGCATTGATTGTTCTGGAAAACTTCGCGTCGACGGTGGAAAAGACCCTCAACTCCGTCAATGTTCCCAATATTATTGTCGCGTCGATGGGCGACATGCATGGCTTGAAGGGCCACATCATCAATCTGGTCGTGCGCCGCGTAAAGAAAATGGTGCCGGTGTGGAACATTCCGGGACATATCCGTTTCAAGGATGCATTGGCTCAAGGCCGTGCCCAGTCCTTCAACCCCATTCCGGTTCAAGGTTCTGACCTTGCCTTCCTGCAATATACAGGCGGCACGACAGGCATCTCGAAAGGCGCCATGCTGACCCATAGCAATATTCTTGCGAATGTGGAGCAGATGCATGTCTGGATGGAGGTTGCATTCCGGAACAAGGGCAAGCCCAAGGCGCTGAATTTCGTGTGCGCCCTACCGCTTTATCATATTTTCGCGCTTACAGTGAATGCGATGATCGGCATCAAGCTCGGCGCGCGAAATATCCTCATTCCCAATCCGCGCGATATTGCTGGCTTCGTCAAGGAGCTGAAGAAATACCCGTTCCATATCTTTCCGGGCCTCAACACCCTGTTCAATGGCCTCATGAATAATCCAGATTTCCAGACCCTGGATTTCAAACCTCTTATTCTCACTCTCGGCGGCGGAATGGCTGTGCAACGTCCTGTTGCCGAACGCTGGCAGAAAATGACCGGTTGTCACATCACGGAAGGATATGGCCTTTCGGAAACCTCGCCCGTCGCCTGCGCCAACGCGCTCGATGCAACCGAGTTCTCCGGAACCATCGGCCTGCCCATGCCATCGACCGATGTGGCAATCCGTGACGATGACGGAAATGACCTGGCACTCGGTGAGGTCGGGGAAATCTGCGTGCGCGGTCCGCAGGTGATGAAGGGATATTGGGAACGCCCTGATGAAACCAAGCGCGCGATCATGCCCGATGGTTTCTTCCGCACGGGCGACATGGGCTTCATGGACGAACGCGGCTACACCAAGATCGTTGACCGCAAGAAGGACATGATCCTGGTTTCCGGCTTCAATGTCTATCCAAACGAAATCGAAGAAGTTGCCGCCGGTCATCCAGGCATTGTGGAGACCGCGGCTGTCGGCATACCGAACGAGCATTCGGGCGAAGTCGTGAAGTTGTTCGTTGTCCGCAGTGACCTCAACCTGACCGAAAACGAGGTTAAAGCCTATTGTGCCGAACGTCTCACCAACTACAAACGCCCGCGCGAAGTGGAATTCCGCGAAAGCCTGCCAAAGAGCAATGTTGGCAAGATTTTGCGCCGCGAACTTCGCGACTGAGAACGTTGAAATTCAGAAACAAATGCGGCCGGACATTTCATCCGGCCGCATTTGTTTCAGAGTGAATCATGCAGAGGGCGGTGCCAGAGGCTGAACGATTTCCTGAAAAGGTGCTAGCGCTTCGCATCGAGCCGCCAGACCAGCCAATGCCGGATATTTCTGTTCATTAAAGAGATTGGGATGGGCCTCGCGCAGAAAGCGAAGCGCGCAAGCCGCCGCGATATCGGCATGCCCAATATCGTCTCCAAACCAGTACGATGATTTCCGTTCTGCAAGATCACTTTCCAGAACATCCAGCACCCGCGCGATCTGCGTCTCGCACCGCTCAACCCAAACGTTTGATTTTTCGCTTCGCAGCAAACCTTCATAGAGGAGGCTTACGGCCTTATCGGCAAGACCGGTCGAAAGCGCGCATATCTTCAATGTCTGACGGCGTTCGGCACCTTTTGGCGCGATCAACGGAGGCTTGCCGACTGCGATCTCATCGAGATAGTCGAGTATCGCCGCGCTTTCGATCACGACGTCGCCATCATCCAGCACAAGCGTCGGCACACGGCTCAGCGGATTAAACTCCGCAAGCCTGTCACGGTCACCAAATGTCGACCATGGTTTATGTTCGAATGGCAGGCCGTAGAGCCGCATGGCGATAGCGACACGCCGCACAAAAGGGGAATCATACTGGCCGATCAGGATCATGGACATAGCTCGGGAACGTTAAACGTCCCGCCATGCTACTCCACCCCAATCACACCGCAAGAGCATCGAAGATGAATTGTCCTGATGCTTCCATTCAATTCTCTGAATGGAAGCCCGCACTCATCTCTTCAGCAGTTCAGGCAGTCCAGCCACGCTGTCCAACACCACATCCGCATGAGGCTCCAGCGCCTCACGAGGAGAATTGCCCGATAGAACACCGACTGCAAGCCCTGCCCCGGCAGCATGGGCTGTTTCCAGATCATGCAGATTGTCCCCGACCATGGCGATCTCGTCCGGTGCCAATCCCAGCTTTTCTGCAAAATAGAGCAGCGGATCGGGATACGGTTTTGGGCGCGCCGCCGTGTTGTAGCCGATCACGACATCGAAGAGCCCATGGATACCCAGAGCTTTGGCGGTGGCATGCGCACCAGCTTCGGAATCATTGGTAGCAATGCCTAGCCGGAAGCCCATTGTGCGAAGCACTTCCAACGTTTCGCGAACAGCTTCAATAGCAACCGCTGAGCGCGCACCTTCGGTGACGCAATAAGCATCATATTCTTCGACAAGCTTGCGCAACTGCTCCGACGCAATATCTGGATGCCAGAGCGAAACGATATCTTCGACTGTACCGGCGGCGATAACCGAATTGGCCCGGAAACGCTCGGTCAGCCAGTCATACCCCCCCGCGTCGAGCAATGCGCGAGCCCTTATCTCGTCACCTTTTGCAGCGCGCTGCGCAAGCTGCCACGAGATTGAAAACCAGGTACGGTCGAAATCGATCAATGTGCCGTCCTTGTCGAACAGGACGGCACGGATCGACTTTATACGCTCGGCGGAAGGCTTGTCGCTCATGCTTCCAACGCACCGGCACGTTTCTTGACAACAGAAGGCTTCGCGCCAAGCAGTTTGAGAAGATCATCCCCACGACGAACATAGCGCAGCGAGCGACGGGTCAGGATGCGCCCGTCCTGCGGGGCAGTCAGCGTGATGTCGCCCTCTGGTTCACCCGGCTTCGTAACCACTGTAACCAGCTTCATGCCCGCCTTTACTTCATCGCCCGGCGCTACATGGAACAACACCATGCCGCCTTCCGGTGCGCGCAGCATCTCGACATGCGAAAGCGGTGTAACAAGACCCTTATATTCCGTCTCAAGCTTCACATTGTCGTCGCGGACAACACCCCGATGCACGAGGAATTTGTACAGGCCTTCGGCGTCGCCTTTGCCCATATCGGCATAAACATCACTCAAACCGCGGAATTCAACGGTCGTAACAGCCCGGCGCTTCATGTTGCGCTTGTCCGCCGGCAACTTCAGGACAGGATGGGCACAAGCTTCTTCAAAAGCTGCATCAGCAGTCGTGTCCCATGCGAGGATTGCTGTCGAGTTCAACGCGATAGCCAGATCCTTCATATCCTCGGCAAACTCTTCCGCGATATAAACGTAATTTTCGCTCTCGTCGTCGCAATGCAGGTCGAGCACGATGTCATTTGGCAGAGCCAGCTTCAAAAGCGTCGCCTTCAAGCGCTGTGCCAGCGAAATCGGCGCATCCGGCTCAGGCAGTTCAGAGGTGTCAAAATCCGGCAGCAGCGGGAAAGAGCGATTGAAATTGGTCAGCGAAAACGTCTCGAAACGACCGAGATGCTGATGTGCCTGCCACTGATTGGAGCCGATCGGGTTGGCTTGCGGAACAACGGTGATATTGCCAAGAATGCGCCCTTCATCGGCGGCCTTCTTCAACATCGGAACCAGGAAATGAAGAGCCGCCTGCCCCGGAAGTTCTGCACCGTGAAGCGAAGATTGCAAATAGGCGGAAGGCGCATCGCTGTCCTTGCCTGCAAAGCGCAGCACGCGCAACTCGATGGCATTTCCCGGTACATCGCCGGCAAATTTTACGATCTCGGTTTTCATTTCATTTCCCATTTTATTTCTCATGAAGAGAGCCGGGTTACGAACCCGGCTCTCCTTTATTTCTAGCTGTGCAGAGAATGCCGTCAAGCTTTCCTTCGCGCGTGCAGATGCGCGACAAGCCCTTGTGTGGATGCGTCGCGACCGTCGCTCGCTTCCTCGCCCGAAACCACCGGCAGAAGTTCGGTGGCAAGTTCCTTGCCAAGTTCGACGCCCCATTGATCGAAAGCATTGATGCCGAAAATCTGTGCTTCGACGAACACGCGGTGTTCATACAGCGCTACCAGACGTCCGAGAGCGAACGGATCGAGCTTGTCATGAACCAGCGTCAACGAAGGACGGTTGCCCGAGAAAACGCGATGCGGCGCAATGCGTTCGACTTCGCTTTCCGGAAGGTTCTTCGCTTTCAACTGCGCCCGCGCTTCATCAAGGGTACGCCCCTTCATCAAGGCCTCGGACTGTGCAAGGCAATTCGCCAGCAGCATTTCATGCTGATGGTCGAGGTGCTTTTCATGGCCCTTTGCCGCAACGATGAATTCGAGCGGAATGGTGTCGGTGCCCTGATGCAGAAGCTGGAAGAAAGCGTGCTGGCCGTTCGTACCAGGCTCACCCCATACAACCGGGCCGGTGGGACCGGAAACCGGCTTGCCATCGACCGTGACGCTCTTGCCATTCGATTCCATATCCAGCTGCTGCAGATAGGCAGGGAGACGGGCAAGACGCTGGTCGTAGGGAATGATCGCCCGGCTGCCATAGCCACAGATCGCACGATGCCAGTACCCGATAAGGCCCAGCCAAACGGCTAAGTTCTTTTCCAGCGGAGCATCTCGGAAATGCACATCCATCGAATGCGCACCTGCCAGAAACTTGCGGAAATCCTCCGGCCCAATCGCAATCATCACGGGCAGGCCGATAGCCGACCATACGGAATAACGTCCGCCAACCCAGTCCCAGAAACCGAAGACCCGGTCTTCAGCAATGCCGAAGGCAGCGACCTTGTCCAGTGCGGTTGAGACAGCGGCGAAATGGGCGCCCACAGCCGCTTCTCCAAGCGCTTCCGCCACCCATTTGCGCGCAGTCTGCGCGTTGGTCATTGTTTCGATGGTCGTGAACGTCTTGGAAGCAATGATGACAAGCGTTGTTGCTGGATCGAGGATGCCAAGCGTATCTGCAATGTGCGCGCCGTCGATATTGGAGACAAAATGCGCACGAGGGCCATCATGATATGGTGAAAGAGCCAGAGTTGCCATGACAGGTCCGAGGTCGGACCCGCCAATGCCAATATTGACTATATCGGTGATCTTCTTTCCGGTCGCTCCCTTGATGGCACCCGACCGAATACCGTCCGCAAATGCAGCCATACGGTCGAGCACTTCCTTCACGTCAGGCAGAACATTGTGCCCGTCAACGAGCACTTCCTTCGAGGAAGTATCGCGCAGCGCGACATGGAGAACGGCACGGTCCTCCGTGTTGTTGATGTGCTCACCCGCAAACATCGCCGCACGACGGCCTTCAACATCGGCAGCAACAGCCAGTTCCTTGAGGAGACCGATCGTTTCGTCGTTGACCCGGCATTTTGACCAATCGAACAGAAGGTCATCCAGGGATAGCGAATACCGCTCGAACCGGCCCGGGTCTGATTTGAACGCCGCGCGCATATCGTGCGGGGCCGAATCTGCCCAGTGCTTTTTAAGCTTTGCGACCGTTGCTTCAAGCTTCGTCGCGTCTCTTGCCATGATGCTACTCCCGAATCAAATCGATTTAATTGCGGACATTAAGCGCTTTAGAGAAGATTTGCGGCAAATAAATTACCGAACTTCCAATTTGGACAGAGTGTCATATACACCATATTGATCAATTTAGGGTGATCCACCTCGGAGTGAAGCATGGACCTGACCGGAGAAGAGCGGATTGCGGCGCCACGACAAGCAGTTTGGGATGCGTTGAACGACATCGAAACGCTGAAATCCTGCATTCCCGGTTGCGAAGATATCGAGCGTATTTCGGAAACAGAGATACGCGCCGCCCTCAAAGTGAGCTTTGGGATTCTGAAGGTTCGCTTTCACGGCATTCTAGAATTGTCGAATATGAAACCGCCGGTCTCCTATACGATCTCCGGCCATGGTGAAGGCTCCATAGCCGGCTTCGCGCATGGTGCGACGGATGTGCGCCTGGACGAAGATGGTGACGGCACGATTTTATCCTACGCCATACGTGGCGATGCCGGTGGCAAGGTGGCACAGATCGGCACGAAATTGCTCGGTTCGGTCGCGCGAAAGATCGCGGACCGCTTCTTTGCCAATATCGCAGAAGCGGCATCGAACGCCGCCGCAAAAACGACCTGATCCGGCTTCACTCTTATAAAGCTGCAACGGCGCTCCCTAACAATCCGGTATGCGATAATTCGCAATACGTCTTGAAAGCCTGCTGGCATGAAACCCAGAGATATCGCGACCTATATTTTTCTTGCCGTAGCATGGGGACTATCGTTCCTCGTCGTGCTGCGCGTGGTCGAAGCCTTCGGCTGGGTTGGCGCGGTCACTTTCCGCTCCTTCATTGCCGCCGGAACGCTTTTTGCAATCGCGAAACTTTCCGGACGCAAACTTGATTTTCATGCCGGATGGAAACCTTTCGCAGTCGTCGGCGCAACAACGGTGGCGGGGCAACTGATCGGCCTTTCCTATGGTACGCCGCTGATCGGCACGGCGATGGCCGCTATCTGCGTTGCATCCATTCCGCTTTTCTCGATGGTTATCAGCCAGCTCTGGGGTCTTGAACGCATCACCTCGCGTGGCCTTATCGGCCTGCTGCTTGGCGTGACCGGCATCGTGCTTCTGGTTGGCTTCCCTGCCGTTGCTGTCACGCCGGCCTTCATCATGGGCTGTATTGCTGTGCTTTTCTCCTGTTTTTCTGCAGCTTTCGGCAGCAACTATGCCAGCCGCCGTCTTTCCGGCACCGGCTCATGGGAAACCACCATCGGCGCATTCGTCTTTGGCGGCATTCTGAGCTTGCCATTGATCGTTGCCGTCCCTGTGCCAGCCATGCCGGGGCCGGTTGATTTTGCTTACCTGCTGATTTCGGCATGTGTGATGAGCGCGCTTACCTATGTGCTTTATTTCAAACTGGTCGGAAATGTCGGACCGACAAAAGCCATCAGCGTTGAATTTGTGGTGACAGTCATCGCAGTTCTGGTCGGTGCGGTGTTCCTGAAGGAGCAGCTTTCCGTGATTCAGTTTGTCGGCGCTGCTATCATCATTGCAGGTTGCGCTCTGGTGCTGAGTTCGCGCCCGGCACTACCCAAAGAACCCCAAACTTTCCCGGTCTCGGAAGCGACGCCGGACGGTCTCAAATCCGATCCGCTTTGATTTCGCATTTTAGTTGAATGTCAAAGGCCCGCGCTCCTACAGCCGGGCCTTTTCTGCATTTGTAGTGCGGAATCCTCATAAATTGACCATATGATAAAAAATTTGACCTTCCGTGAAAATCTGTCATCCTGTCATTAACGGGCATCATATGACGACAAAGATCGCAGCCCGGAATAGTTGAGGCGCGCAAAGGGAACCCGCGCCAAAACGCAAGCAAAAATGGGAGATGCGATCCATGCGATCAGCAGAGAATTCGCCTATTGATGCAGTCGATAATCCGAGACACGCAAACGGGCCTGACATCCGTGGGGCGCGGCTTGAAAAGGCCGACTACGCGCATGTTTTCGACGATCTGCATCCGCCGCTTACCAAGCATGAAGCCATTGTGGAATCGGATCGCTGCTATTTCTGCTACGACGCACCGTGCATGAATGCCTGCCCGACCAGCATCGACATTCCGTTGTTCATTCGGCAGATCAATGCTGGCAATCCGGTAGGCGCCGCAAAGACCATTCTTTCGGAAAACATTCTTGGCGGCATGTGCGCCCGCGTTTGCCCGACAGAAACGCTCTGCGAAGAAGTGTGCGTTCGCGAAACTTCGGAAGGCAAGCCGGTCAAGATTGGTGAATTGCAGCGCTATGCCACCGATGTTCTGATGGAAACCGGCAATCATCCATTCAAGCGCGCGCCTGAAACCGGCAAACACATCGCTGTTGTTGGTGCCGGTCCGGCGGGTATCTCTGCGGCTCATCGCCTTGCCATGCATGGTCATCAGGTGACGATTTTTGAAGCGCGGCCCAAGGGCGGCGGGCTCAATGAATATGGTATTGCCGCCTATAAGACGGTCAATAATTTCGCCCAGCGCGAACTCGAATTCGTGCTCAAAATCGGCGCGATCAACGTCGAATATAACCAGACGCTTGGTCAGGACATCACCATTGAAGCCTTGAAATCTGGCTATGATGCAGTTTTCCTCGGCATGGGCATGCCTGGCGTGAATGATCTCGGACTGGCGGGCGAAGATGCGCCCAATGTGATCGATGCCGTCGATTACATCGCCAATCTGCGACAGGCAAAAGACCTCTCGTCTCTGCCCGTTGGCCGCAATGTCGTGGTTATCGGTGGCGGCATGACCGCTGTAGACGTCGCCATCCAGACCAAGAAGCTCGGCGCTGAAAACGTGACCATCGTTTATCGTCGCGGTCAGGAAAACATGAACGCCAGTGCCTATGAGCAGGAACTGGCGCAGATTCATGGTGTGGTGATCCGTCATTGGTTGCAGCCGCATGCACTTGAGCGGAGCGAAGACGACACGGTCAATGCCGTGGTCTTTGAATACACCAATACCGATAGCGGCAAGCTTTCCGGCACCGGCGAATATCTCATTCTTGAAGCCGATCAGGTTTTCAAGGCAATCGGCCAGAAGTTTGAACCGGAGCCGCTAGCGGGTTCAGGTATCGGGCTTTCCAAAGGACGCATCAGCGTCGATGAAGATCGTCGTACATCCGTTGAGGGCATATGGGCTGGGGGCGACTGCGTTGCAGGTGGTCAGGATCTGACCGTTGCATCGGTGGAAGACGGCAAGGTTGCAGCAGAATCCATCCATGCGACGCTGACAAAACGTCCCGAAGCGATTGAAGGCTTTGCCGATGCGGTGTTGTCGGGCGGCGCACTTCATGCGCCCTCCCCGTCTGCTTCGCACGACCGCAGTGTGCCATTGGGCCAGGAACAGGGCTGAGGAGAGTAAAAATGGCTGATCTTTCAACGAACTTCCTCGGCATCAAGTCTCCAAACCCGTTCTGGCTGGCTTCGGCTCCGCCGACCGACAAAGCTTACAATGTCGAACGGGCTTTCAAGGCTGGCTGGGGTGGCGTGGTCTGGAAAACGCTGGGGGCTGAAGGCCCGCCGGTGGTCAACGTCAATGGTCCGCGTTATGGCGCGATCCATGGTGCCGACCGGCGCCTGCTGGGTCTCAACAATATCGAGCTGATCACCGACCGGCCGCTGGAAGTGAACCTGCGTGAAATGAAAGAAGTGAAGATGCGCTGGCCCGACCGCGCACTGATCGCTTCGATCATGGTGCCTTGCGAAGAAGAAGCATGGAAAGCTATTCTGCCACTGGTGGAAGAAACCGGCGCAGATGGCATTGAGCTGAACTTCGGCTGTCCGCACGGCATGAGCGAACGCGGCATGGGTGCGGCTGTTGGCCAGGTGCCGGAATATGTCGCCATGGTCGTCAAGTGGTGCAAGCAATATAGCCGAATGCCAGTGATCACCAAACTGACGCCGAACATCACTGATATTCGCAAGCCCGCACGCGGTGCCCATGCTGCGGGTACAGATGCCGTGTCGTTGATCAACACCATCAATTCCATCGTGTCGGTCGATCTCGACAGCATGTCGCCGGTCCCATCCATTGATGGTCGCGGGAGCCATGGCGGCTATTGCGGCCCGGCAGTGAAGCCGATTGCGCTCAACATGGTGGCGGAAATAGCGCGCGATCCTGAAACGCATGGCCTGCCGATTTCAGGCATTGGCGGGATTACCACATGGCGCGATGCAGCCGAATTTATCGCGCTCGGCTGCGGCACGGTTCAGGTCTGTACCGCTGCTATGACCTATGGGTTCAAGGTCGTTGAAGAAATGATCGACGGTCTTTCCGACTGGATGGATAGCAAAGGCTATCAGACGCTCGATGATTTCCGTGGCATGGCTGTGGGGCATGTCAGCGACTGGCAATATCTCAACCTCAATTATGTCACCAAGGCGCGGATCGATCAGGATCTCTGCATCAAATGCGGGCGTTGCCATATTGCCTGCGAGGACACCTCGCATCAGGCAATCACCAATCTGGTGAATGGTGCGCGGCACTTTGAGGTCATCGATGAGGAATGCGTTGGCTGCAATCTTTGCGTCAATGTCTGCCCGGTCGAGGATTGCATCACCATGGAGCAGATCGGTGATTTCGATCCGCGCACCAAGGCACCGATCCCGGCACAATATGCCAACTGGACGACCCATCCGAACAATCCGATGGCCGTGAAAGAGGCTGCGGAATAGAGCGCATCCCGAAAAGTGGGAACCGGTTTTCGGATAAGATGCGCGTAAAACAAATATCAAAAACGCCGGGCAAAAGCCCGGCGTTTTTCATTGCTGACAGATGATTTAGCGACTGACGCGTTTACCTTTTTCCGGCTCAAACACATGGCTTGTTGCCGGATCAACCGCAATGGTCAGCACATCGCCGGAACGCACCGTCAGGCGCTCGCGGAACAGACAGGTAACCGGCTGATCGCCGAGCTTGCCCATAACCATGATTTCCGAACCGGTCGGCTCAACGATTTCGACTGTGACCGGCACGCCGTTATCGGCAATCTTCATGTGCTCAGGGCGCATACCGTAAACGGCCTTGCCCGAAAGACTTGAATAATCGCCTTCAGGCAGCGGCAGACGGATGCCGCCATCAGCCACAAACGAACCTTCTTCGATCTTGCCGTTGACGAAGTTCATCGATGGCGAACCAATGAAGCCAGCGACAAACATATTGGCCGGACGATCATAAAGATCGAGCGGCGCACCGATCTGCTCCACCAGACCATCGCGCATGACAACGATCTTGTCGGCCATGGTCATGGCTTCGATCTGATCGTGGGTCACGTAAATCGTGGTGGTCTTGAGACGCTGATGCAGGCCCTTGATCTCGCCGCGCATCTGCACGCGCAGCTTGGCGTCAAGATTGGAGAGCGGTTCGTCAAACAGAAACACCTGTGGATCGCGAACAATCGCACGCCCCATAGCCACACGCTGGCGCTGACCGCCGGAAAGCTGGCGGGGGAAGCGGTCGAGCAGCTTGTTGAGGCCGAGGATTTCTGCTGCACGATTGACACGGCTGTCGCGTTCTTCCTTCGGCGCGTTTTTCAGCATGAGCGCGAAGCCCATATTGTCGGCCACCGTCATATGCGGATAGAGCGCATAGTTCTGGAACACCATGGCGATATCGCGTTCCTTGGCGCGCAGATCATTGACGACGCGCGGGCCAATGGCGATTTCACCATCGCTGATTTCCTCAAGCCCTGCGATCATGCGCAGAAGCGTGGATTTTCCACAGCCCGACGGGCCGACCAGTACGACAAATTCGCCGTCCTGAATATCCACGGACACGCCGTGCAACACGCCGACATTGCCATATTTCTTGATTGCATTTCGGATGGATACAGATGCCATCTTGAACCTCAACTCTTATTTGACGGCGCCTGCGGTCAAACCTGCAACGATCTGGCGCTGTGCGAAAACGGTTAGCAACAGGACCGGCAATGTCACCACAAGCGCCGCGGCGGCAAGTGGCCCCCAACTGACCTGTTCAAAGGACAGCATGTTGTAAACTGCGACCGGCAGGGTGCGTGTCTCGCGGCTTGCGAGCACGATGCCGAAAACGAAATTGTTCCACGAGAAGATCACCGCGAGGATGAGCGACACCACAACGCCGGGCTTGGCAATCGGGAGTGCAACTTTCATGAACACCTGCCACGAGGAAGCACCATCGATAATGGCTGCTTCTTCAAGCTCCATCGGTGTTGTCTCGAAATAACCGATCATGATCCAGATCACGATTGGAACGGTGACGACCAGATGGATGATGATCTGCGGCCAGAGTGTACCGAGCAGACCCAGCGTCTGGAACAGCAGGAACAGCGGAATCAGGTAAGAAAGACCCGGCGTCATACGTGCAATCATGATGACGATTGCCGATTTATGCGCCTTGAGCCGTGCGATGCCATAGCCTGCCGGAACACCAACCAGCAGCGCAAGCAATGTCGCCATACCGGTCACGAGAAGGCTGTTCCAAAAGTAGAGCAGGAAGTCGTTGGCCGCAAAGATATCGGTGTAGTTCGACCAGGCAAAGCGTTCCGGTATCAGGATCGGCGGGTAAGCACCGTTGTCGATTTCGTATTTCAGCGAAAGCGACAGCATCCAGACGAAGAAGAAGATTGCCGGCGACACGATGATGAACACAAGAAGTGCAGTGCCAAGCTTTGAAAGAATAGACTTGCTTGCCATGACCGGTCCTTAAGCGTTCCACTTGGTCCGCTGGCGCAGCGCCAGAAGAACCAGTGACATGGCGATAATGACAATGAAGAACACCACGGCAATCGCCGATGCGTAGCCAATGTCGTAATAGGAAAACGCCACGTTATAGAGATAGATATTGATCGTTTCCGACGCTGTTCCGGGACCGCCCTGCGTCATCGCATAAATGATGTCGAAGCTTTTCAGCGCATCAATCGAGCGGATGATGACAGCCACCATGATGAAGGGCAGGATCATCGGAAGGGTGATGTAGCGGAATTTCTGCCAGCCATTTGCACCATCGATTTCCGCGCTCTCAAACGGATCGCGCGGCATGGAGGCAAGGCCACCCAGCACGATCAGCATGACAAGCGGCGTCCACTGCCAGGTTTCAACAGCCACCAGTGACGGGATAACCGTGTTCTGATTGAATATCCATTCCTGCGGTGGAATGCCGATCAGCGACAGAAGATAGTTCAGAACGCCGAGCTGCGGGTGATACATCATCGTCCAGACAAGGGCGACGGCAACCGGCGTTGCCATCATCGGCATGACAAAGATGCCGCGCAAGAGCCCGCGCATTGGCAGCTTGCTGTCAAAGACCAGCGCTGCGATCGTGCCTAAAACCATCGGAGCCACGACCGACAGAACCGTATAGACAACCGTATGCCACATGGATTCCCAGAAGCGCATGTCGGCTGCAAGACGCAGATAATTGTCGAAGCCGACAAAGCTCTGCTCTCCACCAAGCTGCCACTGGTTGGTACTCATCCAGAGTGTAAACACCCATGGGAAGACGATCACCGCCCCGACGGTGATCAAGGCTGGAAGAACAAACGGCCAGTAGCTCGGCCGCAAGCGGCTCTTGCCAGTCTTGGTGGAGGAAGCTGCATTGGCAGCAGCTCCCGTTTTTGCTCCTGTCGGGGCGGCAGATGTCATTTTCCTTCGCTCCGTGCGAGGACCGGACGGAATTCCTCCGTCGCGCGTTTCATTTCAGCTTCTGCGTCCGCACCGTTCAGAAGATTGGTAAGGCCGACCCCGATGATGTCGCGGAATTCCGTGACTGGCACGATGACCGGCAGGCAGAGCTGGCTGATCGGGGCAGACTTCGAGAGAGCTTCCACCCAGCCTTCCGGCATGGTGACGCCCTTGCGCACGGCCTCATCGTCGATGACTGACTTGCGGAACGGAACGCCCGATCCCGACTGCAACAGGCGGGCACCCATTTCCTTGGAAATGGCCCACTGGCAGTAAAGATATGCGGCTTCCTTGTTCTTGGAGGCTTCGGTCACGCCGATGCCATCGCCTGTCGTCGGTGCTGCCTGGGCATTCGGGCCTGCTGGCATGACACCATAGCCAACCTTGCCGACAACGCGCGACTTGTTCGGGTCTTCGAGCGGTGGCGCAAAACCGATACCGTCGAGCCACATGCCGACACGACCCTGCAGGAAGTTCGACTGGCATTCAGCCCAGTTGAAGCCTGCAACACCGGGAGGTGCCGATTTGGTCATCAGGCGCTGATAGAGCTTGGCGGCTTCAATGCCTTCAGCCGAGTCAGTCTGTAGATTGCCATCCGCATCAACCGACTGCTTGCCATAGCCGAGCAGAAGGCTGGTATAGACCGGGGCATTGGCATTCTTCATGCCGCGCGCGACGAAACCATAGGTGTTGGTCGATGGATCGGTGAGCGCTTCAGCGGCTGCGACCAGCTCTTCGAAGGTCTTCGGAAATTCGATGCCCTTTGCGGCAAAGAGCTCCTTGTTCCAGTAGATGATCCAGTAATCGACCGAGAATGGCAGTGCGCCGAAACGGCCATTGGCATCCTTGGCGAAGGTCAGACCAGCGCTTGCGAAATCATCTTCCGTCAGCGACGCCTCGGTCAGCGTTGGGTCCTTCAGGAACGGATTGAGGTCGGCAAGCCAGCCACCCTTTTCAAACTGGCGCTTTTGAACGTGATAGCTGATATGGATGACGTCGAAGCTCGGACGGCCAGACGTCAGCTCGATCACCGCTTTCTGGCGCTGCTGCTGTTCCGGCATCTGTTCGGAATGCACCTTGATGCCAGTGAGCTCTTCAAATTCCTTCTGGTATTTCTGAAGAATTTCTCCTCGCGGGCTCTTGATGAGGTTTACTTCAAGCGTGGTCCCGGCAAATTTCTTCCAGTCGACTTTCGACTGGGCGAAAGATGGGCTGATACCCGTCATACCAGATGCAGCGATTGCTGCTGATCCCGCCAGAAACTGGCGACGTGTTGGACGTAATAGATTCATTACATGCTCCTCCCCTATCCTTCTTCCGGCCTGGCAACTCCTCTTGCCCGGCCCTGGTTGTTAAATCTGCAAAGCCAGCTTGCGCGCATTGTTGATGTGAACGGCGATGGCATCCATGGCTGTCTGCGGATCGCGTGTTTCAATAGCAGCAAGCACAGCCAGATGCTCCTGCATGACCGGGATAACACGTCCGGTGATGCGGAAACGCTCCTGATTGATCAGACGCATCTTGATGGTGTTCGTCTGATAGGCACGCCAGATGATTTCATTGTCGAGCGAGCCGACAATCGTATCGTGCAGGCTCCAGTCGATATTCTGCGCCCGTTCTTCAAGCTCCGGCGTTTCGCCTTCTGCCTTTGCACGCTCCAGCGTTTCCTCATGCTCCGCACGCAATGAACGCAGCAACTCGTCGGAAGCCGACTGACAAAAAATCGCAACCGACTCTTTCTCGATGAAAAGCCGGAACTGAAACGCTTCACGGATCAGATTGAGGTCAATATGGGCGATCTGGAGCCCGCGCTGAGGCACGGTCTTGATAAGACCTTCCGCTTCAAGACGCGGGATCAGTTCGCGGATAGCTCCCAGCGGCAAGCCCGTCATGGTGACGAGCTGGCGCTGTGAAACGAACTGGCCCGGATGGAAATCGCGCGCCAGCAAATGCTGGGTGAAGCTCTGATAAGCCTTATCCCGCAGTTTCACCGGTTCGTTATGATCTTCCGCCAAAGCCGTTCCCCTCTATCCTCCAAGGCTTATGCCGCCCTCAAGCTGCTTTTGCCATATGCAGACGGTCGAATACACTGCCAATTGCATCGAATTCCGCATCATTCAGCGAAATCAGCGGCGCACGTACACGACGCCATTCCTTGTCACCCGTATGACGCGCCACCATGGCCTTGACCGCAGGCGTTACGGGATAGTTCAACAACCGCTGCACGGCATCGACCAGTTCGGCATCATCCTGACCGTCATTGATCATGCGCAGCAGGCGGTGCGGGAACAGATTTGCCATGCCGGAAATCGCACCCTGCCCGCCGAGACGCACACCGGCCGCAAGGTCGCGTTCATCGCCGATCAGGATCGCAATATCCTTGTGGGCTGCAAGCAGCTTTTCCGTATAGGCCCAATTACCGGACGAATCCTTCACGCCCGTAATAATGTCACCGAAAGCCGCACGCAGACGACCGATGAGATCGACCGACAGTTCAACCGCAGTCACCGACGGAATATTGTAGAGAATGATGCTGCGCGCATCTTCACCCAAACCTTTGAAGACTGCCGAGAACCAGTCGAACAGGCCCTCATCGGAGAGGTTCTTGAAATAGGAAGGCGGCGCCAGAAGGATGGCCTTGCAGCCGCGACGCAACGCATCACCTGCCTGAAGAACCGCATCGGCAACCGAGTTCTCCATAACGCCAACAACGATATTGGCGGCAGGAAAGCCCTGCGCGATAAACGCATCAAGAAGGGCGGCGCGCTCGGCATCGGCAATCGACGAACCTTCGCCGGTCGTGCCGAACAGGGTTACGCTTGAGCAGCCATTATCAAGGCGTGCGCGTGCGTGCTTCAGCGCACGGCTGACATCGATTTTGCCATCTGCATCGAATGGCGTCGTGAGCGCTGCAGAGAGCCCGAAGCGCTCCTGCCCGGAATTGTTATGTGCCAAAACTGGCTCCTCCCAAATTTGAACTTTAAGTTTGCACATACTAACATGTTAGTAAAGAGTCAATTCGAGTTCAGTGTGCAATCGCGTCATTTTGGGGGAAGGATTTAGAGATTATCGGACTGGAACAATGCCGGTTTCAATGAAGGAAACAACTTCGGCCTGACTCGGTGAACCAGCGCGTCCACCAAAGCGCGCGCATTTGATGGCGGCAGCGGCATTGGCAAAACGGATGATGTCGGCAATCTTCCTGCCCTCAACCAGACCATGCGCGAAAGCACCATGAAAGACGTCGCCCGCAGCCAGCGTATCCACCGCATCGACCTTGAAACCGGCCACATGGGAAACAGGCTTGCCAGCACCTTCCGCCCAATAGCAGCCATCTGCGCCACCAGTAACAGACGTGAAAACATCATAGCGATTGCTGAGAATACGTACACATTCGACTAAATCCGTTGTGCCCGCAACACTGATGGCAGCAGGTTCTGACGCCACAATATGAGTTGCAAGCGGCAACAGCGTTTCCAGCAGTTCGACGGGTGCCGTATCAGCATCAAGTATCGCCGGAATACCTGCATCGCGTGCCGCACGCAGCGCCGTTTCAGCAGCCCATGGCCAGCGAACATCGGTCATGACGGCAGCATAGGCTCCTGCCGTAATCGGCGGCACCGGATCAGATGGACTTGCAAGCCTGCGATCATAAAACGGCACGATGATGCGCTCACCATTCGCATCGACAAGGATCGAAGAAAATGCCGTGCGCGCGCCTTCCAGCCGCCGGATATAGGCACAATCAATGCCTTCGGCTTCAAGCTCTGCAACAGCGCGATCACCCACCGGATCAACCCCGGCAGAAGCCCAGAGCGCCACATCACCGCCAAGCCGGGCAATCGCAGCGGCTGCACTTGAAGCCATGCCGGCTGCGATTTCCACGGCTTCGCGCGGCAGATATTTACCTGCCGCGTGTGGGAGTTCATCAAGGCGGAGAATGGTGTCCATGGTGAGGGCACCAACGCAGAGAATTTTGGAAGTCATGATTAGGAAATGAGACCTTCCGAGCGAAGCGTCGTCCAGAATTCGCCCGGGATCGACTGCTCGAACCAGACGACATTCTGCCTGATCTGTTCCGGCGAACGAACACCGATCAGAATAGAGCTGACGGCCTCGTGCATCATCGGGAACTGCATGGCGGCAGCGGCGAGCGGCACATGATACTCATCGCAAATATCATGCAGGCGATTGGTGCGAGCAATGATTTCAGCAGGCGCGTCGGCATAATCGAACTTCTGTTCGCCGCCGCGCGGTGCAGCCAGAATACCGGAGTTGAACACACCGGCTATCACCAGCGCCATGCCACGCTTTTGTGCCAGCGGCAGAAATTCCTTTTCGGACACCTGATCGAGTAGCGAATAGCGGCCAGCCAGAAGCGAACAATCAAGATCAGCCTCGTCGAGCGCATCGCGAATGACCTGCCATTCATTCACACCAAGACCAAAACCCTTGACATTGCCTGCCGCGCGCAACTCGGTCAGCGCACGGAAACCACCGCCCTTGGTCAGCGCATTCCAGTGAAGTTCGTGTCTGTCGCCATGGGTCACGCGACCAATATCATGAACATAGAGAAGATCGATTTCCGGAAAGCCAAGACGCTGCTGGCTGTCATCGAAGCTCCGCATGATGCCATCATAGCTGTAGTCAAAAACCTCACGAAAATTGAGGCCATTGTGCCAGCCCGAATCGAACGGATTTTTCGGCAGTGGTGGAGGTAAGGTACGACCAGCGCGCTCATTGGCCATCAAGCGCCCGACCTTCGTTGAGACAACAGCACGCTCGCTCTTTTCGCGCAGCATGTCGCCAAGAAGGTGTTCGCATCGGCCGTAGCCGTACATCGGCGCGCTGTCGAAATAGCGGATACCACTGCTCCAACCGGCTTCCAGCAATGCGTCCGCGTCAGCACGGGAAACAGGCGCATAAAGCCCACCCAAAGGTGCAGTACCCAGACCAAGCGCGGTTACAGTCAGGCCGGTGCGGCCAAGCGCCCGCTTCTCGGATGCCTTTAATTGCATGGGTATTTCCTCCATCGCGGCACGCAGAATGCCGCACTCCGTTTTCGCGCATCTTGTTCCGAAAACCGCTTCGCACTTTTCGGGATGCGCTTTGTTTTTCGCGCATCTTGTTCCGAAAACCGCTTCGCACTTTTCGGGATGCGCTGCCTCTTCCAGCGATTGATAGGAGCAAGCTTGCAGAAGCGCAATCGGAAAAGCATGCGCATGCGAACAGTCCATTCACTCGCAAATAAACCGCTCTTGACAGCCTTGAATTCCTGCCGATATTACTATGATGTCAGACCAATTTTAAAACCAATAAGGGAACCAGGTCTGATCTGATTGCGCTTCAAGTTTCTAGGCCAGTCTGTGAAGTGGAGGCAGGATGAAAGATCGCAGGCTGCTGCAGATTGCGCCATTACCGCCGATGGATCGCGCCCGGCAGGTAACGGACGCGCTCGCCAATTATATCGCGACAGCGCATCTTCAGGCCGGAGACCGCCTCCCCGCAGAGCGCGAACTGATGGCAGCACTCGCAGTCGGTCGTTCCACCATTCGCGAAGCAATCCGACACTTTCAGGCGCTGGGTGTGATCGAAGCCCGCAAAGGCAGCGGCACGTATCTGCTGAAGCCGATTTCGGCGGCAACCATCCACATGCCGCTTTCATTCGACCCCGCGCAATTGCGCGATGCATTGCTGCAATCGCTTGAAGTGCGCCGTGGTATCGAAGCCGAGGCCAGCATGGTCGCCGCCCGCAAACGCACGGCAGAAGACCTCGTTATCATCGAACGCAACCTCGATGAGATGGAGCGCGTTCATATCGCGGAAGGCACGTCAGGTCCGGAAGATCTGGCGTTTCACCTCGCCATTTATGACGCGACTCATAATCCGCTTTTCAGACAATTGCTCGAACAGATGCGCGAAGCCTTCTTGCACTTCTGGGATCATCCGTTCGAGCGGATCGACTTCGCGCGGCGAACCTTTCCGTTCCACCGCACGCTCTTTAACGCCATCGTGGCTCAGGACCCTGAAGCCGCTCGGCAGGAAACACTCAAAATCCTCGACATTGTCGAGGAAGACATCAAGGAAATGTCCAAATGACTGACGGGATGGATCCGCTGGATTTCGCAGCGCTTACGGTTGCCCACGATGAAGGCAATGCTTTCGACGCCGTGGTTCCGCCCATCGTGCAGACATCACTTTTCACCTTCCCAAGCTATGACGACATGGTCGCTTCCTATCGCGGCGAAAAGGTTCGCCCGATCTACACGCGCGGCCTGAACCCGACCGTACGGGCATTTGAAGAAATGCTGGCGAAACTTGAAGGCGGCGAAGACGCGCTGGGGTTTGCCAGCGGTATGGCTGCGATCTCCTCAAGTGTTCTGGCATTTGTTAAGCCGGGTGATCGCATTGTTGCCGTGCGCCATGTCTATCCAGATGCGTTCCGCCTGTTCGGCACCATTATGAAGCGCATGCAGGTGCAGGTAGACTACGTCGATGGCCGCGACGAGGAAGCGGTCGCAAAAGCCCTGCCCGGTGCAAAGCTCTTCTACATGGAAAGCCCGACAAGCTGGGTTATGGAAGCCCATGATGTCGGCGCCTTGGCAACGATTGCCAAGCAGCATGGCGTGCTGAGCATCATCGACAACAGCTGGGCCAGCCCGATCTTCCAGCGCCCGCTGTCGCTTGGCGTTGATCTCGTCGTGCATTCAGCATCGAAATATCTTGGCGGCCATAGCGATGTCGTCGCCGGTGTCGTGACCGGTTCGAAAGAGTTGATTAACGCAATCCGCGCAGAAACCTATCCATATCTCGGTGGGAAGCTTTCACCGTTTGATGCGTGGCTTCTGGTGCGCGGCATGCGCACTTTGCCAACACGCATGAAGGCGCACGAGGCTTCAGCGCTGGAAATCGCAAAGCGTCTTCAGGCGCTGGATGTGGTTGAAACCGTCTGCCACCCGGCACTTGCCAATCGTCTGCCTGCGGGTCTCAAGGGCACGTCCGGTCTCTTCTCGGTCATCTTCCGGGAAGGCGTGAACATTCGCGAATTCTGCAATCATCTTGATCTGTTCAAGCTCGGCGTGAGCTGGGGCGGACATGAAAGCCTGATCGTGCCGGGCGAAGTCGTGCTGCAGCAGAAGGCACAGCCAAATTCGGCGCATACGTTCGGCATCGACCCGCGCTCCGTGCGCCTGCATGTCGGACTGGAAGGAACGGAAGCGCTGTGGCGGGATATCGAAGGAGCGCTCGCAGCATCGACCGAATAACGAAAATCCAGTGAGGAGCAATAAGGGGAACTGCAATGAAAAAACTAATAGCAGCCGCATTCGCAACCATGCTTTTGAGCGGTACGGCGCTTGCCGATACCAGGCTGAAGCTTGTTGAAGTCATCACCAGCCCGGAGCGCACAAAGACGCTCGAATCCATCGTTACCAAGTTTGAGGCAGCCAATCCGGGCACCAAGGTCGAGATCATCTCGCTGCCATGGGGCGAATCCTTCCAGAAATTCGCAACCATGGTTTCGGCTGGCGAAATTCCCGATGTCATGGAAATGCCGGACACCTGGGTTTCGCTCTATGGCAACAACGGCATGTTGGAGAACCTCGAACCTTATCTCGAAAAGTGGGAAACCACTCCAGACCTGACCGAACGTGCGCTTGAGCTTGGCCGAAGCGTCAACAACACAGCATATACGCTGCCTTACGGCTTCTATCTGAACGCCATGTTCTACAACAAGAAACTGCTTAGCGAAGCCGGCGTCTCCGAGCCGCCGAAGACGATGGACGAATTTGTCGAAGCTTCCAAGAAGATCGCAGCCCTTCCCGGCAAATCCGGTTTCTGTATGCGTGGCGGTCCCGGCGGCCTCAATGGCTGGGTGATTTTTGCTGCATCCATGGCGGGCAACAACAAGTTCTTCAATGAAGACGGCACCTCGACCATGAACAGCGAAGGCTGGAAAAAGGGCATCACCTGGATGGTCGATCTTTACAAGAACGGCCTTGCACCAAAGGACAGCGTCAACTGGGGCTTCAACGAAACCGTTGCCGGTTTCTATAGCGGCACCTGCGCCTTCCTCAACCAAGACCCGGATGCACTGATCGCCATTGCCGAGCGCATGAAGCCGGAAGATTTCGGCGTTACCATCATGCCGAAGGGCCCGGATGGCAAGACCTTCCCGACCATCGGTTTTGCCGGATGGTCAATGATGAGTGGAAGCAAGAACAAGGATCTTTCCTGGAAGCTGATCTCGATGCTGGAAGGCCCGGAAGGCAACATCGAATGGAACAAGCGCACCGGTGCATTGCCGGTTCTCAAATCCGCTCAGAACGATCCGTTTTATAGCGGCGAGCAGTTCAAGGGCTGGTTCGATGAACTGGCTGACAAGAACGTCGTTCCAACCGTCATGCCGACCTATCTGGAAGAATTTGCCTTCTTCAAGGATTCGCTCGTCATCAAGACCTCGCAGGAAGCGCTTCTCGGCGACATTACGCCGGACCAGCTCGCCGACCAGTGGGCAGAATATCTGACCAAGGCGCAGCAGAAGCACCTTTCAAAGCAATAGCACCATGAACAGCTTGCAGGCGTGGAACAACCGCGCCTGCAAAGCGAATGATGCAGCCCCGCGAAGGGAAAAATGATGAATGACACCGCTTCCATAAAGGCCCCGGTGCGCAAAGAAGTGCCGAGTGAAAAGCAGGACCGCCGCAGCTTTTTGCAGCGACTTGCGCACGCCTCCGAACCTTATCTCTACAGCGCCCCCGCACTGATCCTCATCGGCGCCATCATGCTGGTTCCGCTGATCCTCGGCGTCTCCTATGCCTTTCGCGACATTCAGTTGCTTAACCCGTTTTCGGGTGGCTATGTGGGGCTTGATCATTTCCGTGAACTTGCGACCGATCAGGCTTTCTATCGTTCCTTGAAAAACACACTCTGGTGGACCGGTTGCTCCGTGCTGCTGCAATTCGTTTTCGGGCTTATTCTTGCCCTGCTGCTCGACAAGCCATTCGCCGGACGTGGGCTGGCACAGGCGCTGATCTTTCTGCCATGGGCTGTGCCGACCTTCCTCACAGGTCTTAACTTTGCATGGCTTTTTAATCCGGTTATCGGCCCGCTGCCACACTGGCTACATGCAATCGGCCTTCTAAGCGCGCCAGACAACATCCTGTCCGACCCTAATCTGGCCATGTGGGGCATCATTACCGCAGGTGTGTGGTGGGGTATTCCGTTCTTTGCCATCACCATGCTGGCCGCTTTGCAGGCTATCCCGCGCGATCTTTATGAAGCAGCAGCGATCGATGGCGCTGGCCCCGTCCAGCGTTTTCTCTCGATCACGCTTCCCTATCTTGCGCCAACCATGGCCATCACCATTTTGCTGCGCACCGTCTGGATTGCCAACAGTGCCGATCTGATCGTCGTGATGACCGGCGGTGGCCCTGCCGACCGGACCCAGATCGTCGCCAGCTATATCTTCACGCAAGCCTTCAAACGGCTCGATTTCGGCTATGCCTCGGCGATTGCGATGGTCCTGCTCGTCTTGCTGATGGTCTATTCGATGCTCATTGTGCTGTTGCGCCAGACGCTTCTGAACAAGGATTGAGGCCATGACCAACCGTAAGCTCCTCCTTGTTGGCGCGCATCGCATTGCCATTCTGCTATTCGTCCTGTTTGCACTGTTTCCGATTTTCTGGCTGGTGAAGGTTTCCGTCACGCCTAATGATCTGCTTTACAGCGAAGGCGTACGGCTCTGGCCATCGCGCATGACGTTCGATCACTTCAGCCATGTGTTGAACAACAGCTCGTTTCCGCTGTTCTTCCGCAACAGCCTGATCGTATCCGGCTCAACCGCCATTATCGTTACGCTGCTGGCTTCGCTGTCCGGTTATGCGCTTTCACGTTTCAACTTCCGCGCCAAATACTGGATTGTGGCGCTGATGCTGCTGACACAGATGTTTCCGCTCGTGATGCTGATCGCGCCAATCTACAAGATCATGGCACCGCTCGGTCTCACCAACAGCCTGATCGGCCTCATCATCGTCTATTCGGCATTCAATGTGCCTTTTGCCACCTTCCTGATGCAGTCGTTCTTCGACGGCATTCCGAAGGATCTCGAAGAAGCCGCCAAGATCGACGGCGCAACGCAGTTCATGGCTTTCCGCCAGATCATTCTGCCGCTGACCCTGCCCGGTATTGCTGCAACGCTCGGCTTTGTTTTCACCGCAGCGTGGAGCGAGCTTCTGTTCGCGCTGATGCTGATTTCCGGCAATGATTCAGCCACGTTCCCGGTCGGGCTTTTGAGCTTCGTCTCAAAATTCTCGGTCGATTTCGGACAGATGATGGCAGCGGGCGTGCTCGCGCTGATCCCGGCCTGTCTCTTCTTCTTCCTCATTCAACGATATCTCGTGCAGGGCCTCACGGCTGGCGCGGTCAAAGGCTGAAAGGATTTTTCCCTATGGCTTCCATCGATATTCAGTCAGTCCGCAAAAGCTATGGCGAACATGCTGTTCTGCACGGCGTTGATCTTGAGATCAAAGATGGCGAATTCATCGTGCTGGTCGGCCCGTCAGGCTGTGGCAAATCCACCTTGCTGCGCATGATTGCAGGACTTGAAGACATCACCGCCGGCCAGGTGCAGATCAGCGGCAAGCGCGTCAATGAACTGGCACCCAAAGACCGCGATATTGCGATGGTGTTTCAGTCCTATGCGCTCTACCCGCATATGAGTGTCGCCGACAATATGAGCTACAGTATGCGGCTGCGTAAAACGCCGAAAGAAAAGATCGCAAGCGCCATCAAATCGACCGCCGCCAAGCTCGGCCTTGATCCTTTGCTGGAGCGTCGTCCGAAAGCGCTTTCCGGCGGCCAGCGTCAGCGTGTTGCCATGGGCCGCGCCATTGTGCGTCAGCCCAAGGCCTTCCTCTTTGACGAGCCGCTTTCCAACCTCGACGCCCGTCTGCGCGAGCAGATGCGCGCTGAAATCAAGAAGCTGCATGGCGAGCTGAAAGCCACATCCATCTATGTGACACATGACCAGATCGAAGCCATGACTCTGGCCGACCGTATCGTCGCCATGCATGGCGGTGTGGTGCAACAGGTCGGCTCTCCACTGGAGCTTTATGACCGCCCGGCCAATCTCTTCGTGGCGGGTTTCATCGGCTCACCCGCCATGAACTTCCTTGATGTGGCCTATCTTGAACAGGATGGTGGTCCGCGTCTGAAACTCAAGGACGGCACGCTCATCGCATTGCCGCAGCCCTTGAAGCTCAAGGACGGCGCGAGCGCTACGCTTGGCATTCGTCCAGAGCATGTGCATATCGAGAATTCAGCAGGACTGGCGGCTGATGTCGATCTGGTCGAGCCGACTGGCTTCGGCATTATCCTGCATCTCAGCCTGCATGGATTGCCGTTCAAGATTTTCACGCTGGCTCGCGATGCGCTTCATGCGCAGGGCTCCATTCAGGTGAGCTTCCCGGCACAGCACCTTCATCTTTTCGATGGCGAAGGAAACCGGGTAGAGCTGCAAGTGGCTCAGTAATCCGCGGCAAAGCGCGCTTGAATGCTCTGTGACAGAAGCGCAACCGGACGCGTTATGTCACCCGGCGGGTTCCATAAAAGCTCCTCGATCTCGCTGGATGCAATTGGAACCTGACCATCTTTCAGCTTGAGGTGAAACAACTCCGCCTCAACCGTTGCATCGACTTCGTTGGCGGCAGGGGCTGCCATTTTTGCTGCATAGCGCAACTGGCTCTCATCAATGAGAATGCCGAGTTCTTCCTCGATCTCACGGATGAGTGCGATTTGAGGCTGCTCGCCCGCATCGATCTTGCCGCCGGGCTGGAAGAAAATCTCGCTGCCCCGCTTGCGTACAAGGAGGAAACGGCCCGCTTCATCGCGGACAATGGCTGCTGCAATAAGAATCGTTTTCATGATGACGAATTCTGGTTGCGTGGGCGAATGCCGTCAAGAATGATGGCGCTTACCGCATTGGCTGTTTCATCATAAAACCCGGGCTCCTCGGAACGCTGCCCGAGAACGGCGCCGATCTGCACGGAAAAATCCGAATAATGCTGCGTCACCGCCCATATGGTGAAAATCAGATGATAAGGATCGACCGGAGCTAATCGCTTTTCAGCAATCCATCGATGAATGACAGCCGCTTTTTCATCGACCAACTGCTTCAGGTGCCCTTTGAGAAAATCAGAAATCGCCGGAGCGCCATGCAGAATTTCATTGGCGAAAAGGCGTGAAGCCTCCGGTTTCTTCGCCGACATTTCAAGCTTCACGGCGATGTAGCGCCGCAATTCTTCCAGCGGGTCACCGTCCGGATTAATGTGTTCGAAAGGCTCCAGCCAGGTGGCAAGCGTATCTTCCAGCACGGTCACGTAGATGTTCTGCTTGCGCGGGAAATAATAAAGCAGGTTCGGCTTCGACATGCCTGCCTTCTCGGCGATCTGATCGACCGTCGAACCTCGAAAGCCATAAGCCGAAAAAACCTCCAGAGCGGCATCGAGGATAAGCCTGCGATTTATACCCTGAATGCGCGTCGCACCTTCCGACTTGTCGTTCGACATTTTTTCGTTCTCGACCATGTCGGTCCGTGAGTCTGAAGGAGCTGTGGCCATTTGACACCTTTCAGCAGTGTAGAATTTTTCAAAAGCGCTTGACCATATTCAAACGCTCTTCTAGCCTGCAATTTGACCAACTAGTCAAGTTTTTGCCCGCAAGGCAAGAATATTGTGGCCAAAGAGCCGGGTCGTGGGAACATATATTGGCGGGTGGATGCGGGCTAGCAGTATAATGGCTCGAATTTGAACGCACATACATAATGCGGAGGCAGAGCGCATGGTGCTCACCAGCAATCTTAGAGTCAACGGCGATCGTCTTTGGGACAGTCTGATGGACATGGCCCAGATCGGGCCCGGTGTGCGCGGTGGTAACAACCGCCAGACCTTGACTGATGAAGACGGCGAAGGCCGCAAACTGTTCCAGAGCTGGTGCGAAAAATCCGGGCTGTCCATGGGCGTGGACACGATGGGGAACATGTTCTTCACGCGCCCCGGCGAAGATGCCGAAGCCGATCCGGTCTATATGGGCAGCCATCTCGACACGCAGCCGACTGGCGGCAAATTCGATGGCGTGCTGGGTGTGCTCGGCGGCCTCGAAGTGATGCGCACGCTCAACGATATGAACATTAAGACGAAGCGGCCCATTGTCGTCGTCAACTGGACGAATGAGGAAGGCACGCGATTTGCCCCGGCGATGCTCTCATCGGGTGTTTTTGCCGGTGTGCACGAGCAGGACTGGGCCTATCAGCGCACAGATGCCAAAGGCAAGAAATTCGGAGACGAACTGGAGCGCATTGGCTGGAAAGGCGATGAACCGGTTGGGCAGCGCAAAATCCATGCGATGTTCGAGCTTCATATTGAACAGGGACCAATCCTTGAGGTCGAGCACAAGGACATCGGTGTTGTCACGCACGGTCAGGGACTGTGGTGGCTACAGGTAACCTTGACCGGCAAGGAAGCGCATACCGGCTCTACACCTATGAAGATGCGCAAGAATGCAAGCCTTGGCCTCGGCAAGATGCTGCAGCTCGTCAACGAAATCGCCATGTCTCACCAGCCGGATGCGGTGGGCGGTGTCGGCCATATCGACGTCTCACCCAATTCACGCAATGTGCTTCCGGGTCAGATCGTTTTCACCGTGGATTTCCGCTCGCCCAACCAGGATGTGCTGGACGATATGAAAACGCGGTTTGAAAAGGAAGCGCCAAAGATCGCCGCAGAACTGGGCATCGGCATCGAGATTGAAGTGGCCGGACATTTCGACCCGGTGACTTTTGATGATGGCTGCGTGGTGGCGATCCGCAATGCGGCAGAGCGACTTGGCTATAGCCATCGCAACATCGTTTCCGGCGCGGGCCACGATGCCTGCTGGGTCAATCGCGTCGCACCAACCGCCATGGTTATGTGTCCATGCGTGGACGGGCTCAGCCATAATGAAGACGAGGATATTTCGAAGGAATGGGCGTCGGCGGGAACCGACGTGCTTCTGCATGCGGTATTGGAGACTGCTGAAATTGTAAGCTGATTTCACAACCATCCACTACTGCTACTGTTCGCAACAAAACCAAAAAGGGGAACGACGAACAATGGCAAAGGTCATCAAAGGCGGAACCGTCATCACGGCTGACCGCACCTTTAAAGCCGATGTTCTCATCGAAGGCGAAAAGATTGTCGCTGTCGGCGACAATCTCTCCGGCGATGAAGTCATAGATGCATCCGGCTGCTATATTATGCCGGGTGGCATCGACCCGCACACCCATCTGCAAATGCCCTTCATGGGGACCTATTCTTCCGACGATTTCGATACTGGAACGGCGGCTGCCCTTTCTGGCGGGACGACGATGGTAGTCGATTTCGTGCTGCCGGATTCCGAGGGCAATCTGCTCGACGCGCTTCAGGAATGGTTCCAGAAGGCAGGCAAGGCGCGCACTGATTATTCGTTCCACATGGCGATCACCGGCTGGAACGAGCGCACTTTCAATGAAATGGCCGAGGTGGTGAAGCGCGGCATCAACACCTTCAAGCACTTCATGGCCTATAAGGGCGCTTTGATGGTGAATGATGACGAGATGTTCGCCTCGTTCCAGCGTTGTGCGGAACTGGGTGCCATGCCGCTCGTTCATGCTGAAAACGGCGACATTGTTGCGCAGTTGCAGGCCAGGCTCATGGCCGAAGGCAACGATGGGCCGGAAGCACATGCCTATTCGCGTCCGCCGGAAGTGGAAGGCGAAGCAACCAATCGCGCCATCATGATTGCCGATCAGGCAGGCGTTCCGCTCTATGTCGTGCATGTTTCCTGCGAACAGAGCCATGAAGCGATCCGCCGTGCCCGGCAAAAGGGTATGCGCGTGTTCGGCGAGCCTTTGATCCAGCACCTGACGCTTGACGAGAGCGAATATCATAACAAGGACTGGGATTATGCTGCGCGCCGGGTAATGTCTCCGCCATTCCGTGACAAGGTCAATCAGGACAGCCTGTGGGCCGGTCTTGCGGCTGGAAGCCTGCAATGCGTTGCAACCGACCATTGCGCATTCACCACCGAGCAGAAGCGTTACGGCATCGGCAATTTCACCAAGATTCCGAATGGAACGGGCGGCCTCGAAGAACGCATGCCAGTGTTGTGGTCGCGCGGCGTGCGCACTGGCCGCCTGACGCCAAACGAGTTCGTGGCTGTCACCTCGACCAACATTGCCAAGATCTTGAACATCTATCCGCAGAAAGGCGCCGTGCTGCCGGGCGCGGATGCTGATCTTGTCATATGGGACCCGGAGGCCACCAAGAAGGTTTCTGCAAAAACACAGCATTCCTCCATTGATTACAACGTGTTCGAAGGCTTTGAACTCAAGGGCCTGCCGAGGACGACGCTTTCACGCGGGCGTATCGCTTTCGACAAGGGACACGTCACGGCAGAGCCGGGCGACGGGCGCTTCGTCGAGCGCGAGCCGAACGGTGCCGTCAATCGGGCGCTGTCACAATGGAAGGAAATCGTTGCGCCGCGCAAAGTGGAGCGCAGCGCCGAACATATGCCGATAGGGGTCTGAGATATGGCCATCGTCCAGCTTCGGGAACCGCGCATGAGTTTGAATGACAGCATGGCCCCGGAACGGGGCGAGGCAAATGCGCAGACAGTGATCGACATCAAAGACTTGTCGCTCGTCTTCGAGACGAACGACGGACCTGTCCATGCGCTGTCCAACATTGATCTTGCCGTTAAGCGCGGCGAGTTCGTTTCTTTCATCGGACCTTCGGGATGCGGCAAGACTACCTTGATGCGCGTCGTGGCCGACCTGGAGCAGCCAACCTCAGGCTCCGTAACGGTGAACGGAAAGACGCCTGAACAAGCCCGCCTCGACCGGTCCTATGGTTATGTATTTCAGGCGGCCGCTCTGTTTCCCTGGCGCACCATCGAAGACAATATCAGCCTGCCGCTGGAGATTATGGGGTTCTCCAAGGCAGAAAGGCGCGAGCGGATCGAAAAGAACCTCGCGCTCGTCAACCTGTCAGGCTTTGGCAAAAAATATCCCTGGCAACTTTCCGGCGGCATGCAACAGCGCGCATCGATAGCTCGTGCTTTATCATTCGATCCGGACATGCTGCTGATGGACGAGCCCTTCGGCGCTCTGGACGAAATCGTGCGTGACCATCTCAACGAACAGCTTCTCAAGCTTTGGGCCGCGACCCGCAAAACCGTGATTTTCGTCACACACTCGATCCCGGAAGCGGTGTTTCTCTCGACCAAGATCGTTGTCATGAGCCCACGACCGGGCCGCATTCATGAAATCATCGATTGCGATCTTGGTCCTGACAGACCGCTTGAGATTCGCGAATCTGAAGCATTCCTGAAAATTGCCCATCGGGTTCGTGAGGGGTTACGTCTGGGGCATATCCATGATTGAGGATACTCAGAAACCGCATCGTGCTGGAGATCGCCCATGAAAGGCTTTTTGCACGACAGATTTATCCCCGTGGCAACCATACTCGCCGTCATTATTGCGCTTTGGTACGGCCTGGCGGTGGTGCTCAACGCGCCGTTCGAGCGGGATCAGGCGACACGCGCAGGGACAGAAATCCCCTTCTCGACGCTTGTCGCCAATACGATGCATCAGGACCGTCCGGTCCTGCCCGCACCGCATCAGGTAGCTGAAGAAATCTGGAAAACCGTCTTTGGAGTCAAACCGAGTTCCAAACGCAGCCTGATCTATCACGGATGGGTCACATTATCGTCCACCCTGCTCGGTTTTGTGCTGGGATCGGCATTGGGTGTTCTTCTCGCCGTGGGAATTGTTCATTCCCGCACACTCGACAAAAGCCTGATGCCATGGATCATCACCTCGCAGACGATCCCGATCCTTGCTATCGCCCCGATGATTATCGTGGTGCTGAATGCCATTGGCATATCGGGCTTGCTGCCCAAAGCCATCATCTCGACCTATCTCTCCTTCTTTCCCGTGGCGGTGGGAATGGTGAAGGGGCTGAGGTCGCCTGATGTGATGCATCTCGATCTCATGCGTACCTACAATGCATCGAGATCGCAGGTATTCTGGAAACTGCGCTGGCCTGCGGCCATGCCGTTCCTCTTCACATCGATGCAGATCGCCGTCGCGATCAGCCTCGTTGGCGCAATTGTCGGTGAATTGCCAACCGGTGCAGTTGCCGGCCTCGGTGCCCGGTTGCTTGCAGGTTCCTATTACGGCCAGACCGTACAGATATGGGCAGCACTCGTTGCAGCCGCTCTGATGGCTGCGGTGCTGGTTGCGCTGATCGGCGTTGCGGCACAGCTTGTGAACCGGCGCATGGGCGTAAAACCGGAAAAGGCAGCCACATGATGACAGGCTTCCTATCCGTTGCAGCGTTAATAGCAGTTTCATGGCTGCTTGTGGGCTGGGTCGCAAGTCTGAAGACCCGCAACCCTTTGGGCCAAAAGCTTCTGGATATCGCAGTCCCGGCGCTGTTCGGCATCGCAATGCTGATGCTCTGGGAGGTAACCGTCCGGCTTTTCGCTATTCCTCAGGTTCTCCTTCCTGCGCCATCGGCAATCTGGGCACGCATAGCGGCATCCGTACCAATTCTCTGGGCGGATTTCAGGCAGACCTTTCTGAAGGCCGTCATTATCGGCTATGTCGCCGGATGCGGTCTCGGTTTTGTAACCGCCATCATCGCAGACCGGATTCCATTCCTGAGAAAGGGGCTGTTGCCGCTCGGCAATCTGGCCGCCGCACTTCCCATCGTGGGCGTCGCGCCAATCATGGTGATGTGGTTTGGCTTCGACTGGCAATCGAAAGCTGCGGTGGTCATCATCATGACCTTCTTTCCTATGCTGGTGAACACGGTTGCAGGTCTTGCCAGTACCGGGTCGATGGAACGGGACATGATGGAGACCTACGGCTCAAGCTACTGGCAGACATTGTTCAAGCTGCGTCTTCCAGCGGCCATGCCATTCATCTTCAACGCGCTCAAGATCAATTCCACCCTCGCGCTTATCGGAGCGATCGTGGCGGAATTTTTCGGCACGCCGATTGTCGGCATGGGCTTCCGCATCTCTGCGGAAATCGGACGCATGAATGTGGACATGGTCTGGGCTGAAATCTTCGTAGCCGCTCTTGCGGGGTCGCTCTCATACGGGCTGATTGCGCTGATCGAGCGCAGAATGACATTCTGGCACCCTTCATACAGGAGGGCATAAGCCTGAATATTTGGCATCTGCAAAAATAAGGTAGACCAAAGCGCATTCCGAAAAGTGGGAACCGGTTTTCGGCCAAAATGCGCGCAATAAAAAAGAACCAGAGGAGAACTGAAATGAAAAAGGCAATTTCTTTATGCCTTGGAACAGCCGGACTGGCGCTCGCGCTCATGAGCAGTTCGGCAATGGCAGCCGACAAGCTGACCTTGCAGCTCAAATGGGTGACGCAGGGACAATTTGCCGGCTACTATGTAGCCAAGGACAAGGGCTTTTATGAGGAAGAAAATCTCGATGTCGATATCAAGCCGGGCGGACCGGACGTCGCTCCGCCGCAGGTGATTGCCGGTGGCGGCGCAGATGTTGTGGTTGACTGGATGCCGTCGGCGTTGGCAACCCGTGAAAAAGGCGTCCCGCTCGTCAACATCGCCCAGCCCTTCAAAAAGTCCGGCATGATGCTGACCTGCCGCAAGGACACCAACATCACCAAGCCGGAAGATTTCAGGGGGCGCACGCTCGGTGTCTGGTTCGGTGGCAATGAATATCCGTTTCTCTCATGGATGAGCCACCTGAAAATTCCGACCGAAGGCGGCAAGGACGGCGTGACAGTTCTGAAACAGGGGTTCAACGTCGATCCGCTGATCCAGAAGCAGGCCGACTGCATTTCCACCATGACCTATAATGAATATTGGCAGGTGATCGATGCAGGCATTCCGGCTGATCAGCTCGTCGTCTTCCCATATGAAGAGCAGGGCGTCGCCACGCTGGAAGACGGGCTCTATGTGCTGGAAAAGAGCCTCGACGATCCGGCGATGGTCGACAAGCTGGCCCGTTTTGTCCGCGCGTCGATGAAGGGCTGGAAATATGCCTCCGAAAATCCGGGGGAAGCCGCCGATATCGTACTCGAAAATGATGCTTCCGGCGCACAGACCAAGGAAGTTCAGGAGCGTATGGTCAAGGAAATCGGCAAGCTGGTTGACGGCTCCGATGGCACCCTTGATGTAGCGGCTGCCGATCGCACAGTGGAGACGCTGCTTGGCGGCGGTTCCGATCCGGTCATTACCAAGAAACCGGAAGGCGCATGGACCGCCAAAATAACCGACGCCATGAAGAAGTGATCGAGTTTTAAATGAAAAAAGAAACCGGCCCCAAAAGGCCGGTTTTCTGTTTCTAGAGCATTTCCTGTTTTAATTGAATCATCGGAAATACTCTATCTATTTGTTTTTACGCATGTCTTTATCCCGAAACCGGTTCCCACTTTCGGGAGACATGCGCTAGAGCATTTCCCGCAAAAGTGTGAAATGGTTTTGCGGGAAATGCTCTGGTCTATTCCGCCGGTTCAGCGGTGCCGCCTCTTTGCGACTTTCCCTTGAGCGCATGGTTGAGTTCCCGCTCAAGCCGCGCTTCTTCCTCGGCTTTGGGCTGCGTAAAGCGCCCGAGCAGAAGATAGGCGACCGGCGTTACATAAAGCGTGGCGATGGTTGCAAGGCCGAGGCCACCAACAATGACCCAACCCAGAGCCACACGGGCTTCAGCACCGGCGCCGCTTGCTAAAATCAGCGGCACACCGCCAAGCACGGCGCAGATCATCGTCATGCAGACAGGGCGAAGACGAATGTTGGACGCTTCCTCGATTGCTTCGCGAACGCTCAAGCCCTTATCGCGCAATTGATCCGCGAATTCGACAATCAGGATACCGTTCTTGGCCATGATGCCGACCAGAAGCACGAGGCCGATCTGGCTGTAGACGTTCAGGCTTGTGCCGGTGAGCAGCATGGCAAAAACGGCACAACCAAGCCCAAGAGGAACCGTCGCCATCACGATCAGCGCACTGACAAAGCTTTCAAACTGCGCTGCCAGCACCAGAAGAATGATGATGATGGCAAAACCGAACACCATTGCCAGGCCGCTTGATGTTTCGCTGAGCGTCGAAGCTTCCGCCAGCGGAATGATATGGCTTCCCGGAGGCAACAAAGGTGCTGCGATTTCCTGTGCGGCCTTATAGGCGTCGCCCAAGGCAAAATCGTCACGCAGATTTGTCGTTATCGAGACCGAACGCTGGCGCGTCTCGCGATTGAGCTGTGGCGGGACAGCTTTCTCAACAACTGTCGCGATGGACGACATCGGTACGTAGCGACCGTCTGTCGTCTTCATGAATACATTCTCAAGATCGGTCGGATCGTTGATCGGATTTGTAGTGGCAACGAGTTTCACATCGAAACTGCGATCCCCTACATAGACCGATCCGATCTTGCGACCATCGAGTACCGACTGCACGGCATTCGCAAGCCCGGTGATGTCGATACCGAGATCGGAGGCTCGTTCGCGATTAATCTCGACGGAAAGCTGCGGCTGGGTCGGCTCCACAGAAAGTCGCGGCTGGACAAAGCGCGGATCCTTTTCCAGCGCGGCAACGACCGCCTGGGCAGCAGGCTGTAGCTTGGCATAGTCGCTGCCGACTATGGCAAACTGCAAGCCATTACCCGCACCGCGAATACCAAGGCTGTTCGGCTGGGTGGTAAAGATACGCACTGCCGTTATGCCTTTGATGCGCTCGGTAATGTCAGCCATGATTTCCTGCTGGCTGCGTGCGCGTTCCTTCCACGGTGCCAATGTCAGAACGACAAAACCGTTATTGGACGATCCGCCGGAGCCTGCGATGGCATAGGTAGTGGTGATTTCACCGCTATCGCGCAGAGGCTGGACTGCCTCTTCGATCTTGTCGAGCTGTGACTGGAGGAACTCCACACTGATGCCCTGCGGCCCATTGATACGCAGCAGTGCAACGGCGCGATCTTCCGAGGGCGTCAGTTCCTGACGGATCAGGCCGTAGCCGATAAAGGATGCGCCTGCGAAAAGCGCAGCCACGAGCACAACAACAAACGGTGCCGACAGACAGATGTGCAGCGTCTTTTTATAAAAGCTCGCGAGCCCGCCGCCGATACGACGCAGGAAAAGCGGACCGTGGCCGCCATCTTCCCCACTTCCTTCCTTGAGGAAACGAGAAGCAAGCATCGGACAAAGCGTCAGCGCTACAACTGACGACAGAAGAACTGCAATCGCCAGCACGAAACCGAATTCACGGAACAGGCCACCCGCCTGCCCCGGCAAAAACGAAATGGGAACAAAGACTGCCGCCAAAGTCAGCGTGGTAGCGATAACGGCAAAGAAGACTTCCTGTGTGCCAAGCACTGCCGCAGCGCGCGGACCCATGCCCTGATTGCGTCGCCGGACAACGTTTTCAAGCACCACGATGGCATCATCCACCACGAGACCTGTGGCGAGCACCAAAGCCAGAAGGGTGAGAATATTGACCGAGAAGCCCGCCAGATAGATGGCTGCGATTGTACCAATGAGCGCGACGGGCATCGACAAGGCCGGGATGAGCGTGGCGCGTATATCCCACAGGAACATGAAGATGATCGCAATGACGATAATCACCGATGCGATCAGCGCGATTTCCACCTCGTGGATTGCACCATTGATGAAATTCGCGTCATCGCTGGTAACGGCAATATTGACGCCCTCGGGCAAAGTCTTCTGCAGATTGGCAACCGCTGCGCGAATACCCTCCGAGATATCGAGCGTATTCGACTGTGCCTGACGCACGATGCCGAGACCAATTGCCGTCTTGCCATTGGAACGAACTGCCGAGCTCTCGACATCCGGCCCAAGCGTAACGGTTGCGACATCGCGAATTTGCGTGCGTCCGTTGATGTAGACGTTCTCGAAATCCTCGGGCTTTTCCAGATTTGCCGTAGCACGGACAACGATGGACTGATCGGCGCTGCGCAAGGAGCCGGCCGGAGCGTCCAGCCCCATGGAGGACAGCGCCGAGCTTATATCGGCGATGGTCAGACCGTAGCTTGCAAGGCGCGCCTGATTGATATCGATACGGAAAATCTTGTCGCGGTCACCGTTGATCTGGACGTCAGCAACACCCGGAACCGCGGACAGGATATCCTGTATCTGGTCTTCGACCAGCACCGTCATGTCATCGACCGACATGGTGTCGGACGTAACTGCCAGACGCATCACCGGATCGGCATTGGAATCCGCCTTGATGATACGTGACGGATCTGCCTCTTCCGGCACGTCATTGGCGACACGGGAAATCGCGTCGCGCATATCGGCGGCTGCAACATTGAGGTCCACACCGTCGTTAAACTCCACCGTGACACGGCTGCGTTCAAACGACGATGTCGAAGAAATAGACTTCACGCCCGAAACACGCGCGACAGCGTTTTCGAGAACCTGAGTCAACTGACGGTCAATGGTTTCAGCGGATGCACCACTGAAATCCGTGCTGATTGTTACGACAGGACGGTCAACGTCCGGCAGTTCGCGAATATCGACACCCGTGAAGGCTGCAAGACCCGCGACGACAATCAGAACATTGATGACGAAAGCAAACACCGGGCGACGGATGAAAAGTGCCGTCGATCCGCCGTTACCGGATGGGGAGTTGTGACTTGTCACGCGTTTACCCTCATCCTGCAGCAGGTTTTACCGAGGCAGGATCGGCGAGTGCTGTACCCTGCTCGTCCTTTACGCGTACGGGCGCATCGTCCCGCACGGTTTGAACGCCCTGCGTAACGATCATGTCGCCCTGCTTCACCGCGCCATCGATCAGAATGTTGGTTGAATTGCGCTGAACGATGCGAGCGTCAATTTTCTTGGCGACACCGTTTTCAACGCGCCAGACATAGGAACCGTCCGCTCCCCACTGAATGGCAAGCGGATCGACCGAAGGGTAGCGATCCCCCGGAAACAGAACTGTGACGGAGAACGACATGCCTGCGCGCAGGCGATCCTGCGTATTCGGCACTTCAGCACGAACATGCAGCGTGCGGCTGGCCTCATCCAGCATGTTGTCAACCGCGTTGATCTCGCCGCTATAGGTCTCTCCGGGGAAAGCTGTCGATTCCGCAGTCAACGGCTGGCCAACCTTGATTTGCGGCGCAAAACGCTCCGGCACCCATATATCGATCAGCACTTTCGACCGGTCGTCGATGCGTCCGATAGAGGTCTGCGCGGTAACGTAGTTACCCACATTGACAGGAAGGATACCGACAATACCGGTGATTGGCGCGCGAACCGTGCGGCGGCTCAATGCGAGCTGAGCGTCCTGCAAAACGAGCTGTGCATTGGCGACTGCCAGTTCAGTTTCGACCACCTGGACTTCCGTTGCCGTGTTCGTCGCCCGCAATTTTGCGATGCGCTGGCGGGTTGTCTGCGCATCCTTCAGCGCGGTCTGGGCTTTCGCGACAGCGATCTTCTCAGTCTCGGCATCGAGCTCCGCAACCGGGTCACCCTCCTTCACGCCGTCGCCAGCCTTGACGTAGAGCTTCGTCATGTAACCGCTGGAATATGGCGTTATCGACACGGTGCTGAGAGCCCGTGCCGAACCGATAGCCGTCAAACGGTTGTTGATTGTCTCTTCGCCAGCAGCCTCGACAACAACGAGCGGCGCAGATCGTCCGCCGCCGCTTTTGGGCGCTTCTCCGCCTGTTGCTGCGGCTTTCACCACATCGGTCTTGTTCTTATATGCATACCAGCTGCCAACGGCGACTGCAGCTATGAGCAGGCACAAGGCAATCTGCTTCCAGGATTTCATTCAGCTCTCCGGCAAGGTTTACCGTCACCCTGACGGACCTCGTATTCGAAACCATTATGTCGGACGCGGAAAATGCCAGCAAATAGTATCAGAATGATGATTGCCTTCACATTGCGCAAATCACGCATCCCATGAGGATGCATGGATTTTTCCGCCCAAGACTTTGCACACACGATCTTAAGGCGTCGAGTTAAATTTCGGTAATGCTACGCTGCAAGTTCGCATAAACGAATGCGTTCTTAACCGATTGAACAAAGGCCGTTGGATTTATCGTTCGGCTCCATATATAGGAGGCTACCTTTATGAATTGCGTTTCGACGGCACACCGGTTGAGGCACCGCGGCAATTGGGCCGGTTCGCCTCGAATTGGAAGCAGGCTATGGCGGTTGTTGAAAAGACCACAGATACGGGCGCCCCTTCCCCTGAAGCGGCCTCTCAGACTGCGACCGTTGAACGGCTCTCTCCAACGCAATTTACACGGCTACCCTGGCGTAACCGGCTTTCAAGCAAGCTGCTGCTGCTGACCGCCCTTGCCGTGCTGATTACCGAAGTTCTGATCTTTGTACCGTCCGTCGCCAATATGCGCGTGCGCTGGATGAGCTCGCGCCTCGATACCGTGGGCGCTGTCAGCGAGGTTCTTGCTGCTGGCGGCAACATGGACGTGCCGCGCGACGTTCAGGACAAGGTCCTTCTGGCGACCGGTACCAAGGCTATCGCCATGCGTGAAGCCGGTGCCTCGCGTCTGCTTGCCATGTCGGAAGTTCCCGGCAAGATCGATCAGGTTATCGATCTTAACAATATCAGCGAAGCGGCTGCGATATGGGACGCATTCGGAACACTGTTCAACGGTGGAGACAGAACACTGCGAATCTACGGTTCCGTTTCACCGAACGGCTCTCCGGATCGTATCATTGAAATCGTGACTTCGGACGCGCCGCTTCGCCATGCCATGCTCATCTATGCGCGCAACGTGACTTTTATCTCGCTCATCATTTCCGTGATCGCGGCAAGCCTGATCTATCTGATCATTCACGAAATGCTTCTGCGGCCAGTGCGTATCATGCATCGCAACATGATCGATTTCGCCTCATCCCCGGACAATCCCGCGCTTATCCTCGTGCCCGAAAACCGCAAGGATGAGTTCGGCGTTGCCCAGCGCCAGATATCCCATATTCAAAGCGACCTTCAGCGTACGCTCAAGGAACAGAAACATCTGGCCGATCTCGGTCTGGCCGTTTCCAAAATCAACCATGACATGCGCAATATTCTGGCTTCCGCGCAATTGATGTCGGACAGGCTTGCTGATACCGAAGACCCGATGGTGCAGCGGTTTGCGCCCAAGCTCATTCGTACTCTCAGCCGCGCGATCAGCTATTCCGAAAGCGTCATGGCCTATGGCCGCTCGCAAGAAGCGCCACCGCGCCCGCGCCGGGTCCTCCTGCACACGATTATCTCGGACGTACGGGAAACCTTGAGCCCCAATTCAGAGAACAGCATCGAGTTCGAGAATCTCGTTCCGGAGGACTTCGAGCTGAATGTCGATTCGGAACAGCTATTCCGCGTCCTGAGCAATCTGTGCCGCAATTCCGTTCAGGCGATGGAGCGTGACCAGACCAATGATGTCGCGACCGTGAAGCGATTGACGATTTCTGCCGGAAGAATCGGGACAACTGCGATCATCGGCGTCGAGGATACCGGTCCCGGTCTGCCGCAAAAGGCGCGTGACAATCTTTTCACGGCTTTCAAGGGATCGACCCGCAGTGACGGTACTGGCCTCGGACTGGCCATCGCGCAAGAACTGATCCGCGCGCATGGTGGAACAATCGAGCTTCGTGAAGACCGTCCCGTTGGAGCGCATTTCGAGATTCGCATCCCTGATTTGCCGATGCAACGCGAGGACCGCAACAACCAGCGCACCGAAGAAAACGCCTAGGCAATCTGCCGTTGCACCAGCTTGCGACCGAAAAGCCCGGAAATGCGGGGCCTGACAAGAAATCTTCACAGAACCACATTTTTTTCTAAGAAGACGCTTGCATTTAGCGATCTGTCCGATTATCAACCGCCCATCGCCGCAGCGAGCGGCACACAAGGCAAGCACCCGTAGCTCAGCTGGATAGAGCACCAGACTACGAATCTGGGGGTCAGAGGTTCGAATCCTTTCGGGTGCGCCATTTCCTTACTAGTTGATTTTCCTACATAATTTGGCGCTGACGTTGCCAGCGCTTGCGCGGCTGTTTCGCCGCCGTGGTAGCACACTGGTAGCTTTCGCATTTTTTCTTCAAGGCGGCGATTCCCCCTGTGGATAACAAAAAGCCCGCTCGGTGGCGGGCAATTTGATTCTTTAACTGTCAAAAATTCGGTCTTGGCCGAATTATCAAACGCGCATCGGCATCAAGATTGCGAATTCGTTCTCCGGCGATCCCGGCGCGGTGATACGAATAGCGGAGCCGGGGTCGATGCAATGAAGCTTCAATGTTTTGCTTTTGAAGATGGAAGCCATGGCAGCGAGATAGCTTATCTTGACGCCGAAACGGCGCAACGGCTCGCCGGTCACCTTGGCGTCGATGAAGCTTGTAAATGTGTCGGTTCCTTCAACCGTATATCCAAATTCGATTCCTCCCTCTGCGGCCTCAACAGCAAGCGCGGTGCGCTGGAACGGACTCCCGCCCCCGGCGTTCGCGACCGCCGCAAAGCGGTTAATATCAAGAGTGCTGATTTCAACGAATGTGACGGCCCCGTCAGGACAGACCCGCCGCCAAGCCGGGAACGTGCCGTCTATGGTCCGGCTTCTAATTGTCCAGCCATCGGTTTTCAAAACGAAGAATGCGGCGGCGTCCGGGTTCTTCTCGAAAAACTCAATTCGACCTTCCGCCTTCGCCGCCAGCTTTCGAACGGCTGAAATCGTATCACGCGGAATAATTGGATTCCGGTCCCACGCCTCAAGCGGGGCAACGGTCTTGAAACTGCGAGTGGCGAGGCGATGGCCGTCCGTTGCCACGCCCAAGACTTCGCCGTCGAGAAGCTCCAAACAGACGCCATTGAGGTAATAGCGCGTTTCCTCGGTTGATATACATGGCGCAACAAAGTCCAGAAGATGGGTTAGGACTCCTTCTCCGAAGTCGAACGCCCTTACTGGCTTAAGGCCCTTAAGATCAAAGATATCCGGCAAGTCCGAAACGCTAAGGGGAACAATGGATGCATTCAGTCGACCAGCCGTCAATGCGACGGCCCCGGCTTCCTTGGCCTTTCGAATGGTCAGCGTCGGGCCGGTGGCGGCGGCGAGGAATGCAGTCAGGCGCGTAAGCGGAATAACTACGTGACCGCTGCCGGGCGCATCTGTTTCGAAGGTGGTCACGATATCCCGGTCTAGACCGTGATGCGAAACGGTGCACATCGTGCCTGACATTTTAATTGTAATGCAGTTCAAAACCGGGATATGCGACCGCTCGACATGAGGCTTCAGCTTCTTTATGAGGGCCGAGAAAAGTGGGAGCGGCAAGTCGCCTGCAAAAAAGTCCCGGTTCTGTGTTCCAATGGGGAATTTACTCATAACAAACCTTCCTATCGGGCTTTGGGACGGTAGGCCGTCCCTGAGCTTTCGATGTACCCGGCCCTCTCAAGCTCCATCAGCATTAAGCCGGTGTTCAGTAGGAGCCGGGCGTCGACAAAGCTGCGCCCGGTTCTCTTGCTCTCGATTGCGTATTGCTCGCGAAATTCTATGAACTCTTGCGCCAAGACCTTGCGAGCCAGCTTGGCGCGTTCGCGGCGGTGCTGTTCGTCACGCGGCGGCATCGCTCTTTTTGCCTTCCGGTCGGCGACGCATGAAAATTTCGAAGCCAAAGGTTTCGGCGATGGCCACGGCGTTGCAAAGCAAGGGGCTCCGAACGCATGAGCGCCACGCATAAACCGAGTTCACGCTGACCCCGCTTTTGTCTTCCATGTCGCCTAGCGCCATATCGCGCGCCTTGCGCTCGGCATCCAAAACCGCAATCGCGGCCCTTTGGTCACGAAGATCGTATTCGTCGCGCGGTTCGGCTATCCTCCGCATGATGACGTCGAACCCAAGCGTAGTTGCCAAAGATACGAAACGTTGAAGGTGCGGCGTTCGGGTGTGCGCCCGCCACGCATAAACCGAGTTCATTGAAACGCCGTGGCGCTTCTTGATTTCAGACGTGGGAACCCCGCGCGCCTTGCGTTCGGCGTCCAGAACGGCCATTGCGGCGCGTTGGTCGTGCAAATCGTATTCGTCAAGCTGCATTAATCGCCCCCTCTCATACGCTCGCGCATCAGGATTTTTTCCGGTGCGGATAGGTTCCCGGCACGTTCGTTGCAGGCTCGGTGCGCAAGGAACTTGTTGCTTAAGTGGTCGGGTCCGCCGTGAGCGACGCACACCAAATGTTCCGTCGTCGCTTCGTAACCGGACGGCACGGGCTCGCCCGGAGGCGCAACAGCTATTCCGCAATAGAAACAGCCGTTGCCATCGCGCTTTACCAATGCCCCGTATTCTTGGCGCAATTTGCTGCTTTTGCGCTTTCTGCGGGTAGCGGCGAGGCCAAGGGGCCGGTTTTCGTTGTAGGCGCGAACGATGCTTAAAAGCCCTTGCGGCCATGTCTGCCGACCGCGCTTGTCAGAATGGACGACAAAAAAACCTTGGTTGGTGCGCACCCGCAAAATCTCCCACGGTGAGGTCGTTGCCAAAACTTCGGCCCCGCAGTCCACGAGCCAATTCTGGAAGTGGTCGAGATCGCGCGGGGTCATAGCTGCAATCCGATTTCCGCCGCCAATGCGAGGCATATCGTTATTTGGCATTCCGATGCGCCGCGCGGTTCAACATCTGCATAGGCGAGCGGCACGATCACTGTTTCGGTTCTACTGGCCTGCCGCACTTCGACAGCACGGCTATAGCGCTGGATAATTTCCGCAGTCAGGGTGATGAATTGCGCGGTCATTGGTCGAGGCTCCGCACGAACTCGGAAACGTCTTCCCATCTATCGGAGGTCAATTGCAGCAAGCTTTTGCGCTCGCCCTCGCCCGCCTTCGCCTTGTCCCAAGGAGCCCGGTTAAGACGGGATAGAATGGCGTCTTCGATCAATCGGTCGATGACGGTCGGCTCAAGGGCGTCGAGTTCCCACGATGAATCACCGTATTCTTCAATGTATCCGGCGGCGCGCGAATCCGTTTCTTTTGCAGGGTTCGGCGGCGGGTTGAATTCTTCGATTTGATCCATATTCAGCGCGAGCCGCACGACTTCAACGTTGTGGCGCGCAAACATTGCCAACCGTTCGCGATTATCGCGGGTCATATCGACGCCGGAAGGATCGTGGTCGCCAAGGTGGAAAACAACCGGCCTGATACGGCGGCGGCGCATATTGGCAAATCGCAGGCCCGCGCCATACTGTTCGGATTGCGAAGTATATCCGCGACACGCGAAGTAGTTCACGCGCCAGCGGCGGCAGACAGGTTGAACGACACCGACGAGTGCATCCTTTTCAATCCACACTTCGGGGCGAAAATCTTGTGTCGTCCAAAGGTCTTCACGATAATCGTTGACTGCGGCATTGATGACGTGTGCGGGATCGTCCCATGTGTTGACGCCACGCAAATTGCGGGTGCGATCTTCAATGGCATTCCAGTCGACCAACCCGGCAAGGCGAGCGTCATTGATAATGGAGCCGAGCCGCTTGTATTCTTTTTGCTGGTTTGGGATCAGGTCGCGCGAAACGAACTGATAATATAACTGGCGTAGGGTTAGCTGAAATCCTTGACGCTGATAGGATTCGATAATGCTATTTGCTTGATTGATGATAATCAGGCTCGATTTGTTAAATCGCTTATCAATGAATTTCTCTTTCATGCTGGAAATCCGCGAATGATGTGACGGGGAGCGGCAGAGAAGCCGCCCGATTAGTTGGTGTCGCGGGTGGCTACGCGGGTATTCCGCTCTTCCCACGCCTGCAATTCGTCATCGCGATAAAGGACTCTTCCGCCGCGCTTGATGTACTTCGGCCCGGTTCCCTTCACTCGCCAGCGGGCGAGTGTTGGGACGGATACCGAAAGCACACGGGAAAGTTCTTCTGCGGTGTAATAGGTATGCTGTGTCATCGGTCCGAAGCCTTATGCCGGGTTATAATCGTCGTCTTGATCGTCCGGACTTTCGAAAATGTCATTTTCGCTGTCCTGAATTGACGTTTTGTCAATATGATTCTCATGGGAAACGGCGTCTACGCCCTCGGCGTCGTCATCTTCAACGATTTCGGCGTCTACAACGTTGGCGGGCTTCGGTGCAGCCCCGGACGTTTTGGGCGGCTTGGCTGTGGCTTCGGTCTTGCTGGCCTGCATTGCGGCATGAATGCCTTTCGGACGGCTGGCGGGCCGCTTATCACTGGCACCATCCGCAGGCGCAGGCGCTTCCTCGGCCACGACCTGATAATCGGTAATGTCAATAACTTCATCTTCGGTCGGCATGCCGTTGAGAATGTGCGGCGCATAAAGACCGCAAAACATCGACGCAGATCGGTAGCGCCCCATCAGGTCGGGCATCGTCAGCCATTTAGAACCGGGACGATGATACCAGCCCTCGGCTACCGCCATGGAGAAAGTGACGGGCGGGCCTTCCAAGATTTCTCCCGTTGCTTTCTCGACAGCATAGGCGATGAATTCCTTATCGCGAATTTTCGTCTTCACGATCCTCTTTTCGCGCGCACCCTTGGGCCCGCTCCATTCGACTTTTTCGGCTTCAACTTCACCGAGATCGCGGATTTTCCACCGGATCGGCGAAAACAGGCCGCAGGAACCGAGCGCACCGATAACGAATTTCGATGACCAAGACGGGCGACCCTCGATCACATGCAGATTCTGCATGACGATAAGGGGCGAAATTTGCATTCTATTCGCCATGTCCAGCGCAATAAGGGCGTTTCCCATGTTGTCAGTTCCGCGATAGCTCGCCGGGACAAGATCGGAACCAATCAGCGGCTTGACTAGCCGTTGGGCGTTTTCAAATGCTTCCATGGTTGAAAACACGGAAGGCGCAGAACTCGTACCAACGGTGGTGAGGGCTTTCGACATAATCACTTAGCCTTTTGCTTGGGTTTTGAAACACGAAGGTTACGGAAAGAGGTCGCCTTGCGTTCGATGGTGCAGGCTTCCAAGAAGGTTGTTGTTGCTGACAGCTTCCAGCCGCCACCAAAGACGGTTTCGGTATCCTTGATGTAGTCGAGAAGCTCCGCAGAGGCGCGCGTCGCATCTTCTTTGGCGAGCTTCAGCTTGATATCGGCGTCGTATTTCGCCGCGATCAAATCCGCCACGCGCTTAGCCTCAAGACCGCTATTGCTATCGGGATGGTCGATATCAAACGTCTTTGCAGGCTCGGCATGCCGGTAAACGGTACGAAGGGTTTCGTAATCCTTGAGGTAGTCCGGCGGCGGCGGGTTGTTTGCGGCGACCCGCGCGTGCATGTCCGCGCACCGAAGAGCGAGTTCTTTGATAACTTCATCGTCGCGAAACCGGACATACTGTTTGACGCTGTTACCGCCAACGAGCCCGGCGATAACATTCCATTTGAAGCCGCATACAGCCATTTGGTGTTGAGCTTGGAATTCGATATGCGCCGGAGCCTCTTCCTCCGACCAATCATCGCGGGCGACAAAAAGATCAACGTTTTTGATTTCCAGCCCGCCGAGACCAAGTTCGGGCCTTTTGGGGTCGCGAATGACTACATCAGGAGAAGCGCCCATGCCCGGATAGATCAACGAGCGAGCGTAAAGGTAGGGGTGCGTATCAACGATTTCCCAACCGTTGTCGTCACAGATGCCGCGTGCGATGGAGTCTTGAAGGCGCTTCCCCCACTTCATCCGCTCCGATTCTTCGATAACGACTTCCACGGTGCCGCGCATCCGGTGGAACATATCGAAAATCGTTTGGTACGGCGAAACCCCGAAGAGCGTTGCTGCACTGGTGGCGGTGATATCCGGCTTGCGTAGTTTGTGCCAACCGGCTTCGGTGCGGGGCCAAAACCATTGAGCGACGGACGTATACTGTGCGCGGGCCATAAATTTCCCTTTTGTCAATTTCTCTACAAATTATTTCAATTTGTAAATATTATTTGCAATATGCAAATTGCCTCACAATCTGTCAACACAAATTGCGAGGCAATGATAAAAATTGACGTTTTACAAATTTAGCGTGGGATGATCGCTAAAATAGGGGAGAACCAAGCCAACTCGGCGTCGTAAATCGGGTCGCTTACGAAATCCACCAAAGTATAACGGTTAGGCGAATACCCACGCCGAACTTGGCGAAGGATAGGCTTGTCGGAACCTTTGACCGAAACCAGACAGTACCGGTCGAGAAGCTGCTCCGGCTCCGGTTCGCGCGGCGGCAGGGTAACTACTAACCAGCCATCCCATAGTGCGTAAAACCCTTGCGTAGTCCTGAACTGGATGCAAACCGCCGTTGGCGGGTATGCGCCCGGTAATTCGGCCTTTCTTCCCTTCTCTGTCCAGTCAAGTGTCGCGTGGCCGTGGTCATCAACCCAACCGACGATTGAATGCATTCCTCCGCCGTTGCCACCGGCAGGCACATTAGCGCCTGCATGCGCCATAACGTCATTGAGCGGTACACCAAGGAAGCGAGATATTTCCGCAGCTTGTTCAACTCTCATTTTCCGCTTCCCCGCAAATAGGAGGGAAAGCGTTGAAGGCGACATATCAAGGAGTTCCGCAAGTTTGACTTGTGTAAGCCGCTTGTCCTTGAGACGGTCCAGAAACCACTTCTTATTGTCTGCCATTCGTTCGCCCTGCGTTTTTCAGAGCGACAATGCCTTCTTTCGTTGCAGTTTGTCAATTCGTATCACCTGATATCAGTATTTCGTACTACCGTTTTTTCAATTCGTCATGCTCACTCAAATTTTCATGGTACTCCCCGATTCCCGCGCGTTCCCTCGCAACGCGTCCCAATGTCTCCTTCCCCCGGCGCAAGCTTTTCATCCTCCAAATGAAAAAAGCGTTTGACCGCTGACACTTGGGATTGACACGGGCACCCCCATACATTTCATTTTGCAAACATATTGATTAAAAATTTACAGGATGGCAATATCTATCAGCCAATGTTACGAGTTGTAAATGAGCGTCACCAAAATAACCGACTCGAAAGAGAAAAAAATTGCCCGGCTTTTCACTCATAAGTGTTCGATATGCGGCGATCCTAACGCCGGTTGGGGCTATGGCGTGTTTCTACTGAAAGGAAAAACGGGCGAATGGCGTTGCTTTGCGCATCGTATTGACAAAATGGAAAAACAGGCGTCCAAAATTGACGAAAAGAAAATGCCTTCGGACGCCAAGCCCAAAACCCGACATGAACAAGGATCACTGTTTTGACGGATATGACTTTCTTTGATGGGCGGATCGTTCTGAAACCCGGCGATTGCCGGGATCGCCTGAAAGAGTTGGCCGACAACAGCGTTGATGCCGTGGTCTGCGACCCCCCTTATGCACTTACGTCAATCGTGAAGCGCTTCGGCGCGGATGGAGCCGCACCGGCTACGCCGAAGGACGGCGCGGCGGGAGCCTTTGCTAGATCGAGCGCCGGTTTCATGGGGAAGAAATGGGATACGGGCGATACTGCTTTCGCAGCGGAATTCTGGCGTGAAGTCTACCGGGTGTTGAAGCCGGGCGGACACGTCGCGGCCTTCTCTGGTACGCGAACCTATCACCACCTAGCCGATGCTATTGAAGAAGCTGGTTTCGAAATCCGTGACCAGCTTGCTTGGATGTATGGCACTGGCTTCCCCAAATCGCACAATGTCAGCAAGGCAATTGATAAAATGCTTGGGGCAGAGCGCGAGGTCGTCGGTACTGAAACAATTGCCAACGACATGCGGAATAGCGGGCATTTGAATGCTGGCAAAAACGGAACGCGCCCCGCTTACCAGCGAGACATAACAGCGCCCGGTTCCCCGGAAGCCGAAGCGTGGGAAGGATGGGGAACCGCTCTCAAACCGGCATGGGAGCCGATTTGTCTTGCACGCAAGCCATGCATGATCCCCGACGAAAATGGAAAACTGCGGCCCGCAACTGTGGCGGAGAATGTCCTTTTTTGGGGAACCGGGGCGATCAATGTCGGTGCATGTAAGATACCGGCTGAAAAGGTTACGGGATGGGGCGGGAGCGCTGGCGGAAGCCGCACAAATGTGTGCTCGCCCGGAGACAAATCCGGCACGCCCCGCCCGTCCGAGGGAAGATTCCCGGCAAATATCCTTCATGACGGAAGCCCGGAAGTTTTGGCGGCTTTCCCCGTAGTGGAAAGCGGGAAGCCTGCGGGCACCAAGCAAGGCGGCAACAATAACGTTTTCGGACAGTACGGCGGCGGCATCGCTATAACTGGTTTCGGTGACGAAGGGTCCGCAGCAAGATTTTTCTATTCGGCGAAAGCCGACCACGATGACCGGCTAGGTTCCAAGCATCCAACGGTCAAACCCGTGGACGTGATGCGCTGGCTGGTGAGGCTGGTTTGCCGCAAAGGTGGCCTCATACTTGATCCATTTGCGGGCACCGGGACAACCGGGGCAGCGGCATATTGGGAGGGCTGCGACGCAGTGCTTGTAGAATGGGAAGAAGAGTATCAGGGCGACATAGAACGGCGAATGAAATTAATTCTCGCCGGGCCAGATGAAAGGAAGCGCGCCCGAACCGTTGCGGAGCCAGCAAACGGCCTTCCTCTTTTTTCGCCCCTTTGATTGACGTTTTGCAAATATTGGTCCGAATACAATGACATATTGTCAATTATTGATCCTGATGGGCGGTACGGAATGAGCGGGTTTAAGCTACGCCCCTATCAAGCCGAAATGGTAACGGAAACCCGCGACGCGCTCCGCGACGTGCAGAGCGTGCTTGATGTAATGGCAACGGGTGGCGGTAAAACGGCAATATCCGGCTTTATGGCGGGCTCCGCTTCGCGCCGGAATCGCAAGGTTATTTTCGGCGTCCATCGCAAAGAGCTTATCCGTCAGACGGCAAAAACCTTCGACAAGGTTGGCATCCCCTACGGTGTCATAGCGGCTGGCTTCACTGGCGACCGTCGCCAAAACGTGCAGATTGCCAGCATTCAGACATTGCAAAAGCGCTTGGACTGGTACGGAACGCCCGACCTTTATATCCCTGACGAGGCACACCACGCCGGGGCGGCAACTTGGGCCGAGGTCATTGATACCTATCGCCAAGGCGGCGCCAAGATAGTCGGCCTATCGGCTACGCCGGAACGGCTGGACGGTGAAGGGCTCGGCAAGTGGTTTGATCGCATGGTCGTAGGGCCGTCTACGGCATGGCTGATAGAGCAAGGATATCTTGCGCCCTATCGGTTGTTCGCTCCGAGCATGCCGGATCTAAGCGGCATCAAAAAAACCGCTGGCGATTTCAATAAGGGCGAACTCGCCGACCGAATGAGCGGGACCAAGATCGTCGGCGATGTTGTCAAGCATTACCGCATGCTGGCGCATAAACGCAAAGCCATCGTGTTTTGCGTGTCGATTAAGCATTCGCTTGCGATGGTGGAGCAGTTCCAAGCGGCAGGATACCGCGCCGCTCACATCGACGGAGAATCGCAGAACCGTGACGAACTCATACGGGCTTTCGAAGATGGCAGAATTGAAATTCTGTCATCCGTTGACCTTGTTTCCGAAGGGTTTGACCTACCAGCCATTGAGGTCGCAATTCTCTGCCGACCGACCCACTCTCTTAGCCTCTTTCTCCAACAGATAGGTCGCGTACTTCGCCCGGTTTACGCCCCCGGCTATGACCTAGAAACGCAAGAGGGGCGAATTCAAGCGATTGCGGCGGGTCCGAAGCCATACGCCCTCATTCTCGACCATTCTGCAAACACCATCGATAAGGACAAAGGCGGGCGCGGCCACGGCTTGCCGGATGATGACCGGGATTGGACGCTTGCGGGTCGCAAAAAGAAAAAGCGCGGCGGTGCCGGAGAAGACGAAGAACCGGCAGTCACGACCCGACAATGCCCTTCCTGCTTTCGTGTTCATAAACCCGCCCCTTCATGTCCGAACTGCGGACACGAATACCCCACGATGGGGCGGACGGTCGAAGAGCTTGAGGGCGAATTGACAGAAGTCGACCGCAGTACAGCCGTTCGCGAACGGAAGCGGGAGCAAGCCCAAGCAAAATCACTCGAAGATTTAGTCGCGCTCGGCAGGGCGCGCGGAATGAAGAACCCCCACGGATGGGCTCGAAAAGTCATGGAAGCCCGGCACCGCAATGCAGAGAAAAGGTACGCGCGATGAAAAAATACGCGGATTTTATTAAAACCGGCGACCTCGAACCTATGGAAGCGTTGAAGATGCAATCGGTTCGCGACGCAGCGCGGGCCGGGGCCACCGATATTCTTGCGCATCACTCGGCGCAAGGGTTGCCGTGTGACGCTGCCGCGTTCGGCATGCTTGACGCGATAGCAGTTCGGTTTGTCGAATGGTACGGGCCGGAACAAGCCGAAAAGTGTTTCCGCCACTACGGCGAGGTTTGCGCTCGCCAGCCCAAGAAGGGCGGCAAGTCATGAAGTCGAGTTTTGCGAATGAAGCCGCTCTTTGCGCCGCTTTCATATCACGGCTACCGGAAGGATGGACCGCCTACCCCGAAACCGCTGGTTTCGACATCCTGCTGGTCCGAACTCTCGACGGAGTGCAGATCGGCATAGAGGCCAAGAAGAGCCTTAACGCCAAAGTCATCGTTCAAGCTCTGGAATCTTTATCGCCAAGCCGTCAGGGCCATGGGCCCGATTTCCGTGCCGTACTTGTACCAGACGGAACCGCCGGAGCGGATATGTCCGAAATCGCACGGCGCTTCGGTGTGACCGTCATTGAAATGAAGTCGCCCGAAGCCGTCGAGCACGAGGCTACCGAGTATGAGCGTCGTTACGGCATCATCGGGCATCGGCGTGAGGTAAAGCCATTTACACCGGAGTTACCAACGGTCCGCGACCTATGGGACGACCGCAGAAATTGGCACGAACAATGCCCGCTTTTTCGTGAGGGCGTGCCGGACTATGTGCCAGACGTCGCCGCAGGCTCCGCCGCTCCGGTCCAACTTTCGGAGTGGAAGATTAAGGCCATTAAGATTTGCATCCTTTTGGAGCGGCGCGGTTTCGTCACGATAGCTGATTTCAAGCATGTCGAGATAAACCGTCAGCGATGGCTCGCGATGCACTGGCTAAAATTCGGCGACGGCAGGGGAATTTACGTCAAGGGTAGCAACCCGCTAGACCTCCGGGCGCAGCATCCAATCAACTTTGCGCAGATCGAATCCGACTTCGAAAAATGGAAGCCAGCGGAAGTCGTTCCGGCTCAAGCGGTGATGTTATGACCTTCATTTTTCTATTGGCCGCTCTGATTGCTGCATTCGTAAATGGCTCCGAATTTTGGGCTGGCATCTTCCTGCTTGCCGCTGTCGTCTGCGGTTGCAAGGAGGATATCGTCGCAGAACTGCGGAAGGGGAAGCGCAAATGAAAGCCTCAACCGCACTGATGAACCGTATCATGCTGGCGCTATCGGAGGCGGGGCGCATCGTTTTCCGTAACACCACGGCCAACGGATGGGCCGGGAAATCGTTCTCACTGGCACCCGGCCAAGTATATAAGGCGCGCGGCGGTGAGCGCGTTGTTTTAGACGCCTACCCTATCAAAGCGGGACTTTGCACCGGCTCCGGTGATCTTATCGGCGGTGAGCGCGTCGTCGTTACTCCGGACATGGTCGGAAAAACTTTGCTCGTTTTTGCATCTTGGGAAGTGAAGCACGGAACCGGACGCGCGACCAAAGAGCAACTGAATTTCGCAAGGGTTATCCGCGAGGCTGGCGGCATCGCGGAGATTGTTCGCGACGAAACCGAAGCCCTAAACGCCCGACTTTTCAAGGATTGAGCCTTGCAACAAGAGCATTCGACGGCGGAAATCATCGCCGACTTTCTGGACGCGATGCGCGCGGCTGGCGTCCATATGGATACCGGGTCGAAAGGCGGGCCGCATCCGATTCCAGACGGTGAACTGCACCGGGCCGACGCGCTTGGTAAAAAGAAAAAGCGCAACGCGCATATCTGGTATGTACTACATGTCGACGGCGTTCCTGCGGGAGCGTTCGCCGACATGCAACTCGGTATTGAGGACACTTGGACGGCAAAAAAGCCGTCCAGCATGACCGCAGAAGAAAAGCAGTCTCTTCAAGCGCGGATGAAGGAAACGGCGCGCAAGCGCAAGGAGGCTCAAGCCAAACTTAATGCCGCCGCTGCGGAAGCCGCCGCGCTTGTGATGAAAGCATCGGTTAAGGCGTCGCCGGATCATCCGTATTTGGCGAAAAAGGGGCTTCCGGTTTTCCCCGGCCTTCGGATGCTGACGGATAACATAAAGTATGTAATTGACCCCGAAGAGGAAAAGCCGCGCGTAGCGCGCTCCGGCAACCTCGTCGTACCAGTTTATTCACCTGAAAAATGTCTGGTTGGAGTCCAGCTTATCCAAGCGGACGGGCAGAAATTCTTTATGAAGGGAACCCCAAAGGAGGGGAACTATCATAGCGTCGGCAAGCCCCCTGAAAAAGACGACGCTTTTATTTTCATCGCCGAGGGCTACGCTACGGCTGCGCGCGTCCACCAAGCGACCAACAGCCTTTGCATCGCCGCTTTCGACGCCGGAAACCTTCTCCCGGTTGGAAAGGCGATACGCGCCAAGTTTCCCAAGGCCCGGCTGGTTTACGCCGCAGACAACGACAGAATGACCACGAAGCCGGTTGAAAACCCCGGCGTAACCCGCGCCAAGGAGGCAGCAGAGGCGACGGGAGGAATCGTTGCTGTACCGGAGTTTGCGGAAGGTGATATCGACAACACCGATTTTGACGACCTCGCGCGCCTCAATGGTCTAGATGCGGTCAAGACCGCATTGCGTGAAGCGATCAGCCCAAAACCGAAAATGGTCGATCCTATCCCGGACCAAGATGCGCCCCCGCCGATGGAGTATGACGGCCCTGACGGGAGCGAGTACTTGCCGGACGCATCGGCAGAAGCCAACAGTGGCGGCGACCGACAGCACCCATTGGCCGACTTCGGCTCACCGCATTTCCGTTGCCTCGGCGTGGACGGCACAACGTATTTCTTCCAGCCTGCTAATGTGGCGCAAGTCATCGAACTGCCGGGCAGCGCCTTGAAAATGGCGAACCTAGTCCGGCTTGCCCCTCTTCAATGGTGGGAGTTCGAGTTTCCCGGCAAGAGCAAGGAGGGCGGCGTAAGCTGGCCGGAGGCGATTAACGCTTGCGTGCAAGCCTGTAAATTTCGGCGTAAGTTCGTTCCTCACAATTTGGTTCGGGGTCGCGGCGCATGGTTTGAGTCGCAAACTGCGGTTTTCCATTCTGGCGAATCTCTGATCGTGGATGGCATCAGGAAAGACATTGCCAACCACAAGAGCCGTTATGTCTATGACGAAGGCGACAACATCGACGTCGCTATCGAACGCCCGGCATCAACGGAAGAATCGCGCAGGTTCCTGACACTTTGCAAGTCTTTGCGCTGGCAATCTGCACTATCTGGATATCTTCTTGCCGGGTTTTGTGTCGTGGCTCCGGTGTGCGGATTTCTGCACTGGCGACCGCATCTCTGGATTAATGGTCCCGCCGGGTCCGGTAAATCGACGGTCATGGACAGGATCGTCAAAGCTGCCCTTGCATCCACGGCCCATAGTGTCGTCGGCAACACGACCGAAGCGGGCATACGCGGCGCGCTCGGAATGGACGCGCTGCCTATCATCTTCGATGAATCCGAGCCGAAGGACATGCAAAGTCAGGCGCGTATCAGGTCAATTTTGGACCTTGCACGTGTTGCAGCTTCGGAATCGGACGGCCTCATATTGAAAGGTACTTCCAGCCAGAAGACACGGGGCTACCGCGCCCGTTCAATGTTCGTCTTTGCATCGATCAATACGCAAATCGAAGGTTTCGCAGACGAAAGCCGTTTTACGCAATTGACGTTGGCCCCTCCCCCTATGGGCTCCCCTGAAGAGGAAGAAGCGAGCCGGAAAGCGTGGGAGAAACTTGTTTCCGATATCGTGGAACTGATGACTCCCGAATTTGCGGCCCGCCTATTGGCTCGAACAATCCAAAATCTTCCGACGCTACGTCAGTATGTGTCGGTGTTTACAGCGGCGGCAACTATCCATCTTGGCGCGCAGCGTTTGGGTGACCAATTGGGGCCACTGCTCGCCGGGGCCTACATATTGAACACGACGAAGCCGGTAACCGTGGAAACCGCGCTTGAATGGATTCGGGGCAACGACTGGTCCGACCATACCGCACGTGACGGCGCGCGCGACGCCGAGCGATTCTTGCAGCATATCACCGGCCATATGGTGAGGCACAACACGCCAGAAGGCGGTACATGGGAGCGGACAGTCGGCGAGCTTATCGAAATTGCCGCTTATGACGACACTTATATCGAACAGGTCAACAATGTGACCGTTGAGCAAGTCGTCAACAAGCGTAAGCATTCTGCAATTCAATCACTGGCCCGCCTCGGCATCAAGGTTGTCGGAGAGTTTCCTGATATAAAATGCGAAATAACAACATCAGCCGAAAGTTTCCGCTCACTTTTGAAAAATACTGAATGGGCTGGAACGAAATGGCGCAAGATACTTGAAACAATTCCGGGCGCGTATCCCGGTAAAGGTAACCGCTATTTCGCAAATGGGGTCAACACACCATTCATTGTTGTTCCCGTTGATGCGGTTCGCTCTTATAAAATTGAAGATACGATGTAAGATCAACTTGCTGAAAACTGAATAGTTGTGCAACATCGAACCCAACAGCGCTTGAACAGCGCGCCCGGCAAGTCCTCCCAAGGTGCCGGGTCGAAATTGCGGGCTTGTTTCCGGTGCTTGCAGCGCAATCAAATGCGGAATGAACCGGCGTAACGCCCGACGATACCGGGCAACATTAGCGGGCGGGGTTTGATCCTTTACCCGCCCGCTATTCACGGAGAACCTTCTTACATGAAGCTGACACGCGCTTTTGCTTGTTTGGGCTATGCTCTTTCTATGGGGTTCATTCTTGCGCTGACCGTTATGGCTCCGGCACATGCAGCAGTGCCCGGCCCTGTCATGGTATCCGCCCCGAACGCGGATGCTCCGCCGGATCATTTTATGAAGCTTGATTATTTCGCGGTGGCGTCAGTTCCGCACGTCCGGGGTGCCCGATTTATTGGCGGGCGAAGTATTAGCTTCAATTCGGTCAAGGCCGGAAAAGAGCATTTCAAGATTTCGGCGAGCCGCATTTCGACATATGTTCATTCCCGCGCAAGCCCTATCCCTTGGCGAAATTGATCATTATTACAAAAAACAGCAGCCCGGTACGAAGTGCCGGGCTTTTCCTTTCCCCGTTTCCTTCATAGGTCCGCTATCGCGCAAATGGTAATTTCGCCGCAATCCATCTTGTGAGGCGATATGGCAGACTCCACCGACGCGGCAGTGGGCCGAATACTGACTGATTTGCTAGAGAAGGCGCGGGACAAGCTCCGCGAATTTTCGGACATTCAGCGTGCCACGCATGACGACGCAGCATCGGCGGAGAAGTCCGCGAGGCAAGCAAGCGATACGGTCGTCGCGTTGCAGGCGATCAAGAGCGCCATAGAGGAAATCATCAAGCAAAATATCCCTGCCCATATATGGGACGGGACGGCGTTGCGCCTGATGAACCCGAATGGAGAATACGGGGAGCTTGTAGACTTACGCGGGCCGAAGGGCGACCGTGGGGAGCAAGGGCATCGCGGAATTGAAGGCCCGCGCGGCCCGCAGGGCGACCGTGGCGAAAAGGGCGATAAAGGCGAGCGCGGCGACAAGGGTGACCGAGGCGACTCCTTTCAGGTTGATGAAAGCGGGCCTATGTCTGGCCGCATCGCCTTCGATAATCAGCCCAAAGACTTTAGCTATCTGGCGACCGATGTAGGCTTACTTTTCTTCCGTCTTGAAACGCCGGGCGAATGGTCGGAGGGACTGCCCTTTGGGCGCGGCGAAAAGGGTGACCGTGGGGAACGGGGCGAAATCGGCCCGCCCGGACAAGATGGCAAAGACGGCGTGACTACATGGGACGAATTGCAAGAAAAGCCGTACACGTTCCCGCCGGACGAACATAACCACGACGACCGCTACTACACGAAACAGCAAGTCGAAAAACTTGTTGCGGATGCGATCACGGCGGCAATTTCGGGTTTTGCAACGGTAAAGAACCCGACCTTCATCGGTGATGTTTCGGTCGAAGGCAACTTGTCCGCTACCGGGAATATCGGCGGCTACGAGCCCAAAGCGTGAGGAACCGCTTTATGAGTAAGAAAACACTAGCCGAGCAATTCCATGCGAAGCGCACTACCGCCTTCAATGAAGCGTTTTGGAACACGTTTTTGCTTGAGCTGGAAAACGCTATTCGCACCATCCCGAAGGGTGAAAAGGGCGATACAGGCGAAGAAGGTGCGCGCGGCGAACAAGGACCGCAAGGACGCCCCGGCGACGAAACGTCACTTCGTAATAATGGCACTCACATTCAGTACCGTATCGGTGCGGGGCCATGGTTCGACCTTATTGATATCTCCGATCTCCTCGGCCCGCAGGGCGACCGTGGCGAAAAGGGTGACCCCGGCGAGCCGTTCAAAATCGGCGCTTCGGGTACGATTGCCGACCGCGATCAATACGACGCAGAAGAGGAAGGATTCACTTTTTTAGATGAAGTGAACAGCCGTCTTTATCTTCGCCGTTCGACGCCCGGCGAATGGTCTGCCGCAATTCCGTTTGGCCGTGGGGAACAAGGAGAAAAAGGCGACACCGGAGAACAGGGGCCGGTCGGCCCTCCGGGTACAACGAAGTACGACGAGCTTGAAGGCAAACCGGAAATCTATACTCGCGCCGAAATAGACGAATTGCTGCAAGGATACGCCAAGCTTTCCGGGGCAACCTTTACAGGCGGAATCCGTGTCGAAGGCGATATCACCGGCACCGGCAACGTAGAGGGGTATCAAGCATGACTTTGCCGTCAACTGGTGTAATCACTGCCGCAATGATAAACCGCGAACTCGGTCGCGCTGACAACACGCCGTTTTCCTTGAATGACCCCGCCGTGAGAGCCCTCGCCGGGAAGCCGTCCGGCGGGATTTCGTTTGCTGACTTGCGCGGGAAGTCTTCTGAAATCGTGGTGAACTTGACGAGCCGCGTAGCGGTTTGCTTGCAAGATTTGTTTTCGCCGACTGACTGGGCCTCGGCCACAAAAAAACGCGTTGTTATCCCTGCCGGTGTCGAAATCGGCGGCAACAATCTTGATTGGGCCTTGGTCCCGGCTTGGGATGCCACCGGCCAAGCGGGCAGTTGGAACGGCGATCTCATACTCGAAAACCGGGGCGTAATTTCAGGCGTTCCCGGTGGCGGCAACAGTGGGCGCGGCGGCAACTGTATCAGGGCGATTTTCGGCGGGCGAAGCGGGCAGAAGTTGCAGCTTATCAATTCCGGCACCATTCGCGCGGGTGGCGGTGGCGGCGGACGCGGCGGCGACGGCGGCGGCGGATTTTGGGACGAGGCATATACTGCCCGTGAGCCAGCAAGCGGAGAGTATTACGATTACCCCAATACTTATTGGTCTAAATCGGAGGGGATGGTCGGTTTCAAGTCATGGGTAACGTGGGGCGGAACGCAAGTATTTTCAGTTGGCGACTCAAACATCGGCTCGTATACCGCCGCCGATGGCCGAACTTATTATAGAGGGGCGCAGGTTATTAAGGACGGCTATTTCACCCGCTACTACGTTTATCGAACTTATCCAGCGTCGCAACGTCACTACACAAGCGGCGGTGCAGGCGGCAACGGCGGCAACGGTGTCGGCTATGGTGCCGGAGCCGGGGCCGGGGCATGGGGAGCGGGCGGCGGAGCAAATGCCGGGGCCGGTGGACGCGGGGGCGATGGCGGCGGATGGGGCGCAAATGGTGCGGCTGGTGCGGCTGGTGGAAACGGTAACAACGGGGGCGGCGCTCCGGGGGCCGGTGGCGGTCCCGCTGGCTACTCAATTACCGGACTCGGTTACGTCCAGGTCGTTCAAAATACTGGTGTCATCGTTGGACAGCAGGCATAAAGAAGGGCGCATTTAGCGCCCTTTTTCTTGGATTATCCGCCGAAGCTATACCGTAGGCCGACGCGCACATCATGAACGTTCATGCCTTTGTCATAGGCGTCACCGATCCATTGATTGCCTTCGAACATTTTGCCGCCGTTGATGTGACGGAAGCGATATCCGGCGTCGAGTTTCAAGCTTTGCGTCAGGTCAATCGAAGTACCGGCCATAAGAGCATAGGTGAATCGCCAGTCTGCCGCACCTTCCTGCACGGTATTGGGGTCTTTGCTGTAGTCGCGGAGGTCGCCCCACTTTACGCGGGTTCCACCGATACCGGCACCGACATAAGGCGTAAATCCGCCGAAATTGCCAAGATCAACATAGGCATTGGCAAGAAGTGAGAGCGCCGAAAGGCGACCGCGATCATCGGAAGCGCAATCCATATCTCCGTTGCAGGCCGACCCGAAGGTATAGCCGTCGAACTTGGCACGGGTCATGTAATCGACCGTGAAGTCGGTACGGAAATAATCGGTGACCTGATAGCCGACGCCGCCGCCGATCAAGAAAGAACCTTTCAGATCGCCGTACAGCGTATTGCTGCCAAAGGTGGGATCGCCGCCGCAAGTTGCGCAATTGTCGATTGTAGCGAACTCGGCTTCTTTGAATTTGCTCCATGAGTAACCGACGTCGCCGCGTAGATACCAGCCACTAGCAACCGGCGGAGGGGCAACAACGACTTCGGGCACCGGCTCAACCATATCGGCGGCTACGGAAGGAGCCGCCACCAAAATTGCGGAAGCCGAAGCCAAACCCGCTAAAAGCAAATTGACGCTATATTTCATTGTCTGCCCCTTGCAGTTCCGTGCGCACACGCGCGATTCCGGGGCAGGCTATTCGCTAATGGTTAAGTACAACTTAACCTTGTTTCTTAACCATACCGATACACGGCAGATCAAGCAGCCCTGACCGTTGCGCCTTGGTGGACATAGTCGACTTGGCGGACGAGTGCGGCCACGATATCGCGCATGTCAACGGGTTCGTGTTCGGCGTCGACTACGATGGTGCAATTGATGACCGGCGGCGTTTCCGAAAGCTTACTTTCGGCGTCATGAACGCGGCTCTTCAAGCTGATTAAGGCGGAGGCGAGCAAAGCTTGGAGGCTTTTTGCCGGATTGTCGAAGCCATGTTCAGCCAGCACCAGCCGCAACGCCTCTTCGTCAATTTCGGTCTTGACCCGTTCCTTTAGTTTCTTTTCCCTCTTGATCGCCTCTTCCATGACGACTGATATCGGGTCACGTTGCGTCATGCGTTCATATGCAAACAAGTGCGGCATGCCGAAACAGCCAGTTTCAACCACGACATGCGGCGAGCCGTAGATATGGAATACGACGCCTTTCTTGAGACTGACACCGAGTTTCGCCGCAGCGGCCTTTGCTAACTGACCTACGGCGGATTCTTTATGCACTACAACCGGAATTTGCATTTCTATCACTCCTTTAAATGCGTGAATTCTGGAAAGCCAATTCATTGAAATTCCTCATTCGTATGAGGATTGAAGCGTCGATACGTTCGGATAGCGGCCAATGTTCGTACCCGTAGCCGACATAGATTTCTGCTCCCTGTTTCAGCCCGCGCAAATTGGCGGCTCTTGAAACGAGGCGAACCTTGATCCCGTCACCATCGACCCATTGAGATTTATCACCGCGACGCCTTGGTGCCGGTCGCAGCTTGAAGTCGACCTCGGCATCGTTCCGGGCAAAACTTGGTGTGCTTAGAAGATAGCGAATTGGGGCCGCAGTCATACTCGCGCGTCCTCAATTGCGTGCTGGTGGTATTCGGCCAGCCGGGCAGCGGCGGCGATACAAAGGCTTGTCGCAACAACCGTCATTGCGACGCATATCACAGGTGACCAGCGCACCAGACGGGCGCGTCGCCTCGTCCTGACTGTATCAAACGTACCGATGTAAACTTTTTCCATGGCCTTGCCTCCGATTAAGGCATCTATACATTTTGAATATTTTCTGTCAACGATTATTTTCATTTTGCAAATTTATTTACGTTTTCGTCAATTTTTGGATAAACCAGCCCGCTATTGCAAAGTCGGACATGACCGGATTTTTGCGCAAAATAATACGCATCGCCCTTGACCGCGCTGCCATTAGTGTGTATATATATACACATCAACAACGGGTGAGGAAATGGAGCGAGACAGCAGGAAGATAGTAAAAAGGCTGAAAAGCGAAGGGTTTGAATTGATATCGGTGCGGGGTTCCCACCATAAATTCAGAAAAGGGGATAAAACAGTAATTGTTCCCCACCCTAAAAAAGACCTACCGCAAGGCACGGCAAGGTCAATCGCAGAACAAGCGGGCTGGTTATGACCAGCCCGCCGGGCAACCTTTCTCCCTCACCTTTAGAAAAGCTTTGGAGGCAGATAGACTATGAAACACTACTTTGCATTAGTACACAAAGACGACGATAGCGCGTATGGCGTCCAGTTCCCGGATATTCCCGGCGTATTTTCGGCTGCGGATGAAATCAATGATATAATCAAGGAAGCCGTCGACGCGTTGCAGCTTTACGCCGAAGACGCCGAGTTGCCTGTAGCGTCGTCACATGCTGAAATCATCGCGCGCGATGATGTCAAGGCGGAGTTGGCAAAGGGAGCCTTCTTGATCTCGGTTCCCTATATCGAAGATGACTCCGCTGTTGTCCGCGCCAATATTTCGTTTGAGCGGGGCATACTAAAAGCGATTGATGCCACGGCCAAAGCTCGCGGTCTAAGCCGATCCGGATTTCTGGCGCAAGCCGCCCGGCACGAAATTGAGGCCGGGGCCTGAAGCTAACGATACGAAGATGAACATGGGCGAGCCGTTAACCCGGCTTGCCCTTTTTCATTGATCGTTTCTCTGCCTTGGCGAAAAACTCTTCAACGGCGTCACGGCATTCGCTTTCAGAGCCTTGAATTTTCAACGCCTGCAAAGGCCCCGATGTGAAGCCGCCGCAGAGATAGCGAGGCCGGAAGCCATAACGCTCGGTATCTATCCATTCTGGTGGCACCAAGAAGTTCGGCTCGCCTTCTTCGGGCTCCCGGAACCATAGCCGAAATATCGCCGCTCTTGCACCGTATCGGTTACCGTCGCCGTCCACGGCGTCAAAATCGCGGGATATCGTTTCTATCAATGCTTCGTCGCGCGCCGCGAGTTTCTTGCGATTTCGGAGTGCGGCAGGAATTGCGCGCCTTTCTCCGGCGGGCAAGTAGTCATCCATCCAGCCCCGCGCCTTGAAGATTTCGGGCTTGAAGCTGACTTCTTCTTGCTTGCTGAATCGGTCTAGCTGGTAGTCTCGTCCGAAATTGATATGAACTTCACCACTCACGGCACGATACAGTACGGTTGCCCGCCATGGCTTATTGCTGGTCCGGTAATGCCCGATAAAACCGGCGACTTCGATATCGCCGTTGTTGAACCGGCGCGCACGCGCCGAGAACCGACACCCCTGAAATAGCAGTTCCAATTCGCCGATTTCTAAACCTCCAGCGTCACGGCCTTCCGGCGTGAAAGTTTCGCTATTGATCGCGATGCTATCCATACCCGCCCCATTGTCTTCCGCTCCCCCTATACGAAATGAGAAATTGAGGATCAACCTTTAGTCAGTGTTCTCTTTTTGTTCTTGATGAATGTCAGTTTCAGGGTATACGGTCGGGGCATGAGCCGGAGAACCTACAATGACTTATTCAAACCAGATTGATGCACTCGAATTCAGGGTCGAGCAGTGGGACGACGACGATATAAGGCCGGAACAATTGCTGTCCTGCTCAACTAATGCGTTATTGGCACGCGCCGCATTTGAAGAAGCGGTGAAGTTGCGTGGTGAGCGGCGGCTATTACTGCGGCACCGGGCGCGCATCTTAGCGGAGCATGTGCCGGAACGCTTGCAGCCGAAGAAAAATGCTGCGCCGGAGCCCCGGCGCTAGAAATGGAATGCATCAGCAGGGACTAGATCGATCAACCGCAAATCTTCGGTGCCCTTTATCGGGGCATCGATGGAAATATTTTTGAATTGATCGAACATGCGATTATAGGCCGTCACAAACGGTTTGGCACATGATCCTATTTCCTCAAACAAGACGTTGCGGGAAAGGATCGCGGTTATAGCCTCGTTTGTGATATCGCGCTTGGCGTCCGCTGTGAGATAGCCCGGCAACTGTTGCGCGATGACGCGACGGGCCTCTTCCGGCTTTTCGGTGACATATTTGACGGCTTTGCTACGGGAGTACCAGCGGCGGTTATGTTCTTTGTGAGCCTCCAATTCTTTGGGCGTCCTGCCTTTCTTTTTCCGGGTCTCTTTATACTTGCGCCGTTCTTCTCTGACGGCTTCGGGATGATTTTCGCGCCAGCGACGCGCAATTGAACGGGAAGCCTTGGGGTTCTTCTTCCGCCACGTTCTCATATTGGCCGCATGCTTTGCTCGGCCCTCTTCTCCCCTGCGCTTCCTGTAATCCCGGTTATATGCGTTGTATTCCTCCCGCAATTTCGCGATTTCAGCCAAAGCATCTTCAGGTTCCAGCGTCCTAAGATATGCAAGCTTAGTTTTGGTCAGGCGCATCGGCTCCCCCGTTGATCTTTGCAAAACGTCAATGAAATAGGCGTGACCAAGCCGCCCCGGTTGATCCGGGGGTAGCGTTCCGTAGTCATAAGCATTCAGGAAACCGCCCTTCCGGGCGGAAACCGGAAGGCTTATTCTTCATTAAGTTTTTTCGCGGCGAGTTGAGCGGCTTTTTCAGTATCGAAGCGACGCGGCCATCCATTAGCGCTGACAACCCAAACGTTGTATTTGGTGTCTCTGATCAGCCAATAGCCTAATGTTTTCCTTGGTGGCAGTGCTGCAACGAACCTCATTTCTCAAGCCCCATACCAATTTGACGCTGCCCGTACTCTACTGCTTGCCGACGCGTTCCAAAGCCTTTGAAGACTTCGCCATTGACGTTAAGACACCAGTAGCGAACCATGCGAAATCCGCCGGTTTTGTAATTGTACTCACGATTTTCGTACTTCCACACTTCAACCGACTTGCTCATTTCGGGTGGCTCCCAACTCGTTTGATGCAGGAACTATACAAAATGAATAGTTTGCAGGTCAAGCAAAATATTTGCAAAACGTCAAGATTGATCGCAGGACGATGCGCAGGCGTCCAGATACCGAAGCTCCCATGTCGGATGGTATGGCGCGTCGTTGTTGTCACCATCAAGCTTGATCGTTAGGTATGCATCTTGCGCGCCGGTTATGGTGCCGTATCGTGCAGCTTTTTCCCCGGTGTATTCGACGCGGCCACCGACGCGCGCCGGAACCCGGTAATAACTCTTGATATATTCGATACTCATGACGCGGCCCCGTGTTCGGTCTTGGTATATTCCTCGACCCGCAGCACCTTGTCGGAATAGATCAAGCGACGGTTCTTGCTCGGTGTTCCGTCCTTTTTCAGCGCGAAACCATGGAAACCGGCGATGTAGTCGCAACCGGAATAGACGTTGACCCCGTCGACCAAGACGCCGTAGCGGTGATACTGGTCAAAGATAACTTTGCCTTCCATCCCCGAAGCCTCAAACAAATGGGCTTCTATGGCGCGTTGTGCCTCATGTTTCCGGTCGCGCGCGGCGGCTTCCTCCGCTCTGGCGTTGCTATAATCGGCCTGCAACTCCGATATCGATTTTGAACACTTCGGCGCGGCTGTCATGGCTGCAACCTTTCCGGCCAGTGAGTGTCGCCGCGCTTTCGTTTCACTTCGACGGCGAGGTCGTAACACTTCTTGGCATCGTCACCGGCGTCATAGACCCCTTCGCCTTCCACGGTGACTTTGGGATCGGTGCCGGTAATGGCGGCTGCAATTGCCTTGGCGTGGGAACGATGAAGCCGCCCGGAAAGTGCGGCGACCGGCGCATCAAGCTTGCCGGGCTCATGTAAGAAGCTGGCAACGGGATAGGTGATGACTTCCAAACCATTCGGGAAGGCGGAGGTCGGAACGCTTGCCCCCGCCTCTAACCGGCCATCCCGGCGCTGTTCTTCTTTTTCCAGAAGATTCTTGATGAAGGAAATTGAGAAAGCCTCTTCCCCGATGACGAGATAGTCGACACCGGCTTCATTTACTACGACGACCGCATTGGACGATTTGGCGGCTTCCGGCACGGTGGGTTTCTTATAGAAATGGTGAAATTTCCCGGCCTGATAGCCAAAGTCCTTCAATGCAAAATCGCGCAACACCTTTTTATCATGGTCATATGCCGTGACTAACCATTGCGGTTCGGGGTGCCATTCCGTGGCCCCGCGCCATAAATTGAGCGGTGTTATCGTGCGTTTTGCCGTTTCCCCTTTGTAATTGGTATAGATGATTTCGATCTGGTCGGCGGGGTCAAGGAAATCGGGATCGAACTCGCCGCAAATCGGCGCAACTGTTTCGCCTCGATCATGCAGCATCATTGCAAAATTGGCGATATCAACGGGGTCGCCCTTGGCTACGGCTCTGCGGAGCATATCGGACAGATATTCGCGGGTGCAGCGTTCTTTGTCGTACCAGCCGCTTCGTCCATTGACTCCGGCTTGCGCCATTTTCGCCAGCATGAACTTGCTGAATCTGTTGACGGCGCGGCTATCTTGCGCGGCTTCAACGGGATCATACAAACTGCGATATTCCATTGATCTTTTTCCGTGATTGTTCGCGGGGCCGGTTTCGGCGCTCATGTCCAGAAACGGGGCCTCTCCATTGATAGAAGTCATTTCGCCTGCCCTTGTGGTGCTTCGCGAATTTCAATGATCTGGTCGGGGTAGACGTGGCGGCGTTGCAATCCGGGCTTGCCATCGTTATTCAATGCGAAACCCGACAACCGGAAAACCTTCGCAGTGGTGCAGATGACGTCGCCGTCATCGGCAATGAAACCAGCGGGGCAACGCTTCGATATGATAAGCTTGCCGAGATAGCCCGACGCGCTCAAAACGGCCTTCTTGATATCGGCCCGTGCATCGATAAGGGCGGCATCTGCGGCCATCTTGGCAGATGTTGCGGCTTCGACGCGGGCCTTCAATTCATCAATTGTTGGGGATTGCATCGCTCCCCCCTGCGGCGTCACATGAAGCCGAGATTACATTGCGGTACATCGAAAGGAATGGAACCCGGAAGCCAAAAACCCTAAACCGGCAGGCTTGCCCGGCGCGCAAATAGCCGTAGAGGTCCGAACTATTGAACTTTCCGGCAAACAGCGAATCCGTATTCTCGAATGTTTCCGTTTCGGTGAAAACGAGATACTTGCTGCGAATTTCGCTGCCGGAGCCGTAAGTTATCCGTTCTTTGCCGGTTACGACGACCTCAACAACGGCTTGGGTATTGGCGTAGACGAGGTAGGAACCTGTCAAAACGGCCCCAAGAAAGGCGACTGCAACTATACCCTTCATTTCGTCACCTGTTCCGCAGGGAAGGCGTCCAGCACTTCCGAGATATGAACATTGGCGAGGCTACTACGACCACGCACCCGCGCCGCTACAACTGGAACCTTCTCGGCGATTGAGACAACAACACCGGAATGGGAACGACCGGCGCGCCTCCATTCAATAGTGCTGCCCGGCGTCAAAACCTCCCGCATCACCTTGAAGAGCTTCCGGCGGGCTTTGCGCTCTTGAAGATGCGCGTTGAACAATGCGGAGTGCTGCAAATCAGAAATTGACATATCGCAAATCCTTTCTTCGCATAACCATACAAAATGAATAGTCACTTTGCAATACGTCAATTCCGTCGCGCGTCCGGGTGCCGAAGGCGTATAGAAAAATACAGAACCCCTTTTTAAGTGCTGCGACCTCTATGAAATCGGGTGTATGTCCGCATACATCAAGAAAATAGAGAAAAAATAGGGGCAAAAAATCAATCTAACTCATTGATATTGCTAGATATCTATTTTTGTATGAAATTCTCGGCCCAAGAGAGAGATATAAGCGCATATGTGATGCGCGCCCTGCATATGCGTGCATATGCGTGTCTATATATTATTATATCTTCCTTTAAAAAATAGAAATATAGATATGTAGTAAAATCAATGGTTTAGCGTGTATTTTTGGTTGTATTTTTTTCAGAATGAAAAATACACGGCAAAAAAACATACAGTGTTGACGTTTTGGCAATTCCAGCGCTTAATCCGACCAAATCTGTTTGAAGGCCCCGAAGAGGATGCGATACGATGACGAAAGTTCTCATTACCCGGAATATGACCGTCACGAATGGGCGCGGATCGGCTGAAGCTTTCACGAAATCCGAGGAACCGCTTACTATCGGTATCGAACTCGATTTCGAGACCTACAGACGTTTGAAGCGTGCCGGGGCGGCTGTTCCAGTTGTTGAAACAGGTATCGCAGCGCTACATGACGATCCGACCAGCGAGCCCGAAGGTGAAGGCTCCGGGCGTGCCGCAGAGCTTGGTACTATGACCAAGGCCCAACTGTTCGCCTATACCGACCAGAACGATATCGCTGCGCCGACGAATGCGAACAAAGCCGAGCTTATCAAGCTTATCATCGCTCATGAAGAGTTGAATGGCTGACAATCTCGAAATCAAGGCCAAGCTAGACTCGGCCCAAGCAAAGGCCCTGATGCAAAAGCTATCGGGGCCTCGCATGTATCAAGCGCTATCCGTTGCGGTAAATGACTCGGCCCGGCAGGTCGAACGGAAAGCGGAAAGCATCGTTGCGAAAACGCTATCCATACCGTTGAAGCGCGCAAGGCTTGGTATCTGGATTAGACCTTTTTCCACACCGCAGACCTTGACCGCTGTTATCAAGGGTTCGGGTTCGGTTATTCCCCTCAAGGCGTTCAAGGCCAAGGAAGACGGCGACGGCGTCACCGCAAAGATTTGGGGGCAAACGCTTCATCATCCCGGAGCCTTCATCTACGGCGGGCCTCTTGGCGACCATAACCGTGCATTGGGTATGGGCGGGCACGTCTTCCATCGTCCCGGCAAGACATGGGTGCAGGGAAAAAGAGGAAAGATTGAGAAAGCGAAGGGTGCCGCGATAGCCGAAGCCATGGCACAAGACGCGGTATCACGTGCAAATGAGAGCTATGCCATTGAAAGGCTTGAGGCCAACGTACTTCGTCAGCTTGATCGTTATTCCCGCAATCGCGGCGGCAAATCCTGATACTTCAATTTATTTGATGCATCCTAGTTCAGTGGTAATTGACGACCACATTGCGCACCACTGTACCAAAGTCAAAAATGTGAATGATTTCAATCAGTTATCGGATCAAAAGGTACTTCCCCACCGGTCCAGGGTGCGGGGGACGCGGCCGCGCAGGCTTTTTCTAGTGATAGGAAAATCAATTTTGCTTATGCATAATTTCGCGGGCACCCCGACGACGAAAAAGCCCCGGAGTTCCGGGACTTTCATCTTCTGGCGTAATGAGAAAATAGGCGCGGCGTCAGGCTTGCTTGCGCAGAACTTCCCGGCCCGCTTCGGTTATCGTCAGCTTGGTAAAGTCCGCGCCGATTCCTGCGATATACTCCGACCGGATCAAGCCGAATTGAATTAAGCGTCGCTCGCTGCCCCGATAGAAAAATCGCGGTTCCTCGTATCGGCTCCCGTCAGGGATTTGCCGGAGCCGGTTCAAGTCTCGCTCCCTCATGCTTCTGCGCCCCCCAGAATGGCGCGGGCTTCTCGCAGTTCCCCAATCCTTACGATAATCTGCACCGTGTCAGCATCACGCCATTCCGTCGCTTCAACGACGCGTTCTTTGGCATGGGCGGCAAACGGCTCAAGCGCCTTTTCAGCAGCCGCGAGCTTGGCTTCAAGGGTATCCCGCCGCGCTCGAACCTTGCCGATCTCTTGCAATAGCTCGCGGTTAGCGTCCTCCAGTTCTTCAATTATTGGGTCCTCATGCTTAATCCGCGCTGCCTGCGCCGCGTTGTCGGCCTTCAAGGCAAGGTAGTCGTCGGACATACGATCAACGACCTCCGAAAGCTGCTTTGCAGCAATATCGCGCTCGCGTCTGATTTCCGCCGCCAATAGCTCCACAGCCTGCGAGCGGTCGCAGAGTTCGCGGGTTTCGTATCCAAGGTGTCTAACGAAGGCGGGGGTTGGGCTGTATTTCCATTTTTTGCCGTCGAGGTATAAACACCCTTCCGTCACCAGTCCCGTATCTGTAGCGGCAGGTGCGGGGCGGGTGTTCCAGCGCTTGGTAATTATGCTGCGTTGATGTTCCTCCGCGATACGTAGAGAAACCATTGCGGTCGAATACTCCATGTGTAAGCCGCACGGTTCGCACCAAATCGCGGCTTTGATATCCGTGAATTTCGATGACGGCGGGCGGCGGCACAACGGGCACGGTTCTAGCTCGCTCATGCTTCCGCACCCTTCATCTTGATAACATACAGCGTTGGCGCACCTTTTGCCCGGATGCAAGCGATTTCGCGACCAAGGGGGGCCATCTGCTTTCGAAGCGTACCAGCGATGTAACCGCGAATTGTGTGACGCTGCCAGCCCGTCGCCGCTTCCAACTCGGCTTGGGTAGCCCCGTTTTCGCGCCTCAAAAGATCAAGCAGAATTTTTTTCTTATTGATCTTTTCTAGCTTCGGGGTCGGGTTCGCCTTTTCCGCTTCGATACGTTCCCTGCGTTCCGCGCGGCGGGCCTCGATCTCTTCGGCGCTGGATGCTTTACGCGGTGGCAGACTGGACAACGCCGCCGCATAATCCACGATGACAGGGGAAGGCTTCGTTTCTTCATTGGCACGTATTGCGCGGCCCAATATTTGAGGGGTGACGACTACGGTATCGGCCTGCACGTCCGCCGCAGCGATAACGGGCTCGGCCTTTTCGATATCGTTTTCGTCGTCGTCATTCGTCATCACACAAGTAGCCCGGACTTCGGCCATAACGGCGCGGTACTCTTCACCGACGATTGTAAGTGCTGGATACCACTCGCGGGCACCTTCGGAAACTGGCACCGGCTCCGCAGCAACATACATCGCTGGATACTTCGACGCGATACCGCGCGCAAACCGTTTGGCGTTGCTCTTGACGTTGTAGCTCTTCATGGTCTTTCCCTTTCTGTAGATTGACAATTTGCAAATACTATCCCATCAAATATGCAAAATGTATAGAGGAAAAGGATCATGCGCGCCAAATATTTTCATTTCGTCAATATCGGTGCATTGTCGCTAAACCTCTTCGAACGAATTGAGCGGTCATGAGCGGTATGGTTGGAAGCCCTCCCGAACATCTTGGCGATAAAGAACGTCTGCTTTGGGAAGCTTTGGCAAGCCCCGATGCATGGGGCGGCATCCTCACGGTTTGCGACCGGGCGTTGCTTGAACAATATTGCATATTGGCGGTTCGGAAGGCGAAGGCGGACGAAGAGGCCGAAGATAATGAAGTCGTCATGGGCGCGCAGGGACCGAAGGTAAACCCTTGGCTGACGATATCCGACAAGTGCTGGACCGAAATGCTTAAGATCGCCGACCAGATCGGCGGGACGCCGAAGAGCCGTCGCCGCATGAGCGAGGCACCCGGCGACGCATCAGCCCCGGATGAAGAAGCCGAGGAAGATAGCCAGCAGGGCGAAACAGTTGACCTAAACCAAATCGTTCAAGACGCGATGCACCGTGCCGGGGTGCATTGATGGCATCGGGTATTTCGATACGAGAAGCGGCGCGCCGCCTCGGTTTGGCCGAAAATTCGGTTCGCAACCGGATTCGGAATGGCAAGCTATCTAAATCGGTCTTGCCGGACGGGACTATTGATCCCGATACCTTCGAAGAAGAGTTTCACAACGGCACCGATATTTCGAAGCAAAGAGGGAACCGGGGCAAGGCCGCGAAGCCGCCACCGAAGGAAGCCGGGCGCTTCGCCGCGATGAAAGAGGCGAAGCTTGCCATTGAACTGCAATCCGCAAAAATTGAGCTTGATATAAAGAACGGCCAGCTTGTGTCGCGCGATGATGCGGCCCGTGCCGTGCGCGATTTAATGCGTGCCTTTCGCGACAACATGCTGAATTTCGCGGCCCGACATGGGCCGGATATCGCGGATCGCTTCGCCCTTCCTGTTGGCGAGTTTGTCGGCGTTCTGGAAGCTGAAATCAGAAACGCCCTCAATTCATTCGCTGACGCGAAGTCCCCTTACAAAGATGAGGGGAGTCAGGATTGACGTTTCAATCACGGCAAACCGAATTCCTAGACGGCTATTCTTTTTTGATAGGCGAAGGCTTGGACGCCGTTCGCCCGGACCCTCCCTATACCGTTTCGCAATGGGCCGACAAGAACCGCGTCTTGTCATCGGTTTCGTCTGCGGAGCCCGGCGACTGGCGAACGTCGCGGACCCCATACCTTCGCGAAATCATGGACAATCTGTCCGCCTATTCTCCGGTGCGCGAACAAGCCGTCATGAAGGGCGTCCAGATCGGCATGTCGGAAGCCGGTTTCAACTTCGTCGGCTACACCATCCACCATGCACCCGGCCCGATGATGTACGTCATGCCGTCGCTGGACATGGCGAAGAAGTTTTCGAAAACCCGTATCGATCCCATGATCGAAGCAAGCCCGGCACTATCGGCTAAAATCCGACCGGCCCGGTCCCGCGACTCCGGCAATACGATTTTCTCAAAAGAATATGACGGTGGCGTCTTCGTCCTGACAGGTGCCAACTCGGAATCCGGGTTGCGTGGCCTGCCAGTCAAAGCATTGGTGCTTGACGAAGTCGACGGCTATCCCGAAAGCGCGGAGGAATCCGGCGACCCGGTATCCCTTGCCATTGACCGAACTTCGGCGTTCTCGGCGCGCCGCAAGATTTTCATGTTGTCGACACCGCTGTTGAAAGCGTCAAGCCGCATCGGCAAAGCTTTCCGCGAAGGTGACCAGCGATATTACAACGTGAAGTGCGAGAAGTGCGGGAAGCTCCAACCTATCACGTGGGACAAGATCAAGTGGGAACCGGGAAAGCCGGAAACCGCAGTATTTGTATGCTTGGAAACCGTGGACAAGAAAACCGGGGAGATTTCGGGCTGCGGTCACCGACACCCCAACCATCGAAAAAAGCACCTGCTTGCCGAAGAAAATGGGGCGAAGTGGGTTCCTACTGCCGAGGCAAAGCGACCGAATTACCGCAGCTATCACCTTAGCGCGCTCTATTCGCCTTGGTATTCATGGGAGGAATGCGCCATTCGCTTCCTCGCCGCAAAGGAAGACCCTGCCCTGTTGCAAACATTCGTCAATAACGTGCTTGGCGAAGAATGGGACGATACCACGGGTGAAACAGTAGACCCGGATTCACTCTTTGCGAAACGTGAGGACTTCACGGCGGAGCCGTTGCCGGACGGTGTCGCGTTGCTGACCATGGGCGTCGACGTCCAGCCCGACCGTTTGGAAGCGGAACTTATCGGTTGGGGGAAAGACGAAGAGTCATGGAGCGTGGACTATCAAGTCATTCCGGGCGACCCTTCGGAGCTTGAAGTATGGGAACAGCTTGACGATTATCTGCAACGTCGGTTCGAACATCCCGCCTTTCCCGATGGTATGGCGATTGCTGCCGCCTGTATCGATACCGGCGGCGCAAACACCCAAGACGCCTACCGCTTTATCAGGCCGCGCGAGGGCCGACGCATATGGGGTATCAAGGGCTATGCTGGAAAGCGCCCGGTTTGGCCCAAGAAGCCGAGCCGTAACAATAAAGGCAGGATCAATCTTTACGCAATCGGGGTCGATAGCGCGAAGGAGGTTATCACGGCGAGGCTTCGAAAAACGGGGCCCGATGCGCGCGGTGCCGGTGCGTGCCATTTTCCGACCGACCGTGACCGGGATTATTTCGAACAGTTAACAGCGGAGCGCAAGAAAACGCGCTTCGTCAAAGGCTTCAAGATTGTCGAATGGTGGAAACCGGACAAAGCGCGCAACGAAGCGTTGGACTGCCGCGTCTATGGTTATGCCGCGCTTCAGGGCCTTATTATTGGTGGGATCAACTTGAATAAGCGTGCCGCCAGCATCGCGGAACGCCTCGTCGAGCTTCGCGGCTTTCAAAAACAGGAACCCGAAGAGGCCCCGGCAGAGACAGGCGGGGAGCCCGCCCCGGCAGAGGCGGACGCGGCAGCTTCGCCGGAACCGGAAATGACAGAAAAGCCGCGCGGTGTAATAAAACCCAAGAAGCGGAAGCGACGCGGTGTCGTCGCAAGTCCATACATGGGTTAGGTCATGGCAACGTTGACGCCGGAAGAAATCGCATCGCTTAAGCAGCAAAAGATAAAGCTTGTCAGGGCTATGCGGTCCGGCGCGCTAAGCGTCCAGCATGGCGACAAGCGCGTACAGTACCGATCCATTGCGGAAATGCAGAGCGTACTTGACGGCATCAACGAAGAGTTGGCCGAGGCTGAAACCGGGCGGAAGAAGAAGCGCACCATTTATATTGATGCTCGCCGGGGGTTCTAATGAGTTTTTTGCAGAAAACGCTAAACGTTTTCCGCCTTGGCGGATCTAGCAATCCTTCATTTGAGGCTGCGGGCCGAGGTCGCAGGCTGCGAGGTTTCAACCCTCCCCGTCGCCATGTCAACGCGGCAATCCAGCAAGCGGGAACGACATTGACGTCGCGGGCGCGCTGGCTTTATCAGAATGATGGATATGCCGGAAACGCTATTGATGAATGGGCCAGTGCTGCGGTAGGCGATGGCATCAAGCCGCGCCCAAGGATCAAGAACAAGAAACTAAAACGTTTCTTGGTTGATCTTTTTTACCGCTGGTCCGAAGAGGCCGACATAGATGGCCTGCATGACTATTACGGCATTCAGGAAATGGTCGCGCGCGAAGTGTTTCTTTGCGGTGAAGTATTTGTTCGAATACATGCGCGCCATCCCGACGATATGTGGACGGTCCCTTTCCAGCTCCAAGTTATGCCTGCTGAAATGTTGGACCTCTCATACGACATGCCACTCACGGGCGGTCGCTACATAAGGGCCGGAATCGAGTTCGATAGCAACGGGCGTCGGCTCGCTTATCATTTCTGGCGTTACCATCCCGACGACGCCGTCCCTATCGGATTCACCGGCAATCTTAGGGAACGTGTACGAGTGCCCGCCGAAGAGGTCATTCATGTGCTGGAAGCGCGTGAAGGCGGTCAAATCCGTGGTGTTCCCCGTGTCGCCCGCATCTTGGTCAAAATATTCAAGATGGAATTCTATGACGACGCCGAGCTTGAACGTAAAGGCACGACTGCGCTCTTTGCCGGGTTCACTAAGGGACGCGGGGAGCCTCCCCTCGATCTTGACGATGACGACGAGGATGATACGGCGATTGCGCCGATGACGCCGGGCGCGATTATCGACCTCGGTGATGACAGAGACATTACATTCTCGCAGCCCGCCGATGTGGGCGGATCATATGAGCCATTCCAGTACCGCAGCATTCTCAAAATCTCTGCGGGGCTCGGCGTCCCATACTCCTACGTTTCGGGAGATATGACGAAGGGAAACTTCTCAAACGTTCGAACCGATATCGTTCGTTTTCGCAGGCGGGTCGGCCAATGGACCAACAATACCTTGAATTTCCAGTTGTGCCGTGAGGTTTGGAAACAGTTCGTTGACCGTGCCTATATGGCCGGTCTGGTCGAACTGCCGAACTACGACAACGACCCCACACTGTATTGGAGCGCCGAGCATCTTCCGCCGCGTCAGGAATGGATTGACCCCCGCGTCGATGTAATGGCCGAAAAGGAATCTATCAAGGCGGGCTTGAAGAGCCGGACACAGGCGGTCGCAGAGCGCGGATATGACCGGGAAGACATTGACGAAGAATTAGCCGAGGAACGAGCCGCAGCAAGAGGCAAGGGACTTCGGTTCGATACCGATGCGCCGGAGCCCGGCAGCGAAAGCGGATGGGGATCGGCGACGGCCTTACTGCCGGAAGAGCGCCAAGATCGCCCCGAAGAGCGCGAGGACAACGAAGAGGAAGAACAGGAAAATGCGTGACTTGCCGCATATCGCAGCGATGATCTTTAACCGGCCCTTGCTCCTACGGGACGATGTAGGTCGTAACATCATTGAATCGGTGGCGCATCGCATTTTACGCGGAGAAGCGGTAAAGCCTTCCGAGCTACCGAAGGCGGAGCGCGCGAAACCTCGCATGATTTCCGGCGGCGCACGCCATTTTTCTTGCGGTGCCTATATGGCTATGGATGGTATCGCCGTTTTTCCTATCGTGGGCTCACTGGTCCGTCGCGCGTCTTGGCTTGATGCTGAATGCGGCCTAATGAGTTACGACGCCATTCGTGAGGGCGTCACCGAAATTCTTACCGACCCATCGGTCCGGGGCCTGTTGTTGGAGATAGACTCCGGCGGTGGCGAGGCTTCGGGGTGCTTTGATTGCGCCGATTTCATCCGGTTAGCGAGCGAGCAAACCGGAAAGCCGGTTTGGGCTCACGCCAACGAAGTCGCGTGTTCTGCGGCCTACGCCCTCGCCACTTCCGGCGACGTTCTAGTCCTCGCCCGAACAGCGGAAGTAGGTTCCATTGGCGTCGTCGCAGCGCATTGCGACCTCACAGAACAAGACAAAAAAGAGGGCATGAAGTGGACCTTCATCAAGTCCACGCCTGAAAAGGCCGAGGGCAACCCTCATGAGCCTATGACCGATGACGCATTGGGCCGCGTCCAAGCAGATGTAGACAATCTCATGGATATGTTTGCGGCGCTGGTTTCGCGGAATCGTGGAATGACCGAGCAGAAAATACGCGGTACAAAAGCGCAAGTTTATCGCGGTTCTCTTGCAGTCGAGTCCGGCCTTGCTGATGAAGTGGCTACATTGGACGAAACGTTGCAAGCGTTCGCGATGCACATTGACGAAATGCAAAACGAGATTGACAAAACGTCAATTAGCGCAGCGGAAAAGAGGGTTAGCTTAATGGCTGGACGTTTCAAATCTTCGCGTACCCGTCTTGAAATCGAAGACGAAGAAGAAGAGGCGCGCAAGGCTCGTCGCGCCAAGCGGGCCGAGGATGACGACCCGGATGCGGATGACGATCCTGACGCCGATGACGACCCGGATGCGGATGACGACCCGGAGGCCGATGACGATCCTGACGCTGATGATGATCCTGACGCCGAAGACGACGAGCAGGCCCGCAAGGCTCGCCGCGCTCGCCGGGCAAGCGACGACGAAGAGTCGCCAGCGGCCCGCGCCCGCCGTGCCGAACGTAAACGATGCTCCGGCCTTCATTCTCTAGCAGCGCAGGCCAAGCGGCTCGGCGTCAGCTTCAATGCTTCTCGCGCCATTGAGCAAGGTTTGTCCGTGGACAAGGCGCGGGCCCGCATAATGCGAGCCGCAGCCGACGCCAATGCCCCGCATACCAGTGCTGTAGCGGCTCCACGGTATGCGCGCCCCGGTTCCGGTGGCAGCAATGGCAATCTGTCCCAAGCCGAGAAAAAGGCGGCGTGGGCTAAAGCGATGAAGCGCCGATAAGCGGCAAGGAGTCCACCATGAAAGTGTTTACTGACAACGGCAAGCGCGTCGGCGGTTACATCATCAGCGAAACAGACGGCGCTACCGGCGGCATGCGGTCACGCGATACCGGCACCCTTGCCGCTGGCGTGGTGGGCGAGTCCGGCCTTGTGCTTGCGCAGCTTGCAAACAAGAAGTTTGTGCCCTTGGCTGCGGTGCCTGAAGACCCGGCGACGGGCGCGGAAACCGCCGTAGCCGTTCTATATACGCGGGCCAACGCCGCCGAGGCTGACACCAAGGTCGTCATAACCGCCCGCTCTAGCGAGGTGAATGGCGCAGAACTGACTTGGCCGGAAGGCATCACTTCCGATGCGAAAGCTGCGGCAATCGAATCTCTCAAAACCAAGGGTATCATCGTCCGCTAAGCGGCGTTGTTGATCGGGGATAACTACGATGCATATGGATATTTTCAACGACGACGCCTTCTCTGCGGTCATGATGACGGCGGCGCTCGAAGATTTCGAGTTCACGCCGGGCCTCATTTCATCGCTCAATCTGTTCGAAGACGTTCCGACTTCCACGACAAGCGTAAGCGTTGAAAAGCGCGGTAACACGTTTGAGTTGATCGGGACCAGCGAACGCGGCGAGCCGATTGACGAAGGAACGCGCGACGGGCGCGACCTGCGCGTGTTCAACACGACGCGCATTGCCAAAGGCCACACGATTCAGGCTTCCGAAATCCAGAATGTCCGCGCATTTGGCGAGGAATCGGACTTGGAAACCATGATTTCCTATGTTGGCCGCTATCAGCAGCGCCTGCTTACTTCGGTCGAAGCAACTTGGGAATTCCAGCGGCTCGGCGCATGCTTCGGCAAGGTTTTGGACAAGGACGGCACCGTCATTTACGATTGGTTCCGCGAATGGAATATCACCAAGCCGGTCGAAATTAACTTCGAACTGGACAAGGATACCACCCTTGTCGAACTGAAATGCCGTCAGGTTATCCGTATCATGCAGGATAAGGCGGACGAAGCTTGGTTGCCTTCGACCACCGTGGTCGGGCTTGCCGGTGATAGTTTCTTCGATAAAATCACCACGCATAAGACCACTCGCGAAACCTACCTTAACCAGTCACAGGCGACGAATCTTAACCGGGTTTTCGGCCTTGCGCAGAAAGACGGCTTCCGTGCTGGTTCCTATGCGAGCTTCGATTTCGGTGGCATTCTGTTCATCAACTACAAGGGCTCCAAGCAGTTCGACAAGAACGCTGCCGAGGGGGCGAAGAACGGCAAGGAAGCTTTCGGCGTCAATTCGAAGCGCTGCAAGTTCATCCCGGTAGGTGCGCCCGGCGTATTCCAGCAGACCTTTGCACCGGGCGAAGCGTGGGAATGGGCTAACACTATTGGCCGTCCGCTCTATTCGTTGATGGTGCGCGATGAAAAGCGCGGCTTTTGGGTCCGTCCCGAAGTTTACAGCTATCCGCTCTTCATGTGCACGCGGCCTGAAATGCTCCTAAGCGCGAAGGAGTCCGCCGACGCTTAATGCTCGGCGGCGCTCCGATGTGGGACGACCTATTAGATATAGCCACCGAAGCGGTGCGGGATGTATTTTCCGTGCCGCTCACTTATGTCCGGCTGGAAACCGATACAACGCATACCACGACACCGAGCGGCGAGCCGCTTACCGCCATCTTCGACGTTATTCCAGCGGAGTCGAATGAGGGAGTGAGCCTGACCGTTGCGAACCGCATCACGGTAATTGATGTACGCCTCGGCGATCTCGGATTTGACCCGGCAGTCAAAGACCGCGTAACGATCAATGGCAAAAGCTACGATGTAAATAAACGGCTACCTTCGTCATCGGGAATGATGAAGCTGCAACTACGGGAGGTTTGACCAATGGAGAACCCCCGTAAGTTGGTAACGGCATCGGTTGCCAAATATTTGAAAACGCCGATTCTCGAAACGGACGGCCCGCGCTTTCGAACCGGAGCAAAGGGGCGCGTGTTCGATACCGACAGCACTCCGCCGGACGTCGATAGCTTGGCCGAAATCAACGTTCTGTTTGTGGAAGAGGAAATCGATCCCCAAACCCAACATCAAGGCGGGCCCCGTCGCCGCATCATGGAAATGCGCGTCGAATGCTACCATACAAAGAGCAAAGACAACGCCGACGACCTTGCATGGGAGGTCGAAGAGGCGTTGCGGGCTAATCCCACGCTATCAAACTCCGTCGAATGGCTAACGCTTCAAAAGCTGAATCTGTTCGTTGTAGAAAATCAATCCGTTGCGCTATTTGCAGTCGTTATGACGTATCAGGTCATCTATTGGACGCATCAGATCGCCGACCCGGATACTGGCAGGCCGGTGACGGTATTGCTCGGATATGACCCGCATACCGGACCGGGGCATGAACCGGATTACGAAGTCGTTATCGGTGAATAGCGATGACAGCCCGGTACGACAAAGACATAACCGATCTTCAACGTCGCCTTTCTAACAGCGTCATAGTTGGAAGCATATCGAAGGTTGACCACAGACAGGGGCGCTATCGGGTCAAGGCGGGCGCTCTTGAGTCTGACTGGCTACCGATGGCGACACCGCGAGCCGGTAAAACGAGTGTCTATTCGTCTTATGAAGAAGGCGAACAAGTTATCATCGCATCGCCATCCGGTGATTTATCGCAAGCCGTCATACTTGGTGCAATCGCCACCGAGCGGACACAGGCCGGAGACAAGGGCAATACCCACGTCACGAAATATCCAGACGGCAGCGTAATTGCATATGACCACGATACACATTCGTATTCTATGCAAATAGCCGAGGGCGGCGGCTTCGCCCTGTCAATTGGTGGCGGTGTCAGCTTGGTCGCGGAAGGCGGGAAGTTGATAATCAACGCTCCGGGCGGGATAGAAACGGTTTCCCCGACACTTACTCACAACGAAAAAGATATCGGTGCCACGCATCGTCATGGCGGCGTCGAGCGCGGCAGCGAGATAACCGACGAACCAGTCTAAGGAGGGCACGCTATGCGCGGCATGAACGCGATTACCGGGCGTCCGGTCGACGGTAAAGACCATCTTCGGCAATCCATCATAGATATCCTTAGCACACGCAAGGGAACCCGCGTCATGCGTCGGGACTACGGTTCCGATATTCCGAGCATCGTTGACCGTCCCGCAAATGACCAGCTTGCGGTCGACATGTATGTAGCAGTTGCCGAAGCGCTAGACCGTTGGGAGCCTCGCTTAAAATTGCGGGATGTTTCAATGACCCTGCAAGGAGACGGGGTTATAGAGTTCTCCATTACAGGCAATTACTTGCCAAACGGCGAAGTAATTACCCTCAATGGGATCGTGATTAAATGACCGACGCGGCTTCCGAGTATTTCCGCCTAATTGATCTTTCATCGGTCCCGGTGCCAGACTTCGTTGAAGCTCTGGACTACGAGGCTATTCGGCAAGCCGCTATCAATGATCTTTTGCAAATCGACCCCGAATATTCGGCTATTCTCGAAAGCGACCCCGCGATCAAAGTAATTGAGGTTTTCGCATATCGGGAATTGATACTCCGGCAGCGCGTCAATGATGCGATGCGGCAAACTACGATCACCGACGCGGTTGGTAGCAACTTAGACGTGGCGGCGGCTTTCTTTAATACGAAGAGATTCGATAATGAAGGCGACGAGCAATTAAGGCGCAGATCACAATTAGGCATCTACATAGCCGCAGTAGGCGGGCCGCTAAAAGCCTATGAGTTTCAAGCGTTGTCCGCTCACCCGAATGTGGTCGACGTATCGATACACAGCCCGGCACCCGGCGAAATTGCCGTCACGGTCCTAGCTTATGAGGACGTCGCAGCAGAGAAGGCCAGCCCGGAGCAATTGCTTATCGGCAAATCACTTTTTGCGCAGCCGCGCGACAAGGCGATTGTGCGCATTCTGGCGGGGGCGTCCTCGGACGTCATGAAAACCGTACGGACCGCGTTAAATGAAAAGGCGGTGCGGCCAATGACCGATGGCGTTACCGTTCAACCGCCGACTCCACGTCTTTTCTCTGTAGATGCAAAACTTGTTGTCTATCCCGGCCCGGACGCCGAAACGGTGCGCAGGGCATCTATTGCGTCGCTATCGTCCTATTTGCAGAGCATTCGTAAGGTGGCTTACGACGCCACTCTGGCCGGGTTGATCGCCTCTCTCAAGGTCGGCGGTGTCCAAAATGTTATTCTGGCCGCACCGGCGCAGGATATTACCGCCAGCTTCTATGACCTGGCTGTCTGCACATCGGCGAAAGTGACGGTGGAACGTGTCGACGTTTGAAAGCATTCTTCCCAACTACGCCACTAAGCTTGAGCGGGATCTAGAACAGGTCACAGCATTCGCGGAGCTTCCGATTGAAGAGTTGGCAAATGCGCTCGACCCTTGGAAGATTGATATTCGCTTCCTGCCGTGGCTCGCTTTCCGCTTTGCCGTGGACTTCTGGAACGACGATTGGAGTGAATTTCAAAAGCGCGATGTCGTCGCACGGCAGTTCAACCTACAGCGATTAAAGGGCACCGAGGCCGGTATTTCTGGCATGCTTGAAGTGGTGGACTCCTCGCTTCGGGAGGTCATTCACTATCCGCGCCGCGCGTTCGCCTCGGCGGTGATCTCGAAACAGCAGCGCGACGCTTGGCTGGAACGCATGCCGCAAATCCGCATCTATTTCGCCAATTATCAAGGCAAGGCCGATCTAGCGACCTTCCCCGGCTTGGACGGCAGGAAACGCGGCAGTTTCGCAAGCCATGCGTTTGCGAGGCTCGACGCCGGTGCGGCCATATATGGGCGGCGTGCCGTTATACGTTATCCTGATGGGCGTGAAGTACCAATGCGCCGATCAAATCCCGAAGTTTCCGCCGAGACCGGTCAAGCCTTCGAATTGGACCGCGTGCATGTGTCTGGTGAAGCCGGGCCCGCAATATTTATTCGGCGGTTTGCCGGTCATGGTTACGTGACCCGAAAGAACAAGCCCGCTGAAATTGTCACCTATTCGCTTGACCGTACTTACGACACAGACAAGACCGACTTGCACCTTGATACCGTCGCCGCAGGGCTAGACCCGGTGGACGTAAGATATCAGCGGTTTTCAGAACGAGTGCCGCGAAAGCGCAACGCGGTCTTTGTCGGAGATTTTGCGGGTCAGCACTTCGTCATGGCCGATGACGGCGCAAATCATATCTTCGATAGGATTTTTCTTCACGACAAAAGCGTCGATGTTCCATGGATAAAAGCGCACTCATTTGCTGGCCACGCTCGGCTCGGCATCGCCCCATTTCATGCCGAGTTGCTTGTTGAGGCCAGATCATCGAAGCGTCCCCGTGCTGGTTATAGCGGCTATACCTATTTAGGGCGCGGTTTCGCAACAAAAGAGAATTTATCTAAGTCAAAGCTCGCTTATGCTGCGGTACGAAGAAGTAAAGCGGGCCGCGATAGGATCAAAGTTGATACGCAAACGACACGCGTTCGAACATTTGGAGAAACCTTCAAGTTCGGCGATGACGTTAAGTTTGGTTCGCGCGTCCGAAACCGCCTTAAATAGAGGGTCTTAGCATGGGCGAGCGCCTTGTCATTATTTCGCAGGATCAACAGCTATCCGATGAAGACTTGACCAATATTGGAAAGCATGCGCAGGCGTCGCTTGACCATGCGGTTAATGATGGCATCGAACCGGGCCGCAAATTTACAGGCTTCGCTGTTGTGGCGAATGGAGCCGCACAAGTCACCGTTGGCGCGGGCCGGTTCTATCAGAACGGACAAGTATTCTTCCGTGATGATGAAGGCGGCGTCGTTCTCGATCTCTTGCCTAATCTCCCCGCCGTCACGGAAAAAATCGTTGCGGTGGCGGTATGGGGGCAGTCTATCGACACCAACGTCCAGCCGCGTACCTTCCTTGTTGACGTAGACACCGAGCAAACGGAAGCACGCGCCGTTGCAACGGAAACCCGGCGCTTTGCCAATGTGAACGCCGTACCCGGCGTTGAAGCGGCGGACCCGCAACCGCCGGTTCTGGATTCGAATGTATTGGCTGTTGCCTATATCCATCTCAATACCGCCGGTATTGTTTCAATCACCCCTGTTGAAGCAAATCGGTTGCAGTCAGTACGCAAAGTTTCGGACCGAGTTGAAGTCCTTGAGGACTGGCGCGGGCGCGCCGGGGCACGTCTTGACGTGCTGGACTCCACTGTTGCCGGTATTCAAGATCGAATGAGCCGACTCGCCCCCGCAAATCTGGTGTATGAAATCGCCCGCGATACGGCGCGCCTGAAAGAGCTTGCGGAACTGCCGGAAACCTACACTTCATATGATGCGGACCGCTATCTTACTACGGCCAAGACCGATCTTGAGAACGTCAATCTTTTGGCAAAGGTTGAGGAAGGGATTCATTTCCCGCCAGCGGCACAATATCAGTCGATTGTCGAGCTTCTAAATCCTATCGACCCGCTGGTTTCGCGGCGCAACAATATGATTATGCCCGCTTACACCGAAATCCAGCGATTGAAGGTCGAGGGCAAGGATACCGAACTTTCTATTGCGCAGTATCAGTATCAAACCATAACGACCGTGCAGAAGGACGTTGCGCGAACCCGTATCCGCTACGGCTGCACAAAAACCGTTTGCACAAACTCGGCTTGGTGGCGCTCCGGCACTTATGACGTGATCGGCAATATCTTCCGCCGGGCTGGCGAAACTTGGGCCGTCAACCCTGCTGATATCGGAAAAACTTCGATCAATCACCAGTGGATTCGCGTCACACAATTTTTCTACGACACCTATACCGAATCCTATTGGGAAACGACTTCCGTCCCGCAGGCGATTTCCGGTTCGTTCTTGGCGGAAACGTTCCTAAATTCGGAGCCCGGTTTCATTACGGGTGTGGGCCTCTATTTTACCCGGAAGGCCGCGACGGGCGATGTATCGCTTATGATCGTGGAAACTGATAACGGCAAGCCGGTATTCAGTAAATCGATTGCACGTGTAACGCTGCCTGTAGCTGACATTAAGCTGTGGCCGGAAGTCACCAAGATTCCGCTCCCTCCAACGTTCCTAGAAAAAGGCCGTCGCTACGCTATTGTTCCGGCGTCCGCAGGCAATCATTTCCTTGCTGCGGTTGACGGGAATCGTAACACCAATGGTACGCTCTTCTATTCTACGGATGGGGAATGGGCGCAGGGCGATCTTACGAAGGACATTGCCTACACGCTCTATTATGCAAACTTCAATGCTCCGCGCGTCGAAATCCAGTTGCAGCCGTTGCAGCTTAACGGCGGTATCGCTGATATCGATATCAATATCGACAGCCTTACGCCCGAAGGCACGGAAATTTCGTTTGAAGTGCAGATCAACGGCGTCTGGAAGGCCCTCGGACCGAACAACATTGATCTCCTTATCGGGTTGCCGCCCTTGTTGCCGTTCCGCATCGTTCTTCTTGGAACGATGGACGTTATGCCCGGCTTCGGTGCTGGAATCCGGTCGCAAACCCTTACTTCGCGCCCGCGCGCTGACTACAAGCATATTTCGACGGCGCGCATTTTGCCCGCAGCCTGCAAAACGGTTACCGTTGCGACGCGTCTCGAATATTGGGAAGCCGCACGCCACACCCACGTTTGCAAGCTTTTGACAGGCGATACGTTCGCGACAGTAGTCAACGCCAATTCGTTTAGCGACGAGAAGACACCGGACCCGGCGGCTATTGTTCGCACCTATGTCTTCAACATTCCTGACGGCCTGACGAAGTTCAAAATTCAACAGGAAGGCACTACGGACAATGTTCTTGTGACCTACCACGTCGCCGAACGTTATGACCTCTCGTATTCGAATTGAGAAAGGACTCAAGCATGGCAAAACAGAAGTGGGAGCCGTCGACCTACTACGAAGTAAAGCTCTCCGAGCCGATCAAGGTTGGGCCGGTCTGGCATCGCCCGGATCATGGCCGGGTTGTGTTGCTTGGTAGCGTCGCAGCCAATCATGAAGCCGCGATAATCGAAGCGACCAAGGCCGAGGTCTAAACGGCGAATTCTGTAGGCGGTTCGCCGCTTCCTTCATTTACGAAATGCAAATGCGCCATCTAAAATTGGCGCATTACTCCATAACTTGGGGATTTGATTGACGTTTTGTCAATAACGGAGAATTGGACAAATGGCTGCGTCGCAGTTTCTTCACGGTGTTGAGATAGTTGAAATTGATGACGGCCCGCGCCCGGTGCGAGTTGTCCGCTCTTCTGTTATCGGTATTGTCGGCACGGCACCGGACGCCGACCCCCTCGCCTTCCCGCTGGATACGCCGGTTCTCATAGCGGGCTCGCGCGCGGAGGCGGCAAAACTGTCAATGAACGCGATTCAGGGTGGCAAGGGTACGCTTCCTCGTGCTCTTGACCAAATCCTTGACCAGATCGGCGCGGTTGTCGTCGTGGTCCGCGTTGCCGAGGGCGAAAATGACGCGGAAACGCTCGCAAATATCCTTGGTGGCGTCGATCCCGTAACCGGCGCTTACAAGGGCGTCCATGCCCTACTTGCCGCGAAATCGGTTGTGGGGCAGCAACCCCGTATCATCTGCGTTCCCGGTGCCACGGGCGAACGTCCGGTCGGTGTTGCCGGTAGCGGTCCTATTACAAACAGCGGCGCAGGCGGAACCGATGGTATCTTCGACTTAGCTTTTACCGGAGGAAATGGCAGCGGCGCGGCTGGCACCTTTACGGTCGCAGACGGGAAGCTAACGAAAATTACCATCACTGCGGCGGGCCGCTACACCGTTGCCCCGCAGCCCGATTTTTCGGCGTGCGAAGGGCTGGAGGGTGCAGCGACAACGCTTATTCTTGGCGCTACTGCGAATCCTGTAGTGGCGGAGCTTATCGGCATTGCGGAACGTCTGAAGGCGATTATCGTCGCCGATGGGCCGAACACAAACGACGCAGATGCGATCAAGTATGCGGACGATTTTGGTTCTCGCCGCGTCTATTTGGTTGATCCCGGCGTAAAGGTGGCGCGCGGCGGAAACGTTGAAATTGAACCGGCCTCCCCGGCTGTTGCTGGCCTGATCGCAAAGATCGATAACGACCGTGGTTTTTGGTGGTCACCATCAAATAATGTCATCAATGGCATTGTAGGAACGGCCCGCCCCATTGATTTCACGCTGAACGATGCGAACAGCCGCGCAAATCTGCTTAATGAAGCGAACGTCGCCACCATCATCAATGAGGACGGTTACCGCCTTTGGGGTAACCGTACGCTTTCCAGCGATGCGAAATTTGCCTTTCTCAACATCGTGCGGCTGCACGATATCGTGGGCGACTCCATTCTTTCATCGCATTTGTGGGCGGTCGACCGGGGTATCACAAAAACCTATTTCGATGACGTTTCTGAATCCGTCAACGCCTTCCTTCGCCAGCTAAAAGCCCTCGGCGCGATATCCGGCGGCAACTGTTATCCCGACCCGGATTTGAACTCTCCGGCTTCCATCATGGAAGGAAAGGCTTGGTTTAACGTCGAAATCTCCGGCGTGTATCCCGCCGAGCATGTCATCTTCCGTATGCGCCTTGTCGGCGACTATCTTGAGGATTTGGTATAATGGGCTCTCAACTTCCCCGCCAGCTTAAGGCGTTCAACGTCTACATTGACGGCACCAGCTATGCCGGTCGTGCCGACAATGCCACTCTGCCGCCGCTGGCTTTTCAAATGGAAGATCACCGCGCGGGCGGCATGGATGGCGTCATGCGGATTGAGCTTGGCATGCAGGCCATGCAGGCGCAGCTTGTGATTTCCGATTACTCTCCTGAAATCATCCGCCTTATCGGCAAGCCCGAAGTTCCGTTGGTATTGCGCGGGGCCGTGCAGGCCCAAGGCGGCAACGTTGAGGCCGTTGTCGTCAACATGCGTGGCATGCTCTCCAACACCGAATTCTCGCAGTGGGCACCGGCTACTAAGTCAACCAAGACGCTTACTTATGATCTTTCGTACTTCCGCTTCCGGCAGAAAGACGAAGAGCTTTGCGAAATCGATATCATCAACATGGTGCGGAAATTCGGCGGGGAGGATCAACTTGCCGCCGCCCGCAACGCTGTAGGCATTTAAGGAATCGATATGGAAGATATCCGCAAAACGGTGAGGCACACGCTTCTTGAGCCTATCACCATCGAAGGCCGCACAATTACGGAACTCCATTTTCGCCGCCTGAAAGGCAAGGATATTCGGAATATCGAACGGCTGGATAATGACGTCGATAAAGCCGCCTATGCGATTTCGCAGCTATCGGGCAATCCCCCGGAGCTTTTTGACGAAATGGACGCCGCCGATATCGAAGCGGTGACCCTCATAATTGAGGGTTTTATGAAGCGGAAGGCGGCGAAGACGGGCTAAGCCTCGGCGTCATTGAAAACATCATGGCCGACATTGCCGTGGTGTTCCATTGGCAGCCTTCCGAAATGTTTGAAATGGAAGTTGCGGAGCTTCGCCGATGGCGAACCCACGCGGTAGCCCGCCTTCCGACCAAAAGCGATTAAGCAATGGGCGCACAAGCCGAAGCAACACTTACGCTATCACTGATTGACCGAATTACCGGACCGATCAAGCGTATGAGCGCGCGCGTGCAAGCATCGCTAGCAGCCATAGGCAAACGCTTGGGCTTCGACAGAGTGACGCGGCAAATCCGCAACGTCACCCGTGCCTTTACCGGTCTCGGCCAAGGCATCGCCAGAACCGCAAAAAGGCTATCGCTATTCACTGCACTTGTTGGTGTAGGCGGTGGCGGTTTGCTTGCTGTTCTATTGGGCCTTTCGAAAGCAACCGCCGAAGTTGGCAGCGAGATCGGCAAACTATCTGATGTGGCCGGGATGGCTCCCGTGGCCTTTCAGAAGTGGGCGTTTGCCGGGAAAACGGTCGGTTTGGAATCTGAAAAGATTGCGGACATTCTCAAAGACGTAAACGACAAAATAGGCGACTACTTTCAAAACGAAAGCGGTCCTATGAAGGACTTCTTTGAGAATATACCGAAGCGCGTTGGGAAATCGGCGAAAGCAATACAGCGCGAATTCCGTGGGTTGACTTCTTCGGAAGCCTTGCAACTTTACGTCAATTACTTGCAGAAAGCCAACCTGTCTCAAGCTGACATGACTTTCTACATGGAGGCAATTGCGAGTGACGCAACGCTGTTACTTCCTCTCCTTCGTGACAATGGAAAAGAACTGAACCGCCTCGGTCGCGAGGCCGGGCGTGCAGGCGGTATTCTTGGCAAATCCGCTATCGAACTCGGCAAGAAATTTTCGGAAAGCCAGCTTTCCGTTATGGCCCGACTGGATGGCTTGAGGCGCTTCGTCGGCGTCCAGCTTATGCCGGTTTTCATCGATTTAGCGAACGCGTTTAATAAATGGTACGACGCCAATGCAAAGCTGATTAGGCAAAAGATCGGCGAGTGGGCGAAGCGGTTGCGGCAGATTTTCCGCGACCTTCTTGATCCCACGTCCGATTTACGCCGCAAGATTTCGGAATTCGCGCAAGGGTTTGTTGAAGCCTATGGGAAGATAAAGCCCTTTGTCGACTTCCTCGGAGGGCCGCTTAAGGCGGGCTTGGGCCTTCTGGCATTGTGGGTACTTGCACCCGCGATCACTGGCGTCGCGCTTCTTGCCCTTGCTCTTGGCGGGCTCGGCAAAGCTATAGCAGGCGTAGCTTTCAATGCGCTAGGACTAGCGATCAAGGGTTTAGGTCATCTTTTTGCGGGGGCTGAAAAGGAAGCTGCAGCGGCTGGCACAAAAGCAGGCGGAGCATATGGCCGCGCCTTCGGCACGGGCATGCGCGGTATTCTACGCAATGTTTTCCGTGGTTTCGGCGCATGGGCCGCATATCAGGCAATCAGTAGTATGCCGGATCAGGTACTTAAACCCGGCTCCCGCGAAGAATACGAAGCCAATCTTAAAAAAGGGCAGGAACAAGAAGACGCTTGGAATCGCGCCATTATGGATAATGGCGGAAAAAAACTGAACAAAGTTCTAGGTTTTGAATTCCTTCGCGATAAAGACGATTTCGAGAACTCCCCGGCTAATCGGCTACTTGAAGGTATCAAGGGGCTGTTTTCCGGCGGCGAATCCGGTGGCCGAACCTCACCGGGCGCAGAAACAGTCTTGCGCATCAGGGAAGCCGAGCAAGCGCGCAAAACTGGATACAAGGGCACCACAGACGTTATGCCGGGCAAAACGCGCGACGACCTCGCGCCGGTTGTTGTCCAGCCGCAAGCCCAAGTTCCGGCACCAATAGAAAATAAGACCGTCCACGCGCCGCAGACGGTAAATCTCAATATTCATACCCAAGCCATGACGCCGGGCGAAATCAGCGCCGCCGTTCGTTCTGCAATGAAAAGCGCGAACGACCAGCACGCCGAAGGCGTCGCGTCCTCGCTTTCGGATTGATCGGGGGAGATATGGCTTACACGATGATGGGGCTAGGTCCGTTTCGGTTCTCTATCGACACCGCAGCTTACCAGACACTAACGCGAAAATCAGAATACCGTTGGGAATCGCAGGAGCGGATCGGTCGACACCCCGCCATGCAATTCATCGGTGCTGGCCATGAAACCTTCACGCTGGAAGGCACCGTTTACCCTCATTGGCGCTCTGGTTTCGGTCAGGTCGAAGAGATGCGGGGCATTGCGGAGCAAGGCTCTCCCTTGATGTTGGTGTCGGGAACAGGCCGGGTATTCGGGCGCTTCGTCATCACAGAGGTCGAAGAGCGGCAGACCTACTTTCACCCGAACGGCGCTCCCCGAAAGCAAGAATTTACGCTTGAACTCAAGTCATATGGTGAAGACGGCGAGGGCCCGAACAATGGCTGAAATCTATATCGCCAAGGATGGCGAAATGCTGGATTACATATGCTGGAAGTATTATACGGCAGCGCAATTGCCCCTCGCCGTTGAGCGCGTACTCGCGGCCAACCGTGGCATTGCTGCGACCGGGCTCCGCCTTAAGGCGGGGGTCAGAGTCATTCTCCCCGAACTGCCAAAACCTGAAGCGCTCCCCGTCATCAGAATTTGGGATTGAGCTATGAAGCCGTTTGTAATCATCAAAGCTCAAGGCAAAGATATCACCGGGAACCTCGGCGACCGCCTTATTTCTGTAGAATGTCATGACGAAGCGGAAGACAAAAGCGACCGTTGCAGGCTGGAAATAGATGACAGGCCGCGCGTCAGCGATTCCGGCGTGGTCGACCTGCCGATTATCGGCACAGTGCTTGAAATCGAAATGGGGTTCCGCGACGGCAAAAGCGCGAAGCGTGGAACCTACCTAATTGACGACATCGACGTTACCTCGCCGCCGCGCATTATTGTTGTGACGGGGCGAGCGGCTGCGATGGCTAAGAGTTTCCGTGCCGCCCGAACCCAAAGCTATCATCAAAAAACAATAGGCGAAATCGGGAAGGAAATAGCGGAACGCAACGGTTACGAATTCGTCGCCGATCCCGAACTGGCAGAAATCGTTATCCGCCATATCGACCAGCACAACGAATCCGATATGTCCTTCGCGACCCGGCTTGCCGAAGAACATGACGCCGTTGCAAGGCCAGTCGACGGCAAGCTCGTTTTTTCAAAACGCGGGACCGGCAAGAGCGTCAATGGCGAGCAGTTGGCCGAAATTAAGATCAAAGAAACTGACTGCGAAGAATGGCAATTCAAATATTCGGCACGCAAAGAAGCCGGTAAAGCCAAAGGCTTGAAGAAGGCCGGAGCATCCGGCGAGAGCGCATCAGCTTCGAAACATTCCGGCATTGAAACCGGCGACTTCATCATTGAGGCCCCGGAAGATAGTCCCGCATCGCGATCCCGCGCGTTGATGGCGGCAGCGGATGAAGAGATTATCAGTGCGCCGGATACCAGCGGCAACGATGACGACGACGAGGGCGGAGTTAGGGCGACGTGGACGGACACCCGGACCGGCGAGAAGCATGTCGTAACCGCTGGCAAGGAACCTTATCAGGACTTGCGTTATAGCTATCACAATGAGGCCGAGGCCGTCGCGGCAGTAACCAAGGCAAAAAATCAAGCCTCACGCTCACAAGCATCGTTTAACTGTCGCCTTGGCGGAATGCCGGAAGCGCAGGCCGAAGCAAGGCTCACGCTCGATCAATTCCGTCCATACATTCCCACCCTTTGGCGCGTGAAAACGTGTGTCCACCGCTTCACCCGCGACGGGTATGTGACCACGCTGGACGCAGAGCTTTTCAACGAAAAGCAATCGGACGTAACGGCCACGGTCAAAAAATCGAAGCCGGGAAAAGACGACAAGGTCGATAGCGACGCGCCGGAAACCCCCACGAAACCGGCCATTGATGCCAAAGACACCGACGATTTCATTATTGAAGCACCCGAAGATTGAGGCGGATGAAATGAGCGATATCATTAATGCTTTGATGGCAGGCAACATGGCTAAGCGGAGCGCGGACGGAATTGCGGCGCTTGCCACCGAACTCGGCTGCGAAACTGCGGTCGCCCTTGCAATTGTCGAGGTGGAATCGAACGGCAAGGGATATGACAGTGCGGGCCGCGTAAAAGTTCTCTTTGAGAAGCATAAGTTTTACAAAAACCTTCCGGCAGCAAAGCGACAAAAAGCAGTCAAGGCCGGATTAGCCCGAAAGAAATGGATCAAGCCAGCGGATGGCGGGTATAAGGACCAGCCGAACAACGGCGCGGCGCTTGATCTTCTTTGCCGAGCAATCAAAATTGATGAAGCTGCCGCGTTGAAATCTGCGAGCTACGGTCTAGGCCAAGTTCTCGGTGAAAACTACGCGGTTTGCGGTTGGCGCAGTGTCCAAGCCTTTGTTGCGGATATGTGCGCCTCCGAAGACAGCCACGTAAAAGCTATGCTCGGCTTTCTCAAGGGGAATGGCCTTGCCGACTCGTTGCGTGACCGTGATTTCGATGCCGTTGCCCGGATATACAACGGGACAGGACAAGTCGCCGTATATGGCGAGAAAATGCGTATCGCTTATGCGAAACATGCCGGTAAAGCGCCGCTTATCGGTAGCCCCGTGCGCGCGTCAGGTTTACGGCTCGGTTCCGCCGGATACCGTGTTGAGGCACTTCAAAAGCGCCTCAACGAAATAGGGTTCCCGGTGAAGGTTGACAGTGATTTCGGAACCGGCACGCGACGGGCCGTTCTGGCCTTCCAAGCAGAGAACGGGCTTGAAGTCGACGGAGTGGTCGGACCCGCAACGCAAGCCGCCCTTGATACGGCGGAAGCGAAAATTCCAGAAACAAGGCAGAATGCGACTATGGCCGACTTACGGGCCGAAGGGTCCACAATTGTCAAAGGGGCGGACGGTTCGCAGGTCGTCGCAGGAATCACAATTGCCGGTGCTTCGGCGGGCGCGGCGGACAAGGCCGGACTATTCGATGACCTTGAACGATTGTCGGAAACAGTGCGCGCCGTATCCGCTCCGGTGACTTCTCTGGTTGAGTTGGCGGCAGGGAATTGGTGGCTTATTGCTGCCGCCGCCGGGTTCTCACTTTTCTGGTATGCCCGCAACATCAAAAAATCGCGTCTTGCTGGTTATCAAGCGGGGCGGATTATATGAACGGCCTTTTACTACGCGTCGCAATTGGTGCCGCCTTATGCTTCGGCATCTATTTCGCAGGCTGGAACGCCCACGCCAATGTTTCACGTGCGGGGCAGTATAAGGCGGAGCGTGACTCGGCGCTCCGCAGCCTTGCCTTGTTCGAAGAAGCCGCAGAACACGCGGAATCTCTCGCCCGTGACGCTAAGAAAGAAGCAAACGAAGCCAAGAAGAGACTCGCCAGTTATGCCAAATCGCTACCTAAAAACCCTGCTTGTCGCCTTACTGACGACGATATTAAGCGGCTGCGTGACCTCCGGCGGAAAGCTGCCCCCGTTTCCTAGTCAGCTTCAAGAAGAAAAAGGCTGCTCCCCACAAAGCGGGAATGACGCTCGCCTTGTCGTCGGGCAATGTGTTGTCGCGGTTGACAACGCAAATCAGACAATCCGCGCTACAAAAGCTTGGTATGAACAGCTAAGGCGCAATTACTAGACTTAGGCGGCAGAGATGGACTTGTCGGGGGCATTCTCGAAACTCGTTGAACAGTACGGCCTCCCCGGCGTCGTTATCGCGATCTTGCTGGTAGTCTGCCGTTCGCTGTGGATCGCCTATAAGGCCGAGGTTGATAAAGGTGCCGCAAACGGCGTCAAAATCGCGCTTGCCATGGAGCGAAACACCCAAGCGATTGAATCACTCAAGGAAGTGATAAGGAATCGTTCATGAGCTTCCGAGACTTCTTGCGTGTTGTTTGCCGTCCACGTCACAAACGAACCGACCATGTTTGCGACAGGGTCAACAGTGCATCTAACATGCAGGAAGCCGCAAGCGCGGCGCTTGTTGACGCTATTTCGCGGGCGCTCGCGCTTGAAAACAACGTTGTCGCGGTGGACTTTCGACGTCGCATCCAAAAAGCGGACTAGACCGGCTTTCACTTTCTCGGCAGCGCGTCCCGTTGTTCCGGCGTCAGCATCAAGTAGGCTCGCAAAAAATTCACCGCATAATACGGCGGCATCACGGCGTCGCTTCGGTCCGCAAACCAACGGTTTACGGTCATGTCCCGATTTCCCAAGAGACTTGCAAGCTCCTTCTGCCGCAAGCCTGATAGCTCGAATAAGCGGCGGAATTCGGCTCTGGTGTCGTCTTCTGCGGCCATGTTCGCGCGCGTCGCCTTCATTTATGCGTTTTCGAATAGCGTAAACCTACATAATGAATAGAGAAAGCGCTACATTGATCCTGCGCTCTTCGCCTGATTCTGTGAGTTTTCGTTAGCTGCTTTGTTCTTCTGGCGTCCCATGAAAGCTTGCACCGCCTTCGCCGATGTGTTCGCGGCTTGCTGTTTTGAATCCACCATCAGTTTTGCATAGCGCTTTGTCGTGCGCGGGTCAGCGTGTCCGAGCAGTTCCCCAAGCTGGTCTAGGTTCAAACCGCTGGACAGCCCCGCTGTTGCGAAGAAATGCCGAAGGTCATGACGTACTAGCCGCTCCTTGATTTGTGCTGCCTCCATAAGTCGATTCCACGGCTTGGTGACATTGACCATGTGCCGCCCCTTCCTGCGGCCTACAATTATGTAGGGGTTTCCCTTCACTCGCGGAATATTTTGGAGTGCGTGCCTTGCAAGGTCCGATAGCGGGATAGTTTTCTTTCCCGTTTTCGAGTCTGGCAGTTCCAAGCCGTCCGGTGTAACCCATTCCCACTTAGCTGACTTGATTTCGCCGAGGCGCGCGCCGGTAAACAGCAATAGTTCAACCAGCCCGACGAAATGCGGCTCTTCTTCGCTGGCGCGTTCAAGAGCCTTCAACAATCGCGCGGCTTCATTTTCGTCAGGTATGCGGGAACGCTCATTTTCTTTGTAGCGGTCGATATCAACCGGGTTGCTACGCTTGGGCCTCCATCCCCATTTCTCGGACAATTCCATACCCTTGGACAGCACGGCGCAAACCGTATTCGCCCGTCGCGGCGTCTTCCTCATATGGTGGTGAAGCTTGTTAACGTCCGCTTCCGTCACGTCTGCAACAGCGGTTTCCGCCCCTAAAAACGGCAATATATGCACGCGATACATAGACTCCACTTCGGACGCCCAAGACGGCTTGTTTCGAACAAGGCAATGCTTCTCGTAGTGATCCTTTGCCAAATCGGCGAGCGTTGGTCGTTCGGTCAACGCCTTTTTTTCGCCAGCCGGATCACCGCCCTTCGCCACTTCGGCCAATATTTCGCGCGCCCGCTCGCGCGCCGCCGTCAACGTTAATACGCGTTCGTCGGCGAGCTTCTCATTCCGCTGCTTTCCCTGCTTGGTGCGGTAGTACAGATACCAGACCGATTTACTTTGCAGGTGGCGGAGCCGCAGGCCGGGCGTTTTGGGATCGTTCCAAGCGGTTCCGGGCGTTCCCGTTTTGGGTGCTTTTTCGGCCATGGTCGAATTATCTCCTAATATGGGCGGAGGCGAAAAACATGCATTATGTATATTCGAGAATGGCCGCTACCACAACGCCACTTGGTAGCAGGCTGGTAGCAAAAGAATGCGATTGGCTGATATTGAGTGATAAGCGATGATACGACGATTGGCCGTAAGTAATTGTTTTTTATAGGTGTTGCAATTTTGTGATATTCAGTGAAATATAAGAGCACCAGACTACGAATCTGGGGGTCAGAGGTTCGAATCCTTTCGGGTGCGCCATTTTTCTCAAAACAATTCAGTAATTTGCTTCGGCGCAAGCCGAACATGCTTACACATTGCTTTGCATATTTTCCGAACTGACTGATCGCGACCTCGTGACGTTTTTGCTCTCTCCGCTATATGTGGCTCGACATATCGGCATCACATTTCTGCAGTGGAATTTTTCTCATGAAGCATCACGCGCTTGTCTGGCTGCGTAACGATCTTCGAATCAACGACAATCCCGCACTGGATGCAGCCGCCGAAACAGGCGGACATATCACAGCGGTTTATGTTCATGAGACTCTTGCCGAGATTCGCGCGCCTGGCGGTGCCGCGCGGTGGTGGCTCGATCAGAGCCTGAAAGCGATAGGAAAGCAGCTCACTGATCGTGGTATTGAACTTCTCATCGAGACCGGTGATCCGAGTAATATCCTTCCTTACCTGATTGCAAAATTGGCCATAACCGAACTGTTCTGGAACCGTCGCTACGCACCGGCGGAGCGTAAACTCGATGCAAAACTGAAAGCACAACTCAAGGAGAGTGGAACCGGTGTAACCTCATTTCCTGGTAACCTTCTTCTCGAACCCTGGGAGCTTAAGACGGCCAGCGATACGCCCTATCAGGTCTTCACCCCTTTCGCCAAAGCGTTGCGCCTCCATAATGTTCCCCGCCCGCTTTCGCGCAGGCAATGGAACGTTAAACCAACACAGGAAACCTGCTATTCGCCCAACGTTCCTTCCTGGGCGAAAAAGTTTGATGGGCTTTGGAATATTGGAGAAGACGCGGCGCGCGACTGCCTGACACGTTTTCTGGAGAACACGCTGTCGACCTATACCGAGGATCGTGATGTTCCCGGCATCGACGGAACTTCAAGACTTTCACCTCATTTGCGGTTCGGTGAAATCAGCGCGCGTCAGGCGTGGTATGCCACGCTGGCGTTTATGGACGAGCATCACTCGGCACGCGCTGGCGGTGAAAAGTTTCTGTCCGAGCTGATCTGGCGCGATTTTAACTATCACCAGCTCTATCACCGCCAAGATATCAGCCGATACGATATGCGTGACGCTCTCTCCGGCGTCGCATGGCGTGATGATCCGGCTGCATTCGAAGCGTGGCGACGCGGACAGACGGGCTTTCCCATCATCGATGCCGGTATGCGTCAGCTTTGGGCCACCGGATGGATGCACAATCGTGTGCGAATGCTCGTGGCATCTTTTCTCACCAAGAATCTGCTCATCGACTGGCGGAAAGGCGAAGATTGGTTCTGGGATACGCTCGCGGATGGTGATGTCGCCAGCAATCCGGGAAGCTGGCAGTGGGTGGCAGGCTGCGGCATGGACGCTGCGCCCTATTTCCGGGTGTTCAATCCGATCTTGCAGGGTGAAAAATTCGATGCCGAGGGACGATATGTCCGGCATTGGGTGCCAGAGCTATCCGGCCTGTCGAACAAATGGCTGCACAAGCCATTTGAGGCGCCCAGTGATGTGCTGGCCAGTGCTGGAATTGCGTTGGGCAGTACCTATCCCAAACCAATCATTGATTTGCAGGCCTCACAACGCGAGGCCCGCAAACGGCTCAACAGCCAGCCGTAATCAGCGCGCTTCCAGTCCGCCATTCTCAACGATAAAGTCGATGATTTCCGGCACGCCCTTGCCGCGATGGAGGTCGGTGAAACCGAATGGACGCTTGCCGCGCATGCGTGCCGCATCGCCTTGCATAATATCGAGATCGACATGAACGTGAGGGGCAAGATCGCTCTTGTTGATTACAAGAAAATCTGACCGCGTGATACCCGGACCGCCTTTGCGCGGAATTTCCTCGCCCTGACAAACAGAGATGACATAAAGCGTCAGGTCCGCCAGATCAGGTGAGAAGGTGGCTGCGAGATTGTCACCCCCGGATTCGATGAAGACGATCTCAAGATCGGGAAACCGCCGGTTCATTTCGGCAATTGCCTGCAGATTGATGGAGGCATCCTCGCGGATTGCCGTATGCGGGCATCCCCCCGTTTCGACGCCCATGATCCGATCTTCGGACAAAGCCTGAGAACGCGCCAGAATGAGGGCGTCTTCCTGCGTGTAGATATCATTGGTAATCACGGCGACCGAGTATTTATCACGCAGCGCTTTGCAAAGCTTTTCGGTCAGCGTCGTCTTTCCCGATCCCACCGGTCCACCGATGCCAATACGCAAGGGTCCGTTTTTCTGTGTCATGTGCGAAAAAGCCTCGAATGTTGGGTTTCGTGTTTCATGGCCATGATGTCGCTAATGTAAGTCGCGGAACCAAGGTCACTCAATGAAGTTTTTTCTATTCGCGCCGCTGTTTCGGCGAGAACCGGTTCCAAATCTGACATTGTCGCAGTCACGCCGCTTTGCCCCATGACCGAAAGACGGATCGATGCCTGCAAAAGATTGATACAGAAGGCTTGCAGAAAGGCGGCGAGTGTCAATCCTAGCAATATTCCGTTGCCGCCCGCTACGGCACCGACTGCCACCGGATAGGGACAATCGGCTGGCAGGCGGTCGAAAACGGAGTTGGGCCAGCTTCGGGCTGCAGCCAGAAACGCCTCGCCTTGCAGCATCGTCTCCATATGACGTTCGCGCGAACCGGCCAGTGCTTCGGCCAATTCTGCAACCTCGACAAGATCGCCTTTGGCAACCGCACGCCGCCAGCTTTCCGCGCAAAGCACGGCATCGTTCCAGCCGGAGCCACGTGTTACAAGCCAGCGCAGCCAATCGCCCATCGTGGCTGTGTCTACGACATAGCCATCATGGACGGCCCGCTCCAGCCCATGACTATAGCTGAACGACCCGACTGGAAAGACGGGCGACAGCCAGGCCATCAGCCGCAGCAAAGCGGTGGTGGTATTAGTCGTGGTGGCGGTGGTGGTGATGATGTTCATGATCGTGTTCGTTATGACCATGATGATGATCGTGGTCATGCCCATGGTCATGATGCGAATGGCCGCCGGAATAAGCACCGCGTAGCGGACTGAATATAGCCGTTACATCCGTAACTGTCGCACCAAGCCCCTCAAGCATCGCCTTTATGACATGGTCGCGAAGAATGAAGATGCGATCACTCTCGATCTGGGCCGCAAGGTGACGGTTGCCGATATGCCAGGCGAGTTCGGCAATATGCAGCGGATCACGCCCAAGGATTTCGTAAAGTTCCTCGCTTGCGGCGCGGATTTCGATCTCGCGTCCGTCATCGAGGACGAGCCGGTCGCCGTGCTCGAGCACAATTGGCTCTGCAAAATCGACGAGCACCTTCTCGCCGCCTTCCAGAACGATGGCCTTGCGCCGCAAATGACGTTCATCGCGTTCGAGAACGGCGTGGCCCGCAGGCACGGCATCGATCACCTTATCTGCACGAATAATGGCAGTGGCACGAAACATTTGTTTGCCTTTCAAGATCAAAACATGAAGTAGCGTTGCGCCATTGGCACGACATCGACGGGCTCGCAGGTCAGAAGTTCGCCATCCGCGCGCACCTCATAGGTTTCCGGGTCAACTTCCATTTGCGGCATCGCATTGTTGAGGATCATGGAATGTTTGCCGATACCGTCTCTGGTATTGGCCACGGCAATCATCTGCTTGTCCACCCCAATCTTCTCTCGAAGCCCTTCATCCATTGCGGCCTGCGAAACGAAGGTAATGGACGTATTGGTGCGGGCTTTCCCGAATGAGCCAAACATCGGGCGGTAATGCATCGGTTGCGGCGTTGGAATCGATCCGTTCGGATCACCCATCGGCGCGGTTGCGATCCAGCCGCCAAGCAATACCATTTCCGGCTTGATGCCGAAGAAAGCAGGGTTCCACAAAACGAGATCGGCGCGCTTGCCGACTTCCACCGAACCGATTTCATGCGCCATGCCATGGGCGATGGCAGGGTTGATGGTGTATTTCGCGATGTAGCGGCGCGCCCGGTAATTGTCATTGCCCGGCTTGTCGTCGGGAAGACTGCCGCGCTGCTTCTTCATCTTGTCCGCGGTTTGCCAGCAGCGAATAATCATTTCGCCGACACGGCCCATAGCCTGGCTGTCGGAGGAAATGATGGAGAACGCTCCCATATCGTGCAGGATGTCTTCTGCCGCGATGGTTTCCTTGCGGATACGGCTTTCTGCAAAGGCAATATCTTCAGGAATTGCCGGGGACAGATGATGGCACACCATCAGCATGTCGAGATGCTCTGCAATCGTATTGACCGTGTAGGGCCGGGTCGGGTTTGTCGAAGCCGGCAACACGTTCGGATACTGACACACGCGAATAATATCCGGAGCGTGTCCGCCACCAGCGCCCTCCGTATGGAAGGAATGGATCGTGCGCCCCTTGAAGGCGTTGAGCGTATCTTCGACGAAGCCACCTTCGTTCAGCGTATCGGTATGGATCGCAACCTGAATATCGAACCGGTCTGCGACCGAAAGGCAATTATCGATCGCAGCCGGTGTCGAGCCCCAGTCCTCATGCAGCTTCAAACCGCAGGCGCCGGCGCGGATCATTTCTTCCAATGCACCGGGCAGCGAAGCGTTTCCCTTGCCGAACACACCGATATTCATCGGCAAGCCGTCGAACGACTGGATCAGCCGGGCTATATGCCACGGCCCCGGCGTGCATGTGGTGGCAAGCGTGCCGTGAGCAGGTCCGGTGCCGCCACCCACCATGCAGGTGATGCCCGCATTGAGTGCTTCATCCACCTGTTGCGGTGAGATGAAATGGATATGCGTGTCGATACCGCCCGCAGTGAGTATTTTACCCTCGCCTGCAATGATTTCGGTGCCGGGTCCGATGATGATCGAAACGCCGGGCTGCGTATCAGGATTTCCGGCCTTTCCGATCACCGCGATACGCCCGTCTCGAAGTCCCACATCGGCCTTGTAGATACCGGTATGATCGAGGATCAGGGCATTGATAATCACTGTATCCATTGCGCCATCGGCGCGGGATAATTGGCTTTGCCCCATACCGTCGCGGATAACCTTCCCTCCGCCGAATTTTACCTCTTCACCATAGGTGGTGAGATCCCGTTCGACTTCGATAAAAAGTTCCGTATCGGCGAGGCGCACCTTATCGCCGACAGTAGGGCCGAACATTTGCGCATAGGTGGCGCGACTAATTCTGGCTGGCATGAAATGTCTCCGTCACCTGTCCTAAAGTTTTCCCATGACCATCTGGCGAAATCCGTAGATTTCGCGCTTGCCGCTTACGGGAACCAATGTCACGTCGCGCTCCTGGCCAGGCTCGAAGCGCACGGCAGTTCCGGCTGCAATATCCAGCCGCTGTCCGAGCGCCTTGTCGCGCTCGAAAGAAAGGGCCGCATTCACTTCGTAAAAATGAAAATGGCTGCCGACCTGGATGGGGCGGTCGCCGGTATTGGCGACCTTGATCGTGATGGTGGGTTGGCCCTGATTGAGTTCAATATCGCCGTCCTGCGTAATAATTTCGCCGGGGATCATGTCACACCTCACCCGGCCATCAGCATCAGGCCGCCAAGCGCGGTAGCGCCACCGGCCAGACGCAAAGCAATTTTGCCATTCTTGCCCGCCATAAGCCGTCCTGCGGCAAGGCCGATACCCATGCCGGCGGCGTGTAGCAGTGCGGTCGCAAGCGCAAATCCAGCCGCATAAGAGAGGAATGTCGCACCTCCGATTTCTCCGCCATGCGCATGTCCGTGAAAGAAGGCAAAGAAACCGGCAATAAGCGCACCGACAACCGGAGAGACCGGGAGGGCAAGCGCCACCATAAGACCCAGCACGACGACCGAAGCCAGAATGACCGGCTCAACAAAGGGCAGTGGCATGCCCAAAAGTGCCGCCACAAAGCCAAGTAGCATCACGCCGACAAATGCTGCTGGCACGACGAAGAGTGCTCGTCCACCGAGCATGGCGGCCCAAAGCCCTACCGCAACCATCGCCAGGATATGGTCCGCGCCGGAGAGCGGATGCGTGAAGCCCGCCGCAAACGAGCCATGTTCGGCCGGATTGAGATGGGCAAAGGCAGGGCTTGCGGTGAGCGCCATCGCTACCGCGGCGAGAACCGTAGTCTTCTTCATTATCGTACCTTTCAAAAAACAGGTTCGCTTCGGCGAAACCTGAAAATCAGCGAATTGGCTCGTGAACCGTCACGAGCTTTGTGCCATCGGGAAATGTGGCTTCAACCTGAATGTCGTGGATCATTTCGGGTACACCATCCATCACCTGTTCACGGGTGATGACGTGCGCGCCTGCTTCCATAAGGTCGGCGACTGAGCGCCCATCGCGGGCACCTTCAACGACAAAATCGCTGATGAGTGCGATCGTTTCCGGATGATTGAGTTTTACCCCGCGCTCCAGACGGCGGCGGGCAACCATGGCGGCCATGGCAATCAAAAGCTTGTCTTTTTCCCTGGGCGTCAAATTCATGACTTCATTCCAACTTCATACTTTCAAAGCGGTATGCATTCCGCTGGCGTTAAAAGCGGCGGGATTGCCGCGAACTCAAAATGTCCAAACTTTGGGCAGTCCTGCCTTGCCGTTAAGCAGGGCAAGCAATGGCCCCAGACGTTTGCGCAAGGTGTAACTATCCGGCGCGTGAAGCCGCATCATCAGTTTGGTTGCAGGGCCAACCTGCCAGAGGCTGGCACCGCCCTCCTCTCCAATGATCTGCCGGGCGGCTTCCAGATGTCTCCCGGCCTCCCCTGAAATCAGAAGCACGGTGGCAACGGCAAACGCCCCATCCGTCACTGGAAGCGCTTGCAATTCGGCCCCAACATCTGGTCCCAGCCGAAACTCTTCGGCGTGCACAAGCCTCCCATCGGGCCGCCCACCCAACCGCACACGCCAACGGTCACTGAACATCGCTTCATCAACCCGCTCACCCATGGCAAGGCGCCCGAATATGGTCGCCTCCACCACCAGGATTTCCGCCCCTTCCTCCAGTTCGACATCCAGCGTTCGTGACAACACGGATTGATTGAACAGAATGGTTTCCTGCGGAAGCCAAGCAAGACGCGTGCCTTTTGCAGCCTTCAAGCGCGTGGCAATGCGTGCCTCGCCGCCCCCTGAGCGATAGATGCGCTCACAGGCCTGCGTGGTAATGACAGCCGAAGCGTTTTCGCCAAGCTCCACATCCCATCGCAGTCGGTCACCGCCCGTCAGCCCTCCTGATGTGTTGATCAGGATTGCTTCCAGCGGATCGCCTCCGACCTGCGGCATGCGGATCTTGGCTGCGCCTTCCTGGTAAAGCCTGGAAATGCGCGAACGCCCGTCCTTGAAATGTATCGAAAGCCCGCCCAGCCCGTTGACGCGCTGCGAGGAGAGCTCCGCTAACTTATTGTTATTTATTATCATCTGCGCGAATCTCGTATTGCTCTTCTAAAGCAGAACCGAGCGCAGAATAAAGGGGGGTGGGGGTGCGGCAGGACGCCGCCACATATTGGAAAGCTTGAAAATGTTTCATCAAAAGTCACAGCAATCCCACCCGAAGCAATGTTTCGGATGGGATTGATCGGTCAGTTTTTTCTGGTCAAATACGCATTGCCGCCGGGTGCGTGACCGTCTTTCGATAGAGATGCCAGGTCGCATGACCAAGGATAGGTATCACTACCGCCAACCCGGCAAACATCGTGACAAAACCGACGATCAGCATCGCGGTTACGATTGCAGCCCAGAGCAGCGATTCCATGGGGTTGCGCATGACGACACGCAACGATGTCGCAACCGCCGCCGCCGCACCGCAATCCTGGTCAAGCAGCATCGGGAAAGTCACAATCGTCGAGCACAGGACAACGATTGCAAAAAGCAAACCAATGCCACAACCGGCAAAAATCAGGCTCCGCCCCTCTTCCGTCGACGACACCTGATTCATCAACATTGAAAAGCTTTCGGGCGGCATCGGTCCGAAATAGTGAACATAGAGATTTTGAGCCACCAGCAGCCATGCAATAAAGATTGCGAACAGAAAAGCACCGACAGCCACAATAGACGGCAATGCCGGAGAATGGCTCACATCGAGCGCACGTTTCCAGGATGTGTCCAGCCCTTCTTCACGGCGTCGGCTCATCTCATAAAGCGGCAGCGCAGCAATTGGCCCGATCAGGGCAAAGCCGGACATCAGGGGAAACAGGAGCGGCAATGCATTGGCGTTTGTGCTCCAGTAAGTGATGAGCAGCCCCGCCAGCGGATATATGAGACAAAGGAAAACGTAATGCGATGGCTTCGCCCAGAAATCGTCGAATCCCAGACGCAAGGCATCGAATACATCCGCCATGCGGATGCGCTTAACTTCAGGATAAAAGGCTGATTGGTCTCGACCTGCAACAACATGAAACTGTGCCATGACGCTCCTCCTGCGGGTGAGGCAGTCCTGACAGCAAGGATGGCGGTCAGGACATGGCCTGCACGCAATTTCTGGCTTTCGCACGGACACCGGATAAATCCGGTTTTCGTGACGCCAATTCGTCAGGCCAAAGCCTGACAGTCTGGCAAATAGTATACATCGAAAAGACTGGCGGCGAAAGAAAGCGGCTCAATGAGATTGAGCCCCGCGTCAACTGATCTCAAACCAGCAACCACACGCACTTTCCATTCGGGCGCATCCCGAAAAATGTGAAACGGCTTTCGGAAGAGATGCGCGTCACAACAAATGATTAGATCGCCGATCTGATTCAATCTGATCGAAACGCTCTCTCATGAAAGCACGGCGAGGCCAGTTTCTGGATTCTATCGGGGAATAATGGTGCTGCGAGAGAGGATTGAACTCTCGACCTCTCCCTTACCAAGGGAGTGCTCTACCACTGAGCTACCGCAGCAATCTCTTGAGTGCGGCGGACTTCTGCCACATCATTACGCAAATCGCAAGCAAGCAATTGCATTTCTTTTCACATAATGTGGAAATCTGCCGGACACGCATTTGAAAGCAGCTTTTCCGGCCCTTTTTCCCGTAGTAGAAGACCGCCATGAGCGAAAATACGACCAACAAAGAGAAACAAACCCAATCGGACCAGCGCAAAAAGCGCCGGGCCGAGGAGTTGCGCGCGAATCTGATGCGCCGCAAAGCCCAATCCAGATCGCGTCGCGCGGGCGAAGCGGATGAACGAAACGACGGCATCACCGCTGCCAGCGACGACACCGACTGAGAATCGCACCATCAAAGCCTTCCTTGAAGATAGGGGGGCTCTGCGGTAAAAGCTCATTTCTGTTCTTCGCAGCGATGTCGTCCTATTGTGATTCGTATTTGACGTAATTTGGCCGCAAGACTCGTAATTTCATGACGCAACACCACCGCGCCGTATTGGCTGCCGGATTTGGTGAAATTTATCGGGCAAGGTATCGGCCCAGAAGGTGACACAGCATGGATCGCATCAAAATCGTTGGCGGCAACAAGCTCAACGGCATCATTCCAATTTCCGGCGCAAAAAACGCCGCTCTGCCGTTGATGATCGCCTCGCTTCTGACCGACGATACGCTGACGCTCGAAAATGTGCCGCATCTGGCCGACGTCGAACAGTTGATCCGCATCCTCAGCAATCATGGCGTCGATTATTCGGTCAATGGCCGTCGTGAGCATCAGGATGGAGCCTATTCGCGCACGATCCATTTCACTGCCCGCAATATCGTCACCACGACGGCACCTTATGAACTCGTTTCCAAGATGCGTGCGAGTTTCTGGGTGATTGCGCCTCTTCTCGCGCGCATGGGCGAAGCAAATGTTTCCCTGCCGGGCGGCTGCGCCATCGGAACGCGCCCGGTCGATCTTCTCCTCGAAGCTCTATTAGCTCTTGGAGCCGACATCGAAATCGAAAACGGCTATGCCAAGGCAAAGGCCAGGAACGGTCTCGTCGGCGCGCGTTACAAGTTCCCGAAGGTCTCCGTCGGCGCAACCCATGTCATGCTGATGGCAGCAGCACTCGCCAAGGGCGAAACCGTCATCGAGAATGCCGCTCGCGAACCGGAAGTCGTCAATCTCGCCGACTGCCTCAATGCAATGGGCGCCAAGATCACCGGCGCCGGAACCGGCACCATCCATATCGATGGGGTCACCAACCTGTCGGGCGCGCGCGTCCGTGTTATTCCAGACCGTATCGAAGCTGGAACCTATGCCATGGCCGTCGCCATGACCGGTGGTGACGTGCTTCTGGAAGGCGCACAGGAAAGCCAGCTTTCCGCCGCTCTTGAAACGCTGCGACAGGCTGGCGCTGAAATCACCGAGACCAATAGCGGTCTTCGCGTTGTCCGCAACGGCCACGGTATTCACCCTGTTGACGTTACTACAGACCCTTTCCCCGGTTTCCCGACCGATTTGCAGGCGCAGTTCATGGGCCTGATGACCAAGGCAAAGGGAACGTCGCGCATCACCGAAACCATTTTTGAAAATCGCTTCATGCATGTGCAGGAACTGGCACGTCTTGGCGCAAAAATCTCCCTGTCCGGCCAGACTGCTACCGTCGAAGGCGTGGAACGCCTGAAAGGCGCACAGGTAATGGCAACCGATCTTCGGGCCTCGGTTTCGCTTGTGATCGCCGGCCTTGCCGCTGAGGGCGAGACCCTGGTCAACCGCGTGTATCATCTGGATCGCGGCTTTGAGCGTCTGGAAGAAAAACTGTCCCGCTGCGGCGCGACAGTAGAACGTATCAGTGGCTGATCGGACCAGGCCGGAGTGACATTCAGTGCTCCGGCTTTTTCTTGCGCTGCGCTAAAGATTCCAATCGACGAAAGACAGGCTTGAAAAGCCTGTCGATTTTTTTGCCTTGACATGCCAAGTTGATAATTGGCCGCGCGGGCGATTGATTTTTGGTTCGCCGGGAACAGTTATTGGCCGACAATGGAAAGTGGTGCTGGAGTATGGATATGTTGAAGCTTGTGGCGCTGGATGAGGAGGATTTGCAGGTCCTGTCCGCTCATCTTCAGGACGCAGTTTTGAAAGTATCCGACCTTCAGTATCTCGGAAACGAGAAGCGCTTCGTCCTGACGGCAAATCGTTTTGTCTGGGAGGAAAGCAAGCCGAAATTCCTGCGCAAGCCGCAATATCAGCGCAGGCGCACCGCCCTGCACTTCAATCGCGTGATTGCAGCCAAGGCAGTCGGCATTGATCGCCAGAAGCCGGATGAAGTGCTTTCCCTGATGGCCATTCAGTTCATGACCAGTGAAGCACCTGCCGGAACAATAGAACTGACTTTTTCGGCAAATGCGGCTATCCGTCTTGAAGTGGAATGTATCGAAGCGCAAATGACGGACCTTGGCGCGGCATGGGAAACTGAATCACTGCCTCGCCATAACGTCTAGCCCAAACCTGGATGAGCTGAATCATCGCGGTTTGGTAAGCCCGTGCGGCGATTGAGCATTTTCAGGGCCTGGATAGCGTCAGCATCTCAGCGCCCTGGCATAGGAGAGGGTTCTACAAAACCGTCTTTCGTCAGCCGGACGCCAATCTGGCAAAGCATATTTGAAGGAACAGAAGCGTGGTCAAGACGCTCAGACAAACCGATCCCGATTTCGAGAGTAATTTCGCGACATTTCTGGCCAGTAAACGCGAGGCGTCCGAGGATGTCGATCGTGCGGCCCGCGAGATCGTTGAGCGGGTGCGGCGCGAAGGCGACAGCGCGCTCATCGACTACTCCCGTCGCTTTGACCGGATCGATCTCGATAAAACCGGAATCGCGGTCACTGAAGCTGAAATCGATGCCGCATTCGACACAGCCCCGGCGTCGACGATCGAAGCGCTGAAGCTTGCTCACGAGCGCATCGAGAAGCACCATGCACGGCAGCTTCCCAAGGATGATCGTTATACGGATGCGCTCGGCGTCGAACTCGGCTCGCGCTGGACAGCTATCGAAGCTGTGGGGCTCTATGTTCCGGGCGGCACGGCAAGCTACCCAAGTTCCGTATTGATGAACGCCGTTCCTGCCAAGGTGGCAGGCGTAGAACGCATTGTCATGGTGGTTCCGGCACCCGATGGCATTCTCAATCCATTGGTTCTGGTGGCAGCACGTCTGGCTGGCGTTTCGGAAATCTACCGTGTCGGCGGCGCGCAGGCTATCGCGGCCCTCGCCTATGGCACCGAAACAATTCGTCCCGTTGCCAAGATCGTCGGCCCCGGCAATGCCTATGTTGCGGCCGCCAAGCGTATTGTCTTCGGCACGGTCGGCATCGACATGATCGCTGGCCCGTCGGAAGTGCTGGTCATTGCCGACAAGGACAACAATCCCGACTGGATCGCCGCCGACCTCCTTGCCCAGGCGGAGCACGATACAGCGGCGCAATCGATCCTCATGACCAATGATGAAGCGCTCGCACAGGCTGTCGAAGAAGCTGTTGAACGGCAGCTCCGCAACCTTCCGCGCGCGCAAACTGCAGCCGCGAGCTGGCGCGATTTCGGCGCGGTTATTCTGGTCGAGGATTTCGAGGCAGCCATCCCGCTTGCCAATCGCATTGCAGCCGAGCATCTGGAAATCGCCACAGCAGATCCGGAAGCCTTGCTGCCAAAAATCCGCAATGCAGGATCGATCTTCATCGGCGGTTATACGCCGGAAGTGATCGGCGATTATGTCGGCGGCTGTAACCACGTTCTGCCGACGGCGCGCTCGGCACGTTTTTCATCCGGCTTGTCGGTTCTCGATTACATGAAACGAACCTCGCTTCTCAAACTCGGCCCTGATCAACTGCGTGTGCTCGGACCTGCGGCAATCGAGATTGCCCGCGCCGAAGGCCTTGACGCACACGCACAGTCTGTCGCTATCCGGCTGAATCTATGAGGTGACATGACTGCCGCTGTTCCAAATGCGCGCCTTGTTGACGTCGAGCTCGATGAATCCATCGGGCGCTCGACACCTGACGTCGAGCATGAACGTGCGGTGGCCATTTTTGACCTTATCGAAGAAAATTCCTTCCACCCGATCGGAGACGAGACGGGAGGACCTTATCGTCTGAAGCTTTCATTGATGGAATCACGGCTGATCTTCGCCATTACCCGGGAAGCCGGTGAAGACGTCGCGACCCATATTCTCTCGCTCACGCCCTTGCGGCGTGTCGTGCGGGATTATTTCATGATTTGCGAAAGCTATTATCAGGCGATCCGGTCGGCCACGCCAAGCAAGATCGAAGCAATCGACATGGGACGGCGCGGCCTTCACAATGAAGGATCGCAAACGCTCCAGAACAGGTTGCAGGGCAAGATCGAGGTTGATTTCAACACGGCACGGCGGCTTTTCACACTTGTCTGCGTCCTGCACTGGAGAGGCTGATCATTGATGGTCATCACCGATGCCCCTCCCGTAAATTTTGGCGCCGACGGCGACGAAGATCACAAACCGAGCCTGCCCAAGTCCCTGCTTTTTGTCTGCGGCAAGAATGCAATTCGTTCCCCCATGGCGGAATTGCTTGCAAGACAGGCCCTGCCACCCAATATTTATGTAGCTTCTGCAGGTGTGAAACGGGGCGAACGTGATCCGTTTGTCGATGCTGTCCTTCAGGAAGAAGGCTTGTCGCTTGATAACCGGCAACCGCGTGGCCTCGAAGAACTTGCTGATGGCTATTTCGACCTGATTGTAACGCTGACACCACTTGCCCACCATACTGTGCTGGAGCGAATGCGGGGGTTCTCGGTTGATGTCGAATATTGGCCGACGCCGGACCCGACCTTGGTAACCGGCAGCCGAAGCCAGATCATGGCGGCGTATCGCGATGTGCGGGACCGTCTGAAGCGGCAAATCATGCAGCGTTTTAATGAGCATTGAGTTCACGGAATTCCGTTGTTCACAAATGCCGCCTAATCATATAGGTTCCGCGCAAATTCCGACCTAAAGACCGCTCGAGAGCGGCATTTTATCAAAGAAAGAAACAGGTATCGCATGGCGAAAGAAGAAGTCCTAGAATTTCCGGGTGTTGTTACGGAACTGCTGCCGAATGCTATGTTCCGCGTGAAGCTCGAGAACGAACATGAAATCATCGCCCATACGGCAGGCCGTATGCGCAAGAATCGCATCCGCGTTCTGGCTGGCGACAAGGTTCTGGTTGAGATGACCCCTTACGATCTGACCAAGGGCCGCATCACCTACCGCTTCAAGTAAGCAATCCGTTCCCGTTCCAGGAAATGTCTATTCGATGAGCGCGCAACACAAGCTGGTTCTTGCCTCCGGTTCTCCACGCAGGATCGAGCTTCTGGGGCAGGCAGGCATCGAACCGGACCACATTCATCCGGCTGATATAGATGAAACGCCGCAGCGCGCGGAACACCCGCGCTCGCTGGCGCGACGTCTGTCGCGGGAAAAGGCACGCAAGGCACAGGAGCAGTTGAAGGACGATGCGAATTTCGCTGGCGCCTTTATGCTTGCAGCCGATACTGTCGTGGCCGTCGGTCGGCGCATTCTCCCCAAAACGGAGAGTGCCGACGAAGCCCGAGAATGTCTAAGGTTGCTTTCCGGGCGTTCTCACAAGGTCTTCACAGGTGTGAGCCTTGTCTTGCCGAACGGGAATTTGCGCCAGACACTGGTTGAAACACGCCTGCGTTTCGAGCGGTTATCCCGCCAGCAGATAGACGCCTATCTCTCGTCTGGAGAATGGCGCGGTAAAGCGGGCGGCTATGCAATCCAGGGACTGGCGGGCAGTTTCGTCGTGAAGCTGGTCGGGTCCTATACAAACGTCGTGGGATTGCCGCTGCAGGAAACCATAAGCCTGCTGAGCGATGTCGACTACCCGGTTTACGCTAACTGGAATAGCGGGAAAGTCTGAGAACAGGCATGAGTGACAAGAAGGACATATCGGCAGCCGCAGGTGCACGAGTGACGCCATTGCGCCCGACGCGCCCCTGCCCGGAATGCGGAAAGCCTTCATCGCGCGAATCCTACCCGTTCTGTTCGCCACGCTGTAAAAGCATCGATCTCAATCGCTGGCTGTCGGGCAGCTATGTATTGCCGGGAAAGCCGATCGATGAAGAGGAAGAAGAAGGAAACTAGGCCTCTCTCAAAGCGGCTTCCTCCAATAAAATCAGTTATTTATCGAAACTGTGAGAAAAGCTGATAAAAATTGCGATACGGTGCTGGACAGCGCGAAATTTAATGCTATAACCCACCCACTTCCGGCGGGAACCAACACCGCCTCGAACGAGCAAATTGCTTGTTACGGATGCCCGGATAGCTCAGTTGGTAGAGCAGCGGATTGAAAATCCGCGTGTCGGTGGTTCGAATCCGCCTCCGGGCACCATCTATCTCTTCAGTAGTAATAGCGATAGTCTTTGTCTTTTCGGGCCTCTGCGCTTGTTCGGCTAGTGTGGTGGACTTTGATCGAAATATTGACCTGACGATTTTCCTCTGCGAGGACTAATCGTTCCACCAGTTCCTTCCAAATTTTCACCACGCGAGGAAATCTCCATGCTCTGGACGTTGTTCGGCATCCTTTCCGGTGCCTGTATTGCTATTCAGGCGCCCATCAATGCGGCCCTGGCCCGTGGATTGGGATCGCCTGTAACGGCTGCTGCGATTTCGTTCCTTTCTGGCGCTGTCATCCTTGCTGTCATCGCCGGAATCACCGCACGCGCGACGGGTGCAATGCCAGCGTTCAACGTGCCTGCGGGCTGGCTGTTCGTGGCTGGCGGTGCGCTTGGCTGTATCTATGTGACCGCATCCGTGTTGCTGACGCCACGCATCGGGGCTGCTGCCGTGATGGGGCTTGCTGTTGCGGGGCAATTGATGGCCGGGCTGGCTGCTGACCGCATCGGCTTCATGGGCGTTGCGGTGCGTGAAATCACTGCGGGACGCATTGCCGGTGCGGTTCTGTTGCTTTCCGGCGCGTTGATGATCCGCTTTCTTTAGAGCGCGTTTCGATCTGATTGAATCAGATCGGCGCTCTAACTGCTTGTTTTAACGCGCATCATACCCGAAAGCCGTTTCACACTTTTCGGGATGCGCTCGAAACACAAAAGCCGCGCTTTCCAGCGCGGCTTTCGCTTTTTACCATCGAGAAACTGGCTCTCAACCCTTGAACGTATATTCCGCAATCGACTGCGGCTTCATCTCGATCGAAAAGCCCGGCAGCGACGGCGGCATATAGGCCGCGTCCTTGATCACGCATGGGTCGATGAAGTGCTCATGCAGATGATCGACATATTCGATCACACGGCCTTCCTTGGTGCCTGAAACGGCCACATAGTCGATCATCGACAGATGCTGCACATATTCGCACAGGCCAACGCCGCCCGCATGCGGCCAGACCGGCTTGCCGAACTTCGCAGCCATCAGCAGCACGGCCAGAACTTCGTTCAGTCCGCCCATGCGGCACGAGTCGATCTGAACGATGTCGATGGCGCCTTCCGCGATGAACTGCTTGAACATGATGCGGTTCTGGCACATTTCGCCAGTCGCAACCTTCACGTCGCCAATGGCCTGACGAATCTTGCGATGGCCTGCAACATCGTCCGGGCTGGTCGGTTCTTCAATGAAGAACGGCTTCGAGAAGGCTAGCTTGTTGACCCATTCGATGGCCTGATCGACCTCCCAGACCTGATTGGCGTCGATCATCAGATAACGGTCGGGACCGATCACTTCGCGCGCAATGGTCAGGCGGCGGATATCGTCTTCGAGATCGCGGCCGACCTTCATCTTGACGTGGTCGAAACCTTCATCGATGGCTTCCTGGCAAAGACGGCGCAACTTGTCGTCGTCATAGCCGAGCCAGCCAGCCGACGTCGTGTAGCAGGCATAGCCTTCCGCTTCGAGCGTGGCGATACGTTCCGCCTTGCCAGCTTCCGCCTTGCGGAGGATCGCAAGAGCCTCGTCACGCGTCAGCGCATCGGTGAGATAGCGATAATCGACAATGTCGGCGATTTCTTCCGGCGACATGTCGGCCACAAGCCGCCATACCGGCTTGCCAGCCTGCTTTGCAGACAGGTCCCAGAAGGCGTTGACGACAGCGCCGGTGGCGAGGTGCATCGCGCCCTTGTCCGGGCCGATCCAGCGCAGCTGGCTGTCGCCGGTCAGGTAGCGCCAGAACTTGCCGGGGGCCGCGAGGAAATCATCCATCGAGGAACCCACGACCAGATGGCGCATGGCGAGAATCGCCTGACAGCAAATGTCGTTGCCGCGTCCGATGGTGAAGGTGAGGCCGTGGCCCTTCAACGACGTGTCATCCGTATCGAGGATGACATAGGCCGCCGAATAATCCGGGTCCGGGTTCATGGCATCCGAGCCGTCCAGACTTTGCGAAGTCGGGAAACGCAGGTCGAAGACGCGCAGGTCAGTGATTTTCGTCATGATATATCCGTGATCAGGGCATGATCCCAAAACATGGGAACGGTCTTGGGATCATGCATAAACAAACACCTAGATGTCAGCGCGTACGTTCTGCTTCTGCGAACCAAGGCCTTCAATGCCGAGTTCGACGACATCGCCAGCCTTCAGGTAGCGAGGCGGCTTCATGCCCATGCCGACGCCGGGAGGCGTGCCGGTGGAGATGATATCGCCCGGCTGAAGCGACATGAACTGCGAGAGATAGGAAACGAGGTGGCGAATGCCGTAGATCATCGTCTTCGACGAGCCGTTCTGCATGGTTTCGCCATTGACCTTCAGCCACATGCCAAGATTTTCCGGGTCAGCAACTTCGTCCTTGGTCACGAGCCACGGGCCGGTCGGGCCGAATGTGTCGCAGGACTTGCCCTTCGTCCACTGACCCTGACGCTCGATCTGGAAAGCGCGCTCAGACACATCATGGATGGTGCAATAACCAGCAACATAATCAAGCGCATCGTCTTCCGACACGTATTTCGCGGTCTTGCCGATCACGATACCGAGTTCGACTTCCCAATCGGTCTTTTCAGAACCGCGCGGAATGAGCAGGTCGTCATTCGGGCCAACGATTGCCGATGTAGCCTTCATGAAGATGATCGGCTCTGGCGGTACGGTAGCGCCCGTTTCAGCCGCATGGTCGGAATAGTTGAGACCGATGCAGATGAACTTGCCGGTGCCAGCAACGCACGGGCCAAGGCGCGGATTGCCTTCGACCTTTGGCAGCGAATTGACGTCGACAGCGCCAAGCTTGGCCAGCGCATCGGGGGCCAGAGCCGCACCGGAAAGGTCGCTTACATGCGCGGAGAGATCGCGGATCGCACCATCGGCATCGAGAATGCCCGGCTTTTCCTGACCGGCTTCACCGTAACGAAGAAATTTCATGAGTTTACTCCTTTGGGGGGATGAAAGAGATGGGGCTAAGGGTGGTTGAGATTCTGGCTATGGCGTGCCGAAAATGGTGTTTTTCGAGAACCGGAGCGGAATGTACTTAAAGGTACATGAGCACCGGAAGGCGAAGAAAAATGCCATTTGCAGGCCGCCAGAGCCTGAATATCGATTGCCCTAAATCGTCCAGCCGCCATCAATGTTGTAAGCCTGACCGGTCGTGTAGGTCGCACCGGCGAGATACACGGCGAGATCAGCGATTTCTTCCGGCTGACCGATGCGGCCAATCGGCTGACGGGCGATGAACGCCGCGCGCTGTTCTTCATAATCGCCCTGCGCACGCAGGCGGTCCTGAAGCGATGGGCTTTCAACCGTACCGGGGCAGATGGCGTTGCAGCGGATGCCCTTGGCAACATAGTCGGCAGCAATAGCCTTGGTCAGACCAATGACAGCGGCCTTGGTGACGCCATAGGCAAAGCGGTTCGGCACGCCCTTCACGCTCGACGCGACGGACGCCATGTTGACGATAGAACCGTCCTTGCGCTCCAGCATGCCTGGCAGCACGGCGCGAATGGTGCGGATCATCGAGCGGATATTGAGATTGACGGCGAAGTCGAGGTCTTCGTCCTTCATTTCCAAAATCGAGCCGCCATGGACGACGCCTGCGCAATTGAACAGGATGTCCACCTGACCGATTTCGGCGACCAGCGCCTTCACTTCCGCTTCATCAAGCACATTGAGCTTGCGGGTGACGATACCGTTGACACCGTCGATTTCCTTGAGAGCTGCCTCGTTGATGTCGGTCGCATAGACCTTGGCGCCAGCTTCCGCAAAAGCCAGTGCACTTGCACGGCCAATGCCCTGAGCGGCAGCCGTCACCAGTGCGGTTTTTCCATCAAATCGTATCGTCATTTTCAAGCCTTCCGTTCGACAAGCAGGATGTGGTCGCAAGCGAGCACCACTTCATCCCGCTGATTAAGCACTTCGCAGCGTTCCGTCACGCGTCCCATAGTGGCGCGCTTGGGATCGTCTTCCTTGGCGCTGATCGTAACCCGTGTGCGGATCGTATCGCCGATATGCACCGGACGAATAAACCGCAGACGATCATAACCATAGGAAAAAGCAACCGGGTTGATCAGCGTCGCCGTGAGGCCGACGCCGATTGCAAAGATCATGGTGCCATGCGCAATGCGCTGGCCGCCCGGCAATGTCTTGGCAAATTCCGCATCCATATGATGCGGGAAAAAATCGCCCGTATGCCCGGCATGAACCACGAAATCGGTTTCGGTGATGGTGCGGCCCGTGGTGAGGCGCACATGATTCATTTCATAGTCTTCGTAGTAGATTTTCTGTTCGGCCATGATCAGACCTCCGGTTTTGCGGCAAGCGGCGTGGCGGGCGCAGCGCTCGACTGATAGGCGGCCTCGACAAGCGCCATGGTGTGCCAGGCATCTTCGACAGAACCAAAGAGCTCAGCATCTTCGCCTGTCGCGAAACGCTGCAACTGCGCCATGCGATTGAGGAAAGCGTCGGGGAACCAGGCACCTTCGAGCGGCACGGAAACCCAGTCATCACCGCCCTTGGGCTTGATCCAAAGCTCGTCCGGCTCACCGCGCGGATAGTCGAGATTGACGCCCAGTTTCACATAGGCCGCACCTTGCGCGCCACAGATGCGGAACTCGCAGGCCTGAAACTTGCGGCCGAAATCATGGTCATGATTGACCGACAGAGCACAACGGACACGGTCGCCATAATCGAGGATTGCGGCGGTGCGGGTCTGAGCCACGTCATGGTTCGGATGACCGATGGTCTTGGCATGAACACCGAGCGGATTGCCAAGCAGACCGCGGATGAAATCCAGATAATGGATCGAATGCATGGCGATCTCGATGCGCGGCAGACCTTTCAGGAAAGGCCACAGACCCCATGGCGTGGCGAGCGCCAGCCAGGCGTCGAAATCCACCACTTCGCCAAGCAGGCCCTTATCGACGGCGTCGTAAAGCGCGAGCATCATCGGCGCGAAACGCAGCTGGAAATTCACCGCCGCTTTCAGATTGCGCGCGCGGCAGACCTTCAGGATCTCTGTTGCTGCGGCAAGGTCGCTGCCCATCGGCTTCTGGATCAGAACAGCCGCACCTTCCGGCAATTGCGACAGGATCGCTGCATGGGCCGACGGTGGCGTTGCCAGATCGAAGATCGCGCCTTCGACGGCAAGCGCTTCCTCAGCGCTGGCAAAAGCCTTGATGCCCCACTGGTCGGCTAGCTCTTTAGCCTTGTCCAGATTGGGATCAAAAATACCGGCAACCGGAAAGCCGCCCTTCTTATAGGCGGGCAGATGCGCGTCGCCGACAATGCTGCCCGCGCCGAAGATCACGATGGGTTTTGGCTTGGAGGGCTTGGCCCACCACTGACGCAGCTGCTTTGGATCGAAAGCCTCAGTCATGATGGAACACCTCTTCCATCATTGCCCACCACTCGCCCTCTTTGCGGGTTTCGAGCGGCTTCTGGCATGGCATGCAGACGGACCACCATTCCTGATTTTTCGGGTTATCGGCCATCTTCTTCATGTCGGCGTCAAAGTCGGTGCCGACATAGTCCCATGTGCCGAACAACAGATTTTCCGGCTCTTTCAGAAAGATCGTATAGTTGGTGATGTTGCATTCCGAGATGAGCGCAAGAATTTCCGGCCACACGGCAGCGTGCAGCTTCTTATATTCTGCGATCTTCTCCGCATTGAGGCCAATCACCATGCCCATGCGCTGTTTTGCGGGAGACGTCATGCCGCCTCCGTGATCTCGCGGGTGAATTCCGAAATCGACCGGGCGCGCACTGCGTCCCAATCCCACTCGATGCCAATACCTGGCTCGGATGGTGCAATGGCGCGGCCGTCGCGGATTTCCATGCCCTTGGTGGTGAGGTCGTCGAGCTGCGGAATATATTCGACATAGCGACCGTTCTGCACCGCGCAGACGAGGCTGACATGCAGCTCCATCAGGAAGTGCGGGCAGACCGGAATGTCGAATGTTTCAGCCGCATGGGCGACTTTCAGCCAAGGCGTGATGCCGCCGATGCGCGCAACATCCACCTGCACGATGGAGCATGCACCCTTCTGCATATATTCGCGGAAATGGCGGATCGAATAGATGGATTCGCCCACCGCAATCGGCGTCGGAGTGGAGCGCGTCAGGCGGATATGACCGTCGAGATCGTCAGCTGGAAGCGGTTCTTCGATCCATGCCAGATCAAGCTCCTTCAGGCGCTCGGCGCGGCGAATGGCTTCGTCCACCGTAAAGCCCTGATTGCAATCAGTCATGATTTCGAAGCCGTCGCCCAGCGCCGCACGCACTGCGGACAGGCGCGCATAATCTTCAGAACCGTGCGGCTTGCCGATCTTGACTTTGGAGCCGGTGAAGCCCTTGGCCTTGGCCTGCAATGCATCCTCGACCAGCGCTTCTTTCTCGATATGCAGCCAGCCGCCTTCGGTCGTGTAGAGCGGGCAGCTTTCCTTGGCGCCGCCTGCGAGCTTCCAGAGCGGCAGGCCCTGCTTCTTCGCGCGCAGATCCCAAAGCGCAGTATCGACTGCCGCCAGCGCCAGCGCGGTGATCGGGCCGATGGTCGTGGCATGGGTTGCGAATTCCAGCTTGCGCCAGATAGCTTCGATACAATCGGCGTCCTCACCGATGATCAGCGGCACGAGATGGTCGCTCAATAGGCGCATGACGGACGAACCGCCAGTGCCGATCGTATAGCTGTAGCCCGTACCGACCGCACCGTCGCTATCGGTGATGGTGACAATCGGCGTTTCCTGGCTGACGAAGCTCTGGATCGCGTCGGTGCGCTTGACCTTCGGCGGAAGGTCAACCATGCGCAGTTCAACTTTTTCAATACGTGCCATGATTAAGCCGCCAAAGTTTTGCCGGTTGCGGCATCGAAAAGATGCGCCTGCGACAGATCGAGTTGCATTGTGATGGTTTCGCCTGGTTGCAGGTGACGCGGGTTCAGCATGCGCGCCACCCATTCCTTGCCGGCGAATTCCACGAAAACCAGCGTTTCATTGCCGAGCGGCTCGGTGATCGAAACACGCATGTCTTTTTCATGCACAGCGTCGCTTGTGGAAATGCCGTGGCCTTTCGGGAAGACATCATCCGGGCGCAGGCCGAATGTCACCTTGGAGCCGTCCTTGGCCTTGCCCCTGAACTGGGCAGGTAGCGGCAGGTGGTCGCCATTGGCAAAGACCAGATCATCGCCCGTCACCGTCGCTTCGCCCATATTCATCGGCGGGGAGCCGATGAAACCGGCAACGAACTGCGTTGCCGGGCGCTTGAAGACTTCATCCGGGGTTCCGGCCTGCTCGATATGGCCATCGCGCATGATGACGATACGGTCGGCAAGCGTCATGGCTTCGACCTGATCATGCGTGACGTAAACGACCGTCGACTGCACCTTGGCATGCAGCTTCTTGATTTCAGTGCGCATCTGGGTACGCAGCTTGGCGTCGAGGTTCGACAGCGGTTCGTCGAACAGGAACACTTCCGGATTGCGCACAATGGCGCGGCCCATGGCGACGCGCTGGCGCTGGCCGCCGGAGAGCTGCGCCGGGCGACGTTCCATCAGCGCTTCAAGACCGAGAATGGCCGAGGCCTCATTGACGCGACGGTCGATTTCCGCCTGCGACTGCTTGGCGATCTTCAGCGAGAAACCCATGTTCTCGCGCACCGACATATGCGGATAAAGCGCATAGGACTGGAACACCATCGAGATGTTGCGGTCGCGTGGCGGCAGATCGTTGACTTGCCTGCCGCCGATTTCCAGCGTGCCGTCGGTGATGGATTCCAGACCCGCAATCATGCGCAGCGTCGTGGACTTGCCGCAGCCGGACGGACCGACCAGCGCCACGAACTCCTTGTCCGCGATTTCGAGATTGATGCCATGCACCACGCCGACATTGCCGTAGCGCTTGACGAGATTTTTGATGGAAAGCTGAGCCATTGCTATATCAACCTTTAACCGCGCCGAACGTCAGACCAGCAACAAGGTGTTTCTGGACGATGAATGTGAGGGTCAGCGCCGGAATAATCATCACGACCGCCAGCGCGCACATGCCGCGCCAGTCGATGGTGAATTCAGCGGTGTAATCGAGAAGACCCACAGGAAGGGTCTTGGAATTGACGGAACGGGTCAGCTGGGAAGCCAGCGCATATTCGTTCCACGAGGTGAGGAAGGCAAAGATGCCTGCCGTCGCGATGCCGGGACCGGCCAGCGGAAACTCCACCTGCCAGAAAGCCTGCCAGCGCGTGCAGCCGTCAATCTGGGCGGCTTCGGCAAGATCCTTCGGCACCTGACGGAAGAAACCGTCGATCAGCCAGATCGTGAATGGCACGTTCAGCGCCACATAGGTCAGGATGAGGCCGAAATGGGTGTCGATGATGCCAACGCGGGAAAACACCATGAAGAGCGGCAGCGAGAGCGCAATACCCGGCACCGAACGCGTCAGCATAAAGCCGAGGAAGGTTGCCGACTTGCCCCAGAAGCGGAAGCGCGCGAAAGCATAGCCGCCCGAAACGCCGACGATCAGCGCAATCACGGTGGAGGTCACCGAGATGATGAGCGAGTTGCGGAAATAATCCCAGACCGGAATACCGCCAGCGCCTGCGCCCGAGAACATGGCGCGATAGGCCTCGAAGGTGATTTCCTGCGGAATCCACACCGGCGGTTTCGCCATGATTTCGACTGGCGGACGCAGTGAGGACAGCACGATCCACAGGCCGGGCAGGCAAATGACGGTCATCGCCAGAAACAGGCCGACCAGATAGGCGATTTTCTTGATACGGCGCAGCAGGCGATGCTGGCTGTTGCTGAGTGTTGTTGTTGCCATGATTACCACTCCGCTCCAATCTGCGTGCGTGCGGACGCAAGTTTGCGGAAGAACAAGACGGTGAAGAGGATCGAGAGCAGGATCGCGACATAGGCCATGGCATTGGCCATGCCCATCTGCGCATCCGCATAGGCCGTGCGGCCAACCAGCGTCCAGATCAGCTCGGTGCGGCGCGCCGGACCGCCATCGGTCATGATCTTCACAATGTCATAGGCGCGCGCCACATCCAGCGAACGGATGGTCATCGCGATATAGGCGAAAGGCATCAGGTAAGGCCAGATGACATAACGGAAGGTCTGCCACGGCGTGCAGCCATCGACGCGCGCGGCTTCCACCGGATCCTGCGGCATGGACAGAAGGCCGCCCAGAATGAGGATCGCGAAGACCGAAGTCGACATCCAGACTTCCGCCAGCAGGATGGCGATCAGCGCCAGATTGCCGTCGATCAGCCATGGAATGGCGGTATTGGTCAGGCCCAGCGATTGCAGCGCATTGTTGACCAGACCGATATTGTCATTGAACATGAACTTGAACTGGAAGCCGACAAGCACCGGCGAGAACATCATCGGAAACATCATCAGCGTGCGCAACACGCGCTGGCCACGCGTCGCCTTATTAACGAGCATGGCAAGGCCGAGGCCGAGCAGCATTTCCAGATTGAGCGCAATGGTGAGGAAGACCACCGTGCGAATGAAGGCCGCCCAGAACACCCAGTCGGTCAGAATGCGCTGATAGTTGCGGAAACCGATGAAGTTGAACAGGCTCTCGGGACGCGTCAGCCGAAACGGCGTGAAGCTCGAATAAAGCGACAGCGCGAGAGGAAACAGAACCACCGCTGCGAGGATGATAAAGGCCGGGAGCAGAAGCAGGACCGGCGGGGAAAGTCTCTTGAACATTGCTCTTCCAGACAGTGGATTGGCAAACAGTGGAACTGGCAACCGGCGGAACTGAAAACGGTGGTTCCGACCACGCAGTGCTACTGGCAAAAAAGGCCCGCCCCAAAAAGGTTTCAGGGCGGGCCCATGATTTCATTCAGGCAGGATTAGAGCTCGCCCGCATCCTCAAGAATCTGCGTTGCCTTTTTGGCAGCGTCGTCGAGAGCCTGCTGGGAGGTCTTGTCGCCAAGGATCGCAGCCTGAAGTTCAGGATAGACCGCGTTGGAAATTTCGATCCAGGACGGGGTCTGCGGAACCGGGAATGCGGTCTTTGCAGTTTCCTGGAACACCGAGAGCACTTCCTTCTTGTATGGATCGGAAGCAGCCTGTTCGATGACGTAATCCCAGACAGCGGTACGGGTCGGGAGCGTGCCTGCGGCCGATTCCTGCTTCTGCGAATCTTCGTTGGTCAGGAACCAGACGAGCGATGCAGCGGCTTCCTTCGTCGGGCAGGCTTCCGTTACCGAGAAACCATGATGACCCGACCAGCCGGTGCGCTTGCCGGAAGAACCGGTCGGCGCTGGAACGATGCCGACATTGCCAGCGACCTTCGACGACTTCGGATCGTTGAAGTAGGTCGCCCAGCCCGGCCAATCCAGATTGATCGCGATGGTGCCGGAAGCAAAGCCCGCGCCCAGTTCATCCCACAGATAGTTGGTCGTACCGGCAGGAACGGCCTTGGCCTTGTAAAGATTGACGAACCAGTCGAGCGCACGGACACCGGCTTCAGAATTGAAAGCTGGCTTGCCGTCCTTGAGATATTCGCCGCCTTCTGCGACCAGCATTTCATAGAAGCGGCCATTGATGGCTTCTTCCTTGCCCGCAAACTGCGTGCCGTAGAAATTCGGCGGATCGGCAAAGAACACAGCCTGATCGGAAACTTCTTTCCAGGTCTTTGGCGGCGCCAGATCGTAGCCGTATTTTTCCTTGAACGCGGTCTTCTTGGCGTCGTCTTCGTAAAGGCTCTTCTGATAGTAGAGCGCCGAGACGTCGAACTGTGCGCGCGGAAGCATGACCAGCTTGTCGTTAAGCGTCGAAGCCTTGATCACCGATGGCACGAAGCCTTCGATTTCGCCCGCAGGAAGCAAACCATTCAGGTCGGCATAGAGATCAGGATATTGCGGCGCAAAAGACGAATGGTTGGAGCCAACGCACCAGTTGATCGAGCCCGACGCGATGTCCGACTTGATTTCCTTGTCCAGTTCGAAGTGGTTCTTCTTGGACAGGATATTGACCTTGGCACCGGTCGCCTTTTCCCATTCAGCAATGCGCGAATAAAGCGCTTCATATTGCTGACCGCCGATCAGCTTGGCGTTTACGGTTACGCCTTCAAACTTACCCGGCAAATCGGCCGCACCAGCGGAACCCATTGCCAATGCCAATAGAGCCGTTCCTGCCAGGCAGGACGTTTTGAAACTCATCATGCTTCTCCTCCTCACGACGGACATTTCCCCGGTCCGCCCCCAATTGTGAATTTGGTATTTATATGCAAACATATTATTCAAAACCGGTCAAGGCGAGTTTCCGCACATTTGCGACTTTCGCATTCACGACTGTTCGTATATGAAGGGGAATATTCATGAGGGGAGCCAACTTGGAAACAGACGATCGCTATCGCGCCCCGGCGCTGGACAAGGGACTGGATATTCTGGAACTGCTTGCGAGCGTGGATGGCGGGCTGACACAGGCAGAAATTGCCAAGCACCTCGACCGCAGCCCCAACGAGTTTTACCGGATGCTCGACCGTCTGGTGAAGCGCGGTTACGTGACCAAGCTTGAGGGCGACCGCTATTCACTGACGCTCAAGCTGTTCGGTCTTGCACATCTTCATGCACCGGTGCGCAGACTTGCATCCTTTGCCACGCCTTTCATGCGTGAACTTGCCGATCGTTCGAAGCAGGCCAACCAGCTTGCCGTGTTTGACCGGGGATCTGTTGTCGTCATTGCACAGCAGGAAGCTCCGGATTACTGGGGCATTTCAATCCGCGTCGGTTCGCATATCAGCCTGTTCGACACCGGTTCCGGCCATGTGCTTCTCGCCTTCCGATCCCCGGAAGAACGCAAGATGATGATTGCCGAATATGCGAAAGACGGTGAAACCGTGAAGCTCGATGAGAGTTTCTACGAGCGCCTCGACCAGATTCGCGAACGCGGCTATGAAATGATGCCCAGCGCTCAGGTGGCAGGCGTCTACAACCTCTCGGCCCCGATTCTCGGCCCGGATGGCACATGCATTGCCTCACTGACCTGTCCTTACGTAACACTCGTCAATTCAGCTTCAGCACCCGACATTACGCAAACCATCAGCCTGCTTCAAAAGACCGTCAAAGACCTGTCGAAACTGGTTGGTTCCGACATCGGGGCAACCGACTAAGCAATGCCGATAATTCTTATTTGAAAACTCTCTTCTTTTTTGAAAGTATGGCATCGGAGGAGAGTTTTCATGATTATCGATACCCATCTGCATCTGATAGACAAAAGCGCGTTGGCTTACCCATGGCTGGGGGATGTACCGGCGCTCGACCGCGACTTTCTGTTTGAGACCTATCGGAAGCAGGCTGAGCGCTGCGGCATCAAGGCGGCGCTGCATATGGAAGTGGATGTGGCGGCTGATGCCATTCAGGCTGAAACGGACCACATTCAGGAGATTTCCAGAAGATCGGGCGGTTTCATCAAGGGTGCAATCGCCTCGTGCCGCCCGGAAGAGCCGGGATTCGCGGAATATCTGGAACAACAGCGCAGCAATTCTTTCGTCAAAGGCTTTCGCCGCGTGCTGCATGTCGTGCCTGACGACGTTTCCGAGGGTGCTCTTTTCCGCGAGAATATCAAGCGGCTGGAAGGCACCGGCCTGACCTTCGATCTCTGCACGCTCCCGCACCAGATCGACAAGGTGACGGCACTGGCCGATCTAGCGCCGGACGTGCAATTCGTGCTCGATCATTGCGGCGTTCCGGACATCAAGTCAGGTGCGCTGGAAGTCTGGCAGAAGGGCATTACCGAGATTGCGCAGCACGACAATGTGACGGCAAAGATTTCCGGTGTGGTTGCCTATGCCGATGCTGAAAGCTGGACTGTCGACACCGTGCGCCCCTATGTGGAGCATGTCATTCAATCCTTCGGCTGGGAGCGGATTGTGTGGGGAAGCGACTGGCCGGTCTGCACACTGGCGAGCAATATCGATGCAGGTCTTTCAACATGGGTAGCAACAACCCATGCGCTTCTTGAAGGGTGCAGCGAAGACGAAAAAGCGCTGCTTCTCTCCGAGAATGCAACGCGTCTCTGGAAACTTTAAACTTAAAGGCTGGCGAGTTTCTCGCCAGCCAAACATTATTGATCAGAAGCTTTCGCGGAAAAGCCGGTTTAGATCGGCAATAACATCTTCCGCCTTCTCATTGTCCAGCAAGCCCTTGTTGATACGCTCGGAAGCCGCTTCCTGAAACGGCATATAGCCATCGTGACGCGGACGCACCCATGCGCCTTCCAGCGTTGCACGCGTGTCGCGATAGAAGTCGGACGTCGCCGCATTCACAGTGTCATCTTCCCAGGCTGTCGCATGTCCCGGCTGACCGTTGGACGCCGCGTAAAGCCCTTTCTGAACGTCACCGCTTGCAATCCAATAGGCAAAATCGATAGCGGCTTCAGGATGTTTGCTGAAGGCTGAAACCGCAATACCCGTGCCACCCAGAGCCGATCCTGCAACACCCGCCGCGCCCGCTGGAATATCGGCAAAGCGGATCAGGCGGTCGCGGAAGCCCGGCATGGCATAATTCACATAGCCATAGATCAACGGCGAGCACGCGATTTCGGATTCTGGATTTGCCATTTCCTCGAACACGGCAATCGGGTCCATGCCGAAACATTCAGGCTTAACCAGCGAAGCAATCTCGCGCAGTTGCTCGAAAGCTTGTGAGCCGTCCTCGACAGAGATCAGCTCGCCTTCGACCGCGCAAGGCGTTCCGGCATTGGCAACGAGTGTATAAAAGCACATCAGCGAATGCGGCGAGCGCAGTGGCAGCAGAACTTTCCCGGCGCGGGCAAGACGCAGCACCTCGCCCCATGAGGTGGCTGGCTTGTCCATGAGATCGGGACGCCACGCCTGAACCTGCGTGGCCGCATCCAGCGGAAATGCCCATTGCCGCCCCTGCCAGTTATAGCTTGGGAAGGATTGACCGACCGAACCGTCGGCCAGCGCTTTCAGTTCGGCTTCGCGGCCCGGCACATCAAGCGGCAGCAGACAGCCTTCCTTGGTGATCTGGCCCACATGCGGATGGTCGATCACGATCATATCGAAATTGCGTGCCAACTCCTCGACCGGGAAGGTCTCGAAATCCTGTAGCGACCGCTTTTCCCACGCGATTTCAACGCCTTTGTCCGCGAGCCATTGTTCGGCGCCTGCAACCATCGGATCGTAACCGCGCGGGTGGCTCCAGGTCATGCCTTTAAGCTTGATCTTGCTCATAGACCGAACTCCTCGCGTATTTGCTCGCTATTTTCGCCAATGCGCGGTGCGGCGCGCGCCACCTTCGGGCGCTGTCCGTTGATGCGCAGCGGCGAACGTGTCGTGGTGATGGAAACATCATCCTCACGCGTCACCGTCTGGAGCATGTCGAGGGTCAAAAAACCTTCGCTTGCGAGCAATTCTTCCCAGTTGAGAACGCGGGCGCACCAGATATCGGCAGGTTCCAGAATGGCGAGCCATTCATCGACGGTCTTCTCGGCAATGCGGGCAGCAATCAGCCGCTTGATCTCATCGCGTTTGGCAAAAGCGCTTTTGGGATCATCGGCAAACGGGATGAGCGTATCCGCTTCCAACAGTGGCGCCAGTTTCGCAATCGGCATCATGGCGATTGCGAGATAACCGTCCGCTGCCGGATAGACACCGTAAGGTGCTGCGAGATAGGCGTGGGCACTGCGGAAATCGGAACGCTTTGGCAGACGACGGCCATCGTTAAGGTGGGTGGTCAGCACTTCAAACTGAAAATCAACCAGCGCTTCGAGAAGGCTGGTTTCGACATGCGAGCCTTTATTGGTGATGCCGCGGCGAACCAGCGCTGCGAGAATTCCCTGTGCGGCCGCAGCCCCTGCCAGCATATCGGCAACAGCAAGACCGAAGGGCACAGGCCCCTGCCCTTCATCGCCATTCAGCCACATGAGGCCCGAGCGCGCCTGCGCCAGCAGATCCTGTCCGGGACGTCCGACCCATGGCCCTTCTTCGCCATAGCCGCTGATCGATGCATAGACGAGACGCGGATTGATTTCTTTGGCTGCCTCGTAATCGAGACCAAGACGCTTGATGACACCGGGACGGAAGTTCTGGATGAGCACATCGGCCTGAGTGAGAAGCTTTTTCAATGCTGCCAGATCGTCAGGATTTTTGAGGTCGATCGCAAGGCTGTCCTTGCCGCGATTGATGGCATGAAAAATCGTGGAATCACCGCCGATCTCCGTGTCGCTCAGATAAAGCCTGCGCGAGAGATCGCCACCATCGGGCCGTTCAATCTTGATAACGCGCGCGCCCAGATCCATCAGGCGCAACGAGCAATAAGGCCCCGACAGAAACTGGCTCATATCGACAACAACAAGCCCGCTCAGCGGCAGTTCGCTTTCCGACATCGGGAAATTCCCTCCTCATGAATTTCTTATGTGAATATAGTCTTCACATATGGATTTATGGAAGGCAAGACTGAAATTGGGGGCAGAACACAAAAACGCCGCCCGGTTGGGCGGCGTTTTTGTGTTCTGATTTGATAAATGGGATTGCGTGTTAAACTTCGTTGCTGGCCAGTTCCAGCAAGGTCCAGACGTGATCTGCAAATGAGTTCCACACTTCGATCCGGTAGTGATCGGCATCCCACTTCAACAGAATGATCTGGGCATGATCGAAGATCGTGCGGGCAGCACCCGGAGCCTTCATCTGCGAAAGATCAAGCGGGGAAGCAGCATTCAACAGCCATTCGGCCTTGGGGCCTGTAATGTCGATGCCGGTTTCCCGATGGCTAACCTCAGTGAGGCTATGAGGCTCCGTTTCATAAAGCTTGGCAAAGGCCTGCACGATATCTGCGCCCTTGGCTTCCTCGGCCCAGATATACCATTCATCCGGTCCGATACAGGCGACAGCAATATCGCCGGTGCGCGTAAGACCGCCGATCCTGGCCGGGATTTTTGCGCCCAGTGCCTTTTCAGCCAAGGCGAGTTTTGCCGGAACAATGCGCAGGATGAAGCGGGCGGCGTCATCGGCGGCATGGATTTCCAGGCGACCGGAAATGACGACCTTGCGGTTCGAATAAGGTTTTGTCTCAACAAGCATGGTTCAATCCTTATCCGTTCAGTTTCTTGCCTTCGGGGTCATAGAAGACCATGCCCGAAACAACCGCTTCATGCACGCTACCGTCAGGCATCGGCATATAAAGCGTTTCACCCATCCGGTCCTTGCCGCCTGATACCACGGCCATGGCTATGGAACGACCAAGCGTCTCGCTCCAATAGGACGACGTGACATGGCCAAGCATGGTCATTGGCAGCGCCTGTTTTGGATCAACGACAATCTGCGCACCTTCTTCCAGCACCAGCTTCGGATCGTTGGTGAGCAGGCCCACGAGATGCTTGCGATCTGATTTCAGCATATCCGGACGCGCCAGCGAACGCTTGCCGACGAAATCCGGCTTCTGCTTGCCAATCGCCCAGCCAAGGCTGGCATCATCCGGCGTTACCGTGCCGTCAGTGTCCTGACCGACGATGATATAGCCCTTTTCAGCGCGCAGAACGTGCATGGTTTCGGTGCCGTAAGGCGTGATGTCATATTGCTGGCCAGCCTCATAAAGCGCCTTCCAGAGTGACAGGCCATACCGCGCAGGCACGTTGATTTCGAAGCCCAGCTCGCCGGTGAAGCTCATGCGGAACAGACGCGCCGGCACACCAAGGAATGTGCATTCCGCCACCGACATATGCGGGAAGGCTTCGTCCGAAATATCCAGACCTTCGACCATCGGTTCGATGAGCTTGCGCGCATTCGGGCCATTGATTGCGACCACTGCCCACTGTTCGGTGGTCGAGGTCAATGAGACTTTCAGCTCCGGCCATTCGGTCTGGAGATAATCTTCCATCATGTTGAGAACACGCGCGGCACCGCCGGTTGTGGTCGTCACATGGAAGCGATCCTGCGTCAGACGACCGACAACACCGTCATCGCGGATGAAGCCATCTTCGCCAAGCAGCAGCCCATAACGGCAGCGCCCGACGCCAAGTTTCGTCCATGGGTTGGTGTACATGCGGTTCATGAATTCGGCCGCATCCGGGCCGACTACTTCGATCTTGCCAAGGGTGGAGGCATCAAACATGCCGAGCGACTGGCGGGTCGCCTTGCATTCACGCGCCACGGCCTGATGCATGTCTTCGCCCGCTTTCGGGAAGTACCATGCGCGGCGCCACAGCGAGACCGGCTCGAAAGCTGCACCGTGCTGTTCGGCCCAGCTATCAATTGGCGTCTTGCGCGTGACATCGAACAGCTTGCCGCGATTATAACCGCAGAAAGCACCAAAGGTCGTCGGCGTGTAAGGCGGGCGGAAGGTGGTGAGACCAACCTGCGGCGTTGGACGCTTCAATGCGTCAGCGGCAACGGCCAGACCATTGATGTTGGAGGTCTTGCCCTGATCGGTCGCCATGCCATTGGTGGTATAGCGCTTGACGTGCTCGATGGAATGAAACCCCTCGCGCACGGCCAGACGAATATCCTTGGCGGTCACATCGTTCTGGAAATCGATGAAAGCCTTGGCCTTGCCCGGATCGCGATCCGTTGGCAGTTCGCGAACACTCACACCATCACAGATGAAGTCACCGGCAACTGCATATTCATATGCCTTGGCCTTATGCCCGGCATCCGAGGCCGCAGCAGCACCGGCCTCCGCACCCTCGCGCAAGGCGGCTTGCAGATCGAAATTGCCATTGCCTGCACCGGCGCAGCGGCTTTCCTCGGTGCGTTCGCCCGGCAGATAGATCTGACGCGCCTCATCCCAGACGAGCGAGCCTTTCGTGTGCGAGAAAAGATGCACGCTCGGATTCCACCCGCCCGACATCAGCAGCACATCGCAGGCAATCGTGCGCGCAGCACCGACCGAGCCATTGGAAACCGGATTAGCGCGGACCGACGACACGCGATGGCGTCCTCCGGTGTCCGTCACAGTCCAGCCGGTCAGTGTTTCAATGCCGAGCATTTTGGCACGGTTGATAAGGCTGTCGGCAACGCTTGAACGCACATCGATGATGGCAGGAACCTTGACGCCTGCGACCGCGAGATCGAAAGCCGCAAGCCATGCGCTGTCATGCGAGGTGACGACGACGGCCTGATTGCCGACCTTGACGCCATAGCGATTGAGATAGGTGCGTGCGCTCGATGCCAGCATCACGCCGGGACGGTCATTGCCAGCAAAGACCAGCGGCTTTTCAATCGCGCCCTGCGCCAGCACCACCTGTTTTGCGCGCACGCGCCACATGCGTTCACGCGGTGCATTGGCGGCAGGCTTTGCCTGATGATCGGTCAGGCGTTCGCAAAGGCCGACCATGTTTTGATGGTAATAGCCAATGGCCGTCGTGCGCGGCAAAAGCGTAACATTCGGATTGGCCTTGAGCGCTTCTATGGTTTCATTGAGCCAATCCCAGCTTGCGCGGCCATTGATGACCGGCTCCGGTTCCGACAGAAGCGAGCCGCCGAATTCCGCCTGCTCGTCAACGAGGATAACCTTCGCACCGCTTTTTGCGGCTTCGAGCGCAGCAGCCAGACCGGCAGGTCCGCCACCGGCAACCAGTACATCGCAGAAGGCATAGCGGCTGGCATAGGTGTCCGGGTCCGGTTCGGATGGCGATTTGCCAAGACCGGCAGCACCCCGAATGAAAGGCTCATAGACCTTGTTCCAGAAGCTTTTCGGCCACATGAAGGTCTTGTAGTAAAAGCCTGCCGAGAAGAACATGTAGAACGCATCATTGATCGCGCCGACATCGTGCTTCAGCGACGGCCAATGGTTCTGGGTTTCGGCCTTGAGACCATCATAGAGTTCCAGCACCGTTGCGCGGGTGTTCGGCTCAAACCGACCTGGTCCACGCGAGACGCCCATCAGCGCATTCGGCTCTTCGGAACCAGCAGAAAGAATGCCGCGCGGGCGGTGGTATTTGAATGAACGACCGGCCAGATGCTCGCCATTGGCAAGCATGGCGGATGCCAGCGTGTCGCCTTCAAAGCCGGAATAGGTCTTGCCGTTGAAGCTGAACCGAACGGACTTGGCCTTGTTGACACGGCCTTTGTTATGAATGCGCATATCGGTCATTATTTCGTCTCCGCAGCCGGAGTTTCTGCCAAAGCAGGACGGGATTCGCCTGCCTTGTAGGTCACTGCAAACTTGTCGCTCACCGTATCGCGCACCGCATTGAAGAAGCGACCGCAGCCATTGATATGCCGCCAGCGCTCATAATGGGTGCCGCGCGGATTGGAGCGCGTGAACAGGAAGTCGCGCCATTCATCGTCGGTCAGTGTCGATGGGTCGGCTGGGCGCGCAATATGCGCTTCGCCTGCATAGGCGAATTCAAGCTCGGGACGTTCCATCTCGCAATAAGGGCAACGGATAAGAAGCATGTTTTATCTCCCTTAGTGCGCGACAGCGGCAGCAGCCGCTTCGTCGATCAGGCGACCGGTGGTGAAGCGTTCAAGCGTGAATGGTGCGTTGATCCAGTGTGGCTCGTCGCGGGCAATTGTATGCGCAAAGACATGCGCCGAACCCGGTGTCGCCTTGAAGCCGCCCGTACCCCAGCCGCAATTGACAAACAGGCCCGGCACCGGCGTCTTGCCGATGATCGGCGAACGATCCGGCGTGACGTCAACAATACCGCCCCATTTGCGCAGCATCCGCATACGGGTGAAGATCGGGAAGACTTCGCAGATGGCCGCAAGCGTATGCTCGATCAGCGGCAGACCGCCGCGCTGGCTGTAAGACACATATTGGTCAGTACCGGAGCCGATCACCAGCTCGCCCTTGTCGGACTGGCTGATATAGGCATGAACCGTGTTGGACATGACCACGCAAGGGAAGATCGGCTTGACCGGCTCGGACACGAGCGCCTGTAGCGGGAAGCTTTCAAGCGGCATGCGAACGCCTGCCGTGTCCATGACAATGGAAGTGCTGCCAGCAGCGGAAACCGCCACTTTCTTCGCCTTGATGAAACCGCGTGGCGTATCAACACCGGTCACGCGACCCGATGCATCGCGGCGAATGGCCGTAACCGGGCAATTCTGGATGATATCAACGCCGCGCTCCGTCGCACCACGCGCATAGCCCCAGGCCACCGCATCGTGGCGGGCCACGCCGCCGCGCCGCTGCAAGGTGGCGCCGACAACCGGATAACGCGCATTGGCTGAAATATCGAGCGGCGGGCAATATTCCTTCGCCTGCTCCCTGGTCAGCCATTCATTGTCGATGCCGTTGAGGCGATTGGCATGGATGTGACGCTTGAAGCTCTGCACATCATGCACCGTATGCGCCAGCATCATCACGCCGCGCTGCGAGAACATGACATTGTAGTTGAGGTCCTGGCTGAGACCTTCCCACAGCTTCATCGCATGTTCGTAAAGATGCGCGCTCTCATCATAGAGGTAGTTGGAGCGGATAATCGTGGTGTTGCGCCCGGTATTGCCGCCGCCAAGCCAGCCTTTTTCGATGACCGCGACATTGGTGATGCCATGTTCCTTGGCCAGATAATAGGCGGCACCCAGACCGTGCCCGCCAGCGCCGACGATGATGACGTCATATTCGGCCTTGGGTTCGGCATTCGGCCATTGCGGCTTCCAGTTCTTGTTACCGGAAAGCGCATTTTTAATAATAGAAGCTGCAGAAAAACGGGACATAGACAACCACCAGTTTCGCGACCGCAAGCGCCGTGTCGGCACAAGCGAAGCCTTTGATGATATTTCTATTGTTTCCGTTTCAAACCCGACAGCAGGCTTGCGTCAAAAGACGCCACAAATACGACATGCCCACCATTTCGCGACATCTCGTCCACCCCATACAGTTGGGTCCGCGTCTGTAACCTGACGGCAAAGCAGTTTCAAAAATCGCCCCTGTAAAATAGGACAACATTATTGTCCTTTTCTCTTTCCTTTTATTGCGCAAAGGTCTACGCATTCTTTCGCAAAATCGCGTCCAGAATAAAAGAAACGCAAGAAAGGTGATTCCGTGACTAAGGAGAATCTACTCGAGAGCGCACTCGTTCGTCTGGACGAAGCGGCAAGCCACATCAACATCGATGCGGATGTCATCGAGAAGCTGAAATATGCGCGTGAGACCATGAAAGTGCGTCTGATGATTCGTATGGATGACGGCTCGCGCAAATCCTTTCTTGCATGGCGCTGCCGCTATGACGATACACGCGGCCCGACGAAGGGCGGCATCCGCTATCACCCGGAAGCGACCGCTGAAGAAGTCGAGACGCTGGCCTTCTGGATGACTTTCAAATGCGCGGTCATGAACCTGCCTTATGGCGGCGGCAAGGGTGCTATTCAGGTCGATCCACGTCAGCTTTCCAAGGCTGAACTGGAACGTCTTTCGCGCGCCTACATCCAGGCTTTCTCCGGCATTATCGGGCCGGATCGCGACATTCCGGCGCCCGACGTCTACACCAATTCCATGATCATGGGCTGGATGGCAGACGAATATTCCCAGATCGTCGGACAGTCCTCGCCTGCCGTCATCACCGGCAAGCCGCTGGCGCTTGGCGGTTCGCTCGGACGCAATGATGCAACCGCACGCGGCGGCTTCTATCTCGTGCGCCATCTGTCGCACGATCTGGGCCTTGCTGCGCAGCTTCGCGTCACCGTTCAGGGTTTCGGCAATGCCGGTCAGTTCATCGCCAGGCTGATGGCAAGCGATGGTCACAAGATCGTCGCCGTATCGGATTCGTCCGGTGCTGTTTATTGCGCCAACGGCCTTGATCTCGATGCGCTTCTGGAAGCAAAGGCACAGAACAAGTCTGTTGTTTCTACCGCTGGCAAAAACGGCCATGAAGCAATCACGCCTGACGAACTGGTTGCTGCCGAATGCGATGTTCTGGTGCCAAGCGCCATGGAAAACATGATCCATGCCGACAATGCGGCATCCATCAAGGCCAAGCTGATTGTCGAACTTGCAAATGGTCCTGTCACGCCGGAAGCAGACGAAATCCTTGCAAATAACGGCGTCATCGTTCTGCCGGATATTCTGGCCAATGCAGGCGGCGTTACGGTTTCCTATTTCGAGTGGGTGCAGAACCGTCAGGGCTATTACTGGACGCTTGAAGAAATCCATGAGCGCCTGAAAACCATCATGGAACGTGAAGGCCGCGCCATCTGGAATCATGCCAAGCAGCACAAGGTGACAGTTCGCTCGGCAGCTTATGTCCATGCGCTGCAGCGTCTTGCACAGGCCATCGAGGCACACGGCACGCAAAGCGATTTTACTGCCTGATCCTGCCTTTTGAGATCACCCCTCCTGCCAGCCTGCTGTCAGGAGGGGTATCGAACGGCGGTTTCCTTTTCCCGCCTGCGCTATAGTTTACCTTCACAAGGGAAAACCAGCGCGATGGGATGAAGAGCATGTCGTACGGAAATCTATTCAAGGGAAGTGCTGTCGCACTTGCCCTCTTTGCGGGCGCAATTCAATTTTCCAGCCTCGCGCAGGCACAGGTGGTCGTGTCGTCCAAGATCGACACCGAAGGCGGTGTTCTCGGCAACATCATTCTGGCCATTCTCAATGCCAATGGTATCAAGACCACGGATCGCATCCAGCTCGGCGCGACGCCGGTCGTTCGCAAGGCGATCACCGTCGGCGAAATCGACATCTATCCCGAATATACGGGCAATGCCGCCTTCTTCTTCAACAAGGCGGACGATCCGCTCTGGAAAGACCCAGCCAAAGCCTATGAGACTGCAAAGCAGCTCGATTACGATGCCAACAAGATCGTCTGGCTGGCGCCATCACCGGCAAACAACACCTGGGGCATTGCGGTGCGCAAGGATGTCGCCGACGAAAACAAGCTTACGAACCTGAGCGAGTTCGGAAAGTACATTTCAGGTGGCGGGAAGGTCATTCTGGCCGCATCGTCGGAATTCGTGAACTCGGCAGCAGCCCTGCCAGCGTTCCAGACCGCCTATAGCTTCACCCTGAAACCCGACCAGCTCATCACACTTTCAGGCGGGGATACGGCCGCAACCATTGCTGCCGCTGCCAACCAGACCAACGGCGCCAACGCGGCCATGGTCTACGGCACCGATGGCGGCATCGCACCCTCCGGGCTTGTGGTTCTTGAAGACGACAAGCATGTGCAGCCGGTTTACCAGCCCGCCCCGATCATCCGTGAGGAAGTCTTGAAGAAGAATCCGAAAATCGAGGAGTTGCTGAAGCCCGTTTTCGAGAAACTTGACCTGACCACCCTTCAGGAACTCAACGGTCGCGTGCAACTGGGTGGCGAACCGGCAAAGGCGGTTGCCGAGGATTTTCTTAAAGCCAACGGTTTTCTCAAGTAGAGAGCGCGATAACGGATAATTGCCGGGCATGAGTGCAACAAACCAGACGATCCAGGCAAATGGCACGAAGGGCCTGTTTGCATATATCGACAAGCTCGGACTGGTCATTGCAGCAATCGGCTTATCGGGATTGCTTCTGCCATTCGCAAATTTTCGGGCAAACCGCATCGTTCAAGGCGAGCCGCGTTATCTTTTGGATGCCCTGCCGACCTCGTTGGCGCTGCTGTTCGCCGCTGTCGTAGCGGCAGGACTGCTGATCGGCTTTGTCCGTAACAACAATTCGTTGCGGCTGTTCGCTGCTCTGTTCTGCCTCGCATCGGTCATGGTGGCAATCGGCTTCGCCGCGTCATATCTGTCGCCCGAAGGAAACAGATATGCGCGGGTTTCTCCAGCTTCCGGCTTTTGGCTGCTGTTTTTTGCGAGCGCACTTTATGTCGCGGATGGGCTGGTCCGGTTGCGTGCCGGTCCGTTTTTACGGGTCGGACTGCTGGTCATTGCGGGATTGCTTCTGGCCGCGCTGCTTTCCTCGGGACTCTGGGACAGCATCTCATTCATGAAGGAATATCAAAGCCGCGCGGACAGCTTCTGGAATGAAGCCGAACGGCATATAGCCCTGGCTTTGGGATCGCTTGCAGCGGCAACCGCAGTGGGTATTCCGCTGGGGCTTGTCTGCCATCGCTTGGCCGGGCTGCGCGCTTTCGTTCTGAACAGCCTCAATATCGTGCAGACCATTCCGTCCATGGCGCTGTTCGGTATTTTGATCGCGCCACTCAGTTGGGTCGCCACGCAGTTTCCATGGGCGGGCGCTATCGGTATCCGTGGAATCGGAGCTGCACCGGCATTCGTCGCACTTTTCCTCTATTCGCTGCTGCCTATCGTGGCAAATACCGTCGCAGGACTGGCACAGGTGCCGGAACCGGTAACGGACGCAGCCCGCGGCATGGGCATGACGCGCCTGCAACGCCTCTTCAAGACCGAGTTTCCGCTCGCTTTTCCCGTTATTCTCACCGGCATACGTATCGTCATGGTGCAGAATATCGGCCTCACGACCATCGCGGCATTGATTGGCGGCGGCGGCTTCGGAACATTCGTTTTTCAGGGCATTGGGCAAACGGCGATGGATCTTGTTCTGCTGGGCGCCTTGCCTACCGTTCTCCTCGCCTTTGCAGCCGCCGTCATTCTCGATGCCGCGATAGAAATCACCGAAAGAGGCAGCTCCCAATGATCGAGTTCGACCATATCACGAAGCGCTATAACGGGCGCGCAGCGGTGGACGCGGTGAGCTTTACCATCGAACCCCACAGCATTGCTGCCATTGTCGGGACGTCCGGTTCCGGCAAGACGACCCTCCTGCGGATGGTCAATCGTCTGGTCGAGCCGACCGACGGGGAAATCCGCATCGATGGCCGCAGTGTCATGGACGAACCCGGTCATGTTCTGCGCCGGCAGATCGGCTACGTCATCCAGCAGAACGGACTTTTTCCGCATCGCACCGTCGCGGAGAATATTGCGACGGTTCCCCTTCTGCTCGGATGGCAGAAACAGCGCATCGATACCCGCGTGGATGAACTGCTTGAGCTCTTCCAGCTTGAACCGGCAGACTATCGCGACCGCTACCCGCATGAACTTTCCGGCGGGCAACAGCAACGTGTCGGTGTGGCACGCGCGCTCGCTGCCGGGCCGAACATCCTTCTCATGGACGAGCCGTTCGGGGCACTCGATCCGGTAATCCGGGCCAAGGCGCAGGAAGATCTGAAGGCGATCCAGAAGCGGCTCGGCACGACCATAATCCTTGTCACGCACGACATGGAGGAAGCCATATCGCTGGGTGATCGTATCGCCGTCATGGATGACGGAAAATTGCTGCAATATGGTCCGCCGGCAGAAATTCTTGCCCGCCCGGCAACCGATTTCGTTGAGCGCCTTGTCGGTACGGGCGAACGGCCCTTCCGTCTCCTCTCTCTGATGGACCTGAAAACCGTGCTCCAGCCCGGTGATGCGAGCGGTGCAACAATGCCGGTAACGGCGTCGCAACGCGATGCCCTTGCCGAGCTTCTGTGGTCAGGGCGCAAAGCCCTTCCCGTTCTTGACCATGATGGAAGGCCACTTGGACAAGTCACGCTCGACAGGCTGCTGCATCAGGCAGAGCGTCCGGCATGAAATTGTTCCTGTCCCTTGTTCCGCGTGCGCTGCTTCTAGGCGTTCTGCTGCTGTTTCTGTGGCGGCCCCATCTTTTCGAGCCATTGTTTCGACCGCTCGTCGATGAGGGCGTCCCCGTCATTTATGATCGTGCAAATTTCGTAACGCTGACTTTACAGCATCTCGGTCTGGTCGCTCTGGCTGCACTGGCTTCCACGATTGTGGCTGTCTCGATGGCAATCTTTGTCACCAGAAAGCAGGGTGCGGAGTTTCTGCCGCTCTCACGCAGTCTTGTGAATATCGGCCAGACCTTTCCTCCCGTTGCAGTGCTGGCACTTGCAGTGCCGGTCTTCGGTTTCGGAGACAAACCGACCCTGATTGCGCTCTTCCTCTACGGTCTGCTTCCGATTTTTGAAAATACGCTGACAGGACTAACGACTTTGCCGCCTCCGGTTGTCGAAGCTGCGCGCGGCATGGGGATGACCAGCGCACAGCGGCTTGTGAAAGTCGAGGTTCCACTTGCCATGCCGGTTATTCTGGCGGGTATCAGACTTTCCGCCGTGATCGGCCTTGCAACGGCCACCATCGGCTCGACTGTCGCTGCCAGAACGCTTGGAGAAGTCATCATCGCCGGGCTCATTTCCAACAATCTTGCCTTCGTTTTGCAGGGAGGGCTCGTCGTGGCCGCACTTGCCATACTCATCTTCGATGGGTTTCAGGCAATTGAGCGTTATCTCCTGAAACGTTCCGGGCGGGGCCTTTGAAAGACGCCACGGCATTCCTATATCCTTGCAAATAACCAGCCAGTGAGGAACGGGATGAATATCGGGCAGGCGGCTGCAGCATCTGGCATATCGGCGAAGATGATCCGCCATTATGAAACAATCGGACTGATTGAAGCTGCCGAGAGAACCGGTTCGGGCTATCGCGTCTATACGCAGAAAGATGTCGAAACCCTGCGCTTCATCCGCCGCAGCCGCGATCTCGGTTTTCAGGTTGAACAGATCAAGGAACTCCTGACGCTCTGGCGCGACCGCAACCGCGCATCGGCTGATGTCAAGAAGGTGGCGCTTGGGCATGTCGAGGAGCTGGAAGCCAAGATGCGCCAGCTTCAGGAAATGGCTGATACGCTGCGCTACCTCGCGAAAAACTGTCACGGCGACAACCGCCCCGATTGCCCGATCATTCACCAGCTTGCAGAAAACAGCGTGGAAAGCCGCAAACGTCCGGCTCCGCGAAAAGGTGAATTGCTGCACGGCAAAATCTGAGATTTTCAAATGAAAACGCCGGGATTACTCCCGGCGTTTTTCTTTCATATCACCGGCTCAGCCTTTCGGCAGAGTATAGGCGATCACGTAATCGCCGGGCTTGGTGCCGACAGAACCATGCCCACCGGCAACCATCAAAACGAACTGCTGATCGCCGACCGTATAGCTCATCGGCGTCGACTGACCTCCAGCAGGAAGCCGTGCTTCCCAGAGCTGCTTGCCCGAAGTCAGGTCATAGGCGCGCAGATAGTCATCCACGGCTGCACCAAGGAAGGCAACGCCGCCTGCGGTAATCATCGGTCCGCCAATGCCCGGAACGCCGACCTTCAGCGGAAGTGGAACCGGTGACATATCGCGGATCGTTCCATTCCGATGCTTGTAGGCGATTTTGCCGGTTCGCAGGTCAACACCGGCGACATAGCCCCATGGCGGCGTCTGGCAGGGAATGCCGAGCGGCCCCAGGAATGGTCCCATGAAGACGCCATAAGGGGCGCCGTCGTTGCGGTTCAGGCCCTGCTCGCTTCCCTTTTCATCCTGTCCTTTCGGCGGGATGTCCGCACGCGGGACAAGACGTGAGGTGAAGGCGAGATAGGTCGGCATACCAAACATGACTTGCCGCACCGGATCGACGGCCACGCTGCCCCAGTTGAACACACCGAAATTGCCCGGATAGACAATCGTTCCGCGCAGCGAAGGCGGGGTATATCGGCCTTCATAGAACAGCTCGTGGAACTTGATACGACAAGCGAGCTGATCGAACATCGTCACGCCCCACATGTCGCTTTCGCGCAAGGGCGGCGGACTGAAAGTGAGGTCGGAAATCGGCTGCGTTGGGGCTGTATGGTCCTCGGGTATCGCGCCTGTCGGAGCTGGAATTTCCTTGACCGGAATGATCGGCTCGCCGGTACGTCGATCCAGAACATAGAGATCGCCCTGCTTCGTCGGTCCGACCAGTGCCGGAACCCCGTTGATTTCCAGCAGGACCGGCTGGGCTGGAACGTCCATATCCCATAGATCATGGTGAACCGTCTGACGCACCCAGCGAAGTTGTCCGGTGTTCACATCGAGAGCGACGATGGACGAGGAAAACTTCTCCACATTCTCGCTGCGGTCCATACCAAGCTGGTCGGGCACCTTGTTGCCGAGCGGAACAAAGATTAGCCCAAGCTTCTCATCGACGCTTGAAACGGACCAGCTATTGGGTGAGTTGGTCGTGTAGTGCTCACCCTCCGGCAGCGGCGTGGTTACATCCGGATTGCCCGAATCCCAGTTCCACAGCAGTTGGCCGGTACGGATATCGAATGCGCGGATGACGCCGGACTGTTCTTCCGTCGAGTAATTGTCATTGACGGCGCCGCCAACGATGATCTTGTCTCCGACGACGACAGGCGGTGAAGTGGAGTAATAATACCCTGCCGGATTGTATTTCATGCCATGGCTGAGATCGAGCGTACCGCCATTGGCGAAATCCGTGCAGATTTCTCCGGTGGCCGTATCCAGTGCAATCAATCGTGCGTCAGATGTCGGCAGATAGACACGCTCGGCGCATTTTGCTCCAGCCGTTGCGGTCGCATCCTTCCAGTAGCTCACACCACGGCAGGTCTGGTGCTGGCGATCCGTATTGAAGCCAACCTTGGGATCGAATTTCCACTTTTCCTTGCCGGTTGCCGCATCCAGCGCAATAGCCCAGTTATGCGGCGTGCAGAGATAAAGGGAATCGCCAATCTTGAGCGGCGTAACCTGATAGGTCGTTTCGCCAACATCCTGCGGCTGCTTCACATCGCCGGTCTGATACTGCCAGGCAACCTGAAGCTTGGAAACATTATCCGGCGTTATCTGCGCCAGCGGCGAATAGCGCTGACCGTAAGGCGTTCGACCATATTGATGCCATTCGCCATCGGGCACGTTACCGCCAAGATCGGGCGTTGCAGCCACCTTCTCCGTCGGCAGGTCTCCGGCAATGTTGTAGCTATCCTGGGTTATCGCATAGCCTGCGACCACGACTGCGATCACCGAGGCTGCAGCCAGCGGCAGACCACTATCGCCTGCCCCGTTGTTCAGTGGTTTCCTGATCCAGGGTGTCAGCATCCAGAAGCCGAGCAGCACGATGATGCCGCCGCGTGCGCCAAGCTGCCACCAATCGAAGCCGACTTCGTAAACGGCCCAGCCCAGCGATCCGAGGATAACAAGCGCATAGACCCATAATGCCGAGGCGCTGCGCCGGGACAGCAAAACGGCGGTCAGCAGAAAGCCGATCGCCGCGAGTATGTAATACCAGCTCCCGCCAAGTGCGGCGAGCCAGATGCCTCCCGCGCCGAGCGCAAGCCCAATCAGAAAAAGAACGATGGAAGTTAACCAGATAAGCAAGACATTACCCCTTCCAGCATAAACGGCATCCCATCATATGTGCAGAGAAGCCGGGCGGATTAACCGCTCACCAATTTCGAGGCAATCCAGATATGGCCAGATATGGCCAGATATGGCCAGATATAGGTTGCAAGTCTTGCGGCAATCCGTGTGCCGCACAACTCCATGCTGCCTACATATCCACATAGGCGAGCATGGAAAAAATCTAGGGAGCGGCAGAGTAATTCTTTCGCGGGAAAGATCGAAAGGGACTGACCTCCATTCGAGCGCCATCCTTGATTAAGGCAGAGTGCAGGAAAGGGGCTTTGGGCCGTCAAAAGACGTAAAACGGTGCCGGAATATGCATATTTTCGCTCGTCAATTGCGGCGAGCGCATGGCAAAACTGTGTGTATTCCGGCTTTCAGGAGGCTTTTTAGCGGCATCACGCAGAACCGCGCATGATGAGGTGGCTATCGAGACGGCGTATTTCCTTCTCGACTGCCGCCCCGCTTTCCTGCGCATTGATCCGCGAAAAAAGCATATCGAGACCCAAATGCGCAATTTGCCGATAGTCCTGCGCAACCGTCGTCAGCGGCGGACAGGTGAAGCGGCTAAGAGGATGGTCGTCATGACCGGCGACGCGAAGATCGCAGCCCTCTTCACGCCCGACATGGCGCCGACGCTCGAATGCCGCGGAAATTACGCCGAAAGCCAGACGATCATTGGCACACAGGACCGTGCGCGTCGGAAAGCCGCCGCGATCAAAAATCCGGCCCGCCTCCTGATAGCCCAGTTCCTCGAAATTCCAGTTCTTTGCTTCTATGGGAAGGATGATCGGTTCAACGCCAAGCCTTTCCATCGTTTCGATATAGGCCGAACGCCGCTCCAGCGCATTCTGGTTTACCGCCGGCATTTCGAGGAAGCAGGGGTGTTCCCCCGTTCGATAAAGATATTCGGTGATATTCCCTATGCTCTGGCGATTATCCGTGCCGACGAACGGCTGGTCATCGCTGATGCGGCTGTCCAGGAAGACCGCAGGTGTCGAGTTCGACAGACTGGAAAGAAGCTTCTCATCGGTATCGAAACCGAGCGGGGCCATCAGAACACCCGCAATCTTGAGAGACATCAACGTGCGCATCGCCCGCGCTTCGAGTTTTCTGTCACCATGAGATGACAGCACGATGGTCCAGTAGCCCTCCGCCAGACAGCGCATCTCGATCTGGCGAATGATCTCCGCGTAGAAGGGATCGGATATATGCGGAACGATAACGCCGATGTTCTTCGGCTTCTTGCGATTGAGACTGACTGCAAAAATGTTGGGCTGATAATTATAGTCTTTCAGCGCCTTTTCGATACGAGCCCGCGTGGAAGGCTTCACGCTTTCAGGATTGTCGAAATATTTCGAGACCGTAGGACGAGACAATCCGCTTGCCGCCGCGAACTCTTCCATCGTCCTGATCTTCTGTTCGGTCATGCCCTGCTTTTCCCACTGGGGTATCGAAGTGATTTTTCGGTGTCACCCACTTTTCTTTTCATGCGTAAATTTATTTCCGCTCAGAAGCAACAAATTTCAGCGCATCAGTGATCAACAGCCCACGCCTTCACCTCTTTTCTATAGCTCACGCCCGCGTCGCGTGCCCAAATTCAATCGTTATAATTTTTACACGTGAAAAATTTTATATTGACACGCTGAACAAGCTCTAGCATGTCTAGGGGAGCTCAATCATGGGCTGAAGGCCCTGCCCTTCGGGAGGTTTGCAGTTGGCGACAACTAACGAACCAGCAGGAAAACCGTTGTTCATGTCCCATAGAAGGACGTCCCGGCGAGCGCCGGTCATTCGGAGGAAATCATGTTTCGCAAATCGCTCAGCCGTATTCTCTTTTCCGGCGTAGCCCTGGCCATGATGGCAGGTGCTGCATCTGCCGAAGGCATCGGCGCATCGCTTCTGACCCAGCAGCATCCTTTCTACATCTCGCTCGCAGACGCGATGAAGAAGGAAGCGCAGGCAGAGAATGTGCCGCTGGAAGTCTCCATCGCCAATCAGGATTTGAGCAAGCAGCTCGCCGATGTGGAAGATTTCATCACCAAGGGCGTCGATGTCATCATCATTTCGCCGGTTGACAGCAAGGGCGTCCGCTCGGCCATCAACAAGGCTGAAAAGGCTGGCATCAAGGTCATCACCGTCGACGTTCCGGCCAACAATGTCGATGTGACTTCCTTTGTGGGCACGGACAACTTCGCAGGCGGCGAAAAGGCTGCCGAACTGATGGCAAAGTCCATCGGCGAGAAGGGCAACGTCGCCGTGATCGATTACCCGACGGTTCAGTCGGTCGTTGATCGTATTGAAGGCTTCAAGAAGGGCATCGCCAAATATCCGGACATCAAGATCGTGGCGATCCAGCCGGGCATCACCCGTCCAGAAGCTCTTTCGGCTGCCCAGAACATCCTTCAGGCCAATCCGGATATCGTCGGCATCTTCGGCTTCGGTGACGATGCCGCATTGGCCGCTGCCTCGGCAGTAAAGTCGGCCAAGCTCGAAAACCAGGTCAAGGTGATCGGCTTCGACGGTATGGAAGAAGCCCGTAACGCCGTGAAGAACGACCCGATCATGGTCGGCGTTATTGCGCAGTACCCGGACCAGATGGGCAAGGTCGCGGTTGAAACCGCTGCCAAGGTTATCAAGGGCGAGGAAGTGCCTGCCAAGCAGCCGATCGTTCCGGGCGTCGTCACCAAGGACGGCGAAACCAAGTAACACCGCGTGAAACAGCGACACTCCTCCCAGTTGCTGTTTCCTATCTGCGTGCGGCGGCCCGGCGAACACCACGCGCCTTGCCGCCGCCGCAACCCTTTTTGAATTGCAGACTTCGCTCGCGATCAATCTTAAAATCCGCCTGCGGAACTGAATAACGGAGAGTGGAGGCCCCCAAAGTGACAGATACCGAGACAGCCACCAGATCCGAACGAGAAGCCACGCCGGATACGGTTCTTGAAATTCGCGATGTCGCGAAATCCTTCGGCCCGGTCATCGCGCTGAAGCGCATGAACCTGACGGTGCGTCGTGGTCGCGTGCATACGCTGCTCGGCGAAAACGGCGCCGGCAAATCCACGCTGATGAAGATTCTGGCCGGCGTGTTCAAGCCAACATCCGGCACCATCTTGCTCAAAGGTGAGGCCTATGCGCCGAAGAACCCGCGCGACGCGCGTGCCAGTGGCATCGCCATCGTCTTTCAGGAATTGAGCCTCTCCCGCAACCTGACCGTTGCCGAGAATATTTTCGCGAACCACGAGCCAAGCCGCTTCGGGTTTGTGCGGGAGCGCGAACTGAACGCCGCTGCCGACAAGCTCATTGATGAGCTTGGCCTGCCTGTCGATGCGCGTGCAAAGGTCGGCGATCTTTCGATTGCCCAGCGCCAGCTCGTCGAAATCGCCAAGGGATTGAGCCAGCCTGCTGACATCGTCATTCTGGATGAGCCGACCTCGTCGCTGTCCGATAGCGAAGCTGAAATTCTGTTTTCGATCATCGAGCGGCTGAAAGCGAAGGGCACTGCCGTCATCTATATTTCGCACCGCATGGAAGAAATCATGCGGCTTTCCGACGACATTACGGTTGTCCGCGATGGCGAATATGTCACGACCGCCGAAAAGAGCGAGACCAGCATCGACCGTCTGATCGCGCTGATGGTCGGTCGTGAGATGAACGATATCTACCCGCCACGTGAAGCGCCGCGCCCTTCGGAAAATGTTCCGCCGATTCTGGCGACGAAGAACCTCTCCGTGCCGGGCAAATTCCATGACGTCACCATCGATGTGAAGCCGGGCGAAGTTCTGGGGCTGTTCGGACTGGTCGGTTCTGGCCGTTCGGACGTGATGAAGGCATTGTTCGGGATGCTGCGGCCCACGGGTGAGATCAAGCTCGACGGCGAAGTCATCACGCTTTCCTCACCGACCGATGCTATTCGCAACGGCATTGCTTTCGTGACCGAGAACCGCAAGGAAGAAGGTCTTGTTCTTCCGCATAGCGTTGAGCGCAACATCAACATGGTTGGGCTTGGACAGCTGGCGGGGCCTTTCGGCCTGATGCGCTCCAGAGCAGAGCGCTCCGCTGCCAAGGCGGAAGTGCTGCGTCTGGCCATCAAGACAGCATCCATCGACACGGTTGCCGGATCGCTCAGCGGCGGCAACCAGCAGAAGATCGTGCTGGCAAAGTGGCTGCAGACAAAGCCGCGCATCCTCATTCTCGACGAGCCGACGCGCGGTGTTGACGTTGGCGCGAAATTCGAAATCTATCGCATCATCCGTGAACTTGCCGCCAATGGCGCGGCGATCCTGATGGTTTCCTCCGAACTGCCGGAAGTGCTGGGTCTCAGCGACCGCGTGGCCGTCATGCATAACAAGCATGTCGCTGCCATTGTCGATGCCGATGGCCTCACGCCCGAAACCGTCATGAGCTACGCAGCAGGAATGCACATATGAGCAACGCACAAAATCTTCAGAAGAAAGCCGTGGACGCGGAAGTCCGCCGTTCGCTTTTCAGCTCCCCGCTGATCCGCCAATATGGCGGCATCATCATCTCGCTGGCCGTGCTCTGCGTGGTCTTCGCGGTGTTGAACCCGCGCTTTCTCGCCTTCAACAACTTCATGAACATCATGCAGCAGGTGGCGGTGATCGCCGTTGCCGCCTACGGCATGACCTATGTGATCCTGCTCGGTGAAATCGACCTGTCCATCGGTTCGATCATCGCGGTTTCCGGCATGGTGGCGGCGCAAGCCTTTGCCATGGGCTTCGGCTTCGTACCGACTGTTGTTTTCACGCTTGCGGCGGGCGCCATCATGGGCGGGCTGAATGGTGTGCTTTCGGCAAAGCTGATGCTGCCATCCTTCATCGTGACCGTTGCGACGATGGGCATCTATCGCGGCATGGTCAGCCTGCCGACCAATGGTGCACCTGAAATCATCGAAAACGACACATGGCTCGCCATCGGTTCGGAAAACTGGCTCGGCCTGCCGATCATCATCTGGATTGTCGGCGTCCTGTTCATCTTCAACTATATCCTGCTGTCGAAGACCGTTTTCGGCCGCCGTATCTATCTGTCGGGCGGCAACAAGGAAGCGGCGATCTATTCGGGCATCCGCGTCGATCGCATCAAGATCATCGTCTTCATGCTTTCGGGCGTCATGGCGGCGATCAGCGGCATTCTCCTGTCGTCGCGTCTGTCCTCGGCGCAGACCAATGCGGGCATGGGCTACGAACTCGACGCCATTGCGGCGGTCGTGCTGGGCGGCACCTCGCTTGCTGGCGGCGTCGGCACCATGGTCGGCACCATTCTCGGCGCGCTTATCATCGGTGTCATCAATAACGGCATGAATATGCTGTCGGTGCCTTACTTCTATCAGCTCATCGTCAAGGGCGTGGTCATTCTGGTCGCGGTCTGGCTCGATGTGCGCTCGAAATCCGTTCGTACGTAATCGCGGTGCAGCTTATGAAAACGATCATCACCATCGGTGAAATCGTCGTCGAGATCATGGCCGTGGAAACTGGCAACGGTTTCAAGTCTGCCATCCCGTTGATCGGCCCGTTCGCTTCCGGCGCGCCTGCGATCTTCATCGATCAGGCGGCCAAAATGGGCCAGCCTTGCGGCATGGTCAGTGCAGTCGGCAATGACGATTTCGGCGCACTCAATGTCGAGCGCCTGCAAAAAGACGGCGTGGATGTTTCGGCCATTGGCGTACATCCGACAGCCGCCACCGGCAGCGCCTTCGTGCGTTATCGCCCCGATGGCAATCGCGATTTCATCTTCAATATCAAGCACAGCGCATGCAGCGCCATCGGCCTGACACCGGAAGCTGAAAAGCTGATCGAGACCGCCGATCACCTGCACATCATGGGTTCTGCCCTGTTCTCCGACGGCATTGTTTCGGCGATCCACGAGGCGACAATCCGCATCAAGGCGAAGGGCGGCACAGTGTCCTTCGACCCGAATATCCGCAAGGAAATGCTGGAATTGCCGGGCATGCGCCAGGCACTGGCCCATGCGCTGGAAAACACCGATCTGTTCATGCCAAGCGGCCCGGAAATTTTCCTCTTCACCAAGGCGACCGAGGAAAAGGCTGCTGTGAAAGAACTGCTGGCCCGCGGTATCAAAGCCGTTGTGATCAAGCGCGGCGCTAAAGGCGCAAGCTATTTCGACCAGTCTGGCGAAGTTTTCGCACCTGCTTTCAAGGTCGATGAAATCGACCCAACCGGAGCAGGCGACAGTTTTGGCGCGGCATTTGTCACCTGCTGGCTGCGCGACATGGCCCCGAAGGAAGCTCTGGTCATCGCCAACGCCACCGGCGCACGCGCCGTTGGTGTCAAAGGGCCGATGGAGGGCACCTCGACCATGGCCGAAATTGAAGCCTTCCTTCAGAAAAACGGAGTTCCAGCATGAGCAGCACGAACGTTCTGAGCGCACTTCCCGCACGTTACGCCAGCGGAACTCGCGGCGGCATCACGTCGATCTGCTCTGCGCATCCTCTGGTGATTGAGGCCGCTCTTCTTGAAGGCATCGCGACCAGCACGGACGTGCTGATCGAGGCCACCTGCAATCAGGTCAATCAGGACGGCGGCTATACGGGCATGACGCCTGCCGACTTCCGCCGCTTTGTGGAAGATATTGCGGCTCGCGTCGGCTTCGACACCAAGCGGCTCATTCTGGGTGGCGACCATCTCGGTCCGAACCCGTGGAAGCATCTGCCTGCCGAAGAAGCCCTGCTGAAATCGGATGTCATGATCGACGCCTTCGTGCGCGCAGGCTTCACCAAGATCCATCTCGACACGTCGATGGGTTGCGCTGGCGAACCGGTTGCACTGCCTGATGCCGTGACCGCCGAGCGCGCCGCGCGTCTGGCCAAGGTTTCCGAAGCTGCGGCCCGTGAAGCCGGATACGACCTGCCGGTTTATATCATCGGCACTGAAGTGCCGATTCCCGGCGGTGCGATGGAAGAAATCGAAGAGCTGGAACTGACCAAGCCGGGCGCGGCGGTCGAGACAGTCGCCATTCACCGCAAGGCTTTCGCAGCACTTGGACTGGAAGACGCCTTTGCCCGCGCCATCGGCGTTGTGGTGCAGCCGGGCGTCGAATTCGGCAACGAGAATGTGGTCTTCTACAACAGCGAAAAGGCGACGGCGCTGAGCGGCGTTCTCAGCGAAATGCCGCAATTCGTCTTTGAAGCACATTCGACCGATTATCAGCCGGTGGAAGCGCTTTCCGATCTCGTTCACGACGGCTTCGCCATTCTGAAAGTCGGCCCCGGCCTGACTTTTGCACTGCGCGAGGCGCTTTACGGTCTCGACCAGATTGCGGCTTTCCTCGACAAGCTGCCGGAAGAAGAAACCCTGCGCGGCAAGATGGAAGCACTGCTTCTGGCCGAGCCGAAGAACTGGGAAAAATACTACCATGGCGATGCAGAAGAACTGCGTCTGCAACGCCATTTCTCCTATAGCGACCGCATCCGCTATTACTGGCCGCATCCGGTGGCAACCGCTGCTGTGGATGCACTTTTGAAGCGTCTGGAAGGGCGCAAGATACCGGAAACGATGATCAGCCAGTATCTGGGTACGCTTTATCCGGCTGTCGCATCGGGTGAGATTGAACCGACGCCGCACGCCCTGATGGTGGAGGCCGTCCGCAATGTTGTGCGGACATACGGCAAAGCTGTCGGAACTCATTAGAGCGGTTCCGGTTGAAACGGAACCGCTCTATGTCTTTGTTTGTACGCATTATCCTACGCAAAACCGCTTCGCACTTTTGCTGGAAATGCTCTGAAACCAAAAGGCGCGGTCAATACCGCGCCTTTCTTTTGCTCAGACCTCTATCGGGCTCTTAAAAGCCTTGAGCCGCAAGGCATTGCTCAGAACAAAAATGCTCGAGAAAGCCATAGCGCCTGCCGCCAGAACCGGCGACAACAGCGTTCCGGTGACAGGGTAAAGAACACCCGCCGCCACAGGGATCAGCGCGACGTTGTAGGCAAAGGCCCAGAACAGGTTCTCGCCGATGTTGCGGATCGTCGCCTTCGATATCGCGATGGCATTGACCACACCGCGCAGATCACCCGACATCAGCACCACATCCGCGCTTTCAATCGCAATATCCGTGCCGGTGCCAATCGCAATACCAACATCGGCAGCAGCCAGTGCAGGCGCATCGTTGATGCCATCACCGACAAAGGCAATCCGCTTGCCGCCTGCCGAAAGCCGCTTCAGTGCCTCGACCTTGCCGTCCGGCAGCACTTCCGCAACCACTTCATCGATACCCAGACGCCTTGCGATGGCCTCGGCAGTGCGACGGTTATCGCCCGTGATCATGGCGACCTTCAACCCCTGCTCGTGCAGGGCAGCAATGGCCGCTGGCGTGGTTTCCTTCATCGGGTCGGCAACGGTCAGGATTGCCGCGAGCCTGCCGTCAATGGCGGCGTAGAGCGGGGATTGTCCTTCATCGCCGAGACGCTTCGCATCATTGGCAAAGGCCGCTACATCATGTCCGAGCTTCGTCATGTAACGATCAGCGCCGATGGCAACCTCATGACCGGACACATGAGCCTTCAAGCCGAAACCGGGGACCGCTTCGAAAGCCGACACATCCGCGAGCTTCAATCCCTTCGCCTTCGCTGCTTCCACAATCGCATCGGCAATCGGATGTTCGGAGCGGGCTTCGACGGCTGCAACAAGCGCCAGAAGTTCGTCTTTATCAAAGCCTTCGACGGTCGCAAAATGCGCGAGTGCGGGCTTTCCCTGTGTCAGCGTACCGGTCTTGTCGACGGCGATGACGGAAGCATCGCGCAAGGTCTGCAAGGCATCACCGCGACGAAACAGGACGCCGAACTCGGCTGCGCGGCCAGTGCCAACCATAATGGAGGTCGGCGTGGCCAAGCCCATGGCACACGGGCAGGCGATGATGAGAACCGCAATGGCGTTCACCAGCGCATAACCCAGCATGCCCGTGCCGCCGATCGCCAGCCACAAGACAAAGGTCAAAGCAGCAGCAGCCATCACAGCGGGGACAAACCAGCCGGTCACCTTGTCGACCATGGCCTGAATAGGCAGCTTGTCGGCCTGCGCATCCTCGACCATGCGGATGATCTGCGAAATCACCATGTCGCGGCCAACCTTGGTCGCGCGGAAGGTGAAGGCACCGGTCTTGTTGATCGTGCCGCCGACCACTTCCGCGCCCTTTTCCTTGGCAACAGGCACAGGCTCGCCGGTAATCATCGATTCATCGACATAAGACGAACCGTCGATTACTTCGCCATCGACCGGCACTTTCTCGCCAGGACGAACTTGTACGACATCGCCTGCCCGAACATCTTCAAGCGGTACGTCAATAGCTTCGCCATCACGCAGAACCCGTGCCGACTTTGCCTGCAAGCCGACCAGTCGGCTGATAGCCGCACTGGTGCGCCCCTTGGCGCGCGCTTCCAGAAAACGCCCGATCAGGATCAGCGTAACGATGACCGCGGCGGCTTCGAAATAGACATTCACCGTACCTTCGGGCAGCACTCCCGGGAGAAAGGTTGCAACGACAGAGAAGCCCCAGGCCGCGAGCGTACCGACCACGACGAGCGAATTCATGTCGGGCGTGCCGCGCAGTAACGCCGGTATGCCTTTCTTGAAAAAGCGCAAGCCCGGGCCGAACAGGACCAGCGTTGTGAGCACGAGCTGCAAATACCAGCTATTCTGCATGCCAATGCGGTCCATGACGAACATATGAACCGCCGGGATGAGATGTGATCCCATCTCCAGCACAAAAACAGGCAATGTCAGAAGGGCGGCAAGGATGACGCTTTTCTTCAGTTCTGCTGCTTCCGCATCCCGCTTTTCGGACTGGGTCTCCTGTTTGTCGCTGTCCTGCCTGTCATCAAGTGACCGCGCCTCATAGCCAGCAGTTTCAACTGCCTTGATAAGCTCGTTGACCGATACCTGCCCCGCCAGATCGACATGCGCCCGCTCCGTTGCGAGGTTGACGCTGGCACGGGTGACACCGGGCACACCGTTCAATGCCTTTTCCACCTTGCTGACACAGGAAGCGCAACTCATGCCCTCAATCGCCAGATCTATGCTGGCAGCAGGGACTTCATAACCCGCCTTGCGAATGGCATCGATCACCGAGGGCAGATCTGGCGCGCCTTTGAAAGTCACATCGGCGCGTTCCGTTGCGAGATTGACGGAAACCTTGTCCACGCCCGCAACTTTGGACACAGCTTTTTCCACGGACGACACGCACGAAGCGCAGCTCATCCCTTCGACGGGCACCGGAAAACTGATGGTTTCGTGATTTACAGGCTTGTTCATGGCAATCCCTTTCATCGCCCGGAAAGGGCACAATTCGAGAGTTGCTCTTTAGATAGTCCTTCCCACCGTTGGAAGGTCAAGCCCTTTTTGAAACAAGATGAGATTTGGATTTTTTGTCTGGCGCGACGGCTCTTCGAACGCGGCTCAATAACCAATGAGCGATATCCTAAATCGGCAATGTGTTATGTGCCGCAGGCATCTCCAGACCGACATTGCTGCGATTTTGAATGAACGAATGCACGTCGCCAGCAGGCATTGGCCGCCCGGTCAGGAAACCCTGCACCTCACCAAAACGCTCGGTCTTCAGACGCTCAAGCTGTTGTGCGGTTTCCACGCCCTCAGCCGTCGTGACAATGTTGAAGCCCGCGCCGAGCGTCGCCACGGCCTGAATGATGGCCAGATCGCGCGTATCGACCTCGATGCCCGAAACGAAACTGCGATCAATCTTGATTTTATCGAATGGAAATGATCGCAGATAACTGAGCGAAGAATAGCCGGTCCCGAAATCGTCCATAGCAATACGAACACCCAGTCGGCGCAGTTCGAACAGCAGCTCGATATTGTTCTTGCTGTTCGACAGGAAGACCGACTCCGTGATTTCAAGCTCAAGTCTGTCGGGTGAAAGACGCGCCGCTTCAAGCGCGTCCATGACGGAGTGCAGAAGTGTCGTCTGGCTGAACTGGACCGGCGAAAGGTTGACTGAAACCTTGATGTCCTCCGGCCAGAGAACAGCCTCCCGACATGCAGCCCTTAGAACCCAGTCACCGATCGGGCCTATCAGTCCGGTTTCCTCAGCCAATGGAATGAATTCGGCAGGAGAAACCATGCCACGCTCAGGATGACGCCAGCGGATTAGTGCTTCAAAACCGGAAATCTTGCCGCTCTCGAGATTGAAGATCGGCTGATAGTGCAGTTCAAACTGCTCATCCAGCAGAGCCTGGCGAAGCTCGCCGGTCATGACATGGCGCTTCTCAGCCGCAAGACGCAAGGCGTGCTGGTAGAAACGGAATGTGCGTCGCCCACCGGATTTTGAGGCGTAGAGCGCAAGATCAGCATTGCGCATCAGCACATCGGGGTTGTCACCATGCAATGGCGCCTGGGCAATACCCATGCTGCAGGTGACGAATTCGGAATTACCCACCAGCACGAATGCATCCTGAAAGGCCGAAAGGATGCGATCAGCGAACATGGCGATCTGCCCAAGTGTTCCGCTGCGATAGACAATGGCAAACTCATCGCCACCAAGCCGGGCAATAAATTCCTCTGAAGTCGTGATTTGTTTCAGACGGCGCGCGGCTTCCTGCAAAAGCTGGTCACCGGCCTGATGACCGATGCTGTCATTGATGTTCTTGAAATGATCGATATCGAGATAGAACAAGGCGAAAGGTTCGCAATCCCCGCCCTTCTTCAACAGGCTTTCGACATGGTGCGCAAAATAGGCACGGTTGGGCAAACCGGTCAGACTGTCGTGCATGGCAATATGTGCCATGCGTTCCTCGATCTCACGCCGTTCCGTTATATCCTCAACAAGACCAATCAGATAACGAGGTTCATCACCTTCGACGGGCGGGATCGAGCATTTTATGATCCGCATCGTGCGCGACGTTCCATCCTTGCGCTCGATCTTGCGTTCGACGCTCAGCACTTCCCGGCGCTGCATCGCCATGTGGTCCTGCTGGCCAATGACAGCCGCTTCATGTTTGGGGAAAAGGTCCAGGTCGGTTGACCCGATTGCTTCATCTATCGGCTGCCCGCTCGCCGCAGATGCCGCCTGATTGTAGAGCACATAGCGACCTTCGTCGTGCATATCCTTGACGAAGACACCAAGCGGCAGATTGTTGACGAGACTGTCCAGCAAAGTCTGCGCATGACTTGCCTGACGATTGGCCTCCGTCAATTCCGTCCGGTCCTGAACGATTGCCAGAATCGCTTCCTTGCCGTCGAATAACACCTCGCGTCCATAAGTCAGAACATCGATGGTTTCGCCATTGGCGCGCAGATGTTGCCAGCGCTCCGGGCGTTCGAGGTCGCTGCGGTCGCGAATGGCGGCAAGCATGCGCTCGCGCTCGGCCTGCGGACGAATATCGAGAACAGTCATGCCCGGCAGCTCATCTGGCGTATAGCCGTAGAGCGCATAGGCCGCGTCGTTCATGATGATGAAGCCGAGAGTCTGGGGATCATAGACCCACATGGGGGTCGGATGGGTGGTGAAAAGAATACGGAAATCCTGCTGAGACGTGCTCGCAATGGAGCCTCCCGCCTCTGTCGGACCGGCTTTCCGCTTCACCATTCTACACCCCTTGCCCCGAGCCGACATACGTCGTCAGTTTGAATTAGCCAACAAAACCTCTCACTGGAGCATCATATTCCGCATGGGTTCATGAACCGGACAGGCTCACGAACCAACAGGTGAGGACCGTCAACAGGACACACTTCCCCGCGGGGAGAATACGACCAATGGTTTTAACAAACCATATATGAAGCGGCTGCTCATATAGGTTTTTTTCTCATGTTCGTATTTTTCAATAGAACCAGACATTGCCTGAGACTGCCGAAGACGGCCCAACACGGCCCAACACGGCCCAAGACGGCTTGACCGCTCAAAACTTCCGGCCTATGCTTGAAGACGCAAAATTCGTTGGGGTGCCTTCGAAGCAATATCAGGAAAAGTGCCAAGCGGTTTTCCGTCCGATATTGCGACACAAAAGGCTGAGAGGCGCGTTCTCGCGTTAACCCATTGAACCTGATCCGGGTAATACCTGCGTAGGGAACGGAGTTTGACGCGTCGCGGACGGGGTTCATCCCACTCGGAGCTTATGCTCCATAAAGGTTCATGACGTCTCATCTTTCCGTTCGGAATGAGAGACGACATGATGGACCAAAGACAGAGTTTCTCCCGAACTATATCAACAAGCGGCCAGGCGCGTTCCGTGCCTATATGCGTCACCATTGCCGGTTCCGACAGTGGCGGCGGCGCTGGCATTCAGGCCGACCTCAAGACATTTTCGGCGCTCGGCGTGTATGGCGCGAGCGTTATTGCTGCCGTGACCGTGCAGAACACCTGCACGGTGAGCGCAGTGCACGACATCCCGCCCGCCATTGTCGCAGGGCAGATCGATGCCGTTTTCAGCGATCTTGACGTGGCCGCGGTGAAGATCGGCATGGTTTCCGTGCCCGAAACCATTGAAGCCATTGCGCGGGGGCTTGCCCATTTTTCTGGCCCTATCGTGCTCGACCCGGTGATGGTTGCAAAATCCGGCGACCGGCTTTTGAGCGAAAGCGCCATTGCGCTTTTGCGCCAGAAACTGGTGCCGCTCGCAACGCTTTTGACCCCAAACCGACCTGAAGCGGCCTGCCTGCTCGGCTGCGGTCTGGCGCTTGATGATGAAGACGCCGAACAGCAGGGCCGCGCATTGCTCGAACTCGGCGCGAAAGCCGTTCTGATGAAGGGCGGCCATGCGGAAGGCGAAATTTGCGTCGACCTGCTCGTTCGCCGCGATCAGCCGACGCTGCGTGTCGAAGCACCGCGCATCTTGACCGGCAACACCCATGGCACAGGTTGCACGCTCTCCTCGGCCATTGCGGCGGAGCTTGCCAAGAACCTGCCGCTCGAAAAGGCCGTGCTTGCAGCCCACACCTATCTGCAAGGGGCAATCCGCGCTGCCGACACATTGAAGATCGGACACGGCCACGGGCCGGTGCACCATTTCCATGACCTCTGGAAAACACGAATGGAGCAGATTGCGTGATGCGCGTCACCATCATCGGAGCAGGTGTCGCCGGTCTTGCCACCGCCGCCGAGTTCACCGATCAGGGCCATGCCGTTACCGTCATCGCCAAAAGCGTGGAAATCGGTTCCGACAGTTGCTCATGGTTTGCGGGTGGAATGCTGGCACCTTGGTGCGAGGGCGAGAGCGCAGAAGAGCCGGTCGTTCGCTTGGGACAGGAAGCGATCGGCTGGTGGGAACGGCACGTTTCGACAGTCCATCGCAAGGGTACGCTTGTGCTCTCGCACACACGCGATGCGACCGAACTTCGTCGTTTTGCCCGCAGGACAGAGGCATTTGACACCATCGATCAAGTGCAGATCGATGCGCTCGAACCAGACCTTGCAGGCCGTTTTCGGCAAGGGCTTTTCTTTGCAGGAGAAGGTCATCTCAACCCGCGCAAAACACTGATTGAGCTCGCCGAAAACCTGCAGAACAAAGGCGTCGTCTTTCATCTGGGGCAGGATGCGAAAGACGTCAAAGTCGAGACCGACATTACCGTCGATGCGCGCGGTCTTGCAGCGCGTGATCAGTTGCAGGACCTGCGCGGCGTCAAGGGTGAGATGCTGGTTGTCCGCTCGCGCGACATCAATCTCAAGCGGCCCGTGCGCCTCCTGCATCCGCGCATTCCGCTCTACATCGTGCCGCGCGGCGACGGCGTGCACATGATCGGCGCGACGATGATCGAAAGCGATCAGCGCAGTGGCATCAGCGTGCGCTCGACATTGGAGCTTTTGAGTGCGGCTTACGCCCTGCATCCAGCCTTTGGCGAGGCGGAAATCCTCGAAACCGGCGTCGATGCGCGCCCCGCCTTTCCAGACAACCTTCCCCGCGTGAGACGGCGCGGCAAAACCATCTATGTCAACGGGCTTTACCGCCACGGCTTCCTGCTGTCGCCCGCCGTGGCACGCATGGCGGTTGCGGCCGCGACCACGCCCGAAACCATGCCCGAATTTGTGGAGGATTATGCATGACGATCGTGCTCAACGGTGAAGTCATCACCACGGCAGCCGCCAATCTGGCGGCGCTGCTGACCGAAATCGAACTGGATGAAGCGGTTGTTGCAACCGCGCTGAACGGTGAATTCGTGGCCAGCGACGAACGTGCAGCCGCGACCTTGTCGGCTGGCGACCGCATCGAAGTTCTGGCCCCGATGCAGGGAGGCTGAGATGCTGGAATTCTACGGCCAACAATTTGAAAGCCGCCTGCTGCTCGGCACGGCGCAATATCCATCGCCTGCCATCCTGGCCGATGCGGTGCGTGCTTCGCAAAGCGATATCGTCACCGTGTCGCTGCGCCGCGAAAGCGGCGATGCGCGCGCCGGACAGGACTTCTGGGCGCTGATCCGCGAGCTGGGCGTCGCCGTTCTGCCCAACACCGCAGGCTGCCACACGCCGCGTGAAGCGGTGACCACCGCCAAAATGGCGCGTGAAATCTTCGGCACCAACTGGATCAAGCTGGAAGTGATCGGCGACCACGACACGTTGCAGCCCGACCCGTTCGGTCTGGTCGAAGCAGCGCGCATACTCTGCGACGATGGCTTTGAGGTCTTTCCCTATATGAATGACGATCTGGTCGTCGCGGAAAAGCTCATTGAAGCCGGTTGCAAGGTGCTGATGCCCTGGGGCGCGCCCATCGGCTCAGGCCGTGGCCTCAACAATCCTTATGCGCTGAAAACCATGCGGGCGCATTTCCCCGACATTCCGCTTGTTGTCGATGCCGGCATCGGCGTGCCGTCCCATGCGGCTGCGGCGATGGAACTGGGCTATGATGCCGTGCTCATCAACACCGCTGTCGCCAAGGCTGGTGATCCCGTCGCCATGGCGCGCGGCTTCGCACTGGCGGTTGAAGCCGGACGGCTCGCTTTCGACGCCGACGCCATCGAAGCGCGCGACATGGCCGCGCCATCCACCCCTCTTCTCGGAAAGGCATTTTTGTAATGGCCCTCGATCCGTTCTACCCGATCTTCGACAGCGCAAAATGGCTGGAGCGCATGGTTCCGCTCGGCGTCAGGCTGGTGCAGTTGCGCGCCAAGGACAAGACCGAGCCGGAGCTGCGCAGCGAAATCCGGGCCGCTCGGGAAATCTGCCTTGCCCATGACTGCCAGCTGATCGTCAACGACTATTGGAAGCTCGCGCTGGAGGAAGGTTGCGACTTCATCCATCTTGGACAGGAAGACCTCGACGATGCCGATCTGGATGCCATTCGCGCCGGAGGTTTGAAACTGGGTGTTTCGAGCCATGACGAGGCGGAACTGGACCGCGCGCTGTCGGTAAAGCCAGACTATATCGCGCTCGGCCCCATCTACCCGACCATTTTGAAAAAGATGAAATGGCACGAACAGGGCCTGTCCCGCCTTGGCCAATGGAAGGCGCGGATTGGCGATATTCCGCTGGTCGGGATCGGCGGTATGAGCGTCGAACGCGCACCGGGCGTTTTTGAAGCGGGCGCCGATATCGTTTCCGTCGTCACCGACATCACCCTCAATGCCGACCCCGAAAGCCGCCTGCGTCAATGGATCGAAACCACCCGCGCTTATGCAGGCCACGCTCTGGAGCAGACCCCCATGGAAAGGCAACGCAAATGAAAAAGACCGTCTTCGCCGCCCTGTTCGGCCTCGCTTTCACCGCTGCCACCGCCGCTCACGCTGACGACAAGCTAAAGCTCATCCTCGACTGGTATGTGAACCCGGATCACGGCCCCATCATCGTTGCCGACAAGCTCGGCTACTTCAAGGATGCCGGGCTGGAGGTGGATATCGTCGCGCCTGCCGATGCCTCGACACCCACCAAGATGGTGGCGGCAGGACAGGCCGACCTCGCCATTTCCTATCAGCAACAGGTGCATCTTCAGGTGCATGAAGGTCTGCCGCTTATCCGCGTCGGCACGCTGATCGACTCGCCGCTCAACTGCCTGATGACCCGCGACGACGGATCGGTGAATTCCATCGCCGATCTCAAGGGCAAAAAGATCGGCTATTCGGTCGCCGGAACCGAGGAAACTTTGCTCGGCACCATTCTCGGTCAGCACAGTGTCAAACTCTCGGATGTCGAACTGATCAATGTGAATTTCTCGCTCGCGCCATCTCTGATGTCGAAGCAGGTCGATGCGGTGATGGGTGCCTATCGCAATGTCGAACTGAACCAGATGGCCGTCGAAGGCGTGCCCGGCAAGTGCTTCTTCGTCGAGGAAGAAGGCGTGCCGGTTTATGACGAGCTGGTCTATGTCGCCGCCACGACCAAGCTGGACGCGGCGGAAAAGAACAAGATTTCGCGCTTCCTCTCGGCCACAGAGAAGGCCGCGCAATATATCGTCAATCACCCGGACAAGGGTTACGAGCTGTTTTCATCCTACAGCACCGAGCTCAAGGACGAGTTGAACCAGCGCGCCTGGAAAGACACTGTCGCGCGCTTCTCACGCGCGCCTGCAAGCCTCGATTATGGTCGCTGGCAGCGTTATGAGGCCTATCTCAAGGAGAACAATCTGGTGCCCTCCATCCTGCCTGTCGAGAAATTCGCTATCGACGTCAACGCGGAAGGCAGCAAGTCATGAGCCAGCCGCAACCGCATTATTCATCCGAACTGTTCACGCGCTTGCGCGCCGCGACGCTTGATGATTGGAAGCCCTATATCGATCATGCATTCGTGCTCGGATTGGGTGACGGCACATTACCCAAAGCGGCGTTCCTGCATTATCTCCGTCAGGACTATGTCTATCTGCACCACTATGCCCGCGCCTTTGCGCTTGGCGTCGTCAAGGCTAATACATTGCAGGAAACACGGCTCTGCGCCCAGATCATGCATGGTCTGGCCGTCACGGAACTGCCGCTGCATGTCGGCATCTGCGCCCGCGAAGGGATCAGCGAAGACGAGCTTTACGCGACGAAGGAAGAGCCGGAAAATCTCGCTTATACGCGCTATGTGCTCGATTGCGGACAGGCGGGCGACTTCCTTGATCTGCTGACCGCGCTTGTGCCCTGCGCGCATGGCTATGGCGAGATCGGCCTGAACCTTGCCGTGACCGCCCTGCCCGGTACGCCTTATCAGGAGTGGATCGACACCTATGCGGGGCCTGAATATCAGGACATGTGCCACACGGTCGGCAAACTGTTCGATCAGGCCGCAAAAGACCGCATCGGCAACGACTTTGAGAAAAGCCCGCGCTGGCCAAAGCTCTGCCAGATTTTCGCCACCGCAAGCAGGCTCGAAGCCGATTTCTGGTCCATGGGTTTGAAGGCCGGATAGTGAACGAAACACTCTCGAACCGAAGCCGAAAAAAGCGTGCTGCCGACGGCTTGCTGTCGGCAGCAGTAGCGCTGGCCATCTGGCAGGCGGTGGTGGGCGTGGGCCAGATGCCGCGCTTCATTCTGCCCGGTCCGCTGGATGTGGTGCAGGCGCTGATCGCCAATGCCGGGCTGATCACTGAGAACGCCGCCGCCACCATCGGCGAAGTTCTGGGCGGTCTTGTCCTTGGCAGTGCGGTCGGCATCGCGACCGCCATCTGCCTGATGATGTCGCCGCTGGCGCAGCGGCTTGTCATGCCTGCCATGGTGTTTAGTCAGGCGATCCCGATCTTCGCGCTCGCCCCCATTTTGACTTTGTGGCTTGGCTATGGACCCGCATCGAAGATCGCAGTCACAGTGCTGATGATCTTCTTTCCCGTCGTTTCGACCTTCTTCGACGGCATGCGGCGTACCGATAGCAGCCTGATCGACGCGGCGGAAATTCTGGGGGCGGGACGCATGGCGATCCTGTTTCGCATCCGCATTCCGTCTGCCTTTCCCTCACTGGCATCGGGCCTGAGCCTTGCCGCCGTCTATGCGCCCATCGGTGCCGTGGTGGGCGAATGGGTCGGCGCATCGAAGGGCCTCGGCTATCTGATGCTGCTCGCCAATGGGCGCGCCAAGGTGGATCTCATGTTCGCCTGCCTGTTCGTGCTGGCTGCCTTCACCATGCTGCTGCACGGCACGGTGTCGCATTTCGCCCGCAAGCTTGCCGCCTGGCCGAAAAAAGCCGCATAAAAAAACCGGCGGTTTCCCGCCGGTTTTTGCATCCACTCACATTGCTATCAGGCCAGCGTATAGGCCGTCTTGACCGTCGTGTAGAACTCGGCGGCGTAGCGGCCCTGCTCTCGCGGACCATAGCTCGAACCCTTGCGCCCGCCGAACGGCACGTGGAAATCGACACCGGCGGTCGGCAGGTTGACCATCACCATGCCCGCTTCCGAATTGCGCTTGAAATGCGTGGCATATTTCAGGCTCGTCGTGCAGATACCAGACGACAGGCCGAAGCTCGTATCATTGGCGGTAGCAAGCGCTTCTTCATAATTCTTGACGCGGATGACCGAAGCGACCGGGCCAAAGATTTCCTCGCGGCTGATACGCATCTGGTTGGTGGCTTCAGTGAAAAGCGCTGGCTGGAGATAGAAGCCCGGCGTTTCGCGGTTCAGGCGTTCCCCGCCAAAAGCAAGCTTCGCGCCTTCCTTGCGGCCAAGCTCAATGTAATCCATGTCCTGCTGAAGCTGGCTTTCGTCAACGACAGGGCCGATATGCGTGCCCTGCTTCAGGGCATTGTCGACCACAACGCTTTTCAGCTTTTCGATTGCAGCGGCAACGAACTTGTCGTGGATGCCTTCCGTCACGATGATACGCGACGATGCCGTGCAGCGCTGGCCGGTCGAGAAGAAGGACGAATTGACCACGGACTCGACAGCGACATCGAGATCGGCGTCATCAAGGACGACAACCGGGTTCTTGCCGCCCATTTCAAGCTGGAAGCGACGGTTGTGCTCAATGGATGCCGCCGCAACGCGCTTGCCCGTACCGGTCGAGCCGGTGAAGGTGACGGCCTGAACGTCCGCGCTGTCCAGAATGGTCTGACCGACAACCGAACCCTTGCCCATGACGAGATTGAGAACGCCCTTTGGCAATCCCGCACGGTGCAGGATATCGACAATCGCCCAGGAGCAGCCCGGCACGAGATCGGCCGGTTTGAACACAATCGTGTTGCCGTAGCAAAGTGCCGGAGCGATCTTCCAGGCTGGAATAGCGATCGGGAAATTCCATGGCGTAATGATACCCACGACGCCGACTGGCTCACGGGTGATTTCCACACCGATACCCGGACGTGCAGAAGGCAGAACTTCGCCAGCCAAACGCAGGGCTTCGCCTGCGAAGAAATCGAAAATCTGGCTGGCGCGGATGGTTTCGCCGATGCCTTCGGCCAGCGTCTTGCCTTCCTCGCGCGACAGGAGACGGCCAAGCTCGTCCTTGCGTGCCAGAATTTCATCGGCAGTTTTGCGCAGGATGGCGTGGCGTTCCAGAATGCCGGAACGCGACCAGGCCGGGAAAGCGGCTTTCGCCGCAGCAATGGCTGCCTTGGTGTCTTCGGCAGTTGCCCGGGCGTAGGTTCCAACCACATCATTGGTGTCCGAAGGATTGATGTTGGCGATCCCGTCGCCGCCGACCCATTCGCCCGCGATCAGATTTTGATGAACTGTCATGAACTCTCCCTGTGCGCCGCACGGCTCTGATATATCTCAGGACGACCCTTCACCCATGAGCGGCAGAATTGCAAGGCCAGAGCTGCCCTGTAACGGAAAAAGTGACAATATCCGTTCAGCAAAGGGCTGAAAGCTGGACCAGCACTCTTTAAAACAAGGCTTGCAAATTTGTCACAGTCAAATGATTGGATAGAAAATTCGCCATTTTGCGTCTTGGCAAAATTTTCTGCTCATTTATTGTGCACGCATCTGCAACACTGGCAAGAGGTATGAGATGCGTGTCTATTACCCATTCCCCATGGTGCCCAGTGTTAATGCGGGCGCGTCCAAGCTTTAAGTCTTTGGCCCGCATTGCAGGCTGAGGCCTGAACGCCCTCCCTAAGAGGGCATATTCCTGACAACTTCCAAATTTGCCGCAGCCGTCATTGGCTGTTTGTTTGTCTTTGTTTTCACGCATTGTCCGACGCAAAACCGCTTCGCACTTTTGCTGGAAATATTTTTACAGGAACCAGAATCCGTTTAAACACGGCCTGGTATTATAGATATGACTCGGTTTCGCATAGATTTCCGGGGACCTGCCTTCCGCAATGTCCTCGGCTACACTTTCGGCCATTGGCGAAGTCAGCCCTTGCGGCTGACGCTGATGATAATCGGCATGCTGCTTGCAACAGCCGCAGATGTTCTGACGCCGCTCTATTCCGGTCGGTTGGTGGACGCGCTTTCGTTGGGTAGCGATGGCGCTTGGGATGCTGCCATCCACGCCCTCATCGTCCTGCTTGCGCTGGGCGCGCTGGCGCTGATCACGCGTCAGTTGACCTTCTATGTCATCACGGACTTCACCTTGAAGATCATGAGCGACATGGCAGCAAGCTCGTTCCGTAAGCTGCAGCGGTTTTCGACAGACTGGCACGCCAATGCTTTTGCCGGATCGACGGTGCGCAAGGTCTCGCGCGCCATGTGGGCGCTCGACCTGCTCAACGATACGCTGATCGTGGCGCTGTTGCCGTCGATCCTGATGCTGGTTGGTTCGGTCGTGCTTCTATCATGGTACTGGCCGCTGATGGGGCTGCTGGTTGCAATCGGTTCGGTGCTGTTCATCGTCTGCACGATTGTGATTTCGCTTGGCTTTGTTGCGCCTGCGGCAACGCTTGCCAATAGCTGGGACACGCGAATGGGCGGCGCTTTGGCCGATGCCATTTCGTGCAATGCCGTTGTCAAGGCATTTGGCGCGGAAAGCCGTGAAGATGCGCGTCTTGCAAAGGTCGTTTCCAAGTGGCGCGGTCGCACACGCCGCACATGGCTGATCGGTACGCTGAATGGCTTCATTCAGGGCGCGAACCTGCTGGTGATGCGCGGCGTGGTCATCGCCTTTGCGCTCTATCTGTGGAGCCAGGGCAAGGCAACGGCGGGCGATATCACCTTCGTCCTGACAGCCTTCTTCATGCTGCAAGGCTATCTGCGCGACGTCGGCATGCATATCCGCAACCTGCAGCGCTCGGTCAACGACATGGAGGAGCTGGTCGACATCGAGGCACAGCCTTACGGCATTGCCGACAAGCCAGGTGCACCGGCGATCAAGATCGGAAATGGCGAGATCACGTTTGATAACGTCACTTTCCACTATGGCAACCACGAAGCCGCTCTCTATCGCGACTTTTCAGTCAAGATCGAAGCTGGCGAGCGGGTTGGTCTGGTTGGCCATTCCGGCTCTGGCAAGACGACATTCGTCAAGCTGATCCAGCGTCTCTACGATGTCAGTGGCGGCGCCATCAAGATTGACGGACAGAACATTGCCGAAGTCACACAGGCATCGCTCAGATCGCAGATCGCCATCGTGCAGCAGGAGCCGGTCCTGTTTCACCGCACGCTGGCCGAGAACATCGCCTATGCCCGCCCCGGCGCGACACAGGCGGAGATTGAGGAAGCGGCAAAGCTTGCAAGCGCGCATGACTTCATCCGCCGCCTGCCGAAAGGTTATGCAACGCTTGTCGGTGAACGTGGTGTGAAGCTTTCGGGCGGCGAGCGTCAGCGTGTCGCTATTGCCCGTGCGTTTCTGGCAGATGCACCGATCCTTATTCTGGATGAAGCCACATCGAGCCTCGATTCAGAATCGGAAGTGCTGATCCAGCAGGCAATGGAACGGCTGATGGTTGGTCGGACAACGCTTGTCATTGCGCACCGGCTATCGACGGTTCGTGCGCTTGACCGGTTGCTGGTCTTCGACAAGGGCAAGATCCTTGAAGAAGGCGATCATGATGCGCTTATCCGCAAGCCGGGTGGCATCTATCGCCGCCTGTTCGAGCGGCAGGCGCTGGAACTGACCAAGGGACTGGAAGACGTCTTTTCGTAATCCAATCTCCTATATAGCCATGGACAGGGCCGGATCAATTCCGGCCCTGTTCGCTTTTTACGCATGTCTCCCGAAACCCGTTCCGACTTTCGGGAGACATGCTCTGTATGCTCCATTCATCATCCATTCAGATCACGGTGCGTATCACTCGCGGCCCAAGCGTGCCTTGACATTTCCATGACAGAAATGTGACAGGCTTTTTGTGGAAGTTCGGGAGTTGGTGAGTAGAACATGCCGGGTGTGATGGAAAATACCGCAGCGCGTCGCTGGAGCGATGCCGCGATTTTCGGGCCTGCCCGTATTGCCTGGCCGCTGCGCCTTGCAGCAATTACGCTTGCTTCCATCGTGCTTTCGACGCTGCTGGTTTTCGCTGTCGAATGGATCGTGCGCGGCTCATTCACCGACACGATGCAGTTCTTCCGCACGCCGCACAAGCCTGCATGGACGACGGTTGCGCTCTTTGTCGTCGTGCTGACAGCGAGCGACGCCATTTTCGGACGCATTCACTATGGCTTCTTCGTGATTGGCCCGCTGGCGCTGATTGCGGCAACGACAGCACGCGAAAAGAGCCTTTATCTCGGTGACCCGCTCTATCCGAGCGATTTTCTCTATGCCCGTCAGATCGTCGATCTTCTGCCGCTTCTGGTGCGTGACCGCCCGTGGAGCGCGGTCGGCATAGCCCTGCTTCTCATCGCTTCGGCAGCCGTGATGATAACCGTGACATTGTTCTGGTGGCGGCGCTTCGACCCGATCCCATGGAAGGGGCGGATGCTGCGTCTTGCCTTCGCGTTGCCCTTGCTCGCCTGGTTCGCAGTGATTTCCGACTATGCCAGTTTTTCGCTGGCGCGCGACCGTCTGCGCATTCTGCCGATCATGTGGGACCAGAAGGAAAACTACGCCCATAACGGCTTTACCATGGCCTTCATCCTGAATGTGCCGATGGCTACCGTCTTCGCTCCGGAAGGCTATTCTTCGGAAGCAATTGCCGCCATCGAACCGCCAGCACAGTTGATCCCTGCTGCCTTCGATGCCAGCAAACCTGACGTCATCATGGTGATGAGCGAATCCTTTTGGGACCCGACGCGCCTTCCGGGCGTGGCTTTCAGCGCCGATCCGATTCCGACAGTCCGGGCGGAACAATCCGGCCATGTCTTCTCGCCAGAATTCGGTGGCATGACGGCCAATGTCGAGTTCGAAGCTCTGACCGGGTTTTCCAAAGCCTTCCTGCCATCCGGCAGTATCCCTTATCAGCAATATATCCGTCGCCCGCTTCCCTCGCTTGCAAGCTTTTTCAAGGATCAGGGTTATGCGACGCGCGCCATCCACCCCTATCGCCAATGGTTCTGGAATCGCGGTCCCGTCTATGAAAGCATGGGCTTCGACAGGTTCATGTCAGAAGAAAACATGCCGCCGCTGGAAAAGCGTGGCGCACTGGCTTCTGACGCTGCCTTGACCGATGAAATCATCCGCGAAGCGGATTCCATGGATGCGCCATTCTTCTTCTTTGCCGTCTCGCTGCAAGGACATGGCCCTTACGAAGCCAATCGTTACCCGGATTCCAAACTTGAGGTGCAGACTGACGCCAGCGAGCATACGCGCCAGTCGATCCGGTCCTATTCGCAAGGCGCCATGGATGCCGATGCGAGCCTTGCACGGTTGATGGAATGGGCATCGAAGCGTGACCGGGAAACCATTCTCGTCTTCTTCGGCGACCATCTGCCGCCACTTGGCCCCGTCTATGTCGAGACCGGGTTCATGGACAACCGGGTTGCGAGCCGCACAGCGCCTGCCGCGGATATGATGCTGCAGCATGAAACGCCGCTTGTTCTCTGGTCGAGTAAACGTGGCGCCGAGCGAGGAACCGGCACGATCAGCCCCGCCTTCCTGCCGCTGCACATTCTGGATATGGCGGGTATGCAGCATCCCTATTACACAGGCTTCCTGCGTCAGTTGCACGAGCGCTACCAGGTCATTGACAATCATGCGGTTTTCGACCGCTCGGAGAAAGCCGAGGAAGGCTGGCAACAGAGGCCACCATTCCCACCACTCCTGCGCGACTATCAGATGCTGCAATATGACATGATCTTCGGCAGCAATTTTGCCCGCGAGCGGTTCTTCCCCGCGCATCCCACACAGAGTTAGACAGGCTTATACCGGTGCTTTTCCGGATGACTGACGGATGATGAGTTTATACTCAATCCGCCGGGAGGCCGACAAGTGACCGGTTTCGATCTGATTGAGAAGCATGTCCGCCGCATCGCGTGTCATCTCGAAAATCGGCTGGCGGACGGTGGTGATCTGCGGCGAAACCATGCTGGCAATCGCGCTGTCATCAAAGCCAACCACCGTTAGCTGGTCAGGTATCGCAATGTTGCGATCATAGGCGACCTGCATGACGGCGGCGGCCATATCGTCGTTTGACGCAAACACAGCCGTTGGCGGCTCCTCAAGCGAAAGCAGCTTCTTTCCGGCGGCGAGACCGCTCGCAAAACTGAAGCCACCCTGCACCTCATAATCGGGATTGCGCTTGATCCCCGCTTCTTCCAATGCGCGGCGATAGCCTGCGAGGCGCAGTTCCGCCGAACGATGGGTTGGATCGCCAATGACGATTGCAATCCGGCGATGACCGAGTTTCAGAAGATACTCCATCAGATCGACGCCAGCCGCTTCGTCATCGATTGTGACGCTGTCGGTCGGGTGCACATTCACGTCGCCTGCGACACGGGCAAATGGCATAGCGGAAGCCGTCAGTTCGGCCAGAATTTCAGGATCGTCCGACATGGGGGGCGTCACGATGATGCCATCGAGACCGGAAGCGTGAGCTGTTTCGATCAGCGCACCACGGATATCTTCACGATTTTCGACAGGGAAAATCAGCAGCCGGTATCGCGTGTCACGCAGCCGCTCCAGCGCGCCCATCTGCAATTCGGTGACATAGCTGGCGCTTGGGTTCTCGAAGAAAAGGCCGATCAGGTGAGAACGCCGTTCAACAAGGTTTCGGGCAGCAGCATTGGGACGGTAACGTAACTCGCTCCCGGCCTGCCTGACCTTTTCACGAATGGCTTCGCGCACATTCGGTTCGTCATTATAGACGCGTGAAACTGTCTTGATCGACACACCGGCAAGGCGTGCCACATCATGAATGGTTGCTCGTTTTCCTGCTGCGGCCATATCGGATCGTCTCCCTCCCTCTCCGATCTAACTAACCGCTTCGCCGCAAAACGAAAAGAGAAATCAGGGAACAGAACAGACCCGTGAGCGCGTCAGAAACCGGACTTCGCGCCCATTGTCGAGGGAGAACATGCCTCCACGCCCCGGAACGACATCAATAATGAGTTCTGTGTGCTTCCAGACTTCATATTGCGGGCCGCTGATATAGACCGGAGCACCGCCGATCTCGCCCAGTTTTACGTCTGTGTCACCGACAATGAACTCACCTTGTGGATAGCACATCGGTGATGACCCGTCGCAACAGCCGCCCGACTGGTGAAACATGATCGGCCCATATTCGGCCTGCAATTCGCGGATGAGGTCAAGCGCTGCCCTCGTGGCGCTAACCTGCCCCTTGCCGTCGCCGGAAGCTACCTCAACCATATCCTCCTCCATGATAAGAAAGGGCGGAAATTCACCGCCCTTTCTTATATTAGCCCAACCGGCCTATTGAGTCAGGTCCATGACCACGCGACCTTCAATATTGCCTTGGCGCATATCATCGAAGATGGAATTGATATCTTCGAGCTTCTCTGTGCGGATGGTAGCGCGCACCTTGCCGTCGCCAGCAAAATCCAGTGACTCCTGCAGATCAAGCCGCGTACCGACGATTGAACCGCGCACCGTGACGCCGTTCAGCACCATGTTGAATATTGAAAGCGGGAAATCGCCCGGCGGCAGTCCGTTCAGCGATACAGTACCGCCCCGCGATACCATGCCCAGCGCCTGTTCGAAGGCAATCGGCGAAACCGCCGTAACCAGCACGCCTTGCGCGCCGCCATCGGTTTCTTTTTTGATATAGGCCGCCGGATCGTTATGCGTCTTGGCATTGACGGTTACCGTCGCGCCAAGCTTCCGCGCCAGATCGAGCTTTCTGTCATCGATGTCGACAGCGGCAACGTTAAGCCCCATTGCCTTGGCGTATTGCACCGCCATATGACCGAGACCGCCAACACCAGAGATCACAACCCAGTCACCGGGCTTGGTGTCGGTTACCTTGAGGCCCTTGTAAACCGTTACACCCGCACAGAGAACCGGCGCGATTTCGTTGAAATCGATATTCTTCGGCAGATGTCCGACAAAATTCGGGTCGGCCACGACATATTCGGCAAAACCACCATTGACCGAATAGCCTGTATTAAGCTGTTCCTCGCAGAGCGTTTCCCATCCGCCCAGACAATGACGGCAGTGTCCGCACGCAGTGTAAAGCCATGGAACGCCGACGCGATCCCCCTCTTTCAGGTGTTTGACACCACGCCCCACAGCCGAAACATAACCGACGCCTTCATGCCCCGGAATGAATGGCGGATTGGGCTTCACGGGCCAGTCGCCTTCGGCTGCATGCAGATCGGTATGGCAAACGCCAGACGCATGGATGGCAACCTGTATCTGCCCCGGACCGGGCTCAGGTACTGGCACTTCATCGATCGTCAGCGGCTTTCCGAATGCCCGCACCACGGCGGCTTTCATTGTCTTTGCCATGAAGTTTCTCCTTCGTTGTCGAACTGAGCTGGCTTCCTGGGGGAGGGAAGAAATGAATGTCGAAAACTGAATGCTTTCCGGAGGCACTAGAAGAAGGTCGCCCGGGCGTTTCCGCCCAGGCCCCCTTGGGAGGGTATTGGAAGCCGTTAGCTCGACGCAATACTGGCATGAAGAACGGCTCCATCCCTTGATTGAGCGCAATACGAAGATGCTTTCTCCGTATTGCAGTTCCGAGGTCAGCTTCGGCTGGAGCGGCTTCGTTCAAAACGGAGTCTTTGAAACCGCTCTAGCCTTTTGTTTTATGCATGTCTTGATCCCAAAACCGGTTCCCACTTTTGGGAGACATGCTCTAGAAGAAACCCAGCTTCTTCGGGCTGTAGCTCACCAACATATTCTTGGTGTTCTGATAGTGGTCCAGCATTTTCAGATGGTTTTCGCGACCGATACCCGATTGCTTGTAGCCGCCGAATGCCGCATGTGCCGGATAGGCATGATAGCAATTGGTCCACACACGACCGGCCTGAATGGCACGCCCGAAGCGATAGGCACGCGTGCCATCACGCGTCCATATGCCGGCACCCAGACCGTAAAGCGTATCGTTGGCAATCGACAGCGCCTCCGCATCGTCCTTGAAGGTAGCAACAGACACAACCGGTCCGAAAATTTCCTCCTGGAAAACACGCATCTTGTTAGTGCCTTTGAATACGGTCGGCTTGACGTAGTAACCGCCAGCCAGATCGCCTGGCAGAATATTGCGCTCGCCACCTGCCAGCACTTCAGCACCTTCTTGGCGGCCGATGTCGAGATAGCTCAGGATTTTTTCAAGCTGTTCGCTGGAGGCCTGCGCGCCGATCATCGTGGCAGGATCAAGCGGATCGCCCTGCACGATCGCATCCACGCGCTTCAGCGCCTTTTCCATGAACTTGTCGTAGATCGATTCATGAATAAGCGCGCGGCTTGGACAAGTGCAGACTTCGCCCTGGTTGAGTGCGAACATCACAAAGCCTTCAATGGCCTTGTCGAGGAAGTCGTCATCTTCCGCTGCGACATCCTTGAAGAAGATGTTCGGCGACTTGCCACCAAGTTCCAGCGTAACCGGGATGAGATTCTGGCTGGCATATTGCATGATCAGTCGACCGGTCGTCGTTTCGCCGGTGAAGGCGATCTTGGCGATGCGCGGGCTTGATGCAAGCGGTTTGCCTGCCTCAAGGCCAAACCCGTTGACGACATTGATAACCCCTGGCGGGAGAAGATCACCGATCAGTTCCATAAGCACGAGGATCGATGCCGGTGTCTGTTCAGCCGGTTTCAGGACGACGCAGTTGCCCGCCGCAAGGGCCGGAGCAAGCTTCCATGTCGCCATGAGAAGAGGGAAATTCCACGGGATGATCTGGCCGACAACGCCGAGCGGTTCATGGAAATGATACGCGACCGTGTCGTGATCGATTTCGGAGATGCCGCCTTCCTGGGCACGGATGACGCCTGCAAAATAGCGGAAATGGTCGATGGCCAGAGGAAGATCAGCAGCGGTGGTTTCGCGGATTGGCTTGCCGTTGTCCCAGGTTTCGGCGGCAGCCAGCGCAGGCAGATTTTCCTCAATCCGGTCGGCAATGCGATTGAGGATGAGCGCGCGTTCCGCCGCGCTCGTCTTGCCCCAGGCATCCTTGGCGGCATGCGCTGCATCGAGAGCCGCTTCAACATCTGCGGCGTCCGAACGGGCGACTTCGCAAAGCACCTGCCCGTTGACCGGCGAAGTGTTTTCGAAATAGCGGCCCGATTTGGGTTCGACCCATTTGCCCCCGATGAAATTTCCGTAGCGTTTTGCGAAAGCCGGCTTCACGGTCCGGCTGAATTCAACCTTGTTCATGACATTCCTCCCAAAACCACGCTGCTCCTACAGCGTTTCATGCGTGAGGATCGCGCGGCAGTGCGAAAGAGTCATCCCGCGCATTCAAGCTCGCAAGGTTATGTGTCGCAATATTGAGACAGTTGTGTCCGCTTATTTCTGATTAGTGCGGACGAATGATCTTCAGCCGGTTGAGCTTGCGATGAAGCGTGGCGCGACTGATGCCCAACAGCCCGGCAGCAGCCGAGATATTCCCTTCTGCACGCGCAAGGGCGCGCAGAATTACGCTCCGCTCCGACTCTGCCATATCTTCACGTGGATCGGCATGCCAGCCGAGAAGATCGGCTGCGGGCAACGGAACCGCAAGAGCGGCATCGTCAAGCCCCATGGCCAGACGCGCCGCACGTGTGGCGCCGATAACCAGATCATCCTTGTCGACCGCGATCAGTGCGCCGCCGGTTCTGTCGGGGCTTGGCGCCAGCATGATACGAGCCTCCGGGAAAGCCTGACGGAAATTTTCAGCCTCGATGCGCCGTGCAGCATCGATTACGGCGACGGATATGAGTTGCGCGAAAGCCTCCGTCAGATCGGCGCGGCATGACGAAACATCAAGTGCTGCCATCAGGCGCCCTTGATGATCGTGGATCGGCGCGACCGTGCAGGAAAGCCCGATATTACGGGTATGAAAATGCTGGTCGCGATGAATTGTCAGCGGACGCTGTTCGACAATGCAGGTGCCGATACCGTTCGTGCCTTCGCTCTGTTCGCTCCAGACCGCGCCGGTCCAAAGCCCCCAGCGATAAAAAGTATCGTCATCGCCCGGTGCGCCACGACGTTCGACCGGCACGCCCTCGCTATCGGCCAGAAGCACACAACAGCCGACCCCGCCAACGGCCAGATAAAGGCGGTCCATACTGGCTTGCGCTATGCTGACAAGGCGTTCGATACGCTGATGAGCAGTTCTGAACTCACCGTCGGAAAGGGTGCGCACCGACCCCAGTTCGGCAGGATCAAGCCCATGCAGTTCCGCCGAGCGCCGCCATGAGGCGACCAGAGCCGATCGGGCAGCGCCACCCGCGGTCATGATTGCGGACTGAATCCGATCAGCATGCGTTAGGTCTTGCGGTGTGCCCATCTTTTCCTCCCAGGAAGGCTGGAACCCGCTATATGGGAGAATAATGACTGCTCAAAACACAACTGGCAAGTGCGGCTAAAGATTGAGAGGGCTTAGGCGACGCGCGCTGGCTTCAGATATTCCTCAAGCGAGGAAACATCCGCCGCATTGAGCCGAAGACCAAGTTTCGTACGCCGCCACAAAATATCCTCGGCGCTCACTGCCCATTCATTCTCGAGCAGATACCGCACTTCGGCTTCATAAAGATCGGCGCCGAAATGCTGTCCGAGATCGGCAAGTGAAACGGCTTCCCCAAGCAGAACATGAATACGCGTTCCATATTGCCGGAACAGACGCCGCGCATGAGCAGGCGTCAGGAAAGGATATGCAACTTTCACCTTTTGCAATTCGCGTTCGAACTCGACATCCACGAAATCACCGCCGGGCAAGGGTGCAGCGTGGGTCCACGGCGCACCTTTTTGCCCCAGCCGATGCTCGATCTTCTCCAGCATATGTTCGGCAAGTCGCCGCGCAGTGGTCAGCTTGCCGCCAAAGACGTTAATCAGAGGTGCAAGCCCATCCGGCGCATCTTCTTTCAACACATAATCGCGCGTTGCTTCCTGTGCCTTGCTCGCACCGTCATCATAAAGCGGGCGCACGCCGGAATAGGTCCAGACAATATCCGCGCGTCTGACCGGCTCCTTGAAATATTCGCTGGCTGCCGCGCAAAGATAGTCGGTCTCGCCATCGGTGATCGCAACCTTGGCCGGGTCACCCTGATAATCCTGATCGGTCGTGCCGATCAGCGTAAAGTCGTCCTCATAGGGAATGGCAAAGATGATGCGTCCGTCATTGTTCTGGAAGAAATAGGAACGGGGATCGGAGAACTTCTTGCGCACCACAATATGGCTACCCTGAACAAGGCGGACATTGTGGAGCTGTCGATCTCCTTCGACACCTTGCAGAACCTTGTCGGCCCAGGGACCAGCAGCATTGACCAGCAGACGAGCCCTAACTTCCTCGCGCTCATGTGTACCGGTATCTTCCAGTGTAATGGTCCAGTATTCGCTGTCACGGCGCGCCGCCACGACTCTTGTGCGGGTTCGGATCATCGCACCGCGATCTGCTGCATCACGGGCGGTCAAGGCAACGAAACGTGCGTCATCCACCCAGCAGTCCGAATATTCGAATGCCTTTGTAAAAAGCGGTTTCAGGGGCTGCGCTGCCGGATCGGAACGCATATCGAGCGTATGCGTCGCAGGAAGTTTCCTACGCCCGCCCAAATGGTCATAGAGAAACAGCCCCAGCCTCAACAACCATGCAGGACGCATTCCGCCCTTATGATAGGGCAGCACAAAGCGCATCGGATGAATGATGTGGGGTGCATTGGCCCACAGCACCTCACGCTCCATCAGCGCCTCTCGCACCAGACGAAATTCGTAGTGCTCCAGATAGCGCAAGCCACCATGAATAAGTTTGGTTGCTCGCGACGAGGTGCCGCTTGCCAGATCGTTCATTTCGGCAAGGCCAACTGAAAATCCCCGGCCAACCGCATCACGCGCGATACCGCAGCCGTTAATGCCGCCGCCGATTACAAATATATCGAATAGTTTCTCTTGCGCCATGGCGAACCCCGAAGACCAGTCTCCGAAAACCAAAGCGAATATAATTCATTTAATACGAAAGCAAACCGAAAATGAAACGAACCTACGTTCGTTTTTCTTCCGTCTGACTCTCTCCGAGGGTTTCGATCAGTTCGACCTCGCTTTCGCGGCACAATTCCCGCAACTGGTTCGACGGACAGTGATCCGTAATGAAAGTATCGATCTGCGATATGTGACCGATACGCACCGGCGCGGTCCGTTCCAGTTTTGTGGAGTCAGTCACGAGAATTACATGCCGCGCATTGGCGATGATGGCTTGCGCCACTTTCACTTCACGGAAGTCGAAATCCAGAAGGGCCCCGTCTTCATCCATGGCAGAAGCGCCGATAATCGCATAGTCGACCTTGAACTGCCGGATGAAATCGACGGCTGCTTCACCGACGATCCCCCCGTCGGACGGACGCACGACACCGCCTGCAACAACCACCTCTATCGAGGGATGAACGCGCAACGTATTGGCAACATTGATGTTATTGGTGATAACCATCAGATTGTTATGATCAACCAGTGCCTGGCTGACGGCTTCGGTTGTGGTGCCGATATTGATGAACAGGGAAGCACCGTCCGGAATGATTTCTGCGGCAGCGCGTCCGATCGATTCCTTTTCGTGCGCGGCGATGCGGCGTCGTGCTTCATACTCCATGTTCTCGACGCCGGATGGATAGAGCGCGCCTCCATGGATACGACGCAGCATCCGGGCGCGGCAAAGATCATTCAAATCCTTGCGTACAGTCTGCGGCGTCACTTCAAAAGCCGCAGCAAGATCATCCACCAGAACCTGCCCTTGCTTGCGAGCGAGCTCAAGAATTGCATTGTGACGGGGGGTGAGCTGCATTTTTATCCCGGAGCTGGCATTATTCTGATTGCGTTCGGGTAATTTCGCGGTTTTTCAATAGAAAGCAACCATTTCAGTTCGATTGGCTTCGAATAGCATTCGCTTTTCAGCAATTTTCGACATTTATCGTCGTCACCCGGCAATCCTGCGAAGAAACCATAAATTCAAATAAAACCTTCGTTTAATTTTCGATCGGAAGACCTCTTTCGCCGACTGATGCCTAAACCTCAGCCATCACTTTGGGCATACTGCTCCGGCCGTCATAAACCTATTCGTTAAATGTGGATCGAATATCTATATTCATAAGATTCCAAACTGGCGTATTCTTGAAATCATCTCTTGAACACAAAAGACTGAAGTAAAACGAGAGATATGAGGCATGAAAAGTGAGTTTGGCGCGTTCATCCCAACTTGATGCAAACATAGAATAAAATAATCGGGCTGTTTGTTACGGGCCTCGGAATGCGGGGAAACGAGTAGCGTTATTGCGTAGCAGGGCAAGTGTGAAATTGGGGCCCAGACGGCGACGAAACTCGCCGGTATGACTGAATGCCAGTCCAATAAAAAGAATACTCAATCTCATTCGAGAGGGCGAACCACCGTTCGCCCTTTTTCGTACAAACGGCATTCAACTAGAGCATTTCCCGCTTTGATTGAACCATTGGTTTACACGCATCTTTTCCGAAAAGCGTTTCATACTTTTCGGAATGCGTTCTGAAACGAAACCGAGAGGGTTCAATCAAGATCGAACTTCTCACCGTACATTCGATGCAGCTTGCACGCGACTTCCGTGCGGTTCGCAGCACCAATTTTCTTCATGATATTATGGACGTGAGCCTTGACCGTGCCTTCGCTCATACCGAGTTCAAAAGCGATGATCTTGTTCGATTTGCCAATTCGGATGGCATGGACGACTTCGATCTCGCGCGCTGTGAGCAACTCGCCCAGAACATCATCATCAATATCTGTCGGTGCTGTCTGAAAAACCATGGAAGCAGGCACATACATGCCGCCAGCCGTGGCAAGATGAATGGCTTCGACGCAAACCTTGATGTCAACTGACGTTGGAATATAGCCGCGGGCGCCAATTTCCATGGCGCGAACAACCTGGGCCCATTCCTCGCGTTCAGCAAGAAAAACAACAGGGACCGGACGCCAGAGCTCGATCACGGCTTGCAATTTTTCCGAGAAAAACGGATCGGCCAGGCGCTTCGAACCTATGTTGATAAGAACAACAGCAATATCATCGGTCGGATCTGCTAACTCGATCGCCGCTTGTGTCTCGACGGGAAGCTTGAGACCGTTCAGCACGAGCCCGTTATAAAGGCACTGCCGTTCAAGATTGCTCTTGCACACGAGCAACATGCGCCGTCCACGCGCTGCTTCAGTGCTGGCGGCGTTGCCCCTGTCGCCCATACTCTCCGAAGCAGCCCAAAGGCTATCCCCTCTTGTCTCCAACATGTGATACTCCCGGCGCTACTCAAGTTGCTCTATGTTTATGCATCCAACTATTACTTTCGTCAGAGACGAACAATTTCCTGCGCTTGCCTGGATAGACGTGTAGCCTTGGCTGGGGTAAATATTGCTATCGGGAAATAATCGTGTCATTAACTTATGTTAGCAACGCATAAAAATTATGACCGTCCATAAGAACGACTTGGAGAGCGGTAGGATATATCCTCTATATCTTTCGTTTATATGGTTTTCGAGTTTGCTGAATTTATAGACGCTGGGGGGCAGTTGCGCATTTCGAAATTCATAAGCACATAGACTTTTGATGGAAATGCCGACAGGCAATTTACACGATTACCCGACTGGAAGACCACCATGTGATTGGGTGGGCATACTTTAAGGCGCGTATCGATTTGATTGAATCGAGCAGGCGCCCTAACTGTGATTTCAGGATGCAACTTTTCCGAAAGGCTGTCGCACAAATTTCGGGATACGCTCTAGTGGGTTAGAAATGCATAGTGGCAAGCAGACCACAGACCCATCAATCGAAGCGCTTATTGGTTTATTGGAGGCACCTCCAATTCTTGCCAAGCTGGAGGCGCGGGAAACAGACGCGCTTTCGTCTCTCACCATAATCGAAAGCGATTTTTCTGCCGATGCCACCATCATTGAGCAGGGTGCCCGCGTCAGAAGCATCCATCTCGTGCGCTCCGGTTGGGGCTGCGTATATCGCGACCTGTCCAGCGGCGAACGGCAGATCATCGACTTTCCCATGCGGAGCGATTTTCTTGGGCTCAGGACTGCCGATGGCTACAGCTACAACACAATCGCGGCGATCACGCCGATGTCGGTTTTCGAGATTCCGCTTGTCTCGCTTGAAGCCTCTATCGAGCGAGCGCCACGTCTCAGCCTGATCCTCATCGAGCTTCTTGCACGCCAGCGCTCGATGCTGATCGAGCATCTTACCAATATCGGATGCCGCGCAGCATTCGTCCGAACGGCACATCTGTTTCTGGAGCTTTCTGATCGGGTGCAATCGTGCGGGATGGGCGATCCAAATTCCTTTTATTGCCCGCTAACGCAATATCAACTCGCCGATGCCCTGGGCTTAACGCCGATACACCTCAATCGAATGCTGCGTGATCTCCGCGAAGAGGGGCTGATCCTGTTCCGCTCGAACCGTGTGGAGATACTGGACCGTAAACGCGTGGTAGCCCTTGCCCAATATGATGGAGAGTTCATGCGCATGTCGGTTTTCGGGAAAGCAGAATGACAACCGATGCGAATTCTATTCTCTGGCGCAAACCGCAGAGATGAAGGCCCGAAACCGGGCCTTCATTATTTTTCAGCATGCATTTCCTGCGACCAGCGATTGCCAATCGATCTCCTGGTCAGAAGGCTCCGGTTTAATCGAAATCACGACCCCGGTTTTGATCCGTCGCCGCATGACGACGTCGTTTTCATCCGATGTCATCCGAATTGTGCCTCCGTCACTGAGCACCTGAAGGCGCGTGCGGGAGATTTTAAGCTCGGTCGCCAACAGACGATCCAGGCGCATGTAGACCGGAAGGGCAACTTGCAACTCGATCTCGATTGTCTCGAAAAAGGCTGCTGCGTGCACAACAGCTTTGGCGACATCGTACTCCGGGAACTCATCGACGCGCTGTGATTTCCGTCTCAGTGCTTGCATATTGAACGCCTCAGCCCAAATCCATTGCGGATCGTTGGAATGAAGCGCCTCCAGTATCCTGGGATCGATCTCGCGGACATTCTGCCGTTCGAAAATCGACCGGTTCCATGTCTTGTCGCATGTCAGGCATTTATAAATCAGCCACGCATCAAGCTTTCGGCCATTGGCATTCAGTCTGACCTTACCGCTCGATCGAAAAGCGTTCAGCTTGCCGCACCCACTGCACGCAATCCAAGGCTGAGGGGCAGTTTTCGGTGTGATCGTCCACCGCACCCGAAGAATATCGCTCATAATATCTCGGTCTTCCATTCTGGAAGCTCACCAAGATGGCGAATGAGGTGCCCATTCCGGGCGCGGCATGGCGATTTTTCAACTGATTGAAGAGCAGAGACAGGCAAGCTGTTCCGGCACATTTGACAATGCCAAACCGGTCTCTAACCGCCACCCGATGAACAAGTTCACACGCCCGACAGCTCGCTGCTATCAGGTTGCATGGGTGAAACTGGATTGAGACCGGAATTAATTAGGCAAAGTCTACCTCGATGCGCCAATGCTCTCCGGGAAAGCATTTAACACGGCATCAACCTGGATTGCAGCCAATGCTGGTGCCTTGAAGGCAAGAAATAGTTCGAGTGGTGCAAATGCAACGGCTTATCGCCGGCTAGCGGATATTGATGTGAAGAGAAATATCGGGATAAAAAGTGCTTCGGCACTTGGAAAATGGTCGGAGTGAGAGGATTCGAACCTCCGACCCCCTCGTCCCGAACGAGGTGCGCTACCAGGCTGCGCTACACTCCGTGACCACGTGGTCTTGACCATTGAGGCGGCTTATAACGTCCCCTATTTCAAGCTGCAAGAGCATCTTGTGGTTTTTTTAAATGCCTGACTTGAAAAGTTGGACACAGCTTTCAGGGAAGCTGTGTATAAGGGAAAGGTGTTGCGTCCATTTGCTTCCAAAAACGATCAAACCAGAGCAAAAACGGGCTTCGTGCCACCGCCAAAAGCCACGAAATTGGGATTGGCAAAACCCGTAACACCTTCATTGGCGCGCTGGCCATAAGAGAGCGGCGTCCCCTCGAAAGTCGTGGTGAGACCGCCAGCGGCGCGCAACACGGCATCGCCCGCCGCCGTATCCCATTCCATCGTCGGGCCGAAACGCGGATAGATATCGGCCTCCCCGCTGGCAATCAGGCAAAACTTCAGCGATGACCCGATGGAAACGCAACTGCTGATCCTGTTGTCGTTCAGGAACTTCTCCGTTTCCGGGTTTTTATGTGACCGGCTGCAAACCGCCACCTGCTCGGACCCGTGAACGCGCACCGCTATCCTGCGCCGTGTTCCGATTGCATGATCTTTGGTCGTCGTTATTTCTTCAGCACCGTTGCTGGTTCCAATAAACAAGCGATTGCGAACGGGTGCATAAACGATGCCGAGAACTGGAGCGCCATCCTCGATCAGGCCGATATTCACCGTGAAGTCGCCGTTTCGCAGCAGAAACTCACGGGTGCCGTCCAGAGGATCAACCAGTAGAAATTGCCGACCCAACTGTGAAGGCAAACGTCCTGCCGCCACTTCCTCCTCGGCGACAACCGGAATGTCCGGGACAACGGAAGCGAGTGCCGCGAGAATGATGGCTTCCGCGTCACGATCTGCTTCCGTGACCGGGGAGGAATCTTTCTTGCTCTGAACCGCGCAACCATTGGCATAGTGCTTCATGATAACGCGCCCCGCCTCAAGTGCAGCTTCCTGCAGGACGGTCAGTATTGCATCGTCGTTCGGATCGGCTTTCGGGGAGGCTGAAATCTTCATTGCTCAGATTGACCAGGAATCGCTGCCATAACTGCCTATGATACCACGTTCGGCGAGATACTTTTCTACTTCTGCGACGAGTTCGTCAACGTCACGACCCGTCGTGCTCAGGCGTAATTCCGGTGATACCGGTGCCTCATACGGAGAATCGATCCCGGTAAAAGCCTTGATCTCACCGCGCAAGGCCTGCGCATAAAGCCCTTTGGGGTCACGCGCGATGCATTCTTCAATCGGTGTATCCACGAATATCTCGACGAACTCGCCTTCGGGCAGCCGGGAGCGAATGCGATCCCGTTCACTCCGAAATGGCGAGATAAAGGAAACCAGCACCACCAGCCCCGCATCGGTCATCAACCGGGCGATTTCGCCGACACGGCGGATATTCTCTGCCCTATCCTCCTCCGAGAAGCCCAGATCGCTGTTGAGGCCATGGCGGACATTATCACCGTCCAGCAGGTAGGTATGCTTGCCGAGCGCATGGAGACGCTGTTCGAGCCGGTTTGCGATGGTGGATTTGCCGGAGCCGGACAGACCCGTGAACCAAAGCACAGCCGGTTTCTGGAATTTCTGTGCTGCGCGTGTCTGCTTGTCGAGGTCGAAGGACTGCAGATGCACATTCGTCGCCTGACGAAGCGCGCTATCGATCATCCCAGCACCCACAGTCGCGTTTGTAAGCCGGTCGATCAAGACGAACGCGCCGGTTACACGATTATCCGCGTAAGGATCGAACGCAATCTGATCCACCGTCTGGAGATGGCAAAGTCCAATCTCGTTGAGGTCAAGGCGGGGCGCTTCCTGACGGGTAAAGCTATCGACATCGGTTCTGTATACGATCTCATTGATCGTTACCGGCGTCTGATCGGTTTCGGTACGCAGGATATAGGATCGGCCGGGATGCAACGCCTCCTCGCCAAACCAGACTATATTGGCCGAGAACCGATCAGCAACTTCAGGCCGGGCCTCGGTCCCTACCAGCATATTGCCGCGCGAAACCTCAATCTCGTCCTCCAGCACCAGTGTGACGGCTTGCCCCTCGGAAGCGCGCGGCAAGTCACCGTCATAGGTGGCGATGCGTTTTACGCGGGAGGTCTTGCCTGATTTGGCGACAACCACCGTATCGCCGGCAGTGATCGACCCGGATGCCACTGTGCCGGAGAAGCCGCGAAAATCGAGATTGGGACGGTTCACATATTGCACTGGAAAACGAAACGGCTTGGCCGCTGCCTCCGTGTCGATGCGCACGGTCTCCAGATGTTCGAGCAAATGCGGCCCTTCATACCAGTCCATGCGTGGCGACGGCAGGGTGACATTGTCGCCGAAACGCGCCGAAAGCGGGATCGGCTGGATGCTGACAAAGCCAAGTTCTTTGGCGAAGCCCATATAGTCGGCAACGATGCGCTCGAAAGCCCCTTGCGAAAAATCGACCAGGTCGATCTTGTTCACAGCCAGAACGATATGACGAATACCAAGTGCAGCGGCAATGAAGGAATGGCGCCGTGTCTGGGTCAGTACACCCTGACGGGCATCGATGAGCACGATAGCAAGATCGGCTGTCGAGGCACCAGTCGCCATGTTGCGCGTATATTGCGCGTGACCCGGCGTATCAGCGACAATGAATTTGCGACGTGGCGTCGAAAAGAACCGATAGGCGACATCAATGGTGATGCCCTGCTCTCGCTCTGCCTCCAGACCGTCAACCAGCAATGCGAAATCGAAATCGTCATCCGTGGTGCCGAACTTGCGGCTATCGTTCTTCAACGATGCGAGCTGGTCCTCGAAGATCAGTTTCGTGTCATAGAGCAGGCGCCCGATGAGCGTCGACTTGCCGTCGTCCACCGACCCGCAAGTGAGAAATCGCAACAGCGTCTTGCGCTCCTGATCGGCCAGAAAGTCGCTGACTGCGGCATTGGTCGCAACAGGCTTGATTATCGCATTCATCAGAAATAGCCCTCGCGCTTCTTTTTTTCCATCGAACCGGCTTCGTCGCGATCAATGGCCCGGCCCTGCCGCTCGGATGTACGGGCAATCAGCATTTCTTCGACAATATCGGAAAGGTCAGCCGCACTTGATTCAATTGCGCCGGTCAGCGGATAGCAGCCAAGCGTGCGGAAACGCACCAGCCGGTTTTCCTCCCGTTCGTCCGGGCGCAATTTCATGCGGTCATCGTCGACCATAATCAGCATGCCGTCACGCTCGACCACGGGACGATGCGCCGCAAAATAAAGCGGCACGATGGGGATATTCTCCTGCAGGATATATTGCCAGATATCGAGCTCAGTCCAGTTCGACAGCGGAAAGACGCGGATCGATTCCCCTGCGGAAACGCGGGTATTATAGATCTTCCACATTTCTGGACGCTGGTTCTTGGGGTCCCATCCATGCTGTGCGTTACGGAAGGAAAAAATGCGCTCCTTGGCGCGCGATTTCTCCTCGTCGCGACGAGCGCCGCCAAAAGCGGCATCGAACTTGTATTTGTCGAGCGCCTGCCGCAAGGCGACCGTCTTCATCACATGAGTGTGGACATTCGATCCATGGCTAAAGGGACCAATACCCTCGCGCACGCCATCCTCATTGATATGCACGAACAGCTCGAAACCCTTTTCACGCGCCTGCGCATCGCGAAACTCAATCATCTCCCGAAACTTCCATGTCGTATCAACATGCAGAAAGGGGAAAGGCGGTGGAGCGGGATAGAATGCCTTCATCGCCAGATGCAGCATCACCGACGAATCCTTGCCGACCGAATAAAGCATTACCGGGTTGGAAAAACTTGCCGCGACCTCGCGAAAAATATGGATAGCTTCCGCCTCAAGGCGCTGAAGATGCGTCAGGTTCTTGGTCAGGGATGCATGATGCACGACTAATTACTCCCGGCAACCGGATGGGGTCTCGATACTGGCGGGAGGGATGGCGAATGCCTTCATCCGGCACAGATGCGGCAAAAGCCACGGTGCGCGCATTGTCGTGAAATGATGCAAGAAAGTGAAAGAAACCTATCGCGTATTGCGACTGGCTTGCGCGAAAAACTTACCGTATTTGCACGCAGGGCCGGAACAAACTTGCGCGCGCCGGGAAAAGCCACTTTTTGGCCAAGCTACGGAAAATCATACAATTTTTGTGATATTTAACGGCTTTTCGCTGTGGAGCTGCCCGCTATTCGGACAGCTCCGGAGCAAATTATTACTTGGCGAGACTCGCCTGAACATCGTTGAGCGTCGCTTCGAGTGCCGACACCATCGTATCGATCTGCTGATCATTGATGATGAGCGGCGGGCAGAAGGCAAGCGTATCGCCCATTGCGCGGGAAATGACGCCCCGCTCCTGAAGAACCGCATTTGCCTGAGCACCTAGCGCACCAGCCTGTTCAAGACCTGTCTTGGCCTGCTTGTCAGTGACAAGCTCGACACCGGCAATGAGACCGACGCCGCGCACTTCACCGACCAGCGGGTGACCCTGCAAATCGCGCAGGCGCTTCTGCATATAGGTACCGCGATCGCGCGCATTGGCGACCAGATCACGCTCCTCGATAATCGCGAGGTTTTCCAGCGCTACCGCTGCCGCCACCGGATGGCCGGATGCCGTAAAGCCCGTGCCAAGCGTGCCGATCTTGTGGCTTTCCTCGGCAATCGGTGCGTAAACGCGCTCATTGATAAGGAAGGCCGAGATCGGCAGATAGGACGACGAAAGCTGCTTCGACATGACCAGAATATCCGGCTTCATATCGAACGTCTGGCTGCCGAACAGGTTGCCCGTCCGTCCGAAGCCGCAAATAACCTCGTCGGCGATCAACAGAATATCGTAGCGCCTGAGAACTGCCTGCACCTTTTCCCAATAGGTTTTGGGCGGTACGACCACGCCGCCAGCGCCCATCACCGGCTCGCCAATGAAAGCTGCAATGGTGTGCGGGCCTTCAGCAAGGATCAACTGTTCCAGCTCATCCGCCAGTCGCGTTGCGAACTGCTCTTCAGTCTCGCCCGCCAGCCCTTCACGATAGTGATGCGGGCAGCCCGTATGCAGGATACGGTCGATCGGCAGATCGAAGGAACGGTGATTGTTGGGCAGGCCAGTCAGGCTGGCGGAGGCAATCGTCACACCATGATAGCCACGCTTGCGCGAGATGATTTTCTTGCGCTCCGGTTCGCCAAGCGCATTGGAGCGATACCAGATCAGCTTGATGACCGTATCGTTGGCCTCGGAACCTGAATTGGTGAAGTAGGCCTTGCTCATCGGCACAGGAGCCATCGAAACAAGCTTTTCCGCCAGATCGATGACAGGACCATGCGAACGGTAGGAGAATGTATGGTAGAAAGGCAGCTTCTTCATCTGTCTTGCAGCTGCTTCGGCCAGACGGGGCTCCGAAAAGCCCACGCCGACACTCCAAAGTCCCGACATTGCTTCAATGTAACGCTTGCCAGTTACATCTTCGACGTAAATGCCATCGCCCCGCTCAATGACAAGCGGGCCTTCCGCTTCGAGGCGGACAGCATCGGTGTAGGAATGGAGATGATAACGGATATCGCGGGCTTCGAGAGAGTTTGGCTGAGCAGTCATTCATTAATCCTCCGGGAAAGATAATGAATTTGTAGCCCGTTTCAGAAAAAGCGCAAACCGGAAAGCCGCTGAAAAATGCCCTTCGGAACAAACCGCCGAGGGACTTGGAAAATATCTAGAGAAGTCCGAACGTGCGGGCCTTGGCGACCGCCTGAACCTTGTTGACCGCAACCAGCTTTGTCAGCACGTTGCTGATATGGAAATTCACCGTGCGTGTGGAAATATTGAGGATCGTACCGATGATCTCGGCAGTCTTTCCTTCGCTCGTCCAGCGCAGGATCTCCCTTTCCCGCATCGTCAAGTTCACTTCAGAAACGCAATTCATCGCCGGAACATCAAGATGTTCATACATGGACAGATGTAAAAGATTGGCCGCAATCTGCATCTGGCGCCGCAACATCGAAATCTCGCCCGAAGACAATGCCGGACCATTTCTCAGGAAAGACAACATTCCGAAAACGCCTTGAGCTGCCCAGCACGGCTGGGAAATCCCAACCTTGAGACCGAAGCGCTGTGCATCCGTCCAGATTTGCGGTGCTTCTGCAAACAGCTTCGGCGACCAGACCAAAGGCTCGATACTGTTCAATGCCTTGCGAACCAGTGGATCGATATCGGCATATTTTCTGGCCGTATAATGATCGGTCCATTCCTGGGGCAACGATCCAAAGCTGAGCCATTTGACCACGCCGTTCAGCAACGGAACGCGCATGACATAAGCCGTATGTGCAAATCCGCACTGCTTGGCATAAGTATTTATGTATTCAAGGAGCTGTCCGGCATCGTCAGCAGATTGCATGGATTCATAAATTTGTTCCCATTTTATTGCAGACTTCCCAAAGAAAAATATAACTATCGATGATTATTGAAATTCGAAGCATTTGAATGAAATGCCAACAAATCACTAACACGCCCCTGCAATTTTCACCAAATAATAATAAGTATAGAATACTGCTTCGACAAAATATTAAACTATACTAATTTAAATTTTAGTTTATTAGAGCTCCTTTCGATCTGACTGGATCAGATCGGCGCTCTAACTTCTTTTAAGCCACGCATAAGCTTATCGATCCTCGGTTCACTCCGGTCGAATTATGCTCTATCCGTTTGTTTTTAAGCATGTCTTTACCCCGAAACCGGCTCCCACTTTCGGGAGACATGCTCTAAGCCAATTGCTCATGAATATGAAACGCCAAGCCGATGCAGCCGCGTCGACTGGTTTGTAGCCGATGCATAAATACAAACCAGCCAAACGCGCACCGCGCATCTGTCAAAACTACGAGTATATGAGATTAGGTTAATTTAAATGCGGCATTTGTCACGCCGCAGCGTCTTCCGAAGTCGCCCCTGGGGTGTAATTGAGGATCGGCGCAAGCCAGCGCTCGACCTCCTCGACGGACATTCCCTTGCGGTTCGCGTAATCCTCGACCTGATCGCGTTCGACCTTGGCCACGCCGAAATAATAGCTTTCCGGATGGCCGATATAAAGACCCGACACAGAAGAGCCTGGCCACATCGCGTAGCTTTCCGTCAATTCCACGCCAGTGTTCGCGGTTGCATCCAGAAGACGGAAAAGGGTCGTCTTTTCTGTATGATCTGGCTGGGCCGGGTAGCCCGGAGCGGGACGAATGCCCTTATATGGCTCTCCGATCAGTTCTTCCGGCGTGTAAGCCTCGTCAGATGCATAAGCCCAGAATTCCTTGCGGACACGCTCATGCATCAATTCTGCGAAAGCTTCCGCAAAACGGTCGGCGAGCGCTTTCACCAAAATGGCCGAATAATCGTCATTGGCGCGCTCGAAACGCTCGGCTATGGCAACTTCGCCAATACCCGCCGTCACGACAAAGCCACCGACATAATCCTGCTTTCCGCTCTCGACGGGAGCCACGAAGTCGGACATCGCGACATTCGGACGGCCATCGCGCTTGCTAAGCTGCTGGCGCAAGGTGAAGAAGGTCGCAAGCTCCTCTTTCCGGCTTTCGTCGGTGAAAAGACGGATATCGTCTCCCACCGCATTGGCGGGCCAGAATCCGACGACAGCTTTCGGCGTGAACCAATTTTCGTCGATGATTTTCTTCAGCATCGCCTGCGCGTCGTCCCAGAGCTGCCGGGCGGCTTCGCCCTGCTTCTCATCTTCAAGAATTGCCGGATAGCGGCCCTTCAACTCCCAGGTCTGGAAGAACGGCGTCCAGTCGATATAGCGGGCGATTTCGGCCAGATCGTAATCGTCGAAAGTCTTCGTGCCGGTGAATGTCGGCTTTGCCGGAGCAAAACTATCCCAATCGAGCTTATGCGCATTGGCGCGGGCGCGAGCGATCGGCAGGCGCTGCTTCTCGGCTTCATTGCGCGCGTGAGCCGCGGCCACCTTGGCATATTCTCCGCGCAGACCGTCAACATAGGCTTGCTTGCCTTCCGGCGACAGCAGGCTCGAAACCACACCGACGGCACGGCTGGCATCGATGACATAGACCGCCTGCCCGCGTTCATAGCGCGGATGAATCTTCACCGCAGTATGGACACGGCTGGTCGTCGCACCGCCAATCAGAAGCGGAATATCGAAACCTTCGCGTTCCATTTCTGCTGCCACATGCGCCATCTCATCCAGTGACGGCGTGATGAGGCCGGAAAGGCCGATGATATCCACCTTTTCGTCACGCGCCACCTGCAGGATTTTCTGCGATGGCACCATCACGCCGAGATCGATGATCTCGTAATTATTGCAGGCCAACACGACGCCGACGATATTCTTGCCGATATCGTGCACGTCGCCCTTCACGGTCGCCATCAGCACCTTGCCGGCACTCTGACGTTCAGAGCCGCCAATGCCTTTTTCAGCATTGAGGCGCTTTTCTTCTTCCATATATGGCAGGAGAACGGCCACGGCCTGCTTCATCACGCGGGCCGACTTGACCACCTGCGGCAGAAACATCTTGCCCGCGCCGAACAGATCGCCAACCACGTTCATACCGGCCATCAGCGGCCCTTCGATGACATGCAGCGGACGCTCGGCAGACTGCCGCGCCTCTTCCGTATCGGCTTCAATATATTCGGTAATGCCGTTGACCAGCGCATGCTCAAGGCGCTTTGCCACCGGCCATTCGCGCCAGGTCAAATCCTGCACCTTGGCTTCCTTGGAGCCTGAATCGCGAAAACGTTCGGCGATTTCCAGCAAGCGTTCGGTTGCATCGGAGCGGCGGTTCAACACCACATCCTCGCAGGCCTCGCGCAGTTCCGGATCGATGGCATCGTATACCGCAAGCTGACCGGCATTGACGATGCCCATATCCATACCCGCCTGAATGGCGTGGTACAGGAACACGGCATGCATCGCCTCGCGCACCGGCTCATTACCGCGGAACGAGAAGGAAAGGTTCGACACGCCACCCGAGACATGGACATGCGGCAAGGTCGCCATGATCTTGCGTGTCGCCTCAATGAAATCGACGCCGTAATTATTGTGTTCTTCGATACCGGTCGCCACCGCAAAGATGTTCGGATCGAAGATGATGTCTTCCGGTGCGAAGCCGACCTGTTCGGTCAGAATCTTATAGGCCCGTGTACAGATTTCGATCTTGCGCGCCTCGGTGTCGGCTTGTCCGGTTTCATCGAAAGCCATCACGACAACTGCCGCGCCATAGGCGCGAACGAGCTTCGCATGATGAATAAAGGCCTCCTCACCTTCCTTCATCGAGATGGAGTTGACCACCGCCTTGCCCTGAACGCATTTCAGGCCAGCCTCGATGACTTCCCATTTGGAGCTGTCGATCATGATCGGCACGCGGGCAATATCCGGCTCGGCAGCAATCAGATTGAGGAATTCGACCATGGCCTTTTCGGAATCGATCAGGCCTTCATCCATGTTGATGTCGATAATCTGGGCGCCATTGACCACCTGATCGCGCGCGACGTCGAGCGCAGCAGCAAAATCGCCAGCCTTGATCAGCTTGCGGAAGCGTGCCGAGCCGGTCACGTTGGTGCGTTCGCCAACATTGACGAAAGGAATATCCTCTGTGAGCGTGAAGGGTTCGAGGCCCGACAAGCGCATCAGTGGCGCAACCTTGGCAGGCTTGCGCGGCGGATGTTTCGCGACAGCCTCGGCAATGGCGCGGATATGTTCCGGCGTCGAGCCGCAGCAACCGCCAACCACATTGACCAAACCATCACGCGCAAAGCCTTCGATCTGGGCAGCCATTGCTTCCGGCGTTTCGTCATACTGGCCAAACTCGTTCGGCAGACCAGCATTCGGATAGGCGCAGATGAATGTATCGGCGATGGTCGACAATTCGTCGAGATGCGCACGCATGGCGTTGGCGCCCAACGCACAGTTGAGACCGATAGTGAACGGCTTGGCGTGACGCAGCGAATGCCAGAATGCCGTCGGCGTCTGCCCGGACAGGGTGCGGCCGGAAAGATCGGTGATCGTGCCGGAAATCATCACCGGCAGGAAGATGCCCTTTTCCTCGAACACTTGTTCCGAGGCGAAGACAGCAGCCTTCGCATTCAGTGTGTCGAAGATGGTTTCGATCAGGATGATGTCGGAACCGCCATCGATCAGCCCCCGGATCTGCTCGGCATAGGCGATGCGCAGATCGTCGAAGGTAACAGCGCGGTAGCCGGGATTGTTGACATCCGGCGACAGGGAAGCGGTACGGTTTGTCGGCCCAAGCGCTCCTGCAACGAAGCGGCGGCGGCCGTCCTTCTGCTCGGCGCGCAGGGCCGCACGACGCGCAAGACGCGCACCGTCACGGTTCAATTCGTAGACCTGCTCTTCCATACCGTAATCGGCCTGGGCGATCGTCGTAGACGAGAATGTGTTGGTTTCGAGAATATCCGCGCCCGCAATGGCGTAGGCGTAATGGATTTCTTCGATAGCCTTGGGCTGCGTCAGGGTCAGAAGGTCATTATTGCCCTGAAGCTGACAGTCGCAGGCGCCGAAGCGCTCACCCCGGAAATGTTCTTCATGAAAACCAAGCCCCTGAATCTGGGTTCCCATCGCGCCGTCGAGGATCAGGATGCGCTCCCGCGCTGCCTTGGTGAGAGCTGCAAGCACTTCTGAGCCATCCGGCTGCGCAGCCGTTGCACCAAAAAGACCTTCGAGGGAAGAGGCCATAAAACACCGCCTGTATTCAATCTGTTATCAGGCAACAGGATTTGCTCGGACACACAAACCCGAATTGCCCTTCATACGCATATCACGGAAGTCGCTTAATGACATAAACATATCTTTATGTCAATTCAGGCCGAGTGTTTCCTATCCTGTTATCCGCACATCACCGATCTGTTGCCGGACCCAAGAAATTGTGACTGCGCAGGGTCACCGCTCTGCCACAATGTTCGACGTAAAATGACCTTAGGGACGATTTGTGTTGTTCATTTTACGCGCATCTTATCCGAAAGCCGTTTCACATTTTTCGGTATGCGCTGTGAGGAGAGACCGATGAAAAGGTTTGCTTATTCCCTGTTTGCTGCATGTTTGTCACTTGGCATGGGACTATCCGCTGCTGCCGGGACCGCGAATGCGGCACAGCCGTCTTTGATGGCGACACCGTCCGCCCAGGCTCTAGCACCGAATGTACAAAACGTTCAGTATTACGATTATCGTGGTGACCGCCGCTATTGGCGGGAGCATCGCCGTCACTGGCGGCATGACCGTCCGCGTTACCGTCCGTACTATCGCTACGATCGCGGTTATTGGGGACCACCACCTGTTTATCGCTACCGTCCAGCACCGATCTATCGTGGTGGCAACCCGCATGTGCGGTGGTGCTACAACCGCTATCGCTCCTATCGAGCCTACGATAACACGTTCCAGCCTAATTATGGGCCACGGCGCCAGTGCTACTCGCCATATCTCTAAAACGAAAAAGCCCCGGAAAACCGGGGCTTTTTCTAAATAAACTGGCTCAAAATCAGGTTACATAAGCACCGATTGAAGCCGCGACCAGACCGATCGCAACCGCAATCATCACGCCATAAACGCGTGGCTTGTCAAACAGGACGGCAAAAGCCGCAAACCAGCTGACAACCGCAGCGCCTAGCGCGAATAAAAAGCCCGGCTTGTCGCCGTGGTACAGGTTAGCCGCCATGAGGCCGCCGATAATCAGCGCGCCAAAAACGATCATCAACCCTGTGGCATATCGCTCGTAATCGTCCATTTAAATTCCTCGGTTCCGCTCCCGCCGCGACAGGTACCGGAAACTCTCGTCAATCCGTTTGGCCATTTAAGGGCATTGGCCGGTCGCCATCACACAATCATTATTCGTGTCGTTCTTCAACCATTTCACTGCGCCATTTTCCGCAATTGTTACGACTTTTCACGTGAACGTTCCTATCGTTACCCGATAACCGGCATTCGTCCCGTTCAAAACCATGTTAATATGACTTCCATGGAATCGTCAGGCGTCACCATTTTCGAAACAGAGATCGGACCGTGCGGCATTGCCTGGCGCGGCCAGAAGATTGTGGGCGTTGAGATCGGAGATGCTGACGAGAAGGAAACCCGCTATAGGCTCAGTGAGCGGTTCCCCGGTGCCGAAGATATCGATATGCCCTCCTTCGTCAGCGATGCAATCCAGGGTGTCCGTGCGCTTCTGGCAGGTGCCGATGTTGATTTTTCAACTACACCGCTTGCGCTGGATACCCAACCCGATCTCAACCGACAGGTCTATGAAATAATTCTTGAGCTGAAACCGGGTGAGACAACGACCTATGGTGCAATTGCCCGAAGGATCGGCGATGTGAGTCTCTCACAGGCTGTCGGCTATGCGCTTGGCAAGAACCCGTTTCCGATCATTGTGCCCTGTCACCGGGTGCTCGGAGCCAACGGCAAGGTCGGCGGCTTTTCGGCGGCAGGTGGCACGGCGACGAAACTGAAGCTTCTCAATATCGAGCGAGCAAAAACGTCCAGCGAGCCCGATCTTTTCGGTGGCCTGCCACTACAGGAAAAACCACAGGCCGGCTGGTAGTTATTTTACGCATTTCCGAACGCAAGACCGCTTCGCACTTTTGCTGGAAATGCTTTAGCGCTTGTCTGTCACAACATCGGCTGAAAAGCGCAATTCGCGCATCGGACGCACCAGTTGCGTCGTCGCGTCATAGGTCGGATGCTTCTTGAAAGCAAAAAGCGCTTCCTCATCTTTGAACTCGGCATAAACCACGAGATCAATGCGGTCGCACATCGGATCGACCCTGGAATTTGGCAGAACTTCAAAAAGGTCAGCATGGGGAATGGTGCCAAGTTGCTCCAATCCCTTTTTGACGGTCTCTATATCCTGACCTTCTTTGACGCTGAAGAAAACAATATGCCGGATCACGCCGCGACTCCCTGAATTTGGTGAGGCGTGTCTAGCGCATCAAGGCGTGCAGAAAAATGGCAAATTTGAGCGATGTGCCTAACTTGCCTTGACACGCCGCCAGGCAAACCCGGCCTCCTCCGGCACGGAGCCGCGCCCCGGCTGATAGTAACCGGGCGTATCGACCAGACGGTTTTCGCCGAGACGGCCTTGCGCAACCTTGTTCGTCACCTGAAGGCTGTCGAAACCGGTGCGCAGCATCAAGGCAGCCTGATCGATCAACACATCGCCAACGGCGCGCAATTCACCCGCAAAGCCTGCGCGGCGCAAAATCTCGGCCTTGGAATAGGAGCGACCGTCATTGAACGCCGGGAACTGCAAGGCGATTAGCGGCACGCTGCCAAGATCATCCAGCAGCGGTTCAATGGCTTCGCCCGGCGCAACCGAAACGCCAATCCGGCGATTGGAGGCACGGCGGCGTTCTTCGTCCAGTCCAAGCCATACGGCGAGCGGAATGATGACAGCCGGAGCGTCGTCCGCAGCTTCCAGATCGTCGGCAAAGACATAATCGTCTTCGCGAAAGCCATCGGCAGACCAGAGTTTGGTTTCGTTGATATCGCTCATTTCCGGTCACCTGCTCCCAAATTCTTCAAACTATCCGACAGACCCGACAGGTGGATGCCGCATTCTGTCTTTTCCGATCCCGCCCAGCGTCCGGCACGCTGATCTTCGTCGTCGTTCACGGGCCGCGTGCAGGGCATGCAGCCGATGGAACGGTAGCCCTGCGCGGTCAGGGGATGCGGCGGCAGATCATGCTTTTCGGCATAGGCCTTGAGATCGACGGCCTGCAAACGCGCCAGCGGATTGATACGAATACGCGGGCCGACCGATTCGAACGTTGCCAGGCTTTCGCGCGTCGATGCCTGAAACTGCTTGCGGCCCGTCATCCAGGCCCGATAAGGGGCCACGGCGCGCGCCATCGGCTCCACCTTGCGGATGAAGCAGCAGCGATCCTTGTCGGTCATCGACAGCGCGCCGAACGGATCGTCCGCCTTGAGGCTATCCTCAAGCGGCAGGATATCCTGCACATCAGTCAAACCCAGCCGGTCCACCAGATCATGACGATAATCGAGTGTGGCCCGAAAGTGCTTTCCCGTATCGAGAAACAGCACCGGCGTTGCCGGATCGATTTCCGAGATCATATGCAAAAGCACTGCCGATTCCGCCCCGAAGGAAGACACGACCGCGATCTGCCCCTCATAGAGTTCGCGCGTGACGAGCGCGATCACATCTTGCGGGGTAGACGCGCCGTGGCTGGCCTCCAGAAGGCGGGCCTCGGCGGCGGCACTTTCTTCAGCATCAAGCTGCACGGCTTATTTCTCCATAAAGCGCGCGTTTGAACGGCTCCATGCCTACGCGGCGATAGGCGGCGAGGAAGGTGTCCTCCGGACTTTCGCGCAAGGCGAGATAGGTATCGACCACCGTTTCGATGGCATCCACCACTTCTTCCGACGAGAAGCCGCGACCGGTGATCTCGCCGATGGCCGAATGCTCATCCGCCGAACCGCCAAGTGTGATTTGATAGAGTTCCTCACCCTTCTTCTCGACGCCCAGAATGCCGATATGACCGACATGGTGGTGGCCGCAGGCATTGATGCAGCCGGAAATCTTGATCTTGAGATCGCCGATTTCAAGCTGGCGCTGGTGGTCGCCGAAGCGCTCGGAAATACGCTGCGCCACCGGAATGGAGCGCGCATTGGCAAGGGCGCAATAGTCAAGACCCGGGCAGGCAATGATGTCGGTGATGAGACCGGCATTCGGCGTCACCAGACCATCCGATTGCAGCAGATCATAGACGGCTGCGAGATCGGCCTTGGCCACATGCGGCAAAACCAGATTCTGCTCGTGGCTGACGCGGATTTCATCGAAGGAATAGGTTTCGGCAATGTCCGCCACCAGCTCCATCTGCTCGGCGCTCGCATCGCCGGGAATACCGCCGATGGGCTTCAGCGAAATGGTGACGACCGCATAATCCGGGTTCTTGTGCGGCGTGACATTGCGCGCCACCCAGCTTGCAAATTCCGCATCGGACTTCTGGGTTACCGCCAGCACTTCCCAGCCTTCCGGCCGTTGCGGCAGGTTCGGCATGCGGAAATAGCTTTCGATAGCGTCGATATCGCGCTGCGGCAGCTTCAGCTCGCCGTAACGAATATCTTCCCATTCGGCGTCAATCTCGCGGGTCAGTTCTTCGACGCCCGTTTCATGGACGAGGATCTTGATGCGCGCCTTATACTTGTTGTCGCGACGGCCATGCAGATTATAGACGCGCACGATGGCCGTCACATAGGTCAGCATGTCCTCGAGGGGCAGGAAGTCGCGAATCTTCTTCGCCACCATCGGCGTGCGGCCCTGACCGCCGCCAATATAGACGGCCAGTCCCAGATCGCCTGCCTCGTTCTTCTTCAGCTGCAAGCCAATGTCATGCACCTGAATGGCCGCACGGTCATGGTCGGAGCCGACAATGGCGATCTTGAACTTGCGCGGCAGATAAGAAAATTCCGGATGCAGCGACGACCACTGGCGCAAAATTTCTGCAAACGGACGCGGATCAGCCACTTCGTCGGCGGCAGCACCTGCGAAATGATCGGCGGTCACGTTGCGAATGCAATTGCCGGAGGTCTGGATGGCGTGCATCTCGACTTCCGCCAGCTCTTCCAGAATGCGCGGCACGTCCTTCAGGGCGGGCCAGTTATACTGGATGTTCTGGCGCGTGGTGAAATGGCCGAAGCCACGATCATAGTCGCGTGCAATCGATCCAAGCCTGCGCAGCTGGCGGCTCGACAGCGTGCCATAGGGGATGGCCACGCGCAGCATATAGGCGTGCAATTGCAGATAGAGGCCGTTCATCAGACGCAGCGGCTTGAACTGGTCTTCGGTCAGCTCGCCAGTCAGGCGGCGCTCGACCTGATCCTTGAACTGGGCAACGCGGGCCGCAACAAAATCGCGGTCGAATTCATCATAACGATACATAGTCTAAATCCGGGTTCAGAGCATTTCCAGCAAAAGTGGGAACCGGTTTTGCGTCCGGAAATGCGTCAACAGATATTACGAGGCGCGCTTCAAAGCAGGCTTATCAAGGGGCAGATCACCGAAGGTAACGATGGTCGGGCCGGAAAGGCGAATACGCTCGCGCAGGCGGATCGGGTAAAGCCCCTCCTCGCGCTCCTCGACATCGATCACATTCACATCAACGACCAGATTGGCTTTCGCTGCAACCTTGCCCGCCTCTTCAAGCGCCGTCACGGCTTCCGCATGGCGGGCGATCAGCGCGCCGTCGATGGTCTCCTGCCACGAACCGTCTGCACCGAGCCACACAGCCTGCCCGTCGATCAGCCGGTTTGCAGTGAGAACTTTTACGACCATTTCCAAACTCCAAACTTTTGTTAACCGCGCATCCTGCGGGTTTAGGCTGCGACGGAAACCGGCTTGAGGGCCAGCGCTTCGGCTTTGTCGATTGCGGCACCGGCGACTGCATCGCCAATGATCACCATGACCGGGCCGGAAAGTTCCTTGCGGTTTTCCAGATCCGGCAAATCCTTCAGCGTGCCGTGGAACAGGCGCTTGTCCTGCCGGCTCGCATTTTCCACCACCGCCACGGCGGTATCTTCATGCAGGCCCGCACCAATCAGGCGCGCAGCAACCGATGCCGCGACCGTGGAGCCCATATAGACGGCAATCGTTGCACCCGATACGGCGAGCTTCGCCCAGCCCGGCAGCACATCGCCCGTCATGTCATGGCCCGTGGTGAACACCAGCGACGAAGCGACACCGCGCAGCGTCAGCGGCAATTCCATATCGGCAGCGGCAGCAAAGGCCGAGGTGATGCCGGGCACGATCTCGAAACCGATACCGGCAGCACGCAGCGCCGCCATTTCCTCACCTGCGCGTCCGAATACCAACGGATCACCGGATTTCAGCCGCACAACGCGCTTGCCTTCCCGCCCCAGCGAAACCAGCAGGCGATTGATTTCTTCCTGGCTTTTGGAATGGCAGCCCTTGCGCTTGCCAACGGCAAGGCGCTCGGCGTCACGACGGCCCATGGCAATGACGCCTTCCGGCACCAGCGCATCATGCACGATCACATCGGCTTCCATCAAAGCGCGATGGGCGCGCAGGGTCAGCAGGTCTTCGGCACCCGGACCGGCGCCGACCAGCCAGACATAACCGGCAGCATTGTCACGTTGCTCGATCAGGTCGCTCGCAGCCTTGTAGGCTTCCACGCGGTCGCCATTTTCAATGGCGCTGGCGACACGGCCCGAAAAGAATCCGCGCCAGAAACTGCGGCGCGCCAGACCCTTGGGCAGCGCCCGCTCGACCAGCGGTCGCCAGCTTTCGGCAAAATGCGCAAGCTCGCCAAGGCGCGGCGAAAAGGCGGCATCGATACGCGCACGAACCATCTGCGCCAGAACCGGAGCACTGCCTTCCGAACCAATCGCAATCGTCAGCGGCGCACGGTTGACGATGGCGGGCGTCAGGAAATCGCAAAGGGCTGGACGGTCAACGACATTGACCGGAACCTTCTCGGCCTTGACCACGGCAGCAATGGCGCGATCCTGCGCTTCATCGCCGGTCGCCACGAAAACAAGCTTTGCGCCCTCGACATGTTCCGGCGCAAAAGGTGCTGCAATATGCTCCGCACCATGGCTCGCGATGAAATCGGCCAGATGATGTTCTGTTTCTTCGGCAATGATGCGAAGACGTGCGGATGTCTGCGCCACGAGGCGCGCCTTGTTCAAAGCTTCCTCGCCGCCGCCAACGACGACAACCACCTCTTCCGACACCCGGAAGAAGGCAGGAAAATCAGCCAGTAAACGCTTTTGCGGTAGAGACACAGAGACCATCCTTTTAAGATGGCGCCATTATCCATGGAGAGCGGGAGATTTATAAGAAACGGGCTTGCGCGTGAAAATCACGGCGAGCATCACTTTTTCTCAAAACAGCCGATTGCGGGATTTTAATTTCCCATAAGGCCGGAAATATATCTCACAATTTTTATAGGGTTTACATAGACTTATAGATATCGGTTACCGATAATCGCCGCTCGTGAAGAAGGCCGGAACATGTTTGGGCCAGCGGCGGGGCAGCACGGCAATCAGATCGAAACGCAACGACAGACGGGCATGATCGGGCTGGCGTTGCAGCCAGAGATCGGCTGCGGCTTCGATACGGCGCATGGCCTGCGGTGTGACGGCGAGATGCGCGGCTTCCAGGCTGCTGCGCGCCTTGACCTCGACAATGAGCACAAGATTGCCCCGCCGGGCGATCAGATCGATTTCACCGAGCCGCGTTCGATAGCGCCGCGCAACGATCCGAAAGCCTTTCAAAAGAAGCAGCACGGAAGCAAAGCGTTCGGCGCTGTGTCCGCGAAAGAAAGCAATGCGCTTTTTCTCGCGGAGGTCTGTCATCGCTGATCCGATTTCAGTTGCATAAGGCGCTGATAGAGAACCGATTTCTGCCCGCCGGTCATGCGCGCGGCCTCGCCTGCGGCCTTGGATGGCGGCAGTTCGTCTGCAAGCGACAGAAGCAGCTTGTCGATATCTTCCTCGCTTTGCGGAATGGTGTTGCCCGTCGGCGGGCCGACCAGCAGAACCACTTCACCGCGAATGCGATCTTCTCCGTCAAACTCCGCTGCAAGTTCACCCAGCGGCGCCGTGCGAATGGTCTCATAGGCTTTGGTCAGTTCGCGGCAAAGCGCGCCCATACGATCCGGCCCGAACACTTCAGCCATTTCGGCCAGTGTCGCCGCTGTCCGGTTTGGCGATTCATAGAACACCAGCGTTGCGTCGATGCCCTTGAGGCTTTCGAGCTTCGTCTGCTTTTGCCCATGCTTGGACGGCAGGAAGCCGCAGAACATGAAGGCGTCGGTCGGCAGGCCAGAAGCGGCAAGTGCGGCCAGAACTGCGGAGGCACCCGGAATCGGGACAACGCGAATACCCGCTTCGCGTGCTTCGCCAACCAGACGAAAGCCCGGATCAGAGACGAGCGGCGTGCCCGCATCGGACACCAGCGCAACGCTTTTGCCCGCAGACAGCGCGGCAATCAGCTTTTCACCAGCTTCTGCCGCATTGTGCTCATGATAGCTGATCGGACGGCGGGAAATGCCGTAACGGTCGAGGAGAACGCGGGTCACGCGTGTATCCTCGCAGGCAAGAACATCGGCTGCGGCGAGCGTTTCGATGCCGCGCAGCGTCATGTCGCCAAGATTACCGATCGGTGTCGACACGATATAAAGTGCTGGCTCCAATGGACGGGCGCGCATGGCTGTGCCGCCCACCACATATTCCCGTCGCCCCTCGCTTGCTTCGTCCGTCATTATAAGTTCCTTATGCCGCCAAGTCGGCAACCAGTGCGTCGAGCACCAGCGCACCATCTGGCGTTGCGCGAATGATGCTGCCGCCCATCGGCTCGATCATGCCCTCGGTGATCAGTTTCGCCAGACGCTTCTGGTCAACATCATGACCCGACAGCCGCTTGTAGCGATCCAGATCGATGCCTTCGCGCAGACGAAGCCCCATCATCAGGAACTCGTCGCCCTCCTGCCCGCCATCAAGATATTCTTCCTCGATAATGCCGTGGCCGCGCCGATCAACCTTGTCGAGCCAGGTTTCCGGATGCTTTTCGGTAATCGTCACTGTGCGAACGTCGTTTTCCACGAAACGCCCATGCGCGCCGGGGCCGATGCCCACATATTGCCCATAGCGCCAATAGACGAGATTGTGCTGCGACTCGCGCCCCGGCACCGCATGATTGGAAATCTCATAGGCCGGGAGACCATGTTCTGCCGTCACCCTTTGCGTTTCTTCATAAAGCGCTGCGGCGTGGTCCGGCTCCGGTGTGGTCAGCTTTCCGGCCTTCCAGAGATTGTAGAACTGTGTGCCTTCCTCGATGGTCAGCTGGTAGAGCGAGAGATGATCGGCAGCCAGTCCGATTGCTTCCTTCAGCTCTTCGCGCCATGCCTCGATGCTCTGGTTCGGACGCGCATAGATCAAATCGAAGGACAGGCGCGGAAAAATCTCGCGCGCCAGACGAATGGCGGCCTTGGCCTCCTCGACCGAATGCATGCGCCCGAGACGGCGCAAATCGGGATCGTTAAGCGCCTGAATGCCGAGCGACACGCGATTGACGCCTGCCGCGCGATAGCCGCGAAAACGGTCGGCTTCCACACTGGTCGGGTTGGCTTCCAGCGTCACTTCGATATCGGGTGCGACAGACCAATGCGACCCGATATTATCGAGCAGCGCGCCCACCGTTTCGGGCTGCATCAGCGATGGCGTGCCGCCGCCCAGAAAAATACTGGTGACCGTGCGCGGGCCAGTGCGCTCGCGCAGCGTTTCCATCTCGCGCCGGAAAGCTTCAGAAAAACGCGCCTGATCGACCGGCTTGTGACGGACATGGCTGTTGAAGTCGCAATAAGGGCATTTGGCCAGACAGAACGGCCAATGTACATAAACGCCGAACGCGGTTTCCCCATTCGCACGCGCGATGGGAATCGTGCTCACGCCGTCCACTAACGCCGGTGAAGAGGGAAACAGCTTGTTCATTTCGCGGAAGCCGGCTCCACGTTGAGCGCCTTTTCGGCAAAAAGCTTGAAGGCGCGGGCGCGGTGCGACAGGGCCTCGGCGTCGCCCGGCTTCCAGCCGTGCTTCTCATCGGCGGTCATTTCACCAAAGGTCTTTTCGTGGCCCGCCGGCAGGAACACCGGATCATAGCCAAAGCCGGTCGTGCCGCGTGGTGGCCAGATCAGCACACCTTCCACTTCGCCGCGGAAATATTCCGCTTCGCCATCCGGCCATGCAAGGCAGATGACGGAAACGAAACGCGCGCCGCGCTTGTCCGCAGTCGTCGCACCTTTTTCCTGCAAAAGATCTTCGACCTTGCGCATCGCCATATTGAAATCACGCGTGCCGTCTTCGGTTTCAGCCCAGTTGGCCGTGTAGACGCCCGGCTCACCATCCAGCGCATCGACCATCAGGCCGGAATCGTCGGACAATGCGGGCAAGCCGGTGGCCTCTGCCGCAGCAAGCGCCTTGATATAGGCGTTTTCTTCAAACGTGGTGCCGGTCTCGTCCGGCTCCGGCAAGCCAAGTGCTGCAACAGAGCTGACATCGAAGCCGAACGGACCGATCAGCCCGTCGAATTCCTTCAGCTTGCCTGCATTGTGCGAGGCGACAATCAGCTTGCCTTTTTCCAGCGTTCTCATTTTCAATTCCATAGTTTGGGTTCGGCAATCTCCAGCGAATTGCCGGATGGATCGCGGAAATAAATCGAATGTGCGCCATTGGGCCAATCGAAATCGGCCTCAATGGCAACGCCATGCTTTTCCAGATGTTTCCGCCAGCCCTCGATCTCGGCGCGGCTTGCAGCAAAACATACATGACCCGGCCCCGTTGTGCCATGCGGCGGCACAGGCAGATTGCCGGGCAAAGGCGGCTTCAAGGTTTCTTCCGCCTTGAAGAGCAGCAAAATGCCCTCACCACAACGGAAGAAAGCATTGCGCGCGCTGAGCTGGCCCACCGGTTCCAGCCCCATCGTGTTGCGATAGAATTCTACCGCCTCGGCGACGTCGCGAACATAGAGTGCCGTTTCAAGAATACGTGCAGCGCGCATGGATCAGGTCTCCTCATTCAGATGGAGCAGACACTGTCCTAGCAGAGCCTGTTCCAAAAGTCGTCCTGTGCGGCTGCAAATACGCTTTTTTGAGTGAGGCTCTTAAGCGACGGCCATTTTCTGCAACGACACAAGACGATCGACACCGCTGCGCGCCAGTTTCATCAGGTTCAGGAACTCTTCTTCCGAGAAAGGTGCGCCTTCGGCAGTGCCCTGAATTTCAACAATGCCGCCAGCGCCGGTCATGACGAAATTGCTGTCGGTCTGGGCAACGGAATCTTCCGCATAGTCCAGATCGAGAACAGGAGCGCCTTCATAGATGCCGCAGGAAATGGCTGCAACATGGTCCTTCAGCACCTTCTCGACCCGCACCATCTGGCGCGCTTCCATCCAGCGCAGGCATTCATGCAGGGCCACCCAGCCGCCGGTGATGGCTGCGGTGCGCGTGCCGCCATCGGCCTGAATGACATCGCAATCCACCGTGATCTGTACTTCGCCCAGCGCCTGCATGTCCACGACAGCGCGCAAGGATCGTCCGATCAGACGCTGGATTTCCTGGGTGCGTCCGCCCTGCTTGCCAGTGGCGGCTTCGCGGCGCATGCGGTCGCCGGTCGAACGCGGCAACATGCCGTATTCCGCCGTGACCCAGCCCTTGCCGGTATTGCGCATCCAGCCCGGCACCTTTTCCTCAAGGCTTGCCGTGCACAAAACATGCGTGTCGCCAAATTTGACCAGGCAGGAGCCTTCCGCATGTTTGGAGATGCCGCGCTCGAAAGAGACGGCGCGCATTTCGTCGGCAGCACGCTTGGATGGACGCATATATCAATTTCCTTGATCGAGTTCTTGGGGATTCAAAGTTTCCGTGCGGCTTTTTAGGCTCCCCGGGCGCAAATAGAAAGGAATTTTGCGCTTCGCCAGCCCAAAGACATGTCGAGAAGTGTTGAGAGGAATGCCAGTCTGGAGCTAAAGCCTTTGACGCTTCGCGCCGCAACCTTATATTTAGGACAAGCAATCAACAGGTTCGCCGCTCTATCATGATGAAATCGCCTGAACATCAGCTTCTGAATTCGCTCGACCAGCGTTCGCGTGATATTTTCCGGCTGATTGTGGAAACCTATCTGAACGATGGTGACCCGCTCGGCTCGCGCAACCTGTCTCGACTGCTACCGCATACGCTTTCACCTGCCACGATCCGCAATGTCATGAGCGACCTTGAGCATCTGGGCCTCATCTATGCGCCGCATATTTCAGCCGGACGCCTGCCGACGCAGATCGGGCTACGCTTCTTTGTCGATGCGTTTCTGGAAGTGGGTGACCTGCCACCGGAGGAACGCTCCTCCATTGAGGCGCAGGTTCGTTCCGCCGGAATGAACAATTCGGTTGAAAGCGTTCTGACCGAGGCAAGTCAGGTTCTTTCAGGGTTATCGCGTGGCGCGGGCCTCGTGCTTGCCACCAAGGCAGAAGGCGCGCTCAAGCACATCGAATTCGTTCGTCTCGAACCGACCCGCGCTCTCGCCGTTCTGGTCATGCAAAATGGCGACGTCGAAAACCGCGTCGTCAATCTGCCCGTCGGTATCAGTAATTCGCAACTGGTCGAGGCATCGAATTTTCTCAACGCGCATATTCACGGCCATACGCTTTCCGAAGCCAAGGCTGAATTGGAGAAGCTGACGGAAGAAACGCGGCAGGAACTCGATCAGCTATCGCAGGAACTTGTCGCCCAAGGGCTGGCGGTCTGGAGCGGTGCCGGAACGGATCAACCGGCACGGCTGATCGTTCGCGGACGCGCCAATCTTCTGGAAAATATCCATGCGCAGGAAGATATCGAGCGTCTGCGCCATCTCTTCGATGATCTTGAGACCAAGGACGGCATGGTCCAGCTTCTCGATCTCGCCGAGGCCGGATCAGGTGTCCGCATCTTCATTGGTTCGGAGAACAAGCTTTTCTCCCTTTCCGGCTCATCGCTGGTGGTCGCCCCCTATCGCGACAGCGAGCAAAGGGTTATTGGTGCTCTGGGAGTCATTGGGCCCACCCGGCTCAACTATGCGCGGATCGTTCCCATGGTGGACTACACCGCCCAGATCGTTTCCCGCCTCCTGCGGTAACTGTGAGATTTGCCGGGACAAACCAAGTCCCTGAAAATAGACCTTGATTTTACTGGCATGAAACTCGATATCCGCCCCAGAAGATATTCAAGACGGAAGTAGCATTATGGCTGACGAAAAAAACAAATCCCAGAACCCCGATCTTGAGCAGCGCGACATCAACAATCCCCGGGATCGTGAGGCGCTGAACCGAGCTGCCGACGATTTTCTGAAAGCGCGTAAGGCTGAAGCTCGTGCGGAAGCTGCCGAAGATGAAGCTGAGGCAGCCGTAGATGAAACCGCAAACCGGATCGCGATGCTCGAGGCAGACAATGGCGAGCTGAAGGACCAGCTCCTGCGCGCTGCTGCCGAGATGGAAAACCTGCGCAAGCGCACCCAGCGCGATGTGCAGGATGCACGCACCTATGCCGTGACCAACTTCGCGCGCGACATGCTGTCGGTTTCCGACAATCTGCGCCGTGCACTTGAAGCTATCCCTGCCGATGCCCTGGCGACGGATGCCAGCCTGAAGTCACTCGCAGACGGTGTCGAAATGACCGAACGCGCCATGCTGCAGGCTTTGGAACGTCACGGCGTCAAGAAGCTGGAACCGGAAGGCCAGAAGTTCGATCCGAATTTCCATCAGGCCATGTTCGAAGTGCCGAATCCGGATTTGCCGCACAACACCGTCGTGCAGGTCGTGCAGGATGGTTATGCCATCGGCGATCGCGTTCTGCGCCCGGCGATGGTCGGTGTGTCCAAGGGTGGCCCGAAGGTAACCGCCGACAATGGCGGTGCGGCTTCCGACGGCAACGCCTGATTTCAGCAATAACCGGTGAAAATTGGAGCGGCGGCTTTGTCTGCCGCTCTTTTCATATCTGCGGTCCGGTTTGCAATAGAGCGCGTTTCGATCTAATTCGATCGGCTATTCGCCCTAACCTGTTCTATTTGAAGCATAATTTTGTCGACCATCGTTTCACTCCGGTCGGATTATGCTCTAATGTGCATATTGCTATTGGCGCGAACCGGTGAAAAGTTATCACTGGATATGTGGAGGAGACTGCAGCGTGACGATTCCTGAGTTTCTGAATTTCGCAGGCGTTTTCGTTTTCGCTGCGACCGGCGCTCTTGCAGCGTCGCGCCGCCAGCTCGACATTATCGGTTTTCTGTTCCTTGCCAATATCACCGGTATTGGCGGCGGAACGTTCCGCGACCTCGTCCTCGGTGCACCCGTTTTCTGGGTTGTGGAGCCGACTTATCTCCTGGCGGGCACGCTGGCCGCCATCTTTGTCTATTTCACCGCGCACATGGTCGAGTCGCGCTACCGCGCCCTTCTCTGGCTTGATGCCATTGGTATGGCCGCCTATACAGTGTTGGGTGCAGCCAAGGGGCTGGCGCTCGGTTTCGGACCATCCGTCGCCATTGTGACCGGCATTTCCACAGCCACTCTGGGCGGCATATTGCGTGTTATGGTGGCAGGCGAGCCTTCTGTGCTGATGCGCCGTGAAATCTATGTCACGGCTTCGCTTGCCGGTGCGTGTCTCTATGTCTTGCTTGCGTGGCTGCAGATCGAACCAGCTATATGTGCAATTGCAGCGGCTTTAACCGCGTTTGTCATTCGAGGCGGGGCGCTTTATTTCGGCTGGACATTGCCCGTCTATAAAAGCCGTCCCGGACGCACGGAAGAAGAACTTCAGCGCGACCGGATCATCAGGCCGGAATAAAACTTATACGAGTCCGGCCTGGCTTGCAGCAGCCTGCAGGCTGAGCTGCGGGCGTGGCCCCATCTGCTGGATGATAAGCCCCGCTGCCAGCGAACCTAAACGGGCGCAATCTTCCAGTGAACGTTCATTCGTATAACCATAGAGGAAACCGGCTGCGTAGAGATCGCCTGCTCCGGTCGTATCGACCAGCGCATCGATTTCAATGGCAGGGATGGTCAAGGTCTGGTCAGGCGTGACGACGACCGCCCCCTTTTCCGAACGGGTGATGATCGAAAGCGCGCAATCCATGCGCATAGCGGCAATCGCCGTTTCGAGCGACTGCGTCTTATAGAGTGACTTCGCCTCGTCCTCATTGGCGAAAACGATATCGACAGTGCGCGAGCGCATGAGTTCCAGAAACTCTTCGCGATACCGGTCGACACAGAACGGGTCGGAAAGCGTCATCGCCATCTGGCGCTTCTTCTCGTGCGCGATCTTCGATGCCATGACGATGGCTTCCTTCGCACGCGGCGGATCCCACAGATAGCCTTCGAAATAGGTCACCTTCGCATCGGACACCTTGGAGGTCTCGACATCTTCAGGTCCGAGTTCCACGCAGGCGCCGAGATAGGTATTCATCGAGCGCTCGCCGTCCGGCGTTACGAAAATCATGGAGCGGGCGGTTGGCGATCCCTTTTCCAGCGGGCGAGTGTCGAATGCAACGCCCTGTGCGCGGATATCGTGGGCGAAAACGCGTCCCAGATGGTCGGTCGCCACCTTGCCGAAATAGGCTGAGCGTCCGCCAAGGCTTGCCACACCTGCTGCGGTATTTCCGGCACTGCCACCCGACATTTCCGTCGCCGGACCTGCAATCCGGCTATAGAGCAATTCCGCACGCTCTGCATCGATCAGGTTCATCGCGCCTTTGACGATACCATTCGTTTCCAGAAAAGCGTCATCGGTGCGCGAAAGAATATCGACAATGGCGTTGCCGATGCAAAGAACGTCGAATGTGGCCATGAGCGCGAGAAGCTCCCCTTTTGATTCGTCTCCTATCCGGCAAAAGCAGATCGTCATCAGAAAAGTCGCTATGCACTTTTCCGCGACATGCGTTGGCCGGATATGCGGCAGTCATGTGGGTGCCGGTTTAGCGGTTTGAAACCCCTTTGGCTACCCTGCAAGCCTCCCGCATTGTGGGTAGTGCGGCTTGCGCGAGGGTGGAGGCATACCTATTTCCATCTTCGTCCACAGTTGGAATTGGGTCGAAAATGATCTTAGAAGCAGCCCTGAAAGCTCTGAAGCGCCTGACCACGCCGGAATTGCGTGCAGTTTTCTGGAAGACCCTCGGTTTGACGCTGTTGCTGCTGATCGGTCTTTGGGCCGCAGTCCGTCAAATCTTTTTTACTTTTGCCTGGCCGTGGATGGAGCAGATACTGCCCGGCATGCCGGAATGGGCAGGCTGGTTTGGTATCGTCGCCGCTATTGTCGCAGGTCTTGGTCTGGCACTTGTGCTCGCATTGATGATTGCACCTGTCACCGCACTTGTGGCTGGCCTGTTTCTCGATGACGTGGCTGAAGTGGTCGAGCGCGAGGACTATCCGGGCGATCCTCCAGGCACGTCCTTGCCGATTGCCCGCTCCGTTGTCGTTTCGCTGAAATTTCTCGGTATCGTCATCCTTGGCAACATTGTCGCCTTGCTTATGCTCTTCATACCGGGCGTCAATCTGATCGCCTTCTTCGTCATCAATGCCTATCTGCTCGGGCGGGAATTCTTCGAGTTTGCTGCCATGCGCTACCGATCTGAGGCCGAGGCGAAAGCGCTGAGATCACATTATGGCGTGACGGTCTTTCTGGCTGGATTGCTGATTGCGGGCTTCATGGCAATCCCCATCGTCAATCTTCTAACCCCGCTTTTTGCGGCAACGATGATGGTTCATTTGCACAAGGCGGTCTCACAGCGCGAGGCCCGGCTCACGCCTGCGGCGGCAAGGGGATAAGCGGCGCAGGAATGTCGCAGGTTTTCGCCGGATATTTGCAGATGTCGGCAATCACGCATTTCTCGCATTCCGGCTTGCGCGCCTTGCACACATAACGCCCATGCAGGATCAGCCAGTGATGCGCGTGAAGCATGTATTCCGCCGGAATAACCCGGACGAGGATGGCTTCCACAGCCTCTGGCGTTTTGCCGGGCGCAAGGCCGATCCGATTGCCGATGCGCAGAATATGTGTATCCACCGCCATAGTCGGCTGGCCGAAGGCCATGTTCAGCACCACATTGGCCGTCTTGCGGCCAACCCCCGGCAGCTTCACCAGTTCGTCCCGGTCCCCCGGCACTTCTCCACCGTGATCGCGGATCAAGGCTTCGGACAGAAGAATGACATTCTTTGCCTTGTTCCGCCAAAGCCCGATGGTGCGAATGTGGTCGCCGACTTTCTCTTCGCCGAGCGCCAGCATTTTTTGAGGCGTATCGGCAATTGCGAAGAGCCCGCGCGTCGCCTTGTTGACCCCGGCATCGGTGGCCTGTGCCGACAGAACCACAGCAACAAGAAGCGTAAATGCATTCACATGCTCAAGCTCACCCTTCGGCTCCGGTCTCTGGATCGAGAAACGTCGAAATATCTCATGAATTTCATCCGCCGTATAAAGCGTACCACGCACCCGACGCTGAGGGCGGGCGGCGGGCGCATCGTTCACAGGCGATTTGATTTTGGCCTTTTCCATTCCGCCTCTATAATGGTTTCCCTATCGACAAAACAATCAGCAGCTTGACGCAGGCCCTTAAGGGCCGCCGACAGCAGCCAGATGACCTGAATACTATGCATCATCCAGACGGCGCGGAACCTGACCGGTTCGACAAACCCATTTTCGAAGCCCTGCTGACCCCCTATCGTTCGCTGGGGCGCACGGGTTTTACTATCTTGATGACTGCCCTGATCGGCTGCTGGATGTTCGTGAGCCTTCTTTTCTGGTCCATCGGTGCCTGGCCGATCTTCGGATTTTTCGGCCTCGATGTTCTGTTGATCTATCTGGCTTTTCGCTGGAATTATCGGGCTGCTCGCGCACGCGAGGAAATCTCCGTGTCCCGCTCTGCCCTGCATATTCGCAAATATGCAGCGTCCGGCAAGATGACTGCACATCGTTTCAATCCATTCTGGACACGGTTCAAGGTTGCACGAAAGCCGGACATCGGAATTACCGGCATGAGCGTCGAAAGCCGTGAAGCGAGTGTCGTGATCGGAAACTTCCTCTCCCCGGATGATCGCGAAAGTTTCGCAACCGCTTTCGGTGCAGCGCTTTCAGAAGCACGCCGATAGCAACACTCCAATATTGCCGGGTATCCTGAACCTCTGCTTCGCTTTACGTTGAAGCGAAGGAATCCGGATTGGCCCTTGAAGTCAGGCTTTTCACAAGCCATATCAGTTAGCGAAGAGATACGCCGTAAGGGTTCTCTTCATAACGGTCGCTTCTCATCAAGGACTGATGCAATGACAAGAATGACACCGTTTTCGAGCCCTCTGCTGCTCGGATTCGACACGATGGAAAAGACGCTGGAACGGATCGCAAAATCCGGCGACGGTTATCCGCCCTACAATATTGAACGCCTGCGCGGCGAGACGGGCTCCGAACGCCTGCGCATTACTTTAGCGGTAGCCGGCTTTGCCAGCGAAGACCTCGAAGTCATGACGGAAGACAATCAGCTCGTCATCCGCGGACGCCAGACCGACGATACTGAACGCGAGTTTCTGCATCGAGGCATAGCTGCCCGACAGTTCCAGCGTGTTTTCGTTCTGGCAGACGGCATGCGGGTTCTCGGTTGCGACCTGAAAAACGGTCTTTTGGCCATCGATCTCGACCGCCCTGAACCCGAACGGCTGGTTAAACGAATCAACATAGCGGTGAAAGACTGAACTTGTTCAGTTTTTGTTCAGCACAATACCGCTATATTGAAAATGTGAAGCTCTGATGCGGCATGGTCGCAAATGACATGCCGACGAAATGGAGGCTAAGACCATGGACAGACATATATTCACCGAAAACGAATTCGCCCATCTCGGCGAAGGTGAAGTTGCCTATGTGCGCAAGATCCGTTCAGATGACCTTGCCCGCAGCTTCCCTGCCCTCCCACCGATCGAGCCGGGCCTGGAACTTTGGGCGCTCTTTGGCGCCAGCGGTGAGCCAATTGTGCTCTCCGACGTTCGCGCCACCGCGCTACAGGGTGCACAAGACCACGAACTGCGCACGGTGATGCTGCACTAAGGTTTGATGCGATACCGGCCATCACCGGTATCGCATTTCCGCATAATATTAATGCGGAGGAATCTGGTGCATGCAATTGCCGTAAGTCGTTTTCAGGCAGTATTCGTATTTCTGCTTGTAATGTTTCCACTCCTTGCAAATTGTTTCTGCCAGTTTCTGACATTGCTCTGATTGCCCCGATGAACTGATGGGCGATATCAGAGGATTGGCCAGTGCTGCACCTCCAGCAAAAGCAAATGCCAGCGCGAGTAACAACAGCGCAGCTTTCAATTTCATTGAGTACCTCTAAATTACCCATCGTCGCGTGGGCAATGTAGAGATTTGTGCAAGACCTCGAAATCGAAAAACAGTGGTAGCGATTTTGTGGCCAGCTTTTCTTGCAATATTTTGCAGGTACTTCATAGAAGCTAATCGCAAACAAACAAAACCGCCGTTCGAACCGAACGGCGGTTTTGTTTACGAGAAACTATTTGAACTCAGGCAGCGTTGGAAGCTGGCTGAGTGGTCAGGAATGAATAAAGCGCCTGCGCGTCATGTGTGCCGCGCAATTTGGCAACAGTATCGGCGTCGCGCAGCATACGGGCGATGCGCGAAAGTGCCTTCAGATGATCCGCACCGGCATTTTCCGGCGCGAGAAGCAGAAAAACAAGATCGACGGGTTGATCGTCCAGCGCCTCGAAATCGACCGGGGTTTCCAGACGAGCGAAGATTCCGGCTATTTTGTTGATATTCGCCAGCTTGCCGTGCGGAATGGCAACGCCATTGCCGACCCCGGTGGAACCGAGGCGCTCACGCTGGAGAATTGTTTCGAAAACTTCACGCTCAGGGAGACCGGTCAGTTCCGCAGCCTTCTCAGACAAAATCTGCAAAAGCTGTTTTTTGGAGCTGGCTTTCAGCGCAGGGATAATCGCCCCAGGCTGAATCAGATCACTAAGATCCATTCTCTCCGTTCCTTCTTCAATCAGGCCTTTGCGGCCCGGTTTGGGGAAGCGCACGCGGCCGCCTAGTCGCGATCCGCTGCGTGCACTTCAGGTTTGCCGTCAGGCGCGAGGCGCGGCCTGGCGGGTGACCATCGATGGATCGACCCAGCCGATATTGCCGTCCGCGCGACGGTAGACGATGTTAACTTCATCATTGCCAGCATTGCGGAACACCAGAACCGGATTTTCAATCAGGTCCAGCTCCACGACCGCCGATGCCACCGACATGGTGCGCAGGGCGACGGACGATTCCGCAACAATTGTCGGCGCGTAATCCGCCGGAAGATCCTCCTCTTCCTCCGACAGCGGTGCCATAACACGATATGCGACGTCATCATAGATCGCTTCTGGCTGCATAGCCGGGCGCGACTTCAGACGGCGCTTGTAGCGGCGAAGGCGGGTTTCGATCTTGTCCGCCGCCGCTTCAAAAGCCAGCTGCGGATCCTGTGCGTCGCCAGTGCTTTGCAGGGTTGCACCACTATCGAGGTGCAAGGTGCAATCCGCACTGTAACGCGAACCGGACTTGGTGACCGTAACCTGTCCGGAAAAGCCATGATCGAAATATTTGCCGACAGCTTCGTTCACCCGATCAATGATCCGGGTTGTGAAAGCTTCACCGACGTCCATATGCTTTCCAGATACACGCAGAGTCATTTGGCACACCTCATTTGCGTTACACCACAGGACTCAGTCTAATCACAAGGCGAGCGAAGCGCAAAGCGAACCAGCATCAAAGATGCTTTTCGTCCTGTGCGTTTTCCAACTAAATTCATTGTGCATGCACGTTTCTCAAGCGCACTTTCCGGCGAGGTGTTGAAACACCTTCCGAAAAGCCTTCGAAGTCGTGACTGCTCCAATCAATAGCCCCTTTACGGGATGGTTGCCGCACATCGCTCTTTTATGTAACGCCCCGGTAGCTGGTCCGTTGCCCGGATTTTTCCAGCCGGCTTTCCCGGAACGTCACATTGCCCTTCCTTCAAACATATGAACAACTGCAATTTCTTCCAGAAATTACAGCGATATTATCAGACCTTGCCTGCAAAACGCATTCGCCGGAAACGTCCAATCCATGTCTTCATCCCAAAACCGGTTCTACTTCGAGGAGACATGCTTCAATTCTGCTTTGGCGTATTCTCGGTCACAGAAACACATGCGCTTCTGCTGACATCTCGCCAATTCACGCTGACGACTTATCGGGAAGCCCCTGAAATAAGGGGATCCAGATAGGTGCCACAGCGCGAGCGGGGCTTCTATTGGGTGAATTGGCGCTTGTCAATTGGTCCTCCTGCCAGTTGGTCGTCTTGCAATGCCGTTCTTTCCACAAATCGAGATCGAATTTTTCTGAAAGAGCAGCGCTGTAGATCCAAAATTTTAGAGCATTCCTCCATATTCAAATACGAGAATTAAGCCCTAGAGGTACAATCGGTGATTTAAGGCAGTCCCTTTCCAGCGCAATCTGTGGAACCGTTCTGGCTAGAGCATTTGCTGTTTTGATTGAATCATTGCAAACGCTCTATCTATTTGTTTTACCGCATCAATGCGACGTCAGGTGGTTCCACCTGGCTGCAAAATGCTCTACGCAATCAGGAAGCCGACAATCTTGCCTTTTTTTCACGCCTGCGCTGAACCGATGAGGCAATATTCATCGATTCCCGATATTTTGCGACCGTTCTTCGCGCTATATCCACACCGTCCTTCTTCAGCGCATCCACGATGGCATCATCGGACAGCACGTCGTCAGGTTTTTCAGCATCGATCATCTGGCGGATGCGATGACGTACGCTCTCCGACGAATGAGCATCGCCGCCCTCGGATGAGGCAATGGAAGCCGTAAAGAAATAACGCAGTTCAAACACGCCGCGCGGCGTGGCCATAAATTTGTTCGCGGTCACGCGACTGATGGTCGATTCATGCATACCGACCGCATCGGCGACAATACGCAGATTGAGCGGCTTCAAGTGGGTCACCCCTTGGCGCAAAAATCCGTCCTGCTGCCGAACTATCTCCTGCGTGACCTTGAGGATGGTACGCGCACGCTGGTCGAGGCTGCGTACGAGCCAGTTCGCGGTCTGCATGCAATCCGAGAGAAAAGCCTTTTCCTCAGGCTTCACGGCCGTACAAACCTCGGCATAATATTCGTTGTTGACGATAAGACGCGGCATCGCGGCGGCATTCAGCTCGATAGCCCAGCCACCGTCACGCGACGGCGTCACCAGCGCATCCGGCACAATGGCATCCGCCACGGAAATCTCGAATAATGAACCGGGCTTTGGATCAAGCATGCGGATTTCGGTCAGCATGTCGAGGATATCGGCCTGATCGACACCACACAGCTTCTTGAGCGTCGCGAAGTCGCGCCGCGCCAGGAGATCGAGGTTGTCGATCAACGCTTCCATTGCCGGATCGAACCGATTCTTGAGGCGCAGCTGTATCGCCAGGCACTCCCGCAGATCACGGGCAAAAAGGCCAGGCGGATCAAAGCTTTGCACCAATCCAAGGATGCGTTCGATCTCAATCGTTTCCACACCCAGATTCTGGGCCAGCCCGATCATATCGATACGCAGATAACCGCTCTCGTCCAGCGCGTCGGCAAGCGCTGTCGCAATGAACCGGTCCGCCGCTCTGGAAAACGTCAGCGCGATCTGTTCCGCCACGTGCTCACCCAGCGACATCCGGCTGGCTGTAACCTGATCAATGTCATAACCGCTGCCTGAAACATATCCGTCTCCGACAGAGGATTTCCATTGTGCGGCAAGATCTGGACTGATTTCATCGAAGCGGCCCGGATCATCCGGAAAGATATTCTCGAGCGAGCTGTCGAAGGTGGATGAGAGATTTTCGGCATCATCCGAAGCGTCTGTTTTGAACCAGTCGCCATCCGACAAGCCGTCCGCCGCCGCATCCTCTCTATCGGTTTCGATATCGTCCCGTACGGCCTCAGAGCCCGCAAAATCATCATTCGCTGCCTCAATTCGATCCAGCAGCGGATTTTTTTCGATTTCAACGTCGAGAAATTGCTCCAGCTCCATATGCGTCATCTGCAGCAGTTTGATCGACTGCATCAATTGCGGTGTCATCACCAGCGATTGAGATTGACGGAAATCGAGCTTGGGCGACAGAGCCATGCGACGCGTAATTCTCCCCCAGTTGAACCCTGTCAATAACTGCGGAGCACATGGTCAACATGCACACTACCCTTGACAGCAAACTTGCTTTCACACGGCGCTCCATCGACATGGGACCTGAGCCCGAACAGAGGGAATAAGCCGTCCGCTCGCAGCCACTTTAGGCTGAAAGCGCATTTGAATGAAAACTGGTATGAACCTTGCTTGTCAATTCAGAATGTGCGGTTTTGGGACAAAAGGGGAAATAGTCGCGGTTCAGCCGCACTTTCTGCAACGTTGGACAGAACATAACAGGCTCAAACCGACGACCGGTCAGAATGAGGGCATTTCAAGAGGAACGTGAAACGATCCGGAAATACCCTGAATATCAGAGCGTAAACTGGTCGCCGAGATAGAGCCTGCGCACGTCTGGATTGGCGACGATTTCGGCAGGACGACCGTGTGTCAGCACCTGACCGGCGTGAATGATGTAGGCGCGGTCGATAAGACCAAGCGTTTCACGCACATTATGGTCGGTAATCAAAACGCCGATTCCGCGGCTTGTTAGATGGCGAACGAGCTGCTGGATATCCGAAACGGCGATCGGATCGACGCCGGCAAATGGCTCATCGAGCAACATGAAATTTGGGCGTGATGCCAGCGCACGCGCAATTTCGAGACGACGGCGCTCGCCGCCTGAAAGAGAAATGGCAGGCGCCTTGCGCAGATGAGCAATGTGAAATTCTTCCAACAGCGCATCCAGCTCGGAAGCGCGCTTGGAGCGATCTTTCTCCACCACTTCCAGCACGGCCTTGATGTTGTTTTCCACCGAAAGGCCACGGAAAATAGAGGCTTCCTGCGGCAGATAACCGATGCCCAGGCGGGAACGACGATACATCGGCATCGACGTGACATCGAACCCGTCGATCTCGATGGAACCGGCATCAGCCGGAACGAGGCCTGTCACCATATAGAAGCAAGTGGTCTTGCCTGCGCCGTTCGGCCCCAGAATACCGACAGCTTCGCCAGCACGCACACCGAACGACACGCCATTGACGACCTGCCGACCGCGATAGCTCTTGCAGAGACCGCGTGCCACCAGCGTCCCCTTGAGACGCGTCGACTTACCCGGCTGGCCAGGCATCGCGCCCGCGACATCGGATGGTGCGTTGACATTTTGCGATGCGTCTTGCGGCCCGTCGGCCTTCTTGTTCCAGAACAATCCCACGCCTGCTCCGGTCAGTTCTGCTTGGGCGCAGCACCGCCCTGCTGTTGATCTTTCGGGGCCATGATGATCGATACGCGACCCTTGGTCTGGCCCTTGCAGCTTTCGACATTGGCGCGACCTGTATCGAGATGCGCCGTCAGCTTGCAACCGGTCACGACATTGTCGCCATCGGTCAGGACCACTTTCTGCCCCTGAAGAACCATCACCTGATTTTTCGCATCATAACGACCGGTATCGCCGGTTGCGACCTGCGTACCAGACTTGAGATAAACTTTTCCGGAGATGTCGATGTGATCGATGCTCGACGAATCGATGCCCCCAACGCCAGCACTTGCCGGTTCTGGAGCTTGCGCCTCGCCGTCTTTCTTGGCTTTATTGTAATAAACGGTCATCTGGCCCGCTTTCAGCAAGGCATCGCCCTGCGAAACGGCAACATTACCAGTGAAGATGGCGATGCCTTCCTTGTCGCGCATTTCCAGCTTGTCAGCGTCGATCTTGACAGGCGCCTTGCTGTTGGAAAGCTTCAAACCGTTCACGGCTGCGCCTTCCTGCGCCAAAGAGGCCGTCGGAGCCGCGACAATGCCGAGCGCCAGAACTGCAAATCCCATCCGCAAAGTGCGGGCCATCGTACCCTTGTTCATCTTGCCCGTCTCGCGTTCCATATATCTTCAGCTCCCCGAAGCACTCGACCATCCTTGGGCCGACATGCGGTCAGACGCAACATTAAGCACTTTGCAGCCAAATGGGAACATTCGGCGTCTCAAAATGCGATCAAAAAAACGGTTTAGAGCCTGTAGCACCCTGACTGCATCAGAATCACGCTCTAACAATTAGTTTTCGAGCACATTTCGATCTGAAAATGCACTCAAGCGCCCGCACAGATATAAATCGGCCCGAACGCTTCCCCTATCTCAAATCAGGCACCCTTTTCAGGGAGCCTTGTTGGGCGAAACAACGCTGCCGTCAACAGTCATTCGAACCTTGTTCTCGAAAATCAGAACCTTGCCGTTGTCCTTGACCTGCATGCTGTCGGCCAGAATATGCGTGCTGCCGCTGCGGATATCGACAGGCTTCTCGGTCGTGATCTGCCCGCTCTTGAGGTTTATGTCCGCAGAACGCAGCACCGCACGTAAACCCTCGTCTGTCGTAACAGTAAAGTCCTTATCAAGTTGCAAACGTCCATTGGCATTATCGTAAACGCCGGACGTTGCCTCGACCTTGGCCGTGCCCTTTTCACCAACCGGCAATTCGGCGGAGATGCCTTCAAGCGAAATCGCGCCGCTGTTCTTTGCATCCTGCGTCGCCTTGGAAGCGGTCATCGAATAGGGGCGATTGTCCTTGGTGTACCCGTTCAAATGCGGGCTTGTCATGACAAGCTTGCCGCTTTCGCCGCCATTGTTCACTTCCACCTTTATGGGCGTGTTTGGCGTCGCAAGAAATGTGTACCATGAGAAGACGGCAGCTACGATGATAGCAGCCACAGGTAGCGCGGTCTTCAAAACGCGAACACGAACCGAATGGCGCTGTGCAGCATGAAAAAGCGTCTCGGCTTTCTCCGACGCACCAAAACGCACGCCACCTGTACCGCGAACCGGAGCAGTCGCGTCCTGCGGCGCGTGGCTATGTGTGGTGTCGGCAGTCATGTTGCGTTCTATTCCTCAACGGCTTCCGTAGAATTCAATAATCGGCGCGCCTATGTCGCGCTCTTTCATTTCAATAAGGTTTATTTGGGGTGAAATAGCCGGTTGCTCAATAGCTTTATACCGCACAAAACACCGCACCCGCCTCCCAAACAGGCAGCAGGAACAGTTTATGCCTTTGATAATTCAGCCCAATTTTCACTCTACCGAATTAGGTAGAATGCTAATCAACTCTTTGATACCACAAAATCGTGTCAAATTACAGTTATGCGTAATGCTGTCAGGAAAGCTGACCTTGCGCCAAGCGCAAGAATCGCGCCCGACGTCATTACAATATGTATTTCAGGCACTATCTCTATCCAGAACGATTTTTCGAAGAGGCTTGCCGCATGCTTTCATTCAAGGCAAAAGGTGACTTGTCGGTCGCAAGCCACGCTATTTGAACGAACGGATGGACGGGAATGGTTCAGGACGCCGAAGCAATTATCGAACGCCGGAAATTACGCAGAAAACTGACGATCTGGCGTGGAGCCTTCCTGCTTCTGATAGCAGCCTTGATCGCCGTCTTTGCTTCATGGTCCATGCGCGGCACCAATTTCAACCAGCCGCATATCGCCAAGGTTCGCATTGAAGGCACCATCTTCGAGAACGAGGAATTGCTGAAGCGCCTCGACAAGATAGCCAAGGACGATGCCGTCAAGGGCGTGATTCTGGTTCTCGATTCGCCCGGTGGAACGACGGTGGGCGGCGAAGCGATTTTCGAAGCCGTGCGCAAGATTGCCGAGAAAAAGCCGGTCGTCACGCAGGTAGGAACACTTGCCGCCTCCGCCGGTTACATGATTGCCAGCGCATCCGACCATATCGTCGCGCGGCAGACATCCATCGTTGGTTCAATCGGAGTTCTGTTCCAATATCCCGATGTCTCGAAGCTTCTCGATACGATCGGCGTGAAGGTCGAAACCATCAAATCGTCGCCACTCAAGGCAGAACCCAATTATTTCAGCCCGGCCAGCGAAGAAGCCAAGGGTATGATCCGCAACATGATTATGGATTCCTATGCATGGTTCGTGGACATTGTCGAAAAGCGCCGTTCGTTTACGCATGAACAGGCGCTTGCGCTTGCCAATGGTGCCGTTTTTACCGGGCGGCAGGCGCTGGATAAAAAATTGATCGACGGATTGGGCGGCGAAGAGGAAGCCGTGGCCTGGCTTGCGAGCAAGGGGCTTTCCAAGGATTTGCCGCGTCTGGAATGGAAGCCAGTCGGCAGTGAAACGGGTTTCTCGTTGCGCGATCTTATCATTCATGCCGGTGCGCGCCTTCTCGGCGTGCCGCAGGAGGCAGACGGCATGTTGAAGCAGATCGCCAAGGAACGCATCTTTCTTGACGGACTTCTCTCGGTTTGGCACGTTGACGGTACGCCTGAAACGAATTGACGCCAGCCGGGCAAACTTACACAATATCCGGTAGATACCGGATGAAACAAATAGAAGAACAGGGGTTTAAAGCCGTGATCAAATCGGAACTCGTTCAGATTATCGCCAGCCGTAATCCGCATCTCTTTCAGCGCGATGTCGAAAACATCGTGGGCGCGGTATTCGACGAGATCACAAACGCTCTTGCCGAAGGCAATCGTGTTGAGCTGCGCGGCTTTGGCGCCTTTTCTGTGAAGAACCGGCCTGCCCGTAGTGGCCGCAATCCGCGCACCGGCGAAACGGTGGACGTGGAAGAAAAGTGGGTTCCCTTCTTCAAGACCGGCAAGGAACTGCGCGACCGTCTGAACGGCGCAGTCTGATAGATATCATGGCGGCAAAACGCATCATCGCCATCATCGTTCTGGTGCCGCTCGCAGTGGTTCTGATTGCATTGTCGGTTGCCAATCGCGCATCGGTGCAATTCACGATCGATCCGTTCAATCCGGGCAATCCTGCCCTGTCCTATAATGCGCCACTCTTCCTGTGGCTGTTTGGTGCACTTCTTCTCGGTGTTGTCATCGGTTCTCTGGTGACGTGGCTCACGCAGGGCAAGCATCGCCGCAAGGAGCGTATGTACAAACAGGAAGCTGCACGTCTGCTTGAACGCAGCACCGCCGCCGAAAAGCGCAATATATCGGTCGTGAACTCCTGAAACGCCCGCTATTCTCAAACCCGGAGGCAAAACTTCCGGGTTTTCATGGCCGAAATACCCTTTGTGAGCGTGAACGTCGTTTTCCCCTTTCACACCGGCCCTGTTTATCCTACCTAGACCCCAATCATCATGATTGGAGTTTCGGGTGAAAGCGCCAAAGGGAAAAGGCAAAAAGCCGTCGGGCGGCAAGCAGGACCGTGGTTTCGAGCGCGCAAGACATGATGCGCCGCGTTCAGAAAGCAAATTTGAAGGCCGATTTGATGACAAGCCTGACAATAAGGGCTCGTCTTTCAAGAAACCGCGCCCCCAATTCGCCAAGGCCGCGCCCAAGCCCGTAGACGACAAGCCTGCCGCTCCGCTTCGCGAAATCAAGCCTTATGCCGGTGTACGCCCGGGAGAAAGACTGCCGCTCATTCTCGAAACGGAGCCCTCGCCCGATTATGCGCTTCTCGATAGCGGCAACGGGTTGAAGCTCGAGCAATATGGCCCCTATCGGATTGTCCGCCCGGAAGGTCAGGCAATCTGGTTGCCAAGCCTGCCGCAGAAAGAGTGGGATCAGGCCGATGCCGTCTTCACCGGCAACACCGACGAGGAAGGCATGGGGCGCTGGGCGTTTCCAAAAGAGCCGCTCGGCGAAACCTGGCCGATGCAGCACGATGGCATTTCCTTTCATGGCCGGTTCACGTCATTTCGCCATGTCGGCGTGTTTCCCGAGCAGGCCGCACATTGGTCTTATATGGATGGGCTTGTCCGGGAAGGTGTAAAGTCCGGACGCAGCGTGAAGGTGCTCAATCTGTTCGGCTATACGGGCCTCGCCTCATTGGTGGCGGCACGGGCAGGCGCGGAAGTGACCCATGTGGACGCATCCAAGAAAGCTATTCTCTGGGCGCGTGAAAATCAGGAAATGGCCGGGCTTTCCGATAAGCCAATCCGCTGGATCTGCGAAGACGCTATGAAATTCGTGCAGCGCGAGGAGCGGCGCGGCAGCTTCTACGACATTATCCTGCTCGATCCGCCTGCCTATGGGCGTGGCCCGAGCGGTGAAGTCTGGCAGTTGTTCGAGCATCTGCCCGCAATGGTCGATACATGTCGGTCCATCCTGACGCCAAAGCCGCTGGCCGTCATCCTGACTGCCTATTCGATCCGCGCCTCTTTCTTCGCCATTCACGAACTGATGCGCGACCGTTTCACCGGCCTTGGCGGCACGGTCGAATCGGGCGAACTTATTCTGCGCGAACGTTCCAACGGCCAAACGGGCGGGCGCGCGCTTTCCACATCCATGTTCAGCCGCTGGGTAGCAAAATGAGCCGTGACGACGATTTTTCCAAAGGCGGCTCTCGTGCCGAGTATTCCAAAGTGGGGCAGGTGAAGGAAGTCACCAGCCTCACCAACCCAATCGTGAAAGATCTCCGCTCGCTGGCGCTGAAAAAATTCCGCGACCAGCAGGGCGTGTTTCTGGCCGAAGGACTGAAGCTTGTCATCGACGCGCTGGAACAGGACTGGCGCATCAAGACGCTTGTCTTCGCCAAATCCGGCAAGGGCAACAAAATGGTTGAGCAGGTTGCCGCCCGTACCTTCGCCAAGGGCGGACTTGTGCTGGAAGTGACCGAAAAGATCATGGCTGCCATCACCCGCCGCGACAATCCGCAAATGGTTGTCGGTGTTTTCGAGCAGCAATATCGCCCGCTTGCAAGCCTCAAGCCGAAGAACAATGACGTCTATATTGCGCTGGACCGCGTGCGCGACCCCGGCAATCTGGGTACTGTCATCCGCACCGCCGATGCAGTCGGCGCCAAGGGCGTTATTCTGATCGGCGACACCACCGACCCTTATTCGCTGGAAACCGTGCGCGCCACGATGGGTTCTGTCTTTTCCATGCCGCTCTACAAAGTGACGGAAGCCGATTTCCTCAACTGGCGCAAAGGCTTTTCCGGCCTTGTTGTCGGCACCCATCTGAAAGGTGCCGTCGACTATCGCACCATTCCCTATGCCAACAAGCCGGTCGTGCTGATGATGGGCAACGAACAGCAGGGCCTGCCGGACAGCCTTGCCGACACTTGCGACAAGCTCGCACGCATTCCGCAGGCCGGTCGTGCAGATTCCCTCAATCTTGCGATTGCCACCGGGGTCATGCTCTACGAAATTCGTCGCGACGCACTCACGCTCGATGAAAGGGCTTCCGGATGAAGCGGCACGCGGTTTGGTCCTCACTTTTCGTCGTAGTTCTCACGGTGTTGATCGATCAGGGTGTCAAGCATCTGGTGGAAACGCGGATGGGCTACGGCCAGCAGATCGACCTGCTGCCGTTCCTTGCCTTGTTTCGCACGCATAATGAGGGCATCGCCTTTTCCATGCTGGCCTGGCTGCATGATTGGGGACTGGTCGCACTTACCGCCGCAGTTATTTTGTTCGTGCTTTATCTGTGGTGGACCAACGCGCCGGACCGCATCTTCGCCCGCTACGGTTTTGCACTTGTCGTTGGCGGTGCCATCGGCAATCTTATCGACCGCGTTATGCACGGCTATGTGGTGGATTATATTCTGTTCCACCTGCCGACTTGGTCATTTGCGGTTTTCAACCTCGCCGACACGTTCATTACCATCGGCGCGGGCCTCATAATTCTGGAAGAATTCCTTGGTTGGCGGCGCGAGCGGGCTGCCCGCTAACTCAACAGGTTGAACAGTTTCTGCCTTTCGCATAATTTGATCTCTTAAAATTAAAAGCTTTTTGAAGAGGATAAGGTCCAGTCATCCGAATTGACACATTGGTGACATGCTTCTGTCATCGTCGCGTAGCACTGAATCTGTACTGCTTCGGTCGAATTGGACACCTTGTCCATGCAATCGACTGAACGCGGATTGGAATTGGTTAGCTCTCGCTGAAATATCAGTGGGAAAGCCGTTCAGGAATACGTGAATAGACAAATCAGGAGCCATCATCATGACAGTACTGCTTGGAATGGACCAGCAAATCATTGATGATACGGTCATGTCAGGCTTAGAAGCACAACAGGCGCTGTTCGCGTCCAACGGCGATCCCATCATTCTAGGACGCATCGGATCGCTGGAAGTACGGCTTGCAAACTCACGCGAGGCTATCGAGGCCGCGCAGGAATTGCGTTTCCGCGTCTTCTTCGACGAAATGGGCGCGCGCCGGGAGAGCATAGAAGCAGTCGAGCTTCGTGACGCCGACCGCTTCGACGCCATTTGCGATCATTTGCTCGTTTACGATACCGCCCTGCCCGTGCCGGAGCACCAGCAGATTGTCGGCACCTATCGTCTGATGCGCAGTGATCAGGCGGAAAAGGCGCTCGGCTTCTATTCTGCCGACGAATATGACGTGCAGCGTCTGGCTCTTTCGCGCCCGAACCTCCGTCTGCTTGAACTGGGACGCTCCTGCGTGAAGGCGGAATACCGCTCCAAGCGCACTGTGGAGCTTCTGTGGCAAGGTGCCTGGGCCTATTGCCGCCGCCATTCCATCGATGTGATGTTTGGTTGCGCTTCATTCCACGGCGCTGTGCCTGCAGCGCATGCGCTCGGCCTGTCGTTCCTGCATCATAACTGCCGTGCCACGGACGACTGGGACGTGCGCGCCTTGCCCAATCGTTATCAGGCCATGGACCTGATGCCGAAGGAAGCCATCAACAACAAGGTTGCATTGTTCTCGATGCCGCCTTTGGTGAAAGGCTATCTGCGTCTTGGCGCAATGATCGGTGACGGTGCAGTAATCGACGAGGCATTCGGCACGACCGATGTTTTCATCATTCTGCCCATCGAGCGGATTTCCAGCCGCTACATTACCTATTACGGCGCTGAAGCGAACCGCTTCGTGTAATAACAAAGGCGAAGCATCTGCTTCGCCTTTTTGCTTCTGAAGCTCAGCTCACGCCTTTCCGGCCAGTTCCTTCAGCTTGTAGATCAGGTCCAGCGCTTCTCGGGGCGTCAGTTCATCGGGACTGATGCCAGAGACAGCCTTGGCCAGTTCACTATCTTTCGCCTGAACTTGTGGCTTCGGCTTTTCCTGCTGCAAGACGACGGAGAACAGTGGCAGATCATCGATGAGCTTGTCCGCCTTGCCGGAGGTTTCGCCTGCTTCAAGCTGGTGCAACACATCGCGCGCACGATTGACGACTGCTTCCGGCAGACCGGCCAAACGCGCCACCTGCACGCCATAGGAACGATCGGCAGCCCCTTTTGCCACCTCGTGCAGGAAGACGACATCATTGTCCCATTCCTTGACCCGCATGGTGACGTTGGAAAGCCGCTCAAGCTTTTCTGAAAGTGCGGTCATTTCATGAAAATGCGTGGCAAACAAAGCCCGGCAACGGTTCTTTTCATGCAAATATTCGACCGCTGCCCAGGCGATGGACAGTCCGTCGAAAGTGGCTGTACCGCGCCCGATCTCATCGAGGATCACCAGAGAGCGCTCGCCTGCCTGATTAAGGATTGCAGCCGTTTCCACCATTTCGACCATGAAGGTCGAGCGTCCACGCGCCAGATCGTCGGAAGCACCGACGCGGCTGAACAGCCGGTCCACGACACCGATCTGTGCGGAACCAGCAGGCACGAAGGAACCCATCTGCGCCATGATCGCAATCAAAGCATTCTGGCGCAGGAAGGTCGACTTACCGCCCATGTTCGGGCCGGTCAGAAGCCAGATGGCACCATTTCCGCCGTCTGCTTGCGGCGAGAGATCGCAATCGTTGGCAACGAACGGATTGGCTGCCTGACGCCGCAGGGCCTGCTCGACGACCGGATGACGACCGGCAACAATGTTGAAGGACAGGCTGTCATCGACTTGCGGGCGGCAATAGCCCTGCTCCTCCGCCAGCACGGCGAGCGCTGCCGAGACGTCGAAAACCGCAAGCGCCGATGCAGCGGCACGAATACTGTCGGCATGGGAAACGGCTTCCGCCGTCAGTTCCTCGAACACGGCAAGCTCGATGGACAATGCGCGGTCGGCGGCATTGGCGATCTTGCTTTCGAGTTCCGCCAGTTCGGTCGTGGTGAAGCGCATGGCATTGGCCATGGTCTGGCGATGGATGAAGCGGCCCTTGGCTTCATCCGTATCCGTCATCGCCCCGGCATTGTTGGCCGTCACCTCGATGAAATAACCAAGCACGTTGTTATGCTTGATCTTCAGCGATTTGATACCGGTCTCTTCAATATAATTGGCCTGCAGACCGGCGATCACCCGGCGCGACTGGTCGCGCAAGGCCCGCATCTCGTCGAGTTCGGAATTATAGCCCGCGCGCACAAAACCGCCGTCACGCTTCAAAAGCGGTAATTCGTCAGCCAAGGCCCGGTCGAGATGGGCGGTAAAGATGGCAGGCATGGCACTGACGGCATCACGGGCATGAGCCAGTTCGTCGGGCAGCAACGCGCTTTCCAGCAGGCCCGCAATGACATGTGCAGCCTCGAAGCCTCGGGCAAGGCTACCCAGATCACGCGGGCCACCGCGCCCAACGGCAAGACGCGAGAGTCCGCGCGGCATATCTGGCACACCCTTGAGTTCCGCGCGCATGCCTTCGCAAAGCGACTGCTCGCTCAGGAACCAGGAAACGGAATCGAGCCGCAGCGCGATTTCCTTCGGATTGGTGAGCGGTGCCGTCAGGCGTTCGGCAAGAAGCCGCGCGCCGCCACCCGTCACCGTACGATCAACGGCCTTCAGCAAACTGCCGTCGCGATTGCCAGACATGGTGCGGGCAAGTTCAAGACTGGCGCGTGTGGCCGGGTCGATGAAAAGCGTGCCGCCCTCATGCTCGCGTTCGGGCCGCATCAAGGGTGGACGCTCGGAAATCTGCGTCTTTTCGATATAGGCGATTGCCCCGGAAATGGCTGAAAGTTCAGGACGGCTGAACTGGCCAAAACCATCCAATGTCGCGACATTGAAATAGCGCTGGATTCGCGCTTCCGCAGCCGCGCTGTCAAAGAGGGTCGCCGGTTGCGGCGTTACCGCCTTGCCGACCAGATCGAAGACCGGAAGCAGTTCCTCATCATGGAAGGCGCTGTCAGCCACAACCAGTTCACGCGGGTCTACCCGCATCACATCGGCGAAAAGCCGGTCCGGCGTGGTTTCCGCCACACGGAAAGTTCCGGTTGAAATATCGATCCAGGCCAGCGCCAGCGCACCGTCGCCGCGCGTACGCCCCATCGCCATCAGGAAATTGGCTTCGGATGGGTCCAGCAATTTTTCTTCGGTCAGCGTGCCCGGCGTGACGAGACGGATCACATCACGCTTCACCACCGATTTGGAGCCGCGCTTCTTCGCCTCTGCCGGGTCTTCCACCTGTTCACAGACCGCGACGCGATAGCCCTTGGTGATCAGCTTCTGCAGATAATCGTCGGCAGCATGGACAGGCACACCGCACATGGGAATATCCTCTCCCAGATGCTTGCCGCGCTTGGTGAGCGTGATACCCAAAGCCGCAGAGGCCTCCACTGCATCATCGAAGAACAGTTCGTAAAAATCGCCCATGCGATAGAAGAGCAGCGAATCGACATTCGCCGCCTTGATCTCAATATATTGTTCCATCATGGGCGTCAGGCGAACGGGCGCTGCCTCGGCGGTGTTTTCTTCCGCTCCCGAGCTATGTTCGTTAGCCGTCGTTTCCATCTACAAACCTTCATTTATTGCTTAGCCGACAAGGCTAAAGTTATAAAATTTCGTATTCCATCACTTTTGGATGAATATCTATTCCTCGAAGCACTGTTTACACGATGCGTGACTGGCGCTATCGAGGTTCTCCCGCAGATGAAACCGGAGGGAACATGCCAGCCTCGACGCCGAAGGGCAACACATCAGAACGCGCACCCACAGCCAGTGAGAAGGAAGCGCTAGACTTTCACGCGCAGGGCCGCCCGGGTAAGCTGGAGATCAACCCCACCAAGCCCATGACCACGCAGCGCGATCTGTCGCTCGCCTATTCTCCGGGCGTTGCCGTGCCGGTAAAGGCAATCGCCGAAGACGCCGCCCGCGCCTATGACTATACGGCCAAGGGCAATCTGGTCGCCGTCATCTCGAACGGCACCGCCATTCTCGGACTCGGCAATCTGGGTGCGCTCGCATCAAAGCCGGTGATGGAAGGCAAGGCTGTTCTGTTCAAGCGCTTTGCCGATGTCGATTCCATCGATCTTGAGATCGATACGACCGACATCGATGCCTTCATCAATGCGGTACGCTATCTCGGACCGTCTTTCGGCGGCATCAATCTGGAAGATATCAAGGCGCCCGACTGCTTCATCATCGAGCAGCGCCTGCGCGAATTGATGGACATTCCGGTTTTCCACGACGACCAGCACGGAACGGCTATCATCGCTGCTGCCGGCCTCATCAATGCGCTGCATCTGACCGGTCGCGACATGAAGACGACGAAGCTCGTCTGCAATGGCGCAGGTTCGGCGGGTATTGCCTGTATCGAACTCATCAAGGCGATGGGTTTTGCCTCGGAAAACGTCATCCTGTGCGACACCAAAGGCGTCGTCTATCAGGGTCGCGAAGAGGGCATGAACCAATGGAAATCCGCCCATGCGGTGAAAACCGACAAGCGGTCGCTCGCAGATGCCATGAACGGTGCGGATGTCGTGTTCGGCCTTTCGGCCAAAGGCGCGTTCACCGAAGACATGGTCCGTTCCATGGCACCGAACCCGATCATCTTCGCCATGGCCAATCCCGACCCGGAAGTCACGCCCGAAGAAGTGGCACGCATCCGTGACGATGCCATCGTCGCCACCGGTCGTTCGGATTATCCGAACCAGGTCAACAATGTCCTTGGCTTCCCCTACATCTTCCGTGGCGCACTCGACGTTCGTGCAACCACCATCAACGACGCGATGAAGATCGCTGCCGTCAACGCGCTGGCTGAACTTGCCCGTGAGGATGTGCCGGACGATGTGGTTGCCGCCTATCAGGGCAGTCGTCCGCGTTTCGGCTCGAGCTACATCATTCCGGTGCCGTTCGATCCGCGCCTGCTTGCGTCCGTCTCGGCTGCGGTCGCCAAGGCGGCGATGGAAACCGGCGTTGCCGGGCGCGCCATTGCCGACATAGAAGGCTACAAGCGCGAATTGTCGGCGCGTCGCGATCCGATCGCTTCCACGCTGCGCGGCATCTATGAACGTGTCCGCCGTCAGCCAAAGCGCATCGTCTTTGCCGAAGGTGAAGAAGAACAGGTGATGCGTGCCGCCGTTTCCTACGTCAATCAGGGTCTCGGCACCGCTATTCTGGTCGGCCGCGAGGAACGGGTAAAGGATACAGCGAAAGCTGCCGGTCTCGATCTCGACCGCCCGGGCATCGAAATCATCAATGCACGTCTGTCGAGCCGCAATGCCGCCTATGCCGACTATCTCTACGAGAAACTGCAACGCAAAGGCTATCTGACACGCGATTGCCACCGTCTCATCAATAATGACCGCAATCATTTTGCGGCCTGCATGGTGGCGCTTGGCGATGCCGACGGCATGGTGACGGGCGTGACCCGTAATTATGCGACGGGTCTGGACGACGTGCGTCGTGTGATCGATTCCAAGCCCGGCCATCGCATGGTCGGTGTTTCCATCGCACTTTGCCGCGGGCGCACGGTGTTCATCGCCGATACCGCCGTTCATGAAATGCCTACCGCAGCAGAACTTGCCGATATTGCGGTCGAAGCTGCTGGCATGGCGCGCCGCATGGGCTATGTACCGCGTGTCGCGCTGACTGCCTTCTCGACTTTCGGCCATATGGGCGGTGAGCGTTCCGCGCGCATTCAGGAAGCCGTCCGCATTCTGGCAACGCGTCATGTCGATTTCGAATTCGACGGCGAAATGAGTGCCGATGTGGCGCTGAACCCGAAGCTGATGGAACAATATCCGTTCATCCGCCTGTCGGGTCCGGCCAATGTCATCGTCACGCCGGACAATCATTCGGCCTCGATTGCCGCCGACATGTTGCAGGAACTGGGTGGAGCGACCGTCATAGGTCCGTTGCTCGTCGGTCTCGACAAGCCAGCACAGATCGTCACCATCGGCGCGAAGGATTCCGACATCGTCAATATGGCGGCAATTACCGCCTATAACGCGACGAACTGAAAGAACCGCGAAGAGTAATACAAAGGCCGGGTTTCCCCGGCCTTTGCTTTTGGATATTCATCATCCATAAAAGCGGCTATAGGATAGCCATCGTCCACTATCCTTTTCTCCGCAAACCGGATCTACATGCCGCATGAGCGCACACGACCTTAAGCTGGAAGAGATCGTCAATCCCGAGACGCTACACCGCAAGCTCAATGAACTGGCGGATTCCACGGACGAAAGCTACACCAGTCCTACCGTGCGAAAAGTGGTTCTTCAGGCTCTGAAGGACGCGCTGGTGCGCGGTCGCGCCAATGCGGAAGGCATGCTGATGAAGGATGGCGGCGGCACGCTCTGCGCCAAACGTCTGTCCTTTCTCATGGATACGCTGATCGAGGCGCTGTTCGAATTCGCCACCACCAAAGCCTATCCGATGGTCAACCCGTCGAAGGCCGAGAACATGGCTATCGTCGCTGTCGGCGGTTACGGGCGCGGCGGACTGGCGCCGGGGTCGGATATCGATCTTCTGTTTCTGCTGCCCTACAAGCAGACCCCCTGGGGCGAGCAGGTTGTCGAATATACGCTCTACATGCTGTGGGACATGGGGCTGAAAGTCGGTCATTCCACGCGCAACATCGATGAATGCATCCGGCTTTCGCGCGAAGACATGACGATACGCACGGCAATTCTCGATGCGCGGTTTCTAACCGGCAATCGCGAGCTCTTCAGAACGCTTGTTACCCGCTTCGACGAGGAAATCGTCAAGGATACCGGCCCGGAATTCATCCAGGCCAAGCTTGCCGAGCGCGACCAGCGCCACCGCAAGGCAGGCGAAACCCGCTATCTGGTTGAGCCTAACGTCAAGGAAGGAAAGGGCGGCCAGCGCGACCTGCATACGCTGTTCTGGATCACCAAATACTTTTACCGCGTCAAAACCAAGGAAGAGCTGGTCAAGCTCGGTGTTCTGTCACGAGCCGAGCTGAAGCTGTTCAACAAGGCGGAAGATTTTCTCTGGGCGGTGCGGTGCCACATGCACTTCGCGACGCTGAAGGCAGAAGAGCGCCTTTCCTTCGACATCCAGCCGGAAATCGCCCAACGCCTTGGCTATACGGCGCATCCCGGCCAGAATTATGTCGAACGCTTCATGAAGCACTACTTCCTCGTGGCAAAGGATGTGGGCGATCTCACCCGCATCATCTGTGCTGCACTGGAAGAACAGCAGGCCAAGCATGTTCCAGGCTTCAACCGCATCTTCCTTACGTTCTCGCGACGCAAGCGCAAGCTTTCCGCCGATGGCGATTTCGTTTCGGAAAATCACCGCATCAACATCGCACGTCCAGAGGTTTTCAAGGAAGACCCGGTCAATATCCTCCGTCTCTTCCATCTGGCCGACAAGCACGGGCTGGAATTTCACCCCGAAGCGATGCAGAGCCTCACCCGCTCGCTGAAACTCATCAATTCCGATCTGCGTGAAAATCCCGAAGCCAACAAGCTTTTCCTCGAAATCCTGACTTCGCCGCGCAACCCCGAACTCATTCTGCGCCGCATGAACGAATCCGGTGTGCTCGGAAAATTCATTCCGGACTTCGGCAAGATCGTCGCCATGATGCAGTTCAACATGTATCACCACTATACGGTAGACGAGCATCTGCTGCGCTGCATTGCCGTTCTGTCGGAAATCGAACATGGCGAGCTGGAAAACGAGCATCCGCTTTCCAACCATCTGATCACCACGATCAAGCGCGACCGCAACCTGCTTTATGTGGCGCTGCTCTTGCACGACATCGCCAAGGGCCGCCCGGAAGATCATTCCGTCGCTGGCGCGCGCATCGCCCGCAGGCTGGGACCACGGCTGGGTCTTACCCCTACCGAAACGGAAACCGTCGAATGGCTTGTGCGCGAGCATCTCACCATGAGCATGGTGGCACAGTCGCGTGATCTCAATGATCGCAAAACCATCATCGACTTCGCAGACACAGTGCAGACCATGGAGCGGTTGAAGCTTCTCCTGATCCTGACCGTCTGCGACATCAAGGCGGTCGGTCCCGGCGTATGGAATGGCTGGAAGGGCCAGCTTCTGCGCACGCTCTTCTACGAAACCGAACTGGTCCTGACCGGCGGCTTTTCGGAATTGTCGCGTGCCGACCGCGACCATCAGGCGCGAGAAGCGCTTGCCGAACGGCTTTCCGATTGGCCGAAGGACAAGCGCGATGCCTATCTGGCACTTCACTACACCAACTATTTTCTGACCGTCAGTCTCGAGGATCAGGTCCGGCATGCCCATTTCATTCGCGAAGCTGATCGCGAAGAGCGGGCGCTAGCCACCATGGCCAAGCCGCATACTTTCGAGGCAGTTACAGAAATTACGGTGCTGGCGCCCGACCATCCACGCCTGTTGTCGATCATCACCGGTGCCTGTGCAGCGGCTGGCGCCAACATCGTCGACGCGCAGATTTTCACCACTGGTGACGGGCGCGCACTTGATACCATCCTCATAAGCCGCGAGTTCGATACTGACGATGACGAACGTCGCCGTGCTGAACGTGTCGGCAAGGTCATCGAGGATGTATTGTCCGGCAAGGCCCATCTGCCCGACGTGCTCGCCAGGCGTACAAAACCGAAGAAAGCTGCCAAGGCTTTCAAGGTAGAGCCGCGTGTCGAGATCAACAACACGCTCTCCAACAAGTTTACCGTCATCGAGGTGGAAGGTCTGGACCGGCCCGGTTTGCTTTCAGAACTGACCGGCCTTATTTCCGACCTTTCGCTGGATATTGCATCGGCTCATATCACCACCTTCGGCGAGAAGGTGATCGACAGTTTTTACGTGACTGACCTTGTGGGTCACAAGATTTCAAACGCCACCCGCCAGGGCAATATCAGGCGCAAGCTGCTTGGTGTTCTGAGCGGAGATACTGGCAATAAGACAAACGGCCGCTCGTCGCAGGCCGCAGCATAGGTTTTTCAGTAAATGAGTTTGGTCAAAAAGTTCGCCACGGTCGCGTCCGGAACGCTGATGAGCCGCATTTTCGGCTTCACGCGCGAGATGTTCATGGCCGCAGCACTCGGCACCGGCCCGGTAGCTGACGCCTTCAATGCCGCTTTCCGTTTCCCGAACACCTTTCGCAGGCTCTTTGCCGAAGGCGCGTTCAATTCAGCTTTCGTACCGCTTTTTGCCAAGGAAATCGAAAAGAACGGCATGGACGGCGCGCGCCGTTTTTCCGAAGAAGTCTTCGGCGTTCTCTTCACCGTGCTTCTGTTCCTGACCATTGTGATGGAACTTTCCATGCCCTTCATCGTGCGTACGGTGATCGCACCGGGCTTCACTGACGATCCGGTGAAATTCGACAATACGGTGCGTCTGGCAACCATCATGTTCCCCTATCTCGCCTGCATGTCGCTGGCGGCGATGATGGGGGGGATGCTCAATTCGCTGCACCGCTATTTCGCGGCGGCTATTGCGCCGGTGTTCCTCAATATCATTCTGATCGGGGTGCTGGCTTTCGCATGGTGGCGTGGCTATGACGCGCTTTCGGTCGGCTACGGCCTTTCCTGGGGCGTCATGGCCGCCGGTCTTGTACAGCTTGCTATCGTTTGGGTTGCCGTGCGCAACGCAGGCATCAAGATCGGCTTCCGCCGTCCGCGCCTGACATCGAATGTCAAACGGCTTCTGGTGCTGGCGCTTCCTGCCGCCATCACCGGCGGTATCACGCAGATCAACCTTCTCATCAACACCAATATCGCATCGGGCATGGAAGGTGCGGTGTCATCGCTCGTCTATGCGGACCGCATCTATCAGCTTCCGCTCGGCGTCGTCGGCATCGCGGTCGCGACCGTGCTTCTGCCGGAACTGTCACGCGCGCTGCGTGGTGGTCATATGAAGGAAGCGTCGAACCTGCAAAACCGCTCGGTCGAGTTCACCCTGTTTCTGACGTTGCCAGCCGCTGCCGCTCTTCTGGTCATGTCGGAACCCATCGTCAGGCTTTTGTTCGAACGTGGCAAGTTTAGCCCGGATTCCACGCTCGTCGTTTCCAATATTCTGGCTATCTACGGCCTTGGCCTGCCCGCTTTCGTGCTGATCAAGGCGTTTATTCCCGGCTTTTTCGCCCGCGAGGATACACGCACGCCGATGATCTTCGCTGCCATTTCGGTGGCGGTGAACGTCTCGCTTGCCATCACGCTTTTCCCGCATTTCGGTCCGACCGGTATCGCCACGGCGGAAATCATTGCGGGCTGGGTCAATACCATCCTACTATTTGCGACACTGGTGAAGCGCGGCCATTGGGGACAGGATATTCCACTGCTCACACGTATTCCGCGCCTCCTCGTCGCTGCCGGGATCATGGCTGTCGGCATCCAATATGCCATCGGCTATTTTGCCCACGAGCTTTCCTCCGCAGCGCCGCTTGTCGTGCGGGCGGGAACCGTTACCGCTATCGTCGTTGCAGCAATGGTGGTCTATTTCGGCTTGGCCTTCGGTCTTGGCGGCGCCAATACAGGAATGATCCGCCGCAACATCAAGCGTGGTGCAGCAAAGAAAGTCCCTGAAAGGGAGCAATAATTCACGCTTGAAAGGCGGCTGCGTCTCTGCGAAAAGACCAGCATTCAAAATCCCCGCTCTCCACCGGCGGGGCTAACTTTTTCAGGAAACGATCATGAGCACGTTCAAACCGCTTGTCTTCTCCGGCGTCCAACCGACCGGAAATCTTCACCTTGGCAATTACCTTGGGGCGATCAAGCGGTGGGTCGAGGTTCAGGAGACGCAGGAATGCATCTATTGCGTCGTGGACATGCACGCGCTGACCATTGCGCCCGATCCGGCCGAACTTATGCAATCGACCCGTGAAGTCACCGCAGCTTTCCTTGCTGCTGGCATTGACCCGAAGAGAAGCATCGTCTTCAACCAGAGCCGTGTCATGCAGCACGCGGAGCTGGCATGGGTGTTCAACTGCATTGCGCGCATCGGCTGGATGAGCCGCATGACCCAGTTCAAGGACAAGGCAGGCAAGGACCGCGAAAATGCTTCGCTCGGCCTTTTTGCTTATCCGAGCCTGATGGCCGCCGACATCCTGCTTTACCGCGCAACCGCAGTGCCAGTGGGTGAGGACCAGAAGCAGCATCTGGAGTTGACCCGCGATATCGCTCAGAAATTCAATAATGACTATTCGGATCGCATCGCTTCGCTCGGCGTGGGTGTGGATATGCAGGTTGGTGACGAGCAGGTTTCCGGCTTCTTCCCGATGACGGAACCGATGATTTCCGGTCCAGCCATGCGCATCATGTCGCTGCGCGACGGCACCAAGAAAATGTCGAAGTCCGATCCGTCTGATCTGTCACGCATCAATCTGATCGACGACGAAGAGACCATCACCAAGAAAATCCGCAAGGCAAAGACCGACTCGGATGGTCTGCCTACCGAGCTCGATGGTCTCACCGGTCGTCCGGAAGCGGATAATCTGGTTGGTATTTATGCAGCACTTTCCTCCCAGTCGAAGGAAGATGTGCTCAACGAATTCGGCGGTCGCCAGTTCTCCGAATTCAAGGCATCGCTCGCCGATCTGGCCGTAGCCAAGCTTTCGCCGATCACTCATGAGATGCGCCGCCTGGTTGCCGATCCTGCCCATATCGACAGCGTTCTGCGCGATGGTGGCGAGCGTGCGGGCGTGATTGCAGAACAAACTATGCGTCATGTTCGCGACATCGTGGGCTGGCTGCAGAACTAGATTTCTCAATTATCCAACAGGCGGCGGCTTTTTGCTGCCGCTTGTTTCAGTTTGAAAAACATCATCCGATCCTCAAGTGCCCACTAAATGTCAGCTTGCAGACGGCCAATCCCGATGGCAAATTGCGGCCATGGTATCAAAACGACTTAGCCGGGAAGCCGGTCACCGCCGCAAGTTTCTTGCTGTCATCGATGAGACGCCCGAATGCGGGCGCGCCGTTGCCTATGCCGCGCGCCGTGCAAAAAATACGGGCGGCTCCCTCATCCTGCTTTTCGTGATTGATGACTCTGATTTCCAGCAAATTCTGGGTGTCGGCGAAATCATGCGTTCCGAAGCGCAGGATCGTGCTCGCGCAGCGCTGGAAAAATTCGCCGCAACTGTGCGTGCAGCCCAGGGCATCGAGCCGGAAATCAACATCCGTGAGGGCGAAACCGCCTCGGAATTGATTAGCCTCATCGAAGAAGATCAGGACATCGCCATTCTGGTTCTGGCTGCCGGTTCAGGCAAGGAAGGCCCCGGCCCTCTCGTGCAATCGCTTGCCAGTCGCTCCCAGTTTCCTATCCCAGTTACAGTCATTCCGGCAGGTATGAGCGACGATGACATTGATGCGGTGACCTAATCACCCTATATTGATGATAACTGATACGCGCAGCATCGGGACAGCACTTGCGTCCATGTGGATCTGCGCTTACGAGAATCGTTCCAAAATCTGAAAGCGGGACAACTGGCATGTTCATCCAGACTGAAACCACGCCCAACCCGGCGACCCTGAAGTTTCTTCCCGGCAAGGTCGTGATGCCGGAAGGTACCGCCGATTTCCGCGATCCGTCCACCGCTGGCAACACATCGCCGCTTGCAGCCAAGCTTTTTTCGGTTCCGGGCGTGACCGGTGTTTTCTTCGGCTACGATTTTATTACCGTCACCAAGGACGACGGCGAGTGGCAGCACCTGAAGCCCGCCATTCTCGGCACGATCATGGAACATTTCATGTCGGGTGCCCCAGCAATGGCTGGCAACAGCAATGCTGACGCTGCTGCCGCACATGGCGACGAAGAATTCTTCGATGAGGCCGATGCCGAAACCGTTGAAATCATCAAGGAACTGATTGAAACCCGCGTTCGTCCGGCAGTTGCACAGGATGGTGGCGACATCACCTTCCGCGGCTTCGAGAACGGCACCGTATTCCTGAACATGAAGGGCGCCTGCTCCGGCTGCCCCTCATCGACGGCAACTTTGAAGCACGGCATCCAGAACCTTCTGCGCCATTTCGTGCCGGAAGTACAGCAGGTCGAACAGATCTGATTTCACCCAGATTTATAAAGAAAAAGGCCGCTTGAAGCGGCCTTTTTCATATCTGTCATCATCGGACTTACTGCTTCACGACGACCTTTGCACCTTGTTCGGTGCGGTCGTAAAGATCCATGATGTCCTGATTCATGAGGCGGATGCAGCCAGAAGACATGGCCTTGCCGATGGACCACCATTCCGGCGTTCCGTGCAGACGATAGCCCGTGTCACCACCCTTGTTATAGAGATATAAGGCGCGCGCGCCGAGCGGATTGCGCAGGCCGGGGTCCATGCCGTTGCGATACTTTGCCAGTTCCGGCTGGCGCTTGATCATAGCGGAAGGCGGCGTCCAGGTCGGCCATTCCCGCTTCATGGCGACGCGCGCCGTACCGGACCATTCAAATCCTTCACGGCCGACACCGATGCCGTAACGCATGGCCTTGCCTTCCGGCATGATGAGATAGAGGAACTTTTCGCGCGTATCGACGATGATCGTACCAGGGGCTTCGTCGGTCGGATATTTGACGATCTGACGGCGATATTGCGCCTGGATCTTTTCGCTTGGGATGGCCGGGACGACATAGCCGGCGTCACTGACCGAAGAATAGGAAGCGGTGTAGAAAGTGCCGCCTGCGGTCGAGCAGCCTGCCAATGCGCCTGCCAGAAAAAGAGCCGTCGTCAATTTTAGGACGCGAGAATTCATGCATTCCCCCAGATTGGTTCATTCCGTCAATGGGACCACGATGGGCCGGAGATAGAAGCGAATCGCTCATTCTTGTCGAAGATGCGGTAGTATTGTTAACCAGGCGTTAACCGTAAATTGAAAATTCCTTAAATAAGACATTTTTTGGCCACGTTTTGCCAACTTGCCGCAGTTTTCGTACGGTTCGTCCCAGTTTTCCGATTGTTTTGATCTGAATCCACGCACAAACTACGCCATGCCAATCGTGATTCCCAACCAGACCCACCCACTTTCCGACGGTCGACAGTCGGAAAACGCCATGCTTGTACGGCGTGGTGTGCAGCGCCTTTTTCTGGAAATGGGGCTTGCCACATTACCTGAACTGCCACTGGCATCCGGCAGGCGAGCGGACCTGATCGCGGTCAGCCGCAAGGGTGAAATCTGGATCGTGGAGATCAAATCATCGATTGAGGACTGGAAGGCGGACCACAAATGGCCAGAATACCGCTCTTATTGCGACCGGCTGTTCTTCGCTACGCATCCGGCGGTGCCACGCGAGATATTTCCGCAGGAATGCGGCTTCATTCTCTCTGATGGATATGGAGCGGAGATTATGTGTGATGCGCCGGAACATAAATTAACGGGCGCAACGCGAAAGGCATTGATGTTACGCTTTGCGCGAGCGGGTGCCGCCCGCCTGACAATCGCCGAACTTGCCGGTCTCGATGTGCCCGAGACCGAGATAGATTGACTTAGCAGCCTGACTTAACGCGGAGCGCGCTTTGCCAGAATGCGCTGCAATGTACGGCGATGCATGTTGAGACGACGTGCGGTCTCGGAGACATTGCGTTCGCACATTTCATAGACGCGCTGGATGTGTTCCCAGCGAACCCGGTCGGCAGACATCGGGTTTTCCGGCGGTGCAACCTTTTCGCCGGGACGACGGGTCAATGCAGCGAAGACCTCATCTGCATCCGCAGGCTTCGACAGATAGTCGATAGCGCCAAGCTTAACAGCATTCACAGCCGTTGCGATATTGCCGTACCCGGTGAGGACGATTGCGCGCGTATCGGCACGGCGCGAACGAATAGCCTCGATGATATCGAGACCGTTGCCGTCACCGAGCCGCATATCCACGACCGCATAGGCCGGGGCAGCGGCCTTGGCGGCGGCGATGCCTTCCTCAACCGATTCCGCAGTCGTCACCTGAAAACCCCGGCTCTCCATGGCGCGGGCAAGGCGCTGCAAGAAGGGCTTGTCGTCATCAACCAGAAGGAGGGTCGGATCGTTGCCTATGGCTTCGGTGTCTTCCTGCTTCAAGTCGTCCATCGGGTGCTTCCTGCCTGTATTTTTCTTTCCTTATTGATACCCCTGCGTCAAAAAGTCAAATAGCCATTGAATTGTTGAAGCAATTTCAGCATTCGCTCGCACATCGAAACAATCCAAGCCATTGTATTTTCAGAATATTTCGAGCTGTGAACACAAGGATTTGATAGGAAAATCGTGCGGCTGCGCGTAAATCTGCTTCAGACGGACCAGTATTCCCGTGCCTCATCGGAAAGTCCCGCCAGAAAATCATCCAGCTCCACTTGATCGATATGTACACGCAGCGTCTTTGCAACGTCGTAAATAGCTGAATCCGTTGCGAAATTGTGATCTTTACGCAGAGACTGCACTTCGCGGGTCAAAGCCTGGCGGTTCTGAAATGGCCGTTTCGCTTCGACGATATCCCAGTTTGCTACAAAAATGGCGCGAAGAACTGGCGGCAATATCGCGGCAAAGCGAATCGCCTGATCGACGTCCAACCGGTGACGGAAGGTGAGCAGAACAGCCTCCACCATCGTATAGGCCTGATTGCGCGTGGCGAGTCCTGCCTCGTCCCGAGCCATATGGAGAAACTTGTCGAACTCCTCCGTCGCCCTTTGGATCTCAAGCGGGATCGTCATATGGCGTCCTTCTTCAGCTGGATATAAATGCGGAACGCGGCCAGACCACTTTTACCTCTGCGCCCTGCCCTGGATTGTTACGATTGCGAAAGGTGATATGCGCGCCCGAGCGTTCCAGCAGGGTTTTTGCAATGAACAGGCCGAGGCCAAGGCCACCGCCGTTCCGCGTATTGTCGCGGCTGGTCATATAAGGCTCGCCGATACGGTCGAGGATTTCCGGTTTAAATCCTTCACCGTCATCCTGAATGGTCACACTCACATTGCCGTCCGTCCAGCCCCAGGTAACGTTGACTGTACCTCGCGCAAAATCGACTGCATTTTCCACGAGATTGCCGAGGCCATACAGCAGGCCAGGATTGCGTCGGGTGACAGGTTCGGGCTTTGGGCCTTCCATCTTTTGTACGTCTATAGCGATGCCGAAGTTGCGGTGCGGCGCTATGACCTCCTCGATAAGCGAGGAGAGCGGCAGGCGCGACATGTGTTCCTCGCCTTCCGACGAAAGACTGGTCAGCCGCTGGAGAATTTCCCGGCAGCGCTGGGTCTGGGAATGAAGCAAGGCTATATCTTCGGCAAGGGCTGGATCGGTGGTGTGGGCGCGCTGCATTTCCTTCACCACCAGTGCAATCGTTGCCAGCGGCGTGCCCAGCTCGTGGGCCGCTGCTGCAGCCAGCCCATCCAGCGCCGACAGATGTTGTTCGCGCTGGAGAATAAGTTCGGCAGCGCTCAATGCATCGCCGAGCTGCCGCGCTTCTTCGGCGATGCGATAGGCGTAAACGCCGGTGAACCCGAGTGCCGAAATAATGGCGCACCAGATACCGATCACGAAGAGGAATGGCAGGTCCAGCGTTTCACCTGGATACCACGGCAGCGGCTCATGCCTGATAGTGAGCACCGAAGTACAGGCCACGACCAGCAGGGCGAGCACCAGCGTATGGCGGGCCGACAGTGACGTCGCCGAGATGATGACGGGCACGATCATCAAAATGATGAAAGGGTTCTGCAGGCCGCCGGTGAGATAGAGAAGCCCCGCCAATTGCAGAACGTCGAACGCCAGAACCAGGCTTGCCGCCGCCGGATTGAGCCGATGGTTGGTCGGGAAACGGAAGGCCAGATAAAGGTTCAGCCAGGCCGAACAGGCGATCAGCGCAAAGCAGATGCCAACGGCAAAAGGAAACTGTAAATAGAGCGCCACCAACATGACGGCGGCTGTCTGCCCGGCAATGGCCAGCCAGCGCACCCGTATCAATGTGGTCAGGCGCGGGCGGCGCGAAAGATTGGAAGCGCGATTCTCGAATTCTGCGTGCATAAGGTCCCTCGTCAGGGCCTCTTATGAGGCAAGCCCGGACCACAAAGCAAGCGAAACTGCGTTATCCGGTCGCAGGGCGCCGTGGTGGGACCTGTTGCGATTTTGATTATGACATGCCGAAAATGGTGGCTTCGAGAACCGGAGAGGAATTCACTTTTGGATAGATGAGCACCGGAAGCGCAGAAGAGCATCATTTGCAGGCCCTCAGAACCCAATATCTCAGGTTCCGCGCGGCTTGGCGCGACGAGTCGCCTCCGCATTTGCCGGATCTTCCGGCCAGACATGTTTGGGATAGCGCCCACGCATGTCGGACCGGACATCAGCCCATGATCCTTTCCAGAAACCCGGCAGATCGCGGGTGATCTGGATCGGGCGATGGGCTGGCGACAGGAGTTCCAGCAACAATGGTACCTTGCCATTGGCGATGGACGGATGCTGGCCCAGACCGAACAGTTCCTGCACGCGCACCGCGAGCACCGGCTCTTCGGCATCGTAGCGGATCGGAATATGCGAGCCGGTCGGCACGGTGAAATGCGTCGGCGCAAGTTGATCCACGCTGCGCTGGAGATCGAAGGGCACAAGGCTCATCAGGCCGTTTTTCAACACATGGCCGGGAATGCGGTCGAGCTGCGCTTCGCCGGTCAGGAAGGGCAGCAGCCAGTCTTCCAATGTCTCCAGCAAATGCTCGTCTTCCATGGATGGCCATGGATCGCCAAGCCCGCGATAAAGCCAGCCAAGACGGCGGCGCAGAATATCGGCTTCCTTACCCCAGGGCAGAATACCAAGCCCATGCTCGCGCACGGCGGCAATCACGCCCTCGTCGGCTGAACTTCCCGATGGTGCGGACAGCGGCTTTTCCGAAAGGGCGATAGCGCCGATGCGCACGGCTTCACGCGCCCTGAGCGCGTTCTTTTCAGGATCGTAGACAACCTGACGTCCGCTCTCGATCCGGTCGCCAAGGGCAGACCGGATTTCCGCCTCCGATACTTCGGCAGCCGAAAGAACCCGCGCGCGTCCTGCCTTGCCCGACATATCCGCCACGACCAGCCAGGGCGCGCGGCTGAGGCTTATCGCGCTATCCACCTCCCCGCCACGACCATTGGCCAACAGAAACTGCCCGGTCTGGCCACGCGCTCTGGCGATCCGGTCGGGATAGGCGTCGATCAACATGCGACCGATCCCTGATCCTGCGGGCGCACCCTGATTGGGCACATTGGCCGCAAGACGCCTTGCCAGCCCCTTTGCCCTTTGGGCGCGGTCCGAACGATCATTGCGAAAGCGCGAAAAACGCGTGTCGAGATCGGTTTCGTTGCCGCCAAGCCCACGCTCCGTCAAAAGCACAGCCAGCTCGGCAGCCTTTGAGGCTTCACCGCGCTTGCCCGCCTCAGCCACCATATGGGCAAGACGTGCGGGCAAGGCGAGCTGACGCATGGCTTCGCCGTCGGGGGTCAGACGCCCGGCCTCGTCCAGAGCGCCGAGCCGCCGCAACAAGGTGCGGGCTTCGTTCAGCGCCGGTTTCGGCGGCGCGTCGAGAAAGCTCAGCGTTGCCGGATCGGTCACGCCCCATGCGGCACTGTCGAGCACGAGGCCAGACAGATCGGCCTCCAGAATCTCGGGCGGCGAAAAAGCTGGCAGTGATGCCGTCTGCCCCTGATGCCAAAGACGAATGGCGATACCCGGCTCCGTTCGCCCGGCGCGACCCGCCCGCTGATCGGCGCTGGCGCGGGATGTGCGCACGGTTTCCAGCCGCGTCAGGCCGGTGGCCGGTTCATATTTCGGCAGACGGGCAAGCCCGCTGTCGATCACTACGCGCACGCCGTCAATCGTGATGGAGGTTTCGGCAATCGAGGTCGCCAGAACCACCTTGCGCTTGCCTTCCGGTGCAGGCTTGATCGCCGCGTCCTGAGCGCGACCTTCCATCGCGCCGTAAAGCGGCGCAAGCATCACATGGGCTGGCACACGATCTTCCAGAAGGCGCACCGTGCGCTCGATCTCGCCCTGCCCTGGCAGGAATGCCAGAATACTGCCCGTCTCGTCGGCCAGCGCATCGCGAATGCTGCGCGCCATGGCGTCTTCCACGCGCTCGTCGGCTTTCCGTTCCCGATAACGAATATCGACGGGGAAAGCCCGGCCCTCGCTTTCGATCACCGGCGCGTCGCCCAGAAGGGCTGCCACACGCGCACCGTCGAGCGTTGCGGACATGACCAGAATTTTCAGATCGTCGCGCAAGGCAGCCTGTACATCAAGCGCCAGCGCCAGCCCGAAATCCGCATCGAGGCTGCGCTTGTGAAACTCGTCGAACAGCACTGCCGCCACGCCCTTGAGGTCGGGATCGTCAAGGATCATCCGCGCAAAGACACCCTCGGTGACGACGAGGATTTTCGTCCTGCTCGACACCTTGCTTTCCAGACGCATCCGGTAACCAACCGTTTCGCCCGGCTCCTCGCCCAGAAGCTGCGCCATGCGGCGCGCGGCAGCGCGGGCGGCAAGACGCCTCGGCTCCAGAAGCACGATCATGCCATCGCCGCGCCCATCGCCGCGCCACTGCGCATCCAGCATATGGATCGGCACCAGCGTCGTCTTGCCCGCGCCCGGCGGCGCAACAAGCACCGCGCTTGCATGGGCGTTCATCGCCTCATCCAATTGCGGTAGAATGCGTGTAACGGGAAGATCGGGCAGGCTCGTCAAATGAATTTCCGTAAGATAATGCGTCAGTTCAGTGCTTATCACACAAGGAACAGAGATGATCCATATCCGAAAATCCATTCCGGCTGATGCCCCGGTCCTCACCGAAATCTGGCGAGCCAGCGTGCGCGCCACGCATGACTTTCTGAGCCCCGACGATTTCAAGGAACTCGAAAAGCTGGTCGGTGAGCAATATCTGCCGAATGTGGAAGTCGATGTCATTGAAAACGGCGGCAAACCTGTCGGCTTCATGGGAATGACCGACAACAATATCGACAGTTTGTTCATTTCGCCCGACCAGCGCGGCAAGGGCATTGGCAAATATATGATTGCGCACGCCAAACAACGCGGCGCGCTGACCGTCGATGTGAACGAGCAGAACACGCAAGGCGTGGGCTTTTATCGCCATCTGGGCTTTGTCGAGACAGGTCGCTCGGAGACCGATGATCAGGGACGCCCTTATCCGCTGCTGCATCTCAGGCTTGAGGCTTAAAATCCGGGCAGTGCCAATTGCAGAGAAAACCATTCTTGCAAAAGCCAATTCAGGGGCGATTGACATACTCCCCCATAGTATATAGTTTCCCGCAAGATCGAGAGGTTTCATGCCGCATTCACCGGAAGACAAAAAGCGTGCGCTGACGCGCCTTCGCCGCATCCGTGGACAGGCGGAAGCGCTCGAACGCGCCGTGGAAGCGGGCACGGAATGTGCAGCGTTGCTGCAGCAGATTGCAGCTTTGCGCGGCGCGGCCAATGGCTTGATGGCGGAAGTTCTGGAAAGTCACTTCCGCGAGACATTCGGGCAAGCGCGTGAGACCATCGTGCGGGATGTCGCAACAGACCCGGATGCCGAGATCGATCAAATCATGCAAATTTTGCGCACCTATCTGAAATAGAGCGCCAAGTGTTTGTTTTTACGTATTTCCCTATGCAAAAGCCGTTTCGCACTTTTGCTGGAAATGCTCTACTGTTCAACTGGAAGGGAACATCGTCATGAAATCACGTGCAGCCGTTGCCTGGGAGGCAAAGAAGCCTCTCACCATCGAAACCGTCGAAATTGGCGGACCACGGGCTGGCGAAGTGCTGGTCGAAATCATGGCAACCGGCGTCTGCCACACTGACGCCTATACGCTGTCGGGTCTTGATTCCGAAGGCAAGTTCCCGGCCATTCTCGGCCATGAAGGTGCAGGCATCGTGCGCGAAGTCGGCGCAGGCGTCACCTCCGTCAAGCCGGGCGATCATGTGATCCCGCTCTACACGCCGGAATGCCGCCAGTGCAAAACATGCCTGTCGCAGCGCTCGAACCTTTGCACCTCGATCCGCGCGACCCAGGGCCAGGGCCTGATGCCCGACAAGACCACGCGCTTCTCCTGCGATGGCGGCGAAGTGTTCCATTATATGGGCTGCTCGACCTTCTCGAACTTCACCGTTCTGCCGGAAATCGCGGTCGCCAAGGTGCGTGAAGACGCGCCATTCGACAAGATCTGCTATATCGGCTGCGGCGTCACCACTGGCATCGGCGCAGTGATCTACACGGCAAAGGTTCGTCCGGGTTCTAATGTCGTGGTGTTTGGCCTCGGCGGCATCGGCCTCAATGTCATTCAGGGCGCACGCATGGTCGGCGCTGACAAGATCATCGGCGTGGATATCAATCCGGCCAAGGTCGAGATGGCCAAGAAATTCGGCATGACCGATTTCATCAACCCGCGCGAGATCGGTAATGACAAGGTGGTGCAGGCCATTCAGGACCTGACCGACGGCGGCGCAGACTATTCCTTCGACGCCACCGGCAACACCGATGTCATGCGTCAGGCGCTGGAATGCTGCCATCGCGGCTGGGGTGAATCCATCATCATCGGCGTTGCCGAAGCAGGCAAGGAAATCGCCACGCGTCCGTTCCAGCTGGTCACGGGCCGCGTCTGGAAAGGCACCGCCTTCGGTGGCGCGCGCGGTCGCACCGACGTGCCGAAGATTGTCGACTGGTATATGGACGGCAAGATCAACATTGACGATCTGATCACCCACACCATGCCGCTGGATGAAATCAACACGGCTTTCGACCTGATGCATGAAGGCAAGTCGATCCGTTCGGTGATTGTTTACTGATGAGCGAAAAGACGCTGATATCCCGCTGGGACGAGCTGGACGATTTTACCCCGCGCGCACTTTATGCGCTGCTGAAATTGCGCGTGGATATTTTTGTGGTGGAGCAGGAATGCCCCTATCCGGAAATCGACGGCAAGGACATTGGCGCTTACCACCTGCGCATTCTTGATGGCGACGAACTCGCAGCAGCATTGCGGGTTCTGCCGCCGGAAAGCGAAGGCAAACCCGCCAAGATCGGACGTGTGGTCGTGGCCCCGGATTACCGGGGCTACCAGCTCGGCCGAAGGCTGATGCAGGAAGCAATTGCTTTTTCGGAAGAGCGCTTTCCCGGCATCGCCATCGAACTGGGTGGCCAGAGTCATTTGCAGAAATTCTATGGCTCGTTTGGTTTCGAAGCGATTTCGGACGAATATCTGGAAGACGGCATCCCGCATGTGGACATGCGGCTGCAACGGCAAAGAAAGAGCAACTAATGTTCCTGCTGCGCCGCCATATGTCCTTCTATCTTGCGGCTATCGGCGGCGCGGCAGCCTTTATCGTCTCCTGGCTTCTGAAAAGCCCGCTTGCGCCGGTCATTGGCGCAAACACATTCTTCGTGCTTTATCTGGCGCTCACTTTGACAGTCATGCCGAAGCTCACGGCGGCATTTCTCAAAAAGCACGCGGCCAGCACCGATGAGCCGGCATGGATCATCTTTCTGGTGACTTTCGCAACTGTCATCGTGGCGGTTGTGTCGCTGTTCATCGTGGTCAACAGGCACCCGCAGGCCGACAGTTTCACGCTGGTGACCACGCTTGCATCGGTGCCGCTCGGCTGGGCAACCATTCACATGCTGACGGCCATTCACTACGCCCATGCCTATTGGCAGCCCCGTGATCCGGCTGGCGACGACAGCAGCCATGCCAGCCGCTATCGCGGCGGCTTCGACTTTCCCGGCACGCCGGAACCATCGGGTTGGGACTTCGCCTATTACGCCTATGTCATCGGCATGACCGCGCAAACATCGGATACGAGCGTCACCACCACCACCATGCGGCGGCTGACGCTGATGCACAGCGTGGTATCCTATTTCTTCAACACCATTCTCGTCGCGGCAGCGGTCAATGCCGCCGTAGCGCTCGGCAGCTGATGTTGCCCAATCTGCGCCAAATCAGGAACTGGAATTCTTATGACAACGACCCTGGAAACGATTTCGACTGCGAAGTGCTTTGGCGGAACGCAAGGCGTCTATCGGCACAAAAGCGAAACCACCCAGTGCGACATGACCTTTGCCGTCTTCCTGCCGCCACAGGCTGCAAACGGACCGGTGCCAGTGCTCTGGTACCTGTCCGGACTGACCTGCACACATCAAAACGTGATGGACAAAGGCGAATATCGGCAATTGGCCGCAGAACTGGGAATTGCCGTTATTTGCCCCGATACGAGCCCACGCGGTGATGACGTACCGGATGAGCCGGATAACTGGCAGTTCGGCAAGGGTGCAGGCTTTTATGTCGATGCAACGCAGGAGCCTTTCGCCAAGAACTACCAGATGTACAGCTATATCACGCAGGAACTGACCGATCTGGTTGCGGCTGAATTTCCGCTCGATATGGCGCGGCAGGCCATTACCGGCCATTCCATGGGCGGCCATGGGGCGCTGACGATTGCGCTGAAAAATCCCGACCGGTTCAAATCGGCCTCGGCTTTCGCACCCATCGTGCAGCCGTCGACCGCCGGATGGTCGACGCCAGCACTGGAAAAATATCTCGGGGCCGAAGAGCGCGCATGGCGTCCCTATGATGCGTCACTGCTGATCGAGGATGGCTACAAGTTTCCGGCGTTTCTTGTCGATCAGGGCACCGCAGACGGTTTCCTGAATGACGGCCTGCGCCCGTGGCTGCTGGAAGAAGCCTGCAAGAAGGCTGGTATTCCACTCACGCTCAATATGCGCGAGGGCTATGATCATTCCTATTTCTTCATTTCGACATTCATGGATGACCATCTGCGCTGGCATGCGGCGCGCCTCTAACAACAACGAAAGCCCGGCTTGGCCGGGCTTTTTGCTATCGCTTAATCACCTTCATCGGCAAACCGCCTTGCGGCTGCGTGGTGAGCTTTTGCACCGGCCACGGCTTTGTTGTCTCCAGCACGTCGAAGCGATGACCGTCGAGCAGCGTCGCCAGCGCAATCACAGCCTCCTGCAAGGCAAAACTCGCGCCGATGCAGACACGTGGACCTGCGCCGAAGGGTAGATACTGAAAGCGGTCGAGCTTGTCGCGGTTTTCGGGCCAGAAACGTTCGGGCATGAAAGCGTCCGGCTGGTCCCAGTAGAGCCTATGGCGATGAATGACCCATGGCATGACCAGCACGGTCGCGCCCTTCGGGATTGTCAGATCGTCATACTTATCATCAGTCGCCGCCTCGCGATTGATCGATGGCGCAGGCGGATAAAGCCGCATCGCCTCTTCAAAAGCCGCGCGCGTGAAGGGCAGCGAGGCCAGCCATTCCTGCGGCGGCAGATCTCGTCCACCTTTTGCAAAAAAGCTATCGATTTCCAGTTCAATACGGTCGCGCTCTTGCGGCGCCTTCGCGAGCAGATAGAGCGTCCAGCCAAGCGCGCGGGCGGTCGTCTCGTGACCGGCACCAATGAAGGTGATGATGTTGTCTTCGATCTCGGAACGGCTAAGCCCCTCCGGGCCTTCGGCGCGCAGAAGCAGCGTCAGGAAGTCGCTCGGCACCGCCTCGCCCTTGTCCATACGCGCCTTGCGCATGGCAATCGTGTCCGAGACAAGCGCCCGGAAGAAACCCAGCGATTGCTGTCCGCGCAACCGCGTGAGGCGCGGCAACCAGTCGGGCAGTCCCAGAAGGTCGAACGGATCGACCCGTCCCATGGTCTCGAACAGCTTGTCGATTTGGTGTGCGAAATCATTTGGATCGCCCGCGATCTCTCCCGAGAACAGCGTCTCGGCCAGAATATCATAGGTCAGGAGCGTCATGTCATGGGCGACATCTGTGATCATGCCGCTGGTCTTATAGCGCTCCACGAACAGGCGTGAACGGTCGCGCATCGCTTCCGCAAAACCACCAATGTGGCGCGGCGTGAAGACCGGAGCCATGGCTTTACGCGAGCGCTTCCACACCTGCCCCTCAGCCGTCAGGAGACCGTCGCGCAGCAGCGGACGCAGCACGCGCTGGCGGATGGCGGACATCGGATAATTGGCGGCATTATCCACCAGCACATGGCGGATCAATCCGGGATCGTTGGCGATGATCGTCTTGAGGCCGAACCAACTGACAGAAATCCACCGTTCATTGTAGGATGGCTCGCCCCATAGCTCGAGCGGGTTTTTGTAGACGACACGCATCATCTCGAAGCGCCCGACCGGCTTTTCGCGCGGGCGCGGTGCAGGCGGCACGAATGGACCCGGTCTTTCGCTCATGGCGTTCACAATTTCCATCAAGCGTTCCTTTCGTCATAGAACAGGTCCGGAGCGCGCCCGTCAAACTGGATATAAGCGTCAATTGTGGCGGTTCCAGAAGCCATGCGGCGCCCATATCGCCCTGATACGGACAGACTGCCGGAATCCCCGGCAAATTTACCGCCAGAATTTGGAAAAAAAGCCTTTAGCACCTATATTAAAGCCATGTTTGTCGCGTGATTCGACATATCTTTGAAGCTGCATTCGCAGCGCGTTTTTCGAAAGATTTTCATGAGCGAGATGCCCGAGATGAATTCCGAAGCCCCCGCCGAATATGGCGCGGATTCCATTCGTGTCCTGAAAGGTCTGGATGCTGTTCGCAAGCGTCCCGGCATGTATATCGGTGACACGGATGACGGCTCCGGCCTGCATCATATGGTCTACGAGGTCGTGGACAATGCAATCGACGAAGCGCTGGCAGGACATGCCACGCTTGTCACCGTCGCCCTCAACCCGGACGGTTCCTGTACCGTGACCGATAACGGTCGCGGCATCCCGACCGACATCCATAAGGAAGAAGGCGTTTCGGCGGCCGAAGTCATCATGACCCAGCTCCACGCTGGCGGCAAGTTCGACCAGAATTCCTACAAGGTTTCCGGTGGCCTGCATGGCGTCGGCGTATCGGTGGTGAACGCGCTGTCGATCTGGCTGAAATTGAAGATTCGCCGCGCTGGCAAGATCCATGAGATGAGCTTTACCCACGGCGTGGCCGATGCCCCGCTCGTGGTAACCGGTGATGCCGGTGCGGAGACGGGTACGGAAGTGAGTTTCCTGCCCTCGCCTGATACCTTCAGCATGGTCGAATTCGATTTCGACACGCTGGAGCGCCGCCTGCGCGAACTCGCCTTCCTCAATTCCGGTGTGCGCATCAAGCTCACCGACCGCCGCCATGCGGATGTGGTTGAGCATGAACTGCACTATGATGGCGGGCTTGTGGAGTTCGTGAAATATATCGACCAGAGCAAGAAATCGCTTCTGGAAGAGCCGATCTATATCCGCAGTGAAAAAGACGGAATGACGGTTGAAGTCGCCATGTGGTGGAACGATTCCTACCACGAGAAGGTGCTGTGCTTCACCAACAACATCCCGCAGCGCGACGGCGGCACGCATCTGGCCGGTTTCCGCGGCGCGCTGACCCGTCAGGTGACGGGCTATGCCGATGCATCGGGCATGACCAAGAAGGAAAAGGTGACGCTTACCGGCGATGACTGCCGCGAAGGCCTGACCGCCGTTCTTTCGGTCAAGGTTCCCGATCCGAAGTTCTCGTCGCAGACCAAGGACAAGCTGGTTTCCTCGGAAGTTCGCCCTGTTGTGGAAAGCCTCGTCAACGAAGCGCTTTCGACGTGGCTTGAAGAACATCCGGCTGGCGGCAAGATCGTGGTCGAAAAGGTCATTCAGGCCGCCGCTGCCCGTGAAGCTGCCCGCAAGGCCCGCGATATCACCCGAAAGAGCAATCTCAGCGTGACGTCCCTACCCGGCAAGCTTGCCGACTGTCAGGAGCGCGATCCAGCCAAGTCTGAAATCTTCATCGTCGAGGGTGACTCGGCAGGTGGCTCCGCCAAGAGCGGTCGTTCGCGCCAGAACCAGGCCATCCTGCCGCTGCGCGGCAAGATCCTGAACGTAGAACGCGTCCGCTTCGATCGCATGATCTCGTCCGACCAGGTCGGCACGCTGATTACTGCGCTCGGCACATCGATCGGCAAGGATGAAACGCACGGCTTCAACCCGGACAAGCTGCGCTATCACAAGATCATCATCATGACCGATGCTGACGTCGATGGCGCGCATATCCGTACATTGCTGCTGACCTTCTTCTTCCGCCAAATGCCGGAACTGATCGAGCGCGGCCATATCTATATCGCGCAGCCGCCGCTCTATAAGGTGTCGCGCGGCAAATCCTCGCAATACATCAAGAACGAGGCCGCCTTCGAAGACTTCCTCATCGAAACGGGTCTTGAAGAAGCCACGCTGGAGATGGCAAGCGGCGAAGTTCGCGCAGGGCCGGACCTGCGTTCAGTGGTGGAAGATGCTCGCACCATACGTCAGCTTCTGGCCGGTCTTCACACGCGCTATGATCGTCGCGTGGTGGAACAGGCTGCCATCGCAGGGCTGCTGAACCCGGATGCCTCGAAAGACAATGCAACCGCACAGCGTTCTGCCGATATTGTTGCAAAGCGTCTCGACATGATCTCGGAAGAAACCGAGCGTGGCTGGGAAGCATATGTGACCGAAGATGGTGGCTATCGCTTCGAGCGCATGGTGCGCGGCGTGAAAGATGTTGCCATTCTCGACATGGCGCTGCTCGGTTCTGCCGATGCCCGCCAGATCGACCGCGTGGCTGCACGCCTGTCGGAAGTCTTTGCCGAGCCACCGGTGCTGCGCCGCAAGGACAAGGTGGAGACACTTTCCGGCCCGATGGGCCTGCTCGATGCGATCTTTGCGACAGGCCGCAAGGGCCTGACCCTGCAGCGATATAAAGGCCTGGGCGAAATGAACGCCGAGCAGCTTTGGGAAACCACGCTCGATCCGAATGTGCGTTCGCTGCTGCAGGTCAAGGTGACGGATGCGACCGACGCCGATTCACTCTTCACGCGCCTTATGGGCGACGAGGTGGAACCGCGCCGCGAATTCATCCAGGAAAATGCACTGAGCGTTGCCAATCTGGACGTTTGATAAAGAAAAACCCCGAAAGGCTGGATAGCCTCTCGGGGTTTTGATCGGGTAGGAGGGCATTTTAGGCCCTCCCCCCACACCACCGTACGTACGGTTCCGTATACGGCGGTTCATGAAGCGTAGTGTAGGCGTCGATGTTCCTTCAGGAACGAGATCAGCCCGAGCTTGGT
>NZ_WBWA01000037.1 GCF_008932295.1 Brucella tritici | reverse complement strand
ACGAACGAAAGTTCACGCCCCGATGGGCTCAACCGCTTTGCAGCAGCCATTGCGGTGTTGCATTCACCACAATGACATAGAGGCCGGAACGAAGTTTAACGTTCCGGCCTCAAATGTATAAGCCCCGCAATCAAGATGAGCGCCGACCAAATCAGGCAAACGTCTGAGAATGAGACGCTGTTGAAGGGAAATGTGATAATCAGCAAAGGAAACACTGAGATAAGGGCGCAAAATGCCAGGATCACAACGAAGGCGCACCAGCTAATCATCCAGACCGATACTGTTCGCGCGACCCTGCAAAAATAGACAAAGGGCGTCCCCCGCCGTGTCATAGGCGGGGTTGAGGCTGGCTTCTGCCGGAAGCCTCAGTTGAGATTATTGCCGGATGGTGCGTGACCGAATGTGCTGCTCCATCCGGCAGTACGCCGATCAGCGGCGCCGACCGGGCCTGCATTCAGCATCTGGCGGCCCTGCTACAAGTGAAGGCCCTTTTCTCGGATGGCTTGCAGGCTCGCTGATCTTTGCGCGTGGGGCGATCTGATGAAACATATTTAAGCACCGCGTGAATCAATCCTTTGTCACCACTGGATAGCTTTGCGATCCAGCTTCGTTCGCAATGATATGTGCGCGAAAACAAAAGGATAGGGCGCGGCTTCCTTTGTAGAAGCGCGCTCTGGCCGGTCGGTTTTACGCAAGAACGGCTATTATATTGCCACTTAAAATGACAATGATAATTAGCCATAACAAGCAGTAATTTCTAATATAGTATCAATAAATATAGAATAACTAAAATACAATATAATACATTCAACCTTGGACTATTGACTGCTTGGTTTATTGAATAAATAATGTGCGTATTTTGATGATGGTCGCCATGATTCTAATTTTTATTATAGTTAGTCTCAATGTGTGTGCCAGCACTGTTAATTAGAATGTGTTTCCGGCGCGTTGTGGCGCGCTTTTTTGCCAAGGGACCTTACAGCGTGATTGATTGCTGCTTTGCTGGAAAATTTCGCGACGAGAACAACCGCAACTTCGTTTCTCGCGAGCTTTGGGGTGGTGCGTCAGTCCAGGGCGTTGAACGCAGGCCTTGGAATTTCCGTCCTGTTCCGGGGCAGGCAGGCGAGGCCGCAGGAAGCGGCAGCCTTTTGGCGCAGGCAGCACTGATATTGGCGCTGTCGGTTTCCGGTCTGGCTCTGAGCAGTCATCGGGCTGCAGCAGCGCAGGCTTATACGAGTACGGTGACAAATCAGAGTTTGGGCATTGGAGATACTATTACCGTCACAAGTAGGGATGGTTTAGTGGTTAATGGTGCCAATAAGATTACTTTGGCTGGTGATAATATAATCACTGTTAATGCAGCCAATGATAGTTCTGGCAAAAGGGCGGCTGCGGTTTCGGGAGCTGGTTCTTCGTTAACTGCTACCGGTACGACCATTAATCTGCATGGAATATTTTCAACCTCAGCTGGTGTTTTTGCGGGGAGCTCCGGTACGGCAACATTGAATAACGTAACGGTGAATGTTATTAGCGACCAGATTGCAAAGGACGCCGTTTCAGGTTCCGGCCTCGTCAATGATGTGGCGGGGGGAACAATCAATATGACTGGCGGTTCGATTAATCTCACCGGTGGACGTGGATATTATGCTGTTTGGGCTAAAGGCGGAACGACGACGTTAACTGATGTCACCATCACGAGTGATTCCCCTTTGCGGCCAATCACTAGTCCTAATGATACGGCGAGTGTATTTGCACAAAATTCTGGAACAACTGTTACGTTGAACAGGGGCAGTATAGCGGTCGTAGGCATGGGTGTTGCAATAGCCAGCGGAGCAACAGGCAATATTACTGGCACCGCTGTTAATACAACGGGTACGGGCAACGCCTATGGCGTTTATGGTGAGGAAGGGGTGCTGAAAATTCAAGACAGCACGATCACCACGGCTGCTGCAAGTGCGGTTTATTATACCGGCAAGAATGCAGGTTCTTCTCTTTCCATCACAGGTGCGAATACTCAGATCACGGCCACGGGAGCAGATGCCGTGGTCATTGCAGGTGGCAAGGCTGCAACTATTGGGAATGGCGTCAAGATTACAGCCAAATCAGCCAGCAAGAATGGTATCACTGTAAATGGCGGTGGAGCGCTTACGATAGGCTCTGCGACCGTTTTGGCCAATGGCGCTGGCGGCATTGGTCTGTATGCGACCGGGGCGGGTAGCACAATCACCGCTACTGGGACGCGCATTCAAACAACGGGAGCAACATCGGCTGAAGCGGTTTCAGTATCGGGTGGAGCCAGTGTTGTTCTCAATAACGTCAATATTTCAACGGTTTCTTCGAATGGGCACGGTGTCTGGCTGGTGGGGGCTGGCTCAAGCGTTCAGATGAATGCGGCAACTTCAATATCCACGACAGGGAAAGGCGCTTATGGCGTCCTTGCTGAAAGTGGTGCAACCAAAACATTCACGGGCGGAAACAGTGCAGATGCCTTGCCGGGAACGATGTCGATTCAAGGGGACGGCTCGGCTGCATTCGGGACATATGGGTCGAATTCAAAAATTACGTTTAACGGGATAGATTTTGCCACCGCGTCCAACATTATGCTCGGAGCTAATGCGTCGACAGTAATCGCAGGCAATAGCGGCGCGGTTGAATTCCAGGGCAACACAGCCGCGACCAATACCAAGCTTCGTGCTCAAGGTGGTGGTACTCTGAAGTTTAGCGGAGCAGCTACAGCGTCTGGAGCGTCAATCACGGTGGATGGCGGGACCAGTTCATTTGATGCTACCGGTATTACGAGTGGCAAGGATGACTTCGCCATTGGTACCCTCTCGGGGAACGGTCAGGTTAACATGGGCGGCACACGCCTGAACCTGACGGGTGGAGATTCCACATTCTCTGGAGTTATTTCCGGTACGAATGGCTTAAGATACAATGGAACCGGCACGCTGACGTTAAGCGGTGCCAACACCTTTACCGGTAATATCGGGCTCATCAGCGGTACAGTCTCAGTCAGTTCGGATGCCGCCCTTGGTGGCAACGGAAGCGGGATTAATTTTAATGGTGGCACGCTAAAAGTTACCGGAAACAGTTTTAACAGCACGACCCGATCAATGGCATGGAACGCGGGCGGTGGCGGCTTTGATATCGACAGTGCCGGCAACACCTTTACTGTTTCGCAGAACCTTGGTGCCGGTGGTGCGCTGACCAAGACAGGTGCGGGCACGCTGGTTTTGTCTGGCACTAACATCTACACAGGCGGCACGAATATCAATGGCGGTACGCTTGTTGCTGGTGCGAATAACAATCTTGGCGCCACATCTGGCGGCCTGAACTTTAACGGCGGCACGTTGCGTCTTTCGTCCGCCTTCGACAATGCGCGGGCTGTGACGCTCGGTGCTGGCGGCGGCACGATTGAGACCGCTGCTGGCAACAGCACTTTTTCTGGTACGATCACCGGTGCAGGCGCGCTGACGAAGAGAGGCGCGGGCACCATGATTCTGACTGGTGCCGATACCGCGACGGGTTCGACTTCGATTACGGCTGGTGTGTTGCAGATCGGTAATGGCGGCACGACGGGTTCAATTATAGGCAATATAGTCAACAGCGCTTCTCTGGTTTTCAACCGTTCGAACGATCTCACCTACGCCGGTGTGATCAGTGGTGGCGGCACACTGACCAAATCAGGCGCGGGAACGCTCACCCTTACTGGTGACAGCATCTATACAGGGGCCACGACGATTTCGGCTGGTACCCTGCAAGTGGGTAGTGGCGGCACAACAGGTTGGCTTGCCAGCAACGCGGTTACGAACAACGGTACGTTGAGCTTTAATCGCAGTGACAACAAGACCTACGCCGGTAACATCAGCGGCTCCGGTTCCGTGGTGAAGAGCGGTGCGGGTACGCTTATTCTCAGTGGTACAAACACCTTTGCTGGCGGCACAACCATCAGCGGCGGCACGTTGCAAGTCGCCAGCGACGACAAGCTTGGTGCATCAAGTGGCGCCGTGACGCTGGATGGCGGTACGCTTAACCTCGCAGGCACGATTACATCCGCGCGCGCCTACCATATCACAAGCCGGAATGGCACCATTGATACCGGTACAAATACCGATACACTCAATGGTGTCATAGACGGTGCAGGGGCACTGACCAAGGTGGGTGGCGGAACGCTGGTTCTGACTGGCGCCAACACCTATGGCGGTGGCACGACGATTTCGGCAGGTACATTACAGCTCGGCAGCGGCGGCGCGGCGGGATCGATCACAGGCAATGTTGTCAACAACGGAACGCTGGTATTCAACCGCAACGATGCGAGTACCTTCTCAGGAGTGGTAAGCGGTACCGGTATACTGAGGCAAGGCGGCACAGGCCGTACGATTTTGACCGGCGCCAATACCTATACCGGCGATACTGTGATCGAGAGCGGCACGCTGCAGGTCGGTGCCGATAGCGCAAGCGGTGCCATATCCGGCAATGTCAGGAACAGCGGAAGTCTGGAGTTTAAACGCTCTGATTCCTACTCTTATGCAGGCACAATCACCGGAACGGGATCGTTGAAGCAAACCGGTGCCGGTACGCTCATCCTGACGGGTAACAATAGCTACACCGGTCTGACCACGATTGATAGCGGTACGCTGCAGATCGGTGCAGGCGGCGCGAGCGGAAGCATAAACAGCGATATCGTAAACAATGCGGCTCTGGTCATGAACCGCTCGGACGACGTTTCCTACGATAAGAAAATCAGCGGCTCCGGTACATTTGAAAAGCGCGGCGCAGGCAAGCTGACTGTCACCGGCGATAATGATTATACGGGGTTGACGACGATTTCCGAAGGTACGTTGCAGATCGGCAATGGCACCAAGGGCTCTATTAACGGCAACATACTCAACAACAGTAATTTGATCGTCGATCGCGACCATGACATTGATTTCACCAATGTCCTCAGCGGAACCGGCACTCTGGAAAAGCAGGGCACGGGCAATCTCACACTAAGCGGAGATAATTCGGGTTTCACCGGGGCTACGACGGTGAGCGCTGGCGGACTTATGGTTGATGGCACGCTCGGCTCCGGCGCTGTCACCGTTGCGAGTGGTGCCTCGCTTGGAGGCGCGGGCACCATTGGCGGAAATACGACGATTAACAGCGGCGGCACACTTGTAGGAACGCAAGGTTCCACGCTCAATTTCGGGAGTGATCTGACGCTCGCTTCGGGAAGTGTGTTGAATGTATCCTACGGTGCATTCGATGCTAATGCGGGTACGCTGTTCAATGTTAATGGCAATCTCAATTTCAACGCCAACGTCGTGAATGTCGCCGACCTTGGCGGTTTTGGCCCTGGCCAGTACAACCTGTTCCACGCAGACGGAACGATTACTGGAGCATTGACACCAGGCACTCTTCCGTCGGGAGTGAATCCTGGCGACGTTACGTTCAACCGTGATCAGAACGGGCATGACTACTATTTTACAAATACTCAGGGAATGCAGCTTGGTTACTGGGATGGCACTGTAACAAGCGCCAGCGGATCATTGACGGGTGGCGATGGTATATGGGAAGCTGGAGCCACAAACTGGACCGCTGAGAATGGTGGTCTGCATAATATTTGGAACGCTGCTCAATTTGCGATTTTTTCCGGCCAATCCGGTACGGTAACGGTCCAGGGGCCAGTTAGTACAAGCGGTATGCAGTTTGTAACCACCGGCTATTCCGTTACCGGTGGTCCCCTGACCCTTGAGAGCAGCTCTACAGCTGCACCGATCATACGCGTGGGCAGTGCTGGAGATGCTACCGTTACCGCTACCGTTGGTTCGGTTCTTTCCGGCTCAAAGGGCATGGAAAAAAGCGATCTGGGCACTCTGATACTCACGGCGGATAATGATTACACAGGCGACACGACTATTCAGGCTGGCACGCTTCAGCTTGGAAATGGTGGAACGACCGGCAGTGTGATCGGTGACATCATGATCGGAAAGCCGGACGAAGACCCTGATGCCGTTCTGGCAGTTGACCGCTCTGGCAATTTCACACTAGGCAATAGGATTGATGGTCGTGGAAAGCTGGTTCAGAGGGGCGCTGGCGATACAACGCTCACGGGAAGCAATAACTATAGTGGCGGCACGGATATTCTGGCCGGTCGGCTGATCGTTTCAGCCGATAATAATCTCGGGAATGTCGCGGGCGCTGTCACGCTTGATGGCGGTACGCTCCAGTTCGCTGAAGATATCTCATCGACGCGAGGCTATACGATCGGGGTGAATGGTGGCACCATCGACACCGGAGCCAAGACCGACACGATTACAGGTGTCATTGGCGGTACTGGACAATTCACCAAGCTCGGCACCGGGACGCTTGTTCTGGGCGGTGACAATACGTTTACCGGCGACCTGCATGTAAATGCGGGAACACTGCAGATCAGCGATAACAGCAATCTGGGGAACCCCCATAGTCACCTTTATGTCAACGATGCGACACTGCGGTTTGGCGATACCTTCACCATGACGCATGATCTGACGCTGGGTGGTGCCGGGGCAACAATTGATGTTGATGGGTACGATAACTCGATATCAGGCGTGATTGATGGAGGTAAGCTTACCAAGACAGGAGCTGGTACGCTTCTCCTTACCGGTGCCAACACTTATACAGGCGATACCGAAATCGACGCGGGTACGCTGGCGGTTCTGGAAGACGCGAACTTCGGCGCGAACGCCAGCAACCGCATCATCATCGGCAATGCAACTCTGCGTCTGGATGAGAGTTTCAATACTGCGCGCAATATCGATCTTACCGATGCCAACAGTACGATCAATGTTGTTGATGACGGGTTCAATACACTCACCGGTAAGCTGAGCGGAACCGGAGTGCTGAATAAGACTGGAACGGGAACGCTCGTTCTGGGTGGTGCGAACGGCTATCAGGGCGGAACCGACATCCAATCGGGTATCCTGCAGATTTCGGATGACGGGAATCTAGGTGATGCTGCGGGCGCTGTAGCGATTGCTCAGGGCGCTGAACTGCAGTTTAGCCAGGGAGTGACAAGCGCGAGAGACATTACGCTTGGAGCGACGGGTTCTACTATCAATACGATGACGGGCAACAGCACCTTGAACGGCGTCATCAGGGGTGGCGAACTGCACAAGACTGGTGCAGGTACACTCGTTCTGGCAGGGCAAAACAGTTATAGTAGCAGTTTCCTTGACGGCGGTATCGTCCAGGTTGGCAATGATTATAACCTTGGTCAAGCTGGTGGCGCAGTCATTTTCAATGGCGGAACGCTGCAATTCTCCGCGGACGTTTCAACCACTCGGGCGATGACGATTAACGAGGCCGGTGGTGTCATCGACACCCAGGGCCAAACGGCCACTCTCAATGGGAGGCTGTCCGGCGCTGGCGAGTTGACGAAAGATGGTAGCGGAACGCTCGTTCTGACGGATGCCGGAAATTCTTACAGCGGTAATACCTTGATCCGGAATGGTACGCTTCGTTTGAACGGCGCGGGCTGGATTACCGGCGATGTCACCAATTTGGGTATTTTCGAATTTGCCAACAGCGGAGATCACGACTTTGCGGGGGTCATTTCTGGAACCGGCTCAGTTCTCCAATCCGGAGCAGGCACCACCACCCTTTCCGGTCATAACGCTTATAGCGGTGGCACTTCGATCACGGCGGGTGCGCTTGCAATCAGTGAAGACGACAATTTGGGCACCGGTGGGCTGAACATTGCCAACAACGCGACCCTGAGATTAAATAATTCCTTTGCGCTCAACCATGCCATTGAACTGAATGGCGGAGGGACCATTGACACTGGAGCAAACAACAACACGCTTGCTGATGTGGTATCCGGAACTGGCGCGCTGACCAAGATAGGTACTGGTAAGCTCTCCCTTTCTGGAGCGAACAGTTACAATGGCGGCACGGTGATCAACGGTGGCATTCTGCAGATTGAAGCCGACTCCAATCTTGGTGCGGCAAACGGCGCTGTCACGATGGCTGACGGTACTACGCTTGAGTTGACAAATGACATCAGCATGGATCGCGCCTTCACGCTTAACGGGGAAGCAACGATCCAGACCGATGATGGAACGTCAACGATCAGTCAGGTGGTCGGTGGCAATGGCGGTCTCACCAAAGCGGGCGAAGGTACGCTCGTACTTGAGGGCGTTAATACATATAAGGGCGATACGTCCATAAATAATGGTGTGTTGCGGGTCGATAGCGATCAAAATTTGGGCGATACATCAGGCACCCTCTCCTTCAATGGCGGCGAGCTTCAGGTTGCTGGCAGTGACTTCAATTCCACTCGAAGCGTTGTACTTCAAGCCGGGGGCGGCACAATCGACTCCATGCTGAACATTGCGGAGATGTCGGGCAGTATTACTGGTGCCGGCAAGTTGACGAAAATCGGTGAAGGTCAGCTAGTACTTTCCGGTGATAATACATATAGCGGCGGAACTTCTATTGAGCAGGGGGCGCTGCAAATTGGTGGCAGTGACGGTTTGACAGGGAGCATTACCGGCAACATCGAGAATAACGGTATTCTGGTCTTCAGCCGCGATACGCTGACCTATGGAGGGGATATCGCTGGAAGCGGAAAACTGGAACAATCCGGTGTTGGCACGACAGTTCTGACGGGTTCTGTAAACCTCGACGGAGGTACGACCATTGCTGAGGGCGGAACCTTGCAGATTGGTGATGGGACCACGAATGGTTCTTTCAAAAGCAACGTGGTGAACGACGGTACATTCGCTTTCAATGCATTTGCTAACACCAACATTGATTTTAATAATGTTCTAAGTGGCAACGGCGTTCTTAATCAGAATGGGGCTGGCTCTGCAACATTTACAGGCGACAGCAGTGCTTTCGAAGGAACAACGAATGTCACGGCAGGAAGTCTCTATGTGAATGGCACTCTTGGCAGTGCGGCATCAACAATGACTGTAACGACCAATGGAACGCTTGCTGGTGGCGGCACGATCGGTGGTGATACTACAATAGCGGGAACACTGAAGGGGCAGGATGGTACGACATTAACTTTCCTCGGTGGTCTGACCATGCAGGCAGGCAGCACGATCGATGTGGCCTATGGAACCCGTAACCCCGACGGTAATGGTCTGTTTAATGTTCAAGGTACGCTTGCCTTGCAAGGCAGTACCGTCAATATTACGAGTTTCGGTGGCTTCGGCCCCGGTTCTTATCGCCTGTTCGATTATCAGAATACATATAGCAATACCGGCTCTGGTTTGATTATAGGCACTGTTCCGGACGGTCAATCATCGGATGCTTATATTGTTTACGATGATGATAACAAGCAGATAAATATTATGAATACTGCTGGTGCTCGCCTGAACATTTGGCAAGGTGGTGATGGGAGCTGGAACCAGACTGGCTTGAACTGGCACGATGAAAATAATCCGGGCGTTGCAGGCGCGTGGAAGAACTATGAGTTTGCCATCTTTAATGCCCCGGTAGGAACAGTAGCCGTTGATACGGGTATCCAGGCATCGGGTATGGCGTTTCAAACGGATGGATATAGTTTGACGGGCACCAATTCCATCACGCTCGCTCATGATCCTAATACGCCATCGACTGACAGGCCCATCATCCGTGTGGGAGATGCAACCGAAGATGGTCGGGCTATGACAGCTACAATCGCGGCGCCGATAGGTGGCACAGAAGGCCTGCAGAAAACCGATTATGGTACTCTCGTGTTGACAGGTGCCAATACCTATACTGGCGGAACTGACGTTTTGAACGGCACGCTGGAACTGGGTGACGGTGGCACTATAATCGAGACCGAGGGTGTTTCCGTCGATGCTGATGGACCGGAGAAAGCAACATTCGCAGTCAACAAGACAGGCACATTCAGCTTTGGTGGCGTGATCTCTGGGGCAGGCCAGTTTGCGCAGAAGGGTACCGGAGAAACGATCCTCACTGCAAACAACAGCTATAGTGGGGGCACATCGATCACAGCCGGAACACTTTCGATCAGCGCTGAAAACAACCTCGGCAATATCAACGGTCAGGTTGCTATTGATGGCGGAACGCTCAAGTATAACCAGGGCTTTTCCAGTACCCGCGCCATTGCTCTCGGCGCAGGTAACGGTACGATCGAAACCGATGATACGACCAATGACACGACTATCAACAGCGGAATTTCAGGTGCTGGTGGTCTGACGAAGGGCGGGGCTGGAACACTAATTCTGGCCAAGGACAACACTTATGTTGGCGATACAACAATAGCTGGCGGTATGCTCCAGCTTGGTAATGGCGGGACAACCGGAAAAATCCTGGGCAATGTCAATACCGGCGGGGATGCAAGCAACAAAGGTACGCTTGTCTTCGACATGTCGAGTAATCCGAATTTTTCGGGAACGATCAGCGGTTTTGGTAACGTTGAACAGTCCGGCAGTGACACGCTGACATTGAAAGGCACCAACACCTATGGCGGTGGCACCACAATCAACAGCGGAACGCTGGCGGTTTCTGCTGACGCCAATATGGGTAATGCAAGCGGTTCGCTGACAATCAAGAATGGCACGTTGCAGAATACCGCGCAGTTCACGATGGACCGTGATGTGGTTGTCGGCGATGCCGGAGCGACATTCCAGAACGATGCCGACCTGACATTGGCTGGCAATATGACCGGAACCACTGACTGGTCGAAGCTCGGAAGTGGTAAACTGATTATCAACGGCAATGCAAGTACGGCCACTGGAACTGCGTCGATCAACGACGGCTATCTTCAGGTCAATAGCGAACTGGGGGGCAGTGTGAATCTCGCTAGCACTACGGCCGCTGTTGGTGGGGCTGGCAAGATCGACGGCGATGTGAATGTGGGAAGCGGAACGCTCAGGGGGCAGGGCGGGCAGACGCTGACTATCGGAGGGAATCTGACCCTTGCCGCCAATAGCACGACTAACGTCCAGTGGGGCAGTGTGTCCCAGCAAGCTGCTTTCCATGTGGATGGTAATCTGACGATGGATGGTACGCTCAATGTAGGTGATACTGGCGGGTTTGGTAGAGGAACTTATAAGCTTTTCACCTATGATGGCACCCTGACGGATAACGGCCTTTCGTTTGGTGACGTGCCGGGTGGGCAGGCGACGAAGGACCGTATGTCGGTTGTGACCGCTTATACTGGTTCTGTTTATATCGTGAATACTTCTGGCGCAAAAGTTCAGTTCTGGAATGGAGAAGGAACGCTGGCCGATATCGGTAATCATCAGATCGTAGGAGGTGATGGTACGTGGGCCGCGACCGCCGCAAACTGGTCAGACGATCAGGCTAGTGTGCTCGCGCCTTTCGATGATGGCTCATTCGCGTTCTTCGGTGGCAAGAAAGGTAACGTCACCGTCGACGACACGGCTGGGCAGATTAATACAGCTGGCATGCGCTTCGTTGTCGATGGTTATGTAATCAATGGTGACTCTCTCAATCTTACCAGCACAACGGGAGCGCCTATCATCGCGGTTGGTGATGGAACTGTCGATGGCGCCGCAACGACAGCAACCATCGGATCTGAACTTACCGGTAATCAAGGTCTTAATAAAACTGAGCTCGGCAAACTAGTTCTTACCGGACAGAACACCTATACGGGCGGAACGACCGTCAGTAACGGTATACTCCAGCTGGGTGATGGAACCAATTCGGGCGACATAGAGGGTGACGTGATAATTGCGAATAATGTTGATGGACAGGGCACATTGTCCTTCAAACAGGGAAGCGATTACACATTCGCCGGAAATATTACAGGCGGCGGCAAGGTTACTCAGGACGGCGCAAATACAACGCTTACGTTGAGTGGAGGCAACAGCTTTAGTGGTGGGCTCACGGTCAACAGTGGCACTGTGAAAGCGGGCAGTAACAATGCTCTTGGATCCGGACTGCTGACCGTCGGAAATAATGGCAGAGTCGATCTCGGAAATACCAGCAATACAGTTGGTGGCCTTGCGGGAACCGGAGCAATCAATATCGGTTCGGGAACCTTCACTGTCAATGAAACTGCCGACTCCACTTATGGCGGCGTGCTATCCGGCACAGGCGACTTCACCAAATCCGGTGCGGCTGACCTGACGCTGGCTGGTTCCAACCAGTATACGGGTGCAACGCTTGTCAATCAGGGGACCCTGATACAGGGAAGCCAGGATGCATTCAGTTCCGCATCTGCCTATACGACGGCTCGTAACGGCACGCTTGATCTTGGGGGGTATGACACGACCGTGTCCTCCCTCGACAATGGTGGTACAGTTAATCTGAGTGATTTGACAGCCGGAACCACTTTGACGGTGGCTGGCAATTATACTGGCAGCAATGGCACCTTGGTCATCAACACGGTGCTTGGCGATGACAATTCCAGGACCGACCGGCTGAAGGTTGGCGGGGATACATCCGGTACCACTAATCTGCAAGTGGTTAATCGTGGAGGCATTGGCGGCCAGACGGTCAACGGTATCGAAGTTGTCGACGTTGCCGGTCAGTCGAACGGCACCTTCTCACTCGTCAGCGACTACACCACAAAGGATAACAAGAAGGCTATCTGGGCTGGTGCTTACGCTTATACGCTGCAGCAAGGATCAGGCAGCGGAAATAAAGATGGTAACTGGTATCTCGTGAGCCGTTATGGCGATCCAGATCCGGTTGATCCAAACAAGCCTACCGGTCCGCGTTATGGTGCTGGCGTTCCGGTCTATCAGGGCTATGGCGAGAACATGCAGGCCCTGAACAAGCTGCCCACGCTGCAGGAACGTGTGGGCAACCGCTACTGGACGGGCGAGAATGGCGATGGCCAGACCAATGGCGCCATGGTCGACGGAAATGGCATCTGGGCGCGTATCGAAGGGGCATATAACCGCCTTGAGCCGCAAAGCGTCACCGGCGTGAAGCAGGACATCAACACTTTCATCATGCAGGCAGGTGTCGACGGCCAATTCTATGAGGATGACAACGGAAAACTGGTTGCCGGCATCACCGGGCAGTATGGTACGGCGCATGGCAGTTCCAGCTCGTTCTTCGGCGACGGCTACACCGATACGCGTGCCTGGAGCCTTGGTGCGACGGCAACCTGGTATGGCAACAATGGCTTCTATGTCGACATGCAGGGCCAGCTTACCTGGTTCGACAATGACCTGTCTTCCGACGATATGAACTCGTCTCTGGCCAGCGGCGCAAAAGCCTTCGGCTACGCGATGAGCGTGGAAGCCGGCCAGCGTGTCGCCATCGACGATCATTGGTCGCTGACCCCGCAGGCACAGCTCATGTGGTCGTCGCTGGATGCGGATGCGTTCCAGGACGTCATGGGCAACCGGGTCGGCCTCGACAATGCCAACAGCCTGACGGCACGCCTTGGCCTTGCTGCTAGCTACCGCAGCGACTGGACAGGTGAGGATGGCCGCATGGTCAACACGAGTGTCTATGGTGTCGCCAATCTCTACCAGTCCTTCCTCGGTGGTATGCGCATCAATGTGGCTGGCGTCGATATCGACACGGATACTGACAAGACCTGGGCTGGCATCGGTGCCGGTGGTAGCTATGCCTGGGAGGATCAGAAGTATGCCGTCTATGGTGAGGGCTCCATCAATACCTCGCTCAACCATTTCGCCAACAGCTATGCGCTCAAGGGCACTGTGGGCTTCAAGGTCAAGTGGTAGAGCACAAAGGAAGTCTCCCAAGACCCGAGACCTCGGCTGATGCCGGGGTCTCTCTCCGTAAAAGAGGGGAAGGAACAGGCAGAAGTCAGTCTGTCCTTGCGTGGCAATTCCACAATCCGTTTGCCTGGCTGGACATTGCCAGCGCACCGCGCCGTCGAGCAGCAACAGTACGCAATGTATGATCGCGTTCAGATAAAACGACCTACCCCTTCAAACCGTTAACCCTTAACCAATCGTTCCATAGGACTAAAAATGAACGACATCGAACATCTCCACCAGTTGATCCTGAATCTTGCCGCGCGTTTGCAGGCAACCGAAGCCATCGCGACCACTGCCATCGCTCTTATCTGCACCATGGATGACAAGAAGGGTGGGGTAAAGGACAGGTTCCTGACGGAAACATTCCCGATGCTCCTGATGAATGCTGCCAATGCACCGTCACAGGCGACGAAACCGGAACTTGACCAATGGCTGCGCCAGCGTGAGCAGGACTTCCTTAATGAGAACCTCCAGAAAGTCACCGCCCAGATCGAGATGCTGGCTAACCAGACCAAAACCAAAAATACCGTCAATTAAGGTACAAGACGGAAGGATCGCCATTCCATGAATTCTCGAAAGCAGGGCGGTCAGTTCACAGTCCGCTCTGCTGCCGGGGTGGCGCCAGCACACTTACCGAGGTGTATCAGGACTGAATCATTGAGTTACGCGGCATGGCCGGTGGCAAGGTGAAGGCGTGCTGTTGATGTCGTTCGGGCCAGATTTTGCCAAGGGTGCGGCCTTAAGATCGACCAAGCCGAACCACCGACGCTTCGCTTCTCGACGTGTCTGCCGCAGGGATGCTTCACACTCTCCCTTTCGATGTCAACGGCGGCTTGCTATTTCCCGATACTTCCCGGAATTTCACTAACTTACTGTATTTAATGAATAAAAATTTTATGCGCATCCTTGATCTTCCCGAATATTCTGTTCAAATCATGTGCTGAAAGTTGCTAATCTGTTGCTAGGATTTGATATGCCAATTACGAAAAACGACGTAGACGGCCTGACACCCGACACAATTTTGTGGGATGACGGCAGGGGTAGCGTGGCAGGTTTTGGGGTGAGGCGGCAGCGCGTCGCTCGAGTGTTTATTCTCAAGTATAGCGTTCGAGGGCGTTCGCGATGGATGTCTATTGGAAAGTATGGATCACCATGGACCGTTGAAACAGCTCGTCTCGAGGCAAAACGCCTTCTAGGCTTGGTAGCATCAGGTGGCGACCCGGCGGCCGCGAGAGACGAACAACGATCTGCTGAAGGTCCGTTGACTGTCGCGGAACTCTGCGACGATTATATGAAAGCTGCCCGTGCAGGTGCCATTTTAACTCGCTTTCACCGACCTAAGAAGGAGTCGACGCTTCAGATTGATGTGGGTCGCATTGAGCGACACATTAAGCCACTTATCGGAAAGAAGCATGTGATCGAGGTGGATTCTAAAGTTGTCAAGCGTCTGATCCACGATATCACGGTGGGAAAAACAGCTACGAGTATCAAAACTGGGACCCGCGGCAGAGCAATTGTAACTGGGGGTGCAGGTTCTGCTGCTCGCGTCGCGGATTTGCTGTCAGGGATTATGACATGGGCAGTCGATGAAGGCTTGATCCGCGACAATCCTGTTCACAGAGTTCGCAGATACCGAGGACAGCCACGGCAAAGATTCCTATCAGAAGTAGAACTGAAACAACTGGGAAAGGTGCTATCTGCCGGACGCGATTGTAATGAAAAAGCAATTCATCGTTATGCTCTGACAGTCGTTCATCTACTTGTGTTGACGGGATGCAGACTAAACGAAATTGCTTCTTTGAGATGGTCTGAAGTCGATTTATCTCAGCGATGTTTGCGTCTCGGGGACACGAAGACGGGGCAAAGTCTCAGAGCAATTGGTAGCGCAGCAACGAAAATCTTATCGAACATCGATAAACTGTCTGGTTCAGACTGGGTATTCCCTGGAGCAAGGGGAGACGGCCCGTATCAAGGAACGAAACGTGAGGCTGCCCGAATATCTCAAACAGCGGAATTGGATAATGTCACTTGCCATACTCTCCGGCATACGTATGCGTCTTTTGCTTCGGGGTGTGGGTATTCTGATGGCACAATAGCTGGACTGTTAGGGCACAAGGGAAGAGGCGTTACTTCTCGCTATATACATCGTCCGGACAGCGCGTTGCTTGCGGCTGCGGAGGACGTCAGCGAGCATATCAAAGGGCTGTTGAACGTGACGTCTAACGACGCGAAATAGCCTAAATTATGACAACTGGCCAGCGGGTATACCTGTTCTAGCAGGCATTAGTTCGGCCTTGGGCGCGCTGCTAGACCGGGTTGAAGATGCTGCTCCCTTGGGCAGACGTTAGGTGGAATTGGCGAGCAAGATGGGCATTCTAGCCGGGCGCCGAGATTTCAGAAAAAGGCCCTTGTTTGTCGTGTCCTGACTGTTCTTGAAGGCTTTATGGGGACATATTTGACAAACAATAAGAAACAGCCTGATTGTCGGTAACGCGCATTCAAGTCACCACCGGGGTGAATAAGGCATATACTAATTGGAACGCCGTGCGCAGGCCTTTTTACTGGGCGTTCTATGCCTCGTTCACGACCGGAGTAACTTCCCTAGCGCGGTTTCTCCTCCGGCTGCTGTTTCGGCGGTTAGGCCTATTGCGGTAGGCTGCCCGCCGATTGTACCGTCAACGGCTGCGTCTGCCCTTCATGAGCATGTAGGCCATTAAGGCCACCAGACCAACAGAAACCCACGCGGAGCGGTGCCTGGGACTTCTCGTGCGTATTGTACGACATGTTGGCCACGTTCACGTGCATCTTCGGCGAGAACATTTACAGCGTCTTTCGTTGATGCGAGCGCGTCATCAGTCGCGCTGGATAAATTGCTGAGATGATCTGACAGGCGGGAAGATAGGCTGCTGACCTCTCTGCGCGTGCGTAGATCTGTTCGGAAAGCATGCTTTCGGGGTGCCATGCCATAAGATTCTCCTTTTAAATTATCGGACCGAAACGACGAACAGTAAGGAATTGTTCGAGTTTTTGCATATTATGCCTGGCCATTAAGCGGCCATTTCCCGGCAAGTCGCGGCACATAGATCACAAGCGGCGACACATTCGTCCATCCCATCGAGTGCCTCGCAGCTCTTGGAGCAGGCCTCGCATATTTCAGCACAGGCTCGACATACCGCTTGGTGCAAAGGCGTCCGCAAGAGCATGATATGGGCACAGCTCCTGCATATTTCGGCGCAAGTAAGCATGGTTCGAAAGTGTGTGGGTTCGACATGTTCCCCACCTTCTTCGAGGCAGTGTGTGGACGCCATTCCGATGCATGTCTGATAACAAGCTAAACATGCATCAATGCAGGCTTTCATCTCGTTATTGTTCATCGTTCCTCCTCCCTACTGTTCCTTCCTAAGGAACGCATCGAAACTATAACTGTTCCAAACGAAGATTTCTTGGTGCTGACCGCCCGGTGGCGCACTTGACTGGGGGCCAAGGTTTGATCCCGATACTTGCAACGAATTAAAGAGCAATTGACTCTTGATCAACAGTGCGAAGGCAAGCACGTCCAGACCAAACAGCCGTAGCACGGAAGCCGTAGTCTACCGCAAACTCTACGAGACATCCCGCGGGCAACGCTTACGTGCGCGACAACTGACCGCGGCATCCGTTGTGTGCCTATCGCTTGCAGCAAGAGGACGTCACGTCGTCACGTCAGCTACGGTATGTACCACGTGCGTAGATGGTCGACATGGATAAGACTTACAATAGACAAGAAAGTGTGTTCGAGGCGCTTTTGGAGGCGCTGATCGAAGTAATCGGGTATGTTGATAGGGCTGAACCCTTCAGGATTATTGTACTGGGTTGATGATCCCAGTGGCGCGCGAAAGCGTAGAGCCGCTGGCGGCGGTAACATCGCCGGGGCTGGTTTCTGCCAAGCATCAATCTCTGCTGCATTTCGTAGAGCAAGAGCCCTGGTCTGATGACGCCTTGATGTGGAGGGGCCTGAATTGTCATCGCCGACGCTCAATGAGGTCGGCGTAGCAAATTAATTGTGGTGATTATCAAACGCGCTAGAATGGCTATCTGCCCATTCGCTTCCGCCTGGAATTCCCAGAACTGAATTTGAAGAATGTCTATGGATTGCTTGAGCGCACCTTTCACCGAATACAAAGGCGCTGCTTGCTGCGCAGTATGACTGAACCGCCTGACTATTCGTCGGCACGCACCTGTGCGTGCGAAATTAATCCGAAGATGAAAGTTCCTCCAACGACGTTCCCGAACAAAGTTGGGAGCCCGAATTTAAAGATGCTATCAAACGGGGTGACTTCTCCAATCATAAGTAAAAATAGCACCTCAATTGAACCCACTACGATGTGTGTTAAATCGCCGATAGCTATGAGGTATGTGATGAGAAAGATTAATGCTAGGTGCCCCTGCTTTGTACTGTGAAGCATCCAGACCAACGTAGCAATAAGCCAGCCTGACATTATTCCCTTACTGAATAGTTCATTGCTGCTGTTGGCTATAAGGTGCTTACCCATGTCAACAAACGTATTGGTCACTTCGTCCGAGAAAATCGGCATACTAACCATAACGAAGGCTGCAATTGCACCGCCAATCAAGTTCCCGAAGAGAACAATGGTCCACAACCTGATCATTTTCACGAAATGAGACAGCGTCGGCTCTGTCATAAAAGGCAAGACAGGAGTGATCGTATTCTCCGTGAATAGCTGCTGATTGGCGATGATGACGATGATGAACCCGACCGTGTATCCTGCGGAGCTCACAAGGAAGAAAAGATCGCTGTCTGGAAGGTAAGTCTCCAAAATTCCCCGAGCGATCATGGATGTGCTCATAGAAATTCCGCCTGCAATGGCTGACCAGAAAAGCGCCATTGCATCTCGGTTGATTTCCTTCTCACCATCACGTCGGATTAGCTCGTGGATGGCGGCTGACTTCGATGGAAGTCTTTCCTTCAGCCCGTCTGCCGTCGGCTCCGTCTCTTCCGAACTGGACATCCTGATCCCCTGACTATTTTCGCTTTCGGCAAATAGTGCGCTTCAGATGTTTGTCGATAGGACGGAACCCGAATAGTGGCGGTTCGTTTAGTCTGTCTTGGACAGGAGAAATGAATGCGTAAGTCGATATTGTTCTTAATTTTAGCCGTTGCTGTAATCTTGGGATTTATCTTCGCAACACCTTATTATTATGGGGTGTCTCCTCAGAACAGCGGCGAACAAGGCTCTTCTGAGGTTCAATAGGCCCTTCTTTCGTAAGATGCGGAGTGAAGATGTAAGGCAGTTCCATGATTTAAACTCGGAGTAGGAAAATGAAAAACTTAGTCATATTTGCGCTACTACTGATCGCCCCGAATATAGCTGTTGCACAGGAATCAGGTATGCCGACACAGTCAGGCACGCAAGAACCGGAGGTGCCAGGCAATCCGCCATCGTCTCCTAATCAGCCGCCGTCTGACCCAGATGCGGTTCACGTTCCGCTAAATTCCGAGCCACAGAAGCAGGACCGCGTGAAAAAAGAGGAAGACGAATGCGCACCGGGAAAGGATGCGAAGACCTGCGTTGAGCGCCAGCGCGGGCGAAAATAGAGCGCTGTTTGGGTGGTCCAGTTAGGCCCAAATATGTTGCACTATTAAGGACTATTTCACCGGATGTGCTTTTATGCGTATCAGAATATTCTCATGGCGAAACACGCTGACGTGAAAAAATTACACCGAGAAGATCCAATTGAACAGTATGGGCTGAATGATGGGCCAAGAAGATGACCAGCAAGAAAACACTTAAAATCAGAAACTTAAAGAAGCATATGGCGGAGAGGATGGGATTCGAACCCACGGTGGAGTTACTCCCATGCCGCATTTCGAGCGCGGTATTGTGCCGGGATTAAAGGTTAGACCTAACTATACGAACGGCTGTGGAAAGATCCTCTGTAAAAGACATGGCAAAAGTGCCGGTAGTGCACAGGTACAGTGAAGTGTATGACATATGGCAAAAGGGGAATTTTGCCATATGTAGTCGCGTCAAACTAGCGTTCATATTGACCGGAAAGGGGCCGTTTTCTGTCCGGCAGCTTCACGCTAGGAACACGGCCAAAGCGGACGTTCAAACCCTCGAGAGATTAACCGGATCCGGCCTATTCATGTGTGAGGTCCCCAATTCCTGCCAACTTCAGTACGATGGGAACTGGAAGGTCTGCGGCTTTGGCAGACGTGATCCGCGGATCCCCTATCGGGCAGCGGAAGAATTCGAGAAAAAATCGGTAGGCTGTCCAATTGCAGGCAGCGTGAAGATCGTTGTTCGTTGAACCTTCGATTTTCGTCGCAGATGCGCATCTCATCTCGCCTTTGGCATAGTCGAAAACAAACGCGGCGGGAGTAACTGCCAACATCTTCTTGCACTGTCCCAACAGTTCGTTTCGTTCCTTGGCGCTCATCTGTTCACCCGGCTCATGTCGCTTAGCCTGCACAAGGACTGCCTTCGAATATTTCTGCAAGGGCGTGTCAACTCGGACGTGGATGATCATGTCGGCGCCAATGCGCTTCTCCTCCGCGGCCACCCCTTTGCGATGACGCAGTATCGAACTCGACCACTTGAGCCCACCGATGTCACTAACACCTTCTGCGGAGAATTCGGCATCGAGACTGCCTATCAGAACACCGGTCAAATCGTCCTCATCGGTCACGAGACCATCGCGGTATTTTGACATCGCCCTGGCGACGGCTTGCTCTGCAGAGTGGGCTGCAGTCCGCATCGCATCGTCAAAACCCATTTAGCGTTCTGTCGGCCTTTCGTCCGTTTACAATAGGGCGCCTATCTGTGACGCATCCCACTACCTGAAGCCTTTTGGAAGGGAGGATCGACTCCCTCGAACAACGCTGAGCTTGTAGCACGGAAATGCTTTGCCTCAAGCCGGCAATGGTTTCCTGGCGACAAGATTGGGCCACTGGCGGACGGTCCGATATCCGGAGACGAGCCCACTCAGGCGGACAGTCATAATTCTGTATCCGAGAGGCTCCTGAATCTGGAATCGAAAATTAAAAGCGAATATTTGCGGCGCATCGAATTGTGTGACTGTGGCGTACTTAACAACAATAGTGGGACCAAGATCGGCGGTAGCCCTCTGCCGGGTTAAGGCTGCATTTGGTTTGACTTAGAACACAGTACCAACTTTGCCGATCCACGCGTCATTGCGACATATAGGTTCTTGGCATCAAGCTCATGGGCTTCGAGGATGACGCAAACGTCGGCTTCAAGACCTTTAAGCAGCAGGGTGCTACCTACGGAGCGTTTGGCGAGAGGGCGTCCTATGAGGCGGTGCTGTTCTCGTATTCGGACCGCGGCATCGTAGAATGTATTGCCGTCCGTGCCGTCGCATTGCTCGAGTGCTTTCACGCAGGCACGAACAACGGCAGGGCGATGCTGTCGTACACCGCCTAGCTTGTTAATTTCCACTATCAGATTGGCCGCTGATTTCGGGGATGGATTGGCGCAGAAAGAAAGGGCGGCCTGTTCGGCATCGGAGGCGGCTTTGCGTGCGGTTCCATTTTGTAATGAGCGGACGCGCGCAATGAGGTCGGGTGCGCCGACATTGGTCATGACCTCACCGGCGAAGGTCGCGAGCTTCGCAAAGGCGTCAGTTGCCCTAAAGTCAAAACGTTTCGCAAAATCAACAAAATCTCGCAGATCGACATTTTCGACGGTGACTGCGCCAGGTGTACGGCTTGCCATATCCCGCTGACTTTGCGGGCTGGTGCTGCGTCCGATAATCAGCACGCGACCCTCAGCTGTCGGAGGTGTCGTGCGTGCCGCCCGCATCTGCCTCACCATGTCCTCCGTACCATCCAAATGAACCCAGCAAAGCTCTGCGGGGGCAGTCGTAAGATCTATCGCTTCGCTGTTCAGAAGCTTTTTGCGCACCTTCAACAGCCAGCGCCCAAAATCTTCTTTGCCGGCGTTGATCCAACGCCACGGCGTTTCAAGTTCACCGGCAATGGGGAAATGTTTGCATACATGCTCATCCCAACTCGCCAGTTGATCACTTCCAAAACCGAAGATGGCCTGCATGGGATCGCCTAACACACAGGTCGGCAGCGTTTGCGCCGCATAGGCGACGACGGCATGCTGTCGAATTGAGCAGTCCTGATATTCATCGACAATCAGGCGTTCATAACTCGCTGCGAGGACCTCGTTGATATGTCCGGCCTTCAGAAGATTCATGGCGGCGACGCGGATATTGGGATAGTCGCTTCTGGCGTTCGCCAGTTTCAGAATGTTCGGGTCGTACGCACCACGTTGCGGAAACATGGAGATGAGCCTCATGGCCCACCCGTCTATGGTTGAAAGTCTATAGGCATTAGAAGGAACGCCTGCCCTGTCCAAACGTCCACGAAGGGCGACGACACCTGCGTTTGTGTGAGTCAGCACCAGTATCGGCTTACGGCCGGAGTGGCGGGTAAGGGCTTCGGCAATCAGATGGGTCTTTCCGCAGCCTGCCGGTGCGGTAACCGTGCCCTTGGCTATAGTCAGCAAATCAATTTCAGGCTCCGGCATTGCTAGCCCACGCGAACACAGCCTCTGCTGCATTTCTGAAATACACATCTGCATCCTGAAGGTCAGGGCCAACAATCTCCCGAGCCGCCTGTTCCATCCAACCTAGCTGTTTAAACCACCCCTTTTTTCGGATGCTGGATGCATTCCCCAATACAACTCGTGTTTGTCGGCTGTAGCCGCCAATCAACGCACCAATCTGGATGCTTTTCAGTGTTTCGCCGTTTTCAGCTCGTGACTGAATATGCCCGCCAATTACATCTTCGCCATGTAATTCGATGGCAAGATCAATAAGCTTGCCGACTGCATCATCAGACAGGCACATGAACAGTTCCGCCTCCAGGCAGCGATCATCCCGCCAAGTGAAGACGGCCCCGCCGCTGTCGATAAATGCCTGATGGTTCTCGGCTGTCGGTTTCTGATCGTCATCTCTCAGAACGGCTGTGCGATAGCCAAGGGACCGCAATGGTACCGCGCGGCGGTAAGCGTCGTTTGGCCCGCCGCCTCCAGCATCAACGAGGGCAACACCTAGTGCGGCAATCGAAACCTGCCCCTGACTTTCGAAATATTGGTCCAGTCCACGTATGAAGCCGACTTCCGTTGCCCCTTCACAAACAATGACAGATGTTGCCAAAAACGCATCAGGGTATAAACGAATTGTTCCCTGAACGACGCTATCGGTACCGACGTCGATTACGTCATGATGATCGTCATGGCCGCGCACCACACAGAGCTGGTGCCCCCCCAATTCTCGTAGTGCGATCGGGGAATGGGTAGTCAGGAAGGCTTGCAGCGGCGCTTCAGCTTCCTTTGCGCCAAGGGATCCCAACAACCGCATAATACGGTGCGGTTCGAGGCCATGCTCCAGTTCATCGATCAAGATGATTGATGATGACTGAGCCGCCATACGTTGCAAACCAGCAATCAGCAACCTTGTAGACCCGATCCCAAGGCTTTTAAGCGGAATGCCTGATTCATTGTGAAGGGAGATGGTGCCGCCGCTCACTGATACCGAATGCGAGTCCAGCATTGCTTTAACCTCGTCACCGACGGGGATACCAAGATATTTGGCCGTATCCGCCACGATTTTGAGTGCGTCGCCAAGTTGCACCTTTGCATCATCGCCGAAGGCGACTCTTGCTTCCCGTGCCGCTCTAACGATTGCGGCCGAGGCGTCGGCACGCTCCTCACTCAGACGATTGAGCACCGATCCCCGACGCCAACCGAGATTGAGATCAGCGTAGGCGCCAATGCGGGTTGGCGCAAGGCGTGCCCTGTCTGCCCACGACAGGTTACGATTCAATCCTTGAGCTTCGGCGCGATCAGACACCAGAAACCAAGACGGCTCTAAATCACCCTCGACTTTCAGGCGTAGTGTCAGGACTGTCTCGGCGTCTTTTTCAGGTTCGTCTTCGATAACACCGGTCTCAGTGATGAACCCCCGCAGGAACATGCCATAGCTGTCTATACTCTTTAGCGCGTCATCCAATGCACCGATTGTGAGCGTAATCTGGATAGGTTTATCGACATCAAGATTGTGAAAGTCAACGTCCGTCATCTGAAGATTTCGACGGGCGCCCAGACAATAATCAATTGCGTCAAGGACTGTTGATTTGCCGCTGTCACCGGAACCGATGAGGCAGTTAATACCGTTTGACGGTAGCCAGGAGAGGTTTTTAATACCTCTGAAGTTCTCTATTTCTAATTTTCTGATCCGTGACACTAATTGCTACTCCTCCTCCCGTCTTCCAAACAATTTATTGTGCTGCGATTCTAACTGTACCCAGAAAGAATATCATCTCAATATGTTGGTAGTGAAGGCCTTCCCATCCCTGTAACTGCCTATCGGGGTTTCCCAACGCCCCGTCTTCTTCCTAGCCCTTCGGGCATCGGCCCGGCACGCGATTAACGACAATTTTTAGGATCAGACCGGCGTCTGCGAACGACCGAAATGGAGGCGCCAAACAGTCCGACGGCTTGCGCCCCATCAATGCCGGTCAAGAGCTGGCGCTGCGACCCCGGAAGCTGTCGAGTGCAACGACGGATCGGCACGCCGCTTGGCGATCGACTTCAATTCATCCGTGTGTCGGGTTCCCCATTCGCAAAGCTGGACGAGGGCTTGTGCGAGGCTGCTGCCGAAGCTGGTGAGCGAATACTCGACCTTGGGCGGGATCTCGCCAAAGTCGAGACGGTCGATGATCCCGTCCGACTGCAACTCCTTGAGCTGCTGGATCAACACCTTGTCGCTGACCTTCCCGATCGCGCGGCGCAGTTTGCCGTAGCGCAATGCGCCGTGCATGAGGTGATAGAGGATCAGCGGTTTCCACTTGCCGCCCATCACAAACAGGACAGCATCCAGACCGCAGGTGAAGGGACTTGTCATTACACGCGCTCCATTAAATTTTGGCACTTACCAAATGGTGCATACTAGAATAACAGGCGGTGTGCCCCTAATTCAACCTCTCCACAATAAAGGAGAACGAGGTTGTCATGGGCAAACTAGAAGGAAAGATCGCTGTCATCACCGGCGCCAGTAGCGGCATCGGCCTCGCTGCTGCCAAGCGGTTTGTGGCCGAAGGCGCCCACGTCTATATCATGGGTCGTCGGCAGGAGGAGCTCGACAAAGCGGTCGCGGAGATCGGCTCCGACGTGACGGCCGTGCAGGGTGACGTGTCTCGGCTTGAGGATCTGGACCGCCTTTTTGGGACGGTGCGCGCCCAACACGGGCGCATTGACGTACTGTTCGCCAACGCGGGCGTAGGCGAGCTGGAGCCGCTCAGACAAATTACGGAAGCATCCTTTGATCGGACGTTCGGCGTGAACGTTAAGGGCGTTGTTTTCACCGTGCAGAAGGCCCTGCCGCTCATGGGCGACGGGACGTCGATCATCCTCACCGGCTCGACCACCGGAACGATGGGAACGCCGGCCTTCAGCATCTACAGCGCAACGAAAGCCGCGATCCGCAATTTGGCGCGCAGCTGGGCGTTGGACCTAAAAGGCACGGGCATTCGCGTGAACGTCCTGTCGCCTGGGGCCACCGCAACTCCAGGTCTGCACGGCGTTGCGGTGGCCGGCGGAGAAGACGCGATCTATGAGCAGCTCATCGCCCAGACCCCTTTGGGGCGGATCGCCGATCCCGACGACATCGCTGCAGTCGGTCTTTTCCTTGCATCAGACGATAGCGCCGTGATGACCGGAAGCGAGGTCTTCGCGGACGGCGGCATGGCTCAGGTCTGATCCGTTAGCAAAGCCGGTCGAAGCACGAACGGCGGCTATTTCGCATAGCGAGCCGTTCGTTGCCGGTCTGCTTTCGGGCAGCGGCCAAGCTGGTCTCTACGGCCGAAATTGCGCGCAAAGCGGACTGGCAGCTTAGAGGCTACCGAAACCGCGTTCAGTCGGAGGCTATAGACCTTCAACGATATTACCTAGCTTGGGTATTTTCAGGCAAAATGAGGTTGGAATAAGTTGTTCCAAGCGCCAATGAAAGCTCGTAAATCGTTATGATTGTCGGGTTGCGCTGTCCCCTTTCAAGGCTGCTCAGATACTGCTGGCTGAAGCCTGAACGCTCCGCCACTTGTTCTTGGGTCAGGCCCTTTTCTCTTCGTATCCGGGCAAAATTATCGCCAACGATTTTTCGCACATCCATGCGTGGATTGTTGGCACTTTACATACTATAAGTTTATCAACTATAGTATGTAAAGTGGACATCAGATGGCAGCGCGGACGCTATGCTGTCGCGGCGTGTGCTGCGAGGAGGGACTCGATCACGTGAGGTAATAGTTGCGATGCGTTTAACGCGCTAACTGCGCTTCGGTTTTCGGCCCGCACGCATGGGCCGAGGCGCTTGAGCTCCGTCAGGCACTTTTGAAACTAAATCCACAATGTCTATCGACAACGCTTCAGCCAGTCGCTCGAGCAAATCGATAGTGGGGTTGTAGTCACCCGTTTCGATGCCGCTGATTGCGGTGCGATCAACATTTGCATCGACCGCAAGGTTCTCCTGCGTAATGCCCTGGTTTGAGCGTATTTGCCTTAAATTCCAAGCAATTCGGGTGCGTGCGTTCATGCCCGAACGCGACCACCTTGATCCTTATTAATCCATCGTATATATTCGACATATTAATCATAGGCGGCACCCTTCGGCACTTACGCACAGCTGAAGGCGTGCCGTTTCGCACATTTGGACACCATCTTGGGGGAGTAATCATGCATCATTATGTGAATGCCATGCGGCAGTATGCTGTGTTTTCGGGGCGCGCGACGCGGTCGCAGTATTGGCTGTTCAGCCTGGTATTGTTCGGAATGTTGATCATTGCCTTGATGATGGATCAGGTTTTTGGCGATACGACCACTGATGAGCCTGCGGGGGTAATTACCGGCTTGGTGTATTTGGCCCACCTGGTTCCGTCGATCGCTGTTGGCGTTCGTCGCCTGCATGATACCGACAGATCAGGTTGGTGGTTGTTGGCGGTGTTCGTGCCGCTGATTGGTCAGCTCGCCGTGCTGATTTTCATGTGCCTGCCATCGGCGCCAGGCCGAAACCGATTTGACCTCGCACCGGGATCCGAACCGGATGAACGATTTGCTGGATCCAAGCCTGCGACTCCAGCTTCGGGGGACTCTCTCGATCAGTTGGAAAAAATCGCATCGTTGCGCTCCTCTGGAGCGATCGACGAAGATGAATTCCAGCAATTGAAAGCCAATGTGCTGCCCCGCTCGTCCAGGTGAGGTGGGGCCATGGGGGAGCATTTTCTATCAAAGCGGCGGCGTTTGCCGCTGCTTGGCCTATCATCAACGAAGACCTTAGCGTTATCAGAACATGCCTGGGCAGGGCAGGGTGATGCGCGATCATCGCTTCTGGCGTTTGCATTCATTGCTGCCATCATCGTTATCATGGCTGTAATATTCATCCCAACCATCGTTGCGTTTCGTCGACAACATCCGAACCGGTGGCTCATATTCGTCGTCAATTTTGCCTTCGGCGGCACGGTTGTCGGTTGGGTAGCCGCGTTGGTTTGGGCATTGCATTATGTGCACATTAGCGAAGACGGCAGCAATGGCGGAGAAAGCGGCATCAATCTCTTCGTCAATGACCCTGTTAATGTTCGCGTCGATCCCAGTATGAACGAGGATCAGAAGATCGCTTTGCCGGTTAGCCCGACAAGCAACCCAAATCCATCGAAGGACCATTCGGATGCTGAGACCGTGAATGCGTTGCAGCGTTTGAAGACGCTGTTCGAAAGCGGAGCGATTTCGGCTGAAGAATTTACAGCACTTAAGGCACCTATCCTCAAACGCTACATTCACAAGACGGGGTAAAATATGATCATGGAGCAGAATCATTCAGCGCCAGCGCTTGAGCTCGCACAAAGTTCGAACACTTTAAAGTTCGTTCTTGGTCAGGTTTTTTTACTCAGTTCATTCATTGCATCGCTGAGTTTTGCTGCGAGCGTCCTAGTGCCTTCAGTGAGCTACGCCAACGAACCGCAAATTATCTTCCAGGAAAACGGCTGGATCGCTTTTCCAAAGCAAAAAGACCCGGAAAAAGGCTGCGTCATGGGGCGTCACATCAAGAACAATGTGCACGCCATTATATATGTAAACAACAATGAGACTTTCCAGATTGGTTTGACGTCAGCTGATTGGCGCCTTGAACAAGGAACGGAGTGGAAGGGGGCGATTGCATTCGATAGCGACCGGTCAATAGCGACGACGGTGAGAGCGTCGTCACAAAACACAGTTGTCGTGCCATCAGGGGCGGGAGAAGACAGCCTTGAAAGCCGTATCCGTGCTGCAGCTAAGGTTCGTATAACCTTCAACAATGAAACCTTTAGCATTTCGCTCAAGGGCTCGAGCAACGCACTCGATATGCTTTGGTCCTGCGCCGAAGGCGGTATGGGGGCTTCGAGCTTCAGCTTGCCAATACAATCGGGATTTTACGCCATTGCTGAGGGCAATTGTTCTGGCGGTTTGGGACCTAACGTCATTTATACCGATAGCAAATCGCTGAACTGGCCAAGTTCCGCTTGTCGTTTTGAGAATGTCGAGAAAATAAACCAGTCGCAATATAGGGTAAAGCAAACCTGCGGGCGCAACCTCGATGACGTCGAGACGACAGAAGATATCTATACGATCCAAAGCGCGACGAGGTTTTCATTCAAGTACGGCGACCAATTGACAGCGCTAAACCGGTGTAACCCTAAAACCCTGCCGCAAGCTGCTGGGGTCACCTCGCCATTCTACGCATTGCCGACGACTGAAGAGATCGCCGAGTATGCTCGATCAAAGATTGAAGCCGATGATGAAAACGGCCCGCATTCAACAGAAACTGCAAATTCAACACCCAATCTTTCCGCCATTGATTGTCTCATTGCGGTCGGCGGCGAAACATATGCTGATGGCGCGTGCCAGTGGCGAGCCGATAAAAGTGGCAGCTTCTCTGTTTATTCGGGCAAGTACTCGGCTGCTGTGAATGTCGACCATGTCTCGACCGTTCATAGCGGATACTGGAACGCTGGCAAAGGTAGTTACAGTCAGCCCGATATTGCTATTGGTTATATGCAGCAGGACGGAGCTTGCTGGAAAAGCACAACAGCAACGATATGTGCCTGGAAAATTGGCGAGCGCCAGCGAGGGGGCGACCAACAATTTCCCGGAGAAAGTGTCGTCCAAAAAAGCATGACGGGGCGAATTGTCGTCGGTTCGACCGACAGTGCGTTCGAAATCACGGGGAGTGACGGCGGGAATTCCTACGGTTTCCTGACCCAATCTAATGTCGGCCAAGAAATCTTCAAAATCTGCCAAATGGACAATGAATGCCGGATTGAAGGCAATTTCAATGAAGAGCGAAAATGGATCGAAGCCGTCAGCCACGTCGAAAAAATGCCGTCTGCTCCGGGGAGCGTGCAGTCAGAGCAAACTTTGCCGCAAAACACAGACCCGGGTGCATTTATTGTCAATTCTCCTACCGGCCAATCCGTCCTCGATGAACAGCAGCAAATGCAGATGAAGAAAGATAGCCCACTCATGTATTACATGTTTGGCATCGTAAACTACGGCCCTGGTAAGCCCGTTCAACTGGATCATGACGATATCGCTGTTGTGAAGAGCCAAGTCGGGCAGCAGCTTCGGGATGAGACGTCGGCACGTTTCCGGGATGATATCGCTGCGGCGAGGATCTTTGATGGCAGTTATTCCGTTTGTGGTTCAGTGAACGGTAAGAACCAGTTTGGCGCTTATTCTGGATATGCTCCCTTTTGGGGCATCTATAACGAACAAAAGAAGAGCTTCGATTTTGTTATTATCGGTAATACGGCGGTGCGTATGTGCCAGGAGACTGGTGTAACAAAGGCGACAAACATTCCGTTTTGATGTGGTTGGGTTTGGGTATGCTTTGTCGAATGGCATGACACGCATTTGGCAAAGCCGTGTGAAAGCACGCGTCATTTTGTTCATACTCTTCCTCGAAGAATAAGTAGTGTCTCCAACGAGAAAAATGAAGTGAGTACTACTAAGATATTGATATTGCTTCTATAATTATGGCTGCACCTTGACAAGCGATGAACTTTCGGCTTTAATGCCGACATCGTTTGTCAAGTCGAGGCCCAAAATGGCGCAGCACCGGCAAGCCCGCACGGTGAATACAACCCAGATAAAACAAGCGCTTCGAACAGCAAATACCCTCCGACATCCTGACCGCAATGCCGCCATGTTGCTTTTAAGCTTCAAGGCTGGACTTCGTGCAGGCGAAATCGCCAAGATCGAATGGTCAATGCTGCTCGACGCCAACAACAAACTCGGGACGTCCATCAACCTGCCGGGTCGTATTACGAAAAATGCTCATCCTCGGCGTGTGCCTATACACCCCGATCTTCGAAAAGCTTTGCAAAAGCTTGCAAAGGGTAGGGGCAATTTGAATGGCCCTGTCATCGTAAGTGAGCGGGGCAGGGCAATGTCAGCAAAATCCGTCGTCAACTGGTTTAAGCATATTTATACGCTCGCCGGTTTGGAAGGATGCTCATCGCACTCAGGCCGCCGGACATTTGTTACGCAGGCCGCTAGGCTTGTTCACAAAGCCGGTGGATCACTGCGCGATGTGCAGCTTCTCGCCGGTCATCGATCGATCACCACCACCCAAGCTTATATCGACGGCGATAGCGATGCGCAGCGTAAGCTCGTTCGCATGATCTGAGCCAGCGCTCAGTTACCTAACTCCAACAACAATGAAATGAACCTAGATCCTGAACAGAGGAGAACCTCGCATGACCAACGGCCTAGAACAAAGCAAGAACATATTGCAATCTCAAATCATCGCGGCGCTCAATGATCGCTTGCGCAAATACGGGATCGGCGGTCGCATTATGATGACACAACGGATCGCGGCACTTCAGCAATCAGAGATACACGACATTGTTCAGGCCATTCGCAGCTTTGATAGTTTTACCGAGGAAAACGATCCCCATACCGAGCATGACTTTGGCTTCGTTCAAATCGCCCAGCATTCGGTTTTTTGGAAAATCGACTATTACGATGAGAGCTTGTCGATGCATTCACCTGACAAGGCAGATCCCAATGTGACCGTGCGGGTTATGACCATCATGCTCGCTGATGAATATTGAGCAACTGGCAATCGCAATCATGGCAGACAAACATGAGCCGAAGCTCAGGCCGTATCTTCAGGGCAATCTCGATTCGCTTTGCGGCATATATGCTCTGATCAATGGCATTCGTTGGGCCTTAAGAAATGACCCAGTATCGGCGAAAGGTCAGCATTGGGAAGAGCTTTTTCGAAAACTGACCGATCACGCCATTAAAAATCGGGGCCATCTCGAGCTTGTGAGCGAAGGATTGTCGCTGTACGGCATGATCGCGTTGACGCATGTCGCCCGCGATCATATGCGCGATTATCACGATATAGAGCTTTTGTTTCGACGACCGTTTGCGCTTGGCAGACCAACCGAAAGCGATCAAACCCTCCATACAATCGAAGCGCATCTTGCTAGTGCAAACACGGCAGTACTGGCGGCCGTCTATGGAACGCTCAACCACTGGTGTGTCGTCAAGCAGTTCGATGAGCATCGCGCTTATCTCTTTGATAGCGACCACCAATTGCACCTGCCGAAATCAGCGTTTCAGCCGCAGGAATTTATCGAAGAAGGCCAGCGACGACGCGCTCATTTGCAGCCGAGCAGTATAATTCTATTGAACGCTGTGAGCGACCCCATAAAATGATCACGGAAAATAGCACAACAGGTGGATTGACAAAAAACAATAATAATGAATTAATCAGCTAAGGGGTGGTGCTGAGATACTATCGTACTCGGTGCTTAACGTCCAAATACAAATAAAGAGTATTTGGCAGCTCATGCCCTTCTTGGCATGTCGCCCGCTAAAAGAAGTAAATAAAGCTTCTACAAAGCAGGTTGTACTCCGAACACAATTTAACACACACGTGTTGGATTTGGTTCGGGTATAATCACGTCTGTGTTTGCCCGAAACCTGTTCCTTCACGCATTTGCGATAGGAGCAATAATGCAGGGCAACAGAAATTCAGGGAAAATTTCAGCTTCATATTTGGAACTGACTGAACATCTTGTTCGTCAGTATGGGCTTTCACTCGGCATTTTCGCAGGAGCGATAAAACGTAAGCCCCGAATAGCGAAGGCTATCTCGCCGTCGCCTATCACATTTCAACATCATCATCTTTTGACCTCGGAGCAAGCGGCAGCTGTACTTGGGCTTCGCGCAAAAACGCTCGCCAATTGGCGAGTAGAAGGCATTGAGAAACTACCATTTCGCCGGATCGGGGGAGCTGTTCGATATCAGTACAGTGACTTGCTGGAGTTCATCAACAGCAACAAAAAGATCAACACATCACAACGTTAAGGAGAGGCATCATGAAAAACAACGCCGTTGGATCTCGTAAAATTGGGTCGGGAAAACCAAAGCAGGAGATACGATCTGGGAAAAAAGGCGGAATAACTAATAAGAGCAATGTTAATACAGTTCGCGTTGTAAAAACTAAGCCGAGGAATACAAGCAAATTACATTCTAGTTCATTAAGGAAGATACAGAATAGTGGTGTACAAAACAGATTTGACACCGCAAAGGAGGAAATTGTTACTTATAAATCGTCGCTATTAACTGCGTTGGATGAATTGCGAGATGCGATTACATCTGATCGTGGTGGTTACCGAACGAATCTCCGGCGAAATCTAGCGACATCATATGAATTAGCATTTCGCATGAAAATGGATCCCGATTGTAAGCTACAATTTGAATCTCATCTCGAATGGGAAAATTTTGCTAACATTCGGATTTCCAAAAAGGATCCTGTATCCTTGTTGGTCGCCGTGCTTGGGTATGTGTTTGGTTACCAAACTCGGGAGAAGAAGAAAAAAGTAAGCAAGCTAAAAAGGGCACTCGAACCATATTTTGTCCATGACATCGACCCAGGCGAAGTCGCAGCGATTGTTCTCAAAGGCGGCGCATCAGCGCTTTTGAAAAAAGCTGGCGCAAATTCGGGAGGCGACCACAAGCATGAAGCTCACTCCAAAAAGAAGCGCGCAACGGAAGCTAAGCTGAAATTTGATTTCGATCCTGGCGAATACAGAGATCAACTAATGGGGCTTAATGGCCCGCTGATTAGGGGAGCAAAGCTAAAATTGATTCCAAATCCGAACGGTTCGATGGAGGTGGAACTGCTGTCGCTTAAAGCGACAGCGTAGAGGTGACTGGCTATGTAACACCTTTCACCGCAATTATTAACCTATACCCCATGGTTAGCTATGACCAAGCCGATCAAGCAAGTCAAAACAGCGGTAAAGCCACCTTACCCAACTCAAGCTTCATTTGAACGAAAGCACAGGGAGTACGACAAAAAATTAAAAGAATATCTGACAACAAAAAGGGGAAGAAAGCCTGAAAACCAGCATTTTGTAATCGAATTACAGGAGAGATCAGCACTGTCGCATTATGCGACAAACTGCACGGCACGTATAGAATTCGCGAGATCGGCGGTCAGAAAGCTGATCGCAATGTGGAGCAGCGACAAGGAGAATGAAAACGTCCGGGACTACGCATTTCTGACCCTGACACCGCAATTTTCAGCTTTCCCTTTGTCGGTAGCTGGAACTTACGATTGGTCACAACTGCAATCATGGGCCAACAAGAAACTGAAAGGGCTGAATTTTCTAGGGATCGTTGAGGCGGCCTTTTTTAGTAATAAATCGATCGGCAGCAAGAAGGAGCCGACCGTATCGTGGCACCTACATGTAATCGTATGGGGAGCGAAACGAGAAAAGCTACGTAGCATAGTCAGGCAAATTAACGCGGAGGAAACAGCGCTTATAGAAGACAAGAAGCCAGCCCATTTTCGAATGATTAAGGGGCGAAAGGACTTAGCCTGCACGACACGATACATGCTTAAAAGCGTGCAAAGTGATTATCGGGTTTTTACGCGAAAAGGACGCAAAAAGGACGGTACGAAAGACTGGGATCAGAAGAAGGGTGTTATCAAACCAGGCAACGCAATCAAAATGCATTGCCTATTCAGGGGAGCAACGATCGAAGATCTTTGTATTTTCGGCGGCGAGGGAAGGAGATTGTTTCGGCTTGTCACCAAGCGCACAGATCGGAGAATTCAGGCGATTGAAACGGAAAGGCAACGGAAGATAAATGAAGCCAGTAAGGGCATTTCATTAAAAGCTGTCGAGAAGCGATTGGCTGACCTGTGATTTACGAACCGGACAGCGAGGGCATTTTCATACACCCTGGCTGTCCGTAACTTTGGCTGTTTTTTGGCGATTGATCTATCCTGACATTTTGATGAGTTGCCTTATCACACGCCTCTTGCCATTCGCTTGTTGGGTTTTTATCGTTCCATCGATTGCAAGCGTTTCTACTTTCGGAAACGAAGGTGGAAATATTGATGCTATTTGCATATGAGAGGCAATTTGTATGCGCCGTCTCTGCCCCATTGATTTTGGGTTTGCGCTTGAAGTATTGAGGTTTCGATCATTCGATGAGTGAGCACATTTGTTGCTCACAAATGAGCTAATTTTTGCTTTCATTCAATCTGCGCG
>NZ_WBWA01000036.1 GCF_008932295.1 Brucella tritici | reverse complement strand
TACAACTTTGCCAAACAACTCAAAGCCTTGAAGTTCAAAACACCCTATGAAGCAATTCAGGAACTCTGGAAATCAAAGCCAGAAGCCTTTATCGTCAAACCGCACCATCACATGCTGGGACCAAACACCTAGTCTTTCTCGGGACGTCCCAATGCAGATGGAACATGCGGCACGACAGCGGGCAGCATGTTCCATCGCAGTGGGGGTTAGATCATCTGCTTTCGTAACCGGCTTTTATGCGGCCAAGCACCAACTCTTATTCCTCTATGTCGACTTTCTCGAAGCGATGTGACCCGAGTGGCTCCATGACGTAATTCTTCACGTTCTTGGACATCGGCAACACGACTGTCGAATGCGCAAGCGGAACCCATGGAGCCTGATCGATGACGATTGCCTGTGCCTCCTGATAAAGCTTGGTTCGCTCATCCTTGTTCGAGCTCACCCTCGCCTTCTGCAGAATATCTTCCAGTGGCTTGTAGCACCAATTGGCATTGTTGCTTCCGCCGACGCCAGAGCAACTGAAGAAATAGCTGAGCAGGTTGTCGGGATCACCATTATCGCTGGTGCCTCCAAGCACAACAGCCCCATCACGATCCTTGTCGCGAGCCTTCTTGAGATATTCACCCCATTCATAGGAGACGATCTCTACACCGACGCCGACCTTGGCAAGGTCCGCTTGCATAAGCTCAGCCGCACGCCGCGCATTTGGCATATAGGGACGGCTGACCGGCATCGCCCAGATTTTCATCTTGAGGTCTTTGACACCCGCATCGTCGAAGAGCTTCTTTGCTCCATCAGGGTCGTAGCTATATCCCTTTATATCGCCGTTATAGCCCCACATGCTGGGTGGCAGAACGCTTTGAGCGACCTGGCCCATGCCCTGATAGACAGCTTCCACGATTGCCTTTCTATCAATGGCCATGTTCAGGGCGCGCCGTACTTCCACCTTATCGAATGGGGCTGCCAGCGTGTTCATGGCGAGATAGGCCACGTTCAGTCCCGGCTGTTCCATCACAGTAAGGTTCGGATCGGCTTTCAGCCGCGCGACATCTGCCGGAGCGGGATAAGCGGCGATATGACACTCACCCGCCTGAAGTTTCTGCATACGGGTGGCAGGGTCCGTGGTGATCACGAAGATCAGATTATCAATTTTGGGCGCACCGCCCCAATATTCTGCATTTGCAGCAAAGCGGATTGCGGCATTGGTCTGATAATCCACGAAACGAAAAGGACCGGTGCCTACCGGCTTGCGGTCGAGATCCTCGCGCTGCCCGGCTTTCGCTAATTGCTCGGCATATTCAGCCGACATGATCGAGCCGAAGTTAAGAGCGAGCTTCGCCAGAAGAGATGCATCCGGCTGGTTGAGAACGAACTTGACGGTATGGTCATCGACTTTGACGACTTCCTTGATAATCACCGGCATGTCCATGGCATTGAACATTTCCCAGCCTGCGCCGACGAAATAATTGTTCCATGGATGCTGCTTGTCGAGCTGGCGATTATAGGTGAACAGGACGTCGTCCGCGTTGAATTCACGGGTGGGCGTGAAGCTGTCAGTAGAATGGAACTTCACCCCCTGGCGCAACTTCAACGTATATTCGAGATTGTCGTCAGAAATGGTCCAGCTTTCTGCGAGGCCCGGAACAACGTCGGTCGTGCCGCTTTCGAACTCTGTCAGCCGGTCGTAGATCGTTTCGGCAGAAGCGTCCCATGTGCTGTTCGTCGTGTAGAGCGCTGCATCGAAGCCCTCCGGCGCGCCCTCAGAACAATAGACCAGCGTCTTTGCCATTGCCGGCGCAAGCGCTACGCTGGAAAATGCTGCCGCCGCCAATAGTGACAGCAGAGTTTTGCGCGTTGTTTTCGACTTCATTGTCATTTTTGTTCCCACAATCGTGTTTTCTTTTCGAGTTGCATTTTGCCGGGCAAGTTAGTCAGCTCGACCTTCTGTTGTTGCGAGGCCGCGTCCAGGTGTCCAAACGGAATCCGGTCTGGTCCAGAGCACATCATTGCGGATCAGTTTCACGAGTTCACCTGCATGAAGATCAAGGAACCGCTCTCCCTTTTCGGCCGTGGCGCTACGCGGATCTCCCCATGTTCCGGTAACCGGCGCACGCTCCGCAAAGGAATAGAAACGCGAAACGTCTGCCGGTACATCGACAGGATGCTGCTGGTTGCCGAATGCCTGTCCGAACTTGTCCGTCTTTACGGCATCACCGGCAATCGCCAGCATGACGGAAGCCTCCCCTTCACAGGCGTGATGGGGTCCATTATCGACCTCAAAGATTTCTCGTGCTTCGTCGCCTGCCAGCATCCACGGTGTGGTGGCGACGATTGGCATCGCAAATTCAACAGCCAGTTCGCGGACAGCGACTGAAAGCGGATCGATATTGCCGCCATGACCATTGACAATCAGGAGACGCGAAAAGCCGAGCGTCTTCAATGATCTGGCTATGCATCGGATGACACGGCTGAATGTATCGTAGTCAAGCGTGATAGTGCCGCCAAATGGCAGGTGATGTTCGCTCATACCAAGCCATTGTCCAGGGAGAACAGCGATGGGAACCTCGTCGGCCACGAGACGCGCGGCGCGAATGGCGGCCGCCGAAGCGCTCACCGTGTCCGTAATGACCGGCAGGTGGGGACCATGCTGCTCAAGCGATCCGACAGGTAGAACAGCAAGGGCGCCTGGCTTGCCTGCAATCTCCCGCAGGACCGGTGCGGTCATGCGTGCCCATTCAACTTCCTTCGTCATGTTCAGTCCTCTTTCATATAATTCCAGATGAAGTTTGAGCGCCGACGTCACCACCTTCAGGTCTGATGGCCTCGGGCCTCGATCGACAAAGTTCGTGTTCGTCCGTCCGATTGTCGCAGGGCGACCTGATCGAATTGGGCGATAACTGCGCAGGAATGATTGGGAAAGATACGAACGCGGCTACCGACAGGCGGCGGCGTATCACCGAAGCGAACGAACCCGTGTTCTTCAGAAAGACGTTCGATTTCCCACATCTTTGACGTGTCGTCCCCTACATTCACAGCTAGTCCAAAGCCGCCGCTGCCCGAGCCGTGTGCACCAAGGTCGGATGAGAGGGATTTGGAGCCTGCATCGACAATGAAATGATGGTCGTTGTGAGCGACAACGGTGGCAATGATGGAGAGCGCGATGTTATCGCCCGATGCTATGCCAAGGCGAAGCGCCGTGCGGTCAAGGAAAGCGTAGTTTCCAGGCCGTATCTCGGTTATCCCAGACGGGATAGGCGCACCGAGGCAAGTCGGTGTAGAGCCGACGGATATTGCGGGAACTTCGACGCCCGCCTCCTTTAACTGTTCTGCGAGCTGGAGGAGGGTTTGTGCTTCCGCATTGGCAATATTTGTCAGTTCTTCGGCGGACTTGTTGCCATAGGCATGGCCTGCATGAGAAAAAAGGCCTGCAAATGCGAGATAAGGGTGTTGTGCAATCTTTTGAGCCAGCACAATCGCTGCAGGGTCCTGCGGCTTGACGCCGACGCGCCCGAGGCCGACATCAACTTTCAGAAAAACGCCAAGCTTTACGTCATGTGCTTTTGCGGCAGCACCAATCGCCTGGATGCCTATCTCGTGAGCGGCGATAAATGACAGCTCGGTATCGCGAATCTGCGCACCCCGTATCAGATGACTGACCAAATCCGGCCTGACGACAGGATAAGCGAGGGTCACAGAGGGAATGCCGCCCTCAACAAAGACCAGCGCCTCATCCGGCTTGGACGCTGTGACGCCGATTGCGCCAAGCTGAAGCTGCTGTTTGGCAATCGTGAGGCTCTTGTGCGTCTTGATATGAGGCCGCAGCGACACCCCAGCTCTGTCCGCCTTCTGCTGCATCTCCTTCAGGTTACGTAGCAGCCGATCTTCGTCGATTTCTACGTAAGGTGTCTGAATGTCGGCCGGGGATGGACGGTTGAATGTGTTAATTGCCACCGCTGGTTCAGTCAAAGTTATCTCCGGCAATCTGACTGGCTGCAAGCATCATGCCCGCCAGTTCGTTCCACTGTACCCGAAGGTCGTTGAAACAGATTTGCACAGCCGAGACAGGCAATCAAATTATTTTCTTATAAGAAAATAATTTCCCTAAAATGCCGATAGGGATTCAGCCTTAACTGAAGGCATCAATCCGCTTTGAATTTGATGGTTTGCGTATTGACCAGCGTGGAAACCAGTTCCGTTTCGGGCGTTGAACAGACGCACAGGATCTGGGCGGGCTCTTCACTCACGCTTAGATAACCGTGGCCAGTCATCGCATCAAAATAGGCGGAATCGCCTTTCTTGAGACGAAGAGGTGCATAAATTTCTGAATGAAGTTCCAGTTCACCCTCAAGCACATAGATGAATTCCTCGCCCTTGTGCCGGATGAGCGGCCCAAAATCCTCAAGTGTTCGGGCGTGCGCTACAGCGAGGATCGGGACCATCGCCTTCTTGTAGATCTCCGTGCAGAGATAGAGATAGTCGTAGTTCTGCGTGATGATCGAACGGCCTTCGCCGGACTTGGTGAATGTACGCCGGCCCATCACATTTGAAAGTTCATCCGGGGTGGCCACGGCACCAAAAAGCTCTGCAATATCGACACTGATGCCCTGAGCGAGCTGGATAAGCCGGTCATATGTGAGCTGCATCTGGTTGTTCTCAACCTTGGAAAGGGTCGATACGGCAAGCCCGGTCATCGCGCTTACTTCTGCAAGGGTCCAATGGTTGCGGCTTCGAATGTCTCTCAGGATATCGCCGAGGCTGGATTTCGCATCATTCATCGTCGACGTCTCCCATTCGCTTGATCTCAAAACCCGTGACATCCGGATCAGCTCTGTTTCAAGAGGTGAAATTGCGTCGCCAACGTAAGCGCGTAATTTACATCTCGCTATAAAGCAACATGATGCCCTACTGAGCCAGTGGATCGGCAACTTTTGGCCAGTAAGATTTTTCCAGTTTTGTGAAAGGCAAATCTTCGAAACGTGGTTGTAGCGCACCGGGAGCGCCAACATAGAGTATCTCGCCCGCAATAGGTTCGAAACCAGCCCGGAAATGGTTACTCGATTTCACCACGACAATCTTCTTTTTCGAGGGATCAAGTCCCAGCCCTGTCATGCATTCGGGGTGAAATGTCTGCGTGCGGATCGTATTCAGCACAATATCGATACTCCCCGCGCTGACCCAGACGGCATCGCCGATACCAAGCGGCGTCGGACCAAACCGTTGCGTAATGTCCGAAGCAATCCGCCGGACTGTAACCGTCAGATCCAGCGGCGCGCCCGACACTTCACCGACCTTGCCCCCAATCCTCAACGCGAGGGTGGCCCCTTCTCCGGCTTCCCGGCACATCCGCACGGCGATCGGGTCCCAGTAAAGACATGAGGCAACGTCTTCAATTCCGCGTTCAATAATGCGCCGCAGAATAAAAGTGGAATCGCCCGGCGCCCCGCCGCCGGCATTGTCTGAAACGTCGGCCAATACAACGGGACCATTTTTCGCTTCAAGCGCACGGTCGAGCGCCTCGTCAACGGACAGGTATGCACCGCGCATTTGCTCACGTGCACCGTATATCTCCCGACCGAAGCTTTCGGCGATACGAGCAGCCTTCTGCTGATCTGCGTCGGTGACAACGAGCATCTTCGCCCCGACATCCGCAACGTCACCCCAGGGAAAACCGTGGCCGAAGGAAACAGCCAGTACGCCATCGTTCCCTTCCATCGCTTTCATACGGTCCACAATCCCCCGCAACGGTTCCCGGTGCGGGTGAAAAATGCTGATGAGACGGCAATCATAGACCGCCATGACAGGCTCGACTTCACCCAAGAGCGTGCGCTCCAATATCGCAAAGAGCTGACGGGCTACAATCTCAATATCGGTATGCGGATATTCCTTGTAAGTTACGATCATCGTTGCATTGTCGGTCATGCACTCGGTGATATGGCAATGCAGGTCCAGCTCGACGGCTATCGGAACATGAGCGCCAACAAGGCCACGTATACGGGAGATGAGGTCTCCTTCAACATCATCATAACCGTCCGCAACGCAGGCACCATGAAGCGCAAGCATGACGGCGTCGACCGGCATTGCCGTCTCGAGATCATCAAGAATTGTTTTACGGAAATGTTCATAAACGGAGCGGGTGGTTTTGCCGCCGGGCTCAGCCACGGCACAAAGACTTTCGACGACGCTCCAACCCTTCTCTTGCGCTGCATCACGCCAGACGGAAAGCTGCGATGAACAGCAGTTAAGCGGTTTCGACGTGGCATCGCCATAGGCAATCAGGTTTTCAGAGAAGGCTTGGAAACCTGTCTGCATCGGCGAAAACGTGTTCGTTTCGGTATCCAGCCCCGCGATGAAAAGCTTCATTGCAATCTCTTCTTCGTTAAAAGGAATTTTCCGATAAAAGAAATATATTTATTGTTGGAAAGTCAAACGGGTTTTCGAGAGCTTTGTTCGTGCACGAATATGCCGATGCGGGCAGGCTGACGGTGTGGTCAGAACCTGGCACTTCGCCAAGTCTGTTATCCATCCTTATGAGCGATATTTATCTGGACCAGAATTTGAGCTTGTCCAATCCGAAGGCGGTGATGGCTGGGTGGCATCGCCCCGACAGGCGTAGCGATGGTGTCGGACTCATAACAGGCATGATGAAATCGCGCGGTATACTTGATATCGGTATCCATACATTATTTTTCTTGGTACATATTTTCAAAACAACGGAACACCGATATATCTTGATAGTACATCTTAAAATCACTGTAGCATTTATGAAATAAATATTCAGCGGCTTGTGGATTTATGATTTGCGTTGAGGGGCAAAGGTGGAAGGGGACATCCTTGAGGTCAGGACTGCTGGATTTTGGAAGTGGTAGTCACACTGGAACGGCCTGCCATCCTGGCGGATGCCTGACCAAATGGCGAAGGACGTTTGCATCCGCCGCAGGTCTTTACAGCTCAGTCGCAATTCTGGCGACGGCTGGAGCAATTGCGCCGGTTCTGGCTCCATCTTCGTGGACAGGCATTGTTGATGCGGCATGGGCCGCATGTACCGTCCAACCGGACAACAGCTACCTTTGCTCGGGTGTTTCCACCGGCGAGAATATCTTGGATTCCGGTCCATTGACGATTATTGCTGACGGCACATTCAACGCCGACAATCCGGGCGGAACGGGCGTGCAGATCGAAGCATTCGATGGCGGGATCAACTTCACGCAACAAAGCGGCAGTACGATCACCGGCTCTTCATCGGGCATCTATTCCGTTTCGAATACTTCCGGCACTCAAGATCTTTTCATTTCGGGAGATGTAACTGGTAGTGGTGATGCTGCCGTTTGGGCGGTCAACCAATCGCCCGCGACAGATGTATCGGTTACACAGACCGCCGGAAGCACAATCACCGGTTATACACATGGTATCCGCATAGATAATTATGGTGCTGGAGCGGCGACAGTTACGACCGCTGGCATGATCGTGCAAACGCAGACAGGAGCAGCCAACTACGATACCTATGGCGTTTACGCCTATAATGCCGCGACCGCGACCAATATCACCCTTATCCAAACGGCAGGATCGATCTCCGGCAATTGGTTCGGGATGTTTGCCAACAATTATGGGACAGGCTCGACGACAATCCGCAGTGCCGGCGACGTTAAAGCGATCGAACGAGCAGGCATTCGGGCTTACAACGCCAGCACAGCTAAGGATATAATTGTAGATCAGGCTGCGGGAAAGATTCAGGGCGGCACTTACGGCGTTTATGTCGATAATGGGGGAACGGGTTCGACTACCGTTACCTTGGCGGGCACGGTCACGGCATCTGGTGCCTTTGGCGTCTTTTCCAATAATGGCAGCGGAGCCACCGATCTGTCTGTGAACCAGACGGGCGGCACAATCACGGGCTCGTTTTATGGCATATACGCAACAAATCAAGGGACGGGAGCAACGACCGTAACCGTATCGGGTGATGTGACCGGTACGGGTGCCGTTGGTGTTGCAGCCATTGGCGATGTGAATACAACCGGCGTCATGGTGAGACAGACGGCTGGTTCTATTACAGGTGCGACAGGTATTCAGCTTTCAAACAACGGTGCGGGCCCGTCATTAGTCAGCGTCGCAACAAAAGTAAGCGCTGGTGCCGGTGCGGGTATCCATACGTTGGCTGTAAACGGTGCAACGATCAACATTGCGTCTTCAGCTACGCTTACCGCATCGTCTGGAGTTGCTATCCGGGATGGGGGCGTTGTGGGTGCCCCGACCGCATCCGACGCGATCGGAGGCAATGTCGTCGTGAACAGTGCTGGTACTGTTACCGGCGATGCGATCCTGGGTCTCGGCGGCGACGTGTTCAATTTGAACGGCGGGATTTATACCGGTAATATTTACGGTGACGACCGGGATGATGCGCAAAGCAGCGATGGCATTGCCAACCATGAGGGCAATGACACGTTCAACTGGACAGCCGGCAAACTGACCGGCGGGTTTTATGGCCAGGACGGTTCCGATACCGCAACGGTGAGTGCATCGACCTATGACGGATCTCAGATTCTTGACGGTGGTGATGATACGTCCATTGCCGATGGCATGATCGATGTGCTGACGCTCAAAGGAGTGACGGCGACCACCAATGGCGGCAAGGTCACAAACTGGGAAGTTGTCACTCTGGATGCGGCTAATCTGTCGATCGATGACGGCGCGTGGCATGTCGGGGAACCCGATGAAGAAACGACCGGCGTGTTCCTGACGAACGGATCGACGCTGGACAGTATGGCGTCGCTCGACTTTAACGGCAATTTGACGATCGATCCCACATCGGCGTTCATTGGCACTGGCGCCGGCACTGGCATTTATTCTTTCAGCGGCGATGCGACGAATGCCGGAACGATCACTACGGCGGACGACGCGGCAGGCGACTTGTTGCTGATCGGTGGCAACTATGTGGGTAATGGCGGACAAATACTGTTCGACGTCGTCCTTGGTGACGATACTTCAAAGACAGATATGGCCGTCATCAATGGCAATACGTCTGGCACCACGAATGTAGGCGTCAACAATGTCGGCGGAACGGGTGCGGCAACCAATGAGGGTATCCGCATCATCGAGGTAAACGGTGCTTCCAACGGTTCGTTCTCGCTTATTGGCGATTACTCGGTGGGCGGCAAGCCTGCCGTCGTTGGCGGCGCCTATGCCTATCAGCTTTACAAGGGCGGCACTTCAACACCGAATGACGGCAACTGGTATCTGCGTTCAGAACTGAAGCCTGTCTCCGGGCCTTCAACGACGCCTACCGTGCCGCTTTATCAGGCTGGCGTCCCGTCCTACGAAGCCTATCCACAGGCATTGCTCGGCCTCAACGGCGTCCCGACCCTGCAACAACGTGTCGGCAATCGCTTCTGGGCCGGTAACGGCAACAAGGTTGTCGTGCAGGGGGCCGACCCGGTCGGCACATCGCCCTATGCTGCCCCCGAAGAAGCCAGCGTCGCGATTGAAGGAAATGGCGTATGGGGTCGGATCGAAGGCGCGCATAACAGCACCGAACCGCGTTTCTCGACGTCGGCCACGGATTATGACCAGAATATTTTCAAGATTCAGGCCGGTATCGACGGTTTGCTGAGCGAAACCGAACAGGGCAAGCTCATTGGCGGGATCACAGTCCATTACGCTCATGGCAAAACAGAAGCCAGCTCGATCTACGGCGATGGTGAGATCAGCTCCGATGGCTACGGTCTCGGCGGCACACTGACCTGGTACGGCGAGAACGGCTTTTATCTTGATGGTCAGGGACAGGTGACCTGGTATATGAGCGACCTGAGCTCTGCCCTTGCCCGCACGAGCCTCACCGATGACAATGACGGCTTCGGCTATACGTTGTCCTTGGAAGGTGGCAAGCGCATTGCCATCGATTCCGCCTGGTCCGTAACCCCACAGGCTCAACTGGTCTATTCCAACGTCGACTTCGATGCGTTTACCGATGCATTCGGTGCCCGTGTCAGCCTCGACCGTGGTGAGAGTCTGCAAGGTCGTCTCGGTCTGACACTCGATCACGAAAACTCATGGCAAAATGACAACGGTACGCTTAACCGCACCCACGTCTATGGCATTGCCAACCTCTACTACGAGTTTCTTGAAGGAACGAGAGTCGATGTCTCCGGCACGAGCTTTGCCAGCCGCAATGATCGTGTTTGGGGCGGGGTCGGCGTCGGCGGAACCTATAACTGGGATGACGACAAATACTCGATTTACGGAGAGGGTCTTGTCAACACCAGCCTCAACAACTTCGGCGACAGCTATTCCGTCAAAGGTCAGGCGGGATTCCGCATGAAATGGTAAAACGACCAAGTCAATAGATCGCAGCGGCATAGTTGCCGCTCGTGCATTTTTGGTAGATTTTTGATAGTAAACGTGGGGATGCGAACATGAAACGATTAACGTCGGCGGCCTTTCTTATATTTGCAGTGATGCTTTCGTCGGTCGCATATGCCGATCTGAAAGGGGCAGACCGCAAACTGAATGATCTCTATAGCCAGGTCATCAACTCTCTACCTGCCTCAAATCAGACGCAGCTCAAGGAAAGCCAGCGCAATTGGATCAAGTATCGCGATAGTGAGTGCCGGTATCAGCAAGTAAACTACGCAATCATGGTCTCAGAAGCCGACTGCAAGGAAGCTCTGACTCGTCAGAGGATCGGTCTCCTGAGCCAGCAGTTGGGTTGGCTGAAGAAGGTCGGCCAGAAGGACGAGGCCGGCACGGCAGTCGATTGCAAGCAGGAGATTGGTGCGAAAGCGGCAAACATTCTCGTCAACCAGTGTAAAGACATTTCACCTGCTACGAACCCGCCATGTAATGCGAGCAATTCATGCGATTTGATCCGGGACGAAATCAAGCGGGGCTGCAGCATGGTTGGAGATAAAAAGCCAGCTTACTGCCAGTAGAATGATCTTTGATCCGCCTGCGGGAAGGTTCGAGCATATCTCCCGAAAGTGGCACTTATTGCAAAGTGCCACTTCGCTTTTTCGGGAAACAGCGAGGCAAGCATCAACTTGTAAGCCTGCTGGCTTCAGCACATCCTCGCAAATTTGCTATTGGCGTCAAAAGGGTAGCTATTCTCGTCAATTGCATCGGAATAGACCGTTATATCCATTTGTTTGGGGCACGATGCAAAGCCGAAACTTTCGTACCGTGGGGAACAGGCCTTCACCATTCCCGGCATGTCCTTAGTCACTCCCAAACAGCTCCCTCCAATGCATCCAGCGGAAATTTCAGGTAGCGCTTGCCGTTGGCTTCCGGCTCAGGCAGTCGCCCGCCGCATATGTTTACCTGTAGCGCATGCAGGATCAGCTTTGGCATTGGCAGCGTATTGTCTCGCTTGGTTCGTAAGGTAACGAAGGCCTCTTCCGTCACCCCAGCAAGATGCGGGTTGAACTTTTTCTGGTCCGTTACAGTGCTTTCCCAGCGTGGCGTACGGCCGCCCGGCTGATAATCATGCCCGGTGAATATCCGCGTCTCGTCAGGAAGTGCGAGGATGTCCTGGATCGACTTCCACAAAGCTCTCGCATCGCCGCCGGGAAAATCGGCGCGTGCCGTACCGCCGTCAGGCATGAAGATTGTGTCATGCACAAAGGCGGCATCGCCAACCACGTAAGTGATGGAGGCAAGCGTATGCCCCGGAGAGAACAGAACCCTGGCATCAATGGAACCGATCTTGAACGTCTCGCCATCGGCAAACAGCCGATCCCATTGTGAGCCATCGGTGGCAAGCCCGGGCCAGTTATATATCCCCTTCCACAGCTTCTGGACATCGATTACATGCTCACCTATCGCTGTTTTTGCACCAGTTCTCTCCTTCAGATACTGGGCTGCAGAAAAATGATCCGCATGTGGATGGGTGTCGAGAATCCATTCAACAGTCAGGCTGTTTTCGCGGACGTAATCGAGAATTGCATCGGCATTGATCGTCGCCGTTGACCCCGACTTTTCATCAAAGTCGAGAACGGGGTCCACTATTGCGCACATACCGGTTGCCGGATCGGACACCACGTACTGAACGCTGGAGGTTCGCTTGTCGAAAAATCCTTTTACCCGCGGGCGAAGGTCAGCAAAGCGTTCAAGCCATGCTGCGGCAGCACTGGTATCAAAGCCGTGCCGGTGCCCGAAGGGTATGACTTCCTCGACGGACATGCGCCCGTCCAATACTTCGCCGATCAGATGAAGGCTGAGCGAGCGCATACCCGTCTTGCAATGAGCAAGCACGGGGCCTTCAGATTTTCCGACCGCCGTCTGAAATGCACGCACATCAGCTTCAGTGATCGCGCTCATAGTGACCGGAATGAACGCGTAGGAAAAATCATATTGACGGGCGGTATCGTATTCGGCCTTGTTTCCGGGCTGGTCTGCATCCTCGCCGTCAGGACGGTTGTTGATGAGTGTTTTGAAGCCGCTGCGATGCAGCGAACCGAGTTCTTCCCGGCTTAGTTGCGAAGATACCGACAGCTTCCCGGATATTGCAGTGATGGGCATTTTTGCCTCCAAAATATCATTATACAATATATAATAATGTATAATGATTGCTTTTTCAAGCGTGCTTCGCGAGGTTTGCTTTCACAGCTTTCATGGAAATTTTTCGAGAGACGGAGCGTAGGCCGCCTCAGAACACGGCAACGCCCTGAAGAGAATTGATCCTAGTCACTGTGAGGCGGGGCAATGCACTTTATAGTTCGTTCAATCTGTACGCTGGGGAGACGCTAAAGATGCGGTTTTCAGGTGAAGATCGATCAAAGACAATCCTTTTGATTTTTGCCTTCTGCGGACTTGTTATCGGGCTCGGCCTGCACTTCTCCGGCTACTCATACGGCGCGCGGCTAGCCTGGACTATTGCCACTTTGCCTGTGCTGGCGACTTTGCTCGTCGAAATTCTCCGGAGTTTATGGCGAAAGGAGTTCGGGCTGGATATCGTCGCGGCGATGTCGATGACGGCCGCGCTGGCATTCGGGGAAATGCTGGCGGCTTCGATCGTCGCCCTCATGTATACTGGGGGAGCCTTTCTTGAAAGCTTTGCCGAAGGGCGGGCACGCCGTGAGATGCATGCCTTGCTGTCCCGTGCGCCGCGAACGACAATGCGTTATATCGATGACCATCTCGAAGAGATTGCCGTGGATACGGTTCGTCCGGGTGACCGCCTCCTGATCCGTCAAGGGGATGTCATTCCCGTTGATGGGCGTATCGCCTCCGCAAAGGCCTTCGTAAACACGTCTGCGCTCACGGGAGAGTCACTTCCGGTTTCGCTTGCGTCGGGAGCGGATGTGCTGAGCGGCTCGATGAATGCCGGCGATGCTTTCGATATCGTTGCCAAGCACGAAGCGAAGGATAGCACCTACGCTGGCATCGTTCGCCTCGTGGAAGAAGCACAGCATTCCAAGGCTCCAATGTCGAGACTGGCAGACCAGTGGTCTGTCGGCTTTCTGATCGTGACCGTCATAATCGCCTTCGGAGCATGGTGGTTCACGGGAGACCCGATAAGGTCGGTCGCCGTTCTCGTCGTGGCGACACCATGTCCTCTCATTCTGGCGGTGCCCGTCGCTCTTGTTGCGGGACTGTCGCGTTCGGCTCATTTCGGGGTGTTGGTGAAAGGCTCCCGTCCATTGGAGAATATGGCCCGTATCAATACATTGGTGCTGGACAAGACCGGAACGCTGACCGACGGTCGTCCGCAAATCACCTCAATCCACCTTGAGCCGGGATTCAGTGAAAACGAGGTATTGCGGTTCGCTGCTTCCCTTGACCAGGTGTCCAAACACCCTATGGCACAGGCCCTTGTACTGGCCGCTCAGGGGCGCGGTATAAATCTTGTATTGCCGACTGACGTCAGCGAACTGGCCGGGGATGGAGTGGCTGGCCGGGTCGATGGCAAAAGCGTCATTGTCGGCGGGCACAGCTTCGTTGAGAGACAAGCCAATGCAAAGCTGGTCGAAATCCCCAATACGGAAGCCGGAGCAGTCTTGGTTGCAGTCGCAATAGACGGCAGGCTTGCGGGCTATATCGTCATGGCCGATCCGTTGCGCAGCGATGTGGTCGATACGTTACGCGGTATACGCAAAGACGGCGTGAGGCGCATAGTGCTGGCGACAGGCGATCGTGCTGCGGTGGCCAGGCGCATCACCAAGGGCTTGGGGCTTGACGCCATCTACTCCGAACTTTCACCCGATCAAAAAGTGCTGACCGTACTCAGCGAGCGCAAGAACGGTGCTGTGATGATGGTCGGAGACGGCGTCAACGACGCGCCCGCACTTGCCGCGGCTGATGTCGGCGTTGCGATGGGTGCAAGGGGAGCGGCAGCGTCGGCTGAGGCAGCCGACGTCGTTCTTCTCGTTGACAGGATAGACAGGCTTCGCACCGGGATGGAGATTGCGAAGCGGTCAAGGCGCATTGCGATCGAAAGTGTTGTGGTGGGGATCGGCCTTTCCGTGATCGCCATGATCGCAGCAGCGTTCGGTTATCTGTTACCTGTCCAGGGTGCATTGCTGCAGGAAGTGATTGATGTCGCTGTTATCCTCAATGCGCTCCGGGCGTTGAGAATCTCTCCGACCATCCAAGCGCAGGCTGCACCAGGCAGCCGCCTTGAAGGACAAGCCCGGTGAGCAAGGCCTGCGATACGCCGCAGAACCAATGACCGTTCCACGACGGTAACGATCAATCTCAGAGAACTTCGCCGCCGTCTATAACCAATGCGAGCCCCGTTACGAAAGCCGACTGCGGCGAAGCAAGATATACGATACCGGCTGCAATTTCTTCAGGCGACGCCCAGCGCCCCATCGGTATTGTTTCCGAAACGTAGTTTTCAAGCGCTGCCCTCCCCCCCATCTGCTGTTCGAAGCCAGCATTGAAAGGCGTATCGACAAATCCCGGACAAAGCGCATTGAACCGGATGTTCTCCCGCGCATAGTCAGCCGCCATCTGCCGTACCATCGCCACGGCTGCATGCTTGGTGGTGGCATAGGAAATCATGCCGCGATCATACTGGCATCCGGAATTGGAGGCAGTAATAATCACCGATCCCCCGCCCTGCGTCCGCATTGGCGCAAGCGCGGCCTGCGCCACAACAAAATGCGAACGCACATTGAGCGCCCACGCCAAGTCCATTTGATCGGGTGTCACTTCCTCAAGTTTTCCGGCGATCTGAATGCCGACGTGAGAATGCACGATATCGAGCCTGCCATGGCGTGCGGCGACACCAGCAACAGTTTCAGTGATCGCGGCATCGTCACGCGCATCAAGTGCCGCGCTTTCGGCCTGCCCGCCATTGGCTCGGATCACTTCTGCCGTTGCTTCCGCAAGTTCGGCGCGCAGATCCGTGACCATAACGGTTGCGCCCTCTGCCGCCATGGCGATTGCGCCGGCGCGGCCGATACCCGATCCGGCGCCTGTGACAAGGGCAACCCGGCCCTCAAGACAAGAATTCATGATTTTTTCCCTAGAATGATCGCGGAGAACAGGAGGAAGGCAGGCGCTTGAAATGCTTTTGGCATCTAATGACCTGCCGGTTTCCCGCGCCGGAGAATGATTTGTGCGAAGACAAGCAGCAGCAGAGAGAACACCATTACCATCGTGCCGATGGCATTGATCTCCGGCGTCACTCCGCGACGGATTGACGAAAAGATGTAGATCGGAAGGGTCGTTTCTGGCCCGGCAACGAAGAAAGCAATGATGAAATCATCGAAACTGAAGGTGAAACTCAGAAGAAAGCCAGCCATTATCGCAGGCGTCAGCATTGGCAGGGTCACTTGCCGAAAGGTACCGATTGGCCCTGCACCAAGATCGAACGAAGCTTCCAGCAATGAACGATCCATGCCGTCGATACGGGCGCGCACCAGAATGATGACGAGGGACATGGTGAACAGCACATGCGCCGCTATGAGCGAGCCATATCCCAAAGAGAGCTTCAAACCCGTCACCGCCTGAAGCCAGGGATTGACGGTGTTGAATACGGTTACCAGCGCGATCAGCGTTGCGATACCGATGACGATGCCGGGGATCATCACCGCGATGTAGATCATGGCGTCGAAGAGAACCCGCAATTTTCCTTTCAGGCCTGTCAATGCAATGGCAGCCATCGTGCCAAGCAGGCAAGACAGGAACGCCGAAGTCAGCGCCACTGATGCCGAAGTCTTGAGAGCATCGATAACGAACGGATTGTCGAGCGCCTTGGAATACCATTGCGTCGAGAAACCCTGAAGCTGGCTCGCCGACCTGCCTGCGGAAAAGCTGAACAGCGCGATAATCCCGATGGGAAGATAGAGGAACAGATAAATTGCAAAAGCATAGATGCGCATGGCTTCCTCACATCAAACTGACATCGTCGCGCGCTGTCCCCATCAGGCGCAGGAAACGCATGTAAAGAGAGACGACAAGCAACATGATCGCGACCAGCGTTATCGATACGGCGGAGCCGAACGCCCAGTTACGCGACTGCAGGAAAAGGTCGACCAGCGCATTTCCGACGAAGAAGACATTGCCACCACCCAGCATCTGCGGGATGAGATATTCACCCATGAGCAGAATGAAGACGAGCATCGAGCCGGTTGCCACGCCGGGGAGCGACAAAGGCAGGGTGATTTGCAGGAAGCGCCGCCAGGGTGGAGTTCCAAGATCGTCTGCCGCTTCCAACAGCCGCCGGTCGAGCTTATCGAGGCTCACATAGATCGGGAAGAACATCAGCGGCAGATAACCGTAGACGATGCCCACCAGAACGGCGAAAGGCGTATTGATCAGGCGGAACTCACCGAGCCCGAATGCCGAAAGCAATTGGGGGATGCCTCGTCCGCCGAGAAGAAATATCCACGCATATGAGCGGATCAGGATCGAGGTCCAGAATGGCACAATCACCAATACCAGCAGCAATGTTCGCCACTGCTTGCCGACCCGCAAGGCAAGATAATAGGCCAGCGGGTAAGCGATCAGCAGCGCAGCGACGGTGCCGATGGGGGCCAGCGTCAATGTGTTGCGGAATGCGGCCCAGCGACTTCCCAGATTGGCGTATTGCGCAAGGGTGAAAGCCGGCTCGTAACCGCCAGCTGCCCCGCGTTCCCCGAAGGAATAAACGAGGACGACCGCCAGCGGCAGCACAAGGAGCGCCGCGTACCATAGGCCCGCCGGCCCCAGCAGGAGCCAGCGCATTTTTCGCTGAGACAGTGCCATTGTGTCCGTCCGTTATGCCGATTTGAAGCGGGCGATAAGCTCCGCGCGGTTTGGATCGGTCAAGGTGACCGCCGCCCCGAACTCCAGTGTCGACAGAAGTTCCGCCGCCGGATGAAGGATCGGATCATTGCGCATTTCTTCCGGCACCAGAGCTTCGACGCGCGCGTCAGGCACCGGATAACCATGGAAAAGTTCCTCGCGCGCATTGACCGAAGGGTCGAGCAGGAAGTTCAGCAAGGCGTAAGCGCCTTCGCGATTGGGCGCGCTGGTCGGAATGGTATAGAAATCGGACCAGATTTCGCCGCCTTCCTTTCCGAGCGTGTAATGGATTTCCGGCAGATCGCGATTCATCTGTTTCGCATCTCCGGTCCAGCACATCGTCAGCCAGGCATCGCCGTTGCGCATGGAGGGCTGATAGTCGGAGGTGATGGCAAAGAGATGCGGCTTCACCTCGATCAGCAGTTTCTCTGCATCGGCCAATTCCTTCGGATCGACGGAATTGAACGAGTAGCCGTAATATTTCAGGGCATTTCCGATAGCGGTCAGCTGATAGTCGTGGATAATTGTGCGACCTGAAAAGTCGGTTTTGGTCCGGTCGAAAAAATCCTTCCAGCTGGTGAAAGGTGTCTTCGCCTTGTTGCTGTCCCAGGCCATACCCGTTGTGCCCCATAGTTTTGGGATACCGTAGAGCTTGCCGTCGACAGTGCCGGGCGTTGCGAAACGCGCCTCGAAGGATTCGGCGTTGTAGTTGGGTATTTTTGTCAGATCGAGTGGCTCGATCATCTTGCTGTCGGCATAGGTGCTGATAGCGTAGTTCGTGGCGACCACAATATCCCAGCCTGCTCCACCGGCCTGCAGCTTGGCGAACATTTCCTCGTTTGAACCGAAAACATTCACCTGCACCGCTGCGCCGGTCGCTTTCTGGAATGCCGCCAAATTGTCGGGGTCCTGATAATTCGGCCATGTTGCGATCGAAACCCGGTCACCAATGTCGCCTGCCCACGCACGCGATGGTAAAAGCCCCGGCAATGCACTTGCCATAACAGCTGTCGCAGCGCCAAGCCCGGTCACGCCAAGAAAATGGCGGCGCGTAACGGAGCCCTTCTGGTACCGACGGAGTTCCTCCATGAATGCCTGCCGGGAAACCGGCGTATCTTTCTTCGTCATTTTATCCCTCTCTTTTATTATTTGTGGACAGCACTTGGCATTGTAAATCGCACCCAACCTGAGGCACGATCCCGATGTAGCTCCCGTAGAACCTCTATTCACTCCCAAGGATCAGGCCTGTTCCGTGATCCCAGACAAGGTGAGCCGTAGAACCCACATCAACACCCGGTAATGCGCGTTCGGCCTGCCTTGGCACCAGAACCTGCAACGATCCAAGAACCGGATGGGTGAGCAAGAATTCAATGTGTTCGCCAAGGAAGATCTTGTTTGCGACCTGCACTTCAATCGCCATCTCCCCTTCCGCTGGTGAAACGGTCAGGCGCAGCGCTTCCGGTCGGATCATGATGTCGACGGCCGCTCCCGGCGCCACACCAAAGGCGGCCTCAACCACGACCTTATGACCCGTGGCCAAGCTTACCGTCACATGATCATCGTCAATATGCTCAACTTTCCCGGCGAGAATATTGGCGCGCCCCACGAAGTTGGCGACATAACGATTAGCCGGGCGATCATAGAGTTCCCGTGGCGTCCCGATCTGCGCAATACGACCATTGCCCATGATGCAGATGCGGTCGGACATCGACAGTGCTTCTTGCTGGTCATGCGTGACCAGCACAAAAGTTATGCCCAGCTTGCGTTGCAAGGACAAAAGTTCAAGCTGCATCTCTGTCCGCAGTTTAGCGTCCAGTGCTGCCATCGGTTCGTCGAGCAACAATATTTTGGGTTCGTTCACGATAGCGCGGGCCAGCGCCACACGCTGTTGCTGTCCACCCGACATTTCCCATATCCGCCGTCCACCGAAATCGGCAAGACGAACGGTTTCCAGCGCCTTCGCGACGCGAAGGTCGATATCGGACTTTGCCAGTCTCGGGCGGCGCTGTCTTAGTCCGTAACCCACATTCTGTGCCACTGTCATATGGGGAAAGAGGGCGTAGCTCTGGAACACCATGTTGACGGGACGCTTATAGGCCGGTGTCGTGCCGACCTCTGACCCGTCGATCAATATTTCGCCTTCGCTTGGTTGTTCGAAACCGGCGAGCATTCTCAGCGCAGTTGTTTTTCCGCAGCCCGATGGCCCCAAAAAAGAAAGGAACTCCCCCCGCCGGATTTGCAGATTCAGCTGACTGGCCGCAAGCACGGCGCCATAACGCTTGGTGGTGCCGACAAATTCCGCAACTGTGTCGCCGCTTCGACCAACTGAAGCCTCGGTAGCGTATACCATCAAAATATATTCCCCTAGAGAGCTTTGCCTGCAGCGGCATATCCCTTATTTTTGAAAAAACATATAAAAATACTCGATATGTGTATATATCACAAAAGGCATATAGACGGAGATTCCTGATGAACTGGACGCTGGCCTCTGCACGGGTCATCGATGCGTTGCACCAACCGCAATTTGCGGCGGCGCTGATCGAAGCGATCCGCACGGTCGTGCCCTTCGAGCATACAGTCACCTTTGCATATTGCGGCAACCGGCGTCCCATCGCCCTGCATTCAGAATTCCCCGTATGGAAACACAAGGTCATGGTCGAGGACTATCAGGAAGGGCCTTATCTCCTCGATCCATTTTACCTGCAATCGTCCCGGACCGGTGATCCCCGCCTCGTGCGACTGCGGGATATGGCGCCCGACCGTTTCTATCAGGGAGAATATTTCCGCAACTACTATGTCCAGACGGAACTGGCCGAAGAGATCGGGTTCATGCTCAATATTGAGCCAAATGTCGGTATCGTCATTTCCGCCATGCGAACCTCGAAGCCATTTTCGGCACATGAGTTTCGCAAGCTTGGGGAACTGGTTCCATTCATCGGTGCGGTCGGACGGCACAATTGGGCAGATTTGCCAAAGCAATTCACCCAGGCCCCGCAGCCAACGGAAACAGATAATCTTTCAAAGATCATCCAGCATGCATTTTGCGATCTGGGGCGTCAGATTTTAACCGCCCGTGAGGTGGAGGTAACAGAATACATTTTGAAGGGCTATTCAGCCGAAGCGACGGCACGTGCTTTAGGAATATCATGCGGAACCGTGCGCATCCATCGACGCAACATATACGGCAAACTCCATATCAATTCGCAAGGAGAATTGTTCTCGCGATTTATCGGCGCAATGGCTCAATCGGATTACTAGTGGTCTTTTTGATTCCGACATTTGCTTTGCGCTCATATCCGGGGATGCAAATGTCGGAAGCAGACCGCCGGAGCGCCACGCGTCCAACTGGAGGCACAAAGGTCGTTCCAGTTTATTGAATCTATACATCGCGCTTTCCGGAACTCGACCCTGATTTTTGAGCCGATGCCACGGAGCGCTTCCGGCCCCAAACTGCAAAGCGTCCATATGGGGAACCCGGCATTCGATCGAGAGCAGCGCGCTCCCGACGTCCATATATTCCGGCTCAGCTATTATATTGAAAAATATGCTTCATACCCAGCATACTAAAGTCAAATCGACTTTAGATTTCGTCAGGGTGACGGTCAAAATTCTAATTCTGGGAGGAGTATATGGCGTCGGTGTTCGACCTGCCCTGAAGATGCGGGCCACACCATTTCCATGTCCTAACGCTACCCTGATTTGGTTAAGAAATCTACCCTCGGAAAGACATCACCGAAAAAATCAATCAGGCTCGCCGTGCATTTATCCAAGCCTTGAGTATCTTTACCGCAAAGCAAAAGAGCTCCGCAGCCGAAACGGAACCGCGCCGGACGGCCCTCTCCTCTTTTTATCCCCAAAGAGAAAATGCGCCCACTTCCTGGCGCTCTTCCCAAGCCTCCACAGTTTGGTCACGAGAATAATTTCTGGCGCCGTCGGTCGTACGAGGCCCCTCACATATCTTTCCGGCAATCAATTGGATGAAAGAAGCACTTCAATTCTGGCTCTGCCGAAGTTTTGCTGAAGCCATGCCGCCTTCGGTGCCAGCCGGCTTATCAGGCGACCCGAAGCGGATATCAGCCCCGTATCATAACGCAGATGATAGCGGGCCGGGAACTTGAACCCTTATCCAGCCAGAGCCGGGCACGCATTCGGCGGACCAGCGCCCGGCCAATCTCGCCATCAAACCATTGGCCAGAAATCCGGAGACTCATCCTTTCAAATTCAGGCAACGGCAGCCATCATTTCGGCTTCGGAATGATAGCTGCGACACAGCACCATCAGAGAATCGGTTAAACCCTTCTTTCGCAGATAAAACAGCTATATTCTCGTGTGGAAACGGACTCTTCCGGGTTGAGATTTAGAGAAAGACGGCATCATTGCTTTATAGACTGCCGTCTAAAATCGATAAAATGCATAAAAAACAATTAGATAAAGACATTTCAGCCGAATCGATAAAATTTTGTTTAATTTCAATCCCGGCGCTAACTCTTTGTTAATTCGGCTGCCTCTTGCGATAGAATAAGAATCGGACATAATGACGGTATTTAGGCGGTATCAGTTCCAATGCCGTCACTAGGGACCTCAAGTAAATGAATATCGCAAATCCAGCAGCAGCTTTGTCGTTTGACGACATGATACTATCGCAAGGGCGCGAGATTTCTCGCAAGCTCAATCTGCTGCGTCACGAAAACTTTCCGCCGGATGCACGCAAGAATATGCTGCGCCAGTTTTCGATGGCCGAGGCTGCATATTTCCTTGGCGTCTCTCCCAGCAATCTCAAGAAATTGCACCTGGAAGGCAAAGGTGTCGAGCCGACCATTCTGACAGGCGGTCGTCGCGCTTATAGCGTCGAACAGATTCAGGAACTTCGTCAGTGGCTTGACCAGAATGGTCGTGCCGAGGTGAAGCGTTATGTTCCGCATCGCCGCGGCAATGAAAAACTTCAGGTCATCGGCGTCGTCAACTTCAAGGGCGGCTCTGGCAAGACCACCACGGCTGCGCATCTGGCGCAGCATATGGCCCTGACCGGTCACCGCGTGCTTGCAATCGATCTCGATCCGCAGGCTTCGCTCTCGGCCTTGCACGGCATTCAGCCGGAACTCGACGAATTTCCGTCACTCTACGAAGCCATTCGTTACGATGCCGAAAGGAAGTCTATCCGTGAAGTCATTCGGCGGACGAATTTCCCCGGCCTCGATATTATTCCGGCCATGCTGGAGCTTCAGGAATATGAATATGACACGCCGCTTGCCATGCAGAATGGCGGCGAGGGCAAGACTTTCTGGAACCGTATCGCGCGGGCTCTCTCAGACGTGGATGGTGACTATGATGTGGTCGTCATCGACTGCCCTCCCCAGCTTGGCTATCTGACGCTGACGGCACTCTCTGCCGCAACTTCCGTTCTGATTACCGTTCATCCGCAGATGCTCGATCTCATGTCGATGTCGCAATTCCTCCTGATGCTCGGCGACATTCTGAAGACCGTTCGTCAGGCAGGTGGCGCGGTGCAGCTTGACTGGTTCCGCTATCTGATCACCCGTTACGAGCCGACCGACGTTCCCCAGGCACAGATGGTCGGCTTCATGCAGAGCATGCTCGCCTCGCACATGCTGAAGCACCAGATGCTGAAGTCGACAGCGATTTCGGATGCTGGCCTGACCAAGCAGACGCTTTACGAGGTTGAGCGTTCATCAATGAATCGCGGTACTTATGATCGCGCCATGGAAGCCATGGAAGCGGTCAATGCCGAGATTCGCGGCCTCATTCACGAGGCATGGGGGCGTTAGACTGCCGTCTAAAGCGGCGAATATTGAATAAAATCAGGTCTCTGACCGGTTTGAGGACATGAGAATGGCGAGAAAGAACATATTCGAAAGCGTTATGCGGGACGAACCGGCGGCTGAGCAGGCCTCTCAGCCGGTTGAAAACGTATCGCGCCGGTTCGGTGCCGCCAAGTCTCTGTCAGCTTCGATTGACGAACTGGCAAAGCAGGCTGCGCAGAAGCTCGATGGCGAAGCCATTGTTGAGCTTGATCCTGGCAATCTGGATGTCTCCTTTGTTGCGGATCGTCTGCCTGAAACCAATGACGACGAATATCGGGAGCTTCTGGAAGCCATTCGCGAGCGTGGTCAGGACAGCCCTATTCTCGTGCGTCCGCATCCTGAGACCAGCGACCGCTATATGATCGTTTTCGGTCATCGGCGCGCTCGGGTGGCTCGGGAACTTGGCATCAAGGTCAAGGCGGTTATCAAGCCCCTCGCCGATCTGGAACATATCCTGAGCCAGGGTCAGGAAAACTCCGCACGTGCCAATCTGAGCTTCATTGAGCGTGTTTTCTTTGCCGCGCGTCTGGAAGCGCTTGGCTTTGAGCGCGAGGCCATACAGGCTGCATTGACGGTCGATTACCAGACCCTGTCGAAGATGCTGACCATCCCGAAGGCTATTCCGGAACATATTCTTCTTGCTGTCGGTCCGGCAAAAGGCATTGGTCGTGACCGCTGGCTGGAACTGCGCAAGCTGATCGAAATTCCGGGCAAAAAGGACGCCGCGGAAGAGTTCCTGGTGACATCGGCGTTTGAAAATGCGTCGTCCGTTGATCGTTTCGAGCAGCTTTACGGCTATCTGAAAGGCGGCAAGCAGAAGAAGCCTGTTACCAAAGCGGCTCTGCGTCCCGGCACCAGTTGGACGGCTTCAGATAAATCCGTCAGCGCAGTTATCAAACAGAATGGCAAATCGGCTACATTGGCGCTCAGTGCAGCCAACGGGCCTCGTTTTGCCGATTGGCTTTCTCGTAATCTGGATGAGCTTTATGCGTCGTTCCAGAGCGAGGAGAAGTAAGTAAGCGTAACGAATAGCGGCGGTTGCTGCGGTTCGATTGTGTAGAGCATGTCTCCCGAAAGTGGGAACCGGTTTCGGGGTAAAGACATGCGTAAGACAAAGAAATAGAGCATTTCCTAGGCGTTCAAACAAAAAGGAAATGCTCTAGCGTTCAATAGTAAGTGTGTTTGCGTCGAAACTGTTCAGGAAGAGGAACGAGACAGCAAAAGAAAAAGGCCCCCAAACGTCGCCGTGTGGAAGCCCTTCTCATTGGTTTAGCAGCTAGAGAATCGCAAATCCACGAATCACTGTCAAGTGTAATTAGCGTCATTTTGGCGGGTGGATTTCTTTTGCCTTGTGGAAGGTGAAAGAAAATGGAGATTCAATTGGCCTCGACGCCGTTTGGCAGTCGAAGGATGACGCTTGCCTTGTTGGCAAGTCAACAGAACACACAGCAGATCGCACCGGGAGCGGTTGCCGATAAATGGCAACTGCATCGCTGGCTGTGTGAAGCGAAGACGCATTTCGGCTTGAATGATCGTTCTCTGGCGGTTCTTTCGGCGCTTTTATCATTCTATCCGGAAACGGAACTGAATGCGCAGAGCAGCCTGATTGTGTTCCCGTCCAACAAGCAACTGGCATTGCGCGCCCATGGCATGGCCGATGCAACCCTGCGCCGTCATCTGGCAGCGCTGGTCGATGCCGGTTTCATCCTTCGACAGGACAGCCCGAATGGCAAGCGCTATGCCCGTCGCGCCAAGGGTGGAGACGTGCAGATTGCATTCGGCTTTTCACTGACGCCGCTGCTGGCACGTGCCTGTGAACTGGAAGCGGCTGCAGAGCAGGTGAGGGCGGAAAAGACGGCCTTGCGTGAAATGCGCGAACGCCTGACCTTGTTGCGCCGTGATATCACCAAGCTTGTTGAATTCGCCGCTCAGGAGAAGCTTGCCGGCAATTGGCAGGACATCCATCGTCGTTTTCGTCTGATCGTCGACAGCATTCCGCGTCGTGCAGAGCATGAAGAATTGGCAGCTCTGGTCGAATCCATGCAGCGCATTCGTGCGGAGATCGTTAACGCATTGAAACTTCATGAAAATGTTCAAAATTTGCGCGCCAATGAATCTCAAAATGAGCGGCAGCAAATTGAATCGAATCCAGATTCCCATCTTGAAAAGGCAACGCCTGAATTTATCGACCAGCGCGTAAATGAAATCGCCAATGCTCCAGTTGAACCCACGGTTTCACTCGATATGGTGCTTCGCTCCTGTCCAGAGATCACAGCCTATGCCCTATCCTCCATCCGACATTGGCAGGATTTGGCCAATACAGCAGAGAAAGTACGCGCCTTCCTCGGCATTGATGGAAAGCTCTACGATCTCGCAAAGAAGACGCTAGGAACGCATAATGCATCCATCGTAATCGCTTATATCCTGCAGCGTTATGAGCAAATTCAGTCCGCTGGCGGTTATTTGCGAATTCTGACGGAAAAGGCTGCCAATGGCTCATTCTCGATCAGACCGATGCTTATGGCTGCTCTGAATGGGCAAAATCGTTAACCATAAAGCCCAGTCAGCATGACAAAACCAAACTGCTGTTTAGGTTTCGTATCGTTCATGAAACTCAAGGGGATCAAGCCATCCAGTTTATGCCGGAAAATGTTCCGAAAGCCAAAACCAGCCCGGAGCGGATTGTTCCGCAGCCCTTTCAACGGATGTCACGGATTACATGGCTACTGACATTGACGCTTCTTAACGGCAATTGAGGCTAACGCTATAGGACTTGTGAAAGGTAAGCGCTTTGAAGCTTGATGCGGCCGCCAGGTCTGGTGTCAGTCCAGTGCCTGAAAGCGGCGACGGCGTGAACGGCGGCGAGGGTGCAATGTGTTCAGGTCTTGCGCCTGATCGACCTTATGACGCGGGGGAGGCGAAAGAAGGCGCATGATGAAAAGGATGCAGCACCCGATGGTGAATATCCAGAATATCTCATCGGTGAGATCGTTGATCATGTCGCAATCCAGAGTAAACCGCTTGTCCGTTTCCGTGACGCGCGAAACAATATTCGCAGATGAATATCTGCTTGTGAAAGCCCAGCCAAGTCACGAAGGCGTGCTTTATCGCCGCGCCGTTGGTATCGCGACTTCCCAGTCGTCAGAGCCGTCCTGTGGATGGCTGGAAGGCGCTGGTCGCTAACTCCGCAGCGATCTGCGATAGATGGTTCATGCTGCCTTTCACGATCCATTGTTCCGGCCCGGTGCTCGCGGCTGAATTTCCAGACCGGCAAAGCATTCTGAGCTGGTCACTGACACGTCCGGGTTTCGTCTCCGCGTGCTCGGTCGCTTGGCTGGAGGTGCGCAATGACGACCTGACGCTGGATGTGGACCCGGTGCTTTTGTTGCAGGAGAGACTGGCAGAAGCCGGGTATGGTGAAGCGGTCCAGATGATGACATCGCGCAGCGTACAGAAACACCATGTTGCAACATCGCGCTCCGGCGAAGCCCATGCCGCCTGCCTTGCCACTGTCGGCCTGTCGAATGCGGGGAGGGTGGGGGAACTCGCGCAGATGAAGAGGCCCGTTGGAACGATCAATCTTCTGGTTCACATCAATAAGCCATTGTCGGTCGCAGCCCACATAGAGGCTATGTCCATTGCTGCCGAGGCCCGCACCGCCGCTATCATCGAACTCGGCCTCGATGTCGGCGGCAAAGCCGCAACAGGGACCGGAACAGACTGCATCGCGGTTTCCGCTCCGCACGGGCAGGTGGAGGCGGCGGCCTCATATGCGGGCTTGCATACGAATATAGGAGCCGCCCTCGGTGGCGCGGTTTATGATGCAGTGTCCGAAGGCGGCAGGCTCTGGATGAAAGAGCAGGGTTTCGGGTCGATCAGGCCTCGGCTGCAGCCCCTTTCGGCTTCAGGCGCAGGATAAGCGGTACCAGAACAAGGGCGACGATCGGGAAGACCAGCCAGTTGATGGTTTCCCAGCCTGATGAATGCAAGAGCGACCCTGCGAAGAACGAAGCGCAGGCCACAGTGCCGAACATGATGAAATCATTGGCGCCCTGTGCCTTGCCGCGTTCCGCCGGTGTGTGGCAGTCGGTCACCATGGCGGTCGCACCGATAAAGCCGAAATTCCAGCCGATGCCGAGAAAGATCAGCGCACCCCAGAAATGGCCGACATCGAAACCGCCCAATGCAATGATGGCGGAAAACGCGATCAAAACCAGACCGAGTGCGGTGATCTTTTCCTTGCCGAAGCGGGTGATGAGCTTTCCGGTGAAGAAGCTCGGCGCGAACATGGCGAGCACATGCCACTGGATGCCAAGCGCTGCATGATCGACGGAATGGCCGTGGCCGACCATGGCGATGGGCGCTGCCGTCATCACGAAAGTCATCAGCGCATAGGAACAGACACCGGCAGCCACGGAAAGGATGAAGCGCGGCGAACGGAGAATTTCACCGAGAGGACGGCCTGTATCATGGATAGCGTTCGGATCTTTCCGAACCTTCGGCGCGCGCAGCATGAAAAGGACGGGGAGGGCGAGAAGACCCAGAACCGCCTGGCTGAGGAAGCTGCCTGCAAACATCGCATCCGGAATGGTATCGCGCGTCCAGATGACAAGTTGTGGCCCGACAATAGCCGCAACGAGCCCACCCACCATGACCCATGAGATGGCGCGCGCCTTCATGTCGCCGGTTGCTGCATCGGTGGCGGCAAAGCGATAGCTCTGGACATAGGCGGCGTAGAAACCGGCGGTCAGCGTTCCAAGGCAGAAGATGAGGAAGGAGGCGGCAAAAATACCTGCGGCTGCGATCACGCCTGCCGAGGCGCCAACAAGCGCCCCTAGCATATAGGCATTGCGGCGTCCAAACTGGCGCATGAAGAAAGCGGCAGGCAGGGTGCCAAGCGCAAGGCCGAGATTGAACAGGCTGACAGGCAGCGTGACGAGTGCTGGATCGGAAGACAGTTTCTGGCCCACCAGACCGCCAAGCGAAATCACAATAGGCGGGCTGGAAGCGCCCAGTGCCTGTGCAATCGTCAGGATAACAATATTGCGTCGTGCGGCCGTCATGTCGGTCATCACCAACCCCTCAATCGATAAAACCGGGATGGTTTTATCCGAAAGCGTATTTACCGGCAAAATTATTCTATCGCTTGGGCAGAAATTTTCCCGACAGATTTTCTTTGCAGTCCGGCATCCTGAGGAATGCAAGTGTAGTGACAATGTCGTCCGGCTGTCATCCAGTCCTTCTAATTTGCAACTCCACTGTTCGATAGGGAGCCGGGAAAGTCAGGAATCTTTCCCATCAAAGCCTGTTCAAGACCTGTCAGTTGGAAGAAGCAGATGCCGATCCGCGCAATCCGTCCAATAATCCAACCATGGGCGAAATCATCAGCCGGCGCTTTTCCCGCCGTGGCTTTCTGCGCGGATCTCTCGCTGTCTCGGCCATTGCGGCAACGGTCAGCCCGCTTGCCCTGATGGGTGCGGGTGATGCGCTCTGGCCCGACAGCAATTTGCGAATGAAACGCTTGGCAGCCTTGGTATTACGGCGTTTCTGCTCAAGTTCTTCAAGAACAAAACCATCGTGATCAACGGCGCACCAGAGAAAATGCCGTTCGCCTTTGAGGGTGATAACAACTTCATTCAGGTGCCACTTGTCACCAGACGAGGCGTACGGCGACGGATTCTGCTGGCATAGTCTCGTCCGAATTTCGTAACCGCATTCGCGGATTGTCTTGTGGGTGACAATGATGCCTTTATAGGTAAGCATATCTTCAACTATGCGAAAGCTGAGCGGAAAGCGGAAATACAGCCACATGGCTTCGGCAATGATTTCAGCGGGAAAACGATGGCGGGGATAGCGGGAGGCGCGAACTTCGCTCATCCCGCTTTAACACCGATGGAGTTTACCCCAAAGTTAACGTAACAGTGTCAAATCATCTATTCTGCCCAACAGCTTTCTTCTATCCAAAGATAACTCATTCATATTATAAGATTTAATCATATCAGGACGAAATAATGTAAAATAATCTCCTCCTTTGTAAATACTATGTGCAACATGTCTATGATTTATTTTTTCTAAATCAATGTAATCTGTATTAAGCGTACTTCCAGGAATTAACTTTATTTTTCTGTGATTATAATCAATGCGTTTTACAATAAATGGATGTCGACCATTATTCCAATGTCGAATATTTGTATTCTATTGGGGTTATCCTCATATGGTATTTGTTTTATTATCATGTTATCCTTATGAGGAGTTAATCTAGCGCGCGGATTTTTTTTCGAAGTTGATGTTCTTGGCTCACCTTCTTTCAATGATTTATTAAAGTAATCATGGGTGGGGTCAACCTTTCGTGCGTCATTTATACTTGCCCCTTTTGAAGCTCTAGAGGATTCAAGTGCATTAATAGATTTATTAAAACCACTAGAACCCCCATCTTTATCAGTAAAACCAAAAGAGACTTTATTCCTGCCATTGCTGTTAATAGAATTTCCTCTAGATCTCGTTTCGTCGCCGAGAGTAGTGCTTGATCTAGGCCTATCATAAGGAGTATTCCTTAAACTTACCGCACTGCTTGTATGTGCTCTTGACCTCACTGGGCCGGTAGAACTTCTTGCTTCGGCGGTTTCAGCTGCCACTTCACCACCTGCTTCTACTGCTGCTGATGCGTCTGCCCCGATATCTACTGCTGCTGCCCCCGCCGCTGATGCCCCAGCAGTAAACGGTATCATAAGGAGCGATGCTGTCCCCATAATGGCACCCAGGACAGGGAAATGCCCGGTTGGATCGGTGTTATTGATTGGATCGCCTGCGCAATATGCGTATGAGTTGATGCCGCCCGCGCCAAAGGGACTTTCGCTGTCCGGGGCTGTGAAACGGCGCAGCGAAGGTTGATAGAGGCGATAGCCGTTGCCAAGCTGATAGCCGTCCAGCAAATTGCTTTTGCGTTGCCCGTTATAGCCGAGTGCACTTGGTGTTGACTGATTAGACGGTGTTTCTCCATATGGACCATAGGCTATGTCGTAATGCTTGGTACTGGCACTTGCATTATCCACACTGAGGACAGAGCCATTTGCCTCAGAGCCAGAAAGCCAGACACCGGCATTGTCTCCGCTGCGCACCTGCGCAAGTGTACCGACACTTCCTCCCCCGACAAAACGAACAGCATCATTACCTTGGCGCTGATTAACCAGTGTCGAGCCACAATAAACAAGGGACGTGTCATCTTCGCCGATAACCCGGTTCAGAGGATCATAGACAAAGTTGCTGGTGACATCCTCCTGTGTGACAGAGCGCAGATAGCCGCAATTGATCCCGGTGTCATAGGTAAATTGCCGTCCTGAGGCATCTGCATTGAGACAACCGGCAGCATCATACGTGTAGGTTTCTGCAGGAAAGTCGTTGTGACTATGAGAGACGGATGTCAACTGACATGGATCTTGCGCATTGCCATAGGTGAATATTGCCGTATCAGGGTCGCCTGAACTAAACTCGGTTACAGCTTTGGTGATATTGTTATAAGTGTCATAGGCAAAGGATTGCTGGGCAATTGCATTGCCCTTGTCATCCCTGACCGGATCGCTACCTGTACAAGTGTAATCTGTCAGACGGTTGCGCTCATCATAGCTGTAAGTCTCTGTACGAACGGTATTGAGGGTACTGCCTGTTTCCCGTTTCATGGTTTTGCTGCTGAGCTGGTGGTTCAGGTAATATTCTTGTTCCAGCTTCCAGGCGGTGTTTTTGGCGCTGTTGGTAACCTGCCGGTTCTGCTCCCGATCGAGTGTGTCCCAAGTCACGGCTGTGGTTAGTGTGGCATTTGTTGCCTTGTCCGTCGACGTCCACGTATGAAGACGTCCAAGAGCATCATAATTGAGCGCGAGCTGAACATCTTCATCTGCCACCATTGTTGGCCGGCCGTATTCGTCATTTTCCGTAACCGCCCATGTTTTTCCTGTCACATCCGTGTAGCTTTTCGGCTTGCCAGCGGTTGTGTAGCCATAAGTTGTGGTACCATCGTGTTGCGAGAAGGTTTCCTGCAACAGACGTCCGACGGCATCGTAGCTGTTGGTGATTATGGTCGAACTTTGTGGAGTAGAACAAATTGTGCTGGTTGCGGTTTCCAGCGCACCTTGCGGGCTATAAGTAAACGTCACTGTATCCTGGTCGGCGGTTTCGCCAAGCGTCGTGCCCCCCAAGGCAGGCTCATAGTGATACCTGGCGATTGGAGTCGTGTAAGGCGGGGTGATCGTGGCCGGCGACGTCAGACTGCCGCAGTCCTTATCATAGCTTGCAGACCAGCTTCGCCCGCCGACCATCTGATGCGTAATGCGCCCCATCCCATCGACTTCGCGCGTTCCCATGGATATGTCGTTGACCAGAATGTCGACAACAACATTAGAGGCCGTATCGCGGCTATAGGTGCGGGTTACGACTGTAGCATCAATCACATCTGCTCGTAATGGATCCCCAGCACCTATATATTCAGTGATGCCCTGCTTTTCTTTTGCCATGCCCTGAAAGGGATTGATGCTGGTAAAATCATCAACAGTGCTGTCAGATGCATGATGACTAACCTCTACACCATCTAAGGAAAGCGATACTGGCACGGGAAACGCGAACTTTCTAGCCGCCGTTTGGATTTGGTGTCCTTCAACACGTAGTTCGACAGTTTCTCCCTCTTTATTATTAGAGCTGAAATAAACAACTGACGCATAATTGCCATCCCCACCTTCACCCGTGCTCGTTGTGACGGTCTTCTTGTCTTCCGAAATTGTTGATGTTATATGCGGTGCGGTTTGTACATGCGTAAACACGGCTTGACTATCTTCAGGTAAAGAATAAATAACGCTTGTTCTTGATAGAGGAACAAGCAAAACCGCATATGCGCCGTATTCGTTTTCTGCCGCGTCGATGTCATCGACCCTAGAAGGGGATGCAATTGCGCAGCATGAAACATCAGGATCAAATTTAAAATCATATGATGCTGGCGTGGCAACCGATGGTGTTGAAGCGGTGAGTGTGACTTTTGAAGACCCTTGGCTCACGAAATATATTATCGGTGTGACGCCTGACATATCGGTACTGGCGGTGACTGAGCAATCGTTATTGACTGTCACGCCAGAGGTTGGAATGAAGGAAACCTGAACATCGTCGTCAATAATATCTGTGATTTTTACAGTAATCGTTTGACTGCTAACGTTTTCACCTGTGAGGGTAACGACTGCACCTTGAGCGGAAATACCGTCGGCCGGTGTGTTGTCTGGGATGATTAACAACCGGTCGCCAACTGTCACGGTGGGTAGAGCCGTTGTGACGACGCGCCCGAAGTTGTCATATGTATAGGTTGTCGTACGCCCCAGTTCGTCTGTGCTTTCGCGCAGCTGTTTCCACCCGTCATAAGTCTGTGTTGCGGTACTATCGGGTACAGTTGTTGCGTTGTCTGATGCAAAGACCGCCACTGTGACGGTAGCATTGGTAGCATTGGCCGTTGTGATCGTTCTGCTGGTGGTGATGGGAGTTGCTCCACCGCTTTGGCTATATTGGGTCTTGGTCAGAGCAATTGGGTCGACGGCACTGAAGTGCCGGATGCCATCGAGCGTTGTCACATAATCGACCTGCCCCCAGACGTCATAGTGATTGGTGGTTGTTATTGATCCATAGGGGGCCTGATCTGTGCTCTTAGCATAATCATTGGTGGTTGTGCTGTACAGGCGCCCGGCATTATCGTACGCCCGGGTTTCCATCACCTGCCAGATAGATGAGGCACCGCTCAATTTGGCTTCACCCTTAACCGGTTTGCCGGCACCGTCGGCGGTCACGCGCGCCTGATTGCCAAAGGCATCACACGCGGTAATGATCAGACCGGTATCACTAATCTCGTATGCGAGCTGACGTTCGTTCGCATAATTTGTTTCAACGGCTGTCGTTACACTCAAAACGCGGCCAAGCACATCATAAGTTGCTTGAGCTTTAACGCCCATCGCATCTACCTTCTCCGTCACACGGCCGGTGAAACGTGAACTTGTGTTAGAGATTGATGTCCTGAAATTATCCCATGTCGTCACCGTCGAGGTCGTCTCTAAGGTATCCTCTACAAGTTTACAGGCTGCGGTGGTTGTTGTGCTAAAACACTCCGCCGTTTTGGGGTCGGCTGGATCAATAGGCAGTCCGTCATTGGGATAATGGGTGTCCACAGTAGTGAGTAAATAGCCGAACTCGCTCATAGGTGGAGAGCTGCCATCCAAAACCGCAGTATTGTCGGCATAGGTGTAAGTGACTTTTCGTTGAAGCTCCTCTGTGTTCCCGGGATTATGGTAAATACGCTGTTCTGATTTGAAAACTGCATAGGATGTCGCGTAATCAGGATCGGACTGAGCAAGCAACTGCGTAACAGCATCGGGCATGCCATATTGACCATAGGCAAAACGTGTTTGCATGGATTTTTCATCACCACTGAACGAATGTGGTACGATGGTTTGCGACTTCAAAAATCGGGGAATATTGTTTGATCTGTTGTAAGAATTTGGATCGATCGGGCAGTCATATCCGGTATTTGGATCATATGGTGTCGCTTTATCAGCAGGATAATATTCGCATGTAATTGTGCCGACCTGCGTCGTTACTCCGTTTACATCTGTATATGAAGCTGACTTTTCAAGAAGATTGCCGTAATCGTCATATTCAAAACTTTCCACAGCTTGACTTGTTGCCACGATCTCACCAGTGGTCGGATCAGCCCGAATCCAGATCAGCGTGATTGTTTGCGGACATTCAAAATTCGCAAGCTGAGCTTCAAAACCTGCGCCTGGATTAGAATAATAATCCGTACGTTTCGTCACAGAACAATTGTTTGTAACGCTTGTGCTCTCAATCAATTGATGGAAACAATTATAAGTGCGCTCTATCCGCGTCACGGTACCGGCACTGTCAGAGTGCGTTTCCAACGTATGATAATTATATTTTGCGTCAGAACAATTAAAGAGTGCATCTATCGTCGGATTGCGGGCAAAAATGCCTGGTGCCGCATAACCCAGAAAATTATGACTATTGATGACCTCGTAATCGTAATGAACGGTGCCCATGGGCTGGCCGCCACCAGGAACATGCGTAAAATCCGTTACATAGGGATAAAAGCTTGCCTCCATATCGGTGCGTGTGCTGGCAAAGCGATGCCCTTTGCTTTTCGAATAATTCACATATTCGTAAAGACCGCCGGGATGAGTGACACTAGAAGCAATCTGCCCCCAAGGACCAAGACCGTCTAGGTTTGTGTAGCCAATCTTCCACTCCAAGCCAGCGGCAGCATCACAAGTAACCTTAGTCAGATGATGATTATCGCCAAAGAAGAGATATATGTTATATCCTTCTGGATTGTCTGTTTCTTTGGTTAAAGCTTGCCGATCCGGCAAAACTGCAATTCTTGTCGCAAGATTTTGCGCATCAGGGTAGCTAATGCTCACCAGCGTGTTATTGTTTTCGTCAACAATTGACACAAGACGAAACTGATTATTGGTAAATATCCAATTAAGTGTAACAAAATGTCCGTTTGATGATACTATTTTATAGGGAACCTTTAAAGAGCTTAACGTATCTGGGTTGGTCAGCAATTCAAAACTGCCATCCTTATACATAACTTTATAATAGTGTCCCGGCAGCTTTTCGACGGAAACCTCCTTGAGTTTCGCATCAATCAAAGACAGAGAACTCTCACATTCCAGAACCTTATAGTGTGTTCCGTTTGCAAGAGACATCAATGTAGTTCTCTGGTCATAAGTTGAGAACCCAAAACCAAAGCCAACACCAAAGCCAAGATTGGCCTGAGTCATTGGTGAATAGCTGAGCTCAAGTGGCACATGTGGACCAAAGCCATTATTGGCCGTCAATGTTCCCACATTCAGGTTAATTGTGAACTGACCGGTGCGGGGATCAACACTACCTTCGACTGCCCCGACAAAATCCGTAGCTTTTGTAAAAAGCTGAGAATATGCGTTCATGGTACCCTCATAATTAAAATGGGAATTTAAAAAGCGTATCTCAGATATCGGATCAAAAGATGAGTACTTTCAAAATCTTGCGACACGTCTTTTTAGAATGCGAATATGGGCTATGTATAACCAGGTTTCGGCTGTGGCGATGGTCTTTTCGAAATCCTGCAAGCTTCGGCATCGCCTCAGCCATTCAGATGGCATGTTCAATGACCCATCTGTGCGGCGGAAGTTCATAGCGTTGGACCTGCGTACCCGCCATCAGCAAAAATGTGCGGTAGCCTACTACGGCTAGCGCTTGAGGCTGGTTTTCAAGACAGTCGGCGCGCCATCTCTGAGCCAATTACCCGCAGAATAGATCACGAGGCCGACCATCAGGCCAAGGGTATCAACGACAAGTGCGTTTTCATTCCTTGACCTTCTTGTCGGTATCAAAACCCGTATTCCGACAATTTCTGCGGTTTTAACACCTTGGCTGTCAATGACACCGGTCGCTGTGCACGAACTGGAGCGTTATTTAAAAATTGAAGAATAAATTAAAAATTACAGAGATATTTTTCATTCAACGAATATATAATGTGCAATTCTTATACAAGATATATTCGACATTTTGATGCGCTTTGCAATTGTCAAATAATATTCTAAGATGACGTGGTGTAAAGTGACAATGGGTTCTGCGCACCTAATACCGACAAGTTATACGCCTGCCCTGGAGCGCTAAAGCCTGACCACCCATCAGGTAAATCAATCACATAACCAAATGTCTGTTGTTGATCCGTTGAAGTGCAAGTAACATTCCATGTTGCCGTATAGGCATTATCATTCGGGCTAATTTTTGGTCCTGTGTGAGCGTCCGGCGAAAGGATTTTCGCTGGGTCGAGAGATGCAATCTATGGGCTTCGCTTAGCCTCATCTGCCATGACACGCTCGATCATTTCGGGATCGCATAGTTGATCGAGGAGGAGCTGGCGG
>NZ_WBWA01000035.1 GCF_008932295.1 Brucella tritici | reverse complement strand
AAGCGGGCGAGGATGGCGCGGCGCGGCTCAATGCCAATGATGCATGGACGGCATTCGACGCCATCAACGATCTGTTCGTACCGGGGCCTACCGGCACGAATGTTAATGATCTACGCGCGATTTTGATTAAAAGATGATACGCGCGATTGCCGGGTAAGCACTAGCTGACGGGCAAATGCTCCAATTCGAACATCGCGGCTCCTGACTGGCAATCATAGTGAGCTTTTATATCGCCTGATTACAGTTTTTGCTGTCGATATTAACAGAAATTAATTCCAGTAAGATTGGGGGTGTCAAGCATAATAAGGGAATGCATCTCCCACGAAAGGAATCGTGTTCGTATCGGGTGATGCTTGTTATAAGGCAGCCATAAGTCGGATTCTTTCTGAGTAGCTCTTAAGCCGAATACCTTCTTTCAAGAGCGATCTGGCGGGCAAGCCTTGCGGTCTCTTCATCAGATATAAGGACATTTCCCATGCCTGATAACAACGCTGCGGCAATTGCTTCTGTCTTGTTGAGACCACCCGACGCGAACACGACGGTTGGCACGTTTTTCAATGTATCGAAGGAAGGCGCTATAGCACGCTGATTGATCGGGTGATTGATCGGCGATCCGTTCTTGTCGATAAATTGCGCCATGATATCGCCGCAAGCACCTGCTGCGATCAACTCCGCCAGCTTGACATCGCTCGGCAATCCGTAGCGTACCAACAGGGAACGCGTGGTCATGTCTCCGATACTGACGATGATAATATCGTTTTTTCGAATCTGCTCGAAGGCATCCTCGAAAACATCCTGGCTCACGATCGCGTCCCGCGACTGAGGACTGCCGGCATAGATCGGTGCTGCGAGATAGGCGCACTGGGCATTGAGCTGGCGTGCAAGATCGCTCGCAATATCGAATGTATTGATTTCGATCCCGTGCGTTAACCCGCCAAGCACTGAATTCACGAAGACGTCAGAGCGCTTCATCACGGGAATATGGCGCACCATCTCACGCAATGTAGCGCCCCAGCCAACACCGATTCCCGATACTCCGGTGGTGTTCAATTGAGTGACGAGATAATCGGCCGTTGCCTGCCCAATCAGAACCGGCACGAGATCGGCGTTCTCGGGCGTGGGTACGATGCTCGCATGATGCAAAGAAAAGTCGGCTATAAGCTGCTGTTCAAGTTCGACGCACGAAGCCAGTCGGGAGTTCAGCGTGATCGTCACCAGCCCCGACCGGCGCGCTTCGGCAATGATCTTGTTGATGCGCAATCGATTAGTGGAAAGTGCCTGGGCTATTTCTCCCTGAGTGCGGCCTTCCATGAAGTACTGCCAGACCACACGCATCTGCATTCGTTCGTCAGCGTGAACGGCTGAAGAATTTTGCGTCGGTTTCCCGTTCATTGTCTGAACCTCATTTTCCCGTCATGCAAATTCGCTGTTCGGCGTCCTAGTTTGAAGACGTTTGACCATCCCTGATTAGCAGCGCTTTCCTTGTTCGAAAAGATATTTGCATGATCGGCTGCATAGCGTGCCCTTCTTCCCTTCCAGCTCATATCGCACAGGAATTTACAATTGTAAATTAATATTGACATTTGTATGAACGCCCTTCTAGATTGAAGGCAACAAACGAAGCCCAAATGGGAGAAGAAGGCTATGCCACGAGCAAACCAGACGACGAAGCCGCTTCGAGGTTTCTCCTGGCGACTCAATTTTGGTGCAATTTGGTGATCGCGATGAACAGCTTGTGCTTGACGAACGAGCTCGAAAATATTGCGCTGGTCATTTTCGATTGTGACGGCGTGCTGATCGATAGTGAACCCCTCGCCAGCCGGACGCTTGCCGAAATGCTGCAGGAAGCCGGAATATTTATAGACGCGCGGGAGGCACATGTCAGGTTCACTGGCAATTCGGAACCGGCAATTCGCAAGATATGCGAAGAAGAGTTTGGTTTGACGGACGTTGATGCGCGTTTTGAAGCCTGGCACGAAAACCTCTACCGGGAATTCGGCCGTTCACTTAGGTCGATGCCGGGCATGGATGCGGTGGTTGCGAGTATCAATCGCCCCAAATGTGTGGCCTCTAACAGTTCTCTCGACCGTTTGCAGAAAAGCTTGGGAAGGCTCGATCTCTGGGAGCATTTTTATCCGGCTGTGTTCAGCGCTCAAATGGTGGCCAGCCCCAAGCCCGCTGCAGACCTTGTTCTGCTTTGCGCGGAGAAATTTCAGGTCAGGCCGGAGCATTGCGCGATGATCGATGACAGTCCGCATGGAATAGTAGCCGCTGTAGCGGCAGGAGCTGTGGCAATAGGATTTGTCGATCCGGCAGATCCGAGGCCTGATCGCGCATCCCTTCTGATGGCCAGTGGGGCATCGTTCATCGCCCATGGTGCAGCAGAATTGCCGGTCGCGATATCTGCGGCCAATAATTTGCTCGGTGAAGCAAACAGGGTGGCTTGAACGCCGTGTTACATTTGCAAGATTGCACCAACAACTGTAAGCTTTTATTCGATGCGGTGAATTGATCTAATCAGTTTACAATCCGGGGAACGAAAAAATGGCCCGCGTCATACAGATTTCAGATACCCATCTTGGCCGCCGGAAGGCGCATTTCGTGGGCAACTGGCAACCCTTGCGAGACTGGCTTGTCAGTCAGAATCCGGATCTCATCATTCATTCCGGCGACATCAGCGTGGATGGTGCGGATGTCGATGATGATTTTGTATTCTGTCACGAGATCATGGCGGATCTGCCGGCTCCGATGCTTGTCGTTCCGGGAAATCACGATGTTGGTGAACCGAAAAGCGTGCATCAGCCGACTGACAATCATCGTCTGGAGCGCTGGAACCGCCAGTTTGGCAAGGATTTTTGGATGAAAGACGAGGGAAGCTGGCGTCTGATCGGTTTTGATTCCATGATCCTTAGTTCTGGTCTCTCAGCCGAAGAAGAGCAGTTTCACTGGCTGGAACAACAGATGGATAATGCGAATGGCCGCCACATCGCATGGTTTTGTCATCAGCCGTTGTTCATAAATAGTTGGGATGACGTCGATAATGGTTATTGGTCGGTCAAGCGCGAACCACGTGGCCGACTGCAGGATCTGGTCAAGCGTTTCGGTGTTGATCTCATTGCCAGTGGCCATCTTCATCTTTCGCACGATTTTGTTCTCGACGGGGTTCAGTTCGTCTGGTGCCCGTCGGCTGCGTTCGCAGTCGGTCCCGACATGCAGCCGCCGCTGGGCGGTGAAAAGCAGCTTGGCGCGGTGCGTTATGATTTCTCGGATGCGGGTTTTACATTCGAACGCGTGCATCTGCCGGAATTGACGATGATGTGGATCGACGACGTCGTGCACGAAGTTTACCCCCCGCGATAAATTGGCGGACGACGAATGCTGGAGGAGAGCTTTTGTCCCAGGTTGATATTCAAAACATAAGCAAATCGTTCGGCACTCTTCGGGTGTTGGATGACATCAATATTTCGATCCGTGACGGGGAGTTTCTTACACTCGTCGGCCCTTCCGGCTGTGGGAAATCAACCTTGGTGCGCATTATTGCCGGTCTGGAAAGGCAAACCTCCGGCACGATTTGCGTGGATGGTTCGCCTGTGAACCATTTGCGTCCCCACGAACGCAAAGTGTCCATGGTTTTTCAGAGTTATGCGCTCTATCCACATATGACTGTTTTCGACAATATCGCCGTTCCGCTAACAGTTGAAAAACTGAGTCTCTTCGAGCGAATTCCACTTCTGAAATATCTGTCACCGCGGCGTAAAAAGCTGATGTATGGGATCGGCGAACAGGTGGAATCCGTCGCCGCGCAATTGAAAATAGAAGCTCTTCTTGGGCGAAAACCCGCTCAGCTTTCGGGCGGGCAACGACAGCGTGTTGCCCTCGGCAGAGCAATGGTTCGTCAGCCGCGCGCCTTCCTGATGGATGAACCGCTGTCCAATTTGGACGCAAAACTGCGCGTCCATATGCGTACCGAACTGACGGAACTGCATAGGCGGATGCGGGCGACTTTCATTTATGTCACCCATGATCAGACCGAGGCCATGACCATGTCGGATCGTGTCGCGATGATGGATGGCGGCAAGGTACAACAGCTTGGAACACCGTCTGAGCTTTACGAGCGGCCCGCCAATCTGGAAGTGGCCCGTTTTATTGGAAGCCCGACAATAAACACGATGGCTGCCACCGTCGGACAAGGCGGTCGCGTGGAGATACAGGGCAGATCCCTCGGTATCGCTGTCGATTTGGCGCAGGGCCAGAATGTGACTCTGGGTATCAGGCCAGAGGCGCTCAGTTTGCTTACGAACGAGCGGACATCCGCATACCGGTCGATCATCGACGCGCGCTTGCGCCGGATGGAGAATCTTGGGGCCGAATTCCTTTACCATTTCGACCTGACCGGCACTGACGCGAACAGCTTTATCGTACGGGCGGCTTCGTCTCATAACACTATCCATGAAGGGGATGTCGTGCGGCTCACCTTCGATCCCGCTCTTTGTCATATTTTCGGTCCCGATGGACGTCGGGTGGAAAAAACACCTGTGCTTTTATCGGGCGATGAGGCGGGGAGGCCGAAACATGGCTCTATCGTCTGAGAATGCCGTTACCTTCGGGAACGGGAGACGAGTTTTCATCGAGAAACTGACAGGGCTCGGACTTGCAGGGCCAGCACTGCTTCTGCTCCTGCTGTTACATATCGTGCCTCTGATCATGCTGGTCGTTTTGAGCCTCACCGACTATCAACTGGGTGACCTCGCGTTGAATTTTGTCGGTCTCAAGAACTTTTCGAGCGCCTTGCAGGACGATGCGTTTCGACGGTCGCTTTTCAATACCTTCATCTACGTAGCCATCGTCGTTCCTGGTTCGGTCGGTCTCGGCCTTTTGTTTGCACTCCTCATTCATGGCAGAAAACAGAGTCGGGCGATCTATGAGGTGATATTCTTCCTGCCAGTCACCGCGACCCTTATCGCCATGGCGTCGGTTTGGAAATTTCTACTCCACCCTACTCTCGGCCCTATCAACGCAGTTATCGTTGCGCTGGGCGTCGAACCGGTGAACTTTCTCAGCGATCCCTCTTATGCGCTGCCGACGCTAGCGGTCATCGGCATCTGGCAGCTCGTCGGTTTCAATATGGTGTTGTTTCTGGCGGGGCTCTCTTCGATCCCCAAAGATCTCTATGAAGCCGCAGATATTGACGGCGCAGCGGGCGTGATCGACAGGTTTCTAACCGTAACCTGGCCCATGCTCGGACCGACGACTATGTTCGTCCTCATCACGACGTCGATCACCGCCTTCAAGGTGTTTGATACTGTGGTTGCTATAACGCGAGGCGGTCCGCAGGATTCCACCAATGTGATCCTCTATGCGATTTATCTGGAAGGTTTCCAGTATTTCTCGACTGCCTACGCCGCTGCCCTGACGCTGGTCTTCCTGACATTTATTCTGATTTTCTCCGGTATCCAGACTTTTTTCATCGATAGGAGGGTCCACTATTGATAGCGCAACACAACGAAACCGCTGCAATCGGCAACCCGCCAGCCCGAAATTCGACGAGATTGAAAAAGGGTCTGATGTTTCTGACGGTCCACGGAATCCTGGTCCTCGGTGCAATCTTCATTCTCATGCCGTTCGTCTGGATGCTTGTGACATCAATCAAGCCGCCGAACGAGATCTTCAGTGCGCAGTTGCGATTATGGCCAACGCAGTTTTATGGCGTCGAAAATTACAGCTTTGCACTGGAAAGCGCACCTCTGCTTCGCTTTGCCTTGAATGGCGTCATTGTTTGTGCCGGGATACTTCTGGTGCAGCTAATTGTGGCCATTCCCTGCGCCTATGCACTGGCCAAGCTGGAATTCACTGGTCGCAACGTATTCTTCGTTCTGATCCTGCTCGCTTTGGCCATACCCATACAGGTGCCGGCGCTTCCACTTTACATAGCTCTGGCCTGGGTCGGTCAGTTGAATACCTATTTCTCGATGATGCTGCCGTTTTTCCTGTCGGCCTTCGCGATCTTCCTGTTCCGGCAATTCTTCAGGAGTTTTCCCGATGACATCATTAATGCCGCGCGTCTGGATGGCATGGGAGAGCTGGAAATCATCTGGCGCATTGTCACGCCAAGCGCCATGCCCGCCATCGCAGCATTCTCGGTCTTTTCGATCGTAGCGCATTGGAACGATCTTTATTGGCCGCTCATCGTGATTTCCGACAACCAGCTCGCACCGCCACCGCTTGGAATGCTGCTCTTTGCAGATGCCGAAACCGGTTCGAATTACGGCGCACTGACGGCTGCAGCAACCATGCTGACTGCGCCTTTGGTGATCTGTTTCCTGGTTGCTCGCAAACGCTTCATTCAGGGCATCACCATGACCGGCGTTAAATAAAAACCTCAATAAATAGAAGAGTTTTATCCAGGGAGGAACCAATGAAACACATAGCAAAACTCATCGCTGCCAGTGTTTTGACAATGCAGATGACGGGAACAGCGCTGGCCGCCGACGTAACGCTGGACGTGCTCTATGCTCAACCGGGCTTCGCGAAGTTTCACGATCCGATCGCACAGGCCTTCATGAAAGAGCATCCAGACATAAAAATAAAATTCCGGGCTCCAGCGAAGGATTACGATGAAGGACACCTTCTGATGCAGCGGCTCGCCGTGACCAATCAGTTGCCCGACATCTATTTCCCAGGCTACCATCTGCTGCCGGAACTTGCGCGCACATTGTCCAAGCGCAAACAGATTACCGACCTAAAACCGTTTCTGGACGCTGAACCGGAAAGCTGGAAAACGGAGAATTATTCGCAGTCGATGCTTAACTTGGGCATCGTTGACGGCGTCAAATACGGAATGGCCTTCAATGCGTCGCTTCCCATTATTTATGTGAACGAAAACGCAGTAGAGAAAGCTGGTCTGGACCCAAAGGAAGTACCATCCAGTTGGGACGATTTGCTGGCGCGCGCCAAAAAAATCCATGACGCGGACCCGAAAATGGCGGGTATCGGTTATACAATCTACGACTGGCCCGATGACTGGCTCTGGCAGACCATTTTGCGTCAGGAAGGGACACAACTCGTTGATCCTGAAACAGGAAAGGTCGGTTTCAACAATGAGAAGGGTCTGGCAGCCCTGAAAATTCTTCGCCGTATGGTGACCGATGGTGGCGAGACCTTGCTGGAATTCGAACAAGCGCGCCAGCAGTTCGCCGCGGGCCAGACGGCCTATTTTGTAGACACTCCGGCACGTCTCGCACAGATCATCGGTCTGGTTGGAGATCGCTTTAAACTGAACACGATGGCAGTGCCGCTCGATGACAAGGAGAATGGTGGCTTTCCCACTGGTGGCGCAGCCGGGATCATTCTTTCGCAAGATGAAGCCGTGCAGAAAGCTGCATGGGAATATCTGAAATTCGCTACCGGCCCGAAAGGGCAGACTATTGTGGTGGAAACAACGGGTTATCTGCCGACAAACAAGCTGGCTAACGGTGCTGACTATCTTGCTCCATTCTACGAAAAGGAGCCGCGTTTCAAAACGGTGGCATCAGAGATAGAACAGGCGCGACCATGGGAAGGTTATCCGACGGGTTCATCGGTTCGCATCTGGCGGGCAGCACGCGATGTTATCGCCAAAGTTATGCGGGGTGATCTTACTCCCGACGATGGGCTTCCCGAACTTGTAAAAACTGTCGATGCGATGACCCAGTAACGGTCGAGTATCTAGGCAGAGTTTTATCGTCAGGGGCGCAATATTTCGGCGCGCCCCTGTTGGTGTTCGTGAAATAGCGGAGATGCTTTACAATCCATGATGTCCGCGAAAGCGTTCTGCGACGTCCGCTACATGAAGATTACCTCGACGTTACAGCCTGCCGTATGTGACCTGTAACGAATTTGAATGGGACGGAGAGGTTTCCTCTGCTCGCTGTTTTGACTGGCAATCAGTCCGGGATGTGGTCGCACAGACGGAATAATCGAGCCGTAGAGTTCAGAACCCATGAAATACCATATCAAGCGCAGCCACAATCTCGTCATGCGATGCAGAAAGGTTTGTAACTGGCGTCTTCAAGACTGATACTGGTATTGCGGCCATGAACTGTGTGACTAGGACGTACTCCTCTCCTTCAATATCAAAGCTGGGATTAAGCCGTTTGGCGGGGATGGGGGCCAGCGTTTTGATAATGAGAGGGATGACAATACGTGTTTTAAGCTCATCCAGTAGATCGGCCTGCACGTCGAGCACATAGCCACCACCCGGATTGGAATAAACGTCATATCTCGCCATTAGAACCGACGATAATGGTCGAGAGGTAAGCCATTTGCTTCGATGTAAGCATTTGAGCTTTGCATCGCTGCACGGTTATCTTTTTTCCAAAGTGCTGATTTGGCAGCAGCCAACGCCTGTGCAATACCAATTTCGGCTGCGCGCGAAATATTAATATTATGGCGGCGTGCTTCCGAAAGAAGCTCACTATCGATTGAAAGATTGGCCGCGCGTTTGAATGTGCGGGTAGGTTGCGATTGTGGCATTAGAAACGTTCCTCGTTGCCCGGAATATATGCGCATAACTATGCGCAAACAACCGTAATATTGTACCCCCTCAGTCACAGCCATTTAAACCAGCTAACGATGGGCCTACCATTACAAGGATGTTGATTTTCACGGAGAAGTAAAAATCAACATCGGACCATTTTGACGGGGGTGCTTTCAGATCCTGACGCGCCGTGAAAGTGGCCCACCCCATGCTGCATTAATAGTTAAGTCACAGATGAAGATTGAAATTAGTTCCGTCAATATATGATACATCAGATATTGACACATCAGATTTCCTGCTTCAGGATCATGGGGTAGATACGGATGAAAAGCAGGTGCGCCTTTGCGTGATAGTGTTTCCCCATTCTCACCCATCAAGGTGAAGAGCCTCAGAGATCATGTGCATGACGATCTGCGGGAGGCGATTATCTCGGGTCGGTTGAAGTCTGGCGACAGATTGAATGAGCGACAATTGGCAGCTGACCTCGGTATCAGCACCAGCCCTCTAAAAGAAGCGCTGCGCCAGCTTGAAGGTGAGGGGCTTGTGCGCACGGAAGCACGGCGCGGTACATTTGTTTCGTTCAATGCGCGACAGGCCGAAGAGATGACGCTGGCGCGTGCAGCGCTTGAAAGCATTATCGCGCGACAGGCTGCAAAACATGGCGATGAAGAAGCTTTTGCCTTTCTTCGCGCAGTCATTGAGGAAATGCGGGCGGCCGTCGAAACGGGCGATGTGGATGCGCTGATCGAGCTCAATGAGAAATTTCATGATGCCATTCACGAGGCATCAGGATGCGAATATCTGCGGCGGCTGCAAAATGCGCAGCGGATGTATGACCATGCAGCACGGGTGACGGTGCTTTCTCGCGAAGATGTGCGCCGGCAGTCATTCGGCGAACATGAAGCGATTATGCAGGCTATCACGGCTAGAAATGGGGATTTAGCCGAGCGATTGATGCGGGAGCATATCGTGAAAGCGGGGGATACACATATCGAACTGGTCTTCTGACCAGTACCTGGGAGGGTAATATGAATTTAGCGGAATACCGCGGGGTGCTGAGAGGCATCTCGGGCGTGCATGCGACTGCCTATAACACAGATGGCGAGATTGATGCCGCACTAACCACCGAAATTGTTGCACGTATCGCAAAAGCTGGCGTGCACAACATCGTCACCGGCGGCAATACCGGCGAGTTCTACAGCATGACTGTGGATGAAGTGATCCGCCTGCAGGCAATCGCCGTCAAAGCGGTTGATGGCAAAGCTGCGGTAACGGCCGCAGCCGGACGCTCGGTCCGCGATGCAATCAAGGTATTAAAAGCCGCGCAGGCTGAGGGTGCGGATGGCGTGATGATCCATCATCCACTTGATCCCTTCGCTGCCCCTCATGCACAGGTCGATTACTTTATCAAAATTGCAGAAGCCACCGACCTTCCGATCGTTGCATATATCCGCTCCGATCTGATCCCGTTGGATGAGATGGTGCGGCTTGCAACCCATCCGAAAGTTGCGGGTGTGAAATTCGCATCGCAAAATACGATGTTGTTCTTTGAATGCTGCCGCGCAACCAAGGGAACCGATGCGACCTGGATTTGTGGCCTGGCCGAAAGCTGGGCATTACCGTTTTACGCATTGGGCGGACGTGGCTTTACATCCGGTCTCGTCAATGTGGCACCGGAACGCTCAATGGCTGTTTGGAATGCGCTGGAAGCTGGCGATTACGCCCGTGCTCGTGCCGTTGTTGAAAGCATTGCCGATTTTGAAAACATGCGGACCAAGTACCGCAATGGTGCAAACGTCACAGTGGTCAAGGAAGCACTGCAAATTCAGGGTTTTGCCGTCGGCGATGTCCGGCTACCGGGCCTGCCGAAACTTGAAGCGGCTGACCGCAAGGCACTCGAAAAGGTCGTTGCGGGTTGGGAGACCGATGCAATTGTCTGAAAATTAGAAGGCCGGCACGTACCGACAGGAGGAAGCGGTGTGTGCGGGACAAGTAAAAAAGGTGGAGGAGAACATGACCAAAGGAATTTCACGCCGCACATTCATGGCGGGGGCTGGATTTGCAACCGGCGCAGGACTTTTGCTGCCCAAGGGTGCTGCTTGGGCACAATCGGCAAAGCTGCCATCATCGCCCGTCGCACTGAATGTCATTGACGCGGCTGGCAATCTCGCGCTGACACAGCCGATTTTCGACAATTTTGCTTCTGAACAAAAAGCGCTCGTTTCGCGCTTCACGTTCAACAAGGCACCAGCACCCGAACTGCCGGGCAAGATCAAGGCGCAACAGCGCGCCAACCGGATCGACATCGACATGGTGATCGTCGGGCCGGACGCGCTTTCCGCCGGACTTGCCGATGATATATGGAGCGACATTATTGCGCTGCCGGATAATGGCTTGCCGAAGCTTCAAGATATCTATCTCGAACCGGCATGGCGCATGCAGGAAATGTCGAAGGGCAAGGGCGTTGTGGTGTCCTATTATCCATCCGGTCCATTGCTCGAATATCACCCTGAGAAGGTCAAGACGCCGCCAAAGACGGCCGAAGAGCTTCTGGCCTGGACAAAGGAAAATCCAAACAAGTTCATCTATGCCCGACCGGCAAATTCTGGTCCGGGTCGCACATTCCTGATGGGTCTGCCTTACCTGCTTGGCGACAGCGATCCGAAAGATCCGGTCAAGGGATGGGACAAGACCTGGGCCTATCTGAAGGAACTGCACAAGAATATCGAATATTATCCCGCTGGCACTGGCGCTCTGATGAAAGAGCTCGGCGAAGGCACGCGCGACATGACGGTGACGACCACCGGCTGGGATATCAATCCGCGTGCGCTCGGCGTTGTGCCGAAGGAGATGGGCGTCAGCAAGCTGGAGGGCTTCCACTGGGTTTGCGATGCACATTATTTCGCCATTCCCAAAGGCGTGTCAGAGGAAAAAATCGCGGTGCTGATGGAGTTCATCAAGTTCTCACTCAAGCCCGACCAACAGGCCTATTCCTACGATGCCGGCTATTTCTATCCGGGTCCTGCAGTGAAGGACGTCACCATCGAAATGGCGCCGAAGGAAAGCCAGAACATCATCGCGGAGTTCGGCCGTCCGGAATATGCCGACTGGATTGCCAACAATCCAATCGAGTTGCCACTTGAGCCGGAAGCTCTGGTGGCCGCATTCCGCCGTTGGGACGAAGACGTCGCGGCTGGCTGATTGACCGAAAGCTGGGTGGCGGGCCATGAAGGGCGCGCCATCGGCCGCTGATAGTCGCCAATTCTAAATCATGGTGCTTGCGTCAATGTCCTTTCAAGAACTCCGGCTAGACCGGATGAGCCGATCATTTGGAACTTTCAATGCGCTGAGGGAAATCAACCTCACAATCAGGAAAGGCGAGTTCATCGCACTTCTCGGACCGTCGGGTTGTGGCAAGTCGACGGCTCTCAATTGCATCGCCGGACTTCTAGGCACGACGGGCGGCGGTATTTATATCGACAACCGTCGCGTCGATCAGCAGAAACCGGAAGACCGCGGTTTCGGTATGGTGTTCCAGAACTATGCCCTGTTTCCACATATGAATGTTCTGCAGAATGTCGGGTTCGGCCTCAAGATGCGCGGTCTGGCAAAAAGCGAGATCGAAAAGCGTGCACGCGCCGCATTGGCTTTGGTGCGCCTGCAAGGACAGGAAGAAAAGCTGCCCGGACAGCTTTCCGGCGGCCAGCAGCAGCGCGTGGCGATTGCCCGCGCCATTGTCATCGAGCCACCGGTGGTCTTGATGGACGAGCCACTTTCTAATCTCGATGCGAAGCTACGCCTTGAAATGCGGGCCGAAATCCGCCGCATCCATAACCAGCTTGGTTCGACGACGATCTATGTGACCCATGATCAGGACGAGGCCTTGTCTTTGGCGGATCGTATTGTCGTGTTGCGTGATGGTGAAATCCGCCAAGTCGGCAAGCCGCATGAGCTTTATGAAGAGCCGCGCTATCGTGATGTCGCAGCCTTCATGGGTTTCCGCAACGCCTTGCCGGGCAAAGTCGTGCGCGTCGAGAACGGGCAGGCGATCATTTCTATCGCGGGAAGTGAACTCGTTGGCCGTGCGATGGATGGGCTTGAGGCGGGTGATGATGCCGTGCTGATGGCACGCGGCGATGATGTCGTGTCTGGTTCGGGCCATCGCAATGATTTGGATGCAACGGTCGAAACCATCGAATATCGAGGGCGCGAATATGTTGGCACGGCCAGTACTGAAACCGGGATGGAGCTGATCTTTCACGGGCCGCAGGGGGTGGAGCCGGGCAGCCGTATCGTACTCGGCATTGATGCTGGTCATGCGCTGATTTTTCCGGCGGAGGGCTGAACGATGGCGGCTGAGACTTATGCAGATACCCCGCTCAAGCCAGGCTTGCGGCAACGGCTCGCTAATCGTGGCTTCGACGGCGTCACACTTCTAATCCTGCCTGCGCTTCTCTTTGTGGTAGGCGTCTTCATTTATCCGTTTCTTTATGGATTGGTTCTGTCGTTCAATCCGCTTGATGGCGACGGGGCGTTGGCCAATTACCGCAAGTTCTTCTCCGATCCCTATCTCTATAAAACCATAGGTGCGACGCTCTGGCTGGCTATTCCGGTGACGCTTATCAGTGTCCTGTTTGCCGTTCCGATTGCCATGCGTGTCCGGCTGATGCCGCGGCAACGTCTTCTGACGACAATCCTGGTTCTGCCAGTCACTCTGGGAACGGTTCTTATTGCCGAAGGGCTTTTGAACTATCTCGGGCCGCAGGGCTGGTTCAGCCGCACGTTAATCACGATCGGCCTGATCGACAGCCCATTGAAGCTCACCAATAATTACTGGGGCGTCTTTGCGTCGCTGGTCATCACGGTGTTTCCATTCACCTTTCTGCTGACGCTTTCCTATATAACCGGTATCGATCCCGCACTGGAACGCGCCGCCGCCACCCATGGCGCCAATAGCTGGCAGCGTTTCCGCCATGTCATGCTGCCCCTACTTGTGCCGGGGCTCGTCGTTGCAGCCTGCCTTACCTTCGTGCAGGCCTTTGCCGTGTTTCCGTCCGCCGTCCTGTTGGGGGCACCCTCGGGGCCGACGCGTGTGATTTCGATTGCCGCAGCCCAGGCCGCCTTCGAGCAATACGATGACTCCATGGCGTCATCCATCGCCATGATTATGGCGGCAGTGCAATTGCTCGTGGTCGGCGCGCTCCTCGGGGTGCGTTCATTCTTCTATCGCGGTTCTACTGCCGGCGGAAAGGGATAGGTCATGATCCGCGATACTTCCATTCTTTCCAAGCTCTGGATCACTCTTGTCTGGCTTGTGACCGGCTTCTTTGTGCTCAATGTTCTGGCGGTCATCGTGGCCGTGGTGGTTTCCAGTTTTGGCACGCGCTGGCTCGGCACATGGCTACCGGAAGCGTTTACCACACGCTGGTATGCAGCGGCCTGGGCTGAGTTTCAGCTTGATCAGGTGCTGCTGGTCACTTTCCAGGTCGTGTTTGCCGTCGTCATCCTTTCGGGATTTCTTGGCGTGACAGCAGCTTATGCAATGGCGCGCCGGGATTTTCCGGGCAAGAAAATCGTTCTGCTGATTTTCCTTCTGCCGCTTCTGGTTCCGCCCATTACATTTGGCATTCCGCTCGCGACAGTGCTCTATAAGTTTGGCGTTGGTGGAACTTTCTGGGGTGTGGTTTTGGCTAATCTTGTGCCGACGGTCCCCTTTGTCATCCTTGTGATGGTGCCGTTTATCGAGCAGATCGATCCCAAGGTTGAAGCAGCAGCGCGGGTCTTTGGTGCGGGCACCTTCAAACTATTTCTGCATGTTTTGCTGCCAATGCTCACCCCGGGCATTCTTGCAGCCATGCTGCTGGTGCTGGTGCGCACGGTTGCCATGTTCGAACTGACCTTCCTGACGGCTGGCCCGACATCGCAGACGCTGGTGGTCGCGCTTTACTATTCCGTCTTTGCGGCAGGTGTCCGCTCGGTTCAGTCCATTGATGCAATGGCCGTCATCTACATGGTGACATCATTGGTCTGGCTTCTGCTGGCACTGCGCTTTGTCAACCCAACGCAGATTGTAGCGCGCAGTCGCCAGCCGTCTGCGCATTGATAGGGCCAAAGATTTTGGGCCAGAATTTATTCGGAGTGCATGATGAAAATTACGGCCATTGAAACCGTACAACTGCCGCACCTCAACAATATTCTGTGGGTGCAGGTCCATACCGATGAGGGGATCATCGGCTTGGGCGAAACGTTCCGCGGGGCAAATGCGGTTGCTGCCTATATTCACAGCGACATCGCTCCGCAATTGGTGGGCCAGAACCCTCTGGAAATTGAACGCATTTCAAAATTGTTGCTGGAGCCTTATGTCGGCTTCCGCTCTTCGGGTGTGGAGATACGTGCGGCTTCGGCCATTGATATCGCGCTTTGGGATATTTTCGGGCAACTGACCAATCAGCCGATCCATCAGTTGCTTGGTGGTCTCTCGCGTCCCTCGATCCGCACCTATAATACCTGTGCGGGCTATACCTATAACAAGAGCGGCGCCCGTCGTTATATCGGCGATCAGGATGACGCAAAGGAAGGCCCTTACGAAGATCAGCTGGCGTTTCATCGTGATGCCGGAGCGCTTGCGCAAAGCCTGTTGTCGGAAGGTATTACGGCCATGAAAATCTGGCCGTTCGACCCCTTTGCGGTGAGCAGTGGCGGCAATTACATTCACGCCACCGATCTCGACAAGGCGCTGGTTCCATTTCGCCAGATCCGCGATACGGTGGGCGATCAGATGGAAATCATGGTCGAGTTTCATTCGATGTGGGATCTGACATCAGCACTGACGATTGCGCGTGAACTCAAAGCCTTCAGGCCCTTCTGGTCGGAAGATCCTATCAAGATGATGAACCCGCAGGCGCTGGCCGTTTATGCGCGTCAGTCCGGCATTCCCGTCTGCGCCAGTGAAACTATGGCAACTCGTGCGCAGTTTCTCGATGTGCTGCGTGCCGATGCATCCGATTATGTGATGCTTGACATTTCATGGTGCGGCGGGCTTTCCGAAGCGAAGAAGATTGCAACCATGGCCGAGGCGTTCCAGCGCCCCATAGCGCCGCATGATTGTACTGGTCCGGTGGTTTTCGCAGCCTCGATCCATCTTTCTCTCAATGCACCCAATGCGATTTTTCAGGAATCTGTGCGCGCCTATTACACCTCATGGTATCGCGATCTGGTGACTGTGATGCCACGCATCGAAAAGGGTGTGATCTATCCGTTTGAAGGTGCCGGTCTGGGACTCAAACTCTCTGACTTTGTTCTTGAAAACCCCGATGTGGTCCGTCGTAAAACGGGGGCTGTGTAATGGCCCATTTTCGCTGCATAGCCGATCTGCGCGGACAACTCACTGAAAGCCCTGTCTGGGATGACAGACGTAAAACGCTGTTTGCATGCGATATCAACGGGCAGAAAGTTTATGAGATTGATCTCGATAAAGGGCCGCTGCGCGAATGGTCTTTCGAGACTGCAGTTCCTTGTCTCGGGCTTGCGGAAAGCGGCCGACTGGTCGTTTCGCTTGCGCGCGAGATTATCCTGTTTGATCCCGAAACATTGGAACGCCAGACTCTTTGGGATGGTTATGACGAGCCGGAAACATCGCGCCTGAATGACGGCAAGATTGGACCGGACGGAGCCTTCTGGATCGGTAGCATGGATGCGCGTCCACAGCGTGAGGCCATTTCAAAACTCTATCGTGTGACTGCTGACGGCAAAGCCGAAATCAAGGCGGAAGGTTTTGAGATTTCCAACGGTCTTGCATGGACTGCCGATGCTGCAACGATGTTCCATACAGATTCCCGTGGGCCATGGATTGATCGCTATGATTTTGACGTCGAAACCGGATCGATAAGCAATCGTACCCGCATTGCTGATCTTGATGAAGAGGCGGGGCGTCCTGATGGTGGTGCCTGCGATAGTGATGGCAATTACTGGAGTGCCGGAGTTTCTGCCGGTGTCCTCAACCGCTTTGATCGCAATGGAAAGCTGCTCGATCGCGTAGCGGCTCCCGTTCCTGCACCGACAATGCCATGTTTTTGCGGCCCGGATCTTACGCTTCTTGCCGTCACGTCTCATCGCCTAGGAGCATCTGAAACATTGGAAGCTGCACCGCAATCAGGTGGCATTCACCTCATGCAGGCGCCTGTTGCGGGTGCGAAAATTGCCAGAATGAAGGGAGTCTGAACGGATGAAACGTCTGCTTCTCACCGGCGCGTCAGGCAATCTGGGGCGTATGCTGGCTAAAAGACTGACACAGGCAGGCTATTGGCTGCGCTTGTCCGATATCGCACCGTTTCCCGATGCTATGCCGGAGAATGCCGAGTTCATTCAGGCCGATCTGATGGATGCCGGTGCCATTACCGAGCTTGTGCGTGGTATGGATGCGATTCTGCACTTTGGTGGCATCAGTGTGGAGCAGCCTTATGATGCGGTTGCCAAAGCCAATCTGCTTGGTGTTACGCATGTTTTTGAAGCGGCAAGGGCTGAAAAGCAGCGCGTCATTTTCGCTAGCTCCAACCATACGATCGGCTTTTATCCTCGCGACAAGGCGCTTGGCGCGGATGAGTCATATAGACCCGACGGCTATTACGGGCTTTCCAAGGCCTATGGTGAACTGCTTGGGCGCATGATGTTTGACAAGCACGGTATTGAAAGCGTGCATCTGCGTATCGGTTCCTGCGTGCCAGAGCCAACAGAAGCGCGGCATTTATCGACATGGCTTTCGCATGATGATCTGGTTCGGCTGCTGATAGCAGCTGTTGAAGCCCCAAAAACAGACGTTGCAATCGTCTGGGGTGTTTCCGCTAATGCCGCGCGCTGGTGGGAGAAGGATGATGCAGCGCTGATCGGTTATGTTCCGCAGGATGATGCTTCCCGCTACGGCGATCTGGCGGAAACCGGCGATCCTGTATCGCGCAGGTTTCAGGGCGGAACATTCACCGCCCATGACTACTCGCGTGAGGAATGAAGCTGTGGTGCCCATGGTTGTTGAACTCAACGCTTATAATTATCGTCTGAGGCTTGCCCCCCAATATGGAGCAACTCTGCTTGAGGCAGAGTGGCACCACCCGGATGGCTCATGGGTAGAATTACTTGAGCCACTCGCAACACCCGAAGCGGGCCTGAAAGCAGGGTGCTTCGTGATGGCACCTTTTGCCAATCGTATAGATGGTGGGCGGTTCGCTTTTGAAGGAAAAACTGTTCAGCTGCCGATCAATGCGCCACAGGAAGGCATGGCTATTCATGGCTTTTCGAGGATGCATAGCTGGGAGGTTGTGGAGACCAGCGACAATCGGGTGCATGTGCGGGATGAGGTTCACAGTGCCGACCATCCCTACTCATACAGGCTGGATCAAATCATCGATATTGCGCCTGATGGCTTTCGCATATCGCTGAGTATCCAGAATGAAGGCGACAGCGCTCTGCCGTTCGGCATTGGCTTGCATCCGTGGTTTTCTAAAACCAACAAGGCAACGCTTGAATTTCAATCCAATGGCGCACCACAGCTTGATACACGCGGATTACCACAAGGTATCCCCGAAGCTATCGACTGGTTTACTCCGGGAAACACAATTGCTCTGTCAAAATTGTCGCTGGTGAATTGCTGTTTCACAGGCTGGAACCGTGAGGCGACAATACGCTGGCCGGAAACATCAACTGGCCTCCGGCTTAAAGGCGAGGGCGCGTTGCGGCATCTCCATGTTTTCAATCCACAGGATCGCGCAGTCTTTTGCGCTGAACCGGTAAGTCACCTGCCGGATGTTATCAATAGGCCAACGCTTGGTGAGGATGCAGCCATGACAGTTCTCAATCCTGGAGAAGCGCTGACGGGTGCTCTCCTGTTCTCCGCTCATCTTTTGCCAGACAATGCACCTGGCATTTGCAGAAATTTGCGCGGCTCAAATACCGGGAAGGCCCTGAAATGACCAGAAAAGCATATGAAGATCTGCGTTCTGCGCGCTGGATGTTGCCAGATGATCAGCGTTCTTCCGGCCATCGTTCAAGAACCATGCAGATGGGGTATGATCCGGTGGATTGGGAGGGCAAGCCAATCATCGCAATCATCAATACCTGGTCGGATGCACAACCTTGTCATGCGCATTTCAAGGATCGTGTTGAGTGGGTGAAGCGCGGCATTCTGCAAGCAGGCGGTTTTCCGCTTGAGCTTCCCGCATTGTCGCTTTCTGAAAGCTATGTGAAGCCAACAACCATGCTCTACCGCAACATGCTGGCGATGGAGACGGAAGAGCTTCTGCGTTCTCATCCGGTTGATGGTGCTGTCCTGATGGGCGGCTGTGACAAGACCACGCCGGCACTCATTATGGGCGCCACCAGTGCTGGCTATCCCTTCATCTTCCTGCCTGCAGGCCCCATGCTTCGTGGCAATTATGCTGGAAAGACGCTTGGATCTGGCACGGATATGTTCAAGTTCTGGGATGAACGTCGCGCAGGCACCATTGGTAAGGAAGAATGGCAGGGCATAGAAGGTGGCATTGCCCGCAGCTACGGCCATTGCATGACGATGGGTACGGCATCCACCATGACAGTGATTGCAGAGGCCATGGGGCTGTCGCTGCCTGGTGCATCATCAATTCCTGCGGCTGATGCCAATCATCAGCGCATGTCAACGCAATGCGGTCGCCGCATTGTCGAGATGGTGTGGGACGATCTGACACCAGACCAGATTATCACACCGGCAGCGGTGAAGAATTCGGTTATTGTTGCAATGGCGACCGGTTGCTCCACCAATGCAATCATTCATCTGATTGCGATGGCGCGACGGGCAGGTGTTCCGCTCGAACTGGATGACCTTGATCGTATCGGACGAACAACACCTGTCATCGCCAATATCCGCCCCTCCGGTTCCACCTATCTGATGGAGGATTTTTATTATGCCGGCGGCATTCGCGCGCTGATGCGTCAGCTCGGCGACAAGCTTGATCCCTCAGCCATTACCATTACCGGAAAACCGCTGACCGAGGGGCTGGAACAAGCGCAGATCTATAATGAAGATGTTATCAGGCCGTTGTCCAATCCGGTGTATCGTGAAGGGTCACTGGCCGTCTTGAAGGGCAATCTCTGCCCGGATGGCGCAGTGATCAAGCCCGCTGCCTGCGATCCCAAATTTCATCGGCATACAGGCCCGGCGCTGGTCGCAGACAGCTATCCTGAGCTTAAGAAAATTATCGATGATCCTGATTATCCGCTGACGCCGGACACGGTTCTTGTGCTGCGCAATGCCGGTCCGCAGGGCGGGCCCGGAATGCCCGAATGGGGCATGATCCCGATGCCGAAAGCTCTGCTGAGGCTTGGTCTCAGGGATATGGTGCGAATTTCGGACGCGCGTATGTCAGGGACAAGCTTCGGTGCCTGTGTACTGCATGTGGCACCGGAATCCTTTATCGGCGGACCGCTGGCCTTGCTGAAAACCGGCGATATGGTCGAGCTCGATATTCCGGCGCGCAGTCTCAACATGCTTGTTTCCCAAGATGAACTGGCTGCCCGCCGTGCAGCTTGGGAAAAGCCGGAACCCAAGTATGAGCGTGGCTATGGCTTCGTCTTTTCCAAGCATGTCGAGCAGGCCGACAAGGGCTGCGATTTTGATTTCCTGAAAACCGATTTTGGTCGTCCGGTTGACGAGCCGGTCATTTATTAAGAGGCAGACCGATGTCAGACTATATTCTCTCCGACGAAACACGCGCCAAATTGAAGAAGGTTTCAACCGCATCTGTTGCCACCGCTCTCTATAAGCGCGGACTGCGCAACCAGTTCATTCAGGGCTCGTTTCAGGTCGCTCGTAAACCGGAAAACATGGTCGGTCAGGCTTTTACGCTGCGCTATATTCCAGCGCGCGAAGACCGCAATCCGATCACTGTCTTCCGTAATCCCGATCACAAACAGCGTGTGGCCATCGAAACCTGTCCTCCGGGCTATGTGCTGGTTATGGATGCGCGCAAGGATGCGCGTGCTGCGACCGCAGGTTCCATTCTGGTGACGCGCCTTGCTTTGCGGGGCGCTGCAGGGATTGTCTCGGATGGCGGTTTTCGTGATGTGACGGGCATTGGTGAACTTGACATGCCCGCTTACTGCGCCAAAGCATCGGCCCCGACAAACCTCACCCTGCATGAAGCCATCGACATCAATGTTCCGATTTCCTGCGGAGACGCAGCGGTGTTTCCGGGTGATGTGCTGGTGGGCGATACCGACGGTGTCATGGTCGTCCCGGCGCATCTGTGCGATGAAATTGCCGATGAATGCATCGGAATGGAAGTCTTTGAAGACTTCGTTCTTGAAGAAGTGAAAAACGGTGCCGGAATTATTGGACTTTATCCCTGCACGAAGGATGAAAACCAGCGCAAATTCGACAGTTGGCGCAAGAGCAGGCCAGAATGACAGAGCGTTGCGCGACACACGAGTATGTTTTCTCCTCAAGATCATTGGTACCACCAAGCCGGACTAGGTTGCCGGTGACGGGGTACCGACTTTAAACACGTGAAATGCCGGTTAAACAACTTTTGCGACAAAGCCGTGTCGATTGACATTCTGACCAACGGCTTTGACCGTAAGCCAGTGATCGCTCCAGATCTTCGTTCTTACCACTTGACGGGGAAACCACTTAATCTGATAGCTGACAAGAATAAGTTTCTGTTATCAATTTTTTCCGGATCAGAATGATGTGCTGACGTCATGGCCTCGTAGATAGCAGCGCAATCCTTAGCGAGTTATGAAACTTTCTTCAGTAATTCGAAGAAGTCAAGGTGTTATGTTATTAGTTTCTTGGGTATATATACTTCCATTATCGTAATTTTATTGAATATATCTGAGTATAACTGATTGAAGGCGCCAATCCAACGAATTGGATTGACGCTTTTCGCGGCTATCAGAGGTGATCGCGCGGAATGGTCTGGTTCCATTCGCGGGTTGTCACCGCTTCACCATTTTCCTTTGCCGTCAGCACGCCGGAAATATAGAATTTCTCGGCGTCCGAATGCATTTTCGTAGTGCTTTCGATATCGATCATCCAGCCTTCGCGGCCCATCTGATAGGCCTGTGTCAGCACATAAGATGCCGATAGCGGATCATTGTCATTGATGCGCAGTTCACGCTTGAGGCTATGGCTCAATTGCGTGCCGAGATCGTCAAAGCGCAAAATGCCTTCGCCGAACAGACCACCAATGCCTTCCGTCACATAGAGCGTTTCGCCGGTAACGTGATCCTGTTCGGTCCAGCGGCGCACGCTGCCCGGATCAAGCTGGGTCATCGGTGTTGCAGGACCATGCGCGGGCTTCTGGAAGGAAACCTTTGCATCGTCGGCAGAAGGCTGGCGCACAGGCAGGTCGAGAACCGAGGTGGCGGTGTCGAGCGTCAGGGTCACGCGGTTTGGCGATGGCCAGACCATCGGCCAGTAGCCAGTCGCAACCGAAAGACGGATGCGGTGGCCCTTCTTGAAGCTGTAGCCGCTATCGTTGAGCTTGATCGCGATCTCATAGGTCTTGCCGGGCACCAGCATTTCCGGCTTATCGTGGCCGTTGATGTGGTTGAGGTTGAAGACCTGATAGCTGATGCGGGTGATACGGCCATCGGGCAGAACATCGCTCAGACGCAGCGAAACCTGTGCAACCGGCTGATCGACGGTGAATGTCAGGCGAGCAATGGGAGCGCCCAGAATTTCGAGGTCTTCGGCGAGAACAGCGGTGTCGAAGTTGAGCGAACCGCCATCGTCAAGACGCTGATCGGTCGGGTGTTCGCCGGGGCAACCTGTCGCCATCCATTCGCCACCGGCCTTGCCATGGCTGCTTGGCGAGGAGATGGACAATATGCCCTTGGCAGCATCGGCCTTGCCCAGCGTGAAGTCAGCGCCAAGCGCGAAAGGCTTCGGCGTGATTTCGGTCGACGGCCAGTTCTGTTCGCCAACCCAGCGACCGTTGGTAAAGTCACGCGAGCCGGTTGGCTCGATGGTATCGCAGACATAGGCGCGCAGCTTCGGCTCGTCCATGATGCCGGTCTCTTTGCCCTTGAGCCACTGGTCCCACCAACGCACAGCTTCCTGCAGGAAGCCGATTGCCGGGCCCGGCAGACCGTCCTGCGGATAGACATGGCCCCATGGGCCGATAATACCACGCGCAGGAACCTGAAGGTTTTCAAGCAGGCGCGGAACGGCATTGGTGTAGCTGTCGGCCCATGCGCCAATGGCGAGAACCGGGCACTGGATTGCAGACCAGTCTTCGCAGACCGAGCCATGCTTCCAATATTCGTCGTAATGCTGGTGTTCGAGCCAGAGCGCCGGAAAGAATGGCAGGCGCTCCAGACGTTCAATCCATGCATCGCGCCAGCCAGCGCCCACAATCGCCGGATCGAGCGGACGCGACTGATAGGCGAGCATGATCGTGCCCCACCACAGATTATCATTGAGCAGCAGGCCGCCCATGTAGTGGATGTCGTCGCGGAAACGGTCGTCGGTCGAATAGGCGGTGATGATCGCCTTCAATGCGGGCGGACGGCAGGCTGCAACCTGGAGACCGTTGAAGCCGCCCCAGCTCTTGCCCATCATGCCGACATTGCCGCTGCACCATGGCTGCTCAGCAATCCAGGCGATGACTTCCAGCGCATCGTCCTGCTCCTGCTGGATATATTCATCGGCCATATGGCCATCGGATTCGCCCGTGCCGCGCATGTCAACGCGGATCGCGGCATAGCCGTTCTGCGCGAAATAGCCGTGCATTGGTTCATCGCGGCCACGTGTGCCGTCGCGCTTGCGGTACGGAATATATTCGAGCACGGCAGGAACGGGATTTTCCTCGGCGCCTTCAGGCAGCCACAGGCGCGCACCAAGACGGGTGCCATCCTTGAGAGTGATCCACAGATGCTCGGTGATATTGACGGTCATGATCGGTTCCAATTTCAATAAAGAGGAGCCGGTGCGGCATTAGCGCCGCATCGGTAGTTTAACTGGCGGCACGTACTTTCAGGATATCGTCCAGCCAGTCACGGCGCAGCTCCGGAACGGATGTGATGAGCTGCTCCGTATAGGGCTCGTAAGGCGGTTCGAAGATTGCCTTCGTGGTGCCGGTTTCGACCACCTTGCCCTTCTGCATCACCATGGTGCGGTCGGCGAGCCGACGGACGACGCCAAGGTCGTGGGTGATGAAGAGATATGACACGTGCAATTCGTCCTGCAACTTGCGCAGAAGTCTGAGAATTTCCTCCGCGACAAGCGGGTCGAGTGCCGAGGTAACTTCATCGCAGATGATGAGATCAGGCTTGGCAGCCAGCGCACGGGCGATACACACACGCTGTTTCTGTCCGCCCGAAAGCGCGCCCGGCAGGCGGCTTGCGAAATCGGCAGGCAGGCCGATGAGTTCAAGCAGGCGCTTGACCTCAATCTCGCGCTGGTCCTCATTCATGCCGAAATAGAACTTCATCGGACGACCGATGATTTCACCAACGGTCTGGCGTGGATTCAACGCCACGTCAGGCAGCTGGTAAACGAGCTGAATGCGGCGCAGTTCTTCACGGCTACGCTTTTTGTAGTTCGCTTCCAGCCGCTGCCCGGCAAGCGTGATGATGCCGCTTGAGTGCGGCGGCAGGCCTGCAATGATGCGCGCAAGCGTCGACTTGCCGGAACCGGACTCGCCCACAACTGCAAGCGTTTCACCGCGACGGATATAGCAACCCACATCGGTCAAAACGAGTTTCTTGCCGTAATAGGCGGTTGCGCTCTTCACTTCGAGCAGGATTTCGCCGGTCTTGTGCTCGGCCTGTTCGCCCGAAATGCTGGCTTCACGCTCAGACACCAGACGCTGGGTATATTCCTGCTTTGGTGCTTCGAGAATTTGCTCGGCAGAGCCAAGCTCGACCATCTTGCCATGACGCAGAACCATGATGCGGTCGGCAATTTGCGCCACGACTGCAAGGTCATGCGTGATGTAAAGTGCTGCCGTGTTGTAACGCTGGATCAGGCTGCGCAGCAGTGCCAGCACTTCGATCTGGGTTGTTACGTCAAGCGCAGTTGTAGGCTCGTCCAGCACCAGAATATCCGGGCGGCAGGACATGGCCATAGCAACCATGGCACGTTGCAACTGCCCACCGGAAACCTGATGCGGATAACGATCACCAAAGGTGTCGGCATCAGGAAGCTGCAATGTATGCAGTAGTTCCAGCATCCATGCTTTGGCTTCGGCTTTGGTCATGAGGCCGTGATAAAGCGAGCCTTCCATGATCTGATCGCCGATGCGATGTGCCGGATTAAACGACGCTGCCGCACTTTGCGCCACATAGGCGATACGTGCGCCGCGCGCCTTTTCTCGCGTTTCGCGGGTGCCGTCCATCAACGAAATATCGTCAACGACAATGGTGCCTTCAGCGATTCTACAACCGCCGCGACCATAGCCCATGGCTGCAAGTCCAATGGTGGACTTGCCAGCACCAGACTCACCGATAAGACCAAGCACTTCACCACGCTTAAGCGTCACATTGACATGATCGACAAGCGTTGCGTCATTGGGGGCTTTGACGACGAGATCGGAGATTGAAAGAACGATATCCTTGCTCATCGATCAGCTCCCTGCGTGGTCGTGCGTCCGGCCAAAAGCCAGTCAACGACGAGGTTGACGCCAACGGTGAGGATGGCGATTGCAACCGCCGGGAACAGCGGTGCGTAGAGGCCGTAGAGAATAGCCTGCTGGTTGTCCTTCACCATGCCGCCCCAATCCGCAAATGGCGGCTGGATGCCAAGGCCAAGGAACGACAGGCCGGCAACGAAGAGGAAGGTGAAGCAGAAACGCAGGCCGAATTCCGCAATCAGCGGCGGCAGCGTATTTGGCAGGATTTCACGCCAGATCAGCCAGCCAAGACCTTCGCCGCGGAGACGGGCGGTTTCGGCATATTCCAGCACATTGACGCCCTGCGCCACGATACGCGCCAAGCGGAACACACGGGTGGAATCGAGCAATGCGATGGTGATGATCAGAACCGGCAGTGACGAGCCGAGCGCCTGTAGAATGACGAGCGCCGAAATGAGCACGGGAATGCACATGACGGTATCGACAATGCGTGAGAGAACCGTATCGACCCAACCGCCGAAAATGGCAGCAAGGAAGCCGAGCGGCACACCGACGCTGAACGACAGGAGCGATGCAGCCAGCGAGACGCCGATTGACATCTGCGCACCAAAAAGCAGGCGCGAGAGCATATCGCGGCCATTCTGATCGAGACCGAACCAGAACTGGGCCGATGGCGGATCAAATGGTGCGCCGACAATATCTTCCTGACCATAAGGCGCGATCATTGGGCCAAACAGGAACATCAGGAGGCAGAGGGTGATGATGGCGAGACCGACCCATGCCGTCAGGGGAATAGATTTCTTCATTGTCTTCACCGTGGGTGCCTCAGGCGCGGATTGAGCGCGATGGCAGCGACATCGGCGATGATATTGAGGATGACATAGGCCGCACCGAAGACGAGGGCCGCAGCCTGCACGAGCGGAAGGTCACGCTTGGAGACGGCGTCAACCATGAAGCGGCCAAGGCCGTTATAATTGAAGACAGCTTCGACCAGCACCACGCCGGTGATGAGGTAAGCGATGTTGAACGCCACCACATTGACAATCGGCGCTGCCGCATTGGGCAAGGCGTGCTTGGTCACAACGCGCTTGGTGCGCAGACCCTTCAGATAGGCGGTTTCAACATAAGCCTGATCCATAACAGACAAAACGGCGGTGCGGGTCATGCGCATCATCTGCGCAACGGTCACCAGAACCAGCGTCAGTGCGGGCAGGGCAGTGGCCTGAATCCATTCAAGGAACGTCATGCCTTCATAGGTATCGGCAAGGCTTGGCAGCAGGTTGAAGCGGATCGACAGGAACAGGATCAGCAAAAGGCCGAGGAAATATTCTGGCAGCGAAACGAAGGCGAGCGCCACGATATTCACAACGCGGTCGAAGATGCCGCCGCGCTTAACCGCGGTAATGAGGCCAAAGAGAATGGCGATCGGGACGCTGATGACTGCCGCAAAGGCTGCAAGCGCCATCGTATTCCAGAAACGCGGCCACAGGAGATCGGCGACCGGTTGCTGATTGGCAAGCGAGGTGCCGAGATCGCCGGTCACGAAACCTGCCAGCCACGCGAAATAGCGTGCGAGGACCGGTTGATTGAGACCGAGGCTTTCGCGCAGCGTCGCAAGCGCTTCCGGCGTGGCATTCTGACCGAGAATGGCGGACGCCACGTCACCCGGCAAGATCTGCGTGCCGGCGAAAATCAACGCCGACACGAGGAACAGCGTGAGGAGCCCGAGCCCCACACGCTTGATGATTAGAACGAACATTTATGCTTCCAGCCAGACTTTTTCGGCAAGGCGCGCACCCATCAGATTGAACATCGGATGCGTGGTCACGCCCTTGAGCTTCTTGGAGGTGGCGTCGAGATAGTCGCCGAACATCGGAATAAGCGCACCGCCATCATTGCTGATCATGGCCTGCAATTCGGCGTAGATTTCCTTGCGCTTGGCCTGATCGAGCATCGCACGGGCTTCAAGCAGCTTGGCGTCGAAATCGGCGCTCTTCCAATGCGTATCGTTTTGCGATGCGTTGGACGCGTAGGCGACCGACAGGGCCTGATCGGCAGTCGGGCGACCACCACGATAAGACATGCAGAACGGCGCCTTCATCCAGACATTATCCCAATATCCGTCAGCCGGTTCACGCTTGATATCGATCTCGATGCCCGACTTGGCGGCGGCGGTGCGGAAGATCGCTGCGGCATCGACAGCGCCCGTGAAGGCGGCATCGGAAGCAGACAGCTGGATTTTCAGCGAATCCATGCCTGCCTGCTTGAGATAGAACTTGGCCTTTTCCGGATCATAGGCGCGCTGCGGCAGTGCGGCGTCGAAGAACGGATCGGTGCTCGGGATAGGGTTGTCGTTTCCGAGACGTCCATAGCCGCGCAAGGCGGTCTTCAGCATCTGTTCGCGGTCGATGGCGTGCTTGACGGCGAGACGGACATTGTTGTCGGTAAACGGGGCTTGCGTGCAATCCATCAGGAAAGAGAAGTGCTGGCCGCCGGACGACTGAACGATGTTGAGGTTCGGATTGCGCTTCAACAGATCGACGGTCTTGAAATCGAGCTGGTTGATGGCATGTACCTGACCGGACATCATGGCGTTGGTGCGGGCAGACACATCGTTGATGACGATGACTTCAACTGCATCAACCCATGCCGTGTTCGGCTTCCAGTAGCTCTCATTGCGCGTGAAACGCGAACGCACGCCCGGCTGGAAACGCTCGAAGACGAAAGGTCCGGTGCCCACCGGCTTGTTGAAATCGGTCCAGTCCTTCGGAACGACGAGGAAGTGATAATCGGACAGGATGTAAGGTAGATCGGCATTGCCGCTCTTCAGTGTGATCTTGACCGTGCCAGCATCGACCTTGGCGACATCGGTGAATTCCGATGCCAGTGAACGTGCGCCGGATGTGGTTTCGCCGCGATGCAGGTTGATCGAATAGATGACGTCGTCGGCGTCAAGCGTCTTGTCATTATGGAAGGTCACACCCTGACGAACCTTGAAGGTCCATTCCTTGGCGTCGGCTGACGGTTCCCAGCTTTCGAACAGTTCAGGCACAGCCTTGTTGTCGGCGTCGATTTCGACAAGGCCGTTCATCAGCATGTAGGCCTGATTGACCGGAACCCAATCTTTCAGAAGGCGCGGGTCGAAATTATCGGTCGTGCTGCCGCCGCCGATGCCGAGCTTGAGCACTCCGCCTTTCTTTGGCGCGCTATCGCCCGCCGCAGCAGCGGGCGAGGTGATCAGGCCGCTCATGCCGGTGATGCCCACCAGACCGAGGCCGGCTGCGCCCGCCATGAAAGAACGACGCGTCAATTGAAACTGGCTTTTTTGCTCAGGCATTCTGTACCCCTGTGTTTAAGTCATAGCTTATCGGCTTTTGCGGGTGGGGTAGCTTACTGTAGCCCTTATTTTCAAGGGTTGATGTCGGATTTCTGGGTATGACTTTTAAGCATACCCCCATGCGAAATGTGTGTCTTGGCATTTGTGCGAACAGGAATAAAGGAGCGTCCAACAGTACCGGCAGGGGCGCCTTTCCGTAGGGGAAGCCGTCTCTGCTTTTTCAGATTTGGATGATCCTGGAGATCGAAAATGGGTTTGCCGGATGTTATCGGCTTGGTGGGCGCGTTCTTTTACCTTCTTGGCTATGCGCTGATTCAATTGCGTATTTTTACCGTCGACGATCCGGTCATTCCGCTGCTGAATGTGCTGGGCGGCGTCGCCCTGATCTATTCGCTCGCCTGGAATTTCAACCTCGGCTCCTTTATTTCGCAGGTTGCCTGGCTGGTCATCACCGTTTTCGGATATATCCGCTTCCGCATGGTGTCGCGCCGCCGCGCCGCACTCCCGCAGGAATGATGCGTTTCGCCGGTCCCATCATCTTTACGTGATAGGATCGGTTCCATTGCTTGCAATCAGCCAGTCGGCCACTTCCCGCACGATTTTGCGCTGGTGACGGTCGGCAGGTCGCATCAGATAGAAATAGGCGTCCGACCGCATCATATGGCTGTGTACAGGCACCAAAGTCCCGCTCGCAAGCTGTTCCTTGATCAGCCATGTCCAGCCGAGCGTGATGCCGATGCCTTGCGTTGCCGCGGCGACGCAAAGGCCGTAATCGCCAAGCCGCCATTCCAGCGCGCCGGGCGGCGGCGACAGTCGGGCGTCGTGCCACCATTCCGGCCATCCCTGCCACTCGCGCATCGTATCTTCGATAGCGAGCAGCACTGGCGCTTCCTGCTCCATGATGTTGGGCACACCCGGTGCCGATACCGGCACGACTTCCTCTCGACCGAGGACCGTCAGATTGACGCCGATGGGGCGTTCTTTGCGATAAAACAATGCAAGGTCGAACTCATCGAGCCGCAAATGGGCGACGTCATCCGTCACGCGCAACCGGATTTCGATGCCTGAAATCTCTGCTTTCAACTTGCCTATGCGCGAGAGAAACCACTGGTCGGCAATGCCGCGCGAACAGGCGATGGTGATCTGCCGGGGGCCGATCCACGCCCGAAGGCCATCTGTGACAGCGCTGAGATCGCCAAGCAATCGGCTGACTTCCGAGGCATAACTTTCGCCGATAGCGGTCAGCTGTACGCCGACAGGCAGACGATTGAAGAGCTTTGAACCAATGAAAGCTTCCAGCTTGCCGATCTGTCGGCTCACGGCGCTCTGGGTAAGGCCCAGTTCCAGACCTGCACGGGAGAAGCTGCCAAGTCTGGCCGCGCTGTCGAAAACCACCAGCGCATTGAGCGGCGGCATGGATTGACGACCAACTGCCAAAGTGAATTTCTCCCATTTTTCAAAAGGTATGCATCGTTTTAAGGTTTACGTCTCCTGCATAGAGTATTTGTTCGTCAAATTCTTCAGGTGATTTTGAAAAGATTATTTACAACCCGCACATCAGTTAGATTGGCTAGGCCGTGTTGACAAAGTGGAATCCCAAATCAGCTAAAGCGTGATTCAAGACTGCTTTTTATGAGGCAGTTATGGCGCGCGGCGATCTAAGCGAGCAGGAATGGATTCTCATTGAGAGCTTGTTGCCTGCTGAGCGGGGACGAAAGTCCCGGCCTTCTTTGGATAACCGCCGGTACCTCAACGGTATGCTTCATGTTCTGCGGGTTGGCTGCCCGTGGCGCGACATGCATGGACGCTACGGCAAATGGAATTCGGTTTATGTCCGGTTTCGACGCTGGGCAGAACAAGGCGTATGGGATGCGCTTTTGGAAACCCTTGTCGAACTGGGCTTAACTGACGACTGGCAACATGTGATCGACAGCACGACTGTTCGTGGTCATTCTCAGGCAGCTGGCGCAAAAGGGGGACTTATAGGGAGGCTTTTGGTCGATCACGCGGCGGCTTTACGACAAAAGTCCACGCCCGTACAGACGGTCAGGGACGCCCTGTTAGCTTCATCCTCACAGGCGGAGAGAAGCTTCGGATTACAATGCAGTTGAAGACTTGATGTCCATTCCTGTGAAAAAGCCCAGACTGTTGCTCGCCGATAAAGGCTATGATGGCGATAACATTCGGGACGCTCTTTTGTGCAGTGGCATAAAGCCCGTTATTCCGCCCAAAGCGAACCGAAAAACCCTCCAGCTTGCGACTTCCAAGCCTACAAGGATCGCAACCGCATCGAGCGGATGTTCAATAGATTAAAGCAATTCCGTCGCATTGCCACTCGATACGACAAAACCAGAAAATCTTTCGAGGCATTCCTAGCCATCGCTGCCGTCAAAATATGGCTGCCGCACTTTGTCAACATGACCTAACAGCATAATTGCGTCCTGCGGTAAGCCACGTTCCATCCCAATCGAATTTTTGCAACAGAACCACTTCCCTCCTTGGCGAAAAAACCGTCGCCTTCTTCAGGATATCCCGCTCCTGGCGCAATATCTCATTCTCCCGACGGAGCCGTTTGAGCTCAGCAGCCATATCTTCATTTGCGTCAATCAGTTCAAGAGCATCAATGGTTGCATCCCGATTACGCGAAATCCACCGTGTCAGTGTCGACAGGCCGATGCCAACATCCTCAGCAAGCTCCTTGCGGGTCCGACCGCTCGTCTCGGCAAGACGAACGGCCTCCCGTTCAAATTCCTTCGTAAAGGGCACTCGCTTCGTCATAAAGGTTTCCTTTCAACTCATCAAAACCTCTCCACTTTTCCGAGGCAAGTCCACTTCCCGTTTCAGGAGGATATGCAGACGGCGATAGCCGAAGCGACGGCGTTCACTTGCCAGTTCGCGCAACCTGGACCGCACGACATCATCTTCACCACGGGTCGAACGATAGCGATAGATGCGAGGATCGATCCCCCGCCAGATCGCAGGCCCGGCGTTGTGAATAGCCTCTTTCTTCCATAGCCCAGCTCACGGCGTTTCTCCTTGATCCGGGCTTCAGAAGTTTTTTCCAAGCATCTCCTTCAGAGCCGATACGTCCAACATCGCGTCAGCCAGAAGAGGCTTCAATTTGGCATTCTCGTCTTCAAGAGACTTCAGGCGCTTGGCATCGGACACCTCCATGCCGCCATACTTCGAGCGCCACGTGTAAAACGTCGCATCACTGACGCCGTGCTTTCGGCACAGCTCAACGGCCGACATCCAAGCCTGATGCTCCTTCAATATTCCGATGATCTGTTCTTCGCTGAAGCGGGATCGTTTCATGTTCTGTCTCCTTCTCCGGAGAACAGATTAACCAAATTGCGAGGACATTTCAGGGGAGCAGGTCAAACCTTAACTTCCGTCCCTGAGAAAAAATAATTTAAATATAGAAGTAAATTAAGTGCTATTTCACGTCGTTGACGGAAGAAATATTTTCCTATTTACTAATATTAACATAGCTATCACTACAATTATTACTATCGTTCTAGGAGGGTGCAAACGTGGTGAAACTTCCAGAAGACGATCCGCTTACTTCTGTGAATATCGGCGACTACCCACAATCCTCCGAGGATACGCCCACTGATAAATCCGGCTCAAGTAACGCCTCGATTGCCTCCCATGTCATGGCTAACGGGGACGCTGCCGACGGAGATGACCTGATCCAAGGTGGACCCGACGCTGATTGGCTATGGGGTGGCGGTGGTGATGATATACTCCTTGGTGGCGATGGGGATGATGTCCTGTACAGTTATGATGGGGACGATTATCTCGACGGCGGCAACGGAAACGACCGGCTTGCCAGCTTTGGAAGCAATGACATCATCCGTGGCGGCGATGGGGACGATTGGATTGATGCCTCCCGAGACTGTTTCGTAGATGGTGGCGCTGGCTACGACGTACTTGCGATCGAGTTTGGCAATTCGGAGACCCCGATCATTTTTGATGCGGCGAGTGGGACGACCACGACTGGACTCACCTTCATCAATATTGAAGGCATCTCCGCTCATGTGGCCGGCAATCAGGACAACCTGCTTCTTGGTTCCGATGCAAACGAGGCATTCTTTTCGTCATCCTCTGGCAATGATGTGCTTGAGGGTGGGAGCGGAAACGATACGCTCGTTGATCAGGGTAATTTGGAGGGTAGTGGAGACGATCACCTCTTCGGCGGTGAGGGAAATGACAGGCTTCAGAACGATGGCGGGGGCGGTTCGGATGAACTTACTGGCGGCCCCGGTGCAGATACCTTCTCCTGGTTCCTGATTCCACCATCTGGCGAAGGCGTTGACCATATTCTCGACTTTGACGGTGCAAGCGGCGACAGAATCGAGTTTTCCGAAACAGCGCAAGGGGTTACAGGAATAGACGACTTTGACACCTTCCTTGCGGCGTCACGCGACGTGGGAGACGGTGTTTACATCTCCTTCAATGGTACAGACGATTTCGGAATCCTCGTTGAGAATGTGTCGCTCGCGGAGCTGTCGTCCAGTGACATTGTCTTTGATGTTGGCGGTGCGTAATGAAACAGTAAGCGCCGTTGCCGACCTATCCCCTATGGGGTTCTGTTGTAAAAAATCGGGTTGGTTAGAACGGGCTGGTTTCCACTCCACACGTCAATAATATGGCAACCTGCACTCATTCAGTGAACACCACCATGACGCCGGGTTTGACGATTTTCGCGAGTTCTTCTGCATCCCAATTTGTAAGACGCACGCAGCCGTGGCTCGATGTTTTGCCGATGCGCGAGGGATCAGGGGTGCCATGAATACCATAAGTGGGTTTGGAAAGTGCAATCCAAACCGTTCCGACAGGACCGTTTGGTCCAGGCGGAATGGTCAAAACGCCTTCATTGGCTCCTTGTTTAAAGTTTATCCTGGGATTGTATGTATAATTTGGATTGATCGCTATTCGTTTGACCTGGACCGTGCCTGAAGGTGAAGGGGTGTCCGAAGAGCCGATAGTGGACGGGTAGGCTACTTTCAGCTTTCCAGCTGTATCATAGCCACGAACCTGTTTGCGGCGTTTGTCTGCCACGATATGGGCAATTGGCGTGCGTTTGGCTTTGGCCAGATTGGGGACTTTGATGATCGAACCCGGCTGATTGAAATTAACGCCAGGATTGATCTCTTTGAGAAAACTCTCATCGATTTGAAATCGCTCGCCAAGCATCTCCGTGACCGAGGTATAAGCCATTGCTGGCAATTGTGCTTTTAAGGCATAGTCGGTCGGTATTTCCGCTACAAATTGCTTGCCGACATCCTCATTGGTGATGAGGTAATCCCTGAAAGCTGGTCCACCGGTGTTTTCAAGCTCAGCCTGAATTGCAGCCGGATCAGCCGGATTGATAAATCTGCCAGTGATTTCCCCAAAAGCTGCAGAAGCCTTGTCGACGTTACTGCCTGAGCGTCCATCAATTGCACCAGGCGAAGCGCCTGCCCTATCCAGCATGATCTGATACGAGGCAATCTGTTCCTTGGCTCCGACGCCACTTGGCATTTCAATAGCAGGCGCCAGATCGTCGGCGGATGGGGTATAGTTCGATGAGACTTCCCTTTCTGTTTGTTGCGCACGATTGATGCTGCTGGTGGTCATCTGGTCCAATTCGGCATTGATCGGTGCAGCTGATCCCACTGACGCGGACGGTCGAATTTCTTTTATCTGCAAAAGCAGTCCGTTGATTGGACGCAGATTGGCGGAGAAGGGCGAGGAATAGCGTTGGTTCTGTTCAAAGGATCGTTGCGCTATCTCATGTTCAAGAAAGAGCGTCGCTGCTTTGCCCGAACCGACAAGCAGGCCGGAAAATACAACAATACTCAAGGTGAATTTGGATAAAGAAACGAGGTGCGACATACCGGAAGCCTGATTGAACTCGATAAGTATTCGCCGAATTATGGTTAAATAATCGTTGCGGTCATTTTACGAGTCAAGAAACAGGATTGAACCCAAACCGAGAGCTTTCGCTTGGTGTTGCTACGTGCATCTGGAACTTCGGCTGCTACCCCATCTTATTAGCATGTCAGCTATGCGAAACTGACGCTTCTGTCCCAGACAGCGCGGACCTATATGCTGTTTGTAACAAAGAGAGAATTTTGAGGAGAGAGAAATGAACCTGATCCGCTCGTATAGCAACTGGCGCCGTTACCGTAACACCGTCAACGAACTGAGCCGCCTGAATGCACGTGAACTGAACGATCTGGGCATCATGGCTTCGGAAATTCCATCAATTGCCCGTCAGGCTGTTCTCCGCTAATGATTTCTGATTATCGCTAAGGCAGTTCCTCCCAATTCCTAGGCGATCTGAGACCAGACGTTTTCCTCCCAGGATCTGGTCTTCCCTTAGACACCCGTCGCTCCTTCTGCGGCGGGTGTTTTAATTTGGGGAGTAAGACACATGCCAAAGACCCAGTTTTTCTGATTAAATGCCGTAAGAGGGACCAACCAAAAGAATGAGTAATAATTACATGTTCTCATCCGTTTTGGCGTATAGGTTGACGTGAGCTCGATCAGTGGTAGCTTGTGACTGCACAAATGCATTCACGGTGTTTGTAAACCATATGCAACGGCAAAAGCGGACAGATCAGCATGTATTTCAGTTACATTGGCGCCAATTGACCGCAGTTCGATGCGATCGTCCGTGTAGGCGCAAACATCAATGATCGCCTTACCGGTGGTGAAGGCGTCAAAGGAAGCCGCAATAAGCTGACCTCCGCTGTCATTCAAGGCGTGCATTGCCTTGTAGAGTGCCTCGGCCTGAGCGGGATCCAAAATCATGATGTGACTCCATCTTGGTATTGGCAGTCAGCATAATCCTGCCCGTGACGCTTGGTGGTCGTCATGCACTAATCCAGACCAGAAGTTGTGGGAACGGTAATCCTCACTCTTGGCCTTATTAGAGAGCCTTTGGAAGGAGAGAACAAAGGCTTCGAATTTTCATCATCGAAAGGCGAACAGATGACTTACACGTGGGAAGTCATCTGTTTTGTCAGCGCCCTGATGCAGATGCTGCGGAGCAGTTTGCCTCAGGTTCGCCCCAGACGTCTGCGCAATTCTTCGTTCTCAGCACGCAGTTTTGCAGCAAGTTCTTGGCGTAGCTTGAGGTTCTCTGCTTCCAGTGCAACCAAGGTGGAAAGATCATCGCTGGACGACCCTGCCGACGGCGCGGGCGCTTTCTTTGTAGCAGCGTTCTTCCAGTTGTAGTAGGTCTGCTCACTCACTTCAGTCTGCTGCAATGCAGCCTTGAGAGTGGTCTTGCCGCCTTTTGTTGCTTTTTCGATAGAAGCGAGGATGGAGGCGCGCTGGGCCGGCGTGTACTTGTTGCGCTTGTGCTCTATCGGTGGTGTTGCAGCGGGTTCTGCTTTTGAAGCAGCTTTGGCCGCTTTCACTGGTTTGGATGCGGCCCTGGTAGTTTTAGCGGCAGGTGCTGTAGCCGCCTTTGCGGGCCTAGGCTCAGCTTTTTTGCGTGGTGCACGGGTTTTCTTCGTGGCACCCACAGGCTCGGCGCTTCTCACCTCAACTGGTGTCTCGTTTACTGCTGCAATGGTTTCGTCTGCCATGTTATGCTTCTCCAGATCGATGTTTGGAAATTCATTTAGGCGTCAAAAATACAGGTCAATGGTTGATGTAACAATAAGGCCGTGTACATCATGTGTTCAAGATGAGATGAACTTGCTTTCAGGACATATCGATCAGGTCGGAGATTCTGTTGAGTGTTGAAAATCCGACGCGTAATATGTAGCTACTGGTAAAAGCCCTTTGACGCGCGTAGAGCGTGCCTTCAAATTTCCTCGGGAAAGCTACTCACGGATGAAAAATCCAAACCGTAATATTGTCGTTGAATATAAGAACAAGCGTACTCGCAAGGGCTCGTCGTCTTTGTGGGGAAATCTGGATTTGAAGTCGATCGCCGAACAAGTCGAGGCGGATGCGCCCCAATCTCCAATGGAGGTTCGGGTCCAGCCTGATCTATCCAAGCCGATTGAACGCAGAACTGAGAATGCCACTACAAAAGTTGTGGCGCATGCTGAGCCAGTCACCGAGCAAGTTGAAGAGGCTCTGAGCGAGCCAGAACTTTCCAACATGGACGCCTCGAAACCGGAAGAAGCATCCCTTGCAACGGAAGAGCTGCAAACGGCAAACATGGCGGAAAATTCTGTTGTCAGTGAGAAAAAGCCGTCTGTTCCACGTCGTAAGAAAAAATCAGTCCCGGTTAAACGAGAAGCGGTAAGTCGGATCGCAGCCGAGCCCGATATTCAGGCTGAATTGTCAGCTCTGGAAATCGAAAATGCCGATCTGAAACGTGAACTGGCCGCCAGATTGCGCATGGAGAACAGACAGTTGCTCAAAATGCTTCGACGATTGGAAAAGCAATAGAGAAACGGTCGCTAAGACTGCTCTGCCAGCCTCGATAACTGATCTGTTCAAGCGTTCTGGTGACATGTGTAAGGGCCCATGGTTGCCAAAACTATTGTGTTGTCAGGCTTAAGCTGACGGCATTTCTGCGTACTGTTGCGTCAGGTATAGGGAGGTCGATCACGATGAAGTCACTGGGGGAACGTCTCGTTGCGCGGTTGAAGAGTTGGCGATCGCGGAAGAGGTCGGCTTTGCCGAACGAAAAGCCAGATGCTGAACCCGCAGCCGGCGAAAGCTCTGAGCAGCCTGAACCTATATTGCCAACGCGACTATCCATCAAAGTTACGACCAAAGATCCCGATGAAAGAAATGGTAAGGCAGCAGCCCCAAAGGTTGAGCCCGTCGCTTCTTCTGAGGTGTTATCGTTCGCTGAAGAGCCGGAGGTCCTTCAAGAAGGGCCAGTTGTTGTGGAGCCCGAGCGGAAAGAGGAGGGGATAGATGAAATTCTAGCCTCGCCTCCCGTTCCCAAATCACTACAAAAGCGGCCTCGTGCGAAAAGGCCAAATCCCAAGCCTGAAGACGGACCGGTGACAGACGAAGAACTGGAAGAGCTGGAAGCGGAAAATGCGCGGCTCAAGCTCCTATTGAATGAGCGGTTAAAAGCGAAGCAGGATGGTTCTGAAAACTGACAAGCTGCAAAACTTGGATGATTTTGATTAAGAAACAGGGAGTAGTGATGGCTGTTACATTATTGCATGGAACCGGAAATCTCATCTGCGACGGCGTTGATGTTGGCGGCGTTGAATTCAGTATCGCTAGCCCTGAAGATGGTCCGGATGTGATCAGGCGTGGAAAAGTGTGGGGAAACAAAGAGGCCGTTACAGCCGCAATGAACGCCACAAAGACGGAACTCGCGGTGGCCGAATCCGATGGCTTGCTTCTCCTGGATATTCAGGATCTGGACCGCGATGGTGGGGCGCTGTTCACGGTTTTACAGCCCGCTACCGTTTGACGACGGTACGGTTGTAAACTTATGTCGATCAACGAAAGTCAAAAATGATCGAAATCAGCACAGGATCGTCGTTTTGATGATTGGTTTGGCGAACTGTTTTCTGTACGATACGTCGTTATGGTGTGCATGTGCTGTGTTGCGACGTTCATGGTCATCTGGTGTAGAGGCAAGCCGGATGCGCTTCTACACCATTCGGACCAGGGTAGCCAAGGCAGATTCAATCGGTCGTCGCAACAGGTCTGTTTTACTGCATTGCCAGAAATTGGTCGAGAACTTCAGCAGGTGTTTTCCAGCCGAGCGTTTTGCGCGGTCTGGTGTTGAGCGAGTGGGCTACGGCATCCAGTTCCTGGGCCGTGTGACGGCTCAAATCTGTTCCTTTGGGAAAATACTGCCGCAGCAAACCGTTCGTATTTTCGTTTGAGCCGCGTTGCCATGGGCTTTGCGGATCGCAAAAATAGATATTCAACCCCGCATCAACACGCAGTTTAGCGTGTTGTGCCATTTCTGCTCCCTGATCCCAAATCAGTGATTGACGTAGTTGCTCCGGAAGCTTTGCCATGGAACGAACAATGGCTTTGTAAACAGCTTCCGCGCCATGCCCTGCGAGTGCGGGTCTGTTCCTAACTCTTGGCTCCTGCTGATAACCCTCCATACGTGGCAGGTGGAGTAGCATTGTGAAGCGTGAACTCCGCTCAACAAGTGTGCCGATGTCCGAACTACCAAGCCCCAGAATGAGATCGCCCTTCCAATGCCCCGGAATTGCCCGGTCATTGATGTCGGCGGGCCGATCGCTGATCATGATAGCATCACCAATTAAGGACTTGTTCCGGGATCGCGATCGTTCGCGTGGAACACGCAACGCTCGTCCGCTTCGCAGGCAATTCGCGGCGCAACGCACCGCGTCCCTGAATATACAGAGCCTGATAAATCGCCTCATGACTAATCCGCATCGTATCATCCTCAGGATAGTCAATCACAAGGCGGTGCGCTATTTGCTCGGGGCTCCAGGCCATCGACCACCTGTGGCTCTGGCGGTGAACCGCTCGCTGCTTCTTCCATACCACCACAGGGCCATCGAAAGCGATGCCGTCTCCATTGGCGACCTTACCAGCCAAACGCTCCTCAACATACTGGCGGAGACGTAGGTTGCTTGCCAATTTACCTACTCGCGGTCGCCGTGCGGCCCGGTCCGCATGCCATTGCGCTGTGTTAGAGCGTAGGCTCATAAACTGATGCACCAGATGCGGACAGCGATCAGTTTGACAGCAGCGAGGAAATTGTCCGGGTTCTTGTCGTAACGCGTGGCGATGCCACGATAGTGTTTGATGCGATTAAAGAAGCGCTCGACCAGGTTTCTCTGGCGATATACCCATGGCGAGAACGCAAAGACGTCCTTACGGTTGGATTTGGGAGGAATATTGGCCCAGATTTTTCGTTCTGCTGTTGTCTTCCGGATCGCATCGGTATCATAGGCCTTGTCCGCAAGCAGGTGCCGCCTGCTTTGATGCGTTCAATGAGAGGCCCTCGGCCTGAGAGCAGTCAGCAGCCTGACCACCCGTCAGGCAAAGATTGATCGGACGGCCTTCTGCATCAACAATCGCGTGGATTTTGCTTGTGAGGCCGCCACGGGAACGTCCGATGCCACCATCGTCGGCATCCCCTTTTTTCCTGTGGCTCCGTGCTGATGAACACGAACACAGGTGCTGTCGATCATCACGATGTCGCCATCATGGGCCTCAGAGACAGCCTCAAGCAGCCGATCCCAGACACCGGCACGACGCCAGCGAACGAAACGGTTGTAGCAGGTCGTGGCAATACCATAGCGTTCGGGGATTTCTGACCATGATGACCGGTGCGGAAGCGCCACAGGATTCCGTTGAGAACCATGCGATCATCAACCCGTGGAACGCCACGAGGTTTGCTCGACAACAGCGATGCAATAATCGACCATTCTCGTTCTGTGAGTTCATAGTGGCGACGTGACATCAAAGACCTCCAAATCCGAGGCCTTTCAATAACTAATCCATTCAAATAGCTAGCCTATTTATGAGTGCGCGGCCTAGGTGTTTGGTCCCAGCATGTGATGGTGTAGAATTGTCACCGACACAGCGGAGGGAGCTATGGGCCAAATTCTCCACGGCAGCGCCAAGACCACGCACGCCATTCGAGCAGAACTACAGCGATCGA
>NZ_WBWA01000034.1 GCF_008932295.1 Brucella tritici | reverse complement strand
AGACATGATCGCAGCTTCGCCCTTATAGGACGCCAGTTCTATGGCGACAGCGGCAACCAGACCGTCATCTTTGCCTTCGATACCCTTCAGCTCGATGACGAGAGGAACACGACCATCGACCAGATCAAGCATCTGACGAAGCGTTGGCACATGATCTGCGGTGCCTCCGATCTTCAGTGCGGTGGCTTCGGCAAGCGTCAAATCGCTGATGTAGCCTTCGCAACCGGCAAGGCGCTTCAGTTCATCGTCGTGAAAGACGACAACACCGCCGTCACGGGTGAGATGCACATCGCATTCGATAGCGAACCCCGCTTTGACTGCTGCCTCGAACGCTGAAAGGGTGTTTTCCCAGCGCTCTTTATTGAGGTCGTGCAATCCGCGATGGGCAACGGGACGCTTCCTGATCCAGTCGATGGAAGTCATGTCAGGCAACCTCGATGATCGCTTCTATTTCAACAGGTGCATTGAGGGGTAGACTCGCAACGCCAACAGCCGAGCGGGCGTGTTTGCCGGCATCGCCGAGAACCGCCACGAGGAGATCGGAGGCGCCATTGGCCACAAGGTGCTGTTCCACGAAATCGGGCGTGGAGGCCACGAAGGCAGTAATCTTCACAATGCGCTTGATGCGGCCAAGGTCACCGAGAGCGGCCTTTGCCTGGGCAAGGATATTGACAGCGCAGGCACGCGCCGCAGCTTGTCCATGCGCAACCGTCAGCTCATCACCGATCTGACCCGTATGCACAAGCTTGCCGCCTTCCAGCGGGAGCTGGCCAGATGTGAGAAGCAGCGAACCGCTTTGCGCAAAAGGAACGTAGTTGGCGGCGGGTGCCGCAGCTTCCGGAATGGATATACCCAGATTTTTAAGGCGGCTGTCGATTGTGTCGGTCATTGCATTAATCCTTGCTTGTAAAGGTACTTCGCGATCTACCTATAGGCAGAATCGGTGAAGCTTTTGGGAAGGTGCGTTTTTTGCCTCGCTTCCGCCACGAGTTTTTTTATCATGCTCGTCAACTCATCGGGAGATTCATGTATGCGTTTTTTCAAGAGTGCGGTTGTGGCGAGTGGAACGGCTGCTTGTGTATGGGCCGGATTTGCTGGTGTCGCTCATGCGGCCTCGACGGTAACGTTGGTTCCGCATCGCGCAGTCTATGATCTGACTCTGGATCGTGCCGATGAAAAGTCGGGAATCAGTGGTTTGACCGGCCGTATGGTCTACGAGTTCAACGGATCTGCATGTGAAGGCTACACTACTAATTTCCGCTTCGTGACGCGGATCGATATGGAAGAACAGCCGCAGCGCGTGACCGACCAGCAAACGACGACTTTCGAAGGTGCAGACGGAAAGAACTTCCGTTTCGTCAACAAGACCTTCGTGGATAAGGAACTGGTCAAGGAAGTGCGCGGTGACGCGAAGCTCGAGGGTGGCAAGACAGTCGTTGAATTGAGCAAGCCGAAGGAAAACAAGCTTGACCTCAAGGGAACGCAATTTCCGACCGGACATATGGAAGAACTGATCGGCAAGGCCGCAGCTGGGCAGAAATTCTACCAGACGTCGCTTTTCGATGCTTCCGAAGATGCTGACAGGGTGGTTGCTACCACCGTCGTCGTTGGCAAGGAGCAGTCTCTGCCGGATGACGAGACCAAGGTCATGGGCAAATTTTCCAAGGATCAGGTCTGGCCGGTGACGATTGCCTATTTTGATGACAAGGAAAAGCAGGACGGCTTGCCAATCTACCGTATCAATTTCAAGCTTTATCGCAATGGTATTACCCGCGACCTCACTATGGACTATGGAGATTTCTCCATGCGCGGAAAGCTTGTGAAGCTTGATGTGTATGATGCGGCAAAGCAGGCTGCGACGTGCAAATAAGCACGCTGGCTGGCGTGTTTGTTCGTCTGTTCGATGCTATATCGTGTAGACGACTTGCAATTTACGGCGCGATCAGTTAACAGCGCGCCTATTCCACACACGGGATTGGGCTTTTGTCGGGAGAAATCCGGCAAAAACCTCCGGTGGCGAGAAATCGCCTCAGCCCGTGGAGGTTAAACCGGAAAAGGAAAATAAAGATGGCATTGCCTGATTTCAGCATGCGCCAGCTTCTGGAAGCTGGTGTTCACTTCGGCCACCAGACCCATCGCTGGAACCCGAAAATGGCGCCATACATCTATGGTGACCGTAACAACATCCACATTCTCGATCTGTCCCAGACCGTTCCTCTGCTGCACAATGCGCTGAAGATCGTTTCGGATACGGTTGCTCGCGGCGGTCGCGTTCTGTTCGTCGGCACGAAGCGTCAGGCTTCGGATATCATCGCCGATGCTGCCAATCGTTCGGCACAGTACTACGTCAATGCACGCTGGCTCGGCGGCATGATGACCAACTGGAAGACGATCTCCAATTCGATCCAGCGTCTGCGCAAGCTCGACGAACTTCTGGCTGGCGAAGCTCAGGGCTTCACCAAGAAGGAACGTCTGAACCTTGAGCGCGAGCGTGAAAAGCTTGACCGTGCCCTCGGCGGTATCAAGGACATGGGTTCGGTTCCGGACCTGATGTTCATCATCGACACCAACAAGGAAGCGATTGCTATTCAGGAAGCCAAGCGTCTTGGTATTCCGGTTGTAGCAGTGATCGACTCGAACTGCGATCCAGACCAGATCGACTACCCGATTCCGGGCAACGACGACGCCGCACGTGCTATCGCTCTCTATTGCGATCTGATTGCTCGTGCTGCTCTCGACGGTATTGCTCGCCAGCAGGGCGCAATGGGCATCGACGTCGGTGCGCAGGCTGAAGCTCCGGTTGAGCCAGCCCTCGAAGCTCCGGCTGAAGGCGCTTAATCGGCGTATGATTTCATCCATCCGTCATATCTGTGATAGGGCGGGTGGATAATCTCGTTTCATCCCGGTGCGGGATTGTGATTCCTGAAGTGCAATGCTCAGTCCAATTGCGATCCAGAAACCAAGCGCCGGTTAAAAGTTGGCACACCCATCCGGTGTGCCTTCGCTTTCATGAAAGGCGATATCATGAGCATTTCCGCATCTCTCGTCAAAGAACTCCGCGACCTCACCGGCGCTGGCATGATGGACTGCAAGACAGCACTTGCTGAAACCAATGGCGATATTGAAGCTGCCGTTGACTGGCTGCGCGCCAAGGGTATTGCAAAGGCTGACAAGAAGGCTGGCCGCACGGCTGCCGAAGGTCTGGTTGGCGTTGCAGCTTCCGGCAACAAGGCTGTTGTCGTTGAAGTCAACTCTGAAACCGACTTCGTTGCCCGCAACGATGCTTTCCAGGATCTGGTCCGCAAGATCGCTCAGGCCGCTCTGTCGACCGACGGTTCGACCGAAGCTGTTGCTAACGCCAACGTTGACGGTAAGACCGTTACCGAAACGGCAAAGGACGCTGTTGCCACCATCGGTGAAAACATTGGCTTCCGCCGTTCGGCTGCGCTGACCGTCTCGCAGGGCGCTGTCGCGACCTACATCCACAATGGTGTTGCTGATGGCCTCGGCAAACTCGGCGTTCTCGTTGCAATCGAAACCGCTGGCGATGCAGAAGCTGCAAATGCATTTGGCCGCCAGGTTGCCATGCACGTTGCTGCAATCAACCCGCTGGCTCTGACCGCTGAAGATGTTGACCCGGCTGCTGCCGAGCGCGAAAAGGCGATCTTCATCGAGCAGGCCCGTGAATCCGGCAAGCCGGACAACATCATCGAAAAGATGATCGAAGGCCGTATGCGCAAGTTCTACGAAGAAGTTGTTCTTCTTTCGCAGGCTTTCGTCATCAATCCTGATCTGACGGTTGCAGCTGCTCTCAAGGAAGCTGAAAAGACCATCGGTGCACCGGCCAAGATCACCGGCTTTGTCCGTGTTGCTCTCGGCGAAGGCATCGAGAAGGAAGAAACCGATTTTGCTGCTGAAGTAGCTGCCGCCGCTAAGGGCTAATCGGTTATTGCCTGAAAAGGCTTTTGATTATGAAGGGCATCGCGTGACAACGCGGTGCCCTTCGTGTATCGGAACCCGAACACAACCACTTGATCACAATCTGCGGAGAGCATCCAATGTCCGGTAAGCCCGCCTACAAACGCGTCCTTTTGAAAGCCTCTGGCGAGGCATTAATGGGCAGTCAGGGCTTTGGCATAGATGTTTCAGTAGCAGACCGTATTGCGAACGATATCAAGCAGGCTCGGTCGCTTGGTGTGGAAGTTGGCGTCGTGATCGGCGGCGGTAATATTTTCCGTGGTGTTGCTGTGGCCTCCAAAGGCGGAGATCGCGTTACAGGCGATCACATGGGCATGTTAGGCACGGTCATCAATTCGCTGGCGCTACGCACCTCCCTTCACAAGATTGGTGTCGATTCTGTCGTGCTTTCGGCCATAGCCATGCCTGAAATTTGTGAGAGCTTCTCGCAGAGACAGGCGACGGCTTATATGGATGAGGGCAAGGTCGTGATTTTTGCTGGCGGCACCGGAAATCCATTCTTTACGACGGATTCGGCTGCTGCTCTTCGCGCCGCAGAAATTGAAGCGGATGCGTTGTTGAAGGGCACACAGGTTGACGGAATCTATTCCGCCGACCCGAAGAAAGACCCGAACGCAACGCGTTTTGACAGTCTGACGCACAAAGAAGTTCTCGATCGCGGACTTGCAGTCATGGATACAGCCGCTGTTGCCCTTGCGCGTGAGAACAACATTCCGATAATAGTCTATTCCATCCATGAAAACGGCGGCTTGGCCGAAATTCTGCAAGGCAAGGGGCGCTGCACGATCGTTTCCGATAATTGATCGACCTTTGCTGCGTATCGAAGGAGAAAATGCATGAGTGATGCTTTCGACATCAACGACCTGAAACGCCGCATGGAAGGCGCCATCAACTCTTTGAAGCATGACCTTAATGGTCTGCGCACGGGCCGTGCTTCTGCAAGCTTGCTGGAGCCGATCGTGATCGAAGCCTATGGCTCGACAATGCCGATCAATCAGGTTGCCAATATCACTGTTCCCGAATCGCGTATGCTCTCGGTTTCCGTATGGGACAAGAGCATGGTGGGGGCTGTGGAGCGCGCAATTCGCGATTCCGGTCTTGGTCTCAATCCTATCACTGATGGCACGACGCTGCGCATTCCACTGCCGGAATTGAACGAACAGCGCCGCAAGGAATTGGTCAAGATTGCACATCAATATGCTGAGCAGGGCCGTATTGCTGCTCGCCATGTTCGTCGCGACGGCATGGACACGCTGAAAAAACTAGAGAAGGACAGCCTCATCAGTCAGGATGATGGTCGCGTCCTGTCCGAAAAGGTGCAGAAGCTGACCGACGAAACCATCGCTGAGATGGATAAGGTCGTCGCTGTGAAAGAAGGGGAGATCATGCAGGTCTAGGACTTGCATGATTTTCATTGAGGGAGAGCTTGGCCATGTCCGATCCGCGCCACATCGCCATTATCATGGATGGCAATGGCCGTTGGGCAAAGGCACGCAATTTGCCACGCAGCGCCGGACACCGGGCGGGCGTGGAAGCTCTTCGTGAGACTGTACGGGCAGCCGGGGACCGTGGCCTCGGCTACCTTACATTGTTTGCGTTCTCTTCAGAAAACTGGTCCCGCCCGAGCGGTGAGGTAAATGACCTTCTGGGCCTGCTGAAGATTTTCATCCGTCGCGATCTCGCCGAATTGCACCGCAATAATGTGCGGGTCAGCATTATCGGCGAACGCGAGGAACTTGCCGCGGATATCCGTGCGCTGTTGGTCGAAGCGGAAACGCTTACGCTTCGCAACACGGGCCTCAATCTGATCATAGCTTTCAACTACGGTTCCCGGGATGAGATAGTCCGTGCTGTTCGTAGCCTGGCGCGCGATGTCGCTGCTGGGCTGCTTGATCCGGCTTCTATTTCCAGTGAACTGATTTCTGCGAATCTCGATACTGCCGGGATACCCGATCCGGATCTCATTATCCGTACGAGCGGGGAAATGCGCCTGTCGAATTTTCTGCTCTGGCAAGCGGCGTATTCCGAGTTTCTGTTCCTGCCAATTCATTGGCCAGATTTTCGATCCTCCGATCTAGATGCAGCCTATGAGGCATTTCGCCAGCGCGAGCGTCGATTCGGCGGTGTTGAAGTACGCGCCGGGCTGGAAGAACGTGAAGAAAAAATCGCATGCCCTTCGACCAAGGGGGCGGCTGTATAAAGTGGTTCCAGAGGGGTGGAACGACTGAGAATGCTCTAATATGGCGCAAGCCAGTCCGTCGAAAGGTCTCAATGTCCAATCTGCAAACCCGCATCATTACCGCCATTGTTCTCGGTGCAGCTGCCTTGTGGCTGACATGGGTCGGCGGTTTGGGTTTTACGCTGTTTTCGATTGCGATCGGATTGGCCATGTTCCACGAATGGACGAGCCTGACAGCGCCGAAGCAGACATTGTTTTCGCAGGTGTTCGGTTGGGGCTGGCTGGTGCTTACCAGCATTTTGCTCGTTTTGGACCGGAGCGCCTTACTGACGATTGGTGTTCTGTTGGTGGGTACTCTCCTTCTTCTGGTTACACAATGGCGGACAGGGCGCGGCTGGTCGGCAGCAGGGCTTTTCTATGCGGGTTTCTCCGCTGTTTCGCTTTCCCTTCTGCGCGGAGATGAACCTTTCGGCTTTACAGCCATCGTTTTCCTTTTCGCTGTTGTCTGGTCCACCGATATTGCAGCCTATTTTAATGGCCGGGCGTTGGGCGGGCCGAAGCTGGCTCCTCGCTTCTCACCGAACAAGACGTGGTCCGGCGCCATTGGCGGTGCCGCTGCTGCTGTAGCTGGTGGCATTCTGGTCGCATCTCTTGTGGCTGCACCCGGTAGCTGGCTCGTACCGCTGCTCGCATTACTGCTGTCTATCGTTTCGCAGATCGGTGATCTTGCAGAATCATGGGTGAAGCGCCAGTTCGGCGCAAAGGACTCAGGACGCCTTTTGCCGGGACATGGCGGTGTTCTGGATCGCGTGGACGGACTTGTTGCTGCTGCCGCACTTTTGTACCTGTTTGGTGCAATTTTTGCCGAGCCAGACGTACCGTCCGCGATATTCTTCAGTTTCTAAGGGGGCGATGGATGAGTTTATGGGATTACCGAAAACTCGTTCGGCGCTCATATCCGAGGGATGCAAATGTCGGAATCAGACCACTAGCGTTGTGTAAGGAGTAGTGATTTGCAGGAGGCATTGGCCTTTTTTCTGGGTGGCGAAAGACTGCTTGTCGGGACCATCATTCCATTTCTCTTTGTTCTGACCGTTGTGGTTTTTGTCCATGAGATGGGCCATTATCTGGTTGCACGCTGGTGCGGCATTGGCTCACAGGCGTTTTCTATCGGGTTTGGACCCGAACTGATCGGGTTCACGGACAAACACGGAACGCGGTGGAAGATTTCCGCTATTCCATTGGGGGGCTATGTCAAGTTCATCGGAGATGAGAGCGCCACGAGTTCTCCGGTCGACGTCGATAATGCAAGCCTGAGTGCAGATGAGCAGCAAAGAGCATTTCACACCCAGCCTGTATGGAAACGTGCGGCGACCGTCTTTGCCGGCCCCGCTTTTAATATCATTCTGACGATAGTTATCTTCAGTGTCTTCTTCGCACTCTATGGGCGTCAGATTTCCGATCCGCTTATTGCTGGCGTCCAGCTCGGCAGTCCTGCAGCAGAGGCCGGGTTTGAGGCCGGAGATCGCTTTATCAGTGTCGACGGTGAAAAGATCACAACTTTTTCCGATGTGCAGCGTATCGTGTCTGGCCGCGCAGGAGACAAGCTGAACTTCACAGTCGAGCGTGACGGCAAGATGGTTGACCTGCAGGCGGTTCCGGCAATTGTCGAGCGAACCGACCCGCTTGGAAACAAAATTAAGCTTGGCGCCATCGGCGTGGAAACCACGGAAGCCGTCGGTAATTTCCGCCGGATTGAATATGGTCCCCTCGAATCAGTGGGACAAGCTGTCATGGAGACAGGCTATATTATCAGTCGCACGGGTGAGTTCTTCCAGCGTTTCGCCGTGGGGCGTGAGGATAAATGTCAGCTCGGCGGTCCGGTGAAAATTGCCAATATGGCTGGCAAGGCGGCAAGTCAGGGTTTTGACTGGCTCATTCAGTTGATGGCGATGTTGTCTGTCGGTATTGGGCTTTTGAACCTGTTTCCACTGCCCCCACTTGATGGTGGTCATTTGGTTTTCTATGCGGTGGAAGCCATAAAGGGTAGTCCGGTATCTGCTGCAGCGCAGGAAATTTTCTACCGGGCAGGGTTCCTACTTGTTATGGGATTCATGGGGTTCGTACTTTTCAACGACCTGTTTGCCTGCTAGATGACTCTCCGGCTGGCTCAGGTGGTGATCTTGGGGATTGGTGCAGGCTGGAGAGTTCCAGTCAGCTAACCGCTATGATGCATATCTTCTCCGGCGAGGATCGGGGAAGGTGTTAAACAGAAGTGAAAATTGGGAGTGACTGCTGGAAAAGCTAAGCGATTTGTTTACCATAACGCTTAAATCGCGTGGCGCGGATGCCACGCTGGTTGCTTAAGTAAACAGAATTTAACCGTGACGCTTGCTTGTATGGAAAAACCGGGTATGACGGTTGTATCTGTACGTGCTTTTCTGGGTTAATCGCCCCGGGGACAGAAAGAAACGAAGGTTCGGAAAGCCTATGACGGCAAGTTCTAAATTCTTTGGCGCCGCTTCTGCGCTCGCCATGTCAGTGGCTCTTGTGGCTTCGGGTACTGCTGCACTCTCGCTGGCTTCGGTTAATGTTGCCGAGGCTGCTGTCGTTAGCCGTATCGAGGTACGCGGTAATACACGCGTCGACGCACAGTCCATCCGTGACAACATCGATATTCGTCCGGGCAAGGCCTTCACCAGCGCTGATATTGATGCTGCGGTGAAGCGTCTGTTCGCGATGGGTCTGTTCTCGGATGTTCGCATCAATCAGTCCGGCAGCACGCTCGTCGTGAATGTTTCTGAGCGTTCCGTCGTCAATAACGTCCTTTTCCAGGGCAACAAGAAGATCAAGGATCCTGATCTTACTCGTGCTGTTCAACTCAAGCCGCGTTCGCCTTACGACGCAGCGACCATGGAAGCTGACGTTGAAGCCATCAAGGGAGCCTATGCACATATCGGGCGCAGTGATGCGACTGTAAATGCGCGCACGGTTGATCTTGGTCAGGGACGTGTAAACGTCGTCTATGAAATCAATGAAGGCTCGCGCACGAAGATCGCAAATGTCGATTTCGTCGGCAATCAGGCATTCAGTGCCCGCCGTCTGCGCGACGTGATCTCGACCAAGCGTTCGAATCCGCTTTCGTGGCTGACGCGTAACGACGTTTATGATGAAGGTCGTCTTCAGGCTGACGAGGAAACGCTCCGTCGTTTCTATTACAATCGCGGCTATGCGGATTTCCGTGTCATCTCGTCGAATGCGGTTCTTGATCCTTCAACGAACGAATACACGATCACCATCACGGTTGATGAAGGTCAGCGTTATACGTTTGGCAATGTAAGCGTCGAGAGCAACGTTGACGGTGTTGATGGGCAGGCTCTGGATCATCTGGTCAAGACCCGCTCGGGCAAGCCTTACAGCGCCAAGGAAATCGAAGATTCGGTTCTTGCTGTTACTGAAAATGTTGCCGGTAGCGGTTACGCTTTCGCCAAGGTTGAGCCACGTGGTGATCGCGATTTCGACAATCATACAATCTCGGTCGTTTATAGTGTTGACGAGGGTCCGCGCGCTTACATTCAGCGCATTGAAATCCGCGGCAACGACAAGACCCGTGACTTCGTGATTCGTCGCGAGTTCGACATGAATGAAGGCGATGCTTTCAATCAGGTTATGGTGCAGCGTGCGAAGCGACGTCTCGAAGCGCTTGACTTCTTCCAGACAGTCAATATCTCGACTGCGCCGGGCTCGGAGCCGGATCAGGTCATTCTGGTAGTTGATGTCGTCGAAAAGTCGACGGGTGAATTCTCGATCGGTGGCGGCTACACGACTGGCGGTGAATCTCCAGGTGCACAGGTTGAAGCTGCTATCACTGAGCGTAACTTCCTCGGACGTGGCCAGTACATCCGTATTAGTGCGGGTGCCGGTCAGGACGATATGCGCAATTACGGCCTGTCGTTCACCGAGCCATATTTCCTCGGATACCGTCTCTCGGCTGGTTTCGATGTGTTCCGCCGTTCGTACCGTGTGAACGACGATTACGACGTTGAACAGACCGGTGGTACGATTCGTTTTGGTCTGCCAATTACAGACAATTTCTCGGCCGGTATTGCGTATAATCTGGTTCAGGAAAAGTATGATCTCTTCCGTCCGGACAGAGAGACGTACTATGCGCCAGCGCTGTTGGAGGCGGCTGAAAATAGCCCGTGGATTCGTTCTTCGATCAGTTATTCGCTGACCTACAACTCCATTGATGACATGAAGAACCCACATGATGGTCTTTATGGCAAGTTCACGCAGGAGTTTGCCGGTCTGGGTGGTGATGCGAAGTACATCAAGACGACCGCCAAGGCTAACTACTACAAGACGCTTTCTCAGGAAGCCGATATCGTCGGTATGCTGGGCGTCGGTGGTGGTTATATCCATGAGTTTGGTAACGACGGTGTTCGCATCTTCGATTTGTTCAAGAATAATTCGGACATCATTCGCGGCTTCAAGTTCAACGGCATAGGCCCATATCAGGACGCTCTGGACGGCAGACGTTACTGGTTGGGCGGTACGACCTATTTCAACGGTACGGCAGAAGTTCAGTTCCCGATGCCGCTCGTTCCGGAAAGCCTTGGTATCCGTGGCGCTCTGTTCGCGGATGCGGCAACGCTTTACGGTAACAATACCGATGGTGCTCTCGGCGACGACAAGAAGCTTCGCGCTTCGGCAGGTGTGAGCTTGATGTGGGCTTCTCCGTTCGGTCCGCTACGCTTTGACTATGCGTTCCCGATCGCGAAGGCTGATACCGACAAGGTTCAGAACTTCAACTTCGGTGTTTCGACCAAGTTCTAATAGATTTGCCTTTTCCCGGGGTGTAACAACCTCGGGGAAGAAAGTGTTTTGATGGCAGATCCTGTTTTTTTCGCGCCTTCGCGTGAACTCACGATTGGCGATGTAGCTGATTTCACCGGTGCAAGACTTCGTGATCCGAAGCTTGCACCGCGTTCTGTTGCGCGTCTATCTTCTCTTAAAGATGCTGCTGATGGTTCTCTTGTTTTTGTTGAAGGCAAGAAGAACGCGGACAGTCTCTCCTCGATCAATGCTGCAGGTGTACTGTGCACGGAATCCGTGCTGGACAGTGTACCGTCGCATATAGCTGCGCTCGTTACGCGAAATCCGCAGCGAGACTTTGCGTCGGTCGGTCGGATGCTGTTTCCAGCCTCGGTCAGACCTGTCAGCTGGTTTGGAGAAACAGGCGTTTCTCCAGCAGCGATTATTCACCCGACTGCGCATATCGAAGATGGTGCAACCATTGAGGCGGGTGCGGTTATCGGCAAGGGTGTAACTGTTGGAAGTGGTACGCTGATTGCCTCAACGGCGGTTATTGGCGAAGGCAGCCAGATTGGTCGTAACAGCTATATTGCACCGGGCGTGACCGTCCAGTGTGCGTTTATTGGCAACCAGGTTTCGCTTCATCCAGGTGTGCGAATTGGACAAGACGGTTTCGGTTACGTTCCAGGTCCAGCCGGTTTGGAGAAAGTTCCCCAGCTTGGCAGAGTCATTATACAGGACAATGTCGAAATTGGTGCGAATGCGACGATTGACCGTGGCTCGTTGAACGATACCGTTATTGGTGAAGGTACTAAGATCGATAATCTCGTCCAGATCGCTCACAACGTGCGAATCGGTCGTTTTTGTATCGTTGCAGCTCATTGCGGCATCTCAGGTAGCTGTGTCATTGGTGACCAGACGATGCTGGGTGGACGTGTAGGACTTGCCGACCATTTGATTATCGGCTCGCGCGTGCAAATTGCCGCTGCGAGCGGTGTTATGAATGACATACCCGATGGTGAGCGATGGGGTGGTATTCCAGCGCGGCCTATCAAGCAGTGGTTCCGTGATATTGCGAACATTCGCAGCATGGGGCAATCGAGAAAGGAGCAATCCTCTGATGAGTGATGCAAATCAGTCCAAGCTGGAAGCAGCGGATATCCAGGATCTTCTGGCAGTGTTGCCGCATCGCTATCCATTTTTGCTGATCGACCGGATTGTTGATATTGACGGTGACGTCTCAGCAACCGGCATCAAGAATGTGACGATCAATGAGCCGCATTTTACTGGGCATTTCCCTGAAAAGCCGATCATGCCGGGTGTATTAATCGTGGAGGCCATGGCGCAGACGGCAGGTGCTATTTCTCTGCTTCAGCGCAAGACTGGACGTCCCGGTGTTGTTTATTTCATGACCATAGATAATGCGAAATTCCGTCGCCCGGTCATACCGGGAGATAGACTTTTGCTTCACGTAAAGAAGATCAAGCAACGCGCAAATATTTCCAAATATGAATGCATCGCCGAGGTCGACGGTGTAAAGGTTGCGGAAGCTGAAGTCGCTGCAATGATCAGCACAGCTGAAGAAAGCCAGTGAGCATATCAATGAAAGAAACAATCATTCACCCCACCGCTCTCGTAGAGCCGGGTGTGGAACTGGGGCAGGGTGTGTCTGTCGGCCCCTTCTGTCATATTCAGTCTGGCGCCGTCATCGGCGACAATTCGGAACTGATGAGCCACGTCGTTGTAACCGGCGCGACGACGCTTGGTGCAGGCGCGAAGGTTTATCCACACGCTGTTCTCGGTTGCGATCCGCAAAATAACAAGCACAAGGGCGGTCCTACCAAGCTGAACATTGGCGCAAACTGCCTGATCCGCGAAGGCGTGACCATGCACAGAGGGTCCGACAGCGCGCGGGGCTACACGTCGATCGGCGATAATTGTTCGTTTCTGGCCTACGCCCATGTGGCGCATGATTGCGACATCGGCGATCACGTTACATTCTCTAACAATGTGATGATCGGTGGTCATACGACGATCGGACATCATGCGATTCTGGGCGGTGGCGCCGCCATCCATCAGTTTGTGCGCATTGGGCATCACGCATTTGTTGGCGGCATGGCTGCCGTTGTGAGCGATCTCATTCCTTACGGAATGGCGATTGGCGTGCACGCTCATCTCGGTGGACTGAACATTGTCGGCATGAAGCGTTCCGGTATGGAGCGCAAAGAGATTCATAATCTCCGTCATGCAGTTCGGATGCTGTTCGACCGTTCAAAGCCAATTCGGGACCGTGCAAAAGACGTTCTGATTGCGATACCGGATTCTCCGGCTGTCATTGACATGATCGATTTCATCAATGTCGATACCAAGCGCGCCTACTGCACACCGCCGCTCGATGCGGTGCACGGCGGATCCGGGCATGACGGCGACGAAGATTGAGGAACAAACAGCGCGTCTCGCAGATAATGCGGGACGCGTGGCTGTTATTGCCGGCAATGGCTTGCTGCCGATCAGTGTGGCGGACGCCCTTGCGGCTGCTGGACAAAGCCCTTTCCTCGTGCCGCTGCGAGGGGAAGCCGATCCGGTACTTTACAAGTATGAGCATCAGGAAATCTCTATCGTAGAGTTTGCAAAACTCGTGCGGTCGATGAAAGCTGCCGGTGTAGAGCGGGTTGTCCTTGCGGGAGGGGTGACCAGCAGACCTCATATTAGCGATCTGAAGTTCGACTGGCCTACATTGCGCGCGGTTCCTTATGTGTTGCGTGCGTTGGGGCAAGGCGACGATGCGCTGCTGCGGGCATTTATCGGTCTGCTGGAATCCTTTGGTTTCAAAGTCGTAGGTGCCCACGAAGTCGTCCCGGATCTGCTTTCTCCATCACCGGCCCAAGCGCTTACCCGCACCGCGCCAGATGCCAGAGAGCGTCATAATCTTGAACTCGCGATGGAAGCTGCGCTTCGATTGGGGGATCTCGATGTCGGGCAGGGCGCAGTTGCAGTTGGCGGACGTGTCGTGACGCTGGAAGGGGCTGAAGGCACAGACCAAATGATTGAGCGTGTACGTGAGTTGCGTGTAGCTGGCCGCATACCGCGTCGTGGTGGCGTTCTGGTCAAGATGGCTAAGCCGAAGCAGGACGAAAGAGCCGATCTCCCAACTATTGGAATTTCGACAGTTGATAACGCCGCGAAGGCGGGATTATCAGGAATAGCGGTTGAGGCGGGCAGGACATTCATTCTAGGCTTCGGCGAAACCATCGCGGCAGCCAATGAGAAGGGCCTGTTCATAGAGACTGTCAGTCGCGAGCGAAAGGATATCAGGAAGTGAGCACCACCAGCCGGCCATTGAAAATAGCAATCGTGGCCGGTGAAGAATCCGGTGATCTTCTTGGTGCCGATCTGATTGATGCTCTGCGAAGCCAGACTGACCGGCTGGTTGATATCGTCGGTGTTGGCGGGGATCACCTCGCGGCTAGGGGGATGACATCCTTCTTTGACCCGCACGAGATTGCGCTTATGGGGCTCGGTGCAATTCTGAAGAACTTGCCGGGGCTAATGCGGCGTATCGGCCAGACTGCGCGGCGCATCGTTGCTGAGAAGCCGGACTGCGTTCTTCTGATTGACAGCCCCGAGTTTACCCATCGTGTTGCCCAGAAGATCAGGGCTGCTAATCCATCAATTCCTATTGTGAAATATATAGCGCCGAGTGTCTGGGCCTGGCGTCCGCAACGCGCCAGGGCGATGAAGGCCTATTTCGACCATGTGCTGACTATTCTTCCGTTTGAAGTCGAGGTTATGCAGAGGCTAAGCGGGCCGAGTGCCACTTACGTCGGGCACCGCCTTTCCAGTTATGAGCCGATATTGCAGGCGCGGGCTGAGCAAAAAACGCTGGAAGCGCAACGAACCGATAGATCCAGGAAGACATTGCTTGTTTTACCGGGTTCACGTCGCACTGAAATCCAGTTGCTTATGGAGCCGTTCGGACAGGCTGTCGGAGAACTCGCGGCTCGTGTTGAAAAGCTCGATGTCGTTCTGCCGACTTTGCCGCGCATCGAGGAAATGGTGCGGGATTTTTCAAAGAACTGGGCTGTCAAACCGCTCATCGTCTTGGGCGATGAGGAAAAATGGAAAGCCTTTTCGAAAGCCGATGCGGCACTCGCTGCCTCTGGAACTGTGTCGCTGGAGCTGGCTCTATCGCGTATTCCAAGCGTACTTTCCTATAAAGCCGACTGGTTTGCGCGCAAGTTCTTGATGCCGAAGATTACGATCTGGAGTGCGGCCCTGCCAAATATTATCGCTGACGAACCGGTCGTGCCTGAGTATTTCAATGAGTTTGTCCGTCCGGGGATGCTTGCCCGCAGTCTAGAGCGGTTGATGCGGCCCGGATCAGCACGTCAGGCGCAACTGGACGGATTTGACAAAGTTGCGTCGATTATGGCGACGGAGCGACCTTCCGGCGAGATCGGCGCGCAGGTTATTCTGGAACTGGCTGGCGATACCAGAAACTGATTTCTCCTTTTGCTTGAAATGCTCAAGACGTAAAAAAAAACCGGTTGCTTTGACAACCGGGTTTTTCGTACACGTGATTGGTAGTTACTTGCGCTTTGCGAGCGGCACGTAATCGCGTTCGGCAGCGCCGGTATAGAGCTGGCGCGGACGGCCAATCTTTTGCTGCGGATCTTCGATCATTTCCTTCCACTGTGCGACCCAGCCGACGGTACGGGCGAGAGCAAAGAGAACAGTGAACATTTCGGTCGGGAAGCCGAGAGCCTTCAATGTGATGCCGGAGTAGAAGTCGATATTCGGGTAAAGCTTCTTCTCAATGAAGTATTCGTCCGTCAGGGCGATCTTTTCCAGTTCCATCGCAACGTCGAGCAACGGATCGTCCTTGATACCGAGTTCGCCCAGAACTTCATGGCAGGTCTTCTGCATGATCTTGGCGCGCGGATCGTAGTTCTTGTAGACGCGGTGGCCGAAGCCCATCAGGCGGAACGGATCGTTCTTGTCTTTTGCGCGGGCGATGAATTCTGGAATGCGGTCAACAGAGCCAATTTCCGCCAGCATGTTGAGTGCCGCTTCGTTTGCGCCGCCATGGGCAGGGCCCCAGAGACAGGCAACGCCGGCAGCGATACATGCAAATGGATTTGCGCCTGAAGAACCGGCGAGACGCACGGTCGAGGTCGAGGCGTTCTGCTCATGATCCGCGTGGAGGATGAAGATGCGGTCCATCGCGCGAGCCAGAACGGGGTTGACCTTGTAATCCTCGCACGGAACGCCAAAGCACATGTGCAGGAAGTTCGATGCGAAATCGAGGTCGTTCTTCGGATACATGAACGGCTGGCCGATATGGTATTTGTAGGCCATAGCAGCAAGCGTCGGAACCTTGGCGATCAGGCGGATGGAAGCGACCATACGCTGATGCGGGTCGGTGATGTCGGTCGAGTCATGATAGAAGGCCGACATTGCACCGACGCAACCGACCATCACAGCCATTGGATGGGCGTCACGACGGAAGCCCGTAAAGAACTTCGTCATCTGCTCGTGGATCATCGTGTGGCGCGTCACACGATAGTCGAAGTCAGACTTCTGGGTTGCAGTCGGCAATTCGCCGTAGAGAAGCAGATAGCAGGTTTCCAGGAAATCACCATGTTCGGCGAGCTGGTCGATCGGGTAACCGCGATAGAGCAGAGTGCCTTCATCGCCATCGATATAGGTGATCTTGGATTCGCACGATGCCGTGGACGTGAAGCCCGGATCGTAGGTGAACATTTGGGAATTCTTGTAGAGTGGACCGATATCAACGACGTCTGGTCCGACAGTGCCTTGTCGCACAGGCAGGTCGAATGTTTTGCCTTCTAGTGTAAAGCTGGCTGTCCTATCTGACATCGTGTTTCCTTTCATGTCCACTTTGCCGCCCGCACGACGGCAGAATTGTAATCGTCGTTATAATTTGTCTTTTATCTTTTGGCATGGTCCCCGGACTGCGGGTACCATCGGCGTTTCACGCATTATCCTAACGATTTTGCCCGTCAAACTATCCCAAACCGTTCGTGATGCAATGCGTAATTTGAACTATTTACGCCGGTTTTGTCACGTCAGCGTGAATGTTCCCACCTTAACCGATTTGATCGCGAACACGTCCAAGTGACTCTTCACGTCCAAGGACGAAAAGCACGTCAAATACACCCGGAGAGGTAGCGCGACCGGTCAAGGCTGCGCGTAGGGGCTGTGCAATCTTGCCCAGTTTCAGTCCGGTTTTCTCTGCGTGAGTCCTTACGACGGCATCAAGAGATTCAACGGTCCATTCGTCTGCTGCTTCCAGATCCGGGAGTACGGATTTGAGCACGGTACGGCCTTCCTCATTCAGGAGTGAGGCGGCTTTCTCATCAAGGTCGAGCGGACGGGTAGCGAAGATGAATTTCGATCCGTCAGCAAGTTCCACCAAGGTTTTGGCACGATCTTTCAGACCAGGCATAGCGGCAAGTAATTGCGCGCTTCGCGTATCGTCCAGAGCAGCGGCAATTTCATTGCCGCCTTCGATTTCCGGCAAAACTGCGATGAGCGCATCATAAAGTGCCTTGTCGTCGCTGGCGCGCATATAGACGCCATTGATTGCCTCGAGCTTCTGAAAATCGAAGCGAGCCGCACCCTTGTTGATATCCTTCACGTCGAACCATTCGATCATCTGTTCAGTCGACATGATTTCGTCGTCGCCATGGCTCCAGCCGAGACGCACAAGGTAGTTGCGCAGGGCTGCAGGCAAATAGCCCATCGCACGGTAGGCATCCACACCCAAAGCGCCATGTCGTTTGGAAAGTTTTGCACCGTCCGCACCATGAATGAGGGGGATATGCGACATTTGCGGCACATCCCAGCCCATTGCATCATAGATGACAGTCTGTCGAGCGGCATTGGTCAGATGATCGTCGCCGCGAATGATGTGCGTCACACCCATATCGTGATCGTCGACAACGACCGCATGCATATAAGTCGGCGTACCATCGGAACGCAGAATGATGAAATCGTCCAGATCCTTGTTCGGGAAACGCACATCGCCTTGCACTGCATCCTGCACGAGGGTCTCGCCTTCCTGCGGTGCCTTGATCCGAATGACTGGCTTCACACCTGCAGGCGCTTCGGACGGGTCACGATCACGCCAGCGACCGTCATAACGCGGGGGGCGGCCTTCGGCCCGTGCTTTCTCGCGCATTTCTTCGAGTTCTTCCGGCGTTGCATAGCAATAATATGCCTTGCCGAGAGCAACGAGTTCTTCCGCTACTTCGCGATGGCGAGGCGCGCGCTCGAACTGCGAGATGGCATCGCCGTCCCAGTCCAGACCCAGCCAGGTCAGGCCATCGAGAATGGCAGCCGTTGCGGCGTCTGTGGAACGTTCCCGGTCGGTGTCTTCGATGCGCAGCAGCATCTTGCCGCCTGTGTGCTTGGCATAGAGCCAGTTGAATAAGGCAGTGCGCGCACCACCAATGTGCAGATACCCCGTGGGCGAGGGGGCAAAACGGGTAACAACCGGTTTCGACATGATAGCTCCACTATGTCGTGCGCCTTTTTAGAGCAGCGGCAAATGCCGGAGACACAGGCGCGAACTTGAATTCCAATGCCTGCACGAGACTGTCCGGCAGGTAATCGCGGTTCGCTATGCGAACCCACTCGATTTCGGCTGCGGTTCATGTAGCATAGGCAGCAATGTGCGCAAGGGCTTCACGCTGCTTTCGCACGAATGTGCCGTCGTTCTTTCGGGGTATTCCGGCGGTTTGGACCAACTTTTGCGGTCAGGCGGGGGCATGACAGGCATCAGGGAAGCGAGCGATGCAAACGAACGGGCGCTTGTGAAAAGCATGCCCGACGGTTTGGTGCGCGCTCTGTTGCCAGAGGTCTGGCCTCAGGATGAAACCGGGCTTTCGGTAAATTCACCGCCGGTCAAGCCGTCTGCGCCGACCCTGTATGAACGGTTCCTTTCTATACCGTCGGTCTCGGGCAGGCAGTTTAAGGCAGCGGTCGAAACTGAGGCGGGACGCGGCGTATACTTTCTTTTGCTGCCAGTTTTTGCTGGTATTGGCGCAATTATCTATTTCACGCTTTCATTCGAGCCTGCATGGACACCGCTTTTGTCCATGCTCGGGATCGCCGTAATATTGCGGTTTTTGACGCGCAGGCAATTCGCTGCTGCGCAAGGCGTGACATTGATAGTCGCTCTGCTGGCAGGGGTGTTGGCCGGCAAATGGGAGACGGAACGCCGTTCGACACCGATGCTAGGTTCCGATGTGGCGACGCGCGTAACGGGCCGGGTTGTCGCGCTTGAATATCAGGATAATGGAAGCTGGCGGATAACGCTTGATGTGCTTCAGACAGAGCGTCCAAAACTCCGTTTTCCACCCAAGCGTATTCGGATCAATGCGAGGGACATACCTGCGTCAACTGCCATCGGCGGCGGACTGACAGGTTTTGTTCGATTGCGTACCCCTTCAGGTCCGGTTCGTCCCGGCAATTATGACTTTTCGTTCCACGCCTATTTCAATGGCATTGGTGCCAACGGGTTCTTTCTCGGAACACCCAAAGTGACGATGGTTTCTCCGCCAGATGAACTGACTGCGGAAATTTCCCAATGGATTGCCATGTTGCGTGTTCGGGTGTCTGAACGAATCGAGGAAGTGATAGGTGGGGAGGATGGCAGTGTCGCCTCAGCACTTGTCGCAGGCACGCGGGCGGGGATTAGCGAGCAGACGAACGAAGATCTGCGCAAGGCGGGGCTTGCACATATCTTGTCGATTTCCGGTTTGCATATGGCGCTTGCAGCCGGAGTCGTCATGCTGTCACTGAGGTCTCTCTTCGCGCTGTTTCCGGCGTTTAGCGTGCGGCATCCCGTGAAGAAATACGCGGCATTTCTCTCCTTGCTAAGCTGTACCTTCTATCTTGCCATGTCCGGTGCGGATGTTGCTGCACAACGAAGCTATGTGATGATTGCGGTCATGCTTGGGGCCCTGCTGGTGGACCGTGCGGCCATCAGCATGCGCAATCTGGCTATTGCGGCTCTCGCCATGATTGCCATTTCCCCTCACGAGATATTGGGGCCAAGTTTTCAAATGTCATTCTCTGCCACGGCGGCATTGATTGCCGGTTACGCCGGGTGGAGTGAGTACAACAGAAACAGGCACATTGGCACAGAAAAGCGTGCCAAGGCTCCTCATGGCTTTGCTGGTAGAATTCTGAAACCAGTCACGGCAGCAGCAGGAACTTCTCTCATAGCGGGATTGGCCAGCGGAATTTTTGCCGCTTATCATTTCAACAATACTGCGCCGTTCGGTCTGGTGGGAAATGTTCTTGCCGAGCCTGTAATCGCTATTCTCGTCATGCCGTTTGCCGTTTTCAGTCTCGTGTTGATGCCAGTGCAGCTTGACTGGGTGCCCTTGCAGGTCATGGGCTGGGGGATTTGGGCCGTTAGAAACATTGCTGCCTTCGTTGCAACTTGGTCGCCCGATGGTAATCCCGGAGCGATGCCCGCGCTTACACTTCTCCTCTGGACCGTTGTGCTCGTTCTGCTCGTTCTGCTTTCCACCAGACTGAAAGCGCTGGCACTGCCTTTCATCATCTTGGGACTGGTGGTTTTCGTTCGTGAACCTTTTCCAGATATCGTGGTCTCAGAAGACGCTAAACTGGTCGGGGTTCGATTGGCGGATGGGAGGTTCGCGGTGAATCGAAATCGACCGTCACAGTTTACGATCGACAATTGGAAAACCGCTTATCTGGTCGAGGAGTTCGTTTCGCCGCCTTCGGTTAAAAACGAGAAGCAGGCCAATTATAGCGGCTTCGAATGTGACGACGGATTGTGCACGATTACTTTGCGTGATGGTCGCACACTAGCCTATACCGCAGATGCGGCTATGCAGGAGATAGCCTGTAATATCGGGGATGTGGTTATTCTCGCCGTTCCGGGTAAGGACATTGCGTGCCGTCGCTCCGCAACGCTCAGTATCAGCAAGCGCGATCTGGCGCTGAAGGGGACAGTCGAGATCAGGCTTGGCGAAGGACAAGATGAAAGCCGATCTATTATGACTGTAGCGGGCGGGGCGAATGAAACTGTTAAGCCCGAACCGAGCCAGCTAATCTCCAATTTGCAGCCAGACGACCGAGTGACATATGCCGTCGACGTGCCGAGCCGTCCTTGGCATTTGCATCGCATCCATGCGCGTGCGGCACGCGGTTTGGCTGAACGCGAGTACAAGCCCAAATCCCGACCAGCCAAGAATGCAGCGATCTGTTCATCAGATGCCGACGACGACGCAAATCGCTGCGAATGACTTTCGAGCGCTTCCAGCTAAAACGGAACTATGAATATGCCTGATTTTTCTGCTTTACGTATATTCCTGCGCAGAGCAGCTTCACACTTTTCGTGATGCGCTCTAGTGGTCTGATTCCGACATTTGCATCCCTCGGATATGAGCGCTGAGCAAATGTTGGAATCAAAAAGACCACTAGCAACTTTATGAATCTAATGGATTTTTCAAATTTGACGTTTGAAACGGGATTGATATCGGAAGAGTCTCAAACGTCAAATTCAATCCACTAGTAGCGGCGGATCAGGCCGACAAGCTTGCCTTGAACCCGGACTCGGTCGGGGCCGAAGATCCGTGTTTCATAGGCAGGGTTGGCTGCTTCGAGAGCAATAGATGCGCCCTTACGACGGAAGCGCTTCAACGTGGCCTCTTCGTCATCGACGAGAGCGACTACGATTTCACCCGGATTCGCGGATTCGCCGCGCTTGATGATGACCGTGTCTCCGTCGAAAATTCCCGCATCAATCATTGAGTCGCCTCGGACCTCAAGCGCGTAATGCTCGCCCGCGCCGATCATTTCGGGTGGAAGGCTGAGGGAATGAGTCTGATTCTGAATCGCGGAGATAGGTACACCAGCAGCAATTCGCCCCATAACCGGTACGGATACAGTTCCGGTCGTGTCGTCATTCGTAGCCACAGGGGCAGGGCGCGACGGTGGCGGCGGGGCTTTGCCCAGGCTGCCTTCGATAACGCTGGGAGCGAACTTCTTTTGTGAATTGAGCCCGGGAGCGATGGAATCCGGCAGACGCAACACCTCAAGTGCGCGTGCCCGGTTTGGCAAACGGCGAATGAAGCCACGCTCTTCCAGAGCGGTAATCAGACGATGAATACCCGATTTTGAAGCCAGATCGAGCGCCTCCTTCATTTCGTCGAAAGATGGCGGAATGCCCGTTTCTTTCAGACGTTCATGAATGAACAGCAGAAGCTCGTGCTGTTTACGGGTTAACATGCGCGACACCCTCCCGGCCAAGAATCGAGAAAAACAAAACCAGAACGAACACTATATGTTCCAGTCTTGTTCTGCAATGGTTTTAAAACCATTAACGCTCAAGGTGAGATTGAACGGAATGTTTCAGGACGGGGCAATCACTGACACGACACTTTAGTGCCTGATCTGAATAAGATATATTTTAGCATGAGTTAGATCGATTTTCTCATGCTTTAGTGGGAGCCGAGATTCATACTCAATCTATAGCATGAGGACACGACAATCATCCCCGATTGCGGCCTCTGGAGCATTCTCGTCCCTGATGAGAAGTGCTTTCGAGCCGACGAGAGCGGAAAGCATAGACGAATCCTGGAGTGGAAACGGCTTTGCGATCAGCGTTCCGTCCGGACCTGATTCGATGGTAGCTCTAATATAGTCGCGGCGATGATCGTTTGCAGACAGGGCAGTACCCAGCTTTGCTGGTCGAATATCCGCATCAAGGCTGGTTCCGGCAAGCTTGGCCACAAGAGGACGGAGAAAAACAAGGCTGCAGACGAGGCTTGAAACAGGATTACCCGGCAGGCCGATGACATGGACGATCTTGCCGTTCTTTTCGATGCGTCCATACATCAGGGGTTTTCCGGGTCGCATGGCGATCTTCCAGAAGTCGAGATTGACGCCCAGTTTCTGCAATGCGCCATGCACAAAATCCCGGTCGCCGACGGAAGCGCCGCCGATAGTCACCAGAATGTCGATGCCGCTTTGCAGGCCATCGGCGATTGCCTGTTCGATTTTGGCGGGATCATCTGGAATGATCCCCTTATCTTGTGGCGTTCCGCTGGCTCGCCTTACGATCTCGGCAATTCCCACACTGTTCGATGCAACAATCTGGTCTTTTCCGGGTATTTGACCGGGAGGAACAAGCTCATCACCAGTCGCAATAATTGCCACTTTTGGCTTTTGGAATACGCCGATCTTCGCATTACCGCTGGCCGCTGCCAGCGACAGTGCAGCGGCGTCCAACTCACGCCCGCTCGGAATGACGATACTGCCGGGCGAAAAATCGAGGCCCGCGCGGCGTATATGCCGTCCTGGCTCTATTCCTTCGTGAACGGTTAGCCGGTTGCCAAAACGCTCAGTGTGCTCCTGAATGACAATTGTGTCCGTGCCTGTGGGCAGTGGCGCGCCGGTAAAAATGCGAACTGCCTGTCCAACCCCTAATTCGCCTTCGAAGCGATTACCTGCGGCCGATTCGCCGATGATATCGAACTTAACGGGATAAGAGATGTCGTTTGGTGCGATCAGGGCGTAACCGTCCATGGCCGACCCGTCGAAAGGCGGCTGCAGAAAATGTGCTAATACAGATGTTGCAACTACACGCCCACCCGCATCTGACAAAGCGACTTGTTCTGTGCCGTGCGGCTCTGCGGATTTCAGGATGCGGGCCAGAGCTTCATCGACGGGGAGAAGGGACATGGCGTTTCCTCTCGAACTGAATTGTAGACCCGTCTAGATCATGGAATCCGTGCGGAACAATTGATCCAGCGCAAAGTTTAGCGGTTTATGCCTTCCAGTTACCTGACTTGCCGCCGCTCTTTTCGGTAACACGGATCCCGCCGATCTCCATATGCTTGTCGACGGCTTTGGCCATGTCGTAGATCGTAAGACACGTGACTGAAACAGCGGTGAGGGCTTCCATTTCCACGCCGGTACGTCCCTTGAGCTTGGCGAGTGCGCGAACGCGCAAGCCAGGCAGTGCCTGATCCGGCTCAATCTCGACAGCTACTTTGGTCAGCATCAGCGAATGGCAGAGGGGAATCAGGTCGGCGGTCTTTTTGGCCGCCATGATGCCCGCCAGACGCGCCGTGCCGATGACGTCGCCCTTCGCGGCATTGCCTTCCAGAATGAGCGCCAGCGTTTCCGACTTCATTTTGACCGATCCTTCGGCCATGGCTTGACGTTCCGTTTCGTCCTTGGCCCCAACATCCACCATATTGGCAGCGCCGGTCTGGTCGATATGCGTAAGCTTGGACGTCATTGTTCAAGCCTTGCCGATCAGAAGCTCGCGCGTCGCGGCTGCGACATCTGTCTTACGCATCAGGCTCTCGCCGATGAGGAACGTCTCGATCCCCGACTTCTCCAGACGCAGGCAATCTTCGTGTGTGAATATGCCGCTTTCACCAACCAGAATACGATCGGAAGGAGCTATCTTCGACAGGCGTTCGGAAACGGCCAGATCGACCTCGAATGTACGCAGATTGCGATTGTTAACGCCGAGCAGATGCGATGAAAGCTTCAATGCGCGTTCCATCTCGGCTTCGTCGTGCACCTCGATGAGTGCATCCATGCCGAGTTCGAATGCAGTATCTTCGAGCGCCTTCGCCAAATCATCATCGACGCTCGCCAGAATGATCAGAATGCAATCGGCACCCCAACTACGGGCTTCGTGTACCTGATAGGTATCGAACAGAAAATCCTTGCGTAGGGCAGGGAGACCGCAAGCGTTGCGAGCTGCCGTTAGAAATTCGGGTGCTCCTTGAAATGAAGGCGTGTCAGTCAAAACAGAGAGACATGCAGCACCACCGGCTTCATAGGCTTTTGCGAGTGCGGGCGGATCAAAATCAGGGCGGATCAGGCCTTTCGATGGACTTGCCTTCTTGATCTCGGCGATCAGCGCGAATTCGTTGGCGGCTCGTTTCGCTTCCAATGCCTTGAGGAAACCACGCGGCGCTTCCTGGTCCTGCGCTCGTGCCTTCAAATCAGCGACTGTGCGCTTGGCCTTTGCAGCGGCGATTTCTTCGCGCTTGTAAGTCTCGATTTTGCGCAGAATGTCAGTGGACATGACTTAATCCTTTCCGTCAGGCGGCCTTGTCGTTCGAAACGGCAATCACCTTCTGCAAAACAGCAAGTGCTGCACCACTGTCGATGGATTGCGCAGCGAGTGCGATGCCTTCTTTCAGATTTTCCGCTTTGCCAGAAATGACGAGCGCCGCGCCCGAATTGAGCAGAACGATATCTCGATAGGCGTTTTTCTCGCCTTCAAGCACACCCAGTAGAGCCTTGGCGTTTACCGAAGCCTCGCCGCCTTTCAGTTCTGCCGGATCGCAACGACGGAGTCCAACTTCTTCCGGTGTGATCTCAAAGGTGCGGATTTGACCGTTTTCGAGGGCAGCAACCTGTGTCGTGCCCGCGGTAGTCATTTCGTCGAGACCATCGCCATAGACAACCCAAGCCGCTTCGGAACCGAGTTCCTTGAGCACTTCAGCCAGCGGCACGAGCCATTGTGGAGCGAATACCCCGACAAGCTGACGCTTGACACTGGCCGGGTTGGAAAGAGGGCCAAGCAGATTGAAGATGGTGCGTGTGCCGAGTTCAACGCGGGAAGGGCCTACATGGCGCATGGCAGAATGGTGCATCGGCGCAAACATGAAGCCAAGACCGGCTTCTGTAATGCTGCGACCAATGATGCTCGCGTCTGCCTCGATATTGATACCGAGCGCGGCTAGCGCATCGGCTGCGCCGGAGCGGGAGGAGAGGGCGCGGTTGCCATGCTTGGCGACGGGAACACCCGCGCCAGCAACAACAAACGCCGAGCAGCTTGAGACGTTGTATGAGCCTGATTGATCACCACCGGTTCCAACAATATCGATAGCATTGTCGGGAGCGGAAACTCCCAACATACGCGAGCGCATGGAGGCAACGGCACCGGCGATTTCCGGCACGGTTTCACCGCGTACACGCAATGCCATCAGCAGTCCGCCGATTTGCGACGGCGTTGCCTGGCCCGACATCATGATGTCGAAGGCGGCCCTGGAATCCTCGAGCGAAAGCGGCTCTCCAGCAGCAGCTTTCGCAATATAAGGTTTTAGATCAGCCATTTTGAATGCCCACCATCCTTAAAACGCCAGAGCGTTGTTAATGACGGTCTGGTTTATCTTCACAGGGTACTGCTTCTGCAATTCGCCGACGAGCTGTTCGAGAACGTCATCCGAGAGTGACGTCGCCAGATACTTCTGCTGCTGTTCCGGAATAGCTTCCGGACCTGCTCCGGCAGGTTCGGTTACTTCAACAACCTTGAACAGGATCTGTGCATCATCCGAAGGCGCTGCGGCGCTGCCGGTCAGGCCATTTGCTCCACGGAAAATCTGCGCTGCGGCAGCCGTTCCGATATCGGCGTCGTTGGTGGTGCGAACAATACCACGCTTGGTCTGCTTCTCGACGCCCAGTTCTCCAGCGATTGCGTCGAGTGTCGCGCCGCCGTCAAGACGCTTCTTCAGCTCGTCTACACGCTGGTTAAGGCGCTTGACAGCCTCTTCGCCCTTCCACGCTGCTACAACCTTGTCCTTGACTTCGTCGAGCGTACGTTCACGTGCCGGAGTTACACCATCAATCTGGTACCAGAGATAGCCGACATTGCTCATGGTCAGGGCGTCGTTGTCGAAACCCTGATCAGCCTGGAAGGCCGCAGAAAGCAACGCTTCCGAGTTTGGCAACTGCACCGGATTACCGGAAGGATCGTTGCCCTCGGAATCGACGGCTTCCACCGTGACGGACTTGAGGCTCAGCTTCTTTGCCACATCAGCCATGGATGCGCCGTCGGAACGGTCCTGCTCATAGGAGTCATGAATGCCGCTGATGCTGCTTGCTGCGATATTGTTGGCAAGCGTGGTGCGAATTTCGCCTTCAACTTCGGCTTGTGGCTTCACATGAGCTGGTTCGATCTGCGTCACGCGCAGGATAACCGGACCGAAGCCGCCCTTCACGACCGGGCTGACACCGTTTTCCGCCAGTGCAAAAGCTGCGTCGGCAACTGCCTGATCAGGAATAGCCGATTTCTCAAACGTACCAAGCTTCAGGTCGTCTTCCGTTTTGCCCTGCTCCTTGCCGATGTCGGTGAAGCTCGTTCCAGCGGCAATTTTCTGCTGGGCAGCTTCGGCGGCGGCATCATCGGCAAAGCTCAATTGCTCGATGGTGCGCTTTTCGATCGTGCTGAAGCGGTCCTTGTTCTTTTCATGGTATTCGTTGATTTCGTCCTGCGTGACGGCGGACGGATCGGCAATATCGGCCGGTTCCAGCTTCACATAGGTTATTTTCCGGTATTCCGGCGCCTTGTACTCGTCCTTGTGCGCGTCAAAATAAGTCTTGAGTGCATCTTCGGACGGGGCAGGGACAGCATCGGCCTTTTCAGCCTGAATGGTCACATAGTCGGCGCTGCGGGTTTCCCGCTGATAAAGAGCCAGCGCCTTCAATGCTGCGTTTGGAAGTTTGATGCCGTCCGTTGCAGCTTCCACGATCTGCTGACGGCGGGCCACTTTCGCGCGATTGTCCAGGTAATCCTGCGCACGAATGCCGGACTGACGAAGAACCGCATCAAACTGCGCACGATTGAAGTTGCCGCTTGCATCATGGAAAGCCGGATCTTCACCAGTCAGTCGAGCAATTCCATCCTTGGAAAGGCCGAGCTGCATGTTGCGCGCACCTTCATCCAGAACCACACCGGCTGCGAGCTGAGCGAGCACTTGATTTTCGACACCGAGGGTTTTTGCCTGTTCGCGCGTCAAACGCTGGCGGAACTGTTGAGACAGGCGCATCATCTGCTGCTCATAAGCGAAACGATAATCAGTGGCGCTCACTTCGGAACCGCCAGCCGTCAAAGCGGCATTGCCTGACAGGCCACCGCGAAAGACATCGGAGATGCCCCAGATCGCAAAGCTCAGTACAAGCAGGCCAAGCAGAAGTTTGGCGACCCAGGATTGAGCGGCGGAACGCAGGCTGTCGAGCATTGGAAACCCTTCAAGAACAAATCGAGGCTCGGCTTTTATAGATAGAGCCAGTCAGGGGATAACCTCAAGCCAGCCCTATATGCAAGGTCTCATTGCATATAGGCACTCAAGAACATTTGCATTGCGGCACGAATACGCTTAGTCAGTGGCAAATTTTGGTGCTGACCGACCCTCAACAGGCGGTCGCATCTGCTGTTTTGAACAGGCGAGGAGAACAAAATGACTCCGGGAATCCGTCCGCTGGTTGCTGGCAACTGGAAGATGAATGGCACGGGAGAATCCCTGACCGAATTGCGTGCGATTGCTGCCGGTCTGAGCTCCGATCTCGGCCGCAAGCTCGATGCAGTCATCTGTGTGCCTGCTACACTTCTTTCCCGCGCGGCTGAAACGCTCGAAGGCGAGACTGTTGGTCTCGGCGGTCAGGATGCTCACCATAAAGTGTCCGGTGCGCATACGGGCGATGTTTCCGCCGAGATGCTGAAGGAAGCAGGCGCGACGCATGTCATCATCGGTCATTCTGAGCGCCGGACCGACCATCATGAAAGCAATGAAACCATCCGCGCCAAGACCGAGGCCGCATGGACTGCCGGACTGATCGCAATTGTTTGCGTCGGTGAAACCGCTGATGAGCGCAAGGCAGAGCGTACGCTGGATGTAATCGGCAAGCAGCTTGCTGGCTCCTTGCCGGATGGCGTCAATGCTGAGAATACGATCATTGCTTACGAACCGGTTTGGGCGATCGGTACGGGGCTGACGCCGACGGTGCAGGACGTACGCGCTGCGCATGCCTTCATGCGTTCGCAGCTGGTTGAACGCTTCGGCACGAAGGGCGCGCATCTTCGACTGCTCTACGGCGGTTCGGTAAAGCCTTCAAATGCGCTGGAATTGCTGGGCGTTGCGGATGTTGACGGGGCGCTTGTCGGCGGTGCGAGCTTGAAGGCGAACGATTTTCTCGCCATATGCGAAACCTACCGTAATTTGTAACCGGCACGTCACGTCTGTCTATCTTGGTCTCAGGGCTTGGATTATTGGACAATAGCGTGTAAAGAGCCGCTCTAGTTTTAGGGATATAAAGACCGTAACCCATGCAGACCGTAATCATTGTCATTCATTTGTTGATCGTGCTGGCGCTTGTCGGCGTTGTGCTTATCCAGCGTTCGGAAGGCGGTGGCCTTGGCATTGGCGGCGGTTCAGGGTTCATGACGGCTCGTGGCGCGGCTAACGCGCTGACCCGCACGACAGCCATTCTCGCGATCGGTTTCTTCGCGACCTCGCTTATTCTGGGCATCATGGCGCGCTACGGTGAAAAGCCGACCGATATCCTCAACCGTATTCCGGCTGCATCCGGCAGCCAGACTGCTCCGGCAGGCGGCAATGGTGGCGGTATCCTTAACCAGTTGGGCGGTGAGTCTTCGCGTCCTGACGCCAATCAGACCACACCGGGCGCTGAGGCGCCGGCAACGCAGCCCGATGCTACGCAGCCGCAGGCTCCGGTTGTTCCGGAAACCCCGGCCAATCCGGTTCCAAGCTCGCAGTAAAAACACGGGCAAAATGAACAGAATGCGAAACCGGCCCTCGTGGCCGGTTTTCCTTTTGTTAACCATGGGGCTGCAAAGTGTTGCAGCTAGGCAATACGCTGCAGCGAATCGCATTGCACAATGGTGGCAGCGAATTGAGAACCGGATCGCTTTGCAGTAAGCAGGGCGAAAGTCTGGTCGCAATGAACGCGGCAGGCGTTTCTCCCTTGTGCTTGAATTTTCGGGAACCGAACATGTTTTCACGCCGTATTCTGATGGCAGGTATTGCAAGTCTCTGCATTGGAGCAGCCGCTCCGGCATTTGCAGCCTCGCCGGTAAGCGCTGAAGCGCAGCTCAACGAGGCTGCCGCAACCGTTCAGCAAGTTGCGCTTTCAAGCGATGCCAAGGCCAATCCGGAAAAGCCGAAGAAGAAAAAGGCTTCCAAGAGCGGCAATACGGTCAAGGCTAACAAATATAGCGTCGATCCAAAGTTCCGTCCGCAGGAAGTTGCTTTCACCGGTTACAAGCCGGGCACGATTGTGATCGATCCGAAGCAGCGTTTCCTCTATCTTGTGGAAACCTCCTCGACTGCGCGCCGCTATGGTATTGCTGTTGGCAAGCAGGGTCTGGAATTCCAGGGTACGGCGACGATCAGCGCCAAGCGCGAATGGCCGCGCTGGATTCCGACCAAGGAAATGATCGAGCGTGATCCTGCTCACTATGGTCGCTTCAAGAACGGCATGGATGGCGGTCCGGGCAATCCACTTGGTTCGCGCGCCATGTATCTGTTTCAGGGCAACAAGGATACCTACATCCGCATTCACGGCACGGTGCAGCCTTGGACAATCGGCAGCTCGGCTTCCAACGGCTGCTTCCGCATGATTAACGAGGATGTGATGGATCTTTATGAACGCGTCGGTCTGGGCACCGAAGTGGTTGTTCTCTGATCTGCAAATGACTATGTGAATGTGGCCGGGCTTACGAGTTCGGCCTTTTCTTTTGCGCAAATGGCTATTCTGGCAGGTGGAAGCTGTGGATTTCGAGCTTCGACGTGGCTTTATATGAATAGGGGCGCTAGAGAATACAGACGTATTCGCTCCGGGGTTTCTGGCTCCGGTTTTTCTTTGTGCAACGACGATTACCGCCTGGCTTCGGTGAAAAAACACCGCCGGGGTGCATTTTTTTGTGGCGGAATCAATCAAGAAAGTCTAACGAGATAAGCCCATGGCGCGATATGTATTCATCACTGGCGGCGTGGTTTCTTCCCTTGGAAAAGGCATAGCTGCTGCAGCACTGGCTGCACTCCTTCAGGCACGTGGTTACCGCGTGCGTATCCGTAAACTCGACCCTTATCTGAATGTCGATCCCGGCACGATGTCGCCTTACCAGCACGGTGAGGTATTTGTCACTGACGATGGTGCTGAAACCGATCTTGATCTGGGCCATTACGAGCGGTTCACCGGTCGCCCTGCCAACCAGCAGGACAACATTACCACCGGTCGCATCTACCGTAACATCATCGAAAAGGAACGCCGCGGCGATTATCTCGGTGCGACGGTTCAGGTCATTCCTCATGTGACCGATGAGATCAAGAACTTCGTTCTTGAAGGCAACGAAGACTATGATTTCGTTCTTTGCGAAATCGGCGGCACGGTTGGCGACATCGAAGCCATGCCCTTCCTCGAAGCTATCCGCCAACTTGGTAACGAGTTGCCGCGCGGAACGGCGGTTTATATCCATCTGACCTTGATGCCGTATATTCCGGCAGCCGGCGAATTGAAGACCAAGCCGACTCAGCATTCGGTCAAGGAACTGCGCTCTATCGGTATTGCTCCGGATATCCTTCTGGTTCGCGCCGATCGCGAGATTCCTGAATCAGAACGTCGCAAGCTGTCGTTGTTCTGTAATGTCCGCGAAAGCGCCGTCATTCAGGCGCTCGACGTGGCTACGATCTACGATGTTCCGATCGCCTACCACAAGGAAGGCCTTGATTCGGAAGTTCTGTCGGCATTCGGTATCGATCCGGCTCCGAAGCCGCGCATGGATCGATGGGAAGAGGTTTCCAACCGTCTCCACAATCCGGAAGGCGAAGTGACTATCGCCATCGTTGGCAAGTATACCGGCCTCAAGGATGCCTATAAGTCATTGATCGAGGCGCTTTATCATGGTGGCCTTGCCAACAAGGTGAAGGTCAACCTCGACTGGATCGAGGCGGAAGTCTTCGAAAGCGAAGATCCGGCTCCATATCTGGAAAAGGTTCACGGCATTCTGGTGCCGGGCGGCTTTGGCGAACGTGGCGCAGAGGGTAAGATTCTTGCAGCGAAGTTCGCTCGCGAACGCAAGGTTCCTTACTTCGGTATCTGCTTCGGTATGCAGATGGCCTGCATTGAAGCAGCACGCAATCTCGTCGGTATCGAAAACGCCTCTTCAACAGAGTTCGGCCCGACCAAGGAACCCGTTGTCGGTCTTATGACCGAGTGGCTGAAGGGTAATATGCTTGAGAAGCGTGCTTCGGCTGGCGATCTTGGCGGCACGATGCGTCTTGGAGCTTATGAGGCAGCTCTTGCTTCCGGTTCAAAGATCGCGGAAATCTACGGTTCGACCGATATTTCCGAGCGTCATCGTCATCGCTACGAAGTCAACATCGACTACAAGGAACGTCTGGAATCTGCCGGACTGAACTTCGCAGGCATGTCCCCAGATGGTGTTCTGCCTGAGACAGTCGAATATCCTGACCACCCGTGGTTTATCGGTGTTCAATACCATCCGGAACTGAAGTCCCGACCGTTCGAACCGCATCCGCTGTTCGCTTCCTTCATTGAAGCGGCGATTGAACAGAGCCGTCTGGTCTGAAACTCTAACGCGCCTTTCGGGGCGCGTTTTCATTTCTGCTTTCAGGCCGTGCTCTTGTTTTCGACCAGTCTTTACGCCAGATAAGATGCTTGCGAGGCATTCAGTATCGAGGTTCACGTCATGGCGACCGCCAATCCATCCGTAAAAATCGGAAATGTTACTTTTTCAAACAGTGCGCCGTTCGCCCTGATAGCAGGCCCATGCCAGATGGAAACGCGTGAACACGCTTTCGATATGGCAGGCCGCCTCAAGGAAATGACCGATAAGCTCGGCATTGGTCTCGTTTACAAGTCCAGCTTCGATAAAGCCAATCGCACATCCTTGAAGGCTGAGCGTGGAATCGGCCTCGAAAAGGCAATGGAAGTCTTTTCCGATCTTAAGAAGGAATTCGGCTTTCCGGTGCTGACGGATGTCCACACTGAAGAGCAATGTGCCGAAGTTGCTCCTATGGTCGATGTCCTGCAAATCCCGGCATTTCTATGCCGCCAGACCGACCTGTTGATTGCTGCCGCAAAGACCGGACGTGTCGTGAACGTGAAGAAGGGGCAGTTTCTGGCACCGTGGGATATGAAGAACGTTCTTTCCAAGATCACGGAAAGCGGCAATCCGAATGTGCTTGCAACTGAACGCGGTGCGTCGTTCGGTTATAATACGCTCGTTTCCGACATGCGTTCCTTGCCGATCATGGCAGGTCTCGGCTCACCGGTCGTATTTGATGCGACTCACTCCGTGCAGCAACCGGGCGGGCAGGGTGGTTCTACCGGCGGTCAGCGCGAATTCGTCGAAACACTCGCGCGTGCGGCCGTTGCCGTTGGCGTTGCCGGGCTCTTCATCGAAACGCATCAGGATCCGGATAATGCACCATCCGATGGCCCGAACATGGTTCCGGTGGATAAAATGCCTGCACTTCTCGAAAAGCTCATGGCTTTTGATCGCATCGCGAAGGGGCTTTAAACAGTTCGCGAAGAATTTAAAAAGGCGGGGGATTTTCCTCCGCCTTTTGTTTCGTTAAGGCTTAAAAACTGGCCAGGTGCATAATCTTTTCTGAAATGTCTGCAAACTTTCAGGATTATGAGCTAAGAAATGGCCGCATCGGATTTGTTAAGCGCCTCGCGGATATGGCGGGGCAATCTATAGGGAAGGACTGGTTCCTATGACTGCAATCATCGACATCGTCGGCCGCGAAATTCTCGACAGCCGCGGCAACCCGACCGTCGAAGTGGACGTCGTGCTTGAAGATGGCTCTTTCGGACGTGCTGCCGTTCCGTCTGGCGCATCGACCGGCGCGCATGAAGCCGTAGAACTGCGCGACGGCGGCAGCCGTTATCTCGGCAAGGGCGTCGAAAAAGCCGTTGAAGCTGTTAATGGTAAGATTTTTGACGCTATTGCGGGCATGGATGCGGAAAGCCAACTGCTTATCGACCAGACGATGATCGAGCTCGACGGTTCGGCCAACAAGGGCAATCTCGGCGCCAATGCAATCCTGGGTGTTTCGCTTGCCGTTGCCAAGGCTGCGGCCCAGGCGACCGGTCTTCCACTTTATCGCTATGTCGGTGGTGCAAACGCCCATGTTCTGCCGGTCCCCATGATGAACATCATCAATGGCGGCGCACATGCCGACAATCCGATCGATTTCCAGGAATTCATGATTCTGCCGGTCGGCGCTTCGTCGGTTCGTGAAGCTGTTCGGTACGGTTCTGAGGTTTTCCATACGCTTAAGAAGCGCCTCAAGGATGCCGGTCACAACACCAACGTCGGCGATGAAGGCGGCTTTGCTCCAAACCTAAAGAATGCTCAGGCTGCACTCGATTTCATCATGGAATCGATTGAAAAGGCGGGCTTCAAGCCGGGCGAAGATATCGCTCTTGGCCTCGACTGCGCAGCGACCGAATTCTTCAAGGATGGCAACTACGTCTATGAAGGCGAACGCAAGACACGTGATCCAAAGGCTCAGGCAAAGTATCTTGCCAAACTCGCTGGCGACTATCCTATCGTCACCATCGAAGATGGTATGGCTGAAGACGACTGGGAAGGCTGGAAGTATCTGACCGATCTTATCGGTAACAAGTGCCAGCTTGTTGGCGATGATCTGTTCGTTACAAACTCGGCTCGTCTCCGCGACGGTATCCGTATGGGCGTTGCCAACTCGATTCTCGTCAAGGTCAACCAGATCGGATCACTGTCTGAAACGCTTGACGCTGTCGAAACCGCTCACAAGGCTGGCTACACTGCCGTCATGTCGCACCGGTCGGGTGAAACCGAGGATTCGACGATTGCCGATCTCGCCGTTGCAACCAACTGCGGTCAGATTAAAACCGGCTCGCTGGCTCGTTCTGACCGTACGGCCAAGTACAATCAACTGATCCGTATCGAAGAAGAACTTGGCAAACAAGCCCGCTACGCCGGCCGCAACGCACTGAAGTTCCTCTGATTTTTCTCTGAGAATTATAAGAGGCGGGCTTTGGCCCGCCTTTTTTCGTTTTAGCATTATATGATCCCGGATATCCGGCATTTGACCCAATGCAATTATATTGATATCAATATAATTGCATTGGTGTTCGAACCGATGAGGGGAGCGGCTTGAAATTCAATTGACGAAGCCGTGGGCGGATTTATCAACGGGAGAGAGAAAATGGCCTACATTGAAGGATTTGTCGTCGCCGTCCCCAAGGCGAACAAGGAAGTCTATCGCAAGCATGCCGCTGAAGCCGCAGTGTTATTCAAGGAGTTTGGCGTGACGCGGATGGTCGAAGCGTGGGGAGATGATGTGCCGGATGGCAAGGTCACCGATTTTCGACGTGCGGTTAAGGCCGAGGCTGACGAGGAGGTTGTGTTCTCCTGGTTTGAATATCCCGACAAGGCAACGCGCGACGCTGCAAACAGCAAGATGATGAGCGACCCACGCATGAAGGCGATGGGGGATCAAATGCCATTTGATGGCAAGCGTATGATCATGGGCGGATTTTCCACGATTGTCGATGTTTGATCGCCCCTAGTGTTTAGCTTGCAAGATCAAGAGTTCGCCTGTCTGCCGTGGTAATTGACAATTTATGGCGACCCTGGAGCGCCGATCTGATTGATGTAGATCGGCGCTCTCATCCTTTGTATGAACGTGGATCTTGGCAGAAAACCGTTTCACACTTTTCTGGATGCGCGCTAGGAGTTCATCTCGCTAGGGGGCTTTCATGAAATCTTATCTGATTAATCTCGACAGGAGCTGCGATCGGCTTGCTTTTATGATGGAGCAGTTTCGCAAGCTGGGATGCGACTTTACGCGCGTGGGCGCCGTCGATGCGCGAATGTTCACTCCAGAGCAGGTTCAGGATGCATTGGCCTCAAATCAAAAATGGCCACATCCTCTCACACCTGCCGAAATAGGCTGTTTTCTTTCCCATAAGAAATGTCTCGAATTCATTGCACAAGGTGAAGAAGACCATGCGGCAGTCTTTGAAGATGATGTCGTTTTTGGTCGCGATGCGGGCAAACTGTTTACTTCAAGCAACTGGATACCTGTCGATGCGGATATCATAAAGATTGAAACTCATGAAAGGGCAGTTCTTCTGGGGGCGCATCTGCCCTGCGCTGAAACGCATTTCACGGTTGCACGACTGCGCAGTCGGCACCTTCTGTCGGCGGGATATATCATCTCAAAGCCAGCCGCACAGCGTATGCTCGCCTTTATGGAAAAGCCTTCGGCCCCTCTGGATCATTTTCTGTTTGATTCCGAGTTTGGCCCGTTCTCGAATTTTGCAGTCTATCAGACTTACCCGGCGCTGTGCCGTCAGGTCGGTCTGGAAAGTACAATTGGCGGCAATCGCAAACGTGCAAAAATCCGTCCTACATTGATGCGGCTTCTGGTTCGAGAGACTGTCAGAATCTATAGACGCTCACGTCTCGCTATCATTGGTGCTTGCGTAAACCGGGGAGCTAGAAAGCGTTGGACGCCGATTCCCTTTGAGGCTGGAAATGAGACCGTTTGAATAGTTTGCGCTCCAAGCTGTCTGCTACAGCATGGAATATTCACGATTGTCCGCTTCCGACATCCGTTCTTGGTAAATCTCTGTTAAGCAAAATAATGCTTGATGGTGGAATTCGGATTGACGCCCTTCGCAGGATTCGCAGTGGCACTAAATATCCGGGAAGGAAGCCGAAATGTGGACCAAGCAGAAGCGTAAATCGATCCGTGGGCGTTTTGTTTTGCCCATTCTGACGGCTGCGTTTCTGAGTTATTTTGGCTTTCACGCCTATCATGGCGAATTTGGTCTTTACTCTCGTATCCAGCTTGAAGAGCAGAAAAGCCTTCTCGCCAAGCAGCTCGAACAGGTGACAGCAGATCGCACCGCCCTCGAAAAGCGAGTCACGCTTTTGCGCGACGGTTCCATCGAGAAGGATATGCTTGACGAGCAGGCGCGCAGAGCGCTTAATCTCTCCCATCCCGATGAAGTGACAATTATCACCTCTAGGGAAGACCGTTCAAATTAACTGAAATCCGGTTAATTGTCTTTTTGTGGTATGTTTTTAAGGGTTTGGCGACATAGCAGCTATGCTCTGGGCGCATATTGTATCTTGTGATATGCCCGTATAACGTCACAATAGAACGACAATTTAGGGAGCGAGATATGGCACCGAGGGCTAAAAAGTCGCCTGCAAGCAAAACGCAGGCGTCTTCTGTGACTGCACCCAAGGCACCTGCACCTGCGAACTTCGACAAGAAGCAGGAGCTGGACGCTTATCGCGAGATGCTGTTGATCCGGCGTTTCGAAGAAAAGGCCGGCCAGCTTTATGGCATGGGCTTCATCGGCGGTTTCTGTCACCTTTATATTGGCCAGGAGGCCGTGGTGGTCGGCATGCAGATGGCGCTGAAGGAAGGTGATCAGGTTATCACCGCCTATCGCGATCATGGTCATATGCTTGCAGCGGGCATGAGCGCGCGCGGCGTGATGGCTGAACTGACCGGACGTCGCAGCGGCCTTTCCAAGGGCAAGGGCGGCTCCATGCACATGTTCTCCAAAGAAAAGAACTTCTACGGTGGTCATGGTATCGTCGGTGCGCAGGTTTCGCTCGGCACAGGCCTCGCATTCGCGAATCGCTATCGCGACAACGACAATGTTACACTCACCTATTTCGGTGACGGCGCTTCCAATCAGGGGCAGGTCTACGAAAGCTTCAACATGGCATCGCTGTGGAAGCTGCCGGTAGTCTACATTATCGAAAACAACCGCTATGCCATGGGCACGTCGGTTTCGCGCTCGTCCGCAGAAACAGACTTCTCGAAGCGCGGCCTCTCTTTCAATATTCCTGGTATCCAGGTTGATGGCATGGATGTTCGTGCGGTCAAGGCTGCCGCCGATCTGGCTGTGGAATGGACGCGTTCCGGCAAAGGGCCGATCATTCTCGATATGCAGACCTATCGATACCGCGGTCACTCCATGTCTGACCCGGCAAAGTATCGCTCGAAGGAAGAAGTGCAGAAGATGCGCTCCGAGCATGATCCGATCGAACAGGTCAAGCAGCGTCTGATCGACAAGGGTTGGGCAACCGAGGAAGAGCTGAAGGAAATCGACAAGGATGTCCGCGATATTGTCGCCGATTCTGCCGATTTCGCTCAAAACGATCCGGAGCCGGATGCATCCGAGCTCTACACGGATATTCTGCTCTAATTCCAGGAAGGTGTTGTCATGCCCGTAGAAATTCTCATGCCCGCACTTTCCCCAACCATGGAAGAGGGCAAGCTCTCGAAGTGGCTGAAGAAAGAAGGCGACAAGGTTACGTCCGGCGATGTGATTGCCGAAATTGAAACCGACAAGGCGACGATGGAAGTCGAAGCTGTCGATGAAGGCACGATCGGCAAGATCCTTGTCGATGAAGGCACCGAAGGCGTGAAGGTCAATACGCCGATTGCTGTGCTTCTCGGTGATGGCGAAAGCGCTTCCGATATCGACTCTGCTCCGGCTGCCAAAGTTGCAGCAACGAAGGACGAAGCCAAGGAAGAGCCAAAAGCCGAAGAAAAGAAGGCTGATTCTGTTCCCGCTGCTCCGAAGGCCCCGGCGCTCGACGTGGCGTCCGACCCGGACATTCCGGCTGGCACCGAAATGGTTTCCACGACAGTTCGTGAAGCGCTTCGTGATGCGATGGCCGAAGAAATGCGCCGCGATCCCAATGTTTTCGTGATGGGTGAAGAAGTTGCCGAATATCAGGGCGCTTACAAGATCACGCAGGGACTTCTCGATGAGTTCGGTTCCAAGCGTGTTGTCGATACTCCGATCACCGAACATGGTTTTGCCGGTGTAGGTGTAGGGGCTGCTTTTGCAGGTCTGCGTCCGATCGTTGAGTTCATGACCTTCAACTTTGCCATGCAGGCAATCGACCAGATCGTGAACTCTGCTGCCAAGACGCTTTATATGTCCGGCGGACAGATGGGCGCTCCGATGGTCTTCCGTGGTCCGTCCGGTGCGGCTGCGCGTGTTGCTGCCCAGCACTCGCAGTGCTATGCGGCCTGGTACAGCCACATTCCGGGTCTCAAGGTCGTCATGCCGTACACGGCAGCCGACGCCAAGGGCTTGCTGAAGGCTGCCATTCGCGATCCGAATCCGGTGATCTTCCTCGAAAACGAAATCCTGTACGGTCATCATTTCGATGTACCGAAGCTTGACGATTTCGTTCTGCCGATTGGCAAGGCGCGCATTCATAAGCAGGGGAAGGACGCCACCATTGTTTCGTTCGGTATCGGCATGACCTATGCTGTCAAGGCGGCTGAAGAGCTGGCCCAGCAGGGTATCGATGTTGAAATCATCGATCTGCGCACGATCCGACCGATGGATATTCCAACGGTTGTGGAATCGGTCAAGAAGACCGGTCGCCTGGTGACGGTGGAAGAAGGTTTCCCGCAGTCGTCTGTTGGTACGGAAATTGCCACCCGCGTCATGCAGCAGGCTTTCGATTATCTCGATGCGCCGATCCTGACCATTGCCGGTAAGGATGTTCCGATGCCTTATGCGGCAAATCTGGAAAAGCTGGCGCTACCGACGGTTGCCGAAGTGGTCGAAGCGGTGAAAGCCGTTACCTATACCGCGTAACGAAAGGGTCTGGACATGCCGATCAATATCACCATGCCAGCGCTTTCTCCGACGATGGAAGAAGGCAACCTGTCGAAATGGCTGGTCAAGGAAGGCGACAAGATCGCTCCTGGCGATGTTATTGCTGAAATCGAGACCGACAAGGCAACGATGGAAGTGGAAGCTGTGGACGAAGGCACAATTGCCAAACTCGTGGTTCCCGCAGGCTCCGAAGGCGTCAAGGTCAATGCGCTGATCGCTATCCTCGCCGAAGAAGGCGAGGACGTAGCTGCTGCGGCCAAGGGTGCAGCTTCTGCTCCAAAAGCAGAAACAAAGGCCGAAGCTCCGAAAGAAGAGCCAAAGCCCGCCGCTACTCCTGCAGCCGCGCCTGCACCCGTCAAAGCAGAGCAGTCGGCTCCTGCTTCGAATAAGGGCAACCGCGTGTTCGCATCGCCGCTTGCTCGACGTATCGCCAAGGAATCCGGTGTCGACATCGCTGCCGTAAAGGGTACCGGCCCGCATGGCCGTGTTGTTCAGCGCGATGTGGAAGCCGCTCTGGCTTCCGGTGGTGCCAAGGCTGCTGCGCCGAAGGCGGAAGCTGCTGCTCCGAAGCCGATGTCAGATGATGCTGTTCTCAAGCTCTTTGAGGAAGGCACCTACGAAATCGTTCCTCACGATGGCATGCGCAAGACGATTGCCCGCCGTCTGGTGGAATCGAAGCAGACTGTTCCGCATTTCTATCTGACGATCGATTGCGAACTGGATGCACTTCTGGCTCTGCGTTCGCAGATCAATGCCGCTGCACCGATGATCAAGACCGAAAAGGGCGAAGTTCCAGCCTACAAGCTTTCCGTCAACGATCTGGTGATCAAGGCTGTTGCTCTTGCGCTGCGTGACATTCCTGAAGCCAATGTCTCGTGGACTGAAGGCGGTATGGTAAAGCACAAGCGTGCGGATGTCGGTGTTGCCGTGTCGATCCCGGGTGGCCTGATTACGCCAATCGTGCGTCAGTCGGAATCGAAGACTCTTTCCGCCATCTCCAATGAGATGAAGGACCTTGCCAAGCGTGCGCGTGATCGCAAGCTGAAGCCTGAAGAATATCAGGGCGGTTCGACCTCCGTATCTAACCTCGGCATGTTCGGCGTGAAGGACTTTGCTGCGATCATCAATCCGCCGCATGCGACCATTTTCGCAATCGGCGCTGGCGAACAGCGTGCAGTGGTCAAGAATGGTGAAATCAAGGTTGCGACCGTTATGTCTGTAACCCTTTCAACCGATCATCGTGCCGTTGATGGTGCGTTGGCTGCTGAACTTGCACAGGCCTTCAAGCGCCACATCGAAAACCCGATGGGTATGCTGGTCTGATCGATCAACTTCAAGGGCGTCGCGTTCTTCTGAACTCGACGCCTGAGGTTTTTGAATGGCTGGACAACCGAACCTACGCCCGGCTGAACGCCGTGAAGCCGCAGAGATCGCCATTCTTGTCGATATCTCTTCGCACGGTTTCGCGTCATGGCTCTGGCACGGGGCTGTTCTTGATGGGCGAACAGAAACAGCCATGGAACACGGTCGGCAGTATATGCGTGCCGACGGAACCGAAGGCTGGCAGAGCACGATTATTGCCGAATGGAATGGCGAGATTGCAGGGCTTTCCATCGGCTTTACCGTGGACGAAAGCCTCAACGATCAGTCCGCACAGCATCCGGTTCTGGATCAGCTTATCGCGATGCAGCGTAGGATCATTGGCAACCGTTTTATAGACAGCGTTGGTGTTTATCGGGAGTTTCGCGGCAAAGGTATTGGCCGCGCGCTTGTCGCCAACGAGATTGACCTGGCGCGCCGCAACGGCAATCCGGCAATCAGCCTGATAACCGAAAGCCACAACGATGTGGCGCTTTCCCTTTACGGCGCCCATGGTTTCAAGGAAATTGAGCGGCTCGAAGCGATAGAACGCATCGGGCAGGACAAAAGACACGACTGGGTGCTGCTCACCCGAGAAGTGAACTGAGCAAAGGCAGGACAATATGGCCGACATTTACGACGTTATTGTTATCGGCTCGGGCCCGGGTGGCTATGTAACCGCAATCCGCGCTGCGCAGCTTGGCCTAAAGACGGCTATCGTCGAACGCGAACATCTGGGCGGCATTTGCCTCAACTGGGGCTGTATCCCAACCAAGGCGCTTTTGCGCTCGGCTGAAATCCTGCATTTTGGCGAGCACGCCAAAGATTACGGCCTGAAGCTGGAAGGCAAGATCACGCCTGATGTGACGGCCGTGGTGCAGCGGTCGCGCGGTGTTTCGGCCCGTCTTAACGGTGGTGTCGGCTTCCTGATGAAGAAGAACAAGATCGACGTGATCTGGGGCGAGGCCAAGCTCGTAAAGGCTGCTTCTGGTAACAATCCGGTTGAGATTTCGGTCGGCAACTCTTCGAAGCGGCCAATGCAGCCACAGAATCCCGTTCCAAAAGGCGTTCTTGGCGAAGGCTCCTACAAGGCGAAGCACGTCATTGTCGCTACCGGTGCACGTCCGCGTTCTCTGCCGGGTATTGAGCCGGACGGCAAGCTGATCTGGACCTATTTTGAAGCAATGGTTCCGCCTGAACTGCCGAAGTCCATGCTTGTAATGGGGTCGGGCGCAATCGGTATCGAATTCGCTTCTTTCTACAATGACATGGGCGTTGACGTGACGGTCGTGGAACTGATGCCGCAAATCATGCCAGTTGAGGATGCGGAGATTTCCGCACTCGCGCGCAAGCAGCTTGAAAAGCGCGGCCTGAAGATCATCACAGATGCCAAGGTTACCAAGGTCGAGAAGGGCGCAAACAATGTGACCGCCCATATCGAGACCAAGGACGGCAAGACGCAGTCGTTGACGGTGGACCGCATGATCTCGGCGGTTGGCGTTCAGGGTAATATTGAGAATCTCGGCCTTGAAACGCTTGGTGTGAAAACCGACCGTGGATGCGTTGTCATTGACGGTTACGGCAAGACCAACGTTGCGGGCATCTATGCCATCGGAGACGTTGCAGGTCCGCCAATGCTTGCGCATAAGGCCGAGCATGAAGGCGTTATCTGCATCGAGAAGATTGCCGGTCTTCCGAATGTCCATCCGCTCGAAAAGAACATGATTCCGGGCTGTACCTATTGTAATCCGCAGGTCGCTTCCGTTGGCTTGACCGAAGCAAAAGCCAAGGAAAAAGGTTACGATATCCGCGTCGGTCGCTATTCGTTTGCTGCAAACGGCAAGGCGATTGCGCTCGGTGAAGATCAAGGACTGGTCAAGACCATCTTCGACAAGAAGACGGGACAGCTGCTTGGTGCCCACATGGTCGGTGCGGAAGTGACTGAACTCATCCAGGGTTTCGTGATCGCTATGAATCTTGAAACGACTGAGGAAGAATTGATGCATTCTGTCTTCCCGCACCCAACCCTTTCCGAGATGATGAAGGAAAGCGTTCTGGATGCGTATGGTCGCGTGCTGAATGCATAAGACGGAGGGACGCTCATTCCGCTGATCGAGAACGGAGGGCCATGGCGGCGTGCCGCCTGGCCCGTCATCAAATGGTCTACCGTGGGAGGGCTGGTGCTGGGGTTTGCAGCCGGCACCTTGAGTGTTCTTGGCGGCAACACCATATCGGTCAACGGAATGGCCCTAACTGGCTGGTACGGCGTCTGGGCGCTTACATTGGCGCTTGGTGCAGGCGGTTTAGTGTTCGGCCTCATATGGGCATTGGTTTTCCGAGCTCTTGGACTGGCGGCGCGGCGATGAGTAGCAAATCGCTCAAGTTGACAGGGTAAAGGGCAGGGATTAGGACCGGACCCAATTTGGAAAGCATTTCAGGTCCATTCTTGAAAATGGCCCGGATAGGCAGGGAAAAGCATGGTTACAGTTCTCGATCTGGTGAACCAAGGCAAGCGTGAGCGGCATCCCGAAAAGGCACATCGTCCGGACAATGTCGTCCTGAAGAAGCCTGAATGGATTCGCGTTAAGGCTCCTGTCTCGCGCGGCTATAGCGAAACGCGCGATATCGTTCGCTCAAACAAGCTGGTCACGGTTTGCGAAGAGGCAGGTTGCCCAAACATCGGCGAGTGCTGGGAAAAGAAGCACGCGACCTTCATGATCATGGGCGAGATCTGCACGCGTGCCTGCGCCTTCTGTAACGTCTCGACCGGTATTCCGACAGCGCTCGATCCGAACGAACCCGAGAATGTTGCCAAGGCCGTCAAGCAGATGGGTCTGACGCATGTGGTTATAACATCGGTGGATCGCGACGATCTTGCCGATGGTGGTGCGCAGCATTTTGCTGAGGTCATTCAGGCCATCCGCGAAGCTACTCCTGCTACCACGATTGAAATCCTGACGCCGGATTTCCTGCGCAAGGAAGGCGCTCTTGAAGTCGTGGTCAAAGCCCGTCCCGACGTGTTCAACCACAATCTGGAAACTGTGCCGTCGCGTTATCTGAAGGTTCGTCCTGGCGCTCGTTATTTCCATTCGATCCGCCTGCTACAGCGCGTCAAAGAACTGGACCCAACCATTTTCACGAAGTCTGGTATCATGGTCGGTCTTGGCGAAGAGCGGAATGAGATCCTTCAACTGATGGACGATCTGCGTTCGGCGGATGTGGATTTCATGACCATCGGTCAATATCTCCAGCCGACCCGCAAGCATCATCCCGTCATTCGCTTTGTGACCCCTGACGAATTCAAGTCATTCGAGACGATTGGCAGGACGAAGGGCTTCCTTCTGGTCGCATCCAGTCCCCTGACGCGTTCATCGCATCACGCTGGCGATGATTTCGCCAAGCTGAGGGCCGCGCGCGAGACGCAGATTGCTGCGCGGGCCTGAGATAGGAAATGCCGCAGTTTACGACCGTCAGGCGGGTGCATCACCGGGCAGATCAAATGTTCGGCCTTGTTGCTGATGTTGAGAAATATCCGCAGTTTCTGCCGATGTGCGAGGCTTTGTCTGTTCGCTCCCGCAAGGAGCGTGACGGCAAGGCTCTTCTCATTGCCGACATGACGGTTGGTTACAAACTTATACGCGAGACATTCACCAGTCAGGTGCTGCTGAAGCCCGAGGAAAATGTCATCGATGTGAAATATCTCGACGGGCCGTTTCGCTACCTCGATAATCGCTGGACCTTCAAACCGGTAGGCGAGGGAAGCGAATGCGATGTCGAGTTTTTCATCGATTATGAGTTCAAGAGTCGTACCCTTGGCCTTCTTATGGGTACGATGTTCGACCTCGCTTTCAAGAAGTTTTCTGAAGCCTTCGAAAAGCGGGCCGACCAGATCTACGGTCTGGCCTGAGAAAAGCCCCGGTTTCCCCGGCGCTTTTTTCTTCTCACTCACATCCCGAAACCGTTTCACACTTTTCAGGATGTACTTTTATTGCGCCGTATAGCCGCCATCCACCAATATGGATGCTCCAGTGACGAAGGAAGCTTCGTCGCTTGCCAGGAAAAGCACAACGCTGGCTACTTCTTCGGCGCGGCCAAGACGACCTATAGGATGCAAGGCCACAAGCGCCTGCTTTTTGTCATCCGGAATATCCTTGAGAAGCGGCGTATCGATATAGCCGGGGCAGACCGCGTTGACCCGGATGTTCTGAGCACCGTAATCAATGGCTAGTGTCTGGGTCAGCAGTTTTACACCACCCTTTGCTGCAGCATAAGCGGTGACACCTGATTTCCCGACGTGACTATGAATTGAGCCGCAGTTCACGATCACGCCGCCGCCTTGCGAGCGCATTTGATCGATGGCGTATTTATCGCAAAGATAGACGCCGGTGAGGTTGATATCGATGGTTTTCTGCCATGCAGATTCATCCAGTTCGTCTATCGGGCCGTCAGCGGCGATACCTGCATTGGCGAACATGATGTCGAGGCGGCCGTAGGTTTCGACGGTTTTGGCAATCAGGGCTTGCACGGCTTTCGTATCAGTCACATCGGTTTTGACGAATAATGCCCGCTCGGTGCCGCCTGCAAGCTCGTTGGCCAGTTGCTGGCCATGCTCCGAATAATCCGCAATAACGACATTTGCTCCCTCGCGAACAAAAGCCCGAACAGTCGCTTCGCCGATACCGCTTGCTCCACCTGTAACGATTGCCACCTTACCGTCGAAACGCATTGCATGTTCTCCTTGCTCCAGAGCGCATTTCGATCCGATTGCATCAGGTCGGTGCTCTAATCAAAGACAAGGATAGGGCACGACAGGTAAAAGTATATGCTTCAAGACTATCGAAGGTTTTCCAGAACGAGGTCCAGTGCGGCGAGAACTGTCGCGTGGCGGATTTCAGCTCTGGTTTTTGGACCGAAACGACATTCGCGATGAAGGGTCGGGTAGCCTTTTCGCGCCGATGCGATGTGAACAAGCCCGACGGGCTTTTCATTGGATCCGCCACCTGGGCCCGCAATGCCCGTAACCGCCACTGTTACACCAGCGTGAGCGCGCGCAAGTGCTCCTTCGGCCATGCAAAGTGCTACCTCTTTTGAGACAGCGCCGACGCGATTGATCAATTCGATCGGAACGCCGATCATTTCGGCTTTCGCTTCGTTGGAATAGGTGACAAAGCCGCGATCCACGACATCTGACGATCCAGCAATGTCGGTGAGAGCTCCAGCGATAAGCCCGCCTGTGCAGGATTCGGCTGTCGCAATCATTACACCGGCCTTGCGGCAGGCCTCCAGCACGGCGATGGCTTTTTCTTCTGCAATTAGTGCGCTCATTCGGGCACCTCACCGGGGTAGATGACCGTTGCCGTTGCAATGGCTGCGATCCCCTCACGGCGCCCGACGAAGCCAAGCTTTTCATTGGTTGTGGCTTTTACTGAGACGCGATCTGCTGCAATTCCCAGCATGTCGCAAAGCGCTTCTGTCATCGCTGCGCGGTGTGGACCAATCTTCGGCGCTTCGCTGATAAAGGTTATGTCGACATTGGCTATACGACCACCAGCTTCACGTACGATATTGGCAGCGTGTTCGATGAAAATACGGGAAGCAGCGCCTTTCCACTGTGGGTCGGACGGTGGGAAATGCGTGCCAATATCACCGGCGCCTCGTGTCGCTAGCAGAGCGTCGGTCAATGCATGAAGTCCGACATCGGCGTCTGAATGGCCATTGAGTTTTGCTTCGTGGGGAATTTTTACGCCGCACAGCGTTACATGATCGCCAGGTTCGAAGGAATGGACGTCATAACCATTACCAGTACGAATATCGGGAAACGAGACGTGGTCTTGCCGCAGGCGCTTGTCAGCCATTTCAATATCCTTTGCCCAGGTAAGCTTTGTATTGTCCGCCGATCCTTCGATGATGCGGACGGCGATGCTTTGCCATTCGGCAATGGCGGCATCGTCCGTGAAATCAGAGCGATCATTCGCGAAGGCTTTTTCATGTGCCTCAAAGATGGGCAGGTAGGGAAATGCCTGTGGTGTCTGTGCCGCAAAAAGGCCCGCGCGAGGCACCGTGGTTTTAACCGTTCCGTCCGTAGCTGACTGCTTGAGCGTATCCGAAACTGCCAGAGCCGGTAGAACGCCTTCATCAGGCGCGAGATTTTCGATAATACGCTCCAGCAAATCCTGGCTGACAAACGGTCTCACGCCGTCATGAATCATGACATATTGTGGCGCACAATCTCGCAATGCGAGGAGGCCAAGGCGCGTTGATTCCTGCCGGGTAGCGCCGCCATTCACGATGAGAATGTTGCCACAGTTTTCCGGGAGGGCACGTTCGTAAAGTGTATGGTCATCAGGGTGAATGACGACAACGATGCTATCAACCAGCGCGCAGTCGATAAAAGCTCGCAAAGTGCGAGCAAGTACGGCTTCGCCACCGATGCGCCGATATTGCTTCGGCCCTTCGATGCTCTGTCCGGCTCGTTCTCCGCGGCCAGCGGCCACAATGACTGCTGCTATCTTTGAAATGGTTGTCGCCTCTGCCAAAGGTTGCATTTCCAAGCCGAATAATGCCTTGCGCAGATAAATGCCAGACGACAATTGATTTATAGTGATTTTGCGTGCGCTTTTCCTTGCGTTGAAAGGTGGCGCTGATTAATGTATGTGCTAATTACGCCATGCACATCAAATAGGCATTTATTGTTGAGTTTTCTCGATCAACCTTTGACCATTGGCGGTGTGGCGCTTGCCAACCGTGTCTTTCTTGCGCCGATGTCCGGCGTTTCGGACCTTCCATTCCGCAGGCGGGCAGCAGAGGCTGGCGCGGGCATGGTCGTGTCTGAGATGGTCGCCAGCGCCGAACTCTGTAACCGTCACAAGGAAAGCCTTCTGCGGCTTTCAGGCGAGGGACTAGGCACGCATGTCGTGCAACTCGCAGGACGCGAGGCGCATTGGATGGGCGAGGCGGCCAGGATAGCCGAAGGTGAAGGCGCTGATATCATCGATATCAATATGGGCTGCCCAGCCAAGAAAGTAACTGGTGGCTACTCGGGGTCCGCGCTGATGCGCGATCTCGATCATGCAATGACCCTTGTTGAGGCTACTGTTAACGCCGTCAATGTTCCGGCTACACTCAAGATGCGGCTGGGATGGGACGAGAAAAGCATCAACGCGCCTGAACTTGCAAGGCGCGCTGAAGACGCCGGTATCGCCATGGTGACTGTCCATGGGCGCACCCGTTGTCAGTTCTATGAAGGCAAAGCGGACTGGAATGCCATTCACGCCGTGCGCGATGTGATAAGGATTCCACTGGTTGCCAACGGGGATGTGGCGTGTCGACATGACGCCCGGGAAATTCTGCACCGCTCTGGAGCGGATGCCGTGATGGTCGGACGTGCCTCCTATGGACAACCGTGGCTGGCCGGTGCAATTGCCGGAAGCGATCTTGCTCCAAAGTCGCGAAGTGAAATTCTTGATTATATTATAAAGCATTACGAAGATATGCTCGAGCATTATGGAAGCACGACGGGCATCCGTCATTCCCGCAAACATCTCGGCTGGTATCTTGATCGTCATGCTGGCGCCACATGTACACCTGCCGAGAAAGCAGAAGTCATGACTCTGACCGACCAGCAAGCCGTCATCGACGTTTTGCGTCGTATATTCATGCGCGAAGTTCCTGAAACCGCGCTCAAAGAGGTTGCCTGATGCGTGAGAGAACTGAAACGAACGGCATTCCTTCGGTCGTGCTCGATGCCATCAGCCAGCCCGTCATCATGGTTAGTGCCGAAAATTATATTGCCTATGCCAATCTGGACGCGGAGCAGTTCTTTCGTTCCGGCTCGTCCATTCTGGCGCGTAACCGACTGGAATCTTTTTTGCCTTTTGGCAGCCCGCTGTTAGCGCTGGTCGATCAGGTTCGCACCAGTCAGATGCCGGTCAACGAATATCGCGTTGATGTCTCGTCGCCGCGTCTTGGGGCAGAGCGTATCGTCGATGTTTATGTAGCGCCTGTAGCGGAACTGCCGGGTGCTGTAGTCATCCTTTTCAAGGAAAAGACGATGGCTGAAAAGATAGACCGTCAGATGACGCATCGCGGTGCTGCGCGGTCCGTAACCGGGCTTGCCTCGATGCTGGCCCATGAAATCAAGAATCCTCTCTCTGGTATCCGCGGTGCGGCACAATTGCTGGAGCAGGTTGTCAGCGACGAGGATCGGGCGCTTGCGCGCCTCATTACGGATGAAACGGATCGGATTGTTTCGCTGGTTGATCGTATGGAGGTGTTCTCGGATGAGCGCCCCATTGAACGTTCTGCGGTCAATATTCATGCAGTTCTCGATCATGTAAAGGCGATTGCAAAGAACGGGTTCGCGCGGAAGGTTCGCTTTGTGGAAGATTACGATCCTTCTCTTCCACCGGTTTTTGCCAATCGAGACCAACTCGTACAGGTTTTTCTCAATCTGCTGAAGAATGCCGCGGAAGCTATAGGCGATCATGAGGGTGGCGAGATCGTTCTATCCACGGCTTATCGTCCGGGTATTCGTCTTCAGGTGCCGGGTGCGCGGGACAGGGTGGCTTTGCCTCTCGAATTCTGCGTGCATGATAACGGACCGGGTGTGCCACAGGATATGCTGCCACATCTGTTCGATCCTTTCGTGACCACTAAGACCAACGGTTCGGGCCTGGGTTTGGCACTCGTTGCGAAGATTATTGGCGATCATGGGGGCATTATCGAATGCGACAGCCATCCTTCGAGAACAACTTTCCGCGTTCTGATGCCCGCATGGAAGAATACGGAACTGGCAGCTGGAAATACTGGAGATAACGCATGATCGCAGGACGTCCGACAGGAACCATATTGGTGGCGGATGATGATGCAGCCATTCGGACGGTGCTGAATCAGGCATTGTCGCGGGCAGGCTACGATGTGCGCGTGACCTCCAATGCTGCTTCGCTCTGGCGCTGGGTGGCGGCCGGCGACGGTGATCTGATTATAACCGATGTCAATATGCCGGATGAAAATGCCTTCGACCTCCTGCCGCGCATCAAGAAAATGCGCCCCGACCTGCCGGTTGTTGTGATGAGCGCGCAGAATACATTCATGACGGCAATCCGGGCATCCGAGGCAGGAGCCTACGAATATCTGCCGAAGCCATTCGATTTGACGGAACTCATCAATATCGTCGGTCGTGCTTTGTCTGAACCAAAACGCAAGCCAATTGCCGCTCTATCGGATGAGCAGGCAGATAACATGCCGCTAGTCGGTCGGTCGCCTGCGATGCAGGAAATCTACCGTGTGCTGGCGCGCATGATGCAGACAGATTTGACCATCATGGTTACAGGTGAATCCGGTACAGGCAAGGAACTGGTTGCGCGTGCCCTGCACGAATATGGGCGTCGCCGAAAAGGACCATTTGTTGCGATCAATATGGCCGCAATCCCACGCGACCTGATTGAGTCTGAGTTGTTCGGGCACGAGAGGGGTGCTTTTACGGGTGCGCAAAACCGCTCGAGCGGTCGCTTTGAACAGGCAAATGGCGGAACGCTGTTTCTTGACGAGATCGGCGATATGCCGATGGAAGCACAAACCCGACTTTTGCGTGTGTTGCAGCAAGGCGAATATATGACAGTCGGTGGACGCACGCCGATCAAGACCGATGTGCGCATCGTTGCGGCAACCAATAAGGATTTGCGGCAATTGATAGCACAAGGTTTGTTCCGCGAGGATCTTTACTACCGGTTGAACGTTGTGCCTCTGCGCTTGCCGCCGCTTCGCGAGCGCAGCGAGGACGTAGCCGATCTTGTGCGCCATTTTTTCAAACGCGCTGCCGAAGAGGGGCTGCCAGAGAAGCGTATCAGCAGTGCCGGTTTGGAAATGATGCGTCGGTATCCGTGGCCGGGCAATGTGCGTGAGCTGGAAAATCTCGTGCGGAGACTTGCAGCTCTTTACCCGCAAGAGGAAATTTCGCCGGAAATAATCGAAACGGAGCTGAAGTCTGAACTGGCCAAGCCAGATGTCGTTCCCGCCGGTGGTGGCGATATGGAGAATATTTCGATATCGCAGGCCGTCGAGCAGAATATGCAGCGTTACTTCGCATCATTCGGTGCCGATCTGCCACCTCCCGGTCTTTACCATCGGGTTCTCGCGGAACTGGAATATCCCTTGATCCTAGCATGTCTTACCGCAACACGTGGAAATCAGATCAAAGCGGCAGACCTTCTGGGATTAAATCGGAACACGCTGCGCAAGAAAATTCGCGAGCTCGGGGTCAATATATATCGCGGAAACAAGGGAAATTGAGTGGCAATCGTGCGCTAATAAGGCATTAACTACGTTATTTAATGAGCAGTTAATTCTGTTTGACTACTGTTGGTTGCATGAGAAATCAGCAATCTACGCAAAGCAAGAAAACCCGGCGCATTCTGGAACCGGCTGTAAGGAGCGGCATTCTTGCTGCGCCTTTGATATTGATGCTTGCAATCGTCGTCGTTCTTTCGGGAGCGGAGCCGAAACTCTCTGCGATGATCGATCAAACCTTCACAGGTTCAATAAGCCCCATCATAAAGTAGGGCTCGTTGACCTTGAAGACGACGCGTGAAGTCCTACTCTTTTAGGATAGCTAAAGGAGGTGGCATGAAAGAGGTCGCGCTCACTGGAAGAACGGATCGCTGAGATGCAGATGATTTTGGGACAGTCACGTTTTGTGCCGTTTGGCTTACCTTATTGGGGTTTGAAACGCTTCAATGAA
>NZ_WBWA01000033.1 GCF_008932295.1 Brucella tritici | reverse complement strand
GCTCGAAAGCCGCCGCCATCTGCGCCGATCCCTTACCCGCACCGATGACAATCGTGCGTCCCTTCGGCTTGGCCGGAAGATTGGCGCGGATCACAAGTTCAGGATCGGCAGCCGCGACAGCGGCATCAAAAAGGCTGGTCAGAAAGACACGTGGCTCTAATTTTGTCGTCATACCGCTTAGAAGGCTCCGGGCTGGGACAACCAAACATTGATTATATTCGGAGAGTTGTGGTGGCGTCTTATACTGCGCCACCGTAGCATGATGCTATTTTGCAATGCCGGATATCGACTTCAAAATGGAAGCCCCAAGTGTGTATTTTGGATCCACCATATTACCAAGGCGTACGCGTCCAGACTGGGTCAAAAGCATATAGGCATCGATTTCATCGAAACCAAAATCCGTGGCCATCCAGCGGATCAACTCCCTGTACGCCTGTCGAGCCGCATCTTCCATCGGGCGGGAAGAACCAACCGTCATATAGAATTTTTCATTTTCCAGACGCGGCGTCAGAATAGTCCAGTTCTTGATCAGATCGACCTGAATGGTCGTCACCGTCGGGTGTTCAACGGCCACACCACAAAGTTCGCCATCACCTTGCGCAGCATGACAATCACCGAGAAATAGATAGGCGCCCTTGGTTTGCACGGGCAGGTAGATGACTGCGCCCGGTGCAACATCAGGCAAATCCATATTGCCACCATAATAGTCCGGCACGAGGGCACTGATTGCTTCGATTTCCGGTGCCGTGCCGATTGTACCGATGAACGGTTCATATGGCAGGGTAATACGATCATTCCACTTGACGCCTTTCTCAGCATCTATGTGTAACTTCTTGACCACTTCCGGCAATGTTGGGTTCAGCATCGCGGTATCAGCAGTTGGCACGAGGCCGCCAAATTCTGGCATGATCACAGTCGTGCCGGACGGTTGTTCACCGCGTGGGAGAATTTCCTTGATATAAACCGCCAGAGTATCGCCTTTTTCGGCACCCTCGACATAGATTGGGCCATTCTGAGGGTTGAGAAATGGAAAATTCAAAATCTCCGAAGGTTTGTCGGTCTCTTTACGAATTTTTCCCTCAAAGGCATCATGTGTCTCTGCGGAAATGATCGCGCCCGCCTCTACATGCAATACAGGTTCAACAAAAGCTCCATAAACATACTGGTACTTTCCCTGTACTTCCTCACTGATGTGGTGAGATTTTCCAGCAACACCTTTTGCTACGCCTTTGCGGGCCATGATGGATTCATTAAACCAGGACATACAGGTCTCCTCTATTAAATTTTGTTTTGGCAAGTTCTCGAGCAATTCCCGGCCCGAAACAGACAAATATTGGGGGTAACTCAAAGAGTGGCATCTACCTTCGTCAGACAGCCAGATATCTGCGCACCGTATCGCGATCTTCCAACATCTCGGCTGTGAGAGTTGCCACGATACGTCCCTTGTCCATGACGTAGCAGCGCTGGGCCATGGCGCGGATCATATCGATATTCTGCTCAACGAGAATGATAGACACTCCAGTTTTCTGATTGAGTTCGACTGATAGCTTCGCGATATCCATCACGATGTTCGGTTGAATTCCTTCCGACGGCTCGTCAAGCAGGATAAGAGACGGGCGTCCTATCAAAACACGCCCAATTGCCAATTGCTGCTGCTGCCCGCCCGACATCGTTCCAGCGCGTTGATGCCGTCTTTCTGCGAGAACTGGAAAACGGGCATAAATTTCGTCGTAAAGTTCTTTGCTAGCACCGGGCGTTATAGATTCTCCAACAGCCAGATTTTCTTCAACGCTCATCCGAGGGAATACGTCCCGTCCCTGCGGAACATAGCCGATACCGTGCCGCGCCCGCTTGTGAGGCGGTAAATGCGTAAACTCCTGTTCGTTGAAACTTATTGATCCACGGTCAGCTGGCAAAAGCCCGATAAGCGACTTCATAAGCGTCGATTTACCCACGCCATTACGACCGATGACGGCTACGACTTCGCCTTTGTGCACATCAATGTCGACACCTTGGAGCACGGGCTTTCCACCATATCCTGCCCACAATCCGCGCGTTTGAAGTAGAATTTCCTTATGCATCGGCTTGCCCCAGATAGATTGCGGCGACCCGGTCATCCTTGATGATGTCCTCGATTGAGCCCTGTGCAAAAATTTTACCAAAATGCAGAACAGTAACCTGCTGTGCGATTTGCCGGACAAATGCCATGTCATGCTCAACTGCCAGCACAGTCACTCCCTGCGCGTTCAATTGGTGAACCATTTCGCCGGTGGCAAATGTTTCATCCGGTGTCATGCCTGCTGTCGGCTCATCAAGCAGCAACAATTCCGGTTCGAGGCTGATCGCCATACCGATCTCCAACCATTGCTTCTGGCCATGGCTAAGATTACCGGCAAGTTTTGTGGTGGAATCCTCAAGCTTGAGGAAGTCTAAAAGACGATCGATTTCGCGTTTGAGGTCCGAACCGCGACGCTTTCTCTGAACGGCTATTTCGAGGTTCTGGTAGACACTCAGTTCCTTGAATATTCCCGGCACCTGAAACTTTACACTGATGCCACGATCGATCCGATCAAACGATTTCAGTCGCGTAATTGTATCGCCTTTATAAAGGATGTCACCTTCGCTCGGCAGATACTCACCGAGAATAAGCCGGAAGAGGGTACTTTTCCCCGCCCCATTTGGCCCGATCAAACAATGAATCTCTCCCTTCTTGAGCTGAAGGTTGACATCATTGGTGACATGCAGACCACCAAAGCGCTTATACAGGTTGCGTGTTTCAAGAATATTCATGACGCTGACCTCTTCTGTTTGAAGAACAGAACACGTCCCACCAGATTAGCCAGCCCCAGCACAATACCTTGCGGCGCAAGGAGCACTGTGAACACAAGCAGAGCACCCATTACAATCAGTGCGTATTGAGCGCCATAAATAGTGAGTGCCTGAAACCCTGCGAGCACCAGAATTGTTCCAATCAGCGTCGCTGTGATGTCGCTACGCCCACCAACTGCAACCCAAACAATCGGGAGTGCGGCGGCCGTAATGCTCATGCTTGATGGTGTGATATACTGCCCCCATGCTGTGTAAAGAATGCCCGAAAGACCGGCCAGCATCGAACCTATGATAAAGGCGCCCCACTGATAGAGGCGGACATCATAGCCGAGCATCTCGGCTCTTTGCGGGTTTTCGCGAATGGCAACGAGAACATTGCCAAATGGCGAGTTCAACAGTATCCGCAATCCCAGATAGACGATCAAGACGAGGCCAAGAACGACATAATAGAGCCCAATATCGGGATATAGGGCAATACTGTCACCAAGCCACGGAATGGTAATTGGTGGCATACCGCTCATGCCGTTGAAGCCGTTAAGGCGTGCCTTTCCTATCGCCCATTCCGGACCCGCCGTCTGCGCCATGAAGCGTTCGAGTACCAGCGTTACCGAAAGGGTGACGATGCCCAGAAAGACACCGGTTATCCGCCCATAGAACAGAAAATAGCCAATGATTGCTGCGAACAGACCAGACAGGAGAATTGCCAAGACCAACGCGACAAGTGTAAGGCCGTAGGCATCCCCGATGTTGATTGTGAGCACTCCATAGGCATAGCCCGCAACTCCGAAGAATGCTGTTTGACCAAACGATAAAGCGCCGCCATAGCCCCAGATGACACTGAGTCCCATGGCCATGAATGTCCAAATCAGAAAGTAGACGTTATTTCCAATTGTGTATCCGTCGGAAAACATCGGATAGATGATCGCGAGCAGGACAACGGCAAAGAAGCCACTCCAGAAAACGGGGCCTTTTCCCTTGGTTTGCGGGCCTTCGAAATGCCCGAATAGCTTGATTGCCATTAACCTTTTCCTTTGATGAAAAGCCCTGAAAGGCCATTTGGCAGCACACGAATAACGATGATGACGGCCACAAGCAGTCCAATCTGGCCGAACAGCTGACCATACATGGACGTAAGACTTGCCTTGACGACCGCGAGAATGGCCGCAGCCGGTGCAGTGCCCAGAAAGACATCCGCGCCACCCACAACAACGGTCACGAATGACTCCACGATGAAGCTCGAACCCATTGTCGGCACCAGGGTCATGGTTGGAGCATAAAGTCCGCCGGCAAGTCCTGCCAGGCCGGCGCCAAGGCCAAAAGTCAACGCATAGATATAGTTCGTGTTCACACCGAGCGTTTTAGCCATGTCGGGGACCTGAATGGTCGCACGTGCAAGAATGCCGAAACGCGTCTTGTTGAAGAGGAGGTAGAGGCCTGCGAGAATCGCCAATGCTGCCAGCATCAAGACCATGCGATAAATGGAGAAGGACAGAGAACCCAGAGTGAATGACCCCAATGGAGTACCGATACCCTGCATCGTTGACCCCAGAAGAATGAGCGTTCCCTGTGTCGCGATCAGACTGATGCCCCATGTCGCCACGATTGTATCCAGCGGGCGGCCATAGAGATGGCGGATCACAAGCCGCTCAAGCAACATGCCGATGAGACCGGCCACCGAGGCGCCCGCGATTATCGCCAATGGGAGTGGTAAGCCGGCCTTTGTGGCCATCACGGTCACATAAGCACCGCACATGATAAATTCACCATGCGCGAGATTGATGACCCCCATCATTCCGAAAATGATTGCCAGTCCGCATGCCGAGAGAACGAGAAAAGCAAAAGCATCGCCAAATTGATAAAAGGCAGCGAAGAGAGAACCCAATAGCTCCATCATAAAAATCCTTAATCGGGAGACGTTTGGTCGGCCGGCACGCACCTGGTGCGTGCCGGATCAGACTTTACTGCTTCGAAGGCGGATTAGAGGGTGTGTACTGTTCGCCCGGATTGCTTTTTGTCAGATCGCAACCCGCTTCGCCCAGCCAATAAGGCTTCACGTCGTTCCAGACTTTCGGGAAAGAAACACTGTGGTCATCACCCACTTTAGCAAGATAGATGGTGTGTGACATATGCTGGCTCTTGGGATCAAGACAGGTTTTTCCCGACGGGCCATCAAAGCAGACGTCACCTTCAGCGATTACCTTGCGCAAGTCATCCCGCTTGGTTGATCCACCAGCACGTTCAACCATCTGCTTATAGAGATTGACTGCAATATAGGAATTGGCAGCTTCCTGATTGATATAAGGTTCATTAGGAAACTTGGCGTGGAAGCGTTCGATGAATTCCTTGCTGGCAGGCGTATCAACTTCTTCGATATAGTTTGTCGTCACGTGCATGTTGGCAAGGCTGGGCGGCGTAAAACGCTTGTGCTCATAACCCTGTCCGACATTGACCGATGAAGCCATCGGCAGTTTCAGATTGGCAGATGCGGCCTGTTCATAATAGGAGGCCTGCGCTGTTCCAACCAGCAAAGTCACAACCACATCGGGCTTGGCCGTCTGGATATTCTGAATGGTCTGTGAGAATTGCGACACACCGAGCGGGATGAACTCTTCACCCACCATCTCGCCACCATTCTCCTTGACGATATTGCGGACCCATTCAGCAGAAATCTGGCCGAAATTGTAATCAGCGGCGATGGTGTAAACCTTCTTCCCGTAGGTTTCCATCATCCACGGAATAAGGGTCGAGAACTGCTGTTCCGGTACAGCACCCGTAATCACCATGTTGGCATCGCAGACACCGCCTTCATACTGATTGTTATAAAAGGCAAAGCCATCAAACTGGCGCACGATCGGCCGATAGGCCTCGCGGGAAGCCGAGGAAAAACCTGCAAAAATCACATCAACCTTATCGCGTTGCAGTGCGCGACGCGTAAACTCCTGAAAACGTGTGTTGTCCGACTGGGTGTCATAGATCACCAGTTCAATCGGGCGTCCTGCAATGCCGCCTTTGGCATTGATCTCTTCGGTCGCAAGCTGGATCGCATGGACCTTGCCAATGACAGGCACGACAAATTCGCCAGATTGGTCTTCCAGAACACCGATTTTAATCGGCTCCTGAGCAAGTGCTGCACCAGAAAGAAGCGCAAGCGTTCCCGTTACCGCAAAAGCTGCGGTTTTCTTGATTATTGACATTCTCTATTCTCCTCGGAGGTTAGTTCGCGATCGTTGACCTTTGAGTGGTTTCTGTTTCGCGGTCGTCCACCTTCATCAGCTCGCTGATGAAGTATTCTGCGTATGTTTCAACATTCATTCGCGATTTCATGCTTTCCTTGCGAAGAAGGTTGTAGGCCTCGTCGTCACAAACATTGTGTCGATGCATAATCTCGACAATTGCCTTGATAAGACTCCTTCGTTGCAACCGGCGCATTTCATGAAGAGCGATCGTTGTCTCCATCTGCTGCCTCTGTTGGTAGGAGTTAATGCCAAGAACAATTGCGGAATAAACGATTGATCCGTAAACGGGTTTGCGCAGAAAGGCAGTCGCACCCGACAGCACAAGCCCCTTCAAACGACTGGGCGCTTCAACACCAACCAGGCCGATGATCGGTACACAAGCCAGGCCGCTAACGAGACTGACAGGAAGCGAAAGCGGGCTATCTAGATCACCATCCACAAACAGGACGTCACGATCAGCTTTAAGTTCCGGTTCCAAGAGTTCAGCATTGTCCGCTTTTAGAGGTACATAAGAGACACTCAGACCAAGTTTAGGTAAGGTTGAATCCAAGGCACTGATTGCTCTGAAATCACGTGAAACTATGATCCCTCGGCGGTTATTGAAATTCTGTATGAAGCGGCTGCTCATTGTACAACCCTCAAACTAGCCTGACCAATGGAAGTTACAGCGAGGCTATCGGCCGATACGAGATAGGGATCAGGCCGCACAGGTTCTGGTGCCTCGATGAGTACCTCAAATTCGGCCTCTCGGGTCGATCGTCCAATTCGTGGTGTCAGATAGGCATGATAGGTGTCGGGGTCTATAGTGACCAGTCCTTGAGGCGCCTGTAACTGCATTCCGGCAACAGCGTTTCTAACCAGCATGGGATCGATCGTCTTAGCCGCAGAAATGGCTCTTCCAAGCATTAGTGTGGCGATATAGGCAGCCTCGCCTTCTGCAGCAGGCGGCGGACCATCGGGGAAAGCCTGGTTATATTCGGCCACGAAGCGGCAGTTTTCGGGATTGCTCAGGGTTGAGAAATAGACGGACGAACTGATGTGTCCATTTCTGCATTCGGGTATTATTTCGGTAAGATCGGGTTCGGAAAGATTGCAACTTGCGATTGGAAAACGTTCCGTCTGATTGATGCCGCGTGCCTCACATGCCTGTCGAAACTGCTCGAAAAAGGCGTATGAAGAATCGCCGATCAAAGCATTGAATATAAAATCAGGCTGCTCTTCGAAGATGGTTTCGATGATCTTGCAAAAGTCCGTCTCTCCAACGCCGAGATAGCGCTCAGCCAGAACACGCCCCTTGCGCACATGGATATATTCGCGCAGGACGCGAATGCTTTCCCAGCCCCAGATATAATTCGAACCAACGCAGAAGGCTTTGCGACCATATCGGGTTAAAAGATAATCCATCAATGGTGACATATGATGGTTCGGCGAGGCCCCCGTATAGATCACGTTTGGGGAGCTTTCGAAGCCTTCATAATGGGATGGATGCCAAAGCTGGGCATCATATTTTTCAAAAAGAGGAATGACTTCTTTTCGGCTGGACGATGTATAGCAACCGACTATATGACGAATTCCGGCATCGATCATCTTTTTGGTCGCGACCGAGTATTCTTCCAGATCGCCACCGGGATTATAATGCACGGGCTCCAGAGTGATCCCCAGATCATCATCGGCATTTATTTGCGCACATGCCAGCAGGGTTCCATTCAAGATCGCACGTCCAACTGCTGCGTAAGCGCCAGTAGTTGAAATCAATATGCCGATCTTGCAGGTCAGTTCACCCATTCCACCTCACAAACGACAAAAACCCCGCTAACACGATGTGTTGCGGGCCTCATTGCCACCACGTCCCCTTAGATTATTTTTCTACGCATTTACGGGCAACGTTGCCCCCGCGTTTCGAACATCCAACAAGCTTTTAACCATTCTGTCAAGCTTTTCGTTACCGCTTGGTAATCGGCTGCCCGGTTCGGTCGTCAGGTTGCCAGCAAAGATTCTTAGCGGCTGCCCCTCGCCTTGAATGGAAATGGACCGCTGACCCCCGCATTGGGTTACGTGCTGATTACTAGTCAGGAATGAATTCTTCGCGGCTTGAACGGCAGCAATGGAGCCAAAATCGGCTTTGTCGCAAATTTTTCACTTCTGCTGAGGTATGTGACGCTTGGTTTATGTAGCTAATCGAGGAGATAGCGGATGACGGTTGATTTCAAAGGGACCCATTTCCCCAAAAGTGTCATCCTTTATGCTGTTTTCTTCTATGTCCGCTATTCAGTTTCCTATCGAGATCTCCAGGAAATAATGGCTGAACGCGGCATAGAGATTGATCATGCGACATTGAACCGGTGGGTTGTTCGATACTCACCGCAGATTGCAGCTCAGGCACAGAGACGTAAACGGCCGACACTCGGCTCATGGCGTGTTGACGAGACCTATATAAAGATCAAAGGAAAATGGAGCTATCAGTATAGGGCGGTTGATCGTGACGGACAAACGCTTGAGTTTATGCTCTCGGAGCGCCGACCTTTCGGTTCTGCACGGCGTTTCTTTAAAATGGCTATCGTAAGCAATGGCGTTCCACACAAGCTCGTCCTTGATGAAAGCGGAGCCAATTTGGCTGGGGCTCAGGCTGTCAACAATATCCTTGAGCAGGACCATCGTTTCATTAAGCGGATCACAAAACCGATGATGGGTTTCGAAGCATTTCACAGCGCAGCAGCAACAATCGCGGGCATCGAAGTCGCGCATATGATCCGCAAGAACCAATTTGCAAACGACAATCGATCACCCTCCCAGGTCTTTGCGGAACTCGCAGCATAAGTGCGACCGGAGATAAGGCCGCATTTAATCTGCTGAAAATTTTGCGACACTGCCTTCCCAACTGCTTCAACGACGGCCTTAACTTATGCATAGCGGCTTGCTCACCAGGTAAGGGTTGTGCATCGGCGAGATCGGCAGAAAGAGCATCAAAAAAATATTCGGAACCGCCCATAGCGCTTCGGCGTCGGCGCCCTCTGCGCCTTGAACTAGTCGATATGGTCCTTCCCTTTCCGATATGCCACGTGATAAACAGTCGAAGTTCTGTCTGGTTCACGTCCGACCTGCTACCAGCACGGAGCAGATACGGTTTGCTGACATACCGGTCGCAATCGACTTTGTCTGATAGAGCAGTTAACCTGACGTTCCGAGAGAAAATTTTCCGGAGCCAAGCAGGTCGTCTGTTGTCGTCGGAAATGAAAACTTTGGACCAACTGCCCAGATCAGGGGTGCGTGAACTGCCGGGGTGAGGGAGAAAGTCTATGTGATGTCGCCCAGCCCAAAACGACTGCCCAACTCGCCAAGCGGGTTGGTGTAAACCAACGGAATATCCGTAGGGGAGATGACATTCCAGCGGTCATTGAACCGCATTGGAATTACCGGCTCGATATCGAGCGGAAAGCCCCGCACCTTCCCCACTTCCGCGACCGAAAACCAGATCCGAGTGAACTGGAACACTGATCATAAACGAGGCTGGGTTGGAGACCTTACGCGCAAGCTCGTCAACATCATCATTTGCGGATTGAGCGAGCGATGCCCCCCGTCGTCAGAACCGAGATCATAGCGCCTGCGATAAGTGGCCGGGCTCGTGCACCGTGCCTTGATCGCGAAAAATATATCAATCAGGCAAATTCGCATATGTGCAGTCTCTACATTGATGTCTGGCTGGGACCTCATTATGCGATACGCTCAGAGCGTTATTTTGCCGTCGCTTGGGAGAACGCTACGCCGGTGATCCGGTCTCCATCAAGGCGGTAGACTAGCGATTGTTCTACTGTCGCTCCTGAAACTTTTCGCTCATTTGCATAGCGTGCAAATTGCTTGGCCTTCACCTTGCCCAACCGTTCCTCCAGAGCGCGTTTGTCATCCTTGAGAGCCGGAATGGGTAGTTTGAGACTGGTCAGATCAATACGCGGCTGATCACATTTTACAGCCTTATCTGTCGCGAATTCTGCCGAGATCAGATTAAGAACGGCACCCTGGTCCTTCCTCTTGTTCAAACCGTCCGATATGAACCAGATCCGTCGGGGCAAATTATCGCCCTTTATCTCGTAACAAAGCCAAGCGGTCTCAACCGATGACACGGTATGGCTATGAACAGTACCGCCCGCCACCGACTGAATTTCCTCTAGGGAAGTTTTCCCGAGCGATACATCCTTGTCAGCCAGGCTGATCAGATTATCAAAAGGAACGCTGAATTGAACAACCGTGGCCGTAGCCGTCTCACCACTCAGAACCATGGCCGGAAAGCCACTGAGCTTGTCATTATCTGCCTGCGCTGGGGAGTGTACAGAGACGGTAAATATCGTTCCAATCACGACCGCCAATCCGGCCATCTTACCTGATCCGATATTCATGCGTTTCTCCCTCATCAAGCGATATTGGAAACTGTCATGTGTATGCTGTCTTGTCAGCGGACACACATCTGCCCCATAGGTCCTAGTCTGCCGAAGCCACCGGTTTGCTCATAGAAAGAGGCATTGACAATGTCAGAATAACTGCGTCGCCTTCAGCCCGGTTTTCCGCCGCGAATTCGTGAAAATACTTAACGCGGGCAGAAAGCGGCGTTTCGCCCAACTCAAAATTCCAGCCCGCTGTCGCACCAATGGCAGCCACACGGCCCTTGAACGGGGCCGCGGCCCCATCTCCACTATCGCCGGAAAGCTGCTGATAGTAATAGCCAACCAAACCCGCATCGAACTTGGCATTGATGTGCTTTACGGCTGCCCATTCAAAATGGAACTCATTGCCGGTTCTATAGTCGGTAGCTGGATTTTCCGCATTGAATGTCATACCGACCACACCAGAGATATCCCAGCCGATTGCGGGATCCAGCCAGGTTCCGGCGGCATATATGTCTGCGCCCCAATGGTGAAACGCGATATTGGAAATCTCACCATCCTTATAGTCGCCAATAGGCACATTGACCATAGTGCCGACCTGATAATGAAAATTACCGGCCTGCCAGCCGAGAAATCCGCTAACAATCGGGTCGCCCATGGTAAAGACCGTATCCCGAACGCCCCTCGAAACCTCGCCGAAGCGCGGACCATTCAAAACGACATCGGCTTCGGTCTTCTTCCAGCCAAATGGCAACGATGCGCCCAAACCGAGAGAGCCTCCGGCAATAGTTTCCGGCAAAACCCACAGCACGGTCGGAATATCGATGGCTGCTGTACCCGTCACACCGACGGCCAGCTTGCCGCCTGTCGGAAGACTTTTGCTTCCGCCAAGATCCCCACGATAATAATAAAAGTCGTTTTGAAAATAGACGCCGGGAGGAGGCGTTATACCCGCTGCAGGACCCTTCGATCCCAAAAGGTAGAAACCCGCTCCTCCTTCCGCACTCATTGCAACAGACGGAACAAGCAACGATCCTGCAAGTGACCCCAGTGCCAACATATACAGCGAAATTCGACCCATGACATCCCCTCGACCACGAGCAAACTGCCCAGTATTCTTTCGAATCTATGAATACTTGTTTTCTTGATACTCGTTTCTTTTCGCTTTTCGCGCAATGTCTAATGAGTACGTTACGGTAAATCCCCACCGAAGAAGGATTTCGCACTTCGACTTTAAAAATAACAGCTCGACACGACGATCACCCAACCGTCTGAACTTACTATATAATCAATTCTGTACGGTCGATTTGGGCCACTCTGCCCGCGTCTGTCCAATCTGGATTTGATCCATGATGACATTCGCGACCATGGGTGGAACGCGCATTCCTTCCAGCTCGTTACCGACTGCTTGATGCAGGCCGGGATTGGACTGCATCACATCTTTCAATTCTGCAGTGGCTTCAGTCGGTTTCAGTTGAACGAGCGCCGCCAGGCGAAATCCGACCGCGAGATCATTCTGCGGGGGCAATTGATTGGCAAAGGACAATACATCATGCCAGTCACCCCGCCGGGCAGCATCGAGTGCGAGGACTGTGTGCGCTTTCAAAGCCATGTTGCGCTTCTGCTGTTCACTTTCGTTAATCAAGGCAATGGCTTGATCCCAGTTTTGATTGGCAAACAGGACCAGAGCCAAGGTCGCCTTGATCTCCAGATTATTGGGATTGAGAGCCGCAGCGCGCTTACCAGCCTCTAGCGCATCTCCAATCCTGCCTTTACGAAAACTGGCGTCCATCAAGGCAAACTCAGCTCGATCTGACCATGGCGCGATAGAGACAGCATTCTGTGCAAGTTCCAGACTGCGATTGAGGACATCTTTAGTGACGATTGGTCCGCTGGAGTTTACAAGAACACGGGAAAGAGCAGCCATTGCATCTGTCTGTCGCGGATCGTACCTCAGCGTCTGTTCAAGACAGTTTTGGCCGTCAGGCTGCGCCTGTCCTCTCGCCAGAGATATCTCTGCTTTCAAGACACATGCATTACCGATGAACCGGCTGTCCACATCTGCGGCTAACCGGGTGTTTATGACACCATTTGAAGCTGCCAGCTTTTGTGACAACGAGGACGACAGAGCTGCCCGTATCTGCTCTCCAGACCGCCCCGATCCAGATACCTCTTCGAGGCCTGAACTCACAATAACGTTCTTGATCGCGTCATTTACCTGCCACCAGATGCTTCTGGTCTGGCCTTCAACCCTATACCGCATGCGTACCGTATATGCGGGGAACCGCATCTGGGAAACAATGACCCGCTATCATTGGAACGAAGTGCCAGTGTGTTAAAATCGCCAAGTGCAATCAGCAATGAATCGCGAACTTTTTCAGCCTCGTCATCAAAAGCAGGGTTCTCAGCGCTGAAATCAATTGCAACCATCGGCTTGACCGTGTCAGTAGAGCGATTGGAGAGAAAATAGACGAGTGCTAAAGAGATCAGCAATGCGAAACTGGCAATAGCCAGATCGAGATATTTGAGACGATACTTTAATGTTACGGGCGGCATTGACGGAGGCGGAATCGGATTCTGCAGCAAAAGAGAGTCCGGCGCCTTCATCTTAGCAATTACACGGCGATGGAATGCCAGTGCATACTTGCCTTTTGGCAGCTCTAACTCAATTGGCTTTTCTCTGCCGAAAGCCTCATAATATTGCACCAGAGCAGCACGCAAACGGCTGACTTCTATGCGCACAATCGGATCGATGGAAGGATCGAAACTATCTGGCCGCCCCAGGACATCTATCGCTATTGAATATCCTTTTACCCCGTCGTCACAGCCCGCAAAATGGAGACCTGCGATGTAATTGAGTATGGCTTTGCCCCGATCAGTCGCACGAAAACGCTTGTCCGCAATCAGCTCAGCCAGAGCAGACTTAACTTCCTCATCTGAGATTTCTCGGCCATCAAACGCATTACTATTCCGTGCCATACCACCTCTCGCGGATCCGACATGAGAATAAATTAGCTGTTCGAGAGTATAAAATATGCTCCACATGGGTATTGTCAATATTTATGACGGTTAAAGAATAATGTTCCATTTCGGGACGAAATTACCGATGTGATAAGCAGTATTGTAATACCTCCTCCTCTATTTCCTCGCATATTGCCTCATATTCCAAGGAAATGGGAGTGACTTCCACTTCATCCCGCCGCAATTTCTCCAGCATGTTACTAGCTTCGTCATAAGCCTCGAAAAGACCAATCAGCGGATCGCCAGAAAATTGCTTAAGCTCCGAACGAACAGATGGCAGCTTTAACATGAGTTTACTAAGTCCGCTTCTCGACGCAGAACTAAAGTTACGGCGGACTGCATCATCCTGAGTCACGTGCCACGGTTCTCCCTCAACGGATTTTCATTGCGGAGAATGACACCAAGTTGGGCAGACGGCAGTACGTTACGGTAAATATCGCCGGCGCTGCGCCAGTTTTGCGATGCCTGGCGACGGGCGCCTGTCGGTCGGATTTAACGTAAATGCCGATCACCGGGCATGTTTACTGTAACGTACTTACGCTTACCCCGGATTTGTTCGAGCCTCCCAAAGTTGCCACCGATATGAGCATCGACGACATCCCAATTTGCCTCGTGAACAGGAGCACGGAATGTTGAATAAATCCATCTTGAGGAGGCCGCTATGAAGACGCCTGTCATCCGCAGACTACTTTCAGCGACCGCTGCTTTGGTCATGACAGTGACTTCTGCGACGGTCGTGACACCCGCTTATGCGCAGCAAAATGCACCCGCAGAACCCGCGGCGAAGCCGAACATCCTCGTCATCTTCGGTGACGATATTGGCCAGACCAACATCAGCGCCTATTCGTTTGGTGTGATGGGATATCGCACGCCGAACATCGACCGGATCGCACAGGAAGGGCTGATGTTCACGGACTATTACGCGGAAAACAGCTGTACTGCTGGCCGTTCGTCCTTCATCACCGGTCAGACGCCAAAGCGAACAGGTCTGTCGAAAGTGGGCGTCCCGGGCGCCACTGTTGGCCTGCAAGCTCGAGACGTTACGATTGCACAGGCGCTGAAGCCGCTTGGATATGCAACCGGTCAGTTCGGTAAAAACCACCTGGGCGACCGGGATGAGTATCTGCCAACCAATCACGGGTTCGATGAATTCTACGGCAATCTGTATCATTTGAATGCCGAAGAAGAACCTGAGAATCCAAACTGGCCGAAGGACGATGTAGCCTTCACTAAAATGAATTCGCCGCGCGGTGTGCTTAAGGCAAGCGCCGACGGGAAAATCGAGGATACAGGCGCTCTCACCAAGAAACGCATGGAAACCATCGATGATGAAACAACGGATGCTGCAATCGACTTCATCAAGCGTCAGGTCGACCAGAAGAAGCCATTCTTCACCTGGATGAACACGACGCGCATGCATCTGTTCACCCATGTCCGTCCTTCAATGATTGGACAGAGCGGCATGACCGGCAATTATTACGCCGACGGCATGATCGAGCATGATAACGACGTTGGCAAGCTGCTGAAGACACTGGATGATCTCGGCATCGCAGATAATACCATTGTCGTTTACACGACCGATAATGGACCGAACCGCTTTACGTGGCCGGATGCTGCGAATTCGCCTTTCCGGAATGAAAAGGATTCCAACTTCGAAGGCGCCTTCCGCGTACCGGCAATGGTCCGGTGGCCTGGCCATATCAAGTCAGGACAGGTCTCGAACGACATGTTCTCCGGTATGGACTGGTTCCCGACCTTGCTGGCCGCCGCTGGCGATAACGAGATCAAGGACCGCCTCCTGAAAGGGACGAGTGTTGGTGGCAAGCAATTCAAGGTGCACCTGGACGGTTATAACCAGCTGCCTTACCTCACCGGTCAGGAACCGAAGAGCGCACGCAACGACTTCCCATATTTCAACGATGATGGTGTGCTCGTTGCTTATCGACTAGGCGATTGGAAAGCCGTGTTTGCAGAAATGCAGTATCGCGGCGGCTTCGATGTCTGGCAGCAGCCATTCACGCCGTTGCGTGTCCCCAAGCTCTATCATTTGCGCATGGACCCGTATGAACGCGCCGATATCGTTTCCGATCAGTATTTTGACTGGCTGGTGAGAAACGACTTCAAAATGGCTCAGATCACCATGCACGCAGCCGAATTCCTGCAGAGTTTCATCGAATATCCGCCAAGTCAGGAACAGGCCAGCTTCTCGATTGATCAGATTTCTCGCGATGTCGAAGCGAAGATCAAAGAGAACGCTGCGAAAGCTAAAGCGAACTGACATTCGACACAACGGCACGCGCATCAGCGCGTGCCGTTTCCTCGTTGACAGGAGCTAAGCATGACTGCACGCGACGATATTCTGAAACTCGGCGAACGGGTTGGGCAATCCGTCATCGGGCAGGAGCAAATGGTCGAACGCCTTTTGCTGGGGGTCATTTCAAACGGCCATATACTAGTCGAGGGGCTTCCGGGTCTCGCCAAGACCCGCGCAATCAAAAGTCTGGCAAATAACCTCGAATCGGAACTTTCCCGCATACAGTTCACGCCCGATCTGCTACCAGCGGATGTCACCGGCTCTGAGATCTATATCTCAGACGGTACAAAGAGCGCGTTTCAGTTTCAGCAGGGGCCAATCTTCGCCAATCTCATTCTTGCCGATGAGATCAACCGTGCGCCCGCCAAGGTGCAATCCGCTTTGCTGGAAGCGATGGAGGAACGGCAGGTAACGGTCGGCGGGAAAAGCTATCCTTTGCCAGACCTATTCATGGTGATGGCCACGCAAAACCCGATTGAGCAGGAAGGCACCTATCCTCTGCCCGAAGCACAGCTCGATCGCTTTCTACTTCATATCCGGGTTGACTATCCCAATGAAGAGTCCGAAGCCGCGATTATGCGCCTCAACCGCAACGAGGAACAGGAAGCTCATAGCAAGGCCGCATCAAAAGAAAGGGCAACGCGCCTGTCCACGCAGAGCATCTTTGATGCACGCAAGGAGATCGGAACTATAACCGTATCGGAGCCTGTGGAAAAATACATGGTCGCGCTCGTCTTCGCGACACGTTATCCAGATCGATACAATGCCGATCTCGCGAAGCTTTTACAGGTTGGCGTCAGTCCGCGCGGTGTGATCGGCCTTGATCGCATGTCCCGCGCCTATGCCTGGCTGAAAGGTCGGGACTTTGTCACCCCGGATGATGTGAAAGCGATTGTGCACGACGTCTTTCGACACCGGCTGCTTTTGTCCTATGAAGCACATGCGTCCAACACAACGCCAGACCAGATCATCGACCGGATCACCGAACTGGTGGCCGTGTCATGAAGGCTGGCGCGAGCGTTGAGACCGGCGTTTACGTAGACACCTCTGCGCTCGTCGCACTTGAGGCTCAAGCGCGTGATCTCAGCTTCGTTCAAAAATCTCCCAGCCATCGCCAGCTTGCGGGGCGAATGCGCTCGGCAGTCCGTGGTCGTGGTCTGTCCTTCGAAGAATTGCGGGAATATCTGCCCGGCGACGATATCCGTTCCATCGACTGGCGGGTCACGGCGCGCACGATGAAGCCCGTGGTGCGGGTTTATAGCGAAGAGAAGGAACGCCCTGCGCTCGTGATCGTCGATCAGCGTATCAATATGTTCTTCGGCAGCAGGCGCTCGATGAAATCCGTCACAGCAGCAGAATGTGCAATGCTCTGTGCGTGGCGTATTCTGGGTTCGGGTGACCGGGTCGGCGGCATCGTATTCGGCGACGCAGACACGTCGCAGATCAAACCGCAGCGCAGCCGTAACGCGGTCATCGGACTGGCCAGTCAGATTGCGGAGAAGAACGCCGCGCTGAACGCCAGTTACGCCCCAGAACCCGCGCCCTCGATGTTGAATGACGTTCTGTACCGTGTCAGCGCCATTGCCTATCACGACTATCTCGTGATCGTCGTCAGCGACTTCGATGGACATGACGATGCAACCCGCGACTATCTGCTGCAGATATCAAGCCGCAATGACGTGATCTGTCTGCTGGTTTACGATCCTTTCCTGCTCGACTTGCCGACGAGCGGCGATCTGGTCGTCAGCGGAGGCACCACGCAGGCTGAACTAACCTTTGGCAAAGGGTCGATGCGCAATTCCATCGACAGTTTCGCGCGCAATCGCGGGCGCGAATTTCGCTCCTGGCAACGCGAGCTTGGGCTCCCCATGCTGCCTATCTCCGCGGCAGAAGAAACTACACCGCAGTTGCGCAACCTGCTTGAAAAGTCCATGTGGCGTCAAAGGAGACGATAGTGGATCAAACGACAGAGACTGCTCTGCGGTCACTTCACGATATTGCTGTTCCTCCGCCAGTCTCATGGCTGCCACAGACCTGGGGATGGGGATTACTGGCCGCCTTTCTGCTGTTGGGGATTGCCATCCTCACCGTCCGGTGGGTGATCCGCTATCGGCGCAATGCCTACCGGCGCGAAGCACTCCACGCTCTCGAGAGCATTTCCAACAGCACACCCACAGGACGGTCCCCGGCGATAGAAATTGCCGAACTCATGAAACGTACGGCACTATCTGCCTGGCCTCGTACTGACGTCGCAACACTTTCGGGCAGCCAATGGGTAGGTTTCCTTGAGCGCCACAGCCCGGAGCCGCTCGGAACCGACCTGAAAGCACTTCTGACGAGCCGGGAATATGAACCCAACCAGCAAGTTAGCGACCTGCCTGTCATCGTCACTCAGGCCCGGCTGTGGATCGAGAGGCATCATGTATGAACTCGATCATTCGTGGTTTCTGCTTTTGTTGCCGCTGCCGCTGCTTTTGTGGTGGCTCTTGCCGACCCATCGCGTCTCAACCGCTTCAATCCGGCTCCCCTTCTTCAAAGATGTAGCGCGAGCGGCAGGCGTAGAACCAACGGAAGGCTCGGTCGTTCCGCAGCGGAGCTGGTGGCAGATTGTTCTCGACATGCTGGCCTGGTGTCTGCTTGTGTTGGCTTTGGCGAGACCGCAACTGATCGAGCCGCCGATTGTCAAATCCATATCGCAGCGCGACATCCTGCTGGCGCTTGATCTTTCACAATCGATGGACACGCGTGATTTTGCGACGCCAGGCGGGACATTGGACACGCGCATTGATGCTGTCAAAACGGTGGTTGCGGACTTTGTTTCCAGACGCGCGAACGACAGGTTGGGTTTGATAGCCTTTGGCGACGCCCCCTATCCGCTGGCCCCGTTCACCATGGGCCACGATTTGATCCGTACAATGATCGGTTCGCTTGTGCCCGGTGAAGCCGGTCCCAGAACAGCGATGGGCGACTCTATCGGTCTTGCCATTCGCATGTTCGAAAAGTCGAATGTGCCAGAAAAGGTGCTTATCCTGCTATCCGATGGCAACGATACGGCCAGCAAGATGCCGCCGCTGAAAGCTGCAGAAATAGCAAAAGATGACCATATCGTTATTCACACCGTCGCCATCGGTGACCCGGACGCGACCGGCGAGGATAAAGTCGATACAAACACACTGCAGTCAATCGCTGCACAAACGAACGGCCGTTACTCCTTCGGTCAGGATCAGGCCAGTCTCGCCGCCATTTACGATATGCTGGACCGGATAACACCACAGGAACAGAAGGAGTTGGCATGGCGGCCGCGACGGGAACTATTCCAGTATCCGGCGGCGCTATCGCTCATGGTATTGATATTTTCTCTTTGTCTTAGTGTTGCACAAGCACGAATGGCGCGGAGAGCTGCAGCATGATCTCCGTTTTTCACTTCCTGCGCCCAGCCTGGCTGATCTTACTGGTATTGCCACTGATCATGGTTTGGCTCGCCGCTCGATCCTCAAACGTGAAACAGAAGTGGAAAAATATGATCGCTCCACATCTGCTCGAACGGTTGGTCATCGAAGGAGACACCAGACGAAGGTTTCAACCTGCAACACTGCTCGCGCTTGTTATGGTCGTCATGATCCTCGCAATCGCCGGTCCAAGTTGGGATAAGGAAACGCCGCCTTTCGTGCACGACACGGCATCACTTGTAATCGCAGTTGATCTTTCACAGACAATGGATGCGATCGACATCAGCCCCAGTCGCCTCGAGCGAGCCAAACTTAAAATTCATGACATTCTGGCAAGCAGAGCTGGCGCCAGAACAGCCGTGATCGCTTATGCGGGAACGGCTCATCTGGTTCTGCCGCTCACGGATGACGCCGATCTGATTGAATCATATACCGACGCCCTTTCCACCGGTATCATGCCACGTCCGGGCAAAGATACGGGCGCAGCCCTGGCTCTTGCCTCCGATCTCCTGAAAGAAGATGGTTCATCCGGCACGATACTGTTTCTGACGGACGGGGTGGAATCCTCAGCGATCAAAACACTGGATAATGAGCTGGATAACGGCGTCGTGGTACTGGTCATTGGCACAGAAAATGGCGGTCCGATCAAAACCGGCGACGGCGGCTTTCTGTCTTCGGACGGTGGCACACGCCTTGTTACCAGGCTCGATACCGAAAGCCTTGCGCAACTGCGCGCCTCAAACTCGATTGCAGTCACAACAGTCACCGACGATGATGCAGATATTCGCTGGATCACCGAACAGATAAAGGGAAATTTTGCCCAACAGCAATCGGATAAGGAAAGTCGATGGCGCGACGGCGGATGGTGGTTTCTCATCCCCGCCATGCTGCTATTTGCATTTACATTCAGGCGCGGCTGGGTGGTTCGATTGGGGAGCGTTGTCGTTGCTTTTCATCTGATTGGTAACGATTCAGCAAGCGCCGGTTCATTCGAAGATATGTGGCTGACCCCGGATCAACGGGGACAAATCGCCGTCAGGAACGGCGACTTTTCGAAAGCCGCTGGACTTTTTCGCGATCCCATGTGGCGCGGTGTCGCTGAATATCGTGCCGGGAAATATCAGGAAGCCATCAATGCGTTTGCCATCATCGACAGTCCCGACAGCTGGTACAATCAAGGCAATGCCCTCATGCACTTGAAGAAGTTCGAGGAGGCTGTCACAGCCTACGAGAAGGCGCTAAAGGCGAAGCCTGAATCGGAGGACATTCAGGCCAACCTTGCGACGGCGAAACGCCTTTTGCAAGCGCAGCAGAAAGAAGAACAGGATCAAGATGAAGATCCGGATTTAAAGCCGGACAGTGTACAGTTTGATGACAAGGGCAAGGAAGGCAAAGATGTTGAAATTGCCGCTTCGGAAACGACATCTCAAATGTGGATCAAGAATATAGCCGTCAGCCCGGCAGCTATGTTGGCGCGCCGTTTCTCAATCGAAGCGGAAGGCGGCGTCAAATGAGCATTCTGTTTCGCCTCGTCGCTTTCACCCTGCTTTTGACAGCCAAGTTAGTCGTCAGCGACGCCTTGGCGCAGGAACCTATCATACGTGCAAAGATCGAAGAAGCCGGCACTCTCGTGCCGGGTCAGCAAGTCCATCTCGTGTTGAATGTGCTTGCTCCAGGGTTCTTCATCTCACCCCCACAATTTCCGCTGTTCGCACTCCCGCACGCCCTCGTAACGCTGCCTGACGAACGGTCCCAGAACGTTACGGACACCATAAACGGCGTTCAATTCAGCGGCATTCAAAAGCGCTATTCCATCATACCGCAGGTCAGTGGCAGCTATAATATTCCGTCAATCCAGATTTCATTTGGCTATCTGGAGGACGGAAATCGCAAGCAAACAACCGTGACCAGTGCTCCAGTGTCTTTCACCGTCGATGCAGCTCAACAGGATGGCCAAACTGAATTTGCTGCCGGTTCTCTGGAGCTATCGCAAAATTTCGACAGGCCACCGGACAAGTTGCAAACGGGAGACGCGCTGGTCAGAACACTGATCATTACCGCAACGGATACGGTGGCGATCACCATTCCGCCCGTCGATGTTGGAACACCACAAGGGCTGGACCAGTATGTCAAACCGGCGACAGTCGCAGATAACGTTTCTGTCGGACGACAAACTGCAAGCCGTCGCATCGAAACAATCGTTTATACCGCTTCCAAGGCCGGAACCTTCTCCCTACCCGCAATTTCGTATCACTGGTTTGACGTCCAATCACAGCAGATTGAGACCGCCACTTTACCGGAAGCAACCGTAACGGTTGCCGCAGGCACAACAAAATCTGCTCCGCTCGCTGAGCCAGCCAGCAGTAGCTTGGCAAGTTGGCAGCTCCTTTGGAGGTTAGCGTTACCCGTGCTTCTGCTCGCAATCGTTCTGGCCCTTGTTCTGCGATATAGAGTGCAGCTCTCGAGGATTCTGCACGAATGGAATGAGCAACGCCGGAATTCGTTTCATCATCTGAAGCGGCAGACCCTGCGCATTATCAAAACAGGCGATGACGCCCAAATCAATGCTGCGCTGCAAGTCTGGTCGCGACGTCTTGGTTATTCTTCCATCCATGATTGGGCCGCAGCCGCGAACGACGGGGCGCTTGTCGCACAGGTCGAAACTCTCCAGCGGCAGTTATACGGAAAGGGCCACTGCGCGGATATCGACCGGCACGTTCTTGCTCACGGCGTTAGGAGCCGCCTTTCTCATAAACGCGCCCCAAAACCGCCCGCGCTTTTGGAACTGAACCCCTGACCTATCCGCCGATTTACCGTAACGTACTTCCCGCTGGAGCGACACAAAGGCAAGCTTTCTACAATTTCGCGGAGGATGACGATGGGTATGAACGCTTCGAGCAAACGTTATTCCGAGCAGGTTTCAGACGAAATGGCCTGGATACCAGGCGGCACGTTTATGATGGGGTCGGATGATCACTATCCCGAAGAAGCGCCGCGCCATCCCGTGAAGGTGGACGGGTTCTGGATCAGCACGACACCTGTCACCAACCGGCAATTTTCACGCTTCGTCGAAGAAACGGGCTATATCACGTTTGCCGAAAGAGCCCCGGATCCAAAGGACTATCCGGGCGCCCTCCCTGAAATGCTGCGTGCAGGATCTCTTGTCTTCACCCAGCCCAAAAGGGTGGAAGGCCACGATATCAGTCAATGGTGGAAATTCAAGTTCGGCGCCAACTGGCGTAAGCCATTGGGTGGGCTTAGCGATTTGCGCGGCAAGCTCGATCATCCAGTCGTGCATGTGGCGCACTGCGATGCGCTTGCCTATGCGCAATGGGCAGGCCTTGATCTGCCGACCGAAGCCGAGTTCGAGTTCGCGGCTAAAGGCGGCCATGAAAATCTTGAATATGCGTGGGGCGACGAACTCATGCCGGGCGGTGTTGCCATGGCCAATACCTGGCAAGGCGTATTTCCCATAAAAAGCACGAAGCCAAAGGGCCGTGAAAGAACATCTCCCGTGCGGTCGTTCCCCGCCAACGGTTATGGCATCTATGACATGATCGGCAATGTATGGGAATGGACCAATGACTACTGGACTTCCAAACATCCCGAACCTGCTCCAAGTCCGTGCTGCATCCCGCACAACCCACACGGAGGAGAAGCCATATCGAGTTTTGACACCAACCAGCCCGATATCCGTATAGCAAGGCGGGTGCTCAAAGGTGGGTCGCATCTGTGCACTCCGGACCACTGCCGCCGTTATCGTCCGGCAGCGCGGCATGCTCAACCGGAAGATACATCGACAAGCCACGTGGGTTTTCGTTGCGTGAAACGCTAAATAATTACGGGAGAAGACTGCATGCGTTTTTGTTCCACGGCACTGACCATTCTGCTCTTGTTATTTTCTACTCCCGTAGCATTCGCTGCGGACCTCGCCTTCTGGAATGATGTCAAATCCAGACAGCAGATTGTCGATTTTGTCGATAAAGTGACAAAAGAGGGAAGCAAGGATTATGTTGCGCCTGCGGACCGGATCGCTGTGTTCGATAATGACGGCACGCTTTGGACCGAACAACCCTATTACTTCCAGTTGGCCTTCACGCTTGACCGTGTCAAAGCTTTGGCACCCTCTCATCCAGAGTGGAAGACAACAGAACCGTTCAAGTCCATCCTGGCCGGTGATCTGGCTGGCATCGCAAAAAGTGGTGAGAAGGGTGTTGTCGAACTTGGCATGGTTACCCATGCCGGTATGACGACAGACGAATTCAACAAAATCGTCACAGATTGGTATGCAACGGCCAAGCACCCAAAGACCGGCAAGCCTTTTGCGGAAATGACCTTTCTGCCCATGCGCGAGCTGCTCGATTATCTGCGTGCTCACGACTTCCAGACATTTATCGTGTCCGGCGGTGGTGTGGAGTTCATGCGCCCCATGACGGAGAAGGCTTACGGCATACCTTCGCAACAGGTCATTGGCAGCAGTATCAAGACACAATATGCAATCGAGAACGGCCAGCCCGTGTTGAAACGCCTGCCGGAGATCGATTTTATAGATGATGGTCCCGGTAAACCGGTTGGCATCAATCGGGTCATCGGCAAAAGGCCGATTTTCGTCGCGGGCAATTCGGATGGTGATTACGAAATGCTGCGGTGGGGTACCAGTGCTCCAAACAGCCTCGGCATCATCGTCCATCACACGGATGGAGACCGGGAATATGCCTACGACCGGCATTCTTCATTCGGAAAACTGGACAAGGCATTGACCGAAGCCCCGGAGAGAAATTGGGTTATCGTCGACATGAAGAATGATTGGAAGAAGGTGTATGCCTTCGAATAAGCCTCTCATCCCCCATGTCATCTTTTGCAATCCATAGTCATTCAAGGAGGGCTCCAATGCCTATCGACAGGCGCATTCTCCGATGTACAGCAAGCGGGCTATTTTTACTCGGCATGATTACCATATCTGCCGCGCAAGATGGCAAGGCCGCATCCGACAGGATTGAACCTGCTTCAATTCAAGCCTTAGAGAATATGGGTAAACACTTGCAGTCGCTGCAGAAGTTCTCCCTCAACTCACAAACCAGCGTAGACGCTGTTCTGGATACCGACCAGAAACTTGAGATCGGTGGCGAGATTTCCTATGAGGTGGAAAGGCCGAACAAGCTGCGCATCGACCTGAAAACAGACGTCGTGCAGGGTGAGTTCATCTATAACGGAACAACATTCACCTATGTCTCCCCGAGCAACAATACATATGCTCAAGCTCCTGCCCCCGCGACAATCAAGGAAACGCTGGAGGAAGCCGCTCAGAAATATCACCTGACGTTTCCACTAGCGGATCTGTTCGCCTGGGGTACGCCGGACGCGCCCATCGGCGAAATCGCCGAAGGGTTCCATGTCGGCATTGCAATGGTGAACGGGAAGCCGACTGATCATTGGGCTTATCGTACTGGCGATCAGGACTTTGAAGTCTGGATAGCATCGGACGGCCCACCCTTGCCTCTCAAGGTTTCACTGGTGGACCGTGACGATCAAACCCGTCCACGCATGACCGCCGTTCTCGATTGGAACGAAGCACCCGATATTCAGGCGAGCGCTTTCGAATTCGCCCCGCCGGCTGATGCGCAGAAGCTCCGCTTCCTGGAAGAGGGGAACCAGCAATGAAACTCTTTCGCGTCACGATAGGAATTTTATTCGCCACGGCGATGATTGCCCCCCAGATTGCCGAGGCTCGTGGTGGCTTTGGCGGACGTATGCCGCGTATGAATTTGGGCGGTGGCGGAATGCACGGGTTCGGTGGCGGCTTTCATGGTCCCCAGATGGGCGGCTTCAACGGGCCAGCGCATTTCGCGCCGCGCTTTAATCCATCAATACCGCGTCCTCGCGGCGGCAATGTTCCACATGTGAGAACGGGCCCAAGCCTGCATCCAGCGCATCACCCTGCACCTGGTCCACATCCCGCACCACACCCGACTCCGCATCCAGCGCCGAAACCACATCCCGGACCGGGTCCTGCCCCCCATCCGGGACCAGGACCACATCCTGTGCCGCCGCCACCTCCACCTCCGCCGGGTCCATACTGGCCGGGCTATTGGGATGGCGGTTGGGGCCCCGCAGCAGCGGCCATTGTTGGCACCGCAGCAGCCGTGGCCATCGGTTCGGTCATTGCCAATGTTCCGCCGGATTGCACCAATGTTGTCGTCAACGGCATAAGCTACAAGGACTGCAACGGAAACTGGTTCGAGCCAAAGTATAACGGACACACTGTTGTCTACGTCGCGGTGACTCCGCCAAAGTAAAACAAAACGCCTGCTTCGTCATCAGGGGCGAAGCAGGCGAATAATTTTGTGAGAGTCGACCGGAATTATGGAAAAGTGGGCTATAGACAATTGAAAAGGACTTCATTTCCGATAATTTATACTCGCTCACAGATTGGCGTCAAATTAGGGGAAATCTGTATGTCGTTGGTTGTTCGCACAGGTCTCGTTCTGCTTTTTTCGGTCGCCATCAGCAAAGTCACCATCGCGCAAGAGCATCAGGCGGTCAATGATGCAAATAACCCCCTGACGCCAAAGATCACGGTTAACTTTCATAACTACTATGCGCCTGAAATTTACGGACTACCCGACCGTCGGTCCAATCAGTTTCTCCTGCGTGGTCTGGTGCCCGCTAAAATAGCCGGTCTGCCGCAATTATTGCGTTATACGCTGCCCATCGCCACTGCACCCGAGTTTCCCAACGGTTACGCAACGGGATTGGGCGATCTGACGCTGATGGATATTTTCATCCTCCCCAAACACGGCGACATCACATTCGGTGGCGGCCCGATATTAGTCATACCAACCGCTACCGACGACGCTCTTGGCAGCGGTAAATGGCAAATTGGTGTTTCAGGAGTAGTTGTTGCTCCACAAAGCTGGGGCCTATTAGGTGGTCTTGTGACGTATCAGGCGTCGTTCGCCGGTCATAGTGACAGAGACAACGTCAGTTTGGCGACGGTAGAGCCGATCATAAATTACAATTTGAGGGGTGGTTGGTATCTGCGTTCAACCGCAACATGGAATTTCAATCTAGAGGACAACGAAGGTTATATTCCGGTTGGTTTTGGTATTGGTAAGGTCTTTGAGCTGGATAAAGGCATCACTATGAATGCCTTTATCGAACCGCAGTACACAGTTTGGCATCAAGGTGATGGCCAACCGAAGTGGCAGATATTCGCAGGCGTCAATTTTCAGTTTCCGGTCAAAAAATAGGGTTCCATAGCAACACCGTTGCCAAAGCTGGTAAAGCCTTCTTTCTGCAAAAGGAGCCCGAACCAGCTTGATTGTGAGCGCAACGAATAGCCCACGTCTTTCGTGATTGACGGAATGGGTTTTGGCTGTCAGTCAGAACTTCTGCTTTGCCCGCTTCGGCATAAAGTAGGTCCGGATATTGACAAGTGCTTCGGCGACGTCAGTGACGTCCTTGCGGGTGGCTTTGCGTTTTGTCTCTCCGAGCTTTCGAATTGGCGCAATGATATCGCCAGTGACGGCATGACCGCGAAGAACCGGCTGCCAAAGTCTCGGCGCGTATCCTGTTGCCAGCAAAAAGCAGACGTCCCAATCGAACGGATCACAGGTTTGGTCATCGATCCTGGTGAACCTGGGCCGGTGGTCTTTCGGGGTTTCGGAAAGGCTTGTCGAGATACGGTTATATTCCGCAACGATAGTCTGCACGGCCCGATGTTCGGTTGTTTCCATCGGCAGGTTCAGGGCGTCCGGGCCGGTCAGTTCCGGGATCCATTTGCGTGGGTCAATGAACTTTGGGCCAATGATCAGAGCCGTAAGATAACCATCGAGACCGCTCATTGACCAGATTGGCGATGCCGGACGGCGTCCCCTGATAAAGGCTTCGAACGCCTCGTCATCGAGCTTCGGACGTGCCGTCATCTCCTGGCTGTTGTGCGTCATGCCGCCCGTCGCTCCTGCTGCATCATCGCTTCACGCTCAGCCTTCCAGGTCCACGGCAGGAGGCTTTCCATTTCAGTGGCTTTCACTTTGCCGCAGATGATGCGCTCCAGCACATCGGCAAGCCAGGTCTCAGGATCCACACCATTCAATTTGCAAGTATTGACGAGCGATGCGATGACCGCGAAGGACTTTCCACCCCGCTCGTTGCCCACGAACAACGAATTCTTCCTCGTCAGGGCCACGGACTTCATTGAACGCTCGACGACATTGGAGTCCACCTCGACCCGGCCATCATCAAGGAAGGCTGTCAACCCGCTCCAATGGTTGAGCGTGTAGCCGATGGCCTTGCCAAGCGCCGATTTCGCCGACACCTCCTCGCGCAGTTCAGTGAGATGGGCTTTCAGCTCTCTCATGACTGGAGCGGCCTCGCGACGTCTCACGACGAGCCGGGTATCGGCACTTTCGCCGCGCAGTTTTGCTTCAATCCGATAGATTTCCGCAACCCTGGCAAGAACCGACAAAGCCTCCGAAGAGCCCGTCAGCTTGACGACATCGACAAACTTGCGCCGAGCATGGGCAAGGCAGAAGGCCAGCCGCATGGGGGCGACATTGCTTTTGCCCCGACGTTTGACCATGGTTTTATAGGCTTGGTATCCATCGACTTGAAGCACGCCGGTAAACGACGACAATTGTCCCTCGATCTCGCGGGCGCTGCGGCTTTCGGCAAAGATATAGGCCACGGCCGGTGGTGCCGGACCATTCCATGGACGGTCGTCAACCGCCTGCGCCCATAACTGGCAGACCTTGGTTCGTTTGCGCCCCGGATCGAGCTGCGGCAACGGCGTCTCGTCACAGAACACCCTCGGCTGTGAGCGGATAAAAACGGTAAGCGTGTCATAGAGAAGCTCCAGCCACCAGGCGACCCGCGTGACCCAGGTGCCAAGCGTGCCACGATCAATACTGACACCACAGGAGGCCAGCATCTGTGCCTGGCGATTGAGCGGGAGATGCCAGGCAAACTTCGAAACAGCGACATGCGCGGCAAACGCCGTGGTCACCATGCCACCGTCCATCACCCGCGCCGGTGCAGGTGCTTGCACGATGGCACTCTCACAGGCCCGGCATGCATAGCGCGGCCGGATCGTCCGCTTGACCCGGACAACAGCAGGTACGATGTCGAGCGCCTCGCTGACGTCCGTGCCGATGCAATGCAGTTCGAACGAACAGCAGGGGCAAATCTTGCTCTCCGGCTCGATGATCTCTTCATGGCGCGGAAGATGCTTCGGCAAGCGGCCGATATTGCGGGCAGGTGACCGCCGTGCCTGTGTTTTGTCTTCACCGACCGGTGCGGCATCGTCATTGGCTGCAACGGGAATATCGCTTAGATCGCCCAGGTCGAGCGTTGCCTGGGCCGGATCGATGATCGTCATCTTCTCCGACTTCGTCCCGAAGAGCTGGCGCTCAAGGAAGGCAACACGCGCTTTGAGATCGGCATTCTCTTCGTCGAGCGAGAGAATAATCCGGGTCAATTGCGCAGCATCCTGGGGCAAGGGATCGGGTCGAAGCAGCATGACTGACCCTACCATATCAGCCTGAATTTTCAAGCAAAACCAATAGGATCAGCCTGTTTTTGAGGGGCGTCTCACCGCGTTTCGCCTGACCCGCGTCCAGTCAATGCCCGCCAGCAAAAGCGAGAACTCCTGGGCACTCATCTGTATTGCACCATCGCGGATCGGGGGCCAAACAAACTTTCCGCTTTCCAACCACTTCGTCGCCAGGATCATGCCTGACCCATCCCAGTAAATGCAGCGAAGCCGATCCAGACGCCTGGCGCGGAACACAAACACGTCGCCACAATAGGGATCGGCCATAAGTGCTGACGCCACCAACGCCACAAGGCCATTCATGCCGCGCCGGAAGTCGACCGGTTGCGTTGCCACCATGATCTTCACGCCACTCGGCGAAACGCCGATCACCGGCGACCTCGCAAGGCCGCCACCATCGCTTGCGCCAGTTCTGGTGCTATCGGGCCAATAACCGTCATGCGCGCGCCAGCAATCTCGACCTCAATTCGACCGACGCCAAAGTGGGCCACATCTGGCGGCGAGCCTGGGACCGACGCTTGATCGCCAGTCACCGTCACCGGCACGAACATCGCCTGTTGCGCACTGACCCTCGCGGATCGTTGAGACGTCAGCCCAGCGTCCCGACGCCAGACGTTCAGCAAGCCGCGATTGACGCCCCAGCGCCGGGCAACGGCTGAGATGTTCACATCAGGTTCCGCGCTTTCCGCAAGGATCCGTGCCTTCTCCTCGTCAGTCCAATTGCGCCGCTGACGCCGGCCGGTAATCACCTCGATCCGATGGTACTTTCCCTCATGCCTGGCTTCATCCATGTCTTCAAGCATGGCATCAGCGCGATCTCCAATCATCTCGGTCCGCTCCTATCAATAAAGAAGCTTATCTCGCGGCATCATTCACAAAAGAAAAGGTGGGCTGTTCGTAGCGCTCACGCTTGATTCGGGTTTTCTCCTCGAAAACGGTGCCTCATGGCGCCATCGGGTGGCGTCGCCTTAACGGAAATGTGCGGAGTTGGATGATACGCACGGTGCATGACCGAAGAGCACCAGCTTCGCTATCGCCGCCATCGTTTTCCAGCCGAAATCATCGCGCATGCAGTCTGGCTCTACTATCGGTTTCCGCTCAGTTTTCGCGACGTTGAAGACCTACTTGCCGAGCGCGGCATTGAGGTCTCGTTTCAGACCGTCTCGGAATGGGTTGCAAAGTTCGGTCTTAAATTTTCTTATCAACTGCGCCACCGCTCGCGAGGCCAATTTGCCGACAAATGGCAGCTTGATGAGATGGTAGTGACGATCAAGGGAAAGAAACATTGGCTGTGGCGCGCCGTTGACGCCAACGGCTACGTGCTCGATGCCTTGTTGCAGAGCCGGAGAAACAAACGTGCAGCCCTGCGGCTAATGCGCAAGCTGCTGAAAGTCCAAGGGATAGCCCCGCGCGTCATGATCACTGACAAACTGCGTTCCTACTCTGCCGCAAAGGCCGAACTAATGCCCGGTGTCGAGCATCGTTCGCACAAGGGGTTGAATAATCGGGCAGAGAATTCGCACCTTCCCGTGCGAAGGCGAGAGCGGCGTATGATGCGTTTCAAGTCAGCGCAACAATGCCAGCGTTTCGTTTCAACCCACGGCCAGATCGCAAACATCTCATTGCCGCCGCCCAGCGTCAACTCCGCTCCCAAGCCGCCGAGATATGGCGCGATATCGCTTTGTCCGGCACCGTCTGAAAATTCCGCCTAAACGCACTCAATATTTCGAAGATCCGTTAAGGCGACGCCACCCCCGTGCCTAACGCAATGACAAGACCGACAGAGGCGGAACTGTAGCCCGCCTTCACGGCGAAGACAGGTGTATAGACCGAATAAACCTGCCACCATGATGATCTGCGAACGGCTAGAAACCAAGCCAGAACCAGTCTTGGCTGCGAAGTAAAAAGAACCAGATCCTTATAGCTCGCCATGGGAAGCTTTATGGTGGATTGAATTTTCGCGGCCGACGGTATCAATATCCTGAGCAAGAAAGGGACCCCTTTGGGGAAACCTGACGGTGTTCATTACAGGACTGCGTATGCATCTGACTTCGTTGACAATGCGTGTTCGTGCAGCCCATCGCTGACAACGAATAAATTCGTTGGACCATAGGTTGTAAAACGTTGCATTGTATCGCGAGCTTCAAGATTTAAGTTCCTGGGACTACATGCTGAAATTATGCGAAATTCTGAACTGGGATAAGCTGTCCGGACATACCATCATCGCCGGAGCTGGAGCATTGGCTGCCGACGTCCATTCAGTAACGGTCATTGATGCTCCGGATGCGGTGAATTGGGTGAAGGCGCACGAATTCGTCGTAACCAGCACTTATCCGGTGCAGCAAAGTCCGGATGCCTTGCTGGGTCTGGTCGAACAACTCGCCGCACGCAATGCCGCTGGACTCGGTGTCAAACTAACCCGGTATCTTCTCGAATTCCCAAACGATGCGCGTCTGCGGGCAGAAGAGCTGGGTTTCCCGGTCATTTCCCTGCCAGGGCCGCTGGCATGGAGCGATCTGATCGGCAAGGTGTTCGCCGACGGTGGCCAGAAGGGGCGCGAAGCGGCTTCCCTCAGTGCTATCTATCGCGCTTTTTCCCAACACCGAAGGGCCCTTGGATCATTGCGCGAGTTGTTCGAATTGGTCGCCGGGTTCGTCAATCTGCCGCTTTTGATTGCAGTGGAGGATGAAACTGGTCTGCAGGTTGAAAGTCGGGGGATAAGTGCCTCTAAGGCAGAAACACTTGCCGAAACGCTCATCCACCGCGCTCCGAGCGACACGGATCCGGACGACTTCCCCCTGCGGCTCAAGGCGGGAGGTGAAAAGGTGGCTGTTGCACGATCCGCTATGGGCCCCGATGGTGGAGGCTTGGTAGCCGTTCTTGAGCGCGAGGAACCTGCATCCAATGTCGATCTCGAATGTCTTCGCCTGTCGGCCCATCTTTTGCAGTCACTGATCGATGCCAGTGCTGGCACGCGTACGCTGATGGCTGGTAATGCCAGAATGCTTCGTGATCTCGTTAACCCATCGCTGTCAAGGGAAGCCAAGGCGCTTATCGCCTCAAAATACATGTCGACCGCAAGCCTGTGGAACATCGTTGTGATACGCATATTTGAGATCAGTGATCCAGATCGTTCGTTGCTCAACCTGCGCTTGCGCCAGTTTTCGCGGCGGCATACGGCATTGATGCTTGTCGATGACGATGGTGACGAATGCATGCTGGCAATACCGGTGCCACAAGACAGTTCGCGCATGCCGGAAGCTGCATTGAAAGAATTGCAAAGGATTCTCGACGGGCAGGCGCGTCGCAGCCCTGCTTTTCGCTACGGGGTTGGAGCTTCAGGGCCGTCATCACTGCTGCGGGCCGACCATCTCCGGCATGAAGCGAAAGAGGCCCTTTCTTTCGATCTGAAGCTCAACGGATTCAATCGCCTAAGTAGGCACGATGACGTGTTGCTGCTACGGCTTTTGGCGCATCCGGCGATCATAGAGGAAAGTCGAGCAAGTTTTCTGAGGCTGCTGGAGCCGCTGCTAGCCATGGGCAGCCAGGGACTAACGCTGACCGATACGTTACGGATATGGCTTCGCGAGGATGAAAGCATACCCCGCACCGCCGAGCTTCTCGGACTCCATGTCAACACTGTACGGCAGCGGCTGGAGCGCTGCCGTACAGTGTTGGGGATGAATGAACTCGGGACCGATATCAAGCTACGTCTTTATATAGCCTTGCAACTGCTGCCGATGCTATAGCCAGAAGTGCCCCGATATAGATCAATGCTTTCCCGGTGCATTTACTGAACCGGGTTTTCGAGCGTGCCGATGCCGGAGATTTCGATACTGATCTTATCTCCGGATTTCATCGGGCCGACGCCGGAAGGAGTGCCGGTGATGATCACGTCGCCCGGCTCCAGGGTCATGACCGAGCTGACAAACTCGATAATGAAGGATGTCGGGAAGATCATGTCCGCGGTGGTGGAATCCTGCCGTACCTCTCCGTTCTGAAGCAGGCGAATGCTCTGATTATCAGGATCCAGACCGGTCTGGATGAATGGACCGATCGGCTTGTAAGTGTCAAACGACTTAGCCCTTGTGAACTGCTTGTCCTTGATCTGCAGGTCACGGTTGGAAACGTCATTGGCACACGTATAACCCAGCACCACGGAAGATGCCTCGGCAGCCTGAATGTTGCGGGCACGCTTGCCGATGACGATGGCCAGTTCTGCTTCAAATTCGATACGCTTGTCCTGGCTGTCCAGCACGATCGCCTCATTCGGTCCGATGATAGCTTGCGGCGAGCACATGAACAGCATCGGCTCATCCGGCAGCGCCAGTCCCGATTCACGAGCGTGCAGAACGTAGTTCAGACCGACGCAAACCAGCTTGCCCGGCTTTACCGGCGCGAGCAGCCTTACCGCGTCGAGCGGCAGCGTTGCAGGCGAAGGCCTGATTTCGCCGAAGGGACCATCGGGCAGGGCGCGCACCTTGTCGTCTTCGAGCAAGCCCCAGTGTTCTGCGCCGTTGTGGGCGAAGCGTATAATCTTCATGGCAATGTCCTGTGTGTAGGGGTCAGTATTTGTTGTAATGTCCATTCAGCCAGCTGATGGACCGCGCCATCGCTGTTTCTGCATCTGGAACCTGGAAGTGCTCGGCCGTGATCCAGCCGTCATAGCCGATCGCGGCGAGGTCGTTCAGCGCTGCCGTAATGTCCCAGCTTCCATCTCCGACGGCTTTGCGGTCGCTGTCGCAAACATGGTAATGCCAGAACAGATCACCGGCCGCAGCGAGGCTGTCGCGGTGGGTTTCTCCCTCGATGGTGATATGAGCGAGATCCAGCATCAGTCCGATGTTTGCGCGCTGAAGGGAGCGCACGAAACTGGCCGCTTCAGCCGTCCCCATCAGGAAATTCGCATACTGATGATTGACCGGTTCCAGAACGATGCGGGTATCGGGGCGCGCATCGGCGGCCGCCTGCATTCCTTCGGTGACCCATGCTTCCGTCTGCGCGCGCGCGATACCGTCGAGATAGCGGCCGCGCATGCGCCCCACATTGACCATTGCCCCGAACCGGGCTGCAAGGTCCATGGCGGCGATCATCCGCTCCAGCGTCTCGGCACGGCGCGCCTGATCCGGATCGGCGAAGGAAAGCTTGTCCTCGCCATAAACCTCGCCGGTGCAGATGGCCGGCATGGCAAGACCTGCATCGGCAAGCTGCCGCTCGATCAGGGCATGGTCGAGGGCGCGAGGATCACGCACAAGCAGCTCCACCCCGTCATAACCCAGTTCCCGAATGCGGGCGAAACATGCCGGGGCATCACCCTGTATGGCGGTGACGTGAGCCGGCGCCACTTCCGGCGTGGCATACATATAAGCCAGTTTCATTGCATGAACCCCAGATTGTTGCGCTTGATCATCTCTGCATGGATGACCTCCTTGCGCAGCACGCTGACATTGGGAATGGCGAACTCCTGAATCTGGAAATATTCCGCCTTGGCCTGTTCGCCGCGCGCAGTGCGCATGACGAGATCGACAAGCTCCTCGCCCATCTGACGCAACGACTTGGTGCCCTCCAGAATGTCGCCTGCGCTGATGTCGATATCATCGGGCATTTCGCGGAAGACGCGGTTGTTGGAGCTGACCTTAAGCACTGGGGCGATGGCCGAGCCGGAGGGCGTGCCCTTGCCGGTGGTGAACAGCACCATATGGGCACCGCCGATGATCTTTCCGGTTACGGACGAGATGTCATAGCCGGGCGTATCCATGATGATCACGCCCTTCTCGCGCGGGGTTTCGCCATAATCGACCACCTGTGTGATCGACCGCGTGCCCGCCTTGTAGATGCAGCCGAGCGATTTCTCCTCAATCGTCGTCAACCCGCCTTCGATGTTGCCTGGCGAAATGAAGACGCCGCTGTCATCCTCAGTGGTCATCGACAGCTCGATTTCATAAGCCTTGATGCGGCGCATCAGTTCGTCACGCACTTCAGGCGTCTTGCCGCGCCGATAGAGAACGCTTTCGGCGCCCACCATTTCGGTGAGTTCCGACAGGATCACGGTTCCACCAGCATCGACGATGATATCGGCGGCCTCCCCGACCGCCGGATTCGCGGTGAGCCCGGAGAAGGCATCCGAAGAGCCGCATTCAAGTGCGATGATCAACTCCGACAGATCGCCTTCGTCTGTCGGCTGCTCTGCCAGTTCGGCCTTCATGCGTTCCACAATCCCGACGCCGGTTTCGGATGTGGTACGCGAGCCGCCGGCCTTCTGCACCACCAACCGCTCGACCGGCCGACCGGACGCCTTGATCGCGTCGAACACCTTGGAGCCCGAGGCTGTCTCGCAGCCCAAGCTGACTACCAGCACCGCTCCCACATTGGGATGCAGGCCATGACCGATGAAGGCTTCTTCGGTCGTACGGTTTTCCTCCGCGTCAAAGGTACAGCCGTAAGGATGCATGAACGTCGCAGCACCGGTGCGATTGGATATTTCCATGGCAACGCGGTTGACACAGGCGACAGTCGGGATCACCAAAACATGATTGCGAATGCCTATGCGACCGTCCGGTCGGCGATAACCCTGAAACTTCATGGTCAAATTCCTTTCAGTCTCGTCAGTGACGCCGGGCCTTCACGCCCCAGCAGTTGTGAACATGAACGTGCTCGCCTTCTGCAATATCCTGTGTGGCCTCGCCGATGACTTCGCCATATTTAAGGATATGCTCATATTGCATGATCGGCCGTATCGCGAGTTTGTGGCCTGCTGGCATGTCGCTGAGCGCAGTGATCTCCCTGGGCTCGCCTTGACCAGTGATAAGTACCGGTTCTCCCGTCGCAACCTGATCGGTCAGCGTTGCAACATGGTCCTTGGTACGAATGAGAATAGCCGTTACCGGCATGTCGGTGTTCCTCCTTCACGCTTCGTTGAACATTGCCGGAATCGCTGCCAGCAACTGCTTCGTGTATTCGTGGCGCGGCGCAGACAGTACCTCCAGCCCGGTCCCAGCCTCGACGATCTCACCGTTCTGCATGACTACGATACGGTCGCACATTCGGGCCGCAACCCGCAGATCATGGGTGATGAAGAGCATGGAAAAATCGAGCTTCTTCTGCAGGTCCTCGAATAGATCCAGTACCTGGGCCTGAACGGAAACATCGAGCGCTGAAACCGGCTCATCGGCAACGATCAGGGACGGATTCATGGCAAGCGCCCGCGCAATCCCCACCCGCTGACGTTGCCCGCCGGAGAATTCGTGCGGATAACGGTTGGCGGCATCAGGGCGCATACCAACCAATTCAAGCAATTCCTGCGCTTGCCGCCATGCCTTGTCCCGCGGCACGCCCTGTGTGATGGGGCCAATGGCGATAGAATACCCGATACTCATTTTCGGATTAAGAGAAGAGAACGGGTCCTGGAAGATCATCTGGACACGTCCGTTCCGATGCCCTGCGAGCGACTTTTTCCCATCCCGTTCTGAAGCGGTGAAAATCAATTCGCCACCATCGGGTTTCTCAAGGCCGACCACGCATCTGCCAAGTGTCGATTTGCCCGAGCCGGATTCGCCAACTATGCCAAGTGTCGAGCCGCGTTCCAGAGTGAAGCTGACTTCTTTCAGCGCTTGAAGCTTGCGGGGCGTACTGAATATTCCCGACGACATGAAATAGGTGCGCTTCAATTTCTTCACCTCAAGCAGCGGCACCGACGGGACCGTGGTCGTCCGTGACATCGCTGTCCCGGTCGGGATGGCGTCTATGAGCTGACGGGTATAGGCGGATGATGGATTGCGCAGAACATCACTGGCGGTCCCCTGTTCCTCGATGCGACCGTTGCGCATGACAATGACTTCATCCGCAATCTCAGAAATCACGCCGAAATCGTGGGTGATGAAAAGAACGCCTGTTCCGCGACGTTCGCGCAGCGACGCGATCAACTTTAGGATCTGGGCCTGTGTGGTTACGTCGAGCGCCGTGGTCGGCTCGTCACATATAAGAAGGCGTGGTTCCAACATCATCGCGCAAGCGATAACCACACGCTGTCGCTGGCCACCTGAAAGCCGGTACGGATAACTTCCGTAAAGCTCTTCTGCTCGCGGCAGACCTACATCCCTCAAGGCTGATAGGGCACGTTGTCGGCGCTCTTTAGCGGGCAGATTTAGGTGGATTTCCAGAACTTCCTCAAGTTGGGCGCCGATTTTCATCAGTGGATTAAGCGCTGCCATGGGTTCCTGAAAGACCATGCCGATCTCGCGCCCTCGCAAAGCCCGTTTTTCGACTTCGTCAATCTTTAGAAGATCACGTCCCCCGAAGACTATCGATCCGGCGGTCGCCGCCATATGTGGCTGAGGCAAGAGACCCATGATGGCATCGGCAATGGTTGATTTCCCGGAACCGGATTCACCTACGATACAGACCGTACGGCCAGCAGTCAGGCTGAAGGAGACATTTGACACAGCAAAAGGGCGGTCTGCGTCACGAGGAAGCGAAATGTCGAGGCCTTCGACGGTGAGCAATGGGGTGGAGTAGATCGTCATCTCCGTCACCTGTTGCGCGAGTGAATGTTAAGGGCGTCATTGAGCGCTTCGCCCAGAATGTTGAGCGCCAGCACGGTGATGGCGATGGCCAGTCCTGGAAAGGTTGCCATCCACCAGGCCTGCCGCAGAACGGTGCGCGAGGCACCAATCATAAAGCCCCAGCTCATTTGGTTAGGATCGCCCAGTCCAAGAAAACTAAGGCTCGATTCAAGCAGAATGGCGGTGGCCACCATGAGCGAAGCCATGACGATGATGGGAGAGGCGACATTGGGTAGCATTTGGCGAAACATGATCCTGAGAGCGCCCTGCCCTTGCAATTTCGCCGCCAAAACAAAATCGCGGCTGCGCAGTGACAGAAATTCCGCACGGACCAGACGCGCTACGGGTGGCCACGAAACCACACCGATGGCTGCGACGATCGAGCCTACTGAGGGTTGAAGCACTGCAACCAACACCAGCGCCAGCGCGAAGCTTGGTACGACCTGGAATATCTCGGTGAAGCGCATCAAAGCACTGTCGATGTGACCGCCGCCATAACCGGCGATAGCACCGATAACGACTCCGATAACCACCGAGACAATAGTTGAGACCAGCCCAATCAGCAGCGAGACGCGCCCTCCCCAAACCAGTCCCGCAAGGATATCGCGGCCGGTCGTGTCAGTGCCGAGAGGAAAGCGCATGTCTGTCATCGGCGGCAAGAATGGTCGTCCACCCATGGCCCAAGGCCCGCGCGGGAATAGCAAGGGAGCTAGCAACGATATCGCAACAATTGCGAACAGAATGATCAGACCAACCCATACTTCCGTACGGGTGAACATGCGGCGAAAGACAGTTTTCTCGCTCACAGCGCAATCCTCGGGTCAATGATAGTGTAGATAACGTCCGTGATGATGTTGAAGACAATCGCCAGCGCCGCGGCAACCAGGAAGGCGCCTAGCAGCAAGTTGTAATCACGCTGTAGCAGCGCATCAAACATCAACCGACCGATACCCGGCCAGGCGAAGACGGTTTCAGTCATGATCGCGCCGCCGACCATATTGCCTGCCTGGAGCCCCGCCAGCGTCACCACCGGCAACAGTGCGTTACGCAGGACATGGCGAAACTGTATCCGGGATTCAGTCGCGCCCTTCGCACGAGCGGTCTTGATGAAAGCCAGCTGGGCTATACCGATCATGTTGGCCCGGGTCATGCGGGTGTAAACTGCGATATAGAAGAATGAGAGCGCCAGAGTGGGCAGGATGAGGTGTTTTGCGACATCTAGAACTGCAGCTATGCCAGATAGATTTGCTCCCACGGAACTGTAGCCAAAGGCGGGCAGCCAGCCGAGCTTTATAGAGAAAATCAGCACGGCCATGAGTGCCAGCCAATACATGGGTGCAGCGTAGAAAATCAGGGCGGCAAAGCCAATGATCCTGTCCACGAATCCGCCGGGGCGTCGACTGGCAAGAACGCCTAGTCCCACCCCCACGACGAGCGAGAATACGAAGGCGCACAACGTTAGCAGCAGCGTTGCCGGCAATCGGTCGGCGATAAGTTGGGTAACCGTCTGCTGCTGGCGGTAGGAAAAGCCCAGATCAAATGTTGCAACGCGGGAAATGTAGGTCCACCACTGGGAAAGCAGTGGCTGGTCGAGCCCGTACTGAAGACGCAGGGCCTCCAGGAAACGCTTATCGACCGCTCCAGCCTCGCCTGCCATCACGGCCACCGGATCTCCCGGCGCTGCGCGAATGAGCAAAAAATTGAGGGTAGCGATCACAAAGAGCGCGACCACTCCCTGTATAAGGCGGCCCAACAGAAATTTCAGACGAGTCACACTCTTTGCCTCTCGTTGGCTGAAAATTGCGCAGCCCGATTGTTCGGGCTGCCATGGCAGGCAAGCCTATTCGATCCGGGCGTGTCCAAGGCTGTCATTCAGACCGACAGCAGATGAGATCAGGTTTTTGATGTTCGAACGATGGATGGTCGGCCAGATCATTTCGAACAGCCAGGCAAGCGGCACTTCCTCGGCAATGAGCGCCTGGGCTTCCTGATAGATGCTTGCGCGCTTCTGCGGGTCAATTTCGACTGCTCCAGCATCGAACAGAGCATCGAGCTCAGTGTTGGAGAAGGCTGAAACATTGTTCCAGGGCGAGCCCTCGATGATATTGGACGTGGTATAGAGGCGAGCTACGCCCAGAGCCGGATCGCCATACTGGGACATGTAAGAGAAGGCAATGTCATAATCCTTCTCGCCAAGGCGCTGGTTCCAGCCAGCGACATCGGTGGCTGTGAGTTCCACCTGAATGCCGGCTTCGAGAAGGTTCTCGCGGGCGATCTCGGCAAGGCGCTGCCATGTTTCGCCATAGGGAAGCGGCAGCAGCCGGATAGGGCTTCCATCATAACCCGCTTCGGAAAGCAGGGCCTTGGCCTTTTCCACATCGCGGGGATACTGCTTGATGTCTTCCGAATAGAAGCGAGTGGAGCTGTTCCACGGGCTCGGCGCCACCTTGGCATAGCCGAAGAAGGCGATGTCGCGCATACTTTCGCGATCAAGCGCATACATGATAGCCTGGCGAACCCGCTTGTCATTGATCCACTTTGAGCCGTTGTTGAGCCACAGGAAACACTGCGAGCCTTGAAATTCCCACCCCTTGGTGGTCAGTTCGGAGTTCGGCAGTTCGGCGAGGCGCTGGATATCGAAATATTCCACAGCACCGCCCGGCAGGACATCGACCTTTCCGGTTTCATAAGCGGTTGCGCGGCTGGCTCCATCTGGAATCACGTGAAAATAGACCGCATCGATTGTCGGCAAGTTTTCCTGATGATAGCTTTCATTGGCCACCAGCTTAAGGTAAGAGCCGCGCTGCCATTCTGCGAATTTCAGTGGGCCGGTTCCAATCGGCGCGGTGTTGACCGGGTTGGTATTGTAATCCGTGCCTTCATAAAGATGCTTCGGCAGCATCGGCATTGAGCCCACCTCGAACGACTGGATGAAGGGCGCAAAGGGATGTTTCATCCTGAAGTCAACCTTATAGGGGCCATCTGCAGTAATAGTTTCAACCGCGGTCAGAAAATTCCGGACGCGAGGATGGGTTTCGCGCAGCATCTTGTCGAGGCTGAAGACGACATCTTCCGATGTGAACGGTTTTCCATCATGCCACAGCACATTTTCCTTCAGCTTGAACGAATAGAACATGCCATCGGGTGCTTCCTCCCAGCTTTCGGCTAACAGAGGATGAGGCTTTAACTCGGCATCAAAGCGTAGCAGCCCTTCGAAGATATTGCCGCCCACCATCTGTGACGGCACGTTCTGATAAATACCTATCATAATGCCGGGCGGCTCAGGCTGCACCACGACATTCAATATTCCGCCGCGGGCCTGTGCCCTGGCCATGAGTGGAATGCCACTCAGCGCTCCCGCACCCAGGGCAGCTACTGAAATCTGCAGGAATTGACGACGATCAACCGACATTAATGTTCCTCCTCAAAGTTTGTGGTCCCTCTTGGTGGGGACTCTTACATTTAGCGCCGGCAGGCCATACATCGGCGCGAGATCGCCCCTGTTATCAGGGGGAGCATAAAAACCGACAGGCAATGCCTGTGTAGATTTGGCGGGCCGTCAGGAAATCCGGAATGTCGAGGCTTTCGTCCGTCTGGTGCGCCTCGCCAGGATCACCTGGCCCTAATATGAGAATATCCGAACCAGGCGTCTGCAAAACCGAGCCGTCAGTGAAATAGCTGGCACCGCCGGCTACGCGTTCGGTCAAACCAAGCTCACTTCTGGTTTCCAGAGCAGCGCGCACGATACCGCTGTCGACCGCTGTCTCAAGTGCAGGAAGGGAGTTGATCGTTTCGACAACGATCTGTCCACCTTCATATTCGGCTTCTGTTTCGCGCGCGACAGTGCGGATCGATGCCAATATGTCATCATGGTTCTGGCCCGGCAGGGTGCGCATATCAAATTCAGCGATAGCGCGATCGGGAATGACGTTGACCTGTGCGCCGCCCTTCATTCCTGTCAGGCAAATGGTGGGGCGGCCCAAAAGCTGGTCTTCTGCTGCAAACAGGTCAAGCTCAAGCAGTTTTTGCCGGAACCGGATCACCATTTCCAACGCGTTAAGTCCCCTTTGCGGCATGGACCCGTGACCGGTGCGGCCCGTAGCGGTAAACGCCAGCCAAAGTGCGCCTTTGTGGGCACGCACCACCCTATTGGATGTCGGCTCGGCGATGACCATTGCGTTGAACGGCGGAAGGCTGCCGTCGGCGGCCATCAGCCGGGCGCCTTCCGAGCCGGTTTCCTCGCCGTACGTTACGGCCAGCGAAAGTCGTCCTGACCAGCCCTTCTCGATCTGCATGTCTAACATGCTCGCAACGAGGGCAGCGAGGCCACCTTTCATATCAGAACTCCCTCGGCCATAGATGCGCGCACCCTCAATGGTCCCGCCGAATGGCGGCTTTTGCCATTCGCGGTCGCCAAGTGGTACCGTGTCGCAATGTCCGCAAAAAACCAGATGCGGACCAGTGCGTCCACTATCGAGCGTTGCCACCAGATTGGCGCGCCCCTCGTCACCCAGCCTGATAGCGGTAGGGATACTCCGCGCAGCCAAGTAACGGGAAAGTTCGGTTACAAAACCGGCCTCTCTGGATTGCTGTGCGGTCGTATCGTGACGCAGCATCCACTGCAAAAGCGCTATGCACTCGTTGTCGGAAAGACAGCCCGATCCAGCCACCGGAAGCCGGTTGTCTTGTCTGGCAGGCTCGAGATGCAATTGAAGCACGATCATTTACCTCGCTAAATTAATGACATCGTATTCACTCTCGTTGCATCGTGTCTATTGTGTAATTGTACATTGTACCGCATGTATATTGTGCGGATTCACATTGATTAAGAGGCGTGAAGGCAACTGAAGTTCTCTGCTCGCAGATTGAATGCAGCTTCACAGCCTTATGTGTGGGAAATACATCGGCAGACATGTTTCACCCCTGAATCTTGTTATCTTTGACGGACAAGCCACGTGGGAATTTTCGGCTTTCCGCTGGTCCACGACATCGCCGTTATGAGTTTCGCATCAGGGCGAGTCCTGTTTTCCGACTAGGCTATCCAGAACGCCTATTTCGGTATCGTCACCACCGTCATGGCGATCATCATTGAGCGCGTCGCAACAGATTGCGGCTATCTTGGGAGCTTTAACGAGCTGTTTGATTTGCTGCCGTTGAGCAGGACAGTCAGCGCTAGAAATTTCGACATCACCGATGATGGGCCACAATGTGGGACCTTTGGAAACGAGGGCATTTTCCATTTCAGGCGGTGTAAGGGCGAATGCCGATGCGCTGTTTGCAATTCGGTTTCGTTTGTCACGCCCACAGTTATCTGGTTTGCCCTGTCTACGGAAATCCTGGTCCGTGCGTCTATATATGAATTGCTCCGCCGAAGGCCGCCAGCACAGACTCGTGCATGGCTTCGCTCAAGGTCGGATGTGGAAAAACCATGTCCATCCATTCTGCTTCCGTTGCCTCCAGCTTGCTGCCGATAACATAGCCTTGAATGAGTTCGGTGACTTCCGGTCCGATCATATGCGCTCCCAGCAATTCACCCGTCTGCGCGTCAAAAATCGTTTTCACCATGCCTTCCGCCTCGCCTAAAGCAATTGCCTTGCCATTGCCGATAAACGGGAAACGACCGACCCGAAGCTGATAGCCCAGCGAACGCGCCTTCGCCTCACTTAAACCAACAGATGCGATCTGAGGGGTGGAATAGGTGCAACCAGCAATCTGATTGCGCTTAATGGCATGTACCTGTTTACCGGCAATGAATTCTGCCACCATAACGCCTTCATGGCTGGCTTTATGAGCAAGCCATGGAGCTCCGGCAACGTCACCGATCGCAAAGACGCCATCAACTCCGGTGCGGCAGAATTCATCCGTTACGATATGTGACTTTTCCACCTGCACGCCGAGCGCTTCAAGCCCTAAATTCTCCACATTACCGACAATCCCGACCGCCGAGATCACGGTATCAAATTCATGCAGAACTATACCAGAGCTAGTTTTAATATGCGCTTGAACATACCCATTTCGGCGCTCCAATTGCGTAACCTGCGCGTTTTCAAGGATCTTCATGCCTTGTCGGACAAATTGCTGCTTGGCCAGATTTGAGATTTCATCATCTTCAGCTGGCAAAATGCGCTCCGATACTTCAACAATCGTCACTGCACTACCAAGGGCGTTGTAGAATGAGGCAAATTCTACGCCGATCGCACCTGAGCCAATAACCAGAAGTTTTTCGGGGGTTCGTTTTGGTTGAAGCGCATGTTTATAATTCCAGACCAGTTCGCCATCAGCTTCAAGGTCTGCCAATTCACGCGCTCTTGCGCCGGTCGCTATAATAATATTCTTTGCACTCACAGTCTGTGTGCCCTCAGTGCTCTTCACGCTCACTTGGGCCTGCCCGACCAATGTCGCCTCACCTGCAATTACGCTGATTTTGTTCTTCTTCATCAAATGGTTGATACCGGATGATAATTGACCGGCAACAGAACGACTTCTGGCCACCACCGCACCCAACTCATAGCCGATATTATCAGCTTTCAAGCCGAACTCTTTGGCGCGCTGCATCTGACGTAAAACTTCGGCCGAACGCAACATGGCTTTCGTTGGAATACAGCCCCAATTGAGACAGATCCCACCTATCTTGTCACGCTCGACAATAGCAACCTTTAGCCCCAATTGCGCGGCTTTGATAGCGGCCACATAACCACCAGGGCCTGCACCGATGACGATGATATCAAATTCAGTTGCCATAGGCGTATTCCTGTCTGTTTATAAGTCAAAGAACGGTCAAGAGGACCCGTCGCGGAAATGCCATCACAAAGCATTTCTGACGAAGCTCCCGGCAGATAAAGAGAGATCAGTAGTCGGCGCGCCCGCCCGACATATCAAACACGGCACCGGTTGAAAAAGATGCGCGCCGTGACGCTACAAAGGCCACCAGTTCGGCCAGCTCTTCCGGCAAGCCAAAACGATTCATCGGAATTTTAGCCAGTAATTTGCCAACATATTCTTCCGGCCAATCATCAAAAATACGCGTGCGAATAGCACCCGGTGCCACGCAATTGACGGTCACACCAGTTGTTGCCAATTCACGTGCCAAGGTTTTGGTCAATGAAATGATTGCGGCTTTACTGGCGGCATAGGCTGCGATTTGCGGGCTGGCCTCTTTACCAGCCACCGAGCCAATCGTGACAATGCGGCCATAGCCGCGTGCCACCATATCTGGAATAACCGCCTGGCAGCACAATAAAGCACCCGTGACATTCACCTCCATCACCCGGTTCCAATCCTGAGCCGAAACCTCGGCCGTAGGTAAGTTCGGGCCGGAAATCGCTGCATTACAAACCAGTATAGAAACTTCACCGAGCGTTTTTTGCGTCGAAATCAGTGCTGTTTTTACGGCATCGGCAGAAGCAATATCAACATGGCACCAATGCGTGGAACCAATATCAGAAAACTCTTCTGCCGTCTGGCGTGCGGCCTCTGCATCCCGATCCCAGATCGCAACCCGGGCACCCAGTTCCAGAAACTTTTTGGCCACCACTTTGCCAAGGCCACGACCGGCACCGGTAATGATCGCTGAACGTCCCTTCATGGTGCTTCCTTTGCCAGGGTTTCAGGCTTGCCTTGCGCCTTCTGAAAAAACCGTACCGAGATTTCTCCAACCAATCCGCGACGGAAAGACAGAATGCAAAGAAGGAAAACCACACCTATGATAACGGAGAGCCATTCGCCCACTTTATCCGCCAAAAAGTTTTGCAGCAGGATAACAAAGAAAGCACCCGCCACTGGCCCGCCCAATGTGCCAAGACCACCAAGAATGCACATCATCACCACTTCGCCGCTGAGTGCCCAATGCAGGTCATTGAGTGACTCATAGCTGAGCGCCAATGCTTTTAATGAGCCAGCCAAGCCTGAAAGCGCAGCCGACAAAACAAATGCCAGCACTTTATAGGTGTTAACATCGTAGCCAAGCGAAACTGCACGCGGTTCGTTTTCGCGAATTGCGGTCAGCACCTGCCCGAATGGGGAAGTTACGATGCGATGAATGGCAAAGAGAGCCAGCACAAAACAAACCGATACCAGCGCATATAAAGTCAGGTCATTTTCGAGATTGAAAACGCCTAAGAAAACACCACGCGGAATACCATGAAAGCCATCGTCACGCCCTGTCCATTCCATCTGCATGGCAATGAAATAAATCAGCTGTGAAATGGCAAGCGTAATCATGGAAAAGTAAATTCCCTGACGACGGATTGCTATCAAACCGGCCAAAAGGCCAAGAAGCGCGGCCGATGCAACTGCAATCAGCAGCCCTAATTCCGGCGGCAGACCTAAATGCTTGGTTGAGACGCCCAGCGCATAACCGGCAACGCCAAAAAACATGGCATGACCGAAAGATAATAGGCCCGTATAGCCCAGCATCAGGTTGAATGCGGAAGCAAAAAGCGCAAAGCAAAGCAGCTTGATCAGCAGCATCGGATAAACGAAAGCAGGGGCAAACACCAATGCGGCAATACCAGCCAGCAGAAGTAAATTTCGCTTCATTGTCGATTCTGTCAGATTAGTCATCACACGCCTCACTGCTTACCGAAGAGGCCATGCGGGCGAACCAGCAAGACCAAAATCATCAATACGAAAATTACGGTTGCCGACGCCTCCGGATAATAAACCTTGGTCAAACCCTCGATGAGGCCCAGGCTTAAGCCGGTGATGATAGAGCCAAGGATCGACCCCATTCCACCAATCACCACCACACCAAACACGGTAATCACAATCGAATGCCCGATTTGAGGTGTCAGCTGCATCAATGGTGCGGCCAGCACGCCAGCAAATGCTGCCAGCGCCACGCCCCAGCCAAAAACCAATGTGATGAGCAAAGGTACATTGACACCAAATGCCTGCACCAATTTCGGGTTTTCAGTGCCAGCGCGCAAAAGCGATCCAAGACGAGTGCGCTCAATCACAAACCATGTGAAAAGACAAACGCCCAAGGCGGCAACCACAACCCATACGCGGTAAAGTGGCAAGCGGATTGAGCCTAAATCAATCATACCGCTCAGCGATGACGGGACCGCATAGCGCAAGCCCGACACACCGAAATAAACGCGCACCAAACCTTCCAAAATCATTGCCAATGCGAATGTCACCAGCAGACCGTAGATGTGGTCAAGTTTATAGATGCGCCACAGAATGGTTTTCTCGATAACGGCACCTAAAACGGCAGCTCCCACTGGTACGAGCACCAGCGCCCACCAGTAATGAATGCCGAAAACGGCCATCAGCAAATAGGCCAGAAATGCGCCTAGCATATACATGGTGCCGTGCGCGAAATTGATAATGTTGAGCAGCCCGAAAATGAGCGACAAACCCAATGACAACAGCGCATAGAAACTGCCATTGACAAGACCGAGTAAGAGCTGTCCGTAAAGAACGGGCGCAGGAACGCCGAAAATCTCGGTCATGGTCACACTCCAAGAAACGTACGGATTTCGCTCATCCGCGTCGCCAGTTCGGCTTCTCGAATTTCCTCGATCACCTGTCCGTGCTCGATTACGAAGAACCGGTCGGCGAGCGGTGCGATAAAACGGAAATTCTGTTCAACGATGAGAATGGTAAAACCGCGCGCTTTCAGCTTTTCGATGACGCGTGCAAGGGTCTGCACAATCACTGGTGCCAAACCTTCTGAAATTTCATCAAGCAGCAAAATATCTGCTCCCGTTCGCAAAATACGAGCCAGCGCCAGCATTTGTTGCTCGCCACCCGAAAGCAACGTGCCACGGCTGTTGGCGCGTTCCTTTAAATTGGGAAACATTGCGTAAATCTCGTCCAAAGACATCGCCATGCCGGAGTTCACTTGTGTGACAGGCGGCAAAAGCAGGTTTTCCTCACAGGTCAGAGAAGAAAAGATGCCCCGCTCTTCAGGGCAATAACCAAGCCCCACCGCAGCCATGCGATGCGGTGCGACATTGCTCATGTCGCGACCTTTGATTTTGAGCGTACCGGTGCGCTTATCCAGCATCCCCATAATTGCACGCAAAATGGTTGTACGCCCGGCACCATTGCGCCCGATCAGGCTGACAACTTCACCCTTTTTTACATCCAGATTAACATTATGGAGAACGTGAGACTCACCGTACCAGCCACTGATATTCTGCAGGGAAAGAACCGCATCAGCCATGGTATACCCCCGCCAGTTCGGTTTCTGTACCCATATAAGCTTCCAGCACACGCGGATCGGTTGCCACTTCTTGATAGGTGCCTTCGGCCAGAATTGCGCCGCGCTGCAAAACTGAAATCCGGTCACAAATGCCTGCAACCACTTTCATATTATGCTCCACCATCAAAATGGTGCGACCGACGGAAACCCGCTTGATCAGCTGGGTTACCTGCTCCACATCCTCGTGCCCCATACCTTGAGTTGGTTCATCCAGCAGCATCAAACGCGGCTCCATTGCCAAAGTAGTGGCAATTTCAACCGAACGTTTGCGCCCATAAGGCAGATCTGCCGCCTTTGCATGAGCAAAATCCTGCATATCCACCTGTGCCAGATAGTCCATCGCACTTTTGTTCAGGTGATTGAGCGACTTGCCGGACCGCCAAAATGCATAAGTCGGAGCAAGGCGGCGTTGTAAGGCAATACGAACATTTTCCAGAACCGTCAGATCAGGAAAAGTTGCGGAGATTTGAAAACTGCGCACGATGCCCTGCTGAGCAAGTAAAGCCGGTTTTTCATAAGTAATATCCTTACCCTGAAAAAGAAACTGGCCCGAACTAGGCTGCAAGAATTTGGTCAACAAGTTGAAAACAGTGGTTTTTCCGGCTCCATTGGGACCGATGAGGGCGTGAATATCGCCCTCCCGAACCTTCAAGGAGACATTGCTGACTGCACGGAAACCGCCAAAATCTTTACACAGTTCTACTGTCTCAAGAATATGGGTCATGAATATCCACTCAGCCTTTTTTGACCAGCGGGCACGCACTCTGTTCAAGTGGTATAAAGGCCTTATCTGCCGGAATCGTGTCCAGCACGGTCAAATAGTCCCATGGATACTTGGATTCTTCAGGTGTTTTCACCTGTACCAGATACATATCATGCACCATCATGCCGTCTTCACGGATGCGACCATTTTCGGCAAACATATCGTTGACCGGAGTTTCTTTCATCTTGGCCAAAACAGCCTGTGCATCTGAACTGCCCGCCGCTTTCACAGCATTGAGGTAATGCAACACACCGGAATAATCGCCTGCATTGACCATGTTCGGCATTTTGCCAACACGATCATAAAACCGCTTTGACCATTCACGGGTTTTGTCAGTGCGATCCCAATAGAAGCCATCGGCAAACACCAGACCGGACGCATCCTGCAGACCGATACCGTCAATCTCGTTAATCAGCAGCGTGAAAGCCACCATCTTCTGATCGGCGCCAAGACCAAATTCTTTCAGTGCCAGAATGGAGTTGGTCGTATCCGATGATGAGTTGGACAGACCAATAACCTTGGCGCCTGAAGAAATCGCCTGCAACGCATAAGAGGAGAAATCGGTTGCCATAAATGCCGGATGCTTGACCGTTCCGGTCAATGTGCCATTGGCGGTCTTAATCGCATCGGTCACGGCCTGTTCAACCGACAAACCATAAGCAAAATCCGAAACAATCAGATACCAGCTATCATCGCCGCCATTAATCAACGCCTGCACCGGCGCGTTGGAAACGGAATAAGCGTTGAAAGCAAAATGAACTGTGTTTGGTGAGCAGGCATCACCGGTAATCTTGCTTGAACCCGCACCGGTGACAATCACAACCTTGTCTTTCGCCTTGGCAATTTCCATCACGCCAAGTGCGGCGGCGGAATTGGACAGGTTGATAATCATATCCGTGCCATTGTCATAAGCTTCGCGCGCTTTCGTAACGGCAATATCCGGCTTGTTCTGATGATCGATGAAATCAATCTGAATAGGCTTATCGAACAGGGTACCGCCGAAATCTTCCACGGCCATCTTAACCGCTTCCATGGCACCTTTACCGCCGTAGTCAGCCGTCGGCCCGGCCAGATCGGTCATCAGTGCAATGCGCACTGCATTTTCTTGCGCTTGCACCGGCATCGACAAAACTGTCCCTGCCATCAAAGCCAGTAAATAACCAAAAGCTCTTTTACTAAAAGTCTTCTTCCCCGAATTCATTTTCATTGCATTGCCTCCCACTTTTATTTGGCTCCAATTCGCCATTTTTGGACGTGCAACGACACGCTTTCTCAGCCGGCAGAAAGGCTCCACAACCTTTGATCCTGAACATGAAATGTATATGCCGCTAAGAGCGTGCGGCTGCTCCCTCAACCCACGCACAGACGGGTCACGGCCCCTCTATGGCGAAACGCTAGAATGTTGCGTATCATATGTAAAATACATATTAGTCATGCAAACGATAACTAAATTGCATGACAGGCATTTTTATGCGGGGGGAAGGCATAATGAAAATCCGGCAGCTCGAATATTTCATGCATATCGCCAACACATTGAATATCACGCATGCAGCAGAGCGCGCAAATGTTTCGCAACCCGCCCTCAGCCGCCAGCTGCAACTGCTGGAAGAAGAACTTGGCGCTCAGCTTGTCGAGCGCCGTTCGCGCGGCGTGGCACTAACGCCTGCCGGTCAGCGACTGGAAGATCATGTGCGCTCACTCATCCAGAATGTGGAGCTCATCAAAGAAGACATCATCGCCACCGAGGCCATCCCTACCGGCACATTGCGTATCTCAACCGCCTACTCATTGCGCGGGCTGCTGATTGCCGATGTGATTGCAGAGTTTCACCGCCTCTATCCGCAGGTCAGCCTTGAGGTACAGGAAGGCACTTCCATTAATGTGCGCGAATCACTCGTGACCCATCAGGTGGACCTGGCAATTTACTCTGATCATGGTGCGTCACGCGGGCTGATCCGCCAGACACTTTGTTCTGAAGCTCTCGTTTTGCTGGCACATGCAGAAGCAAAGCTATCCATGGACAAACCCGTACCTGCCTCTGCCCTCGCCTCGCTTGATCTTGTGCTAACGGCAAGCCCCAATGGTCTGCGCCGTGTGGTTGATGAGCTTTTGCCACCCGGCCAGCAAGCACAAAATCCCCCTATTATTGTGGAAACTAACTCCATCATTATCGACCTTGTAGCGCGAGGACGGCTGCATAGTATTTTACCTTACAGCGCCACCCATATGGCCTATAAGCGCGGCGAAATTTCCATCGCACCTATTAAAGGCATTAGCTGGCCATGGACAATGGCAAGCTCACGCGACAGGCCCACCACCGCAGCTATGCGTGTTTTTTGTGAACTTGCTTTTGCCTATACGCATAAACGCGTGGAAAGTGGCGAATGGAAAACTGCAGAACTACCCCCTGTCAGCTAATCTGCTTTTACCGCAACACCGGCACTTTCCGACAATATTCACAGAATGGCAGGTATAGCTTTATTGGCTAATAATAATTCTGTCATAACCAAAAACTATTTCTGACATATCTTCATTGAGTTTGTTCTTCTTGATCAAAAATGCTTGCGTAAGCGAAATGGCTGCATCCAAGAGGGGTACAGCCTGATGATCCGGGAGGAAAAAACTCGTGGCAAAAAATGCCCCAAATGCTGCACGCGGCGCTTCGAACACCGACACTCAAATTACAGCCGCTTCTACGCTGCGCATCAACCGCAATGTACCGGATTTAAGCCGCGATGATATGATTTCGCTGGCACGCACCATGCTTTTGATCCGTCGTTTTGAAACCCGCGTTGAAGAGCTTTTCAAGCTTGGAATCATCAAGGGCACAGCGCACTCATCTGCCGGTCAGGAAGCTATCGCGGCAGGAGCGTGCTTCTCGCTCAACAAAAATGATTTTATCACCACCCACCATCGCGGCCACGGCCATTGCATCGCCAAAGGCGCTGACTTGAATGGTATGATGGCCGAACTTTTTGGCCGCATCGGTGGTATTTGCGGTGGTATCGGCGGTTCCATGCATGTGGCCGATATTGATCTCAATATTCTTGGCGCCAACGGCATTGTCGGCGCCAGTATGGGGCTTGGTGTTGGCGCAGCCCTTGCCGCCAAACAACGGGGCTCCGATGATGCTGGTATTGCCTTCTTCGGTGACGGTGGCTCCAATGAAGGTATTTTCCATGAAGCGCTCAATCTGGCGGCTTTATGGAAATTGCCGATCATTTTCTTTTGCGAGAACAATTTTTACGGCATGTCGACGCCATTTGAACATGCAACTGCTGGCGGCACTGTTGCAGGACGCGCCCAATCCTACGGCATTCCGGGTGAGCGCATAGACGGCAACGATCCGGTCGCCGTCTACGCAGCTGTCGCCGAAGCATTAGCTCGTGCCAGAGCCGGTGAAGGCCCGACATTGATTGAAGCGGTAACCTACCGCCACGGCGATCATTCTGTACGCGGCAATCTGCTCGGCTATCGCTCTGATAATGAAATTCAGGAATGGCTTAGCGTCGACCCGTTGAAACGTATTCAGCAACGTCTGGCCAAAGACTGGGATTTTGACGAAGACGCTTTTGCAGCGCTTGAAGCCGAAACCAACGAGATCATTGAAGATGCGGTTCGTTTTGCAGAGAAATCCGCAGAACCTGAGCTTCAATCACTCTTTGATAAAGTGTTGGCTCCTGAACGCGTGCCATCCCCGCCACCTGCTCCGGGCAATCGTGAAATCACCTATGTCGAAGCCATTCGCGAGGCCATCTCTCAGGCCATTGAATCCGACGAAACCGTCTTTTTGATGGGGGAGGATGTAGGGCCCGTTGGCGGCACATTTGGTGTCACCCGCGGCCTTCATGACAAATTCGGCGGAGATCGCATCATGAATACGCCGATTTCCGAAGGTGTTATTGCTGGTGCGGCTGTGGGCGCAGCCCTCTCCGGCCGTCGCCCGATTGCCGAAATCCAGATTTTTGATTTCGTCACCTTCATGATGGATCCGATTGTCAATCAGGCAGCAAAATTGCGTTTCATGCTTGGTGGAAAAGCCAATGTTCCGCTGGTTTTCCGCGGGCCGCAAGGCGGTGGTATTCGTCTTGCAGCACAGCATTCACAGTCTTTGGAGGCGTGGTTTGCGCATATTCCAGGACTGACCGTTTTGGCACCATCCACCCCCTATGATGCCAAAGGACTGCTGACTTCCGCAATCCGCAGCAATAATCCGGTAATGTTCCTTGAACATAAACTGCTTTATCTGGGAGGTGCCGCTCCGGTTCCGGAAGAAGCCTATGAGATTGAAATCGGCAAAGCCGATATCAAGCGCGAAGGGACAGACATCACAGTCATTGCCACACAGGCAATGGTCGAGCGCGCACTTTCCGCCGCTCAGACATTGGAGCGTGAAAATATCAGCGTAGAAGTCATCGACCCACGCAGCCTGCGCCCATTGGATATGGATTGCTTCTTGCGTTCGGTAAAGAAAACCAGTCGTTGCCTCATTGTCCATGAGGCATGGAAAACTGGCGGCCTGGGCGGCGAAATTGCAGCCCAGATCAACGAACAAGCTTTTGACTGGCTGGATGCGCCTGTCGAACGTTTGGGAACACTGGAAGTTCCAATGCCATATAATGACCGCCTGGAACGCGAGGTCATGCCAACACCGGCCAGCATTGCAGCCACCATCCGCCGTATGTGCCATCGCAACCTTGAAAATCAGGCGAGGGGCTGAGCATATGTCTGTTATCATTAAAATGCCCGCCATTTCGCCCAGCATGACAGCTGGAAAGCTCGTCTGCTGGCACTTTTCAGTCGGTGACAAGGTCAAGCAAGGCGATGTGATCGCTGAACTTGAAACCGATAAAGCAGTGATGGATATCGAAGCGCCGGAAGATGGTGTATTGGAGCAAATTCTGGTGGAAGGCGACACGCCCGATGTGCCGGTGGAAACAACCATTGCCGTGATTGGCAATGGTGCTTCCGCCCCTGCCCTACAACCAGAAGTAACGCTTGTCGAAACGCAACCATTAACGAACCTGCCTGCCACAGAAAGTGATGAGCCGATATTGCGTATTTCGCCGCTCGCGCGTCGTCTTGCCAAAGAATTCGGCATTGATACCACGCTCATCACCGGCACGGGGCCAAGCGGCCGTATTCTGGCTGACGATATTCGAGAGGCAAAAGCAAAAAGCGCTGCATCACAATCAGTGACACCCGCAATTGCAACTCCCAGCCAGCCAGCGCAATTAAGCCATGGCATGAGCCTTGAGCCGCATAATTCCATGCGCCAAACCATTGCCAGACGGCTGGTAGACGCCAAGCAAACCGTGCCGCATTTTTATCTGGAAACGTGCTGCACCGTGGATGCGCTGCTGGCCGCTCGCAAAGAACTTAATCAAGCCTTGGAAAAGGCTGGCAGTGAACTGCGTGCCACTATCAATGACCTGATTGTCAAAGCCTATGCGCTTGGCATTGCCCGGACGCCGGAGGCAATGGTCACCTGGTCGGATGAAGGGCTGATCCGCCATGAGAGCGTTGATATCGGTCTGGCGGTTGCCCTCGATAAGGGATTGATCACACCGATCATCAGAAATGCCGCGCAACTATCAGCCGGTGCATTGGCAAAAGCGACGAAACAAGCAATCGAACGCGCCCGCGAAGGCAAGCTTTCATTTGAGGAATATTCCGGCGGTTTGGCAGGTATTTCAAACTTGGGCATGTATGGCGTCAGCAGTTTTTCGGCGATCATCAATCCGCCGCAGAGCATGAACCTGGCAGTTGGGGCGGTTGAAAAAGAACTAAGCCTGCAAGATGGCCAGGTTTGCGAAATACATGTTATGCGCCTGACACTTTCAGTCGATCATCGTGCGATAGACGGCGTGGCGGGTGCAAAAGTACTGCAAAGCCTGAAGACGATCATCGAAAACCCGATCCTCTTGTCTTCATGATGGATAAAAGCATCAAAGACTTGTTTGGTTTAAACGGCCAGACTGTACTCATCACCGGTGCAGCACGCGGCATTGGTTTGGAGACCAGTCGCCTGCTCGCTGCAGTGGGTGCGCGCATCTTCATGGTCGACCGGGACGAAAGCGCTTTGCAAGAAGCCCATGTAAATCTTGTGGCAACCGGAGCAGATGCGGCAATGTTTACAGCCGATCTGGCCGAACCGGATGCACCGCAACGCATTTTTGAAAGCTTTGATCGCCAATATCAAAAACTCGATATTCTGATCAATAATGCAGCATTGGTGCAACGCCTGGCAGCAACAGAACTGACGCCGGAACGCTGGCGTCAGGCAATGACAGTCAATCTTGATGCCACATTCGAACTTTGTCGTCTGGCACATCCACGTTTTAAATCCAATGGCAGCGGTGCCATCGTCAATATGGCTTCTATCATGGCGCTTTCAGGCGGTGGATTTTATCCCATCGCTTCTTATCACGCCTCGAAAGGCGGCGTCGTCCATCTTACCCGTGCTTTGGCAGTGGAATGGGGCGCCGATGCCATTCGCGTTAATGCTATTGCACCCTCATGGATTAAAACGGACTTCAACAGTGATTTTTTGGAGCAAGACGGCATTGCGGAAACCCTGCTTGCTTCAGTACCATTAAAAAAGTTCGGTACGACACAAGATGTGGCCGCTGCCGTTCTTTATCTGGTTTCGCCTGCCGCAAGCATGATAACCGGTCATATACTGGCAGTGGATGGCGGATTTCTTGCGCATTAGAGCGCGTTTCGATCTGATTGGCGCTCTAACTACCTATGATCCAAGCATAATCTCGATCGCCCTCGTTTCACTCCGGTCGAATTATGCTCCAATATAATCAAAGGAGAAAATATGTCTGTGACTTTTAACCATACCGGCATTACCGTCAAAGACCTTGATCATAGCGAAGCCATGTTCCGCGATCTTTTTGGCTTTGAAACAATTTCGAGAGCTGCGCGTGACCCGCAAATTATCTCTAAAGTCATTGGTGTTGAAAGCGCCGAGGTAGAAATCGCTTATATGCGCAGCTCCACCACAACGGTTGAATTATTGTGCTACTCCGCTCCCCACGACCAAAAGGCCTATACGCCACGTGCCTGTGATATTGGTTCACTCCATTTGGGTTTTAATGTACCCGACATCGATGCAGCTTTGGAGAAGGCAAAAAAATACGCACTTAACCTGATGGGTGATGTGGTGATTATTGATGCAGGCCCCAATAAAGGTTCACGCATCGCCTATTTAAGGGATCCGGTCGATGGCGTCGTATTAGAACTCATCCAACCTCCACTCAAGTAAACGATGACGTGAGGAACTAATTTATTGAAGTCAAGAACATGGCGAGCAGCGTCGAGCCCGGCGCGCCCAGTTACTCTCTTGTTCAGATTGCCAGTCAGAATCTGCTTAACTCGGAGCACCGTTTCCTCGTCCATGAGCAAGATTGATAGAGACATTCACTAAATAATTGAATCTACCGGGGTTCGGCTTAAGACTCATTATGGAAACTACTCTGCACAACACCAGCGGTAGCTCGATCTACAGAACGGGCGGAGGGAACCACTGCTGTGCCGCAGCTCTGATTGCGGCCTGCTGATCGAGGCGGTCACCTAGAAATCCTGCCATGTCAGAGACGTGACAGTCGATTCCGGCCACAACTGACATCTAGCCGGTCTGCGCGTTTTCTTTCGTGAGCGTCCGGCGAAAGGATTTTCGCTGGGTCGAGAGATGCAATCTATGGGCTTCGCTTAGCCTCATCTGCCATGACACGCTCGATCATTTCGGGATCGCATAGTTGATCGAGGAGGAGCTGGCGG
>NZ_WBWA01000032.1 GCF_008932295.1 Brucella tritici | reverse complement strand
TGTCTAAACGCCCCGCAAACCCATCGCCATCTACCATCCAAAATCTCCAGCTCTTGCAAAAGACCTTCTGGCAGAAACGTCACTCAATAAAAACACGCCAAATCAATGGGACAGAGACGGCGCATACAGATGTAGCTAAGTCTTTGATTAAAAATGGTCGGAGCGGCGGGATTCGAACCTTATACGGAGTCGAACTGTGCACAACGATTAGAAAGCTTAGCTGTCCTTTACGTGCGCTACGTTCGATCAACCTCCTTTCAGCATCGTCACAAGAGGATTGGAAATTCCGGGCGGCATCGCCGCTTGGAATTTTGAATTCTCGCGTGGCGATCAAATTTTGAGATGATTCTTACTTGAAAGACTTTTTTGTGAAAGCCGAATTTGCACGACGAGTTCATCCAACTATCTGCTCTAAATTATTTAGGAATTGGTGTTGCCGTGCAAACACTCGACTGATTGCAATCCCATTTTGTTCTGAGAAGTATAGTTTATTGTTAGTTTGTTAGATTAACAATTTGTTTTTCTGCTAGTTTAACATATTGAAATAATTATATATTCTGAACTTTCCACTTGATTTATTTCTTTTCGCATTCATGATCCTGTTACTTATTCCGGTATCGCTGCGGCAGGTAATTGCGGTGAGAAGTGACAATTGCAGCTTACATGCAGATATTGAATCCACTCGAATTGGTAAAAGAAGAGAGGAGCAACACGTGTCAGAACCAATCTCTATTCACGTTTGTGATGTCCGTGTAGTTAAAGCACGTCGGGATGGTCACGATATTGCTGGCCCTTTACCTCAGCCACAGATGATTACTCCAACTGAGCTTCAGATGCTTTTCACAAACGATTGGCATCCCATCATGCCTGCCAACCTTTTTTCAATGCAGAGAATCTATAAGCCGATGAAGAGTGCTCGTTGGCAAAACACTCAAAAAGCAATCGCTAACGATTTGGCACAATGGTGGCGTTTTGTTTTAGTCAATAATCTGGAATGGGACGCCATTAGTGCTGAAGATGTTTCAGAGTACGGGTATTTGATGGCAGAATCAGTTTCGCCATTCACCCATCGACAATACAGCACAAGTACAGTTAGTCGCCGATTAGCTAGTATCCAAAACTTTTACTCTTGGGCGTGGCAAACAGGAATGCTGTCGGAGAATCCTCAAGAGGGATGTCAAGATAGTATATCGAGATTTCCGATTGGCCCGAAATCAGCGCTTTTGCCACATCTTGCTACCGCCAGTATTGTTCAACGAAAACGGAGAGGTCCACGAGGGCGGGATCCTGAAGATAATCCTAGACCGCTTAAGGTAAATGAACTTCGTGGTGTTCTGAATAGGTTGGGTCCCCGAATATTCGGTTCTGATGGTGCAGTATTGCCATGGAAAGTCGGGGATCCATCCAAGAGAAATCGTTTAATGGCTGAAATCGCCTATCACACAGGGATGCGGGTAGATGAAATCGCCAGCATCTCTACATCGGACGTTCTTAATCAAGCAAGAAAACTGAGTTCGACCGACAAGTGGCAGCAATTTGTTCTTACGGTTCGAACAAAGGGGCGAGCAACGCGAAAAGTGGTTGTTTCCTCAGTCGTGCTAAGAGCGTTGGTGACGTACCACGACACGGAACGGTATGAGGCAATTCTTTGCGCGAAAAAGCATAACCTGGACCATCTCGCTTTTAAAGAGCCCACACATTTATTCGTCAACGGGGTTTGTGCCAATTTTCGAGATGTTGGTAATCCAGTAAGTGCCCAGACGCCGTCGAGAGCATTTACCAAAGCTGTGTTGGCTGAAGGTTTAATTATCAGAAGCGCAGGCTTTAAGTTGGACCCTGAAAGCGGAGACAAACTAGTCGACTCAGACGGCAGGCCTATCACGTTCTCAATTGACCTTGCCGCACACACCTTTCACGACCTTCGGCATACGTTCGCCGTTATGTTTTACAAATCAGAAGTTTTGCGGGGCAACAGTGAGCCTTGGGAGAAGCTGAGGCAACTCTTAGGCCACTCGACCGCAGAAACGACACGCAAAATATACTTAAAGTATATCGATACAGAAGAAGCAACAATCTCTGATATTGCCGCGCATTATACCAGGATGAGCTTGTATGGCGTTCGGTGATAAGAGAAAGACAAACGGTGTCCCAAAGCATCTCACGCAGCGTCCTTCAAAGGCGTTTTCAAATGTTCACGCCATTCGAGCGAATGAAGAATTTGGCGTTATTTCGAAGGCTGGGATGCTCAAGGTGCGTTTTTATAATGGACCAAATGACGCGGCGGAGGAAATAGATCTCAGTGATTGGATCTCTTTCGGGGATATTGGTTTAGGCATTGCTGACTACTTGGCGGACTGGGGGCGTGGTCAAGCACATGGCACTCGCATTTCGTTCAAGAAGAGCCTTACAAAGTTTAGAATTTTCCTTAGATCGTTTGACCTCGAAACTACCAGGTCTCGGGTGAGCGTAGCGCATTTCCCCGAAAATGTTCTGCTAATGTTTGGAAACTGGTTGAATGGCAGTCAGGAATTTGAACACGGTCCTTCAAGGCAACTAAAGAAGTCGGTGAAATCGAAACATTACAATAAGATTAAAAATATTTTTATGTATTGGGCCAGATCTGAACGTTATAAATCCCTCTTGCCAAGCTCATTTCTAACAAGCAAAAATCTTTGGCCAGGCGCACATCATCAGATTATCGCGACTAATATACTCGATCCAATATCCTGTTCAAGAATCCGTGCGGCCGCTATAAATGAAATCGCCGCTGATGTAGCTCTTCGCGAGACAACTTTCAACGTACTTGATGACAATACTATACCGCTACCAGATCCCCGTTCGCGGAGTGTCGTTCCGTTCAAAGAAATGGATATCAAACTCAACTTGTTGGTTAAGATTTTCGATGCGAGTTATACCAATATAGATCCGAAGGTCTATCCGGGGTTTAGTCGGTCTCTAAGGCAGCCTTACGGTACAATTCGAGAAGTAATGGACCGTTTACATTTTTCAGTCCGTCACCTCGTTCCATATATTGTTCTATTAGGTTTCGACACGCTTTTCAATGCGGAGGGTTTACTTGGTTTAACGTGGTCGCAGATCGGTGAACATCCTATTTTTGGGAGCGACCGATTACAGATAGCGGTACCGAAAAACAGGTCGAAGCTAGGCAAGACAGAGGCCAGACCTAACCGCCATGTGAGGTCGTACAGTACCAAGCCAACAGGTCTTGATTCCGTTCCAAACCTTTTAAGGCTTCTGGAACGCTTCACACGGTTGACCCGGAATCTGGTGGAACCGCAAGATGTGGATAAAGTATTCATTTTTTATACAGATGAAAGAAAAAGCATTAGATCAAGTAAATACAAATCTTTTTTCATGTCTAAAAACTCGACATCTTCTGCCGGTAGTACTTGGAGAAACGCGTTAAGGACATTTATCGATGCCAATGGTCTCCCGCATTTCACTTTGAGAACTTTACGTGCAAGTGGCGGTGACCTTGTGCATAAGGCTACGGGGAACATGAAGATGCAACAGCTGGCGTTGGGTCACGCAAACCTCGACGTCACAGCTAAGCACTATCGAGGAACAGCAGCGAAGAAACGGGATGAAGAACTTCTCTCCAAGGCAATGGCTGCGCGGGAACGGTATACCTTAACAAACGGCAAGTCAGATTCGAGAGACGGCCTGCTTAACAATGGAGTGCAGCGAGCTGCAACGCCTGGGTTTGGATGTGCCGATCCATATAATTCTCCAGTTACACATCAGCAAGCAGGAAAACTGTGTACAGCTTTCGGTGCCTGCGCAGCATGTCCTCTCGCATACGTCGATAGTGATGATCCCCGTGCATATGCGCGTTTACTTCAATTTAAAGATCGTCTCGACGATGCTCGTATGGCTCTCGATCCGGCCCGCTATCTCGACGGTTGGGCCCGTCAATTGAGGTATCTTCAGGAGTATTGGTTGCCGAAGTTTACTGAAACGGCAAGAAATGGAGTGTCGCTGGTACTGCCTCCATTCCCAGAATTGGAGTAACATAATGAAAACTTCCCTTTCATTGGTTGATGATAATAATTCTTTTCGGTTTCAATTGCTTAACTTAAGAGAATGTTATGTCTCTGAGAGAAGTCGTTGGGATGATAATATATGGTATTTTGAGGCGACGACTGCTGGATGTAGAAATGTAGTTATACGATGGGAGATTCCACTAGCAAATGGTGTTTTTCTTTCTGATAAAGAGAACGGTCGACTTCTTGAGCACGCGAAACTATTATTTTATTCAATAATAAATAATAATCAAAGAGGTAGAAATCCAAAAGTAGCTACGTATTCAAATCTTTTTAGTGAGCTAAAATATTTGATACAATGGATGTACGCAAACGAACTTACGAAGTTCTCCCAGATGGATCCAATTATATGTATAAACTATATTGAGGATATGGTGTCTGGTGAGCATTATTTATCTGCTCCATCAAATGGTACGATTCATAGGTACGCAGATATACTTTGTCGAATATACGAGCAGTCAAATTTGTTCCGTGATGTTCCAGATTTAGTAATGGCGCGTCATCCTTTTGGTGGGAGAACCGCCAATGAAACGGTTATGGAAATTTCGGGGGCCTATGGCGATATAGGGTTCATACCCGCAGTGCCAGATTCCATCTTTCTAGGTAGTATGAATAAGGCTTTGCAATGGTTAGATGTTCGAGCCGCCGATGTTTTAGAACTGCAAGAGATTCACCTGAAGGCACGCAGAGATGTTTTACATTTAAGATCTAACTCTTACGGATTTTATATTAACAGGGAGCTATCAAAATATAAATTTAAGTGGCCTTGCCAAAAGCATGGAAATCGTTCTCGAACTCTATCGAAGAATAATGCGATAAATGAACTTAGGGATCTATTTATAAAAGTTAGAGATGCGGCAATAATAGCCGTGCAGGGAATGCTTGGACTCAGAGTTAGCGAGATCTGCGGAATTATCGCTGGTAATATGCAGGAAGAAGACCTTTGGCCGAGTTGCATCAGTACCTCCCCGTCAATCAGCGGGCTGACAGAACTATTCCATTTGCACGGACGGGTATTTAAACAACAAGATGTGTTTGAGAACGTTGAGTGGCTAGCAGGGTCCCGACCTATGGGGTCAAAGTATATCCCACCCGCAGTTAGAGCAATCACAATATTATGGAAACTCTTCCGACCATGGCGAGACTTAGATAATCGCAAGGAGCTTCTTGTTTCGTTTAAGATTGCTCGAGGCTTCCCGAGAGAAGCCGGTTCAATCGGCAGGATATTAAGCGGGTCACTGCGTGTTACCCAGAATCAATGGATCAAAGAAAATGTCGATATTCCGCCGGACTTGCAGTCTTGGCGAGTATCGACGCATCAATGGCGAAAGAGTTTCGCTATCTATATGGTTCGCTCAGATGCTCGCTTAGTGCACGGCGTGCGTGATCATTTTAAGCATATGTCAATTGCTATGACAGAGCGGGGTTATCTAGGAGTGGACCCGGAAATGCTCGGGCTTATTGATGATGAAGCCACTTATGCAGCATCAAAGTTCATACTCGATGTCTTAAACGGCAGGCCTGCCGCTGGAAACATGACGGAAAAAATTTGCGAAAGGCGGCAGGCTATTGAGCAACTGATCGGCAGGGATGGTACTGATGGAGAGCGTATCTCTAGGCTAGCGCTTTCGCTAAAGGAGGACGATGTTCGCGTTTGGCCCGCACCATGGGGAAATTGCTTATTTCGTAGTGAATGCGCCCGTTGTCACCACACAGCGAATGGGGCCTTTGACCTCAGTGCACGACATCCTCACTACGGTACCAGACGGCCAGGCATATGTTGTCAGTGCGCAAATTTCCTAGTTTTCTCCGATAACCTCGACTTCTGGCAGGCGAGATACGACAGCAATTTGGCAGTGTACGAATCAAATAGAGTCGCGGGCGAATTCGGGGCCGCTGCGGTTGCAGCGGAAGCGGTCCGCACTTCGATTGTGATCCTTCGAAGGCTCGGTGTCGAAGCGAACGGGGCTTTCGACGAAGTGGGAATGGGGATACACAATGAAACTCACTAAGAAAGTAAAGGAACAAAAGTCCGATGCCGAGATTGCATTGATGCAAGCTCTTAATCGGATAAAAAGTGGTAATCCGAGAGACGACCGAAATGTAGCGCTTGCAAACCGGGGCTGTTTGCGAGTTACTATCGCTACAGTAGCGCGTGAAGCGGGTAGAAGCAGAACACTAATCGGTTCCGCAGGTTGCCGTTATCCTAAAGTTCGGGAAGCAGTGTTAGCTGCAATGAACAAGGGTTTTTTGGATGAGCGCCCACCATCGGCTGCAGAACTCGTCAGACTTCTTCGTGAGGATAAAATAACCCTTGAGCGTCATGTGGGCGTTCTGGCCACACGCTTACACGATGCATCGTTACACGTTTGGGAGCTGGAAAAGCGCTGCGAACGGCTGGAACATGAGCTCGCCCAAGCATGTATGAAGTTGGGTAAAAGGAACTCGTTGTCCGAAGTGAAACTCTAGATAAACCGTTCACGTGATTTCGTTAGAGTTCCTAAATCATTCCCCTTCTTACTAATCAATGATCATTCGCGCCCAGTTGCGAGAATGATAGTGAGGCCTTTTGCTCGGGGCTAATAAGATTTGCTATTTTCATTTATCTGTTGCTTGGATTGCGAACAGGAAGGCTCTTTGCACCTTACTAAGCTCGAATAAATGATGGAACATGGCGTCCAGTTTGCGTGATCGAATCGGAGGGGGCGTGACCGGTTATTGGAAAAAAAAGACGGGTATGGCCGAGTATTTGCGTTTGTACACGCGCGAAGACAGGTGGCTCGCTTGGGAAGACCAACCTGCCGATCCTAAAGATGTCAGTAGCAGGACAATCCCTGGAGCGAAGAATAAGGTCGGAGAGACGCTTCGCAATGCCTTCAATTCTACAAATGTCATATTTCTCTTGGGGTCGGGTGCATCTGTCTCCGCTGTAAATCCTAGTGGTGGAAACCAAGCCCCTGGAATGGCAACACTCTGGAATGCTGTACGCGAAAAAATTGACGAAGAAAAACTTAAAGACGGTCAAAGCTTCGACGACATCGCCGATGAATTACTGGGCAAGCCGTCTGGACCGAATGAGAATAGCGCAGGTAATATCGAAAAGCTGCTTAGTCTCTGTAAAATGAAACTGGAGCTGCTCAGCGTTCGTGCGACAAATGATGTTCATTTAGACCCGAAATCAGAAGTAGCCGTTCTTACAGATTTTATTTCGCAGGCCGAAGCCGCTATTTTGAGCGAGGTTGGTTTTGTAAACGAGAATACATCTCTCCCCGCTCATTCGAATTTGCTGAGAAAGTTTTCAAAGCGAAGTGCTGAGAAACAGCGCGTAAAGCTGTTTACCACCAACTATGATCTTTGTCTGGAAGAAGCTGGAGCGCGGCTAGGCATTGTTTTCATTGACGGATTTTCGCACAGTGCCGAACAACGCTTTAATCGAGATTTTTTTCAAACCGATATCGTACGAAGATCATCGTCTGGCACAAAGGCCGATTACATCGACAGCGTCTTTCATTTGTACAAAATGCATGGTTCCGTTGACTGGAGAAGAAGATCAGACGGCGCGGTTATTCGGCGAGCCAAAGGCGAAGGAAATGAACTCGCTCCTGTTTTGATCTATCCGAGATCAACGAAGTATCAAGAGGCGTTCGAAATGCCTTATCTGGACATGTTTGCAGCGTTTCAATCTGCATTAAGAGAGCCAGATACTACTATCTTCATCGCAGGTTTTGGCTTCGCAGACGATCATATAAGCTCACCTATCTGGTCTGCCGTAGAATCCAACCTTTCCTTAAAACTAGTACTTGTTGATCCAGGCTTTATTGAAGAACAGAAGCTAGACGCTATCCAACCTGATCACGCTTTGAAAGCAGAGGAATTTCTGCCCAATAAATATCAATTGAAACTGATGCGCTTGATCCAGCAAGGGGACAACAGACTAACGGTCCTTAACGGGCGCTTTGAAGATCTGGTTGACGCGATTCCTTCTGTGTCCGGCGAAACCGACCGCCAGAGGCTTCTAATGCGTTTGGAAGATCTGGGGGGCGTGTAATGACTGCAACAAACGATTATGCGTTGATCGATCCTGATAAGCGCGTGGGTACCGTAACCCGAGTGGGAGCCTCGTCTGTTGAACTGACGGTTCCGCTAGGTCTGGCCATCTCCGGACAACGGGGTCTCGCCAGAGGTACAACTGGCGATTTCCTTTTTATTGATTGTGACACAGCGATAGTTCTTGGTCGTTTGACAGAAGTCATCGTTCCGGAGCGTCAACGTTCGGCGTTGGAACGTCAACTGGAGCAGGAAATCGTCACCGATCCACAAGGCCGCGCTCAGTTGTTGGCCACAATTGATAAAACAACGAAAGAAGTTTCTCGCGGTATCAACACCCAGCCTAGGATTGGAGACAGCGTATATTTAGCGGAAGGACACGCACTCGCAGCGGCGATCCAATCTGCTCTTTCTGGCGAAACAACAACGGAAAAAGGTGCTCAAAGCCTCATCGAGCTGGGACGCCTTTCTGGACTGAATGACGCTTATATTATGATCCCGCCAGAAAAACTCTTTGGCAGACATTGCGGCATATTTGGTGCAACGGGTGGCGGGAAAAGCTGGACGTTATCGCGACTTGTTAACGAAGTGGTTCGTCTCAAAGGCAAATGTATATTGTTCGACCCGACTGGGGAGTTCGAAGGTAGAATAGCTGGGGCGAAAGAGTACCGTTACTCGACAGGTGATGCACAGCACCCGCTTGTAAGGTTTCCTTACAAGTATCTGTCGGAAACCGACCTGTACGGCCTTCTGACGCCTTCCACTCAGATGCAAGGTCCCAATTTACGAAGCGCAATTAAAAACCTCAGATTATCAGCACTATTACGAAGTGATCCGCAAAAATTTGGCGCTAAGAAACAAGCAAATGGTAACACAATATATTTGGAAGAGAAAAACCACTTCATTGAGATCAGGGAAAGTGGAACGATCATAAAAGTTGGGCGAAGTCGGAGTTCCATTAGTAAGGCTCTGATCAATCATTCTTCCGATCTGGACTCGCAATTCTGCGACTTCGATATTCACCTACTCTCTGCCCAAATTCGGGACGAATGTGTTAAGCATAGTTCTTACGACGCCAATGTTAATGGATTTTATGGCAAGGTAGATGATGCCGCGCTAGGATTCTGTAATTCGTTGATCGTCAGAATAGAAAACTATCTTTCCTCTTCAGAAATGAGATGCTTATTTTCTGAAGACGGCGAAGACGTATGTGAAATCATCAAAAGTTTTATTGACGACCCAAAACAGAATGCGCTTTTACTGTCGTTTGAACGCGTCAGTTTTAAATATAATACGCGCGAGATATTACTAAATACAATCGGTCGATACCTGCTGAATTTAGCGCGAGAAGAAGCATTCAAAGAATGCCCGCTCATTTGCTTCCTGGATGAAGCTCATCAATTCGTGGGACGCTCCATAGGTGATGATACCAACCGTATCTCACTGGATGCTTTTGGATTGATTGCAAAAGAAGGCAGAAAATTTGGTCTAACGGCTGCTATTGCCACACAGCGACCGAGAGACGTTCCGACCGACGTTCTAAGCCAGTTGGGAACTCTTTTTGTACACCGCCTAACCAATGATCGCGACCGGGAGACAATTGAAAGAGCATGCGGCGATCTAGATCGTGATGCGGCAGCGTTCATTCCATCGTTGGCGCAAGGTGAAGCAATCATTGTCGGACCCGATCTTCCTGCACCGTTACCAGTGATTATAACTCACCCCGAAAAGGCTCAGCAGCCAGAATCGAAGGGCCCAGATTATCAAAAACACTGGGGATGACCTTTTTGTTTTATTTTCGGAAAAGCAGTCTCCATTGCCCGAAACAATCGCAGCGCCACATAGTGCGACTGGAAACCAATAATTTATCAGAGCAGGTTGACAACGGCTATATATCCGTTATTCTGGATATATGGAAAACGAAGACGCAATTGCGGCACTGGCTGCCCTCGCTCAGTTAACACGGCTCGACACATTCCGCCTGCTGGTAAAGCACGAACCTGACGGTATTCCGGCAGGGGAACTGGCACGCATTCTGGATGTTCCGCAGAACACAATGTCCGCGCATCTTGCGACGTTGTCGCGTGCAGGTCTCGTGAGGGGAGAACGTCAGAGCCGTTCGATCATCTATCGCGCTGATCTTGATCGTTTTCGAGATCTGACGCTTTTCATGATCAACGACTGTTGTGGTGGCAATGCGAAACTTTGTGCGCCTTTAATTGAAAGCCTGACACCGTGCTGCGAACCAAAAGCGGCAACGCAATGAACTATTCTCGATGATTTTGGCCCTCATCTAACGGACTAATCAAATGACTGACCATGTATATAACGTGCTCTTCTTGTGCACGGGCAATTCTGCACGCTCAATTTTGGCCGAAGCGATCCTGAACAAGGATGGCGAAGGACGTTTTCGAGCTTTTTCGGCTGGTAGCCAGCCGAAGGGCGAAGTGCATCCCCTCGCGATCAAGGAACTGGACGCTCTCGGCTATTCCACCGAGAACCTGAGCTCGAAAAGTTGGGACGTGTTTTCAGGTACCGACGCCCCTCAGATGGATTTCATTTTCACGGTCTGTGACAACGCTGCCGGAGAAGCCTGCCCTGTCTGGATCGGACATCCGATGACAGCCCACTGGGGCATCGAAGACCCTGCCGCTGCCGAAGGAAATGACGCAGAAAAACAGCGCGCCTTTGCACAGGCGGCCCGCTTTCTGAAGAACCGGATATCGGCTTTCCTGAGCCTTCCCCACGCCACGATAGACCGCATGGCGCTTCAAAAGAATCTGAAAGAAATCGGCACCATGGAAGGTAGCACACAGACAAATGTGGAGAATAACTGATGTCCACTTTCGAACGTTATCTGACTGTCTGGGTGGCGCTTTGCATAGTCGCCGGTGTCGCATTGGGGCATATATTCCCAGCATTCTTTCATCTGCTTGGCTCTGCCGAGGTCGCAAACGTCAATATCCCAGTCGCTGTGCTGATCTGGCTTATGATTATTCCGATGCTTCTGAAAATCGATTTCGGGGCGCTTAAGCAAGTCACAGAACATTGGCGCGGTATCGGTGTCACGCTATTTATCAATTGGGCCGTCAAACCATTCTCTATGGCGCTTCTCGGTTGGCTATTTATCGGTTGGCTGTTTCGCCCTTATCTGCCTGCAGACCAGATCGATTCCTACATTGCTGGGCTGATTATTCTGGCAGCGGCCCCTTGTACGGCAATGGTGTTCGTCTGGTCGAATTTGACGAAAGGCGAGCCGCATTTCACGCTCTCTCAGGTGGCACTAAACAATTCGATCATGGTCATCGCATTTGCACCGATTGTTGGACTGCTTCTAGGTTTGTCTGCAATCACCGTGCCGTGGGATACGCTCGTAATTTCTGTCGTTCTTTACATTGTGATCCCCGTTATAATTGCGCAAGTCCTGCGCAGTGGCCTTCTTAAGGGCGGTGGACAGCAGTCCCTGACGCGCCTTCTGAATGCTCTCCAACCTATTTCTCTCCTAGCCCTTCTCGCTACCCTGATTTTGCTTTTCGGGTTTCAAGGAGAGCAGATCATCGCACAGCCCATGATCATTGCAATGCTGGCCGTCCCGATCCTCATCCAGGTCTATTTCAACTCTGGCCTCGCTTATCTGTTGAATCGCATTTCAGGCGAGCAACATTGCGTCGCCGGTCCCTCGGCTTTGATTGGTGCTTCAAACTTCTTCGAGCTGGCTGTAGCAGCCGCAATCAGTCTTTTCGGCTTCTCATCTGGCGCAGCACTTGCAACAGTGGTTGGCGTTCTTGTTGAAGTGCCCGTCATGCTCTCGGTCGTCTGGATCGTGAACCGCTCAAAGGGTTGGTACGAACGCGGTGCCAATCAAAAGCCAGTCAGCGAAACAGGAAAACTCTGATGTCAGTTACGATCTATCACAATCCGAAATGCGGCACCTCTCGCAACACATTGGCCTTGATCCATGCCAGCGGCGAAGAGCCTGTTGTCATCGAATATGTGCAAAATCCGCCGTCGCGAGAACGACTGGTTGAATTGCTTCGAGCAATGCAGATGACGCCTCGCCAACTCCTTCGCGAGAAAGGCACACCATATGCCGAGTTGGGATTGTCCGATCTAAACTGGACCGATGACGAACTGGTCGACTTCATGATGGCGCATCCTATCCTGATCAATCGTCCAATCGTGGAAACGCCACTTGGCACCAAATTGTGCCGTCCGTCAGAACTGGTTCTCGACATTCTGGAAAACCCGGTGTCGTCATTCACCAAAGAGGACGGAGAAGTCATCACCTATGAAAGAAAGTCCCGCTGACATGGACCTGCCGAACCTCGATCAGAATTCCTTCGCATTGCCCGACCTGGATGCACTACGCGCCGACTTTCCAAAGCATAAGCCTCGTATCCTTTTGCTCTATGGCTCACTTCGTGATCGTTCCTATAGTCGGCTTCTGACGCTGGAAGCACAGCGTCTGCTCGATGCGATGGGTGCTGAAACGCGTGTCTTTCACGCCAATGGTCTTCCCTTGCCTGACGATGGTTCGGCAGAGCATCCGAAGGTTCAGGAATTGCGTGAGGCAATGCTTTGGTCAGAAGGGCAAGTCTGGACCAGTCCAGAACGTCATGGAGCCATGAGCGCCGTCATGAAATCGCAGATCGACTGGATTCCTTTGCCGGGTGGAGCAATTCGTCCGACGCAGGGCCGAACTCTGGCATTGATGCAGGTATCAGGCGGATCGCAGAGCTTCAACGCGGTCAATCAGATGCGCATTCTTGGACGATGGATGCGAATGATCACCATTCCAAACCAGTCATCCGTCGCAAAGGCATGGCAAGAATTTGACGACGCTGGACGGATGAAACCCTCGTCGTTCTATGATCGCGTGGTGGACGTAATGGAAGAACTGATGAAGTTTACACTTCTGACGCGTGGCATCTCGGATCATCTCACAGACCGTTATAGCGAGCGCAAGGAAGAAGCAGCCAAACTCGAAAAGCGTGTTTCGTTGAAATCAATCTGAATTCAGAAAAAGATTGAGCGTCTCGCAAGACATCCTGTTGTGCGAGCGCTCAATATTCCAGCCATTTTGAAACAAATGAGTCTGCTTCAGCGAAGTGACCCAGCTTCCGTTTCCCGCCCAGAAGTACAGCAGCCATCTGGTTCCTCCACAGTCGCCTTAATGATCTGATCGCCCGCGCAACAGTCCTCCATCAGAAATTTGATGAGATCGGCCATGGATTGATAATTGGCGACATAGATGAGCGAACGTGACTCACGCCGTTGCGATATCAATCCCGCCCTTTCCAGTTCTTTCAAATGAAAACTGACATTTGACGGAGATACGCCCATGCGTTCCGCAATTGCTCCTGCGGCCAGTCCCTCTCGTCCAGCAACGACCAACGTCCTGATAATGCCAAGACGCGTTTCCTGTGAGAGTGCCGCAAATGATAAAAGAGCTTGACGGTCATCCATATTTCAACAATCCTTGAATTATTGAATCGAGGATACCGAACATGAACGTAATCGACAAGAGCGTATCGCCTGAAATCAGCCTCGACGATCTCCTCAATGGATTGCAAGAAGCCCCAGAGGCACCGTTGGTGTTCTTCTATGAAGGGCATCCAACGAAACCCGGCTATCATGTTACCGAAGTCAAGGCAGGTCAGTTCTCTGCTCTGGATTGTGGCGCTAATCCGGAAGCATGGTCAGAGATGTTTGTTCAGCTCTGGGACATAGACGAAGACGACCGAAGCCATATGCCAGCGGCGAAATTCGCGGCAATCATTCACAAAGTATCGAAGCACGTCCAGTTGGAACCCGGTGCCAGGCTCACATTTGAAGTCAGCGATGGAAAGCGGCCCATGGCACTTTATTACGCAACTGCACCGCTTCTGACCAACGGTACCTTTGAAGTGGCTTTAACGGCACGTCCTTCCAGCTGCAAACCCAGAGATCGGTGGCTGGCAGAGCAAATAAAAGGAGCCAGTTCTTGCTGTGACCCAACTAACTCGCAATGTTGTGCATGATGCAGGTTTAGTTCTTTGACGCCGTTAAACTGCAAAACTATGGCGATAAAATCATCATGAGCGTCCAACGGCTTCCTATCGCCGCCATTGTCGGTCTAGGACTGACCCAGAATATTGGCTACGGCACATTATATTATTCCTTCAGCATTCTTGCGCCATCTATGGCGCAAGATTTCTCTGTTTCGAATGAATGGATATTCGGAGCGTTGTCGGTCGCTCTCCTGACGGGGGGCTTCCTGGCACCCTGGATGGGACGTCTAATTGATCGCCTCGGTGCAGGTCGCGTGATGACCGTTGGCTCAATAATAGCGGCCACTGCATTGGTCGCCAGTGCCTTTTCACCGAATGCGGTCACATTCGCAGCAACCCTGACGCTTATCGAAGTGGCCGCGAACCTGGTACAGTACGGCGCGGCCTTTGTTCTTCTGGTGCAACTTGCACCAACGGTTGCACAGCGCAGCATCACTTACCTGACTTTGATTGCAGGATTTGCCTCGACAATCTTTTGGCCGATCACCACATCTCTTCAGCAATGGCTGACATGGCAGCAAATTTATCTGCTGTTCGCATGTCTTCACTTCGCTCTTTGTATGCCAGTTCACTTTTGGCTAGCGCGAAATCTCGCGTCGAAAGCTCGTACAAGTTCGGCGAATGGATCGCGCACGATAACTGAAGGGACGCTGCCAAGGCTTTTTCGTCGGCGAGGTTTCATGTACCTGCTAATCGGTCTTTCGTTTCAATCGTTGATCGCAGCAGCTATCCTCGTTCATATGATTCCGATGTTGAAAGGCCTTGGTCTTGCAGGATCGGCAGCCTTGATAGGGGCGATGTTTGGTCCATCCCAGGTGACCAGCCGTCTGATAAACATGATCGGCGGCAAGAACCTTGCTCCGATCAAACTCGCGATCATTTCTTCCTCACTAATGGCGCTTGCAGTCACCTGCCTGATGCTCGGCGCTCCATTCATAGCTGCGGCGTTAATATTTGCCTGTCTGTTCGGCTTTGGTAACGGCCTCTTCAGTATAGTGTCAGGGACGTTGCCTCTTTCGCTGTTCGGAAGCGAAGGATATGGCGCAATGCAGGGTAAAATAATGTCGGCACGGCTTATTGTGTCAGCAATGGCTCCATTTGCGATGGCATTCGCAATGGGGCATTTGGGTGTAAAGGCGGCGCTCGCAATCGTTATTGTTTGTAGCGTATCCTCGCTCATTGCCTTCGGGTTATTGGTCCGACTGGAAAATGAGTCTGAAAAAGCCCGATTAGCCAAGGTGGCATTATAAGCTGCTTGCAATTGATTGTCTTTGTAATGGTACATTGGCGGGGATAGGTAGCGTGACAATAAATCTGAATACTCCGGTACCCATGGATAGCCCGAAAATCGATCACGATGTGATCATAATCGGTGGAGGTCAAACCGGGCTTGCGGCTGCGTACTATCTCCGCCGTGCTGAAGTAGAATTCACTATCCTGGATGACGGCAATGAACCAGGCGGGGCATGGCTGCATGGATGGGATTCTCTGCGCCTTTTTTCGCCTGCCAGTTTCAGTTCGCTCCCTGGCTGGCTGATGCCTCCCAGTCGGGAATCAGATGGTTATCCTACGCGCGATGAAGTGATCAGCTACCTTCAGCGTTATGAGGAACGCTATAAGTTTCCTGTCGAACGCCCACACAAGGTAGAATCTGTCACCCGTGAAAGTGATGTTCTTAGGGTTATATTGGCGGATGGATCGAGCCGAACCTGCCATGCGGTTATCAGTGCCACTGGGACATGGTCGAAACCGTTTGTCCCCGACTACCTCGGCAAGGACCTGTTCTCAGGCGTTCAGATTCATTCTGCACATTATGAAACTGCCGATGATTTTGCTGGCCAGCGTGTGCTTATTGTTGGCGGAGGCAATTCAGGGGCACAAATTCTCGCTGACTTAAGTACCGTCGCAGAAACAATTTGGGTGACACTGACGCCGCCAGTGTTTCTGCCTGACGAAATTGACGGCCGAGTGCTTTTTGAAAACGCCAGTGCACGCGTACGGGGAGATGTCGACGCCAATACGACAATTGGGGACATTATTATGGTCGCTCCGGTAAAAGCCGCGCGGGACCGAGGCGTATTGAACGCCGTACGCCCCTTTAAGCAATTTACAGAAGATGGTGTCGTTTGGGCTGACCAAACAGAGACCAAAATCGACGCGGTAATCTGGTGTACAGGATTTCGTCCTGCAACGGATCACCTGAAACCCCTCGGCGTTGTTGAACCGAACGGACGGGTTCAAGTCATTGAACAACGATCCATTAAAGAACCTGGTTTGTGGCTTGCTGGTTATGGCAACTGGACGGGTGCGGCATCTGCGACATTAATCGGTGCAGGTCGGACAGCTCGCGAATTTGTACCGCGATTGGTCGCAGATCTAATTGGTTCGTCGGAATAGTCCTTTATCTGAGTTCCTGTTTTGTTCTATACCTAGTGCATGACAAGCACGATTAAAACACTTGGACAGGCTTCACGGCATCGATTGTTCGTAATGGCCGAGTGCCGTACCTGCAAACGGAGTGCCCGGTTTCTGGCCAGCGATCTCGCATCGATCTTTGGCCACGGAAGCAACCCCTATACCCTCAAGTTTAAATGCACGACCTGCGACTCCACCAATTGTAATTCGACATTGGAATGGCCAGATTTTGAACGTACTCACGAGCATTATGTTTGGCGGCCCATAAAAGTTAAGGGCGGCGATTTTTTATGAAAAAGCTAAAATAAATTGAAATTTATGAAGGCCAGCTTTTCGGCATTATTAAACCGAAGCCCTTGGATTTATCTCTATAAATAAAGGTTACACCTTTTCGTTCCAGAGCTGATTGGATTTTCCGCTGAGTTTCAATTTTTACGCCTGCATTTCTTTCAAAGCTTCCGATAGTCCGCACGCTTACCCCCGCTTCTGCGGCGAGCTCTTCTCGACTTAAATCGAGTGCGAGTCTTGCGGCTCGCAAAAGTGCAATCGGTATATCCATCCTTTTCTTTTAATTCAGGGAGTATGCAACTGCTACACCCCCCAATTTGCCTTAAATCGGTATTTATTTGCCATATTTAGGAATTTAATTGCCTATTTCTGGCAATTCTGACATAAGCCAGATTATCGCTCACACAGACACCGAATCAGTGAGTTAAAGATTTGATGAAATAGGCGGATTACCCATTTTTTCCGTCGATGACGTCATCGTCTAAACTGGTTTCACATCGAATTTGGCCCATGTAACCCATGTGCCGGACAGGAGAACTTATGTCTGAAAACTCCCCAATCGGTCATGTTATTCTCATGAAAAATGAAGTTCCACGACGGCATCCAGGACGTGGATTGAATGCGGCATTGCAGCTAAGTGAACTTCACAATCGCATTAACAAGCAAGAACGCGATCCTCAGAGTACGGAGCGTGTCGACGAATATTTTCGTTACGCAATCTGGAGCGAAGGAGAAAAAATCATTGGTTACCTTGAGAGTATAATTTCGGTCGCTGATGAAAGAACTTCCACGACAACGTCAGGAATTCCAATATCATCCAGTAGCATGAGAAAATTGGTGGGCGCTCTTTCGGAAGAAGCCGAGGGCATTATGCACTATCAGCCTTCTCTGACGCCGACTTATTTATCAGGCGGCTTTGCATTCGATCTCATCGTTTACGATTTGCAACAAAAATGCTTGCGTTATATTCATATCGCATACGGGATTGGCAATGAACGAAGCGCGCAAATCCAGTGGGAAGAAGATAAAGCTAAGCTTGCAAGCTTTTTGCCGCGAATTGGAACACAATATTTCGGCGTTGAGATAGAACGGACAGAGTTCGTCACGATAGACCCATTACTTAATGAGACGAAGTATTTAGAGGGCGTGTGGGCTCTTCATGATTTGGATCAGCTAACTGGTAGATCGGGTACTGCACAACACGTGCTGGAAATACAGAGACAGCAAAGACACATGCTGAGCTTTTGGTTTAGTAACAGCCTTTCCGGCAGTGAGATGGAAAAGCATCGACAGCTCAATTCGATCTTTCATCGCTTGGCGCACGAAGAACTGAAACGAGCAAAACCTTTGCACTTTCAAACACTCGTTCCTGATCGAGCTCTGTAATCGGGGTTCCTGAGCCATTTTGCGACTGTTGCATGCTCCACGCTTAACGGTTCAGCGTCTGCTCGCAGCATCAATCAAACACGTTGAAATTCAAGAAACGCCAATCCACGGGTGCGTTGTCGCGCGCCCGTATGGCCCCTCATTTCTTCATTCTCCAGGATCTTATTATGGCTGTCATAATCAAAAATGGAAAATACAATCGCGAACAACTCGAAATCGAAATTAATATGCTGAAAGCCCTGGTCACTGATCTTGAACGCATAATCAACGGAGAGCATCCAGACGAACGCCAACTTTCAAATTCGCCAGCAATCACAAGCTGGAAGCTGAGCAAACGGCCGACAACATGTCTCGAAGGCGTATTGTTTGAGCATCCCAGGCTCGGTTTCATCGTGCCGAATGGCATCACGTCCGAGCTCTGGCTACTCGATCTCGACAGAAACTACGCGAGAACTTTCAGCCGCTTTTACCGACTGGGCCAAAAAGACATCGGTAATTGAGAAAAACGTACATCGTGCTGCACGTCGTCGACTGACATCGCAGTTTGAGTTTCGCTGCGTACAAGCTGAAAGACGTCAGCGCCTGCCAGAGGAAAACTGGCATGAGAACTGTCGGCAATTGCGGACAACAAAGGGGATAAGGGAATGAAACTTTGGATCTGGTCTGACCTCCACCATGAATTGCAAGAAGTCGACTATCCGTCACATGAGAACGCGCCAGAATGCGATGTGATCATCATTGCGGGCGATCTCAATGCAGCGCCTGACCTTCACATCACGCTGGAATTCTTGATCAGGCACTATGAGAAGCCCATCATCTATGTCCCCGGCAACCACGAATTCTATCAGAACAAATGGCTCATGAATGATCGAGAACGGTCGCTGGAGAGTGACAGGCAAACGATCAAGACAATCGAAGCCCTCTCTTTGGAGTGGCCGCAGCGGTTTTACTGCCTTGATCAGGACGAGGTGATTATCGACAACATCAGATTCGTTGGGGCTAGCTTATGGGTAGATTTTCAGATGAATCTCTCCCTAAAGTCTGATCTAGCGCGGCGAATGCAAGAAGCGCGAGCAATACTGAATGACTTCCGTGCGATCCGCTTGAAAAACGGGAAGTCATTCACGCCCGAAAATATGCTCGATCTACACCTGTCAGATGCCGCTTACATTCGGCAAAAACTAACAGAACATTTTACTGGTCCCACGGTTGTTCTCACACATCACATGCCACACTCCGATTGCACACCACCAGTCTATGCACACTCAATCGGCAACTATTTGTTTGCGTGCGGATCAGATGCCTTCGATGACATCCTTCACTCCGAACGAGCACCTGCGCTGTGGATCTGCGGGCATACACATCATGCATTCGACGTGCAGATTGGCCGAAGTCGGATTATTTGCAATCCATTTGGCTATCGATGGGAACAGGGGCTGAATGGATTTCGATGGGATCTAATAGTAGAGATAACGTAGGCCGTTCAAAACGGAACTGCATTAGAGCCTGCGCAATGCCCAATCGTTGGTTGTAGCCCGTCCAATAACGCAATAAAGTGTTCAACAGAGAACAAGTCACTGTTTTTGGGCGACGAAGAATAAAAATTTTCTCTTTTTATCAATAAGTTATCCGCAAGTGTACAGTCCAACCGGATTCCGGATATTCCGTTCGGTCGGACACGTGCAGATAGTCGTTCGACGGTCGAGCATTCTTTTTAGGGTAACGTAAAGATGAGCATCAACGAATTGGGTAAATAACTGATATCACTGAGCTTCTTTCCGTCGGGCAGGCGGGATTCGAACCCACGACCCCTTGACCCCCAGTCAAGTGCGCTACCGGGCTGCGCTACTGCCCGAAGGAAAAAAGCTCAGTGATGAACACTTTCGTTGACTCCGTATAACGAACCCACGACCCCTTGACCCCCAGTCAAGTGCGCTACCGGGCTGCGCTACGCTCCGTGCCGGGGAAAGCCGTAGATTATAACGACTTGGCACGCAAGGGCTAATTTGCCGAAACTGGCAAATTGCACATGACATTCATGCATCGTTTCAGCCATCAGGATCGAGGCGCAAAGAGGATGATGCATGTTCCTGCAAAAGCCGTACATGCGCCGACGACATCCCAACGGTCGGGGCGGGTACCCTCAGCAAACCAGATCCATAGGATCGAAGCGATGATATAGATGCCGCCATAGGCGGCGTAAGCGCGACCGGCCACATTACTTTCAATGAGGGTCAGAAGATAGGCGAACAATGCCAGGCACACCATGCCGGGTGCCAGCCAAAGCGGTGACTTGTCGAGCTTCAACCATGCCCAGAAGGCGAAGCATCCGGCAATTTCAAAGAGGGCCGCTGCGGCGTATATCGCGAACTGCAAAATGCTGCTCTCCTTGTCGGTCTTTTTGCTTGGGTAGAAGCTGATACTTGTATTCCAGCCCAGCACAACCCCAGATAATCCCGAAAAGCAGATAAAAGTGACGCCAGTGATCCGTGTCGATGACATTGCCGATCAGGATATGCCCGAGATAGGTCGCGTAAGCAACGAGAAGAAATGGCTGCCAGGGACGATTGCGAAGTACAAGCTTGAAGCCAATACCGAGTGTCAGGAATGTCAGCGTCAGAAAAACGATGAAGCCGATCCAGCCATAATCGAGTACGGCTTTGAGCCAGATATTATGCGTATCCTCACCGAACATCGGACCAAATTCGAGCGGGCCGATGCCGAGCGGATGTTGTGTAGCGAGGATCATTCCAAGCCAGTGCCGCGCAAATCGTCCAAGTCTTGCACTGTCATAGCTTTGTTCGAGGCGTGCGCGCTCTCGGAAGAAATCGCCGACGCCGGGAATTTGCAGAATAATCAGGATCGCGAGAACAATTGTTACAACAGCAAGCAGGCCAATTACCATCAGGCGTAGCCGAAAACGATTGCTGTTGCTTTGCAGGAAAAGGATGCCGAACAGGATGACGAAGGAGAGAGGAACCATAGCCCATGCCGCACGCGAGAAGGACACAAGAACGCCGAGCGTGAGCAGGCAGCAGAAAGGCAGATAGACAAGGACATCACGCGGACCGCCGCGCATGATGCGGTAAAGCGTCCAGGTCAGGGGCAATATCAGGAAGGGCCCATAGACGTTGGGGTCCTGAAATGCGCCCTGCGCACGCCCGTAGCGCGTGAAGATTTCTGCACCCGGAAAAAGGCCGAGATAACCGGCAATGCCGAGGACGGAAGAAAGCACGCCGACAAGAAGATAGGCGTTGAATATGGTCTTTAAACGCCGATAGTCCCCTTCGATGGCAGCGGCGAAGAATACCGACGTGAAAGCCAGAAACAGCGAAACGGCAATGTAGAGTGGGGCTTTCTTGACGTCAGCCATCTGCATGACTGAAATCATCCCACCGAAATTGAACACCACAAGGAGCGCCAGCAGCACAAGGCTGGTGCGGGTCAATCGCAGCCCGAACAGCAATGCCAGCGCGATCAGGCCAACCATATAGAGTTCATAGGGGGCCGGCTCGCTCATCACGAAACCGAGTAGAAAAACACCGAAGCCGATTGCAATATTGACGATAAGACGGTTAAGCGCGCGTTTGCGCGATGCATCCGCGGCCAGCACTACGGCTGGACGCGAATTGCCGTCAAACCGCTGTGCCACGCTGGTCAATAGGCGTTTTCCGTGTTGAGAAGCCGTACCGGCGTCAGGAGCAGAATCTTGAGATCAAGCCAGAGCGACCAGTTTTCGATGTAATAAAGATCGAATTCCGTGCGCATGCGGATCTTGTTTTCATTGTCGATTTCGCCGCGCCAGCCATTGATCTGCGCCCAGCCGGTAACGCCCGGCTTCACACGGTGACGCGCGAAATAACCATCGACCACCTCGTTATAGAGCACATTATGCGAGTGAGCTGCTACCGCGTGCGGGCGAGGGCCGACGAGCGACAAGGAACCAGCGAGAACATTGAAGAATTGCGGCAGCTCATCGATGGAGGCCTTGCGGATGAAGCGCCCGACGCGGGTGACGCGAGGATCGTCTTTGGTAACGGCTTGCTTGGCGGTCGGGTCGCACATCTCGGTGTACATGGACCGGAATTTCCAGACATTGATGACTTCATTGTTGAAGCCATGCCGCTTCTGCTTGAAAATCACAGGGCCTTTGCTGTCGAGCTTGATGGCAATTGCCGTGCCGATCATGATCGGCGACAGAAGAATGATACCCAAAATGCTGAAGACAACGTCGAAGATGCGCTTAGCGACTGAATCCCAATCATTGATGGGCTTGTCGAAAATATCCAGCATCGGCACCGCGCCGACATAGGAATAGGCGCGCGGACGGAAGCGCAGGTGATTGTTGAGCGCGGACAGCCGGATATCGACCGGGAGAACCCAGAGCTTCTTTAACAGAGCCAGCACGCGGGCTTCCGCGCTGATCGGGAGCGACACGATCAGCATGTCGATATGAGCGATACGTGCAAATTCGATCAGCTCGTTGATATTGCCAAGTTTTGGGTAGCCTGCAACGATAGGCGGCGAGCGTTTGTCATCGCGGTCGTCGAAGATGCCGCAGATACGGATATCGTTGTCGGGCTGCTGTTCGAGCGAGCGGATGAGCGCTTCTGCATTGGGACCACCGCCCACGATGACGGCGCGGCGCTCCATCGTGCCATTACGTGCCCAGCGCTTGATCTTCCATGCGATGAAAATGCGCGAAATCAATAGTAGTACGCAGGCGCTGAGCGCCCAGTACAGGAACCAGCCGCGTGAGAAGTCGGACGAAGCTTTCAGCAGGAAACCGGCAATGGCAAGGGTGCCAAGCACGGCTGCCCAACTGATAAAAAGCCGCCGCAGATATCGACCGGGGCTGCGCAGCACGTTGATCTGATAGCCATCGTTGATTTCCATCAGCAGGACAAAAAGCGCGCCGCCAGCGACCATGATGAGCGGGTAATAGAAGATCAGATGCGTACGGATACCGACATAGAACAGGAAGCTCAGAATGCCGGAGAAAAAGACAATCCCAAACTCCACCATACGCATGACGCCACTCAACATCAGCGGCGAAAATGTATCGCGCTGATATTGCTCGGCCATCTGGCGCGCCAGTGGGCTGAGTTCTACCGGACCGCGCGGTTTGGAATCTGGCCCGGAATCTGGCTTGCTGCTGGCTTCCATGGCTTTGCGGCCAAAAGGAGAAAGCGCATCATTGTCTCGCACAACATTGCCCCTGATCGTAAATTGATAGCCTCGTAATTAGACCGAGAGTCCTAAGCAGAATATAAACATCGCATGGCAAGCTTTTGACTTAGGTAAACACTCAATTAAATACTCGGTCGAAAACCGTTACTGTTAGTAACGGCTAAAATAACATGTTTGATGCCCGTACAGCTATAGCATTGACGACGGGAAGGGGCGACGTCAGTTGTCGCAACCCAAGCCGATGCAAGGCTTGCCTTGCATGATTATATTGCCTAGCACGGTGATATGAAACCGTTGGAAGAAAAAGCTGCAAGCGGCATTTTGCCGTCGAACTGTTCGGCAGATGTTGCCGCCAACAGGCCAGCTTTGTTTCCACTTCTGATCGGCACCAGATCGGACGATGTCATGGGGTTGCTGCGCGCCTGACGCACAGCGACCCAAAAAATCCTGATGAGAGCAATTCACGCTGCGACCTTGTGGATTGAATTTGACGTTTGAATCCCGACTGAATGAGATGCTGTTTCAAACGTCAAATTCGAAAAATCCACTGGATACATAAGGTTACTAGTGATCTTTTTGATTCCGACATTTGCTCGGGGCTCATATCCGAGGAATGCAAATGTCGGAATCAGACCACTAGCCGGTCGCATTAACTGTTTGTTTTAATGCGCTTTATCCAAACCGTTCTGGTGTTTTGGAGGGCGCTCTAGGGTTGAACATGACTATCTGGGCCGAATTGGCTAGAGCGGGCAATCATGCCGGCGATGAAATTTTGTTGCGAAAACGCGATCACATCTACGAAATCCGCTACAACGGCCTGGAATTGATGTCGAACGTCAATTTCCAGTCCGAGACCGTATTGGCTGAAAGGTCGCTTCGCCTGCACGGGCGGCAGGTTTCGCATATGCTTATCGGCGGGCTCGGTATGGGCTTTACGCTTCGGGCGGCTCTTGATTTGCTCGGACCTGATGCCAGGGTGACGGTTTGCGAACTCGTCCCGGAGATTGTGGACTGGAACCGGACCTATATCGGCCATCTTGCCAGTCATCCATTGAACGATCCGCGTGTCGATGTTCGGGTCGCTGACGTTATGGATGTTCTTCGCGCCGAACCCGGCCAATACGATGCCATATTGATGGATACTGATAATGGGCCTGACTTTACAGTTCGCGCGGCCAACGGAGCCATCTATGACGATGATGGTCTGAGGTTGGTGAAAAGGGCGCTGAAGCCAAATGGTATTGCCGCATTCTGGTCGGCAACCATATCAGAACCGTTCGAAGATAAGCTCGACATGCTGCCTTGGGAATGGCAACGCGAGGACATCTCGCTTATCGGCGGGCGGGCCGATGCGTTCCACTATATATATTTTGCGGCGCGGGGTGGGTTTCGGTCACAGTTCGAACGGTCGGTATCTGCATCCGAACCCTTCGTTGCGATGGTGGGCTGAGGGGAGTAACCCTCAGTCTTCTGGTACGGCCCGGTCCGGATGGGCTTCGTAATAGATCGTCTCGATTGAGTGTGCCATGGATTGCTGGCTGAAACGCTCGTGCAGCCGTATCGCATCCGGCATCGCGGCGCGAAACGCAACTGGATCATCTGCGACGCCCAGCATCTTGTTCGCAAGCGCCTCGTCCTCGGGTTCCACCAGCGCCGAGGAACGAGGCCCGAACACTTCTGAAATCCCGCCGACATTGCTGGCGATAACGGGCTTTCCGGCGGCGAGCGCCTCCAGAATAATATAGGGGAACGCTTCGGCGCGCGATGGAACCACCATTATCCGCCCCAAAGCAAAAGCTTCTCGTGCAGCCATTCCGGGCAGAAAGCGGATTTGCGCGGAAATACCAAGCTCGTTGGCCAGGTTGAAGAAAGCGGACTTTTCCGCGCCATCACCCACCATTGTTGCGGTAAAATTGCGCTGGTGCTGGTCGCGTAGGCGCGCAAGGGCCCGGATCAGCAGGTCGGGTCCCTTCAGTTCGCGCATCGTGCCGACAAAGAGAAAATCGGTGGCATCGGCTGCGTCGGCGACGGGTATAAACTCGTCTTCGGCCAAGCCGTTGTAGACGACGGCATGGAGGCCATAGGGCCGCCCTACCTTTTCTTCATAGATACGCTTTTCGAAGTTGGAAACGAACATCACCGCGTCGGTCATCGGAGCCAGCATTCTCTCGATCAGAAAGACGGCGCCGCCACGGCGCGTCTTCCGGTCGAAATGCAGACTACCGCCATGCGGTGAATAGATACGGGCTACGCGAGACCTAAAAACCCGTAAGACTGAGCCGAACAAACGTGCATAGACGCCACCTTTGGCGCCATGTCCGTGCAATATGTCCGGCTGCAATTTCTTGATGATGCGATATGCTTTGTACGCTGCCGCTGCGTCGCCCAGTCCGACATGGCGCTGCATGGCAATGCGATGAAGGCCGAGCGTGAGCCTTGGCCGTAATTCTTCCAGAAGCGCGTCTTCGCGCGGGCCGCCTGTCGTTGCATCGCAGACGATGCCGACTGCGTGGCCTTTTTCCGCCTGCAGGCCCACGAGATCGCGAACATGACGGAAGAGCCCGCCGGTCGGTTCGCGGAAACAGTGGATGATACGCAGTGGGGAGGCATTGGTGTCATCAGCCATCAATCGCCATCAAAACAGACGTTCGCGCACATAGATCGTGTCGCCCGGCAGGATAGGATCGGAAATCAGCACGCGACCAGTCAGAACCTTGCCGTTGAACTGGCGTGTGATGTCGACATTCTCCTGATTGGCGCGTGGGCTGAAACCACCCGCAGCGGCGATTGCCTTTTGCGCAGTCATGCCCGGAACATAGGAATACTGGCCAGCGGCACCGACTTCACCCATCACAAAGATCGGGCGATAGCGGTCGATTTCCGCGCTCACGTCGGGGTCACGCAGGTAGCCGCCACGCAGTTTGGATGCGATGATGCCTTCAAGCTGCTTGGATGTCTTGCCACGTGCCGGAATGCTGCCAACGAGTGGGAAGGCGATATAGCCTGCCTGATCGACGCTATAGGTATTGGTGAGGCTTGGCTGTTCGAAAACCGTGATGCGCACGCGATCACCTGCATCCAGCATATAAGGCTGGTTCAGCGCTTCGTGGAAAGCAGGCGGGGCAGGGCGATAGCTGGAGCAGGCGGAAAGCGTCATGGCGGCAAGGCCGAGCGCCACAAGCAGAGCGTGGCCTTTGCGCTTGTTATGAATTGTCTTCGCCGTCATCTTCCGCCTCGGTTCTTCCGAAAAGCAATATTTCTTACGAACGCAATCGACGCGGTACTGACAGCGCGATTACGAATATCGGTTGCAAGCGTTATCGATTGATTAGGGTTAATGGCTGGTAAAGAAGACAGGCTTCGGCGCAAAATCTTTATGGCTCGCCAACTGTTGGGAACTTATCCTGCTTAACCCTCTGGTTACCTTGTTCCTTTACCTTCCGGCCAGATTCGGGGGTGCTTTACCCCACGCGGGCGAGAGCGATCACGCGCGCAAGCGCACTCGCGAAGTCCATGGAGAATGGGGAATGGCAGAAGTCGATCCGTTATCAAGGGACGCAGATATTGATATCGGCGCGCTGTTCTCCAGCCTGCGCCGCCACTGGCTGTTCATTGTCGTTGGCGCGCTTCTCATGGCGGCGCTTGCATGGGCCATCTGCCTTCTTTTGACGCCGGATTATCGCGCTGAAGCGCGCATCATGATCGAGGCCCGCGAATCCATCTATACCCGCCCCAATGGCGAAACAGCCGCCGAGCGGCCTGTCTTTGACGCCGAAGGTGTGAAGAGCCAGGTTGAGGTGTTCTCGTCCGGTGATCTTCTTAAAAAAGTTTCCGACGAACTCAAGCTGACCAGCAACGAAGCCTTCACGACGACGGAAGTGAAGCCGTGGACCCGCGTTCTCATCATGCTTGGCATGCGCACTGATCCCGCACGACTGACCCCGGAAGAGCGCGTTCTACAGAAGCTGCGCAAGAACATGCAGGTTTTTGCCGTTACCGCTTCGCGCGTCATCGTCGTGCAATATAATTCGGCAAACCCTGAGACGGCCAAGAACGTCGCTAATGCACTGGCCAATCAGTACATCCTGTTTCAACAGGCCGCGAAGCTGGAGTCGAACGACGATGCTACCGGCTGGCTCGCGCCCGAGATTGACGACCTGCGCAACCGCGTCCGCGATGCGGAAAAGAAGGTTGCGGATTATCGTGCTTCGCGCGGACTCCTGACCGGCCAGAGCAACAGCACGATAGCGACACAGCAGCTCTCTGAGGTCTCAACCGAACTGACGCGGGTTCGCACCAGCCGCGCTTTGGCAGAAGCCAAGGCGGAAAGCATTCGTAAGTCGCTGGCCTCCGGCGCTCCCATCGACACGCTGCCGGACGTCGTTGCTTCCGGCATGATGCAGCGTCTTGCCGAAAGACGCATTCAGCTTAACGCCCAGATAGCCGATCTTTCGACGACACTTCTGGAGGGCCATCCTCGGATCAAGGCATTGCGTTCGCAGCTTGCTGATCTCGACCAGCAGATCAGGATCGAAGGCCGCAAGCTTGTTGCAAGCCTCGACAACGAAGTCTCAGCAGCAAAACTTCGCGAGGAGGAGCTCAATCGTGAACTCAACCGCGTGAAAGCACAGGCAGCGCAGGCGGGCGATCAGGAAGTTGAATTGCGCGCATTGGAGCGCGAGGCGACGGCGCAGCGTCAGCTTCTTGAAACCTATCTGACGCGCTATCGCGAAGCCGCGTCGCGCACCGACCGCAATTATGTGCCGGTTGATGCTCGGGTTTTCTCTTCCGCCGAAGCACCGGCGGTGCCCTATTATCCAATGATATTGCCGATTGTCGGCTCAACTTTTGCCGCTGGCCTGCTCTTGCTGTCGATTTTCGTTCTCTTGCGTGAGTTGTTCAGCGGGCGTGCATTCGTGACCGCGGATGGCCAGCGGATTGCTGCCGTCGAGGAAATCGAAATGCCGGTCATTGCCGCCGCTGTGGAAGCGGCTGCCGTGCCGCCGTCCGGTGCCGAACGCCGTGATGGCGTTTCCAAGGAAACAATTGCAGCGCCACGCCGTTCATGGACTATGCCGTTTGCGGCGAAGCCGCCGGTTTCCGAAACGAGGAAATCCGTGGAGGAGTTTCCCATGGTAAAGCAAGGTGAGATCAAGCAAAGTGAGATCAGGCAGCGTCAGACGAAACCACGCAATCCAAATGGTGTGGAAGCTGTTGCCGATCTTCTGTCGGGCGGAACGCTGAAACGTATCGTGGTGGTCTCTCCCGAGGGCGATAAGGCATCGGCAGGAACGGTGCGTCTGCTGCGTGAATTCGCCGACCATGGCAAACGTGCAATTCTCGTGGATATGACCGCACAGGGAACTGTTGGGCTTGCCATGCTGGACGGTACTCATCTGCCGGGCATTACCGATCTTCTGTCCGGCGAGCGCCGCTTCAATGAGGTCATCCACAGTGACCGGTTCTCGCAGGCGCATGTCGTTCCGCTGGGTGAGGCCGATCCTGAAGCCGCCATGCGTTCCGCCGACCGGTTACCGCTCATTTTGGATGCGCTGGAAACGGTCTATGATTTTGTCGTTGTGGAATGCGGTCCGTCATCTTCGGAACAAATCCGACGCATTGCCGATGGATCTGCTGCAGTGGTGATGAGTATCGTCGATCCGGACGATAAGGGCGTTGCGCTGGCTGCTCTCGATCTCGATCAGGGTGGTTATGAAGACGTCGTCATTCTGATGGACGAAACTGACTGATAGCCAAATGCGATTCTGGAACAGCGTCTTAGACCTTGTTTCTGAATCGAATTGCTAAGCACCTCTACCTTTTTGCGAACCTGCTGCGCAGTGTCTTGGCAAGGCCCCAAAGACGCGGATTGCGCTTGATACTTCCTGCAATCGCATTGCGGACTGATTGCAGCACTGTGAAGAATTTCCCTTTGGTGGAAAGCGGTATCAGCGTGTCATAGATCGTAAACTCGAGATCGCACCACTCGCGTTTGTACGGCTCATCACCAATACCGAAACTGTAGATCGAATGGCCTTCACCGCAACTGTGGCTGATATCTTCGAAGAAGAGAAATTCACCCGGACTTGCCGCCATCAGCTCGTCTTCTGCGATTGCGGCGAACTCGACGGTAGGGCCTGTATTGCCGAACAGTTTTCCGATGATCGAACGCACGGTTCCGCCTACTTCAAGAAAGCGGAGTTCATTCAGATTCTGGCCCCTTGCCAATTCTACGTCGAATAAAGCTTTGAAGAAATTACGCACATTCTCATCGGCGAAAGGATCACGGATTCCCATCTTCCGGAAGCGCTGTGCCTTCATCGCAAAATAGAGATCGAGAATCGTGTCGGATTCCGTGCGGGTTTGCGGCCGGGCAACTCTCCAGCCACCGCTTTCTTCATAACGGCGACTGTGCTGACGATGCTTTTTCAGTTTTCGCTTGCGGTTGGCGCGATCAAGCACTGCATCGAAGCCACCATCAAGCGATGCGGCGAGCACTGGATTTGGATTGGGCGCTTTTCCGAGAGTGAGCAGAGGACTGGCCGCGCCTTGCAGTTCAGAAAACTGGCGTGTCAGTGACAGCGCATCGATGTCAGGCCGTGCTTTGCGGATCACCTCGATCAGTTGCCGGACTACCTCGCGTCCGAGGATGCCGCCATATTCCTTTCGCAGCCATGGGAAATTGCAATTGGCGTGGCTTCCACCGGGATAACGCGCGATTTTCGCGCCATTCTGGCTAACGACTTCCAGCGGCACAAGCAGGATTGGACCATTGCTGTCAAAGAGTCCGACAACGAAACTGTCAGCATTGACGATCGCGTGCCAATTATGGATCCACGCAAACGATTGCGGCGCACCATGAATGGCTGCAGCATCGTTCCAGAATTGACCGATTTCTTTGAAATCTGTCAGAATTCGCGCTGCAACGTCACCCGCCATAGTCTGCAGCATCCTCAAATGGGATTAATGTTGTTTCTTGCGTGGTGGCTGCGCCATCCACCAGATGATGCCCATGGCTGGCAAAACCCAGAGAATACCGGTGACGAAGAAATACAGGAGATGTACCCAAGCGCTCGATTCAGCGAGATGCGCCACGGCGATGATGGTCGCGAACACCGCATAGATGATGACCAGTGAAACCAGCAAAAAAGTGCCGATCAGTTTCTTCAGCCGAACGGGCATGGTGCAATTCTCCTTTTCCCGTTCTTCACTAACCGGTGAACGGGGCCAGTGAAAGGGCAAAAACGCGGCGGCATGTCGCGTGACGCGAACTTGTAACGGGCTCGCCTATGCGGCATGTATCCTTCGTGTCTGTTCCAAAAGTCGCCATGCCGGTCTGCAAATGGCAATTTTCTGCGTTCCGGTGCTTACGTACTTTAAGTACGCTCCGCTCCAGTACTTGAAAAATTACCATTTTCGCCACGGCCTGCCGCTTTTTGATTCAGACACTTCGGCTTAGTATCGAAGGGTGAATGACATGACGGTAGCGACGGCGCAGCGTATAGGGCAAGGTTCCAGATCATCGCAAGAGGATCGCGACCGTCGCCTTGTGCGTTACTGGCTTTATGCGGTTTTCGTCGTGCTGATTGCCATCGTCATGGTTGGCGGTGCTACCCGTATGACAGGTTCAGGCCTCTCCATTACCGAATGGAAACCGATCCACGGTGTAATTCCGCCGCTCAACCACGCCGAATGGGTGGAAGAGTTCGACAAGTATCGTCAGATTCCGCAGTACCAGCAGATCAACAAGGGAATGTCCCTTGAAGAATTCCAGTATATTTTCTGGTGGGAGTGGGCGCACCGCCTGCTGGCGCGCTTTGTTGGATTTCTGGTTGCTGTTCCATTGGCCTTCTTCTGGGTAACGGGGCGCCTTAGGGGCGGCCTCAAATATCGTATGCTGGGCCTTCTTGCACTCGGTGGCCTGCAAGGTGCTATTGGCTGGTGGATGGTTGCTTCCGGCCTGAGTGAGCTGACAAGTGTCAGCCAGTACCGTCTGGCGATCCATCTGACGACAGCCTGTATTATCATAACGGCGGTTTTCTATATTGCGCGCGGGCTTGTCACTTATAGCGAACGACCAGCAGAAAGGTCGGTCCAGCGCTTTGCCGGATGGATCGTGTTTGCAGTGCTCGTGCAGATTTACCTGGGTGGTCTGGTGGCCGGGCTTCATGCCGGTCTCACCTATAACACATGGCCGCTGATGGATGGCTCGATCATCCCGTCCGATCTGTTCATCCAATCGCCATGGTGGCGCAACCTGTTTGAGAACCCAAAGACTGTGCAATTCGTGCACCGCATGTTCGCCTACACGGTGCTGGTTCTGGCCGTACTGCATTCTCTGCAGGTTTGGAAGCAGGCGCCCGGCACCACCCATGCGCGCCGTACCATTGTTCTCCTTGGACTGGTTCTCGTGCAGGCCGCTATCGGCATTGCTACGCTTCTGTTGAGCGTTCCGCTGCATCTGGGCCTGACACATCAGTTCTTTGCGCTGATTGTGCTGGCCTTCGCGGTTGCACACTGGCGTGCAACCAAAGGTGCCTATGAAGGGTAAGCCGTCTGGCGCAGGTGCCTGAGCGCGGACGCGATCTTCAGTTCACGCGCTTCCTCCGCGCCATTGCCGTCTTCGCGGTGCCACGCGGCTGACAGACAGCCATAGGCGAAGGCATAATCCAGAATGTAGGCGGGTTCGCGCCCGATGATCGGCGCGAAATGCTCGGCCATATGCCGGGCGCGTTCAAGGTCGAGGCAGAGATCGTCCCGGTCGAGCGGATTGTAGAATATATTTGCCGCATCGAAGGCAGCATCGCCGACAAGCCCGTGCGGGTCGATGGCGAGCCAGCCGCGTGGTCCCCTGATGATGTTCTCATGGTGAATATCACCATGCAGCGGAATGGCCTTGTGCGGCGTCGCCAGAAGGCGCTTTGCAGTTGCCGCTCCGTCTGCATAGGTCGGACTTTCATGCGCCACGGCGAAGAGACCGGAGAAGTGCCTGTCCAGTGGTTGCAAATCAACCGGTATCGGGGCAGGAGAGGGCGTGTGCAGCGCGCTCAGGACGTCGCCGAATATCTGCAGACATTCGGCATCCTTGCCGCATTTCAGGTGTTCATCAAGGTGATAGTCGCCCGCATATTCGAGCAGCATCGATGTACCTTTGAGGCCGTATAATCGTGCAGCACCATGGCCGTCCTGCCAATCCAGATAATGCGCGCCGCGCAGTTCTTCCATTCCGGCTGGCTTCAATTGCTTGACGACAAAAACCTCGTCTGGATGATCGATGCGTTCGACCTTCCAGACGAGGCTTGAATGCGTATCTGCCAAAGGCTCATAGGAGCCGATATTCCATTCTATTGGAAATACCGGCTTCTTCGTCATCAGGCTTTACCAAGCATGAGGTTCATGTTCTGGACGGCTGCGCCCGATGCACCCTTGCCCAGATTGTCGAGCAGCGCTACCAGATTGACCTCTCCATCATCCTCGGTGCCGAAGACAAAAAGCTTCATGCCGTCTTTGCCGGCTAGCTCTTCCGCATCGACACGCGCCAGTTTGGCGCTTTCTTCAAGTGGTACGACTTCGACGATGTCCTGACCGGCATAGTGATCGGTCAGCGCGGCATGAACCTTTGCAAGCGATGGCGTTCCCTCAAGTTCGGTCAGGAACAGCGGAACCTGTACGATCATGCCCTGGGGGAAGCGTCCGACGCTGGGCGAAAAGATCGGGCGGCGATCCAGACGACCATGCATCTGCAATTCAGGCACATGCTTGTGCTTGAGCGGCAGTCCGTAGAGGAAATTGTTTGCGGCAAGATGCTCGGGATGGTTCGCATCTTCCATCTGCGCAATCATCTGCTTGCCACCGCCCGTATAGCCGGAGACAGCATTGACGCTGACCGGATAGTCGGCAGGCAACAGACCCGCATCGCGCAGCGGTCGGACAAGCGCAATTGCACCGGTAGGATAGCAGCCCGGATTAGCGACGAGGCGCGCCTCGGCAATGCGTTCACGTTGACCTTTGGCCAGTTCAGCAAAACCGTAAGCCCAGTCCGGATGGACGCGATGAGCGGTCGATGTATCGATGATGCGGGTCGAGTTATGGCCTTCGAGCAGGGAAACTGCTTCCTTGGAGGCATCGTCCGGCAGGCACAGGATCGCAATATCGGCAGCGCGCAGATAGTCGGCGCGCAAATCCTTGTTGCGCCGCTCGGCTTCCGGGATGGAGATTACTTCAAGATCGTCGCGCTCGGCCAGACGGGTGCGAATCTGCAAGCCGGTTGTGCCGTGCTCGCCATCAATGAAGATTTTCGGTTTCATGCGTTTTGCCTTTGAATTCAGAAAGTTACGACAGTATTCGGAATCAGTTCTCGATCTGCTTGAATCAATCTATGAACAAGCAACGCGCTTCATCGTCGTTCTTTCCGTTCGGCCAGAAGGCCCAGATAGTACATTGCGATCGTCGCTCCCGCGATTGCTGTTATATCGGCGTGATCGTAAGCCGGTGCAACCTCGACCACATCCGCGCCCACGAAGTCAAGAGCCGTCAACTTGCGCAGCACAGACAGCATCTTTGCCGAAGAAGGGCCACCCGCGACCGGGGTGCCTGTTCCTGGCGCGAAGGCCGGATCAAGACAGTCGATATCGAAGGTCAGGTAGGTATTCTTGCCATTGGTGCGCCGCAGGATTTCATCGGCAATCGCCGCCGCCGACATGTCTTCGACCTCATGGCCATAAATGATCTTGATGCCGCAATCCTCCGGAGCGTGCGTGCGGATACCGATCTGGATCGAGTGGTCGGGATCGATAATACCGTCGCGGACCGCGCGGGCCACGAAGGAGCCGTGATCGATCCGCTTGCCGTCGTCAAACCACGTATCCTGATGCGCATCGAACTGAACGAGTGCCAACGGGCCATATTTTGCGGCATGGGCCTTGAGCAGCGGCCATGTGATGAAATGATCGCCGCCAAGCGTTAGCAGAAACGCATCCGATTTCAGGATTTTTGCTGCTTCACGCTCGATGGTGGCTGGGGTCTTGTAGTGATTGCCATAGTCGAGCAGGCAGTCGCCATAGTCGATGACGGCCAGCTTTTCGAAGAGATCACGCTGAAATGGGTATTGCGGGTCATTGTCGAAGATCGCCGATGCTCGCCGGATCGCTTGAGGTCCGAAACGCGCGCCGGGCCGGTTGGATACGGCTGCATCGAAAGGAATACCCCAGACGACCGCCTCTGCGCCCTTCAGCGATTTCGTGTATACGCGCCGCATGAACGACAGCACACCGGCATGCGTAGGATCCGTTGCAGCGCTCGTCAGGCTGCGGGCAGTGATCGCATGGTCGATGGTCTTTGAGGGCATGGCCGTCTCCCCGATGATAGTCTGGCTTCTATAGCGTTTTCATTCGCTCTTGGCATCAAATCCATATGCGCGTTCGACACGACCGATACGCACGCGATAGGTTTCGTACCACTTCTGGCGCCCGAACTTCTGCGCCACAAGATGATCCACATTGCGCTTCCATGCGCGGATGCTTTCCTCGTCGGCCCAGAAGGAGTTGGTGATGCCGAAGCCTTCCGCGTCACGCGCGCTTTCGATGCCAAGATAGCCGGGCTGTTTCGCCGCAAGTTCCCCCATGCGTACCGCCATGTCGCCATAGCCATCGTCGTCGCCAGCGACACGCTGCGACGCAAAGGTGACGATCAGATAGGGAGGCTCCGGTGTGACCGCAAAGCGGTTGGATGTTGCAGACGAGGACATGTGCTTATCCGTTCGTGAAGATGCTTCGGATTTTCCTACTCATGACGACTATCGAACCGGCTTGCAACTGTGATGAAGCCGCACTGTCGCCCAATATATTGAGGGCACATAACGGCAATTGAGGTGCGGGAAACCTTCGGCGCTAATGGCTCTCTTTCATGGAGGGACATAATGCGGAAAACACTTCTTGCAATCTCGGCCATTCTAGCTTGTTCCGCTGCGCTTTCGGGATGCGCAACGAACCAGCGTGGCGTCAGTTTTCAGCTGGAGCAGCAGAATGTAAGCGCAATCAACTGGATGCAACAGTCGGGCGAATATGATGCGCTGGCTTATCAGGCGTTCAATGGTGCGCGACAGGCTTTCGACGCGGCTAAACCGACGAAGGGACGGCGAAAGGCTGTGATTGTCGATCTCGATGAGACAATGATCAATAATACTGCCTATGCGGGATGGCGCGTCAAGCAAGGCGCGCCATATACGGAGAAGACCTGGGCGCGCTGGATGGCCGCAGAGCAAGCACGTCCCATCGCGGGTGCCGTAGAGTTTGCGAGACATGTCAATTCAAACGGCGGCACGATGTTCTATGTCACGAACCGCGATGCGAAGTCATTTGAGCCAACGGCAGCAAATATAAGAAAACTGGGTTTTCCCGGCGTGTCAGCGAAAACCCTTTTGCTGAATAGCGGTCAGTCCAACAAGCAGGGCCGTTTCGATAGTATTAAGGCTAGGGGATATGAGGTTGTTGTCTATGTAGGGGATAATCTCAACGACTTTGGAACTGCAACCTATCACAAGAGTAATCAGCAGCGGCGCGCGTTCGTGGAGGCCAGCCGGGAAACTTTCGGAACGAAATACTTCATGCTGCCCAATCCGAGCTGTGGTGACTGGATTTCCGGGATGGCGCCCGATTATTATAAGCAATCGCCTGAGAAACAGCTCGAGATAAACGGCAAGTCTATCCGCAGTTGGGGGGCTGAAACCCGATAATGAGCGAAAACAAAAAAAAGCGGGCCCGAAGGTCCGCTTTTCCGTAAGCTGTGAAGCGATAGATATTAGCGCTTGGAGAACTGGCCCTAAGCGCGTTAGCGCTTGGAGAACTGGAACGAACGGCGAGCCTTGGCCTTACCGTACTTCTTACGTTCAACAACACGGCTGTCGCGGGTCAGGAAGCCACCCTTCTTGAGAACCGTGCGCAGGCCTGGTTCGTAGTAGGTGAGGGCCTTCGAGATGCCGTGACGAACAGCACCGGCCTGACCGGAGAGGCCACCACCGGCAACGGTGGCAACGATGTCGAACTGACCAGCGCGATTCGAAGCGACGATTGGCTGCTGCAGGATCATCTGCAGGACCGGACGTGCGAAATACTTTTCGAATTCCTTGTCGTTGACGGTGATCTTGCCGGTGCCCGGCTTGACCCATACGCGTGCAACGGCGTCCTTACGCTTGCCAGTGGCATAAGCGCGGCCCTGTGCGTCCAGCTTCTGGACGTGAACCGGAGCGGCAGCTTCGGTCTTGGCAACAGTGCCGAGTTCTTCGAGCGAGTTGAGCTGCTCAGCCATGATTATGCATTCCCTTTGTTCTTGCGGTTCAGCGCGGCGACGTCGAGGACTTCCGGCTGCTGAGCTTCCTGCTGATGGTTCGGGCCTGCATAGACGCGCAGGTTCTTCATCTGGCGACGACCGAGCGGACCGCGCGGGATCATACGCTCAATGGCCTTTTCGACGACGCGTTCCGGGAAACGGCCTTCGAGAATCTGGCGAGCAGTGCGTTCCTTGATGCCGCCCGGATGGCCGGTGTGCCAGTAATAGACCTTGTCGGTGTACTTCTTGCCGGTCAGAACAACCTTGTCGGCATTGATGATTACGACATTGTCGCCATCGTCAACATGCGGGGTAAAGGTTGCTTTGTGCTTGCCGCGCAGGCGATTGGCGACGATGGTGGCGAGACGGCCGAGCACGAGGCCTTCGGCGTCGATCAGCACCCACTTCTTCACCACTTCGGCCGGCTTCTGAGAGAAAGTTGCCATTGAAGTCTTCCTTGACTTAATCCCCGATCTTGAAAATCAGGGCTTTTTTTGTTGCTTGTGTTGGATCGTGTCCAACCCGAACGAGTGAGCAAAAGATAACTTCTACTCACTGCTGGCGGGTCGATACACAATGTCCGAGGGGGCGTCAAGCCTTATATTTGAAGCTTTGTTTTAAAAACGAAATAAATTCAAATAGTTATAAGTTTGGTATTATGATACCTTATCTTTTTAGGCGCTTTTAAGCGGCGGGATCGAGTAAGTTGCCGTTGCATGGGCCACCAGCTCGCCGCTTGTACCGTCGGTCAGACTGATATCGAGTACAGCAAGGCGCTTGCCGAGTTTCAGGAGGTGGGCGACGGCCTCGACAGTGCCGGGGGAGGGCTTGCGCAGAAAGTTGATGTTCAGGTTCGTCGTCACGGCCAGCGCCACGGGGCCGATATGGGCCAATATGGCAGCATAGGCCGTCACATCGGCGAGCGCGAAAAGCGAGGGGCCGGAAACCGTGCCACCGGGACGCAGATGTTGTTCATCGGCATGAAGCCGCATGGATGCAGAACCGCCATCAATTGCCGTGAACTCGAAGGCGTCTCCGAGTTGCGGAAACTCGCGCCTCATGAATGCGCGGAGCTCTTCAATGCTCATAACGGGGCTTAAGGATTGGCGCGTCGTCGCCATATCGACATTCCGCTCCTGCGCGGTATTGATATTCATGTGTTCCTCCCAAATCTATTTATCAATAGAGGGAGCGGCTACCTTCATGCAAGCGCTGGCTCCGGCCACTTGAAAGAGACTGAGATGCAAAACCCTTCTGACGAACAGATCCGAGATATCCTTCTTTCCGTCAAAACGATCGCGCTTCTTGGTGCATCACCGAAGCCGGAGCGCCCGAGCAATGGCGTGATGGAATTCCTGCTTTCCAAGGGATATCGCGTGATTCCGGTCAATCCGGGGCAGGCGGGAAAGGATATTCATGGCCAGCATGTCGTGGCGCGTCTCGCCGATATAGAAGAGCCGGTGGATATGGTGGATGTGTTCCGCGAACCATATTCGCTGCCGGGTATTGTGGATGAAGTTTTTGCATTGAAGCATCGCCCGAAAGTCTTGTGGACACAACTCGGCGTGGTGCATGAAGAAGCTGGAAACCGGGCCAGAGAAGCAGGCGTCACCGTCATCATGGATCGTTGTCCTGCTATCGAATATCCTCGCCTGATCGGCAAATAAGAACTTTCGGAATTAATTTCTGCGATTCCGGCATTTGGTGAAAAATCCGCCTTTGCTTTCCTGGTGGCAACGCCTAACGTCCGGATCTGATTTAGGGTTTGGGACATAGGAGGAAATGATGTCGAAACGCTCTCCCGGAATTGAAACGCTTGCCGTTCACGCAGGGGCAAAGCCCGATCCGACAACCGGTGCCCGCGCAACGCCGATCTATCAGACGACTTCGTTTGTGTTCGACGATGCGGACCACGCCGCTTCGCTGTTCGGCCTACAGGCATTCGGGAATATCTACACGCGCATCACAAATCCGACGACCGCTGTTCTGGAAGAGCGCATTGCCGCACTCGAAGGCGGTACGGCGGCGGTCGCGACCGCATCCGGTCACGCAGCGCAGTTGCTCGTGTTCCATACGTTGCTTCAGCCGGGCGATAATTTCGTTGCCGCACGCCAGCTTTACGGCGGCTCGATCAACCAGTTCGGCCAGTCGTTCAAATCCTTCGGCTGGCAGGTGCGTTGGGCAGATGCCACCAACCCAACCGATTTTGCCAAGCAGATTGACAGCAAGACGCGCGCCATCTTCATCGAAAGCTTTGCCAATCCGGGCGGCATCGTGGTGGATATCGAGGCTATCGCTGAAATCGCCCATAGAAATGGCCTGCCGCTGATCGTGGACAACACGCTGGCATCGCCCTACTTGGTGCGTCCGATCGAACACGGCGCGGATATCGTTGTTCACTCGCTGACCAAGTTCATCGGCGGGCATGGCAATTCCATGGGCGGCATTCTGGTCGATGGCGGTACGTTCGACTGGGCGAAGTCCGGCAACTATCCGCTTCTGACCGAACCGCGTCCGGATTATGCCGGTCTGGAACTGCACAAGACCTTTGGCAATATCTCCTTCGCCATTGCGGCCCGTGTGCTGGGTCTGCGTGATTTCGGCCCGGCAATTTCGCCGTTCAACGCTTTCCAGATTCTGACGGGTGCGGAAACTCTGCCACTGCGCATGCAGCGCCACAGCGACAACGCTTTGAAAGTAGCTTCTTGGCTGCATGGTCATGAAAAAGTGTCCTGGGTGAACTATGCCGGTCTGCCGCATGATAAGTTCCATGCGCTCCAGCAGAAATATGCACCGAAAGGCGCCGGTTCGGTGTTCACCTTCGGTCTCAAGGGTGGCTATGACGCGGGCGTGAAGTTCGTCGACAGCCTCGACCTGTTCTCGCTTCTCGCCAATATTGGGGACACGCGCTCGCTGGTCATCCATCCGGCTTCCACCACGCATCGCCAGCTCAGCGACGAGCAGAAGGTGGCGGCAGGTGCCGGGCCGGATGTGGTGCGTCTGTCCATCGGCATCGAGGATGCAGACGATATCATCGCCGATATCGAACAGGCTCTGGCCAAGGTCTGATCCATGAGCCGGTTTCTCGATTTCGACCTGACCGGCATTGAACCAGAGGAGGGCGCTCCCCTGCCGGAGCGCGTTCTTTCCGGCGATCCGAAATTCCGCACGTGGAATCTGGAGGAGAATGCCGAGGGCACACTCTTTGCAGGCATATGGGAGAGCACGCCCGGAAAATGGCGTATCGAGTATGACGAATGGGAGTTCTGCCACATCCTGTCAGGCTGGTCTGTGCTCAGCGAAGAAGGCGGACCAAGCCGGGAGGTCGGAACGGGAGACCGTTTTGTCATCCGACCGGGTTTCAAGGGAAGCTGGGAAGTCATCGAGACCACCCGTAAGGAATATGTCATCAAGCTCTGACGTTGGTTCCTTCTATGCAAAACACCCGCCGGATTTCGGCGGGTGTTTTGTTTCAGTTATGAGGACCACGCTTGATCGGCTCAATAATCGGCAGATTGCCCGGATTCGGACGACCTCCACCATCATTGGCTGACGGTGGACGATCCGGCCGTGGCGGACGGGGGCGATCCGGTCTGCTGTGAGGCGGACGGCCCGGACGATCCCGGTCACGATAGCGATAATAATCGCGGTCGCGATAGTAGCGCGAGCTTCGGTAATAGCGTGGATAGTTCCGATAATAGCCGCCACTGTCGTAGACGACGCCCGTGCCTACATATCCGCCGCGAACATAATACGGATCGTAATTGCCTGAGCCGTAATAGCCCTCGGAAACACAGCCGCTGAGTGTTAATCCCGCTACGCCGATACCAAGTGCCAGTAAAATGGATTTCAATGACATGTTCGCTACTCCCGAATGGCCGGGGTCAGCGCTGGAATACGCAAAAACCACGCGGCGAACCACTATTTAGAGGGATTATGCGCGTTTCTATATGCAGCCCATAATCAATAAAGATTGCAGAGCGTTAGCTTGGTTCGCTATGATGATACATACTCATCGGCGAGATGCAGTAATTATAAAGGCCCCTTCAATGAAGGGGCCTTTATAAGTTAGTGTCTATGTAATCTTATTATTTTGAAGCGGTCTCTGCGTCTTTGACGGCTGTGCTAATGTCCTTAAATTTTTGGCCAATATCAGAGCCGAGGGTGGAGGCTCCAGCGATGATCGCCACCGAGATCAAGGCCGCGATGAGGCCATATTCGATAGCGGTTGCGCCGGATTCGTCCTTACGGAAGCGTGCGAAAAACTTGGTCATGTGTTGCTCCTGAGATCATTCTTGCTTGTTTAGTGGTCGCTGTGACCTGGGAGCAAATTACGCGGCAATTATGTGCACCCTCTTAAGTTGCATGGTAAACGGAAGATGAGTATTGCATATGATTAATAAAGTGCTGAATTTAAAACAAAAACTGCGATCTCGGGATGCGATATATTTAAGCAAATTGGAATATAAATCTCAGGCAACAAAAAGCCCGCTTGCGCAGGGCTCTTTTTCCTGAGGTCGCGTTGATCCGCCTTACTGCGGAAGCTGGGCGCCAGCCTGCTTAACGGCATCGGCCATGGTCTGGCAGAGCTTTTCCTCGGAGACATTCTGTGCTTTTGCGCTGGTGGCAATATCCTGTTCCATGCCCATCGCAGAGACCTTGCCCTGCTTGCCGGTTGCCTCAGCAGCCTCGGCCTTGCTCGTGTCGGATGGAGCCGGGATAAGCGCAATCATCTTTGGATTTCGATGGCTCCGCCATCGGTGTAACCCTTTTCCTGGCAGTACTGGAGTACGCCAAGCTGGTTGCGGGCGGCATTATAAGCCATTTCCATCTGTTCAGGCGTTGCCTGTGCGAAGGCCATCGTAAGATTTGCACCGAGGAAAAGACCGGTCAAAGAAACACGTACCAGATTGCGCATGATAATTCATCTCCATGAGTCAAATACACGTCGAGATAGAGCGAATTTCGTGTCGAAGGGAACTCAAGAAGAATTAATTAGTGAAATGAAATATAAAGGAAATACTTTCCATCCAGGATAGCTTCGATGTCATGAATATTTCAAGAAACAGACATGAGCGAAACTATCCCGCAGGTTGTACCAGATTGGCGATGAGCCGGAATGCACCGGGAACAAGCTTGTCGAGCTGATGATGCAGGACCAGGCTTGTATGGGTATGGCGGCCCTTGCCGATTGTCGCTGAAATGAGTGCGCCGAAAAGCGGTTGCTCCCCGTCATCATGCATGGAAAGCAGCGGCTGGTAGACGTCATCCCATCCAGAAGCGAAATAGAGCCCACGTTCCTTTTGCCAGCCTTCCCAATCGTGCTCGTTTATAATGTTGGGGCCGACGAGCAGGGGATGTTCAGGCACTAACATGGTGACCGGTGCGTTCGGGTTTGTAACGCGCCAGCGCAATGACGGGGAACCGATGGAGAGTTTTCGCGGCGGTGTCCGATCCGGCTGCCAACCGTCGGTTGGCCGATGATAGAGTGTCACCAGATGTCCGCCATCGTCAACAAAGCGGTGTAGTTTGGTCGTCGCGGCTGTAAGATCATCACGCAGACCAAAGGCAAATATGCCGACCACGATAGTCGTGAATTCTGACAGATCACCGGCAAGATGATGCGGCTCGATGTCTGTGACCTCAAATCCCATGCGTTTCAGCCACAAGCCAACGTTGTCAGTGCCGCCGCCGATATACCCTATGCGCGCATCGGGTAATTTCACGTCGAGCGCGAGCACCGGCAGCACTGCAGGCTCGCGCCAGACGGTTCTGCCGATATGCGGATAGCTGGTGACGTTTATCTGCCACGCCGGAGTTCCGTCAACCGATGCCTGCAGATAGGCCAAGCCGGGTGCTGGATCGGAAGGTCCATGCAAGACGGCATTCTGCCCGTTCGAGCTGATATTCCAGCCGTTTTGCGATGTGAATGTGACTTGATCGGCCTCGCCATCTACCATAAGCCGGACCTGCAAGGGGGGCTGTTCGCCCGATATGATAGCGGCTGGCGGATCGATCTTCACCGAGGCAGGTGGAACGATGGTGAACGGCTCTTCGAGATCGAAGCTGCAGGCTGCCAGATGATTGTCAAACTGCGCCTTTAGCCGGATGTAGGCCTGTCCGTTGCCGCCGAGTGACCGCCATGCCGGTTCAAAAAGCGGGGAAAGTGCTGCCTCCTTTGCCAGTGACACAGCCAGAATTTCTCGCTCGGGCGTCAGGTACTCGCAAGCGGTCGAACAGCTTTCTGGCAATACGGGTTCGGCTGTTATTGCGACTGCCGTCGCTCCGGAGCCGTATTCGACAACGAGGCGGGTTTCTCCACCTCTAGGCAATATGGATTCTTCCAGATAAGCCCGCTCGAACAAAGACGCTGCTTGGATCAGGGCGGTATCTATTTCCTGTCTTTTGCGTTCGAGCCTGTGTCTGTGCCGGAAAAGGAAATCTTCTGGTGCGCTGGCCAGAGCAGCCTTCAGGCTTTTCGCAGCCTCGACCAGGTTTTTGACAATGGTTTCGCGGTCGGGGAAAGCCACGATTGCCTGCTCAATGGATGAGTGAGTGTCAAAAAGCTGCCTCCAGGTTTCAAGTGTCAGTCCATCGGCCTCAGCAAGTGCGGCCAAAGTTTCCGGAAATCCCTCAAGGATTGTCGTTTCAGCACGGCTTTCCGGTAGTTTCAGATGCAGTGGCCATTCCACCTTTGGTGTCTCAGGCCAGTGCCCCATACCCTGCGTGGCGTGGCAGGCGCGTGACCACTCGCCAATACGGTCGAAATCAGCGCCGGTTGCTGGATCACGACCGGCGGCATGAATCGTCACTGTCGTATCGGGTGGAGGAAGCTCGTCGTCATAGGTGTCTCCGCCGCCCGACCAGGCAGGAAGATAAAACTTCGCCACCTGCCATGGTGTCAGTCCCTCGGCAAAATGTTCCGGAAAGGCGCTGGGATCGGCGGCGAGCTGTATGGCCATTTCCGCAGCCCGTGTCATGGCGCGGTGGTGGCCGTGCTGGCCGGGAACATCGAGAAAGGTCGGCAGTACGATATCCGGGCGCTCGGTGCGATAGGCACGCACCAGTCGTTCGACGGTTTTTTTCTCGCCCCAATGGGTGAATGTACCGTCGCCATCCTTGGAGAAGCCGAAATCATGGACGGAATCGTCTGGACCATGGCCGAGCCAATGCACATCGCAATCAAGAATGCGTGCCGCTTCTTCCATCTCGCGGCTGCGGATGACGCCCAGCGCACCGCTACGTTCGGGGCCAAGCGCATTTTGTCCGCCTTCGCCGCGTGTCGAACAGGCAATCACCACTCGCATACCCAATCCGAACCGCAAATAGGCCATCAGGCCGCTTTGCTCATCGTCTGGGTGCGCACCCGTATGCATCAGCGTGACGGTCGAGCGTAGCCTGCTTAGAGCGCGATGCAGACGGACGAGGGCAGGAGACGACTTCTGGCGCTCGATGCGCTGAAGGGCGGTAAGCATGGTCAGATTTCCGGATTGGTATCGAGCTTCGGCGTCATGGCCTCGAACATCGGCAGCGATGCAGCACCCAAAGCAGCAGTGAACTGGCCAGTCTGTCCGCGGATGACGCGCGGCAATGCACGGGCGCGGCGGCTCGCGACCGAAATAGGCAGGCCGCCCATATGCCAGATAAGGTCGTCGATGATCGCATCGGGCAACATGCCGCCCAGAATGATCGTCTCGGGATCGAGAATGTTTTCGATCATGGCAATCATTGGCGCCAGATGGTCGGCAGCTTCCTGCACCCAGCCCATCAGGACGGGATTACGCTGTTCATGCAGCTTTTTCAGCGCGTCAAAATCGGTATCCTCGATCCCAGCGACGTGAAGCTTCTCACGCAAGGTATGAAGAGAGGCATAAGTTTCGAGGCAGCCCTTCTGGCCGCAGGCGCAACTGCGCCCATTGGGCGTGATGACGATATGACCGATTTCACCCGCATTGCCGAAAGCACCGCGAAACGGTGCGCCGTCCTGGATCATGCCAAGCCCGATACCGGCACCGAAATAAATCATGGCGAAATTGGAAATCGCATGTCCCGCACCAAACAGGCGCTCGCCGACGGCGGCGGCATTGGCGTCGTTTTCGACCAGAACGGACTGGCCGCACGCTTCGCTCAGAACTGCCGCTGCATCGATCCCGGACCAGCCGGGCAAGGTAGTCGGGCCGACCGAACTCATGCCTTCAATGTCGAACGGACCCGGCATCACGACACCTATCCCAAGCAAGCGCGCCGGAAACGAAGCCTTCACAGCATCGACTTCCGTTCGCAATTGTGCGGAGAGTCTGTCGGGGCCGACATCCTGAATGGGGCACACATGCTGCGTGCGCGGCTTGCCGGACAGATCAAGCACTGTCGTCACCATATGCGTCGAACCCATTTCGACACCGATGGTCATCGCGCCTTCGGGATTGACGGCAAACTGGATCGGCGGCTGGCCACGCCCGGTTTTCAGTCGCCCAAGCTGCATGAGCAGATTCTCTGAAACCAGCTCGTCGACGATATTGGCGATGGCCTGTGCCGTCAGATGGGTAAGGCGGGCGATATGCATCCGGCCAAGAGGGCCATGACGGCGAACGACATCAAGCACCACGCGCCGGTTATGATCGCGGATTCGCTCGGGATTCTTGCCGAGGGTAACCGCAAGCGACCCGCCCTGTGCTGTCACAGGCGTAATGCCACGTTCGTCTTCGGATGGCCCATCTGATTTCGATGTCATAGTCCCTCCTGTCTCCCGTCAAAAGAGATAACGCGAGCAGCTTTTAACAGCAATATATTAATTCAACTAAATTATCTTATTGACAAAACGCTCGCAACATTGAACCGTAAAGGCAGGGTGGTGAAGACTGCCTTGGCTCATGTTGGGAAAGTGGGTTCCAGCATGGGGAGAAATGGGCGCTGCGCATAATCTGCGCGGCATGTGGTGGAATATGCGGATTGTGCGAGGCACTGCCGCAGCCGTGCCTGGCGACCGCATTCGAGTACCGGTGGGCGGGGCATTAGGGAGGTTTAAATGCGTAAGCTGTTATTGGCAGGTCTGGTTGCGGGGCTCAGCACCTTTGCGATCAATGCCGCTCAGGCTGTCGAAATCGAATATTGGCAGTATGTCTTCGAGACACGCGTCAAGGCGATGGACAAGCTGATCGAGAATTTCGAGAAGGCCAACCCGGACATCAAGGTCAAGCAGGTCACGTTCCCTTACGACGACTATCAGACGCGCGTGATCGCAGCGAAGATGGCGGGCAAGAGCCCGGACGTGATGCAGCTTTTCTATGGCTGGCTGGACAAGTTCGTGGCTGGCGGCATTCTGCAACCGCTACCGCAGGATGCGTTCCCGCATGACAAGATCGAAAGCGAATTCTTCCCGATCGTTTCGGCGATGAAGCGCGGCGATGAATATTACGGTCTGCCGACCGCTGTGCGTTCGCTTGCCTTGTTCTACAACAAGAAGCTGTTCACCGACGCTGGCCTCGACCCGAACAATCCGCCCAAGACGCTGGATGAAATGGTCGAAGCTGCCAAGAAGACGACGAAGCGCGACGCTTCCGGAAATCTTCTGGCCGAAGGCATCACGCTCGACATGCCTGGACAGGACCAGCATTGGTGGCGTGAGGTTCTGGTGCGCCAGTTCGGCGGTCAGCCATATACCGACAATGATCGCAAGGTTGCCTATAACGACGCGGCGGGTGAAAAGGCGCTTGCCTTCTATACCGGTCTCCAGACCGAACATAAGGTCGGCGAAGTCAAGTTCATGGATGAAGGTCAGGCTGCTTTCCGCGCTGGCATGGCGGCCATGACCATCGACGGCACCTTCCGCCTCGGTTCGTTCCGCACCATCAAGGACTTCGAATGGGGTGTGACCGAGCTTCCGGCCAATGCCGAAGGCGTGCGTTCCAACTATGCGAGCTACTTCGCCAATGGCATTAGCGCCAAGGCAAGCGGCGAGAAACTTGAAGCTGCCAAGAAGTTCCTGAACTACATCTCCTCGCCGGAAGCCATGGAAATCTGGTTGAAGGATGTTGGCGAACTGCCTGCGCGCCGTTCGGCAGCCTTGACGGAAACGAACCTTGCCGATCCGATCTACGGCCCGTTCCTGAAGGGTCTGGAATACGCACACACGACCATGTTCGTGGATGAACTGAAGCAGCGTCAGATCGCTGTCGATATGGCCAACCGCGTCATTCTCGAAAAGCAGCCGGTCAAGGAATCCCTCGACCAGGCGGCCAAGGCCGAGCAGGATGTGCTCGACGCGGCCAAGTAAGGCAATCGCGAAGGATGAAGCGGCTCCGGTCGCTTCATCTTCTCTTGGCTGTTTACGGCACGGCTAGCGCATCCCGAAAAGTGTGAAACGGTTTCGGAAAAGATGCGCGCCAAAACAAACAGTTAGAGCGCCGATCTGATTCATTCAGATCGAAACGGGCTCTAATCCGTAGCCGAAGGATCTTGAAACATGACAATGTCTGTAGCCGGGGCGGCTGAAACAGGCGGCACAGGGAAGGGGCCTTCGGGCAACCGCCTGACGGATCGCCTTTCCATGCGCACAAGACGGTTGATCTGGGTATGGAGCTTTCTGGCTCTCCCGATCCTGTTTTATTCGGTCATCCGCTTTTACCCGACGCTGGAGGCCTTCTGGCTGTCGCTCACCGACTGGGACCTGATGAACCCGCCAAAGTTCATCGGCTTCGCCAATTACCAGAAGCTCTTTGCCGATCCGGAATTCTGGAAAGTGTTCAAGAACACTTTCACCTATCTGCTGGTCGGCACGCCGATCAGCCTCATTGTGGCGTTCACGATTGCCTATTTTCTGGACCGCGTGCGCATCATGCACGGCTTTATCCGTGCGCTCTATTTCCTGCCTTACCTCACCACGGCTGCCGCCATGGCATGGGTCTGGCGCTGGTTCTATCAGCCCGCGCCCATCGGCTTCATCAATAATATCCTGAATGCAGTGGGACTTCCGCAGCAGGGCTTTCTGCGCTCGGTAGATCAGGGTCTCTATGCGATCATGGCGACGTCCATCTGGGCCGGTCTCGGCTTCCAGATCATTATCTTCATGGCGGGCCTGCGCGCCGTTCCCAACACTTTTTATGAAGCCGCACGCATCGACGGCCTCGGTGAATGGGCGATCCTGCGCAAGATCACGATCCCGCTCCTGAAACCCACAACGGTGTTCCTCGTCGTTTTCTCGTCCATCGGTTTCCTGCGCATCTTCGATCAGGTCTACAACATGACCACGAACGATCCCGGCGGACCGCTCGGCTCCACCAAACCACTGGTGCTGATGATCTATCAGACGGCCTTCTCCTCCTATGCGATGGGGTATGCGGCTGCGCAAACCGTTGTTCTGTTCACCATCCTGCTTTGCGTCTCGCTGTTGCAGCTCTGGATCCTGAGGGAAAAGAAATGACAGCGTCCGTTCAAAACAAACCGCTCCCTTTCCAGAACCTGCGGCCCGGTCGCATCGTGACATGGACGCTGCTGCTCATCGGTGGCCTCATCATGGTCACGCCGCTGGCTTTCATGTTCTCCACCTCGCTCAAGACAGCGGGGCAGGTCTACGACCTGCGCCTGATCCCTGCAGAGCCGACATTGCAGAACTATGTCACCATTCTTGCCGATGGGCGCTTCCTGCGCTGGTTCCTGAATTCCATGATCGTTGCGGTCGTGGTCACGCTGTCGAACGTCTTCTTCGACAGTCTCGTCGGCTATACGCTGGCGAAATTTCAGTTCCGCGGGCGCTACTTCATCTTTCTCGCCATTCTGTCCACGCTGATGATCCCCACAGAAATGCTGGTAATCCCGTGGTATCTGATGTCGAGCAAGCTCGGCTGGCTGGACAGCTACTGGGGCATCATGTTCCCCGGCATGATGACGGCCTTCGGCACGTTCCTCATGAAGCAGTTCTTCGAAGGCGTTCCCAACGACTTTCTGGAAGCCGCCCGCGTCGACGGTCTCAACGAATTCCAGATCTGGTGGAAAGTTGCCATGCCGCTGGTGACGCCAGCACTCTCGGCGCTAGCGATCTTCACCTTCCTCGGTAACTGGACCGCATTCTTCTGGCCGTTGATCGTTGCGACCAGCCCGGAGCTTTACACGCTGCCGGTCGGGCTTTCGAGCTTCGCCGTCGAGCAGTCCATCCAGTGGGAAATGATTATGACCGGCGCGGCAATTGCCACGCTTCCCACGCTCGTCGTCTTTCTTCTTCTCCAGCGTTACATCGTGCGCGGTGTCATGCTTGCTGGCCTCAAGGGTTGAACCATGTCCGATCTCGATCCACGGCTGTCCGATAAAAGCGTCTTCCCCGATCCGGTTTACAAGGAAACCGTGCTTCGCCCGCTTTTTGACGGCGCCAAGACCCATCACGTCGACGGCTTCCGCCGCATCGACCGCGCCCATCTCGTTATGCTGACCGAAACCGGCATTCTCGATCGCGCACAGGCCGCAGCCATTGCGGGTGCGCTGGAAGCCATCGACAAGGAAATCGATCCTTCGAAACTCACCTATACGGGTGAAGTGGAAGACTTTTTCTTCCTCATCGAGAAGGAGCTGAAGGCGCGTATCGGGGCCGACACTGCCGGTCGCCTTCACACGGCGCGCTCACGCAACGATATTGACCACACGCTGTTCAAGCTTGGTCTCAAGGATCGTATCGATACGCTGATGACGCAGGCGCGCAATGTGCTTGATGCGATGATTGCGGCCGCCGAGCGTGAAAAGGAAACGTTGATCGTCGCCTATACGCATGGTCAGCCTGCGCAGCCATCGACCTTCGGTCACTATCTTTCGGCGGCAATCGAGGTTCTTATCCGGGATATGGAACGGATGGAAGCCGCGCGTGCCATCGTCAACCTGTCACCCATGGGGGCGGCGGCCATCACCACCTCGGGCTTCCCGATCGATCGCGCACGAGTGGCAAGCCTGTTGGGCTTTGCTGCCCCCTTATCCAATTCCTATAGCTGCATTGCGGCGGTGGATTACATCACCTCGACCTATTCGGCGCTGGAGTTGCTGTTCGTGCATCTGGGACGCCTCATCCAGGACTTCCAGTTCTGGACCAGTTTCGAGGTCGGCCAGATTTACGTGCCGAATGCCTTCGTGCAGATATCGTCGATCATGCCACAGAAGCGCAATCCGGTTCCAATCGAACATATGCGCCACCTGGCAAGCCAGACCATGGGCCGTGCCCGCACCGTTCTGGACGTGATGCATAATACGCCGTTCACCGACATGAATGACAGTGAGGGCGAAACTCAAGCGATGGGTTATGAGGCATTCGCATCCGCCGGTCGCGTGCTCGATCTTTTGGCCGCATTCATCGGCGCGATCCGTATCGATCCGGCCCGTGTGGCGGAAAATATCCGCCGCTCCTGCATCACGATCACCGAACTGGCGGATTCGCTGGTGCGCATCGAAGGTCTTTCGTTCCGGCAGGCGCATGAAATCGCGGCCAGGGTTGCGCGCGCTGTCGTCGCCATGGGCGGCGGTCTGGAGAAGGATGGGTTTGAACCTTTCCTTGACGCTTTCCGCGAGTCCGCCGGGCGCGAGCCATCCTTCGGGCGAGAAAAGTTCGAGGAACTGGTCTCACCGCAACATTTCGTGGCTGTGCGTGACCGTCTTGGCGGTCCGGCACCGACAGCGATGAATGCAGCACTTGCACGACATAAGGCGGAAGCTGATCGCTTCAAGGCAGTTGCTTTCGACCATGCAGCCGCCGAAGCAAAGGCTGCCCGCGAACTCAATGAAAAATTCAGTGCACTTGTGGAGGCACGCTGATGGCAACCATCGAACTTGAAAAGCTGGTCAAGCGTTATGGCAAGGTCGAGGCGGTCCGGGCAATCGATCTCCAGATCAAGGACGGCGAGTTCGTCGTTTTTGTCGGTCCCTCCGGCTGTGGCAAGTCCACGACCTTGCGCATGATCGCCGGGCTTGAGGATATTTCTGGCGGTCACCTGAAGATCGGTGGCGAGGTCGTCAACGAACGTGATCCGAAGCAGCGCAACATCGCCATGGTGTTCCAGAACTATGCGATTTATCCGCATATGACCGTGCGTCAGAATATCGGCTTTGGGCTTTACACGTCGAAACTGTCGAAAGCCGAGAAGGACAAGCGCATCGAAGAAGCCGGCAAGGCGCTCGGGCTGGAACCTTATCTCGACCGTCGACCGGCAGCATTGTCCGGTGGACAGCGCCAGCGCGTCGCCATCGGCCGCGCCATGGTGCGCAATCCGTCGGCCTTCCTTTTCGATGAGCCGCTGTCGAACCTCGATGCTCAGCTTCGCGCGCAGATGCGTATCGAAATCAAGCGCTTGCATCAGCGTCTCAAGACGACGACCGTTTACGTGACACATGACCAGGTTGAAGCCATGACCATGGCCGACCGTATCGTCGTCATGCGTGACGGCCGCATTCTTCAGACCGGAACACCGACCGAGCTTTATGAGAATCCGACGGACGTGTTCACGGCACGCTTCATTGGCAGTCCATCAATGAACCTGATTGCGGGGCGCCGCAATGGATCTGGTGTGGAACTTGCGCCCGACGGGGATATTCTGGTCGGCGTTCGTCCGCACGACCTGAAAGTCGAAGAAGGTACATCCGGTGGCTTTTCGCTCACCGGTACTGTGACCGCGGTAGAGCCGCTCGGTGCGGAAACGCTGGTCCATCTGGATGTCAATGGCGTATCGGTGATTGCAACGGCTCCTGGCAAGGTCATTCCCACAACGGGCGGGACGCTTTCCGTGTCGGCGCCTGCTGGAAGCCTTTATCTCTTCGATGCCAGGACCGAGAAAAGTCTGGGCCGCCTATGATGCCGCAACAATTCAAACGGCAATTCAAGTCTCCGGCCGTCCTCAGTATCGGGCGGATTTACTGTGACCTCATCTTTACCGGGCTGCAATCGCTGCCACAGCCCGGACGCGAGGTTTTTGCCGAGAACATGAAGATGGCGGCAGGTGGCGGGGCCTTCATCTCTGCCGCCCATCTTGCCCATGCGGGCAGGGCGGTGGCGCTGGTCGCACGTCTCGGCTTCGATGGATTGTCGCGCGGGCTTGAACCGGACTTGAAGATCGACGGTGTCGATCTACGCTTTCTGGAGCGGGCCGACGATGCTGGGCCACAGGTGACGGTGGCAAGTGTGATTGGCAGTGATCGCGCATTCTTGTCGCGCCGCTCCGGTTCAGCACTTCCCTCGACGCTCGAAGCCGCGTTGCAATGGAAGGATGCGGGGCATCTGCACATCGCTGAATTCGCAACGCTGCATGAAATCCCTGATCTCGTCCAGCAGGCAAAGGCGGCAGGACTTTTCGTCTCGCTCGACCCGAGCTGGGATGAAACGCTGATCTACGACCCCAGCCTGCTCGCTGCCTGCGAAGGCATTGATATATTCTTGCCCAATCGCGAGGAAGCGCAGGCTATCACAGGCCATGATGATCCGGCGAAGGCGCTTGATGCGCTTGCGAAGCATTTTCCAGTTGTGGCTCTCAAAGGCGGTGGAGAAGGGGCGTGGCTGCGCACGGCTGATGCGGATCTTCATATGGCGGCAAAGGACGTGCCGGTGATTGATACGACCGGGGCAGGCGATGCTTTCAATGCCGGTTTCATCGATGCATGGCTAGAAGGTCACGATGCCTATCGGGCGCTTGCAGCCGGTATCGAATATGGAAGCCTCGCCGTACAGGCAGCAGGTGGCGCATCCATCCTCCGTGCCCCCGACCGCTTGGCCGGATAATTATTCAGGCGGCGGCGTGATACTCGCCGCCCCTACAATCCAGTTCAGTTGCTTTTCGTGACATTGTTGGCGCCAGATTGCCGATCGCGCTGGATCTTTTCACGGCGTTTTTCGGTTGGCTATTCTCTTGTCGGCTTATCCGTTGGTGAAGACACGGAAGGGGCTGTAGAAAAACATAAGAAAGAAGCCGAATGCTGATTTTTGCACTTGCGCTTGTCGCGCGAATTGCCTAAACGGCTCTCACAGCGACTGGCCAGACACTTGGCGAAGCAGTCGGGCGATTAGCTCAGTTGGTAGAGCGCTTCGTTTACACCGAAGATGTCGGGAGTTCGAGTCTCTCATCGCCCACCACTTATCTCCTTGAAATTGCTTGTAAATTTTGACCGAATAGATTGTGCGGTTGTTTGCATTTTTTGCCTAGCAACAGCCTAGCAACTGTGTTGCCGTAGCTAGGACAAACCTGTTGCGCGACGGCGCGAGCTTTATTCCTCAAAACTCCCTAAAGTTCCTGCGGCATCGTTCGATTGTGAGCGCGACGAACACCCCACCTTTTCTTTTGTGAATGATGCCGCGAGATAAGCTCCTTCATTGATAGGAGCGGACCGGGATGATTGGAGATCGCGCTGATGCCATGCTTGAAGACATGGATGAAGCCAGGCATGAGGGAAAATATCGTCGGATCGAGGTGATTACCGGCCGCCGGCAGCGGCGAAATTGGACTGACGAGGAGAAGGCACGGATCCTAGCGGAAAGCGCGGAACCTGATGTTAACATCTCGGCCGTTGCCCGGCGCCGGGACGCTGGGCTGACCTCTCAACGATCTGCGAGGTCCAGTGCGCAGCAGGCGATGTTCGTGCCGGTGACGGTGGTTGGCGATCGAACGTCGCCCCCAGGCTTGCCGTCAGATGTCGCCCACTTTGCCGCGGGTCGAATTGAGATCGAGATTGCTGGCGCGCGCATGACGGTTATGGGCCCGGTAGCACCTGAACTGGCGCAAGCGATGGTGGCAGCCTTGCGAGGTCGCCGGTGATCGGAGTTTCGCCGAGTGGCGTGAAGATCATGGTGGCGACGCAACCGGTCGACTTCCGGCGCGGTATGAATGGTCTTGTGGCTTTGGTGGCGTCAGCGCTTGCGGCCGATCCCTATTGTGGCGACGTGTTCGTGTTCCGCGCCAAGCGTCTGGATCGACTTCGCTGCATTTACTGGGATGGGTCAGGCATGATCCTGGCGACAAAGTGGTTGGAAAGCGGAAAGTTTGTTTGGCCCCCGATCCGCGATGGTGCGATGCAGATGAGTGCCCAGGAGTTCTCGCTTTTACTGGCGGGCATTGACTGGACACGGGTCAAGCGAAACGCGGTGAGACGACCCTCAAAAGTAGGCTGATCCTATTGGTTTTGCTTGAAGATTCAGGCTCATATGGTAGGGTCAGTCATGCTGCTTCGACCCGATCCCTTGCCTCAGGATGCTGCGCAATTGACCCGGATCATTCTCTCGCTCGACGAAGAGAATGCCGACCTCAAAGCGCGTATTGTCTTCCTTGAGCGCCAGCTCTTCGGGACGAATTCGGAGAAGATGACGATCATCGATCCGGCCCAGGCAACGCTCGACCTGGGCGATCTAAGCGATATTCCCGTTGCAGCCAATGACGATGCCGCGCCGGCCGGTGAAAACAAAATACAGGCACGGCGATCGCCTGCCCGCAATATCGGCCGCTTGCCCAGGCATCTTCCGCGCTATGAAGAGATCATTGAGCCGGAGAGCAAGATTTGCCCCTGCTGTTCGTTCGAACTGCATTGCATCGGTACGGACGTCAGCGAGGCGCTCGACATCGTACCTGCTGTTGTCCGGGTCAAACGGACGATCCGGCCGCGCTATGCATGCCGGGCCTGTGAGAGTGCCATCGTGCAAGCACCTGCACCGGCGCGGGTGATGGACGGTGGCATGGTGACCACGGCGTTTGCCGCGCATGTCGCTGTTTCGAAGTTTGCCTGGCATCTCCCGCTCAATCGTCAGGCGCAAATGCTGGCCTCCTGCGGTGTCATCATCGATCGCGGCACGCTTGGCGCCTGGGTGATGCGGGTCGCCTGGTGGCTGGAGCTTCTCTATGACGCGCTTACCGCCTTTATCCGCTCGCAGCCGAGAGTGTTCTGTGACGAGACGCCGTTGCCGCGGCTCGAGCCGGGGCGCAAACGAACCAAGATCTGCCAGTTATGGGCGCAGGCGGTTGATGACAGTCCCTGGAATGGTCCGGCACCGCCGGCCGTGGCCTATATCTTTGCCGAAAGCCGCAGCGCCCGCGAGATCGAGGGACAATTGTCGTCGTTTACCGGCGTGCTTCAAGTCGATGGATACCAAGCCTATAAAACCATGGTCAAACGTCGGGGCAAGAGCAATGTCGCACCCATGCGGCTAGCCTTCTGCCTTGCCCATGCCCGGCGCAAGTTCGTTGATGTCGTCAAGCTGACGGGTTCTTCGGAGGCTTTGTCGATCCTTGCCAAGATTGCGGAAATCTATCGGATCGAAGCAAAACTGCGCGGCGAAAGCGCCGATACCCGGCTCGTCGCGAGACGTCGTGAGGCAGCTCCAGTCATGAGAGAGCTGAAAGCCCACCTCACCGAACTGCGCGACGAGGTGTCGGCGAAATCGGCGCTTGGCAAGGCCGTCAGCTACACGCTCAACCATTGGAGCGGGTTGACAGCCTGCCTTGATGATGGCCGGGTCGAGGTCGACTCCAATGTGGTCGAGCGTTCAATGAAATCCGTGGCCCTGACGAGGAAGAATTCGTTGTTCGTGGGCAACGAGCGGGGTGGAAAGACTTTCGCTGTCCTCGCATCGCTCGTCAACACGGCAAAACTTAACAGCGTGGACCCCGAGGTCTGGCTTGCCGATGTGCTGGAGCGCATCATCTCCGGCAAAGTGAAAGCCAGCGAAATGGAAAGCCTCCTGCCGTGGACCTGGAAGGCTGAGCGTGAGGCGATGACGCAGCAGGAGCGACGGGCGGCATGACGCACAACAGCCAAGGGACGACGGCTCGACCGAAGCTCGATGACGCGGCGTTCGAAGCCTTTATCAGGGGACGCCGTCCGGCATCGCCAATCTGGTCAATGAGCGGTCTCGATGGTTATCTTACGGCTCTGATCATTGGCCCAAAGTTCATCGACCCACGCAAATGGATCCCGGAACTGACCGGCCCGGACGCCCTGAACCTGCCGATGGAAACAACCGAACATCGGGCCGTGCAGACGATCGTTGCGGAATATAACCGTATCTCGGCGAGCCTTTCCGAAACCCCGAAAGACCACCGGCCCAGGTTCACCAGGATCGATGACCAAACCTTTGATCCGTTCGATTGGGACCTCTGCTTTTTGCTGGCAACAGGATACGCGCCGAGACTTTGGCAGCCGGTGCTTCGCGGTCATGCCGTCACTGGCGATATCATTGCGCCAATTCGCAAGCTCGGCGAGACAAAACGCAAAGCCACCCGCCAGGATGCCGCCGACGTCGCTGAAGCACTCGTCAATGTCCGAACCTATTTTATGCCGAAGCGGGCAAAGCAAAAGTTTTGACTGCCAGCCGGAAACCCATTCCGTCAATCACGAAAGACGTGGGCTATTCGTTGCGCTCACGTTCGATTAAATTGGGTCTGACATTAAATATGCGATCCCCTTCCGAGACACAATGTCCTGGAAAATCCCGGTTCGCCCTTGGTTGCCACGAATCAATCGATTGATCTTGCGTGGGGTGGAGACCGGCGTGTTTCGTGACGACATCAAGCCGCACGATTTGCTTCGCGCGCTTTTTGGCCTGGCACACGTCAGGCCCAGTAAAAACTGGAAGCGGTAAGCAAATCAGATGGTCGATCTTCTGCTTGGTGGTTTGCAGATCAACGCACGAGATCAGGCCTATCCGCGGCGCGCGCCGTTTGATGAACGTCTTTCGCAGGTCAACGGCACGTCGGCTCTTCTTGATGAAGCAGAGCGCCGCGGCTTGGCTTAGGTGCTCGCGAGCCCCGTGGTAATACAACAGAGCGCATACTGTTAGCGGCGAATTATAACCATCTGGGTGGGCGGCAACATAAAGAGAAAAGGCGGGCAAACGCCCGCCTTTCAAGTGCTTGTCCTATTGAGCAGCAAGAATGCCTGCGATCAATCCGGTGGCGCCGGCAATGAGAAGGTACTGATTATCGACCTTGACCCAATGCTGCCCCGGACGTGGGCGGCGGAGGCCATAGCGCTTGTAGTCGCGGATTTCCTGATGGCGACGCCAATCGCTGTAACGCTGACCCTTCGACCACTGGTGGCGTCCGTGGTCGCGGCGATCATGGCGGTAGAAATCCTTGCCATGATGCGGGCGCTGCGGCTCGTAGCGATGCGGGGCAGGGTTGCTGTGGTGGTAATCACGGGCCTGCACCATTGGAGCAGTAACGAAGGTCATTGCGATTGCGGCTAAGACTGCTTTTTTGAACATGAATGCTCCAATGAAAGAACTCAAGGGCAAAAACGCATGATTTGCGTGGCTTTTCCCTGGGTTCTGTTGCGTTTTGATCGGCACTTGGTCCGATCGGTAAATCTTTCCCGTCGAAGGACAGATATTCGCC
>NZ_WBWA01000031.1 GCF_008932295.1 Brucella tritici | reverse complement strand
ATATAATCTCCATGCGAGCCATGCCAACCTCTAAGTTCTGATATTAATGCCAGCACTAATGCTGGTTCTAATGCCAGAACATCGCCCAAAAGCCTCCATCAGCAAAATCCACTCACCGGACGCTCACTTTCTTTCTTCAGAGCGGCAAGGCTTGAAATCGACGAGCTCCGCTTTCGCGGTTCACGGCGCGCGACCACCGGCCGGAGCTGGAGCATGGCACAGCACTGGCTCGACAAAGCTTCCGAGACAGGTGTCACCGCATCTTCAAATCCACCTTGCAGAACCACCCGCATCCTGCAGCGAGATGACCTTGAACCCGCGATCCGGTGCCACTTCACGATGGAAACCGAAATGCTAACCTTGCTGCCGACGACACGCAGCCATGTCTTCTGGATTTGGCGAGAAAACCACCCTAATGTTGCCTCGACAAATTTCCGGCAACGCAACAAAGCCCACGGCCGAGGCACAAAACATCTGGGAGGATAAAATGCTCGACGCAGGCAGTGTTCAACCACCCAAAGGAAGTCGTTTTGCGTTCCGAATTTTTGTTATTCTGCTTGCGGCAGGACGTTCGAGCCGAACGAGCTCGGTAGGAGCATCCAAATTACTGGCAGAATTCGAGGGCGTTGCTCTCGTGCGACGTTCCGCCCAAGTCGCGCTCGGTTCGAGCGCCCACGCTGTAATCGTGGTAACGGGTCATCGTCGACTTGAAATTGAAGCCGCACTAGATGGGCTGGGAGTCGAGTGCATCGAAAATACGAAATACGACCATGGGATGGCGACGTCGCTTACCACCGGGATATCGTACTGCGATGCACGAGGGGCGAATGCCGTATTGGTCCTACTTGCCGATATGCCAGGATTGACCACCGCCCATCTGGATAGACTTTTTGCAGCTTTCCGCTCGACCGACGGCGAAGTGGTGGTGCGTGCAATGGGAGATGGCAAACCCGGAAATCCCGTTATACTTCCAAAATCGTTATTCGAGACAATCGCGCGTCTCGAAGGCGATGTAGGGGCTCGCCAGATCATAGAAACGTCCAACCTCCCAATCGTTTATGTAGAGATCGGCGAAGCTGCACTGCTGGACGTAGACACTCCCGAGGCAATACGCGCCGCAGGCGGAACGTTAAAAGCGTAATCTGATCGATCTCGCGTATTCGCGACGCCACCCAAACCAATTTCGACAATGCACGATGTGTCCAACACACGTCGGAACCAAGCACGGTCGAGGCCACGCCTTCTAATATTTATCCTTGCGCCGATGCCTGTTGAATCTGAGTTCTAGCCGCTGCGATATCAGCGACCACAGAAAGCGCCACCGACGAAGCATCTCGGGCCTTATCGAAGATGCCGATCGGCGCTTTGATTCTGGTGATATCTGCGTCTCCAAAGCCGTGCTTGCGGAGCAAGGCCATCCGCTTATCGTGGGTCCGCCTGCTTCCCAGAGCGCCGACATAAAAAGAGTCAGAACGCAAGGCGCCCTGGAGCAGAGTCAACTCCCGGTCAAGGTCGTGGAACAACAACGCGACGGCGGAAAACGTGTCAATCTTCGAAGCAAACACACTGCTGTCAATGGCCGGGTCGATCTGCTCGACCTCATACCCGGCCGCCCTTGCCACAGCGGCGGTGATCTCCAGTTCGACCGATCGGCCGCAAAGAAGGATACGGGTAACCGGCTGGTAGTTTGTAATGAAAGTTCCGTCGAACCAGCCGATTTGCCCCCGACTGCCCTCTCCACCGAACTCTATTGATTCCGATCCAGGCGTATACCGAAGACTAGCGGGGCGTCTGGAAGCCAGACGTGACAAAACCTGGCCCACCGGATCTGCATTTTTGAGGATGTGAATCGATAGGTCGATCCCTCCCCCGCACGGAAGCACGATATCGAAGAATGGGGAACCTTCTCCAAGCCGCAGAAAACGGTCACGCCCCTTGCGCAGGGCCTCGATAGCTTCCGCTGCCACGGCCGTTTCAGTGCAGCCACCGGAGACAAAGCCGCAGTAGCGGCCGTCTCCTCGCACTGCCATCTGTGCTCCAACCGCACGCGCCGCGCCACCGCGAACCTCAACCAACGTGACCAAGGCAACGGGAACTCCGGCGAGGAAAGACTCGTGCGCATACCGTAGGATCCTGCCCGGTTCGTCTGTCACGAGCTCAACCGTCGGCAACACCACATCGTTCTCACTGAAATCATGCCGGGTCATTCGTGATCTCCCTTTGACATAGGTCCGAAGTTCAGCACCTGACTTTGATCGCCCGCCCCAGCAAACTGCCAATTTGGGCGGCGACGTCGTCAATGCCGGCCGAAGCGTCAACACGACGAAGCAACCGGCGATGTTCGTAGAACGGCGACAATGCCGCCGTGGCTCGGGAAAACTCTTCAAGTCTTTTCTTCAACACCTCGGCATTGTCGTCAGAGCGTTCTTGAGCGCCGACGGCCCGCGTCTGTTCGGCTCTTTTGGCAATCCGCTCGTCGAGAGAATCGATCGCAATATCGAAGATGATGACGTGATCGAGCGGCTTGTCTAAGCTGTAAAGCAGTCGCTCCAGCGCCTCAGCTTGCGCGACCGTTCTCGGAAAACCGTCCAGGATAAAGCCCTGGGCCGGTTTTTTATCGGACAAACGTTCTTCAACGAGGCCAATTACGACCTCATCCGGGACGAGTGTCCCGCCATCGACGGCTGCCTTGGCCTCGCGGCCGAGAGGCGTCTCTGCCTTGATTGCCTCGCGCAGCAGGTCGCCGGTGGAGATATGCATGAGCCCGTAATCCCGCACGAGACGCTCAGCTTGCGTTCCTTTCCCTGCTCCAGGTGGGCCGATGAGGACAAGCTTGACCATCACGAAATCCCCATGCACATGTATTTGATCTCGAGATAGTCATCCATGCCGTACTTCGATCTCTCGCGATCATTGCCGCTTTCCTTCACGCCCCCGAACGGTGCGACCTCGGTCGAGATCATGCCTTTGCTAATGCCATTGCCGACGTCAATCGCCTGGCCCTGATCGGCGTCCAGCCATTCGCCCGCAATAAAGCATTCGCCACGTTGGATGGACGAATGCTTGAGTTCGAGAGCTACCAATTTAATGGTCCTTTCGCGAAATTTGTTCTTGCTCAGACAACGAGCGGTTCCAGCAGAAGCCGGGCCACGTCGCCGAACGGGGTCGGCCTGCGCGAGATGCGATCCACATTGACGTGGACGAAGAAGCCTTCCGCGGACGCTGTGTCTTCGTCGTTTCGAAACAATCCGATCTCGTAGCGAACCGATGAACTACCCAGTCGCGAAACGCGAATTCCGGCCGTGACCATATCTGGAAACGTCATCTCGGCGTGATACCGGCAGCCGGTTTCGACCACGAGAAAGACTTGCGTGTCCTCTTTGATGTTCAAGGCGCCGTTTTCGATCAGGAAGCTGTTCACGGCCGTGTCGAACATACTGTAGTGAACGACATTGTTCATGTGACCGTAGCTGTCATTGTCCGACCAACGCGTCGCGGTAGTGCGAAAGACCTTGTAGGAAGACCTGTTTCCGGGCGCTGCGCGTTCTGCCATCACCACGCCGCCTTGTAGATCGAAAGCGCGTCCGCTTCACTGAGGTCGCGTGGATTGTTGACCAGAAGCCGCGTCTGCTTCATCGCGTCGCGCGCCATACCCACTAGATGTTCCTCACCGATACCGACATCGCGCAATCGAGGCTGCAATCCCAGCTTCGAGGAAAGAGCGGCTAGCCGCTCGATGAAAGCGGCGCAGCGGCTTTGGGTGCTTTGTTCCGACGCGAGATCCGGAAAGGCGTCCGTTGCGATTTCCGCATAGAGAGATGCAGCCTCGAGTGCGTTGAAGCGCAGGACGTGTTGCAGCACAAGCGCGTTGGAGAGCCCATGCGGGATATGGAAAGTGCCACCGATCGGGTAGGCTAGCGCATGGACAGCAGCCACGGGCGAGTTGGCGAATGCCTGACCGGCCAGCATCGAGCCAAGCAGCATAGCGCCTCGGGCGTCACGGTCCTTCCCGTCAAAAACCGCCTTCTCGATGTTTGCACCAAGCAGTTGAAGCGCCTGATGGGCAAGCATCTTCGACAGCGGATTGTTGTTGGCGTTCTTGGACGCATAGGCCTCGATGGCATGCACCATGGCATCGATCCCTGTCGCCGCCGTGATGTGCGCGGGCAGACCGAGGGTCAGATCGGCATCGAGAATGGCAATGTCAGGAAGGATAATCGGTGAAGACACGCCCCGCTTTTCGTCGCCCTGGACGGTTAGGATCGACACCGGGGTGACCTCTGAGCCTGTCCCTGCGGTCGTCGGCACGAGAACAAGCGGCAGCCGCGGCCCTTTGGCATTACCGACGCCCCAAGCGTCATCGATGTCCTCACCGGATCCGCTGAGCAGCGCGGCGACCTTGGCGACGTCGAGTGACGAGCCGCCTCCAAAGCCGACGACGCCCGTCACGCCGGCAGATTTCGCAGCCTGAGTGGCTGAAAGCACTGTCGCAATAGACGGATCCGCCTCGACACTATCAAAGACGGTCGTTTCGATGCCGGCCTCAGAAAGGGACCTCAGTGCCGGATCACAAAGACCGAGCTTACGCAATCCCGGATCGGTTACGAACAGAATCCTGTTCCCAAGCTTCGGCTTGACGAGACCACCAATTTCCGCCGAAGCGCCAGGCCGAAAAACGATCTGGCTGGTCGTGCTGAAAACAAACGGGTTCATGGGCATCTCCTATGGTGCTGCATCATGCGCCGGGCAGGACTTCCCTGAGTTTGACCCTCAGGATCTTGCCGGAGCCGGTGCGGGGAATTTCGTTGACGACATAGACTCTGTCAGGGACCTTGTAGGCGGACAGGCGCTGCTTGCAGTGGTGCAGCAACGTCTCCAGGTCGAAAAGTTCCGCCGACCTCAGCACCACGCATGCGACGGGAACCTCGCCGAGCATAGTGTGCGGCATTCCGATCACCGCGCAATCCATGATCGCATCGTGAAGGAGGATTGTTTCCTCGACCTCTGCGGGAGCAATATTCTGGCCGCCACGGATGATGAGTTCTTTGAGCCGACCGGTGATCGTCAGAAAGCCGTTCTCATCGCTCCTGGCAAGATCACCCGTATGATACCAGCCGTTCACCACAGTCTTCTGCGTTTCCAACGGCTTGTTGTGATAACCTTGCATCAGATTGGGACCTTTACAGATCAACTCGCCCTCTATGCCGACCGGTACATCGAGCCCGGTTTTGGGATCTACAACTCGTACCATGAGCCCTGGAAGCGGCAAACCGCACGACCCGGAGACCCGCCAGCGGCCGGGCCAGTTCATGGTCACCATTGTTGATGTTTCGGTGATCCCATAGCCGTCAAGCAGGGGCACGCCGAAAAACTCTTCGAAATCGTGATTAAGGGGTCCCGGCATGATCGCGCCGGCCGACACGCAAAGCCTAACCGAGTCAAGGAGCTTCTCACCGCTCGCCTGGCAGGTCGACAGGAAATAATGAAAGACTGTCGGAACGCCGGGCATGAAGGTGAAACGGCCCGAACGCAACAATTCGGTTGCCTGACTAGTGGAAAATTTCTCCATGATATATTCACTGGCACCGGTCGCAATGATCGACAGCACCGCGATATTCAGGGCATAGGAATGGTAGAGCGGTAGCGTGTTGAGGACGACATCGTTCCTGTTCATCCCCGCGATCGGAGCCCAGCATGCACTCGTGACCCACAGCATCGACCGCGTCGAGAGGAGCACGCCCTTCGGCAGGCCTGTCGTTCCGGAGGTGTAGACGATAAAAGCGGCGCGGTCGACGTCCTGATCGTCTTCGAAGTCGACAGCCTCCGCCAGATCGAAGACAGCATTCTCGTTCGCCGTGACGAGGACGGTGGTCCGATCCAGGCGCCGCAGCAAAGATTCGGTCGCCGCGTGTTTGTCCGGTAGGGTAATAACGGCAACGCAATCGGAATCTGTGATGCGGTAGCTTGTTTCATCTACCGTCGATTCGATACTGATCGGGACCGCCACGCCGCCAGCTCTGACCACGGCGAGGCATGCCACGACCCAATTGACGGAGTTCGGCAGATAGATTGCGACCGCCTGACCCTTCTGTAGACCAAGAGCGATTAGTCGTGCCGCCAGACCTTCCGTTTCACGGTCAAGTTCGGCGTAAGAGACGGATCTCGTCTTGTCCTCGAATGCCAGTTTCTCCGGGTACAGGCGAGCGTTCCGCCGAAGAATCTCTCCGACAGGTGCAATGAGCTCGAAATGTATCATTTCAGTTCCTCCCCTTCCTCCCTGTTAGACCATCGCAAAGCCGCCGTTGACGCTGATGACCTGGCCGGTCACCCAGGAGGACGCGTCAGAGGCAAGGAAAGTAACCATCGGCGCCACGTCGTCGGGCTTGCCGATCCGCCGCAAAGGATAAGCCTTAACGATCTTCTCGCGGTTCTTCTCGAGGAAGTCAGGATCGGAATGTGAGGTCTCGATCAGGCCGAGCGAAACGGTGTTGACGGTAACGTTGTTGCGACCGAATTCGCGGGCAAGCGACTTGCCAAGCGCGATCGTGCCGCCGCGCGCTGCCGCGGCCAGGGCAAGGTTGGCTTCGCCAATACGGGAGCTGTCGCCGACGAGATTGATGATCTTGCCGGAGTTCTGAGCGATCATCATCGGCGCCACCTCGTGGCAGCAGTTAATCGCACCAAAGAGACACACCTCGATCTGCTTCTTCCAGTCGTCCGGCGTCGAATCCACAAAGCGTTGGTATTTGACATAACCGGCGTTATTGACGAGGATATCAACCGTTCCGAAGTCCGACTTGATCGCTGCGACCATCGCTTTGACCTGTGCATTATCGCTGATATCCGCCTGATACGCCTTCGCCCTGCCGCCGCCTGCCTCGATTGATTGCACGACCGCTTGGGCTTCATCTTTTGATCGGGCGTAGTTTACCGCAATGGTGGCACCTTCGACCGCAAGAGCTCGCGCGATGTCACCGCCGACATCGCGGCCACCGCCCGTGACGAGCGCCACCTTGCCCTTGAGATTGGTATCCATTGAATGTCTCCTTGGGATGAGATGCTGCGTTTGCAGCAGATTGATGGGTTGGTTGAATTGGCCGTCAGCGGCCCATAAATCGCGGCGACCGTTTTTCGGCGAATGCTTTGCGTCCTTCAGCGTAGTCCCCGCTGGAACTCGCGTGGTCGATCAGCCTTTCAGCTTCGGTTCGGTCGAGATCACCCCTGGCGCAGCCGTTGAGGATGAACTTCGCGCCCTGGATCGTCAGGGGCGCATTCGCGACCATGGCGTTGGCACGCTCCAAGGCTGCCGCCGTCGCGTCATCCACCAGTGCGTCGATGAAGCCGTTGCCTAGCGCCTGGCTGGCGTAAAAGCGGTTAGCCGAATAGAGAATTCGTTTCGCCTCGGTGACACCGACGAGCGAAAACAGTTTGCGTGTCGCGGAGACGCCATACACTATCGACAACCTGGCGGCGGGAATGCCGAAAACGGCGCTTTCTTCGGCAATGCGGAAATCGCAAGACATGGCCAAATGTGCTGCGCCACCAAGACAATATCCACGCAACACCGCGATCGTTGGCTTCGAAACGTCGTAGATGGCATCGCCGGCAGCGTCAACGGCGACTTCGTAACGCGTGCTTTCCTCCGGGCCGCCCCTTACCGCATCGAATTCGCTGATATCGGCGCCGGCGGAGAAGTCCCCGCCGGCTCCGGTGAGCAGAATGGCGCGGACATCTGGATCCGAGTCGAACTGGCGAAACCTTTCGGCAAGCTCGCACCACATCGCATATGTAACGGCATTGCGTTGTTTGGGCCTGTTCAGTGTAACGATGGCGACGCCATCTGTGTTCTCGACCTGAATCTCAGTCATGCCTGCTCATCTCTTCCTGCCAATCGCAACCGCGTTCAATGCTTGGGTTATGCCCGGCGCAGGAGAGCCGGGCATTTGTTTGGATCATTGCTTAACCAGAGGGCACTGGCTTTCGGAGAGGGGCCGGAAGGCCTGGTCGCCTGGAATGGTGGTGACAAGCTTCAGAAGGTCCCATTCGCTCTTCGATTCAGCCGGTGTCTTCACCTGGTAGACATACATGTCATGCACCATGCGGCCGTCCTCGCGGATCTTGCCGCCCTTGGCGAAGAAATCATTGACCGGTGTTTCCTGCATCTTCGCCATCACCTGCTTCGTGTCGGTGGTACCGGCGGCCTTCACGGCTTGAAGGTAATGCATGGTCGAGGAGTAATCGCCCGCATCGCCCATATGTGGCGGACGGCCAACACGCGCCTCGAACTTCTTGGCGAAAGAACGGGTTTCTTCGTCGCGATCCCAGTAAAAGGCGTTGGTCAGGATCATACCCTGCGCAGTTTCAAGGCCGAGCGAATGGACGTCTGTATCCCAGACAAGTAGCCCGGCAACGGTCTTACCGGAGGACGCGAGACCGAACTCGGCGGCCGACTTAACCGCGTTGACAAACGTCGTTCCGGACCCTGCCATCGCAACAACATCGGCGGGCGAAGCTTGCGCCTGCAGCATAAAGGCGCTATGATCGGAGGTCTCTATTGGATAGCGAACGGCGCCTGAAACAGTACCCCCGTTTGCTTTGACCAGCTGGCTCGCATCCGCTTCCAGAGCATGCCCGAAGGCATAGTCGGCAGTCAGGAAGTACCAGTTCTTCTTACCTTCACGGATCAGTTCGTTGGCAGTGCCATTGGCCAGTGCATAGGTATCGTACGAGTAATGGATGCTGTTTGGCGTACAGCCGTCGTTCGTCAAACGTGACGTACCAGAGCCGTTGATGATCGCGATCTTGTCCTCGTCCTTCGCGACCTGCGTGACAGCCAGGGCGATACCAGAATTGATGAGGTTGTTGATCATCGTCACCCCTTGCGACTCGTACCATTCCCGGGCGGTGGAGACGGCGACCTCAGGTTTGTTCTGGTGATCGGCTACGACCACTTCCAGCGGACGATCGAGTACTTTGCCACCGAAATCTTCAACGGCCATTTTCACCGCAGCAATCGCCCCCTCGCCCGCCTCATGCGAGAACTGGCCGCTGATGTCGGTCAGGACGCCGATCCGGATCGGCCCAGAATCCTGTGCTTGGGCACCCATACCCATAGCGGCGAAAGCCGCCGTGCATGACAGCAAAATTCGCAGATGCTTCATCAATCCATCCTCCCAGATGCGGCACTGAAGCTCCCCCTCGAGCGCCTGCATTAAACTTGCGTTATCATACTTATAAATGGCTAAAACCGAAACTACGGCGCTATTAGTAGGATAACAAGATAAGATAAGCAGAGTTTCCGCCATCATGCAAGCTTGCATTATTAGACTTTGTGTGTTTTTCTGAAACTGCCTCTTCCGTTGGACGAGGCGGTGGCCTGGTTCCGAACCCGCGCCACAGGAGGAGAAAATCAAGCCGGTAGGGAGGACTCGTGCCGGAGAACGCACCCATTATCGAGGCGCGTGGTTTGACGCGCTCGTTCAGCGGCTTCATCGCCGTCAACAATGTCGACATCGAGATTCGGCGTGGGACTATCCATGCGCTGATCGGCCCAAACGGTGCCGGCAAGAGCACGCTGTTCAATCTTCTGACCAAATTTCTTTCGCCAAGTTCCGGCCAGATATTTTTCAAGGGCCGAGACATTACACAGATGGCGCCTGCCGATATCGCTCGGCTTGGCCTTGTCCGATCCTTTCAGATCTCGTCGGTATTTCCGCACCTCAGCGCCCTTGAAAACGTGCGCGTGGCGCTCCAGGCCCGTGAGCGAGAAACCTTCTCCTTCTGGAAGTCCAACCAGTGTCTGAAACGCTTTGATGAAGAGACCATGGCGCTCCTTGAAAGCGTCGGCCTCGCCGAAAAGGCCCGAACAAAAGCCAGCGAGCTGTCGTACGGACGCAAGCGTGCGCTGGAATTGGCGACGACGCTGGCGCTTGAGCCGGACGTGCTGCTGCTCGACGAGCCAATGGCCGGCATGGGCACGGAAGACATTGGCAGGACGGCGGCGCTGATCCGCCGCGTCGGCACGGGTCGCACGGTGTTGATGGTCGAGCACAATCTTGGCGTCGTTGCGGATCTTTCTGACACAATCACGGTGCTGCGCCGCGGGGAGGTGATTGCAGAGGGTAGCTATTCTGACGTTTCCACGAACAGTGAGGTTCGCAAGGCCTATATGGGAGGAGCCCATGGCTGAAACCGTTTTAAACGTCAGCAATCTTCAGGCCTGGTATGGCGAAAGCCACGTCCTTCACGGAGTGGAATTCAACGTCAGGAAGGGTGAGGTCGTCACCCTGATCGGTCGCAACGGCGCCGGCAAGACCACTACCCTGCGCAGCCTGATGGGGGTCGTCAGCAAGCGGGCCGGCAGCAGCACCTACAAAGGCGTCGATCTGTTGCGAACACCCGCGCACAAGGTTGCCCGGCTCGGCATCGGCTACGTTCCAGAGGAGCGCGGCATTTTTTCGAGGCTGAACGTCATCGAAAACCTAATGTTTCCGCCAACCTGGCAATCGGGCGGGATGAATGTGGAGGAGATCTACAGTCTCTTCCCGAATCTCAGAGGCCGCGACACCACGCCCGGTACGCGGCTCTCCGGCGGCGAACAGCAGATGCTGGCCATCGGCCGTATCCTGCGCACCGGCGCCGATTTCATTCTGCTTGATGAGCCGACCGAAGGCATCGCGCCCGTCATCGTCGAGGAGATCGGCGCGGCGCTCCGCATCCTCAAGGAACGCGGCATCACCATCATTCTCGTCGAACAGAACCTGAACTTTGCGGCCACCGTCGCCGACCGGCACTTCGTACTCGACCAGGGAAAGGTCATCGACGAAATCTCCAATGGTGCGCTCGACGCCAGCATGGATCGGCTGAACCGGTATTTGGGGGTTTGATTGCCATGCGCATACTTCAACAGGTCAAAATCAGATGACAGATATTCTCGGGGTGCCGATACCCGTTCTCCTCGGCCAATTGCTGCTCGGACTGATCAACGGCTCATTTTACGCTCTGCTCAGCCTCGGGCTGGCGATTATCTTCGGCATGCTTAACGTCATTAATTTCGCGCATGGCGCCTTTTACATGCTGGGTGGTTTCGTTGCCTGGTACATGCTGTCGAGGCTCGGCCTTGGATATTGGGGAACACTCGTCGCGGCTCCCATATTGGTCGGATTCGCGGGGATCGTGGTTGAAAAGCTGTTTCTGAGGCGGCTTTATCGCATGGACCATCTCTACAGTCTGCTCCTCACATTTGGCATTGCACTGATGCTGGAAGGGCTGTTCCGACACCTCTTCGGCGCGGCAGGAAAACCTTATCCGGTTCCGGCCTCACTGACTGGCGGCATCAATCTCGGTTTCATGTTTTTGCCCATGTACCGCGCATGGGTGATCGCTATCTCGCTCATTATCTGCCTGCTCACGTGGATTGCGATCGAACGGACCAAGCTCGGCGCCTATCTGCGGGCCGCCACCGAAAACCCGTCGCTGGTCCAGGCTTTCGGTATCAATGTGCCACTCATTCTGACACTGACCTATGCCTTCTGCGTGGGTCTCGCGGGCTTCGCCGGCGCGCTCGCGGCACCTCTCTATCAGGTGAGCCCAGGCATGGGCTCCAGTATCATCATCACGGTCTTCGCGGTCGTCGTGATCGGCGGCATGGGTTCGATTGGCGGTGCGATCGTCACTGCGCTTGGTCTCGGCATCATCGAAGGCCTCACCAAGACATTCTATCCACCAGCTTCATCGATCGCGGTTTTCGTCATGATGGTGCTCGTGATTCTCATTCGGCCAGCCGGCCTGTTCAAACGGGAGGCATGACATGAAAAGCGCAACCCTTTCCAACCCGACAACCACCTTTCGTCGCGGTCAGATGATCGGCCGCATCCTAATACTCTCCGTTTTGGGTATCATGCTGATTGCGCCGTTGGCAGTCTATCCGCTCTTCCTAATTAAAATCCTTTGCTTCGTGTTGTTCGCCGCAGCCTTCAACCTAGTGCTCGGCTACGCGGGTCTGCTATCCTTCGGACACGCCGCCTTCTTCGGCGGCGGGGCCTACATCGCGGCCCAGGCTGCAAAAGTATGGCAATGGCCATTCGAACTGTCGGTGTTGGCGGGCACACTGTTTGCAACCTTGCTAGGGCTTGCCTTTGGAGCGCTCGCCATCCGTCGTCAGGGCATCTATTTCGCCATGATCACGCTGGCACTTGCCCAGATGGTCTACTTCATGGCGGTCCAGTTGCCGTTCACAGGCGGCGAAGACGGGATTCAGGCCGTGCCCCGCGGTTACCTGCTCGGCATGATCGATCTTAGGAACATCACAGCAATGTACTATACCGTGCTCGGAGGCACGATCATTGGCCTCGTCATCATCTGGCGCGCAGTCAATTCGCCTTTTGGACATATGCTGTCCGCTATTCGCGAAAACGAAACGCGTGTTGTCTCGCTCGGCCTGAAACCCGAACGTTACAAGCTGATAGCATTTACACTCTCAGCAGCTCTGTCGGGTTTCGCCGGGTCACTGAAGGCGATTTCCTTCCAACTCGCCTCACTGGTCGACGTAACATGGCATATGTCCGGGGAAGTCATTCTTATGACCCTTCTTGGGGGCATGGGAACGCTCATCGGACCGATTGTCGGCGCCACCATTGTTGTCGGGCTCGAGCATTTCCTGTCGACCAGTGGGTTGCCCATCACCTTCATCATCGGCCTGTTCTTTGTGGTCTGTGTGATGATGTTCAGACGGGGCGTGTTCGGCGAACTGAAGCTTCTCCTCGAGCGAGGCAGGAGCGAATAAAAGTCTTTCTGTGCAAGCGAAAATAAAAGGCCGAAGCGTTCGCTTCGGCCTTTTTGATGTGGATGGGGAAAAGTTTATTTCGATATTCGTCCGAACAGGTAACCGATAGCTGCCGCCATGACCAGTTGGACGATGCTGGCAAGATCGGGCGAGACATGAGAGGGCATATCGGCTGCGGACGAAAGGCTCGGCAATAGCCCGGCATAGACGATCCAAAGAGCCACAAGCACTGACGCAAAGACCACGAGCGCAAGCACCGGGAGAGAGACGTTAGAGCCAGCTGTCACTGCGGCCTGGGCGGAAGGCCGGAGAACGGCCGTGGCAGGGGCATCCAGATGCGGCGGACCGGCTTTGGTCTGCGCGGGAGAGGGGCCGGCACCTAGCGGCGACGCTGCCACGGCCTCCTGCGGATTCTGTCGCACGTGAATTTCCTCGGCAAATCGCTTGAAGAACTGACCGGCCATTTGTTTCGCGGTCACATCAATCAATCGACCTCCAAGCTGCGAAAGCTTTCCACCAATCTGCGCGTCTACGGTATAGTCGAGTACTGTCCCCCCGTCTTTTGCAGAAAGTTTGACGACGGCAATCCCCTTGGCAAAGCCAGCCACGCCACCTTGCCCTTCACCAGTAATCTTGTAGCCATTCGGAGGATCCAGTTCCGACAGTGTTACCGCCCCTTGGAACCGCGCCTTGACCGGCCCGACCTTCATGACCGCGACGGCTGTCATTTCCGTATCCGATGATTTCGTCAGTTCCTGACAGCCGGGAATACAGACCTTGAGCACGTCAGGGTCGTTGAGCGCGGCCCAGACCTCCTCCTTGGTGGCCGGGATCAACTGCTGGCCAGACATTTCCATGGACAATCCTCCTCAACATCAGAACGAAAACGCTCGACACGGCGCGATCTGCGTGCTTGACATTCTCCTCTTAAGTCTAATAATGCAAGTAATATTTGCGATAAGCGTCATTATGGGAAGATGATGCCGGAGGAACACTTATGGCTCGACCTTTAGACAGAGCGGCAGCTATGCCGGCGGCGTGGGCGAAACCGTGAAGCCCGCACAGTTCGATTACAGCGCACCGGTAACAGTCGAGGAAGCGGCAGCGACACTCGCTGCATCGGCTGGTGACGGCAAAATCATCGCCGGTGGGCAAAGCCTGATGCCGATGATCAATTTCCGACTGGTGAAGCCTTCCATACTTATTGATATCAACCGCATCGCGGGATTGGATAAGATAGAGTTCGACGGCAGCCGGCTGAAGATCGGGGCGACCGTTCGTCATCGCATGACGGCCACCGATGCGCTTGTCGCTCGACACTTGCCGATCATTCACGACGCTATGCATCACGTCGCACACATGACGGTGCGCAACCGTGGCACATTCTGCGGTAGCGTCGCGCACGCGGACCCCGCAGCCGAATTGCCACTGATGACCCGGTTCCTCGACGGCACGATCATCGCCTTTTCAGTGCGTGGAGAGCGCCGTATCCCCGCCGCGGACTTCTTTACGGGTTCATTGATGAATGCCCTTGAAGAGGACGAACTGATCACCGCGGTGGAGATCGACGCCATGCCAGAGGATTCCGGCTGGGCCTTTGAAGAGTTTGCCCGCCGCCATGGCGACTTTGCGCTCGCCAGCTTCGCAACAACGTTTCGCCTCGAAAATGGTATCGTACGCGGCGTTCGTATCGGCATGATGGGGGTGGGTGAAACCCCGCTTCGCCTGCCCGAAATAGAAGAGATTGTCGAGGGCACCGACCTTTCTGAGCCCATTCTCAATACGGTGGTAGAGAGATTGGCAAACATCCTGACCCCCAACTCCGATATCCACGCATCCGCAGATTATCGCAAGCATCTATCTGGCGTATTGGCCAAGCGTGGGCTGCGTGCAGCATGGGCACGAGCCAATGGGGAGATACCACGTCATGGCTGAAAAGCAGATCACCTTTAGCGTTAATGGCCTTTCATACACGCGCACAGTTGAACCCCGAATGCTTCTCAGCGACTTCCTGCGCCATGAGTTGGGCCTCACAGGAACCCATGTCGGCTGCGAGCACGGTGTATGCGGCGCATGCACCGTGCTCCTCGACGGGCGTAGCGCGCGCGCTTGCCTCACGCTCGCCGTGCAGGCAGAGGGCATGGTAATCGAGACCATCGAGGGCCAGGGAAGCATTGACCGGCTCGGGCGCATTCAGGAAGCATTTCGTCAGCATCACGGCCTGCAGTGCGGCTTCTGCACGCCGGGCTTCATCATGGCGATTACCGATCTTTTGCGCCACCACCCGCTGGAAAGCGATGAAGAAATCCGGGAAGCGCTCTCCGGAAACATCTGTCGCTGCACGGGCTATGAGCACATCGTCAATGCCGTCCGCGAACTCGCACGTGAAAGAGGACCTCTCAAATGAAGATGCATTTTCTCGAAGGCGGCCGGCTGCGGATGCGCCGCTCGATCTATGTTTCCGGCGCCGCGAAAGAAGAAACCATCGAACTGCCCGTTCATGCCGCGCTGATGCGCCATATCAGGGGCAATGTGCTCTTCGATAGCGGCTGCAATCCGGAAGCTGCGAACGATCCGCAGGCGCGTTGGGGCGGGCTGAGCAAGGTCATGACACCGATCTTCCAACCGGAGCAGACGGTCGTCCAGCAGCTCCAAAAGATTGGCCTCCAACCCGACGACATCGACCTCGTGATCTGTTCGCACCTCCATCCGGACCACTGCGGATGCAATTCCTACTTTCGCAAAGCAACCATCCTTTGCCATGAGGTTGAGGCCGCGACGGCCAGGGCGGAAGGTGCAGAAAATCTTGGCTACCTTCGAACGGAATGGGAACAGCCCCAGGGATTCCAGACTTTCGTTGGGGATCATGACGTGTTCGGCGATGGCCGTATCGTCATCATGCCAATGCCCGGCCATACTCCGGGCATGAGCGTGGCGCGCGTCGAACTGGAAAAGGACGGCGCTTTCGTCCTCGCGTCGGATGCTGCCCCCCTCCAGGCCAATATCGACACCGGCATCGCACCGAAGAACACTTGGAACATGGATCTGGCGGCTGCCTCGCTCGCGCGGCTCAAGGCCTTGCGCGACAGCGGCGACACGATCATCTCAGGCCATGACGACGTCCAGTGGCAGGGCATGAGAAAAGGCCGGGAGTTCTATGAATGAAACACTCTGACCATTCCGTCGAGCTTCGTCCCAAGCTGGTTGGCAAGCGCGTCAAGCGCACGGAGGATCCTCGTCTTCTGACCGGCGTTGGTAAATATGTCGACGACATGGCGCTTGACGGCATGGTTCATGTCGCGTTGCGCCGCTCCGACCAGCCTCATGCGAAAATCCTCAACATTGATATCGGCGACGCATTCTCGGTGCCTGGCGTTGTCGCGATCTATGATGCCAGCGATCTCGAGGGAGAAATAAAGCCTGCCATCCCGACTTCGCGGATGCCGGGCTATTATGCCACGCCAATCTGGCCGCTGGCACGGGACAAGGTCCGCTATGTCGGCGAGCCGGTCGTCGCCGTTGTGGCCGAAAGCCGCTATGCCGCTGAGGACGCGCTGGAACACATCACCATTGACTATGAGCCCCTGCCTTTCGCCATCCGTCAGGTCGATGCTGTCAAAGACGACGCGCCACTCCTGCATGATGAGGCGGGAACGAATACGATTATCCGCCGCGAATTCAAGCGCGGCGATGTCGATGAGGCTTTCAAGGAGGCGGCAGTGACCGTCAGGGGCCGGTTCAGGATGACCCGCAAGACCGCTGTCGCCATGGAGAACCGATCGTATCTTGCCGAATGGGAAAACCGTAAGCAATCTCTGACGCTCTACACCTCCTCCAACATACCGGGCGTCATCCGGGACGTGCTCTCTGGCTGCCTGGACCTTCCTGGAACCCGGATGCGCGTCGTCGCGCCGGATGTGGGCGGTAGCTTTGGTGGCAAAGGATCGCTCTATGGTGAGGAAATTCTCGTCTGCGCACTCGCGCGGAAGCTGAAGCGACCCGTCAAGTACATCAGCGACCGTCTTGAGGATCTTTCCGCCACCAGTCAGGCCTTCGATGAACTGATCGAGGCGGAACTGGCGGTTACGAAGGACGGTACGCTGATCGGTCTCCGTGCCGATGTGATCGGCGATGTGGGCGCGTATTCGATCTATCCATGGACGGCAGCGCTCGAAACGGTGCAGGTCGTCAGTTTCATGCCCGGCCCGTACCGGATGGAACATTACCGCGGCCGCATTCGCGGCGTGCTAACCCCGAAACCGCCCACCGGCCCCTATCGCGGTGTCGGGCGGCCCTCATCCACCTTCGCAATGGAGCGCCTGATCGAGATGGCGGCGCGTAAGCTTGACATGGATCCGGTCGAGTTTCGCCGAAAGAATCTTGTGAGGGATGATGAATTTCCCTACCGCACGGCCTCCGGCATCATCTGGGACAAGTCGGCCTTTCAGGAGTGTCTCGAAGGCGCCTGCAAGCATGTCGATTATCCGGTGCTGGTTCGCGAGCGTGACGAGGCAAGAAAAGCCGGCCGCTGGGTCGGCATCGGGCTCGCGAGCTATGCGGAACTCACCGGCATCGGATCACGTATTTCTGTTGCCCCTGGCATGCCGATCAATACCGGTACCGAAACATCGAAAATCGAGATCGACGCGACCGGCGCCATCACCGCCGCCTTCGGCATTGCTTCTCACGGTCAAGGGCTGGAAACGACGCTGGCGCAGGTCATCGTGGACGAACTCGGCTGCAAACTGGAGGACATTGAAGTCAAACACGGCGACAGCGCTCTTGTTCCAATGGCCAGCGGCACCTATGCCAGCCGCTCGGCCGTGCTCGGCGGTGGCGCCGCAACGCTTGCCGCTCGCGTTGTCAAAGGAAAGGTGCTGCGCGCAGCAGCCTATCTGATGGAGCAAAAAGTTGAGGACTTGGATATCCACGACGGCATTATCAGCAGCCGGAATTCCAACTTGTCGATGACGTTGAAGGAGGTCGCCTCCGCCGTTTATACCCAGATGGGCCGCATTCCGCGTGACCAGCGGGAGGACCTGACGGCCTCGGAGACCTATGACCCCTATCTCGGAACAGCCTGCTCATCGACGCATCTGGCCATGGTCGAGGTCGATACTGAGACCTTCGGGGTAAAGATCCACCGCTATGTGGTGGCGGAGGATTGCGGCAAGATCATCAACCCGATGATCGTGGACGGACAAGTACATGGCGCGGTGGCGCAGGGGATCGGAGCAGCCTTGCTCGAAGAAATAATACATGACGATCAGGGACAGGCAGTGGCAGCCAGCCTAGCGGATTATCTTGTGCCGGTGGCGAGCAGCGTGCCCGAAATCGGCATAGTCCATATCGAGGCCGATCTACCCAACAACATCGGTGGCTTCCGCGGAATGGGCGAAGGCGGTACGATCGGCGCCCCGGCGGCAATAGCGAACGCCGTGTCGGATGCACTGGCTCATCTGGGGGTGTCCGTGGAGACGCTCCCAGTCACGCCCGAACGCATCTTCCAGATGCTCCGCGAGAGACGCCAGACTTCCCCAGAAGCGACAGATTTGCCGTAGTCGGATTCAAACGGCTATAGGTCGAACTGATATCTGAGCAGATAGTCGGTATCCTTGGCCGCGATCGGCTTGCGGCATTCCGAGCACACGACGATCGCCGAGAAGTCATGACCGCAGGTCTTGTGGCGTAGCCTCATGGGGGGCTTGCCATCAGCCAGCCAACGATCCCCCCAGGCCATCATAACCAGCATCGGCTTGTAGAGATCGAGCCCCATTTCGGTGAACCTATATTCGAACCGCTCGCCAGAATTGTAAGGGACCTTTCGAAACACGCCAGCCTGCACGAGCCGTGCCAGGCGGTCGGACAGAATATTCGTCGCAATCCCGAGATTTTCCCGCATTTCTTCGTAACGCCGCACGCCGTTCCATCCTTCGCGGAGGATCAGAAAACTCCAGCGGTCCCCAATGATGCCCAGTGTGCGTGCCACCGAGCATGGTCGAACCCTCTCCAACAGGCTTGCATCGGAGCTCCTACGCGATGTAGGGCGATTTTCTACCGGAGCATAGCCCGCGCCGGGTCCGTCCCTCGGCGCCACCTCCTTGGCTGTGAACGGCTCGAGACATTCACTGCAGACGGTTACAGGATGGCAATTGCATCCGCAGCTCTTGTGGATGAGTTGGAGGGGAGGCTCGCTCGAGCCGGCCAGCCACTTGTCACCAAACTCCATTAGAGAAAGCATTGTTGGGAAAAGATCTTTGCCACGCACCGTCAAGAAATACTGCTGCCCCGGTTCGTTCGGCCGTTTCCCAGTGCTGAGGATATCGTTCGCGACGAGCGCAGATAGTCTGGAGGAAAGGGTCTGCCGCGGAATTCCCAATCGCTGCTGAAACTTATCGAACCTGCGTACGCCAAAATAGGCTTCCCGGAGGATCAAAAAGTTCCAAGTGTCCAGAACGATTTCCATGGTCCGACGCACAGACGATTGCCGCTGCATAGACACGGGCCTACGCGATGGAGCAGGAGCGATATTTTCGATCTTTGTCATTCTTACGTCATTCACGGACTAAAAACCTGCAGCAGATAAGACCACGTAACGCATACTTATAGACAGCAAAGTCTGATAATGAAAGCTAATGCGATACCACCTCGTTCAAATTTGCATGCCCTTTCGCAATCAATCAGCGATGCGGAAGCAGTAAATTAAAGCGACGACTTAGTTACGGAGCGGGCAGGCAGAGCGCACGTCACATTCCTGCTCACACTCGGATCGATCCTCTATTAAAAGCCTACACCCCTTTGGAACGACGGGACAATATGATCCACAAGCACTGACGCCGCCCCAACCTGGCTCATTGGCGAGTTCAATGCTGGCTTTCAGTTGGCTTCTTGCCTGACGATACAAGGTCGTCTTTGAGCAAAGGCCTATCGAACAGCTCATCATAAGGGATAGTTTGCGCCGATTTGGTCTTCGCTAACGCTTTACTTTGATCAATCATCGCCCAGCAAAAACGGCACAGTCGGCAACAAATCCAGGACGAGTACGATGATAGCGGAAGCGCCCCCATCTTCAGTCCAGCCTGAGCCCGGCCGAATTCAACTGCTTACTTGAACGCGTTCTGAGCATCTGTGCCGACGGTAGCCAAAGCTAACACGACGTCGCCGTCCGCTCACTTATCTGTAACCCCAACCGGGTTCGCATCCCGACGAGCCCCTGGCATTGTGCCGCGTTTACTCCAGCGTCGGTAGCTTCCTGGAAAGCTGAGACCGGCAGCTATCATCCCAAGCCAGGAAACGCTCCGGTCGACGGAGCGTGGACCGCTACGCCTTGAAAGGAGCAGAACCCACGACCCAGTTATTCAAGCAGCTAACGCGTTGAAGTTTCTTAGCGGGTCGGGTCCAGTTTCTCTTACGCGGAACACTTCACTTTTCCCAGAGCGGAACCTTCTATCGACATTAAGCCGATTTTGAAGGTCGAGACTTGGCCCACTAACAGACGATGAGCAGCCCTATTCACGCGAAGCCCATTCAGATGCCTAGAGCGTAGGCTCATAAACTGATGCACCAGATGCGGACAGCGATCAGTTTGACAGCAGCGAGGAAATTGTCCGGGTTCTTGTCGTAACGCGCGGCGATGCCACGATAGTGTTTGATGCGATTAAAGAAGCGCTCCACCAGGTTTCTCTGGCGATATACCCATGGCGAGAACGCGAAGACGTCCTTACGGTTGGATTTGGGAGGAATATTGGCCCAGATTTTTCGTTCTGCTGTTGTCTTCCGGATCGCATCGGTATCATAGGCCTTGTCCGCAAGCAGGGTGCCGCCTGCTTTGATGCGTTCAATGAGGCCCTCGGCCTGAGAGCAGTCAGCAGTCTGACCACCCGTCAGGCAAAGATTGATCGGACGGCCTTCTGCATCAACAATCGCGTGGATTTTGCTTGTGAGGCCGCCACGGGAACGTCCCATGCCACCATCGTCGGCATCCCCTTTTTTCCTGTGGCTCCGTGCTGGTGAACACGAACACAGGTGCTGTCGATCATCACGATGTCGCCATCATAGGCCTCAGAGACAGCCTCAAGCAGCCGATCCCAGACACCGGCACGACGCCAGCGAACGAAACGGTTGTAGCAGGTCGTGGCAATACCATAGCGTTCGGGGATTTCTGACCATGATGACCCGGTGCGGAAGCGCCACAGGATTCCGTTGAGAACCATGCGATCATCAATCCGTGGAACGCCACGAGGTTTGCTCGGCAACAGCGGTGCAATAATCGACCATTCTCGTTCTGTGAGTTCATAGTGGCGACGTGACATCAAAGACCTCCAAATCCGAGGCCTTTCAATAACTAATCCATTCAAATAGCTAGCCTATTTATGAGACCACGGCCTAAGATGCCGGTTCAGTCTCCGCAACCTGTGTGTGGGGCAGATCTTGTTCTGATCCCTAATCAAAGGAATTCCTTTTAGTCTTGATGAGAGCACCACCACACCATAGGCGTTAATTGCTCATTTGCCCCTTTTGCCGATGCATGCGCCTAATCCGTGAAAGCCAGAAGCCTAACGATGCACGATTACTTCTCGCTGTGAACAATCCAGAATTTATGTAAGTCGCTCGGATTGTCCCATGCCGCTACAGCGCCAGGGCGAATAATGAAAATGTCGCCTGCCACAAACGTCACGCTTCCTTCGTCAGGGTTGGATAAGGTAACCTCACCCTTGCGCAGCATCATCAGTTCGGAGAAGGAATAGGTGATAGGGTGGCGGGCATAAGGCGTAGTAGCCCATATGCCCCAGGCAAGCGGATCATCACTCTGGAATTCATGACGGTAGGTCGTCGGAGCGGGCGTGGTGAGCAGTGCTGCATTGGGTGCGCCACCGGTCGCCATAGGATGGTCAAGGTCAAGTTTAGTGAATGATGCTGGTGCGTTCTCCTCATGAATCGTGAGGATTACGCAATCCGCTGCCCGTGCCTTCCATGAGAATGTGCAGCCAGGTAGGCTAGCGGCCTCACCCTTGGCCAACACGATTTCGCAACCGTCGCGGTCTATAAGTGTCAAAGCGCCGTCACGAAGCATCACGATAGACGGGAATAGGCTCTTTACGTCTTGTCCCTCTCCCGAAAGAACTGCGCGTCCGACGCCGAAAGGTTCAGTAGACTGTCCATCCAGAGTGATAGCTTGGAAAGCTGCTTCCAGATCGGAGGCGCATGAAGGCGCAACGCCCAGATTGATTACGTTTCTCAGCAAGTTAAAATCTTTCTGCATAGGATTTATTTCGATGCGAAGCCAAGGCTGTCCTTGATCCAGTACCAGCGGATGCCAAGGTCCATGACAGGCTTACGGATCGCATGCCAGGCAAGGCGCGGAATCTGAGTGGTCGGATAAACCATGGGGCGACCTTCGGCGATGTATTCGGCATACATTTTGCCAAAAGCGGTCGCCATGGCTACGCCACGGCCATTATAGCCAAGCATGGCATGCAAACCTGGGGCGGGATTATGAAGATGGGGCAGGCCATCCATGGTCAGTGCCACGTGCCCGGACCAGTGGTAGTCTATGCCAACACCATCCAGTTGCGGAAACAGCCTCACCATTCCAGCTTTTAGCGCTTCCATCAGTGCTTTCTTTTCGTTCATCGCGACGGCACCGCGTCCGCCAATGAGAAAACGCCCGTCTTCTGATTGGCGCATATAAAAAGCGATCTTGCGCGTTTCAGACAGAACCACACCTCCCGGCATGATTTCTCGCCGCTGCTCTTCTGAAAGTGGTTCTGTCGCTATCAGCATGCTTTGCACGGGAAGAATGCTTTGGGCGAGACCCGGTAAAAGATTGTCCGTGTAGGCGTTTGTGGCGATGAGGGCTTCGCGTGCGCGAACCGCCCCATTCGAGGTATTCGCAATCCAGTTGCCGTTTTCGTGCGTGAGAGAAGTAACGGACGAATCTTCAAAAATCTGAACGCCACGCGTCGAGCCGGCGCGGGCGAGCCCGCGGGCATAATCCAGCGGTTGCAAGGAACCGGCGCGCGGATCGCGCCATCCACCGAAATAGCGTTCCGTGCCGGAAAGCCTGGCAATCTGCGAGCGGTCCAAGATCTCGACTTCGACACCCTGTGCCTGCCATTGTCGGGCGCGTTTGTGAACGGCGGCGGTTGCGAACTGGGAATGCGCGGCTTGAATCCAACCGGCACGAACGGGTGAGCATTGGATATCATGTTTACGTACAAGGTCGAAGACAAGATCACCTACGCCGCCGACGAGATCGATCATGCGCTTGCCGTGCTCAGGCCCATAGGTTGCAAGAAGATCTTCGGGGTCATGCTTCAAGCCGGGGATCACCTGTCCGCCATTGCGTCCAGATGCACCGAAACCGATATGACGCGCCTCAAGGACCGCCACCGTCTTGCCGCGCTCGGCAAGAAACAATGCGCTTGAAAGGCCTGTAAAGCCGCCGCCGACAATAACCACGTCCGCTTCGTGCACGCCATTCAGTTTGGGATGGCTCGGCTTTGCTTCCCCAGCTGCGTTCCACCATAGCGAGCGCGAGAAGCTCTCCGGACTGCTTGCCATTTTCATCTTTCTCCAGCGTGTTTTTCGGCCTGCCACAGGTGATTTTACTCGGGCTTGTTCACCCAGAGAACGAAAGCTTCCGCTTCACCGTTATTGAAGAATCTGTGGCGAGTCGTTGAAGGCAGGGCAAATCCGTCCCCTGCCGAAAGCAGATACTGAGCATCTTCAATCTGCAACGTGAAACTGCCCGAAATGATATAACCCAGTTCCTCGCCGGAATGCGTGTAGCACTCCTCACCGGAACTCCCGCCCGGAATGATCCGCACTGCGAAAGATTTCATGGTTTCGATGAGTTCAGGTGAAGCGCGGTGTTTGATGACGCCGCCAGCGTTCAGCACTTCAGGCTGTTCGCCTGCACGCAATACATAGGGATTGGCGCGAGCTGCTGCTGCGAACCCTTGTGGGTCAATGAGCTGAGCTGGGCTCATGGAGAGCACATCGGCAATCGTATAGAGGGTGCGCACCGTTGGCGAGACGAGGCCGCGTTCGATCTGGGACAGCGCCCCGGTCGACAGGCCCGACACTTCCGAGAGATAGCCGAGGGTGAGGCCCAGCGTCTGCCTGCGCGTACGGATACGCGCTCCGATATCCCCCGCATCGTTCGGTGTGGGTTCGCTGACAGGGGCGGTCCGGGATATCTCTGCCTTGTTCACTTTTGGCATCCTTTAATGGCTCTCGCTACGAACTGGAATGAATCGGGGTTGATTAGTTTTCATTATTCTGCTTCATATTTGCCAGACATTCAATAAACTAAAAACAAAATCCATCCAAAACATGGAGGGGACATATCAGAAATGGCTCACAAGGATACGCCCTACTGGTGGGAAGCAGCCCCGCCGCACAGCGCTGGGCAGCGTGCAATTGAGCCGAATTGCGATGTAGTCATCGTTGGTGCGGGCTATGCGGGACTTTGCGCTGCCCTTCATCTTGCGCGAGCAGGACGAAAGGTTCAGGTTTTTGAGCGGGAACAACTGGGCTTTGGTGCTTCCAGTCGCAATGGTGGCTTTACCAGTGGCAATATTCGTCCCGATGACAAGACCCTGATCCGCAAATTTGGTATGGAACGGGCAGTAAAGATTGCCGCCGAAGGTCATGAAGCGCGCCGCTTCATGATCGATTTTCTGGCTAATGAAGATATAGACGCGGATTTCAAGCTCGTGGGCCGATTTAGCGGCGCGATGACGCGCGCAGAATATGACGCCATGGCTCGAACCGCAGAAGCTATCCAGCGTGCAACGGGTGTCGAATCCTATGCGGTTCCCCTTAACGAGGTTCACCAACATATTGCGACGGACCTCTATGCGGGCGGCAGCGTGCGTATGGATATTGGTGGCCTTCATCCAGCGAAGTTCCATGCGGAACTGGTGCGGCTGGCGCTGGCTGAAGGCGTGTTGATCCACGCCGAATGTCGCGTAGAAGGTATCGACCAAACCACTGATACGAAAACGGTAATTACGGCGCGTGGTCGCGTTCAAGCGCGTGACGTTCTTGTTTGCACAAACGGTTATACTGATCATTCGGACCGCTGGTTGCGTCAGCGATTGGTGCCGTTGCGTTCGCGAATCATCGCAACAGAAGATCTGGGCGAGGAACGAGTACGCGACTTGGTGCCGGGTTTGAAAATGCTCACCGACACGCGCGCGATGACTTACTATTTCCGTCCGTCACCGGATGGACGGCGCATTTTGTTTGGTGGTCGCGATGTAACGAGCCGGGGTAATCCGGAAAGCGCTACGCAGCGTAACTATACAGAAATGTGCAAGGTTTTCCCGCAGCTGGAAGGTGTCAGTATCTCGCATAGCTGGTTCGGCTATGTGGCCATGAACCGGGATATGGTGCCGCGAATTTTTCAGCATGGGGCGGTGCACTATGCAACCGGCTTCTGTGGCTCAGGTGTCGTCTGGGCACCATGGCTCGGCTTCAAGGTCGCGCAGAAAATACTGGGTGTGCTGAACAGCGAGAGTAGTTTCGATTTCCGTCCGCCGCAGTTTGTGCCGACATGGCGCGGAAATGCCTGGTTCATGCCGCTGGTTTTTGCCGACCTTGAACGAAAGGATCGCAAGTTGGAAGCGACAGCATCCGCTGAACGGGCATCGAGAAACAATTCGGGTTCCCTGGGTGGCCACAAATGAGAAGCCGCAACGCAAACGCTGGTCACAACGAATTTCACTTTATCAAACGCAGTTTCACAACCGGCGTTATGAATAACAGGCTTATCGCTGCATTTAGGAAGGAGAATGCCATGCGTCTCAAGAAAATTTTCGGTTTGGCAGCTATGGCGGTCGTCTTGGGGAGCGCGATGCCCGCCTTGGCCCAGGAAATTGTCAAAGTTGGCTCTTCACCCACCGGTTTGCCGTTTACTTTTGTGAACACGCAAACCAAGGCTATGGACGGCGTATTGATCGATGTGGTCAAGGCGATTGAACCTGATATCGGTATCAAGGCGGAATTCGAGGCCGTGCAGTTTTCGGCGCTCGTGCCGTCGCTCACCGCGAACAAGATCGATATGATCGCTTCGGCAATGTTCATCACCGAAGAACGTGCAAAAGTCGTGGACTTTTCCGATCCGGTTTATGGCTACGGCGAAGGCGTCTTCGTACCGGTTTCGGATGATACTGCATACAAGACCTATGCGGATCTCAAGGGTAAGACCGTCGGCGTACAGGTGGGGACCACCTTCGTTGATTTGTTCAAGAAGAGCGGTCTGTTCAGTGAGGTCAAGGTCTACAAGGGCATTCCCGATATCATTGCCGACGTGAATGCCGGGCGTATCGACGCCGGTTTTGGGGATGGGCCAATGGCTGCCTATTACCTCTCTCAGGGCCGGTTCCCCAAGGTGAAGATGGTCGAGAGCTATGAGGCTTCGGCTGGCGGAGAGTTTGGTCTGGCCCTGCGCAAGGGTGACGAACGCATGCCCAAGATCAATGCAGCCATCGCCCGCATCAAATCGGACGGCACGCTTCAGAAAATTCTTGCAAAATACGGACTGAAATAATTCCAGTGCGAGCATGGGGATCGACCCCCATGCTCGAAATTTCAGGTGTGCTCCACGCGTGCGTCCAGGGAGAAGCTCTTCATGCTTTCCGCTCAGCGCGCGAAACGGGGCCTACCGGCCACAGGGCCTCATCCCCGTTTGATCGCGCCAAATAAATAGAGTCAAAGCCAATGCAAAACTTTCTCATGGACATCCGCGAGTTCTTCCCGATCTTGCTGGAAGGCGTGAAATACACGCTTCTCGTGACCTTGGGCTCCCTTGTCCTTTCGACCCTTCTAGGGCTTGTCTGGGCGCTGATGCGGGTGTCGGGAATCCGCTGGCTGTCGGCTATTGCCGGAGCTATCGTCAACGTCATTCGCGGCATTCCTATCCTGGTGCAGCTGTTCTATATCTACTTCGTTCTACCGGAATTCGGCATTGCGCTTTCCGCTCTTCAGGCTGGCATCATCGGCCTCGGCATTGCCTATTCGGCCTATCAGGCAGAGAATTTTCGCGCTGGCATCGAAGCTATCGATCATGGGCAGACGGAAGCCGCACAATCCATCGGTATGGGCTGGTTCATGATGATGCGCCGCGTGATCCTGCCGCAAGCAGTTCGTGTGATCCTGCCACCTTACGGCAACATCATGGTTATGCTTTTGAAGGACAGTTCGCAGGCATCGGCCATCACGGTCGCCGAACTGACCTTGCAAGGTCAGTTGCTCGCTGCTTCGACCTTCAAAAACATGAGCGTCTATACGCTGGTTGCCATGTTCTATCTCTGCCTGAGCTTGCCGCTGATGATGGCTGTCGGGCGTCTTGAAAAGCTTTTTGGTAAAAGAAACGGACACTGACCATGGCGATGATTGAAATAAAGAACGTCACCAAATCCTATGGTCCGCTTCAGGTTCTCAAGGGCATCAGCGCTGAGGTACAGAAGGGGGAAGTCGTCTGTCTGATTGGCCCCTCGGGATCAGGAAAGTCGACAATGCTGCGCTGCTTGAATGGGCTCGAGACCTATCAGGGCGGCGACATTCTGATCGAAGGTCAGCGGGTTGACGCGAAGGATCGCTCGATCCGCGATCTTCGCACACGGATGGCGATGGTGTTCCAGCGGTTTAACCTGTTTCCCCATCGAACCGCGCTTGAGAATGTCATTGAGGGGCCTGTTTACGTCAAAGGCGAAAAACCTGCCGAGGCTCGAAAATATGGCGAGCACCTGCTTCAGCGCGTCGGTCTGGGAGACCGCGCCAACCATTATCCCGGCCAGCTTTCCGGTGGCCAGATGCAGCGTGTTGCGATTGCCCGTGCCTTGGCCATGAGACCGCAGGCGATCCTGTTCGATGAGCCGACGTCTGCGCTTGATCCCGAACTGGTTGGCGACGTGCTTGATGTCATGCGCAGTCTTGCTGACGAAGGACTCACAATGCTGGTCGTGACACATGAAATGGGTTTTGCCCGCGATGTGGCTGATCGGGTGCTTTTTCTTGATGGCGGCGTCATCGTTGAACAGGGTAAGGCAAAGGAAGTGCTCGGCGCGCCCCAGCATCCGCGCACGCAGGACTTCCTGCGCCGAGTTCTCAATCATTGACTTATATTGATGCGTGACATGCGCTGCGTGTCACGCAGGGGGAGGCGCTATGACTTTCTATTGTTACCTGGATGCGGCACGCACCGGGGCGATCCGCGACGTATTTGCGCGCGAACTGCCGGAAGTGGAGTTTCTATCCGGCGATTTGGATGCCGAAGCTGCGGCAAGGGTGCGTCATTTGCTGTGCTGGCAGGCACCGGAGGGATTGAAGGATCGCTTCCCTGCACTTGAGATCATCTTCTCAAGCGGGGCAGGAGTAGAACAGTTTCTAGAGACAGATATTCCCTCTCAAGTTCGCATCGTCCGTATGACCGAGCCAGGTCTTGCACGGATGATGCAAGAATATGTTACACTCGCCGTGCTGTCCCTATTCCGCCAATTGCCCGTCTATCTGGAACAAAGCCGTAACGAGATCTGGCAAACCTTACCTCAGCCAAGCGCACGCCGTCGCCGGGTGGGTGTAATGGGGCTTGGATATCTGGGACAAGCTGCGTTGACAGCGCTCAGGCCTTTCGGTTTCCCATTGTCCGGCTGGAGCCGAAGCGAGAAGAATATTGAGAACGTACGGTGTTTCTCCGGCGCGGATGGGCTTCAGGCATTTGCTGCGCAAACAGATATACTCGTCTGCCTTCTGCCGCTCACGGCGGAAACGGAAGGCTTGATCAATGCTGAGTTTATTGCGCGTCTGCCGACGGGTGCAAGCGTGGTTCTGGTTGGTCGCGGACCGCATACGGATTACAACGCGCTTCTTGCAGCTCTCGATAATGGCCAGCTCTCGTCGGCCTTCATCGACGTAACCGCACCTGAACCGCTCCCGTCAGGACATCCCCTCTGGTCGCATCCAAAGGTGATCGTTACCCCACACATCGCATGTGTAACTGACAGCCATGGGGCGGCTGACATACTTGTTGAAAACCTGCAAAGGCTGCAGAAGGGCGAAACTCTTATGGGTGAGATTGACCGCAGTCGAGGTTATTGAAGCGGTAGACGCTGGAAGCCCTTCGTCAAAAGACACAAGAATGATGCTGCTGACGCAGAAGCCATTATTGAAACGGCCACCCGGCCAACGATGCGTTACGTTCCGGTTAAGTCTGCGGAACAGCGGTCAAGGGCAATGGTCTTTAAGACACGAGATATTCTGGTTCGTCAAAGGAACCAGATCATCAATGTTTTGCGTGGCCAATTGATGGAATATGGCATTGTCGTTCCGGCCGGTCTCACCTTTGTGCGCAGACTTTAACGCGAGATCGAAGATCACGATACGCAATTGCCTTTGCTGGTCGTGGAACTCGAACGTCTACTTATCGATCAGCTCCAAAGCTGTAATACGAAGATTGCTGTTGTCGAGCGACAGATGAAGGAAGAAGCGAAACGTGATCCGGAGGCGCTACGCCTACAAACCGCTCCAGACATTGGCCCTGTCAGTGCCATGGCTATCAAAGCTTTTGGGCGGATAGCCCAACGCCCTCATCGTCGCAGAGATACAGCGATCGTGAGTGCGGTAGTGTTCAAGCGCCGCCTGCTTCTGGGCTTCAGAAAACTCCGGTGCGCGAGCCACACAACCAACACGCAGGTCTTGATGCTGCTGGTATTCGCGATACCAGTTTCTCAGCGCATTCTTTGTGGGGTAACCCAATTGGCGGATCGTCGCCTTAACCCGCTTGCCGAGCAGGATATACAACTCGACGGCGCGAATTCTATCTGCATGGGAATACATGAACTACCTCCTGGGGGGCCAAGTTTTAGTCCACATCCCCCCAAACAGTATTGGAGCCCAAAATTCATACTAGACTCAGGATCCGTTGATTTCTCTGAACGATGCTGACTCAGTTCTCACTTGAGAGAACTGATGCGATGTCACATCAAGATCAATTTGGATGCATGTCCTCGCCAAGGCGTAGGTTTATGGCTTTCCCTGTCTAAGCGAACGGGAGGTATGAGCCAGATAGCCTACCTGTATGAATCTTTGAGGCTTTGCAGATCAGCCGCAGTCAGATTCAAACCATCATCTGTTGGGGAAATCTGCAATTGCACGTGGTGACGCGCGGCCCGGTCCGCTTGGTGGTAACCGCAACTCCCAAAAGACGGAAGCCCACGCTGATCTGATTATGACTTAGAGCATTTCCTGTTTTGATTGAATCATTAGAAATGCTCTGACAGTTTGTTTTTACGCATGTCTTTATCCCGAAACCGGTTCCCACTTTCAGGAGACATGCTCTAGCTTGGCAAACACCGCCACGACCCCTTGTCCGAATTACGCGATGCGCTTTCCGTTCAAGTGATCACGATCAGTAGCCCGCGAGATGATCGAAGGTGGCTGGCGCGCGAGTGATGTTCCTGTGGTCATATCGTCAGGACTTCAACGCCATCGAAATGGCTTCTCGAAATTGAAAGCGCTCTTGCGCAAAGCAGCTGAGCCTTCAGTGTTTGGCTCGTGGGACAGGATCGGACAGCTCATCGAAATGGTCGAGATTCAAGAAGCTCAAAATTTCTACATCTCTTGTGGATACGATCCAATATGAAAGAGAAAAACTCTAGCTGGTTCGTAGATCATCTCCATGGCCTGCCTTGTCTCAAGCATGCCGGGCAGCAGCGCTTATAAATGCGTCAAATAATAGGGTGCCGGGGTGCTCTGCAGTGCCGAATAATTCAGGATGCCATTGTACGCCCATCGCAAATGATTGGGATGGAATTTCTATTGCTTCTACTACACCATCCGATCCGCAAGCGGAGACAATCACCTTCTCGGAAATATCGACAAGTGCTTCGCGATGAAACGTATTCACATTGAATTTGTCTAGCTGCAATATTCCAGCCATTCTCGTTCCAGCCGAAACAGTAACTTCATGCAGAAGATCGACTTGGTCGTGATTGATTGCATTGGGCAGGGCGGCATGCACATCCGAAACCATGCGACAACCGTTTAGACAACCCAGCATCTGCATCCCATTACAGATACCCAGTACAGGCTTGTCGCGAGCAAGAAATCCCTTCATCAGGGCTACTTCCACATCGAGACGATCGGAGAGCGGAAAGACAGACCTATCCCCTTCAACATACCAGTCATCTGGAAACTTTATTCGTGCTCCGATGCTCAAAAAGCCATCGAACTCCTCAATGACCCGATCCACTATATCTGTCAGATAGGGTATCCCGTATGGAACGCCGCCAGCCCGGTGTATGGCTGCAAAATAGTGTTTCGAGATATCGTATCGATCACCACCAGCGCTGGTGTTTTCCCCCATTATTACTGCGATAACGGGTTTGGTGTTTCTGCTTTTAGCTTGATTATTCAATTTCAGCACCATGTTATCTTGTTATCGAGAATGAAGTCGCGCAAATTTTTTATCGCATGAAAGAACCGGCAATCGTTAATACCAGAACCATCTACCATGGTTATGATCGAACGAGGTCGGACGTATAGGCCGACAGAACGTCTGCCCCCCCCGTGTGCCAGAACAGTATGCGTTTTCCCATGTTTAACTTTTGTGTTTGCACGAAATCCATCAACCCGGCCATCGCCTTGCCGGTATATACAGGATCAAGCAGGATTGCTTCAGTTTCAGCGACCAAACGTATGGCTGCAACAGCTTGTCGTGTAGGCTGGCCGTACCCGGACCCGATCTGGCCAGCATCAACATCGACGCTTAGATCCGTGCACCGATCGGGCAAATAATTCTCCAGATCAGATAAAACTGCTTCAATTTTATGCCTTTGTTCCGGTGGTTGACTGGAGACACTTACTCCCAAAGTTCGCCATGGTTGTTTGAAATACGCTGCACCAGCCAGAATTCCAGCATGGGTTCCCCCACTTCCACTTGCAACGACAACATAATCAAACTCTATAGCCAGAGCCTTTGCCTGCTCAGCAAGCTCTCCGACACCATCGACATATGCCAGGGCACCCAACCCGTTAGACCCACCCAGCGGAATAGTGTAAGGGCGTTTACCGGCCTTTCTTAAGATGGCGGCAGCCTCAAGAGCTGCCTTCGTCAAATCGCTGCCGCGTGGAAGGCGTTGAACTTGTGCGCTCAACAGGTCATCCAACAGGAGATTGCCCATATCGTGATAGTATGGCGCTCGAAAAGGAACCGCATCCTCCAGCAACAAAAGACAGTTCAGGCCAACTTTTGCCGCCGCCGCTGCCGTTTGTCTGGCATGATTGGATTGCAAAGCACCTGTTGTAATCAATGTATCCGCACCTGTGCGGAGGGCATCGGAAATCAGATACTCCAGCTTTCTGGTTTTATTTCCGCCACCTGCAAGCCCCGTACAATCATCGCGTTTGATCCATATTTCGGGGCCGCCAAGGTGATGAGAAAATCTTCTCATTGGCTCCAAGGGCGTCGGAAAATGACCGAGGTGGTATTTCTGGCTGAATAGTCGGTCGGACATTGGACGAGGCTTTCCGCTACTGAGGCGTCGATGAGAAGAGAGCATCTTGGTACCAGCAGGCCGCCGATGAATCTTCGCTGTATCTGAAGTTGAATGACGTCAACCCGGCGGTCAAGATGGCGAATTCAGGCATTCTCCCTGGTAAAGCTCAGTTATTTTCTGGCGTGTCCGGATCAAGCGGGACGCAGGGCCATCCAATAGATACTCGGCAGCATGTGTTCGGCTGTTATAATTGGAGGACATGGAGGCTCCATAAGCACCTGCGTCGTGAAACACCAGATAGTCACCGACTAAAGCTGGCGGCAATTTTCTCATTTCCACGGTGCCGTCTTGTTGTTGTGTAAAAACGTCGCCTGATTCACACAGGGGGCCTGCAATAACAGTCGGGCGCGATGTTTCAGTCTCCTGGGGCTTACCATCCGCCGTCAAAACGGAAATATGGTGATAACTGCCATAGAGAGCCGGACGCATCAGATCATTGAATCCCGCGTCGACCAGTGTGAAATGATTGCCGCCCATCTGTTTGGTTGCGCGCACTTCCGCCACCAGAACTGCCGACTGTGCGACCAGAAAGCGACCGGGCTCAATCTCAAGACGCACCGGATGGCCGAGCTTTTTCTCCGCATGCTGGCGGGTCTGATCCCAGAGACTGAAATAGTGAGCCACGTCGATGTTCTGGTCCCCTTCCTTGTAGGGCACCGAAAGACCACCACCGGCGGATATGGCCTCAAAATCGTGGTCCACCGATGAAATGATATCAGTCATGGCCTGGCAGACGCGCTCAAGGTGACGATAGTCGACGCCCGAACCGATATGCAGATGGAATCCGACCAGATGGAGACGATATTGCTTTATCAGGGCAATCGCCTGGGTCAGTTGTTCATGCCAGATGCCGTGTTTGCTGTTTTCTCCACCGGTATTGGTCTTCTTGCTGTGACCATGCCCGAAGCCGGGATTGATACGAAGCCACACGCGATGACCAGACGATCTTTCGCCCAATTGTCGGAGCATGTCCAAAGAACCTGCGTTAACCTCAATCTTCTCCTGCACAACATAATCGAGGGTATCACGGTCAAAAAGATCGGCGGTAAAAACAATTCCCGCCGCGCCGGCGCCCGTAGCCGCTGCTGAAAACCCTGCCTGTTGCGCTCGTCTGATTTCCCCGTGAGACACGGCATCGACATGCACGCCGGCCTCCCGCATGAGCGACAGAATATTGACGTTGCAACATGCCTTCTGCGCAAACCGGATAATATCGAAAGGAGCGAGACGTTCGATCTGCCGTCGAATTACATCGGCATTATAGACCCATAACGGTGTCGCATATTTGTCAGCCAGCTCGCACAACGTGTCTGGGGAGAATTCGCTCTTCATTTTATCACTTTCAGATGGAATATCAGATACGGTCAGAGAGAGTGACCGAGTTCGACGGCACTTATCGTTCGCCTTCACCGGTGGACGTTGGATGCGATGTATCCGTCGAAGGTTATGTCGACCGGGCCTGTCAGCTTGAAAGTCTCGCCGTCAAAAATTTCGACCTCAAGCTGACCACCGGGCGTCCCGACTGTAACCCTGTCGCTGGACATGAGACCGGCCCGTCTTGCGGCCAGCACGGCGGCACAAGCGCCGCTGCCACAGGCCTGGGTGAGAATGCCTGGACGTTCATAGACAACGAGTCTGATCGAATCCGGGCCGGTAACTTCAGCCACGCCGATATTTGCCTGTTCGGGGAGATAGCCACTTTTCTGCACAGGATCAGCGAGTGCGACGATATCGAGCCCATCCAAGTCTTGAACAAAATAAACGAGGTGAGGATTCCCTATATTGACAGCGATTGGACTATTCAGCGGTCCACTATCCAATTGATCGCCTGCAGATTCGATCGAGCCGGCCAGAGGAATTTCGGCCCAATCCCATTTGGCGTTACCAATATTCAGGCTAACCTTGTGATCGCCGGCCCGGTTTGCCCGGATCGACCCACCGAGTGTCTCGATGACGGCTTCGTCTCGCCCTGTCTCTTCCATGATCAACCAGGCTGCGCAACGGGTAGCGTTCAGGCAGGTTTCCGCTTCTTGTCCATCGATATTGTAGATGCGAAGACGAATGGAGGCTTCAGGCGAAGCAGGTGCTTCGAAAACCAGTAACTGATCGCCGCCGATACCGACGTGGCGGTTGCAGACCCACTTGATATAATCCGCGGATTTCCGAAAGGGGGTGCTGCGACCATCAATGACGACGAAGTCATTGCCGAGCCCGTTACATTTGATGAAGTATTGCTTCCCTTCGTCTGACCGTGGATTGGCGAGCCGGAACGACGTCATTGTATTTGCTTCACTCTTTCTATGCATGGGAAGAACGAACTGTCGTCTTCTCGACCACCGTGGGGCTGTTTCGCGGTCGCTAAGTCTCCCCCAATTTTTAGTAAGGCTAGCAGAGCATAACATGTCGTCAAATTCCTATTAATCATAAGAATAGTCATTTATGATATGTTCTTAGAATCGTGGTGGAGGGTATCGTGCAACTGACGCACCGGCAGTTGGAAATATTTCAGTCGTTGATGCAAACCCTCAATGTTACTGAGACAGCAAAACAATTGAATTCGTCTCAACCCACTATCAGCCGTGAGCTCAAGTCGCTCGAAGCTGATCTTGGCTTTACGCTTTTCCAACGCGAAAAACGCCGTCTGGAGATGACGCCGCAGGCGGTAGCGCTCAATGTCATTGTGCAACGCTCATTTGTCAGCCTCGCAGAGATTGCCAGGACAGCACGCGCCATTCGTGGCGAACGGCTCCAACGCGTGACAGTGGCGTGCCTGCCGGCATTCGCCCACGCGCTGATGCCGCAGGTCGTTCGCAACTTTCGCAGCATCTATCCCGATGCTTCTCTCAAGATCCACTCGCTGGAAGAAACCGCATTAACGCGTGATCTGCTCAGCAAGTTTTTTGATCTGGGAGTCGTTGAAGGTAACGTTGCAGGCAATACGAATTCGATCATCAATCTCTACGCAGGGGATTTGCTGTGCATTATGCCGTGCAATCATATTCTGGCGCAGCACGATGTACTTGAGATGGCTCACTTCGATCGTCACGAACTCATCTATTATTCCGAAGAAGATTCCTATCGCCGCCAAATCGACGCACAATTCGACACAGCAGGGATTGCGCGTAATCTGGTTGTCGAGACAACGACGGCAACTTCGATCGGCACAATGGTTGCCGCCGGAATTGGGGTCTCTATCATTAATCCATTAAGTGCGCTGGCCTTCGAAAGCGCAGGAGTCGTTCTCCGGCCGCTCGCCCAGCCAATCCCTTACTACCTGAATATATGGCAGCCAGACCCTCTACGTAGAAGCCAACTTGGAGAGCGTTTCATCGAGACCATCGTCAACACGACGAATTCCATCGTTGATACACTTACCGCGCGAAATCTGTGTGCCCCACGGATCGATTGAACAAGTCACAGGAAAACATATCCCGTTTGAATGAAACTATCATCAAATGATATTTTTCAAGTTTTGTTCTTGAAGATATAGTCTCCGCGAGTAAGTCATCCAATCCGTTTTCCTGTGCGTGGGTTTGGTTTTGAAGCCAAACGAGGCCTTTCCATCAGCGTAATCGATGAACTGGAAACCGCTCTCACATGTTACCGGGCCATAATGCGACCAATCCAGCGTGATGGGCACCCAGACGTCTCATGACCTGCATTTCATAGGAACCTGTATCTGATATGAAAATTGGAATAGGTGGCTTTCAGCACGAGACCAATACTTTCGCGCCTGATACAACAGGTTGGGCCGAGTTCAACACGCCCGGGGGGTGGCCACCTCTGACATTGGGAGACGCTATCCTCGAAGTCATGAGGGGACGTAATCTGCCTATTGCAGGCATGATAGACGAGGCAATTTCACAGAACGTTGAATTCCAACCACTCATCTGGTGTCAGGCCGAGCCGGGTGGAACTGTTGAGCGGCTGGCATATGAACGGGTGGTGACCCTCTTTCTCGATGCGATTTCATCGAAAGGGCCGTTCGACGGGATATTATTGGATCTTCATGGAGCAATGGTCGTCGAAGGCATAGGAGATGGAGAAGGTGATTTCTTGCGCCGTATCCGCGAGGCCGTAGGGCCTGAGGTCCTTGTCGCCTGCAGCCTCGACCTTCATGCCAATATCAGTCCGGGAATGGTAGCCCATAGTGATTTTATGTCCGCCTACCGAACATATCCTCACGTTGACATGACGGAGACAGGACGGCGAACAGCGCAGATTTTGTTCAACATGTGCAGGAGCGGTACGCGTTTTTCCAAAGCGCTGGTTCAAACGCCATACCTCATTCCCATTCCATCTCAATGTACATTGGCTGAGCCGACATCTTCGATCTATAGCCGATTGGAGCAAATCGAGCGCGAGCATGATTTGCATCTCAGTTTTGCACCTGGGTTTCCTCCCTCCGATACCTTCGATTGCGGTCCTGCCATCATTGGATACAGCATGGAAGCACATCCCAATCTTGACCGGCATATGCAATCGCTTGCGGATAGCATCCTGAAGGCCGAAATAGACTATGCCAGAGACCGCGTATTCAACGAGAATGAGGGTGTCAGTTTGGCGCTGGAACTAGCGCGTTCGACAACAAAGCCGATAATTCTCGTCGATACACAAGACAATCCTGGCGCCGGTGGTACAGGGGACAGTACAGGTTTAATCCGCCAGCTCTTGGAGCAAGAGGCGAAAGATGCAATCGTCGCTTTTGTTTTTGATCCTCAAGCGGCAGAGGTCGCACACCGAGAAGGGGCCGGTGCCCGGTTCGAGATGGAAATTGGCGGTCGTTCAGGGCCGGATGGCGTTACACCACTCAAAGCAGAATTCGAAGTCCTTGCTCTCGGAGACGGCAAATTCAATGGGACCGGCGAATTCTATGCCGGCAGTGCAATTGACATTGGTCTGACGGCACTGCTCCGAATATCGGGTACCAGCGTTTCCGTAATCGTGGCCAGCAGGCGGTCACAAGCAGGCACACAGGCCATTTTCTTTCATCTCGGCATTGATCCGAAAAGAGTTGCAATCATAGGCCTTAAAAGCTCGGTACACTTCAGGGCAGATTTCCAGTCGATCGCCGAACGAATTATTGTGATAAAGAGCGCAGGATTTAACACGGCCGATCCATCTGAACTACCGTATCAAAAAATACGGCCGGGCATACGCCTTCATCCCGAACTGTGATCTGCAGTTCAATGCCAGATGAATTGTTCAGTCAATCAGCCTGAAATGAACCAGTTCTCCGGCCGCAAACATTATCGAGTGTTATGGAAATCGGCTGGAGTAGTTCCGATTAAACCGGATCCGCGGAAATGCCCTTGCGGTGAAACCTACACTCACCAAACCACATATTTTGCCAAGTTATCGTATCGCCGTCTTCAGACAGCACAAGTAAAGCAACCTTATCATCTTTACCCCACCAGCGTTCAGGTGCTTCCAGCGAACGCAAAGGGTATGTACCATCATTATCGGCTTCCATGAGGCAATATTGATAGTCCGGCAAAAGCTCGAGCGAAGTCGTCAGGCAACCGTCGCGGGCTTCGATCCGCAAAGTACCCATCGCTCCACCGTCGAAAACACCGGCAATGGGAGCATCAATAGGAGCCTGCTTCTTATTTCGCCAAATGGACTTGCGATATTGTGATTGCTTCTCGGTTAATGAACAAACTGCTTGTTCATAAAGAGCCGTGACAGCATCTGCCTCGCCGCGATCGAGCGCCACGGCAAGATTGGCAACTACATTGCGGAAATCCTCAATCTCTGTGCCACTCGCATTGATAGAAATAAAAATTCCGAACCCTGTATCGGGCACCAGGCGAGTGAGGGAAAGTACACCTCCGATAGCGCCCGTGTGATCCACAATCGTCAAATCGTTACCGTTGCCTATGCGCCAACCAAGGCCATAGCCAAGGAAGGTGTTTTCCGGTGTGGTTCGGGAATGAATTCGCTTTAGTTCTGCCAGCTTGGCCACTGGTAAGACCGCGGCACCATTTGGATGGGCGTTCAGATTGAACAACAACCATTGCGCCGCATCATTGGGACTTTGTGACACGGACCCTGCGCCAATGAGGTTAGAAAGCTTGTCTAACGCAACAGGTAGCATTGCATCGCCGTTGCGCACATGCGGTCGGGCGAAACGCGGATCGGTTTCCAGATCGGGCCGATCAGCAGACGCCGTGGTCATCTTGAGCGGCTCGAAAATATATGCCGCTGACGCTTCGGCAAATGTCCTATCATTCACCCGGTTGCATACTTCAGCGGCGACGGTGAAATGGAGATTTGAATAGGAATATCGATCGCGAAATGGTGCAATCGTTGGAACGTCCCCAGCACCGTTGACCACTTCGTCAAACGACAGGACAGAGCCGTATTCTACGGCGGTTGCCTGGCCAATGCCGGTACGATTGGAACACAGGTCCCGTAGCGTTACCTGTTCGGAAATAGCCCGAGGACCAAATGCAAATTTCGGCCATATCTCCTGGATTGACCGGTCCCAGTCCAACTTTCCTTGCTCCGCCAGAATCGCGCATAAAGTGGTCGTAAAAGCCTTTGAACAGGATGCGACAGCAAACAGACTATCCGCTGTGACCCTGCGGTCAGTGCCGGCCTCCAGAACGCCGATGCCGCCTGTATAGAGAACCTTTCCCTGGCGGACGATAGCCAGTCCAATACCAGGAATACTAAGCGGCTCGCTTTGTTCGCACAAAAACGTTAGCAGGCGATCCACAAGAGTTTCATCGGATATGCAGGTCATAGGTATCTAATCCGTTCCAAGCCTATCGCAGCTCGATCGTGTTTTTCACATGGGCCAGTAAAGCTGTGGCGAAGTGCAAAATATTGGGCAGTCTTGAAGCTTGCTTCAAGCTTCCACTTGCGCTTCGCCGAGCTTAACGCCTGGAAAATGGCAGGCGGCATGATGAAGACCGATGCCGCCGGAAAGTACTGGTTCTTCAGTCCGGCAAATGTCCTGTGCGCAAGGGCATCGTGTATTGAAACGACAGCCCTTGGGTAGGTTCATGGGGCTGGGTATCTCGCCCTTCAAAAGCGGACGGGCCCTGTTGCGCTGGTGCGGATCGGCACGAGGCACAGCGGAAATGAGGAATTGCGTATAAGGGTGCTGCGGATTGTTGAAGATTTCTTCCGTTGTACCCACTTCCACCAGACGTCCAAGAAACATGACGCCGACACGGTCAGCAAATTGTCGTACGACACTCAGGTCGTGGGTAATAAAGAGGTATGTAAGCTGTAATTGTTCTTGCAAGTCTCGCAGGAGATTGAGAACCTGAGCCTGAATGGAGACATCCAGAGCAGAAACGGCTTCATCGCAGACAATAAATTCCGGATTGTTCGCCAGCGCGCGTGCGATACCGATGCGTTGGCGCTGCCCCCCGCTGAACTGATGTGGATAGTGATTGATCAGATGCGGGCGTAGGCCGACCATATTGAGAAGCTCTTTACAGCGGGTCTCAATTTGCTGACTGGTGCCGTAATTGTGCGCGCGCAATGGCTCGGCTAGAATATCCTTCACCCGCATTCGCGGGTTCAACGATGCGTAAGGATCCTGAAACACAATCTGGATTTGTTTGCGCAGTTCGCGCATTCGTGTTTCATCGAGCGCGTATATATCCTGGCCTTTAAAGCTTACCGAACCACTGCTGCGCTCCAGAAGCCGCAATATGATGCGCCCAAGAGTAGACTTGCCGCAACCCGACTCCCCGACCAATGCGAAGGTCTCACGCTCATAGATTTCCAGCGATACATCATCGACTGCCCGAACCACTTTCTCGTCAAACGAGAACAATCCCTTGCCGAGCCGGAAGTGCTTGCTCAGTTTTTCGGTGGAAATGAGAACCTTGTTCATAGAGAGGCTCCTGCTTTGTCATGCAACCAGCAGCGTGCCTTGTGCCCATTTTCCAATAGGGTCAGATCAGGCGCCTTAACACTGCAAACGGACATGGCATCATTGCAACGGGGATTGAAACGGCAACCACCAGGAAGTTTGGCCAGATTAGGCACCATACCGCTAATGCTCTTCAGACGCGTACCGTCCGGCTTCTCGTTGGCCTTCGGTATCGAGGCCAGCAGGCCACGGGTATAAGGATGGGATGCACGGTCGAAAACATCGTATACATTTGCCTGCTCGATGATCTGACCGGCATACATTACATTCACTTCGTCGCACATTTCGGCGATGATACCGAGATCATGGGTGATCATGATGATTGCGGTGCCGACACGGTCACGCAGTTCCATGATGAGACGCAGTATCTGTGCTTGCGTCGTGACGTCCAACGCCGTTGTCGGCTCATCGGCAATCAGCAATTTGGGTTCACAGATCAATCCCATGGCAATCATTGCCCGCTGGCGTAAGCCGCCCGACAATTCGTGGGGGTAGGCATCGAGGCGGGCTTTGGCTTCCGGAATACCCACCATCTCAAACATTTGCCGAACTTTATCGCGAACGTCCCGCTTAGAAAACTTGCCGTGAATCTGCAGGGGTTCCCCTACCTGCTGCGCCATGGTTTTGACCGGGTTGAACGATGTCATCGGTTCTTGAAATACCATCGACATATCACGCCCGCGCTTCGCGCGCAGTTGATCCTTGGTGAGGGTCGTCAGTTCGACACCATCCAGCATGATACTGTCAGCGGTAACAGTCGCGGGAGGCGACGGAACCAGCCCCATCAGGGACAATGCCGTCATACTTTTGCCAGAGCCGGACTCTCCAACCAAGCCGACAATTCGGCCATGTCCAACATCAAAAGACACATTGTCGAGGATGCGGACAGTTCCGCGATGTGACTTGAATTCAGTACGCAGGTTGCGCACTCTCAATAGAGGCCTTTGATCGGTCATATCAGCCGCCTTAATCTTTCATGTAAGGATCGAGAGCGTCACGCATCCCATCGCCGATAAAGTTGAACGCCAACACCGTGATCAGAATTGCCACACCAGGCATGATGGCAACGAGAGGAGCAGCAAAGAGATATTCCTTGCCCTTGGCAACGAGCAGGCCCCAACTTGCCTCGGGCGGCTGCACACCAACGCCAAGGAAGCTGAGACTGGATTCCCACATGATCGCTTCAGGAATACTAAGCGAGAACAGGACTATCAGCGTCGGCACGACATTGGGAAAAAGATGTCGGAACATAATCGTTGTCTTCTTCGATCCATTGGCGCGAGCAGCCTCGATGAACTCCTTTTCTTTCAACGCCAACGTCTGTGAGCGCACAACTCGGGCTACACTGGCCCAGCCGACCAGGCTGAGGGCTATGAAAATGTTGAACAAATTCGCGCCCAGTGTGTACATCACCACCATTGCCAGCAATAGCGACGGAAAGGCGATCATCATGTCGGCAAGACGCATGATCGTAAAATCGATCCGTCCGCCATAATAACCGCTGACGATGCCCATAATGGCGCCGATTATCAGCGATATGAAGCTCGGAACGATGCCGACCACAAGTGAAATTCGCGCACCGTAAAGTATGCGTGTTAAGACGTCCCGTCCGAAATTATCGGTGCCAAGCCAGTGTGTGAGCGATGGCGACAGGAATTGCTCATTCATATCAACGCGATATGGATCATGCGGACTGATATAGGGTGCAAGTACTGCCGTCAGCACCAGAACGACGACAATAATCAAGCCGGTCATTGCCATTTTATTGCGACGAAATATACGAACCGTATCGCGCAGAAAGCTGGCGCTCTCCGTTTCTTCGACATAGGCGTCGTTTGCCTGAGCAAGTTCGGTCATTTTGACCCTCCCTTCATCTGATGGCGAATACGGGGGTCAAGGACAGAATAAAGGATATCCGCAACCAGATTGCCGATCAGCACCAGAACAGTAGCAAACAGAACCGAACCCTGAAGTAGAGGCATGTCGCGCGCCTGAATTGCATTGACAGATATGCGGCCAATACCGGGAATACCGAAAATTGCTTCCGTGATAACTGCACCCGACAAAAGGCCGGCAACCTGAATTGCCATAATCGTCACAACAGGAATAAGAGCATTCTTAACAGCGTGACGGAGGATGACAAAAATCTCGCGCAGGCCCTTCGCGCGTGCAGTTCTCACATAGTCGTTGCGCATGACTTCCAGCAAGCTTGACCGCGTCAAACGCGCGATAACGCCCGCCGAACTCCAGCCCAGCACAATCGCTGGCAGAATGACATATTTGAAGCCGTAGAAGCCCGATACCGGAAGCCATTTCAACTGCATGGCAAAAATATACTGCAGCAGGAGCGCCGACCAGAAAACCGGCATCGAAACGCCCAGCAGCGAGAAACCCATGAAAAAATGATCGAGCGCTGAATCGCGCTTTACAGCTGACAGGATGCCAACCGGAATGCCAATCAGCCATGACACGAGGGCCGCACAGGCCGCCAGATACAGCGTGTTGGGAAAAGCCTGAAGGATCAGGGTCGTGACATCACGATTGAGTTTTATGGAAACACCCAAGTCGCCTTGAACTGCCGCGAACAGAAATCGGAAGTAACGGGTGATCAGTGGATCATCAAGATGCATCTGAGCTCGTACGCGCTCGATAACTTCAGCGCTGGCATGCTCTTTCATCAACAAGGCAATTGGGTCGCCTGGAATGATATTCATCATGATGAAGAGCAGTACGGTCACACCGATCAAGACCGGAATGGAAACCGCAATACGCTTAATCAAAAAGGTCAGCATTGCGTGGAGGCTTTCATCTGTATGGCTAAGACAATGTCGCAAAGGACGTTATCTTCGGCTGACACGAATTAACGAGCTGGATTTAGCCCATCGAATTCCTGCTGAAATGGAGTTGGAAGACTGGAAGTCTGACCGGGGAGTACGCATCACTCCCCGGTCAGCATAATTAATCTTCAACTTCCATTTTATAGTAGCTCATGCTTGTCCATCCGTTCCACGGAACCACGAAATTCTTCACGCGCGGCTGTACGACAAACAAGTGGTTGAGACTATACATAGGAACCCACGCAGCATCCGTCTGGACAATACGCTCGGCGAGCTTGGCATACAGTTCGCACCGCTCGTCGGGATTGGTCATGCTACGGGCTTTTTCGATACCGTCGAAAACTTCCTGATCTTCATTGTTGAAACCACGCACCGAAGTGCCTGTCTTGCTAAAGAAGGTGTAGAAGAAGTTGTCAGGATCGTTGAAATCGGCCGACCAGACCTGGGAATAATTGTTGATGGTGCCGCCTTTACGCATGGCGAAGTAAGCCGATTCATCGACAACTTTGATTTCGGTGTTGAAACCAGCTTCTTTCAACTGTGCCTGAACGAGCTGGTTCAGGTCGACCCACTTAGACGACCAGCTGCTGACCTGAGAAAAGGCAATATCGACACCGTCCGGGTAACCGGCTTCGGCCAGCAGTTCCTTGGCCTTTTTGGGGTTGTATTCAATCGGCGTAGCGGGCTTGTAGCAGGTGACCCCGCTTGGAAGAACGCCGTTCTCGAGCTGTCCTTCACCATAGAACATCTTGTCAAGTATTTCCTGACGGTTGATACCCATCTGGAAAGCTTTTCTCACCCGAACATCATCAAAGGGCTTAATCTTCTGGTTGATGTTGTAATAGTCCAAACCAGCGATCGGACCCTTTCTGATCTGGTCCTTCCACTTTTCGCTCTTCATAAAATATGGAACTTGCGTAATAGCGGAATCCGTATCGAACACGTCTATCTCGCCAGATTCGAATAGCATACGCATGGTTTCCGCATCGGGAACAACGCGGATGAGAACGCCATCCAACTTGGAACGCCCTTTGAAATAATTCTCATTGGCTTCCATCATCTGACTGTCGTTCAGATTATACTCTTTCAAAATGAACGGACCCGTACCGTTAACGGTCTCAGGCGACAGGCCATACTTGTCACCGAGCGGCTCGGTAAATTTGCGATTATAGATCGATGCCTGTGGACTGGCGAGCAATGCGATGAAGGCCGAATAAGGTTGGACCAGAACAATCTTGACTGTATATTTGTCGACAGCCTGCAAGCCTGAGACTGTCTGCGCTGAGCCATCAAGACGTTCTTTCGCCCCTTCGACGAAGTCCAGAATATCGGTATTCAACGCTTTAGTCGCTGGGTTCAGCATGCGGTCATAGGTGAACACGACATCGTCGGCGGTCAGTTCTTCGCCATTATGGAACATAACGCCTTTGCGCAAATGCAAAGTATAGGTTTTGCCATCCTCAGAGATTTCCCAGCTTTCGGCCAAGGATGGAACGATTTTCGACTGACCGGGAGCTACCGTTTCTGCCTCCACCAGCCGGTCATATACATTCAACGGAATTGTATAGTCATTTGTCGTCATCTGGACGTCTATCGTCCGAGGATCGTCAGAATTCGCCAAACGTAGTATCTGATCGGCGAGCGCTGGTGACATCAAAGTCAAATTCACCAATCCGGTGGCCAATAGCAACTTGGCTTTTGTAAGCATTCTATCCCCTTTTATACGTTCAATCCGAATATTCGGTCGTCTTTTGCTTTTTCAGGCTCTATGATGAAGTTTGCTAGGAGGCACTCCATCTGATTGGATAATAAATTTTATACTACCCAAAAGTATTTCCAAATCATCATGATGCAGTTTTTCGTTCTTTACTTTTATTGCAGTGGACAAAGTGCACTGCATTCAAGAATGCCTTATGATGACTTGACATGTAAAAACTTGAGAAACTCCCGTATCTCTTCGGGGATACATAATAGTTTGTTCTATTCCCCGACTTGCGGAGGCACATATCGTGAAGCCTGGCTCGCAACTACCTTCCCCCAACATTTTATTGAAACCATGCGGTAGGTAGATGCAAATGTAAAATCCCAAATGAGTATGGCGTTATTCAAAACTGATATGAATTTTTTGAATACGAAATGGCTGGCCTTAAAGAGCAATCCGTTAGCGTGTTAACGCATGTTGAGACTGAAGCGCCTTGCTCAGCGACCTACGCGGCCAGTTAGAATCCAGCAGCTTCAGGTCGGGCCATACCACCCAAGCTTGTTAGATCGGCAGATTCTGAAGGTGTTTTCCATTGTGAGCTATGTGGGGCGGCTATCATGATAGTTGCGACGACAAACATAGGTTCAAGACTGACGTACGTAGTGCGTTGGACTGATCTGGTTCATAGGAAGATGGACCGGCACGAAATCCGGTGCCCTTACTGCACTCGGTATCTCATCCGACATCGGTTCGCGACCAATTGGACGCCGTGCAGGATCGGCAACAGGAACGGTCGAAAGCAGCTTTTTTGTATAGGGATGCTGAGGATTGTTAAAGACCGAACGACGATCTCCAATCTCCACGATCTCGCCCAGATACATGACTGCAACACGATGGGCGATGCGTTCAACGACGGCCATATCGTGGCTGATAAACAGGATTGCGATGCCGATATCCCGTTGAAGGTCCATCAGCAGATTGATAACCTGCGCCTGAATTGTCACGTCCAGCGAAGCAACGGCTTCGTCCGCGATCATGAGGCGTGGATCGAGCGCAAGAGCACGGGCAATGCAGATGCGCTGGCGCTGCCCCCCTGAAAAGGCGTGCGGATAGCGTTCAAGATGGTCAGCCGGGAGGTTGACCTTGGCGAGCAGATCAACAGCCCGTTTCCGTAGCTGTGTCGTTCGTCCCGCACGATGGACACGCATGGGATCCATCAAAGCCTGCGCTATCGTCATACGCGGATTGAGTGATGAGAACGGATCCTGAAATACCATCTGCGCTTCGCGGCGAAATCGTGTGAGAGTCGTTTTGGATGCGCCGATGAGTTCAGTTCCATCATAACGGATCGAACCGGATTGGGGCTTGTCCAGTTGCATGATGCTTCGAGCGACCGTGGACTTGCCGCAACCTGATTCACCCACCAACGCCAAGGTTTCGCCAGGGAAGATATCAAAAGAAACATTCTCGACCGCATGGACACGGCCAGTAATGCGTCCCATAAGACCGCCCTTTAGGTCAAAACGGGTAACCAGGTTGCGAACTTCGACAAGCGGAGTTTTGACAATATTTTGCTTAGCAGCGTCATTCATCGCGCCACCTCCGCCAACACCGCATCGTGCTCGTAAACAAGAAGAGGAAACTTTTCAGGCTTATCCTTATCTGCCATGCTGCCAAGCCGAGGAACAGCGGAGATCAATGCTTTTGTATACCGATGCTGCGGATTGTTGAATATCTCGTTGACAGGTCCAGTCTCGACTATCTCCCCCTTGAGCATCACGCACACGCGGTCCGCGATTTCTGCAACAACGCCCATGTCGTGGGTGATGAACAGTACTGCCATACCGATTTCGCGTTGTAGCGCCCGCACGAGATCCAGTATTTGTGCCTGGATAGTGACGTCCAGTGCTGTTGTGGGCTCGTCGAGGATCATCAATGATGGTCGGCACGCCAGAGCCATGGCAATCATCACACGTTGGCGCATACCGCCCGAAAGTTGATGCGGATACTGGTCCAGCCGACGCTCGGCATCGGGTACGCGGACAAGTTTGAGGACATTCAGCGCTATCTGCCTTGCATCATGCGGTGTCTTTTTCTGGTGCCGGATAACAGCTTCCGCAATCTGGTCCCCGACGGTGAAAACGGGGTTCAGGCTCGACATCGGGTCCTGAAAAACGATTGAGAGTTCAAAGCCGCGTAGCGCCTCGACACGCCTTTCGGAAAGTTTCACCAGATCAGCAATTGAGCCGTCCTTCAGCCGCATCAGTATCCGGCCACCAGTAATCCTGGCACCATCAAATTCTGTCAGGCGCATCACCGTCATTGCCGTCACGGATTTCCCCGAGCCGGATTCTCCCACCAGCGCAAGGGTTTCTCCATGTCCGATCTGAAACGATACTTTGCGCACGGCATGCACCGGATTTGCAGCTTTTGGCGCGAAGCACACTTCGAGGTTTTCAACGGACAGGATGATGTTATCGGTAAGGGTTAAACTACTTGTCGATATCCTGGTCAAACTGGTTCCCCTTGCGATTGGCTCGCATTTTGGGGTTATCTAATGCTTTGGACCAAGCCTGTGTCAACATACTGTCTTGATAACAGGTGGCTTTTAACAGGAGCATTAAAGTGGTCGGGAGGCTGTCAACTAAGCCTCCCCAATCAAAAAACCCGGCAAAGGACTGCCTCCAAAGAAGGTTATGCAAACTTTGCATTACCCTCTCTGTTTTCGCATGGACGGTTTCAGCGTAGCTTAAGGACGGGATCGATAAGGCTGCGCGCGCGGCTTTGGTTTTCTGCGAGATATTTCCAGAACGCTTCTGCATCCCTGTCTTTCGCGCCTGCACGTCGGAAGATCCGAATTTCTATCTCCAACGACATTTGTTGCCCGCCGATTTGAACCAGTTCGTTCTGGCTGATCGACTTCTGCACACATATTTGGGGCAACCACGCGATACCCTGGCCGGCGATCGCCATTTGCTTGAGGCCCTCCGCGAGTGAAGATTGATACACCGTGCTCAGGTTGAGCGGACGTCGCCAGCGTGACTGGATGAGAGAGATGAGCTTTCCCAGATATCCGTCGTTCCATGAATAGGAAAGGTAGGGAATTCTGTCACCCTCAGCTACGTCCAGATCGTAAAGAGGTTTACCTGATGGATCAGTTCCCGAGACGAGGATCAGACGATCTTTTCCAATCTGCAGGGATTCGAATGGCCCCGCTTCTAGAACTGGCGGCCCATCGGGGTGATCATAAGTAATCGCGAAGTTACATTTTCCAGAAGACAGATGTTCAATACATTCGAGAAAATCGCCCGTATGCATACTGCAGCGAACAGGTGAACTCGGCAGTTCGGAACGGCTGATCCAGTTTGGGAAAAAGTAGATCGCTAATGTGTGAAGCGCAGCGAATGTAAGAAGCTGTGAATTAGCCCCCGCCACGTTGTGGCAATCGGTGCGAAGACGGTACATGTCTCTCACGAGTTCCTGACAGCGGGGTACGAACATGTTGCCAGCACTTGTCAAATGCACCGGATAGGTACTTCGATCAAGAAGATCTGCACCAACCCATGACTCTAACGACCTGATACGCCGGCTGAATGCTGGTTGCGAAATATTTCGCGATGCAGCGGCCGTGGAGAAATTCCGCGTCGCAACAATTTCCAGGAAGTCCTCGAGCCACGCTAGCTCCATAACGACCTCATGCGTTATTTGCATAATTCATTCTAACTACGCATTGGACACCAATGCAAGTGTGCTCCTAGCTTAAATTCAAAAGAAGACTGCAAGACCAAATAGGGGAACATATCCATGAAACGTGCGTTGGCTCTGGCCCTTTCCTGTGGCCTTGGCCTGGCGGTAGCACCTGCTGTCGCGCAGACCAAGAACCCCGGAACATTTGTCTTTCTCTGGACTGATGATATTCAGTCCTTTGATCCAGCCTATATCGCGAATACACCGAGTTCCTACGGCGTACTGAATGTCTATAGTCGCCTGCTCAATTATAACGGTTCGCAGATTTCGGAATTTGTGCCCGCCCTTTCCAGCGAAGTGCCGACGCTGGAAAATGGCCTTATAAAACAAGGCGCTGATGGATCGATCAGCTATACGTTCCCCATCCGCAAGGACGTCCACGCTCACAAGGTCGGGATCAAGGGTAGCGACGGTAAGATAACCTGGCAGAACTACGACGGATTGGCGGGTGATCAGAAAGCAAAGATAGAACCGGGATACGGCCAGATCACACCCGAAGACGTGCGCTACTCGCTGTTGCGGGCCATTCTCATGGGGCAATCGTGGATGGCGAATGCCATTACCGAAGTGGTAACGGCCGGAAAATATCCCGACGTCACGAAGTGGGTCGAGACCGAAGCAAATGTCAAGGATATCAAAGACGCCAATCCTGAAGCTCTGCGCAAGGTCTATGACCAGCTTGCATCGCAGATCACTGTCGAAGGGGACAATGTTGTCCTGAAGCTTCCCAAATCTTTCCCGGCTACACTCGGTGTTCTGGCTCTTCCTTTCGGTGCTTCCATCGTTGACAAGGAATGGGTCGCTTCCGTTGGCGGATGGGACGGCAATGGGGATACATGGATAAAGTACTATCGCCCCGAGCTCGGTGACGACCCGCTATTTGCTCAGGAAAATGGGACCGGTCCTTTCATGCTTGAAGAATGGGATCGTACCGATCGCCGCATCACACTCAAGCGGTTCGACAATTACTTCATGGGACCAGCAAAGCTGGAGCGCGTTGTCATGCGCACGGTGCCGGAATGGACGACACGGCGCCTGCAGCTCCTCTCAGGGGACGCCGATTTTGTCACGGCTCCGGTCGAATTTCTCGATGAACTCAGCAAGACCGAGGGTGTCAAGGTTGTTGACGGACTACCCAAGGTTTTCAGTCGCGGACTTTATTTTGCATGGCCTCTCGATGACGCCGACAACCCTGCACTTGGCAGTGGCAAGCTCGATGGAAACGGCATCCCACCCGATTTCTTCGCCGACATTGATGTGCGCAAGGGCTTCAACTATGCGCAGAACTATGATGCGCTTATCAAACAGGTTCTTCTGAACAAGACCGTCCAGTCGCGTGGCCCGACCGTGCGCGGCATCATGGGCTATCGTGACGATTCTCCTATCTATAGCTACGACCCGAAGAAGGCCGCAGAACATTTCAAGAAGGCTTTCGGCGGCAAGCTCTGGGAAACAGGCTTTACCTTCACGGCCTATGTGCAGGAAGGCACGCCGCAGGGTACAGCCGCATTGTCTGCACTGCAGCAGGGTTTGCAGCGCATCAATCCCAAGTTCAAGATGAAAATCCAGTCGCTGCCTTGGGCATCGATTTCGGACAAGCTCAATAATCGCGAAAAGCCAGCGTCTCCGCTGACCTATATGGGCTGGGGCCCAGACTATTCCGACCCAGGTGGTCCGCTCGGGGCCGCAACCTATTATCTTTCACCGACCGGACTCGTCGGTGGCATGCTCGGCGACGGGTATCGTGGGTTGATGGCTGAAAAATTCAAACCCCTGCTGGACGAGGCCTGGGCTTCCTCTGACCCTGCCGTTCGCGAACCAATCTATGCAAAACTGCAGACGATGTCTCACGACTATGCAACCACCCAATTCCTTTGGGAGGACTTCGGCTACATCGTTACCCGCAGTAATATCGATGGTTATGTGCATAATATGATCCTTTACGGCGCCTGGGATTTCTACCCGGTGACCAAGGCTGACTGAGCCTCGCTGAAACGTGCCGGGCGATACGATCGCCCGGCTCTTTTCCCCAACTCCAAGCGAAACGGATTCTGGTGTGCTGAATTACGCTTTGAGGCGGTTGCTGACGCTTCCCGTCGTCCTTTTTGCCTTGTCATTGATGCTCTTCGCGCTGCAGATGTCGCTATCGCCAACACAACGGTTGGCGGCTTACGCTCCTTCGCCTGACTTTCTCAAAGGGGGACAGGAAAGCATCCGGCGCATGATCGAACAATACGGGCTTAACGACCCCTTCCACGTTCAATACGGCAGATGGATCGGTAATATCATGACCGGCAATCTCGGTTGGTCCGAGACTGCACGTCAACCTGTATCCCATGCACTGACGTCGCTGTTGCCTGCAACACTGGAGCTGGTTCTGCTGGCCTTCATTCCAAGTTTTCTGCTCGCGATCTATTTGGGTTCGCGTGCGGGCATTTATCTCAACAAATGGCCGGATCACCTCATCCGGATATTCACCATTCTGGGGTGGTCGTTTCCGGTCTATGTCTTCGGCCTATTGATGCTTCTGATCTTTTATTCCGCGCTTGACTGGTTTCCACCGGGGAGGCTCAGCCAGTGGGCGCAGGCCACGGTCATGTCCTCCGATTTCACCAGATATACCGGCGCCAATACCATCGATGCGATCCTCAATGGCAATTTTCAGATACTTTGGGATTCCCTTCGTCACCTTGCTGCCCCTGTCATTACGTTGACCTATGTCAATCTTGCCAGCATGACACGTGTGATGCGAACCTCGATGCTTGAGACCCTGCGCCAGGACTATGTGCGTACGGCACGAGCCAAAGGCATGCCCAAACGCGTTGTGGAACTGCGACACGCCCGTCGCAATGCGCTTCTACCCGTTACCACAATTGCCGGCATGGAGCTTGCGACGATGATGGGTGGTGTCGTCATCACAGAAACCATCTTCGATTATGCAGGGCTCGGACAGTTCGCTGCCAAGTCCGCTGCCAATCTCGATTTTCCGGCAATTCTCGGCTTCAGCCTCTATTTTGCGATCGTACTTGTACTGATGAACCTGATCGTTGACCTGATTTATCCGTTACTCGATCCAAGGGTGAAGACGCGATGAAATTGCTGCGATATCTGCTGCGTAACCCCATTTCCTTGATTGGAGTCCTGATTTTGCTGGCCTTTGTGCTGGTGGCAATATTTGCGCCGGTACTGGCGCCGCCGCAGGAATTCCAGATGTCGGTCTATGACACGCCGCGAGCCGGCTTTCTGGCGACACCGCAACCGCCCTCCGCAGAAGCGATCTTCGGGACCACGGAAGGTCAGTATGACATCTATTATGCAGTCATATGGGGCACCCGTACGGCCTTCAAGATCGGCCTCGGCGTTGTCGCTATCTCCGTGCTGATCGGAACGTTGATCGGTTCTCTCGCCGCCTATTATGGTGGCACAGTCGACGAGGTTCTGATGCGCATTGTCGACGTATTCATGGCCGTTCCATTCCTGATTGCAGCCATGGTGCTAACCGCACTTCTTGGAAAGGGCATCGGTCCGATTACGATTGCGCTGACAACTTTTGGCTGGATGGGGTACGCCCGCGTCATCCGCAGCGAAATCCTGCGTATTCGTGAGATGGATTATGTTCACGCCGCCCGCAGCTATGGTGCTGGAGATATTCGTCTTATTGCGTTGCACATTCTGCCTAACGCCTTTTTCCCGGTTCTGGTTCTCGCCACCATGGCGACCGGTTCAATGGTACTTTCGGCCTCTGCGCTCAGCTTCCTCGGTGTTGGCACTGAAGAAGGCTATGCGGATTGGGGGCAATTCATCGCCTATTCGCGAAACTGGATTGTTGGCCAGCCCGGAAACCCTTTCCAATACTGGTATACGCTGGTCTTTCCCGGCGCTGCGATCTTTCTCTTCGTTTTGTCATGGAACCTTGTCGGCGACGCGCTGCGCGATGTTCTTGATCCTCGCCACTCAAGCTGAACCTCGGGAGTATTGTTGTGTCCAAGCTTTCAAATCAATCAATTGAACTCTTCGAAAGCCTTATCCGCCATGAGGTGGAAGACAAGACTATACCTTCAATTTCCTATGCACTTGTTGATCGCGACGGATTGCTGGCGGAAGGACATATTCAGCATCCAGATCGTCATTTCGAGATGAATGCACGGACATGTTTCCGTATCGGTTCGATTACCAAAACCTTCACTTCGGTCGCGATTATGCAATTGGTCGAGAAGGGACTTTTAGACCTCGATGTCGATGTTTCAGAATATCTTCCAGGTTTCCAGCCCATCAATCCGTTCGTCGGGCGTGAAAGCGGGCCTTTCGGTTCTCATGTCAGCCTTCGCAAGTTGATGAGCCATACGGCTGGTATCGTCCGGGAACCCAAAAGCGGCCATTATCTTGACGCCCATCGCCCTCCGCTTGCAGATACAGTGGCCGAGCTTGCAACCTCAACACTCAAGCAGGATCCCAGTGCTGGAACAATGCATTATTCCAATGCCGGGATCGCGGTTGTTGGACTGGTCATCGAGAAGGTAACACGCAAGAGCTATGCAGACTATATAACTGACAATATCCTCAAGCCTCTCGGTATGTATGACACCTCCTCGGGTATGGCAGACGGTATCCGCGAGCGTCTGGCGCCCGCAGACATGTGGACCATCGACGGGGATAGTCCTGCGCCTGTATTCAGTCTTGGCGGTTCTCCTGCTGGAAACATTTTCTCGACCAACCATGACATGGCCAACTATGCACGATGTCTTCTCCGCGGCGGCTTTGCGCCGGATGGTCATTCCGTTATCGGCCCTGCTTCGCTGCGGGAGATGTGGACGCCGATAGGAAAGCGGCCAACTGGTCACGACCGAACTCAGAACGGCTACGGGCTATGTTTTGGTGTTGGAGATATGGATGGCTGGACTTCCGTTGGACATGGTGGAGCGGTCTATGGTTATGCATCCCAGATGACGCTGCTCCCACGTGCTGGATTTGGTGTTCTTATCTTCGCTACCCTGGATTTTGCCAATCAGATCGCTTCGCGCCTAGCTGGCGATGGTTTGCGTATTGCATTGTCGGAAAATGGTATGGGCAAGCGCCCGCACGGCGTCCAGGTGCCCCCCGCTATAACTGACGAGCAGTTTGCCACCCTTCCAGGCCTTTATCGTCAGGTTGAAAGCGGTGAAGTTGTCGAGGTAAAGGAAAAGGCAGGCAAACTCTATCTCATGGGAGAGGGTGTGCCTCTGCAAATTCGTCCGAAGTCCGAGAACCATTTTGTCATTGATGGTCGCATCTACGGTCGTGGAGCAGATTATCCTCATATGGATGTCTCGTTTCCCGAACCCGGCAAACTCGATTGGAAAGGTCAGGAGTGGCTGAAAGCCGATAGCCTTCCTGCAGAGCAAGTTCCAACGGAAATAGCCTCTCATCTGGGCAGATACGGGCCAGACTTTAACATCACATACCTGACTTATAGCCACGGCCAACTCAAATGCCTGATCGAGTATTTCTGCACGCATACTTGCGAACCTGTCGACGGTAACCGGTTCCGCATGCGCGGGTTGCTTTATGAAGAAGAGATACTGGAACTGGGCGCAACTGACGAAGCCGGGCGAACAGGTATCCGGGTCGGACCTATGTTTCTGGAACGTCGGCAAGCCGAGAAGGCCGCCTGACGGAAAATCCGGCCCAACACAGTAGTTTTCTTCCTATTAACGGCACCTTTGGGCGCTCAAATGCAAGTGAGATAAGGATCGAAGGTCATGAAAATATTCATAAGCGCGGATATTGAAGGTACGGCTGGCATCACCAACTGGGACGAGGCGCGAAAGGGTCATGCCGACTACGAAGAGTTTCGCGAATACATGACCGACGAGCTGGTGGCCGCCTGCGAGGGTGCGCGTGCTGCAGGTGCGAAGGAGATTGTGGTGAAAGATGCGCACTCTACCGCGCGTAATCTGATCCTCTCGAAACTTCCCGACTATGTTCGCATCGTACGTGGTTGGAGCGGACATCCTGACGCCATGATGTTCGGTATTGACCGTAGTTTCAGCGCAGCACTTTATACCGGTTATCACAACAAAGCTGGCACCGATACCAATCCACTGGCTCACACGTTGACAGGCACGGTTTCACGAATGTTAATCAATGGTGAAGTTGCGTCTGAATATACACTGAACGCCTTTTGCGCCGCGCGCTATGGTGTACCTTCGGCGTTTCTTTCGGGCGATGCCGGGATGTGCAGCGAAGCACGCGGGCTCGTGCCGGACATTCTCACCGTCGCCACAAGCGAAGGGCATGGGCCTGCGACCTCCTCTTTGTCGCCGCAGGGCGCTGTCAAAGCAATTCGTGAAGGCGTTGAACAGGCGTTGTCGCGCGACCTGTCCGAATGTCTTCCTAAGCTGGCAAAGACATTCGAGCTTATCGTCGAATACACCAATCCGATAGAAGCCTATCGTGGCAGTTGGTACCCCGGTATCGAACATCCGGCGCCCCGTACACTCCGTTTCAAAGCTGATGATTTCTTCGATATTCAGCGTGCCATCCGATTTGTCGTCTGATCGCACGCTGCAATTCTGAAGCGATCATACCCAACGGCGGAGCCTCCAACTAACTTCCACGCATCTGCAAGATAACCGACGACAAAGATTAGCTACAGTATAACGTGACAGGCGGCATCTTTGATCGCGACCAAGGCCAGTCTGGTTCACAGACCGATCCAGTTAAGGAGGATGTTGCATCCTTTGACGTGATTAAAGTACGTGCACTGCTCGTTCTGAACAGACGCACACCATCAATCAAAAGATTGCAGTCAGATTTCTGCGCGCAACTTATTGCGTTCAACGGATTTCTTGCCGCCTATCGCCCACGAATGGAAAGGCGAAGGCAGCTAACCTATGCCGTAATTACGTAATTTCAAAAGCGACCTTTTAAAACTGGAGGGCCAAATACGGTAGCATGGAAGTCTCCAAGCGAAGCTGCGGGCCTGCCAGATCATATCGGCGGACCGGAAGATGATGCTGTATCAGTCACGCCGGCAGTCGGAGGCCGAACTGCGGACAAGACTGCGTGACTCGGCCAACGCGCGATGACGTTTCGGCTACCGGCGACCGTTTGTCCTGCCTGGGCGGGAGGAAGAGCTGTCCGACGTTAGCCGCATCTACCGGCTAAACCGTGAGGAAGGCCTGTCAGTTCGTCTGCGGAAGAAGATTTCGCGTGCTTAATGTCGTCGAAGATGTGACGCGAGATGAAAGTTCCGTGGCAGGTCATTCTCTAAACTTCTTGCCTCACACGGGCATAGCAACAACAGATGTTATAAACCCATGTCGTGTACGCGTGTTACACTTCAGGCGAAACACCGCTTTTGCGCTGGTTATCTTCAAGCCGATCGAGAGCCGACGCATTCTCTTGAGCCCAGCTATAGAGCGTTCTAAATGGCTCCACGAAGGTTTCACCCAATGCGGTCAGTGAATACTCAACTTTGGGTGGTACCACGTTGAACACCTTACTGTCCACTCGCCATGCCGGGATATCCGATCAACCCAACAGAAGCTGACATCAGGCCCGTCACTGCGGCAGCCAGCTACTCAATCCCGGGCATCCATATCTCGGGCACCTACGCTCAGTATATCCTCGTACCAGAGCGCTGGCTGCTGCGCGATACGACCGGTCTGCCAGCTGAGCATATAGCTGCATTGCCGGTAGCCTTGCTGATCGCGATCCGTTCTGTTCAGATCGTAGGCGAAGTCAAGAAAGACGATCGGGTTCTTATCCATGCAGGTGCTTAGAGCACCGGCATCATGGGCATTCAGGTTGCTCGAGCACTTGGAGCCAAGGTCGCGGTGACGGTCCTGGACGAGGAATCCGCAAAATTGGCCACGGACCTCGGAGTTGAATTCGTGATCAATACGAATGAACGGGATTTCGTGGAGGCAATCAGCCAATGGACGAACGGCCGCAGCGTGGATGTAGCAATCGACAGTCTGGGTGGTGATATACTGGAGCGAACGATCCAGGCAGTTAAACCGCTTGGTATCATTGTGGCAATGGGCTTCATGGCGGGAACAGCGGTCTCGTTCGACATCCGCGATTTCTTCTTCACCCAAAAGCAACTGCGCGGCACACTTGTCGGCGATATTGAAGATTTTGCAGCGTGGCTCCCCGCCATCAGGAACGGCAGAATCAAACCCATAATTGACAGCGTTCTGCCACCTGTCTGAGACGGTGGAAGCCCATACGCGCATCGCCAACAATCTGACGCGGAGTAGCATCGTCCTGCGTCCGTGGGAGACCAACTAACATGGTCAATACAGATGGTACAATCCAACGCCTGCTCGAGCTTGGCATCGCTATGCCGACGCCACCTCGTCCCCTGGGAGCATACAAGCCGGTTATCCAGACCGCATGTATGACCTACATATCAATGCAGGGACCGAATATCGACGGCAAGCCAATCCATACCGGCCTTCTCGGGCGGGACCTGACAATTGAAAGCGGACAAGCTCCTGCACGCATTTGCGTCATCAACGCATTGGCCCAACTCAATGCGCATCTTGGCGGCCTTGACCGGATTAGCCAGATTGTTGCTCTGGATGGTTATGTTGCGTGTACCGAAGACTTCACAAATCATCCGCAGGTTCTCGATGCTGCATCGGAACTGCTGGTCGATATCTTCAAGGATCGCGCCGGGCAAGTGCGATCCGTTTGCGGGGTCCGCAACCTTCCCGGCAATGTCCCTGTAGCGCTAGCGCTGTCGGTAGAGTTGATGTCAACCTAGAGCATTTCCCGTTTTGATTGAACCGTTGGAAATGCTCTATCTGTTTGTTTTTACAGATGTCTTTATCCCGACACCGGTTCCCGCTTTCGGGAGACATGCTCTAGGTGTTTGGTCCCAGCATGTGATGGTGTAGAATTGTCACCGACACAGCGGAGGGAGCTATGGGCCAAATTCTCCACGGCAGCGCCAAGACCACGCACGCCATTCGAGCAGAACTACAGCGATCGA
>NZ_WBWA01000030.1 GCF_008932295.1 Brucella tritici | reverse complement strand
GCCCCGTGCTCCAGGGCCTCGCCAAACCCGCAAACGACCTCTCGCGCGGCTGCAGCGCTGACGATGTCCTCCACATGATCGCTATAACAGTCAATCAGGCCAGGTGAAGGACACCGTGTCGTTCGTGGGAATACTGTCTGGCTACCGGAGGGGCTTCTTCATTATCAACGGCCCGTCCGATGATGGAGCCGTATATCGCATTACCACGCGGACTGTCCGAGACCTGACCGGAGTGTTGGTCGCGCATTCATTCAGCGCCTGTTGAGCACTGATCGCAAATTCCCGGCCTGCTCGCCGAACCGGCTGGTACTCTACCGTCACGATGCGCACCAACTCACCCTCGGCATTATACGTAACCTCGAAAGTTGCCGATGCTCTTTGATAGTCTGTCTCTTCGGGCAACGTCCAACACTTGGCAGCCATATCGGCGACCAATTGCGCGTCGTTTGCCGCAGCGGGAAAAGCTGCAAGCAGCATCAGAATAGTTCCAACGACGCCAGTTCTGAGCATATTTCTCCCTTACGTTTTCGTGGGTTACGATTTCACCCTTATACGTAGTTGTTGAATCGCCAGGGTGCTAGTACGAGGTAGTTTTTGGCTGGAAATATTGCATGGTCGTCAAGCCGGATATTTCCAGAATTTCCCTGTTCATCGTCAGTTCATGCGCTAGGTTTCAGGATGCGAACTTGAAAGGAGTACGCAGAATGAACCTAGTTAAAGGACTGATCGCCGGCGTTCTCGGTGTCGGAATGCTGATCGGAGCAGGTGCCGCAAACGCAGCGCCAACGCTTAACGTCGCAAAGCCAGACGTGAGTTCGAATGTCGAACAGGTCCGGGACCATCGGGGCCATCATTCACGGAAACATTGGAACAAGCGGCATCATTACAAGCGGAACCATTGGCGTTCGCATCACCGGCATTATCGCGGGCCGCGCTGGCATTCGCACCGCCATTACAGGCATAATGCGTGGCGCAGTCATCACAGACATCACTATTACAGCGGGCCACGTGTGAGGCGAGGCCATTACTAGCAACAAGGGCGCGTTACCGCGCCCTTTTTCGCTTCCCCACGACCTTGAATTTGCAAATCCGGTACCAGAACCAGTTCTCCATCTGGTCAGACAGAAGATAAATTTGCATTCTCGCGCCGCAGTAGGTCTTGAAAGCCAAGATCAACCGGGATGAGAACCAGTCTTTCCTCAAGAATACGAGTGGCAAGATGCGCTTGTATCGCAAAAACTGGTGATATTTATCCCAATGACTTGCCCGTCACTATCTGCAGTGTTTAATGCCGCCATGGAAAAATCAGCCTTCATGCGTGTGCTCGGTATTTTTGTCATCGCAATTTGTGGCCTTGCAGCTTTCAGCCTTGTAGGAACTATTCTTGTCTTTGGAATGCAGGCCGTTATCTTCGTCGATGGTTTTGCAAGCATTCTTCTTCTGATGACTTGTTCCGCAATATTCTGGTTTGCAAAAATCGACTGGCGCCGACCAGAAGCTGCGGCAATAGTCATATCATTCATGTCGTTTGTGGGTATGTGCGTCGATAGCAGGGGCAATCCCATCTACAACAAGCCTTTGGCGTGGATTTTTGGAAGTCAGGGCAGTCATGTCAAAGTCAACGAAATCGTCAGTCACGGTGGCGGAAGCACAGGTGTAAATTACGATTTTCAGATCATGAGCCTTCACGGCGTGGTCGAACGCTCAATCAGCGGCTGGTTGGTTATGCCGATGCGCTTTGTCGAATATCTCATCGTTCTTTCAATTGCCGTCACAATCATTACCACCATCCGCAACCATTCTGGACGCAACTGGCTTCCCGATAATGCCAGAGACTAGCCAGAAAAACATAACGTCCGGATTTCAGGAAGAGCGCCTGAGGTCCTGTTTCAGTACGCATCCTGCCTCCCCTACACTTGATACGGGATGTGACCAAAGAGGGAAAAACAAATGAAACGCTTCTCGCCTCGTGCGATCCTGTTCACATTGCTGGCTGTGATTTTACCGACAGCAGCTTTTGCACAATCAGCCGACGACGCCGATCCAAATGCCGCAATCGAAAAAATGAATGCCTACGTAGCGCTTCTCAATCGTACGATCCGCGCCTCGGAATCGCTCGACCGCTACGACGGCTGGGTCGACATGAAGAAGGGACCGACCGGCAAGGAACGAAACGTCTACGGACTTTACTCGCTCTATGATGTGCGCAGTGAGATTGAGGCAGCAGAAGCTGCCACGACGGCAGAACCGAAACTGCCCGCACTCGACGAGGCGATGGTGAGCTATATCGCTATTTATCAGAAGCTTGCGCCCGTTATCGATAAGGCCAGCAAATATTATGATCGCAAGGACTACAAGTCCGACAAATTTGCCGGTGCCAAGGAGTTCCATAAGCAGATCGCGGAATACGCGCCGGACTTCACCAAGGAACGCAAGCGCGTCGATGAACTGCTCGGCGAAGAAAAGAGCAAGATCGATCTGGCAGAGCTTGATGCGATTGAAAAGGCTGAAGGCAAGAAGGCCAACTGGCATGTTCGCAACGTCATGATCCGTGCCAACACTGTTGTTGAACTGCTGCCCGATAACGACAAGCCGGTCGTCGACATGGATGCCTTTGGCAGAGCCATGGATTCCTATGCAGCTGCCGTCCGTGAAATGGATGATTACGCAACCGAACATCCAAACTCATTCCACGTTTTCGAATCTCGTCCTGCAAGCCTTCTTGGCAAGCTGCGTGACTTCCAGGAAAAGCTGGAAAAGACCAAGGGCGACGCACGCAAGGGCGGAGCCTCTTCTGATCTTCAGTGGATCGTCAACGACTACAATATGATGGTTACGACATCACAGAATGCGACGATTTTCTCTAAAGACTGACAGAATTATCTCCAAGACAATCTGCGTAGCGATTTTATTTGCGGGCCGGTTTTGACCGGCCCCTGCCGTCTCTTCAGGGCCTTGGTCAATCATTGTCAGCGATAGCTTGACCGAAGTATGCCGCGCTTCGCAAGCGCAACAATTATCTTCATTTGACTTTCCTTTTGTTTTCGATTTTCATGATTTGGCTTTCACACTCGCAAAGGCTGAACGTGTGATCAGGTGGAGGAACATGTCAGTTGCTAATGCGCGTGCCCTCTTCTTCGACAGCGGCGATAACGCTACTCGGCACTATCGTGAAAGCTATAAGCGACGTGCTTATTCAACTCATCCAAACCGAGTTTGTTCAAGCGTCAATAATTACAGTCAGACAGCCGTATCTGCGGGATGGCGCTCATTGAGCGCCTGGTTCGGTGTTGTGGTAAGCTGGATGAAGCTTTTTGGGAAACATCTCGTTGGAATATGCTTATTTCCCGAACGAATGCAGAGACTGCCCGTAGAACACAGATTGCTCATAAGGGGTAAGGCGCAGTCCCTTGAAGTCCATATTGAGAGGATTTGCCAATAAGCGCAATAATTCCGACGGTTGGAGGAGGCCTCGGGACATATGCTGGAATTGCGAAATATCTCGAAGACGGTTGGTGGAGCCACGCATATCCATCCGACAAATCTGGTCCTGCCACGCGGGAGCCTGAATGTCCTGCTCGGACCAACCTTGTCCGGCAAGACCTCCCTCATGCGCCTCATGGCAGGCTTGGATAAACCAAGTGAAGGCTCGATCCTGTTCGACGGGCAGGATGTTACCGGCATGCCCGTGCAGAAGCGCAATGTGGCGATGGTCTACCAACAGTTTATCAATTACCCGGCTCTGACGGTATATGAAAACATAGCGTCACCGATGCGCATTGCAGGCAAGCCACAGTCGGAAATCGACAGTGAGGTTCGCAAGGCGGCAGACCTCCTCAAACTCACGCCCTATCTTGACCGAACACCGCTTAACCTGTCTGGCGGCCAGCAACAGCGCACGGCGATTGCCCGTGCCATCGTGAAAAAGGCCAATCTGGTTCTACTCGACGAACCGCTGGCCAATCTGGACTATAAACTGCGTGAGGAACTACGCGAGGAGCTGCCGCGCATCTTTGCTGAATCCGGTGCTATTTTCGTCTACGCAACGACCGAGCCTTCGGAGGCCCTGCTGCTCGGCGGCAATACGGCTGCACTTTCGGAAGGCCACATCACACAGTTTGGCCGGACAATCGACGTCTATCGCCGCCCGCTCGATCTCGTCACGGCGCGCACTTTTGCCGACCCGCCCTTGAACACTGCGCGCATGGTCAAATCAGGCGACAAGTTCCTGCGGGCAGATCGTCCGGCCATCGCCGTGCCGAGCCAATTGGCAAGTATCAGTGACGGGCCGCTGACCATCGCGTTTCAGCCGCATCATCTGCTCATCCGCCCAGCGGAGAACGCTACGGTTCCCATTCGGGCCCGCACGCTGGTTTCCGAAATCGCCGGATCGGAAAGCTTTATCCATCTCGATTACGAAGGCGATCGCTGGGTCATGCTGGCGCACGGCATCCAGATCATCGAGCCTGACCGCGAAATCGAGGTCTACCTCGACACGCGACACCTGATGGCTTTCGATGAGACTGGTCGCGCGGTCGGCCGCGCAGTTGGTTTGGCGGCATAGGAGGACGGCGATGGCACGTATCACTCTCGATCATATCCGCCACGCCTATAATGCGAAGGCACAGGCCGCAGGCGAGTATGCCCTCAATATGGTCAATTATGAATGGGAGGATGGGAGTGCCTATGCGCTGCTCGGCCCATCCGGTTGCGGCAAGACAACTCTGCTCAACATCATTTCCGGCCTTCTGCAGCCGACCGAGGGACGTATCCTGTTCGATGGTCAGGACGTGACCGGACTTGCCACCGAGGACCGCAATATTGCGCAGGTCTTCCAGTTTCCCGTCGTTTACGACACGATGACTGTCTTCGATAATCTCGCCTTTCCCCTGCGTAACCGTCGCATGCCGGAAGCGGAAGTAGAGCGTCGCGTCAAGGACATTCTGGAAATGACGGATCTCAGCGGCATTGCCGGGCGGCGGGCGCGCGGACTGACCGCGGATCAAAAGCAGAAGATTTCACTGGGTCGAGGTCTGGTACGCGCAAACGTGAACGCGATCCTGTTTGACGAACCACTGACGGTTATCGACCCACATATGAAATGGGTGCTGCGTTCGCAGCTGAAGCGCCTGCACCGTCAATCGGGTTTCACGATGGTTTATGTCACGCATGACCAGACGGAGGCACTGACATTCGCCGACAAGGTCGTGGTGATGCATAACGGGGAAATCGTTCAGATCGGCACGCCTGCTGAACTGTTCGAGCGTCCGAAGCATACATTCGTCGGCTATTTCATCGGCTCACCGGGCATGAACCTCATGCCTGCACGAATCGATGGCCGCACTGCGACAGTGGGTGCGCAGGCCATTCCGCTTCCCGGCATACCGCAGATTGGCCCGCAGATTGGCGACGCAAAAAGCATCGAACTGGGCATCCGGCCGGAGTTTGTCAGGCTCGGTCGCGAAGGCCTGCCCATCCGCGTCGACAAGATTGAGGATATCGGGCGCTACCGCATCGTGCGGGCAGGCTTCGAGGGGCAGAAACTCGCCGTCGTGATCGGCGAAGACGACGAGATACCCGCCGAACCGCACGTGACCTTCGATCCGAAGGCCATCGGCATATTCGCGGATTCCTGGCGCGTGGGAATGGAGGACTGACCGTGGAAAAAAGCTGGAACAACAAAGCCTGGTTCCTGGTTCTGCCCGTGCTGGTGCTAGTCGCCTTTTCCGCCGTCATTCCACTGATGACAGTGGTGAATTATTCCGTACAGGATACGTTCGGCAACAACCAGTTCTTCTGGGCCGGGACAGACTGGTTCGAGCAGATCCTTCATTCCGGTCGTTTCTGGGATGCGCTCGGGCGCAATCTCATTTTTTCGTTCATCGTTCTGGCGATCCAGATACCGCTTGGCATCCTGATTGCGCTCAATATGCCGAAAAAGGGCTTCTGGGTCCCCGTCTGCCTGGTCACAATGGCATTGCCCTTGCTGATCCCGTGGAACGTGGTCGGCACAATCTGGCAAGTTTTCGGACGTAGCGACATCGGCCTGCTCGGCTATTACGCCAACTGGCTGGGGCTGGACTACAATTACGTCAACGATCCGTTCGATGCCTGGGTAACAATCATCATCATGGACGTGTGGCACTGGACCAGCCTCGTGGTGTTGTTGTGTTACGCAAGCCTTGTATCCATCCCCGACGCCTATTATCAGGCGGCCAGAATCGACGGAGCATCACGATTTTCAGTGTTCCGCTATATCCAACTGCCAAAGATGAAACGCGTTCTGCTGATCGCCGTTCTGCTCCGTTTCATGGATAGCTTCATGATCTATACCGAACCGTTCGTGGTAACAGGCGGCGGGCCGGGCAATTCGACAACATTTCTGTCAATCGATCTGGTCAAGATGGCGCTGGGGCAGTTCGATCTTGGACCGGCGGCGGCCATGTCATTGATCTACTTCCTCATCATCCTGCTACTGTCATGGGTGTTCTACACCGTCATGACCAGCCACGATCAGGAGGTGTGAGATGAATGCCGTACAGGGAACTTCTGTAGGTAGTGCGCCTGCAATCACGCCGGTCTCAAACGCCGTCCGACAGAAATCGAGCAGACGCGAGACCTCACGCTTTGGCTGGCTGATACCGACAATCTACATCATACTGCTTCTGATCCCGATCTATTGGCTCATCAATATGAGCTTCAAGACCAATCAGGAAATCCTGACGTCGCTGACGCTGTTTCCGCATGAGCCGACACTGCAGAACTATCGCGCCATCTTCACCGACTCCGCCTGGTATTCGGGTTATATCAACTCGATCATCTATGTGGTCATGAACATGGTGATTTCGGTTTCAGTGGCGTTGCCAGCGGCCTATGCCTTCTCACGGTACCATTTCCTGGGCGACAAACACCTGTTCTTCTGGCTCCTGACCAACCGGATGGCGCCTCCGGCGGTGTTCGCCCTGCCGTTCTTCCAGCTCTATTCGGCATTTGGGCTCATCGATACGCATATTGCGGTCGCACTGGCGCATTGCCTGTTCAACGTGCCGCTGGCGGTGTGGATTCTCGAAGGCTTCATGTCCGGCGTACCGAAAGAAATCGACGAGACAGCCTATATCGATGGCTATTCGTTTCCAAGATTCTTCGTGAAGATCTTCATGCCCCTGATCGCATCAGGTATCGGCGTGGCCGCCTTCTTCTGCTTCATGTTCTCTTGGGTGGAACTGCTGATTGCACGCACCCTCACAACCACGGACGCGAAGCCCATCGCCGCTACGATGACACGCACCGTATCGGCTGCCGGAATGGATTGGGGGCTCCTTGCTGCAGCCGGTGTTCTTACGCTGATACCCGGCGCGCTGGTGATCTGGTTTGTCCGAAATTACATCGCCAAGGGCTTCGCCCTGGGGAGGGTATGACATGATTCATATGCCTGACTTCTCATGGATGGCCTGGACCTGGCAGACCGCAGCTTTTTTCTGCAGTATCGCCGCCCTGCTCGTTGGCATGGGTATATGGGAATATGCTTCCCCTGGAGGAGCACCCCGCAATGGTATTCTGGGGTTCGAGACGACACGCGGCGACCGTTTGTTCATCTCGCTGCTCGGCAGCGCATTCATCAATCTGGCATGGCTTGGGCTGGTTGGTCCGAACCTGTGGTGGGCTGTTGCCCTTTCAGTGGTCTACGCCATTGGCGTATTCCGCTTTGTATAAGGAGTCCGAAGCGAAATACGTCCGCTTCATGCAGTAGTGGGCTCGGGGGACATACCGCGCCCAAAAAGTCGATATGCACTCGCAAGCTTTGGGAGGATCAACATGCGACGGCATCTAATGACGACTACGGCACTCATCGTGCTGGCAATGACAGGCGCAGCTTCAGCGGGAATGGATGAGGCAAAGCAGTTTCTCGACAAGGAAATCGGCGACCTTTCATCCCTTTCGCGCGCCGATCAGGAAAAGGAAATGCAGTGGTTCATTGATGCAGCCAAGCCCTTCCAGGGCATGGACATCAAGGTTGTTTCCGAATCCCTGACCACCCACGACTATGAATCCAAAGTGCTGGCACCCGCATTTACAGCCATCACTGGCATCAAAGTCACGCACGACATCATTCAGGAAGGGGATGTCGTCGAAAAAATCCAGACACAGATGCAGACAGGCCAGAATCTTTATGACGGTTGGGTCAACGACTCCGATCTGATCGGCACGCACTGGCGGTATCAACAGGTCCGCAATCTGACAGACTTCATGGCCAATGAAGGCAAGGACGTTACCAATCCGGGCCTCGATCTGGACGATTTCATCGGTAGCAAATTCACTACCGCTCCGGACAAGAAGCTCTATCAGCTTCCCGACCAGCAGTTCGCGAACCTCTACTGGTTCCGTTACGACTGGTTCAACGATGAAAAGAACAAGGCCGACTTCAAAGCCAAATACGGTTATGACCTCGGCGTTCCCGTCAACTGGTCGGCATATGAGGATATTGCCGAGTTCTTCACAGGTCGCGAAGTCGACGGCAAGAAGGTCTACGGCCATATGGACTATGGCAAGAAGGACCCGTCACTCGGCTGGCGCTTTACCGATGCGTGGCTTTCCATGGCTGGTAATGGCGACAAGGGCTTGCCGAACGGTCTGCCGGTCGATGAATGGGGCATCAAGGTCGATGACCAGTCGCGCCCGGTCGGCTCGTGCGTAGCACGCGGTGGCGACACCAACGGACCGGCTTCGGTCTATGCTATCCAGAAATATCTCGACTGGATCAAAGCCTATGCTCCGGCGGAAGCCCAGGGCATGACCTTCTCCGAATCCGGTCCCGTTCCCTCACAGGGCAACATCGCCCAGCAGATTTTCTGGTACACGGCTTTCACCGCCGATATGGCCAAGCCCGGCCTCCCGGTCGTGAATGAGGACGGAACGCCCAAATGGCGCGTTGCCCCCTCCCCGCACGGTGTTTACTGGAAGGACGGCATGAAGCTTGGTTATCAGGATGTGGGTTCCTGGACCTTGATGAAGTCCACCCCGGACGATCGCGCCAAGGCCGCCTGGCTCTATGCGCAGTTTGTCACGTCCAAGACGGTCGATGTGAAAAAGAGCCATGTGGGACTGACGTTCATCCGCGATTCAACAATACATCATCAAAGCTTCACGGATCGTGGACCGAAACTTGGCGGTCTGGTCGAGTTCTATCGGTCTCCAGCCCGCGTCCAGTGGTCGCCAACCGGCACCAACGTACCCGACTATCCAAAGCTGGCCCAGTTGTGGTGGCAGGCGATCGGCGATGCATCCTCCGGCGCGAAAACGGCGCAGGAAGCGATGGATTCACTTTGCGCCGAACAGGAAAAAGTCCTCTCGCGTCTGGAACGTGCGGGGGTCCAGGGTGACATCGGACCGAAACTCGCCGAGGAACATGACATCGAATACTGGAACAAGGATGCCGTTTCCAAGGGCAACCTCGCTCCTCAATTGAAGATAGAGACTGAGAAAGAAAAGCCAGTCACCGTCAATTACGACGAACTGGTCAAGAGCTGGCAGAAATAAGCTGGCGTACAAGCTTCGTCGGTCGGCCTGTTGCGCCGACCGACAAACGACCTGTGGGAACACATTGCGCGCCGCGATATGCAATGTGGTTTACTGCAGAAAGCCGTTCGGGACTGACGGTAGCCACAATCCACTCATGAGGCGTGCAGGTTTATTTGATACGCTGAATTTCCGAAACCAATCTATTATCATTGAATACAGATCAGAACCGTCTTCCTTTAACATACGGCCATACAGTATCCGCTGATATTGACAAGAAAAACTGCGTGATATTCTATCCTAATGCTGCGTTTTACCAACGCAGATCACCACAAAGGGAGGACAGAATGGATATCAGGCCGTCTATCTTTGCCTGGACTTTGACTTGCTCACTGGCAGTATCCGGTGTTGCATTTTCGCAGGAATCTCGCACGAAAGTCATTTTGGACGCGGACATGGTCGAACTCTTTGACGATGGCACCGCAATGCTTCTGCTCGAGCGCGCTCCCAACATCGACCTGCTCGGCGTGACCGTCGTGTCAGGAAATACACCCATGCCAGCCGGGGTAGCTGCAGGCGTCCGACAACTGGAAGCGTTGGGCTCCGAAGTTCCCATCTATGAAGGCAGCCGATACGGCATTCGCAACTGGCGAGGAAACAAAGCCACTCCGGAAGTGCTGGCAGCCGAATTGCAAATCAGCCCCATTACCGGCTGGGGAGGCTATCTGCGACCGGATGCGGGCAACGAGATTGATGCCGATCCCTCGACAAAATGGTCCGATGTTTACAAGCACAAATATGGCGAAGCGCCATCCTATAAACGAGTATATGGTCTGGATAATCCGGACCCGGATGGCAACAAGGACGCCGTCGATTTCCTCGTCGACACGGTCAACAAATATCCCGGCCAGGTCAAACTGGTAGCAATCGGACCGCTCACAAATATCGCACGCGCCATTCTCAAGGACCCGAGCTTTCCGTCGAAGGTCGCCGAAATCGTCTATATGGGCGGCGCATTCTATGTCCCCGGAAACTCGTCAGCATCGGCGGAGTTCAACTGGTGGGCCGACCCTGAAGCCGCCAAGATCAGCGTCCGGTCAAAATGGGGCGATCCAAATTCCAAAACTTTCAAGGCATATGGAAATCAGGTGATCTCGGGCCTGGAAGCCAATGAACATACGGGCGGAATGCCGGAAGACCTCTATCGGAAAATGGTAGACGGCAGCCTTCCGGGCATTCAGAAACTCTGGCTTGCCCGGGAAGAACGGATCAAGGCGGAAGGCGGAACCACATTCGGACCCGACAATGTGTGGGACCTTTTTGCAGCCGCTTATGTCATCGACCCGTCGATTGTGCTCGCATGGAACAACGCTCCCCGCCCGAAGGATGGAACAGCCGCACCCGCCACCGGTGTTTATGTCGACGTGAATACGGAGATGGGTCTGGACTATGGCCGAAGCCTTGCATTCACCAACAATGACATTGGTGGCAATGCTGAAGCTAAGCCGGGACCAGTTGGCACTCAGAAGGCGGCCATTCAGAATTACATCGATGAAGACAAGTTCTGGAAGGAGATCGTGGTCCCGCTGACAACCGGCACGAAGAAATAAGCTCCACTCCAAACCCGGCGCGATGCGAAATATAAAGCGCCGGGTTGAAGCCTTTCACTCGCTTCAACGTAACCCTTTGATAGCGCGGTCAGCGAATACGCCGCAACAGCCTCTCGCGATAGGTATCCACAATCACCGCGAGGATAATCACCGTACCGATAATGATCGGTTTGTAGTTATCACCGATGCCGAGCAATTGCAGGCCGGTCGCCAGCACCTGCAGGATACAGGCACCGGCCAGCGTGCCCACGATTGATCCCTTGCCGCCGAAAAGACTTGTCCCGCCAATGATGACGGCTGCGATCGCGTTGAGTTCATAGCCGACGCCCGCAATCGGGCTGCCGATGTTCAGGCGCAGGAGATACACAATCGCAGCAATACCGGCAGTGACACCGGAAATGACAAACGCAGCGATCTTGTAGGCATCTGGATTGTGACCGGACAGGCGCACCGCCTCGTCATTGGCACCGACCGCGTAAATCATACGCCCGAAAACGGTAAAGCGCAGCACAAACCAGCCAATGGCGATCACAGCCACCGCGATCAGGAAAATCGACGGCAGGAAACCGCCGACAATCAGATTACCGAAATCGACAAAACCCTGCGGAAGCCCGGTGATAGTGGAATTGTTGGAGACGACACGTGCCGCACCGGCTGCGATATTGAGCATGCCCAGCGTGACAATAAACGACGGGATTTTCCAGTAGGTCGACACCTTGCCGTTGATGAACCCGCAAAGCCCGCCAACGGCAATACATGCCAGAACAGCCAGCGGGATGGACAAGGCAGGCTCCAGACCAGAGGTCATAATAAGCGCGCCCACAACCGTACATAAGGCAAGCACCGAGCCAACGGAAAGGTCTATGCCGCCAGTTAGGATGACAAAGGTCATACCTGCCGCAAGGACCGTATTGATCGCAATCTGAACGAAAATCTTCAGCGCATTGCCCGACGTTGCGAAATAGGGCGCGGTGATGGAAAATACCAGCGTTATCAGGATCAACGCCAGAAATACGCCGGCATCACGCAACAGGAAGCGTTTCAGCTTCTGGCGATCGACAGCACCGGGGTGTTGGGCAGATGGAGAAGTGGGGTCCGTCATGCGTGAACATGCTCCTGATAAGCGAGCGAAAGAATACGCTCCTGGTCGAATTGCGACCGGTCCAATTCCCCCACCAGTTTGCCGTTGGAGAAAACAATGATGCGGTGACACATGCCGATCAGCTCGGGCAGATCCGAGGAAATCATGATAATTGCCTTCTGGTTGGCGGCCAGCATCCACAGAAGTTGATAAATCTCTCGCCTGGCGCCAACATCGACCCCACGTGTCGGTTCATCGAGTATCAGTGTGGACGAACCGCGAAACAGCCATTTTGCCAGAACCACCTTTTGCTGATTACCGCCGGAGAGGTTACGTACCGGCGTATCGATGGATGCCGTCTTGACGCGCAACCGCTCGACCAGTTCAGCCACCGCACTTTTCTCCACGCTACCGTCCAGCAGACCACCGTGCGAGATTTTTTTCAGGTCGGTGATCGTGGCGTTGACATAGACAGGCATGTCAAGCAGCAACCCCTGGCTCTTGCGGTCTTCCGTCAAGAAACCAAGGCCGTTGCGCACCGCATCGCGCGGATCACGGATATTTACCGGCCTTCCATCTATATCGATTTCCCCTGCCGATCTTGGATCGGCGCCGAAGATTGCGCGCATCACCTCGGTACGGCCTGACCCGACCAGACCGGCGACACCAAGAATTTCTCCATGGCGCACCGAGAACGAAACAGGCGGGGCGCCATTGTTGCGCTTCACATCCCTCACCGCCAAGGCGACAGCGCCGGGCCTGATATCCGCATTGAAGCTGTACTCATCCGCAATGTCGCGGCCGATCATCATGCGTACCAGATCCGGCACGCTCAACCCCTGCAGATCGCGCGTCTCGACCAGTCTGCCATTGCGCAAAACCGTCACGCGGTCGCCAATCTCGAAAACCTCGTGCAGACGGTGGGAGATGTAGATGATCGTGACACCTTTCGCCTTCAGACGCTTGATGATCGCAAACAACCGCTCGATTTCCGGCGGCGTCAATGTCGCCGTCGGCTCGTCCAGAACCAGCAGTTTGCTGTCATAACCGAGCGCCTTGGCGATCTCGACCAACTGCATTTGCGCAACGCCCAGCTCCGAAACCGGCATACGCGGATCGACCGCCAGGCCGACCTCAGCCAAAAGCTCTTCGGCGCGGCGGTTCAGCGTTGCCCGATCCATGATCCCGAAGCGCCTCGGAAGGCTTTCCAGCATCAGGTTTTCGGCAATGGAAAGATGCGACAGCAGGTTGAGTTCCTGATGAACGATGCGAATACCCTGAACCTGCGCATCATGCGGGGTCTTTGGCTTGTAGGGCTGGCCGTTCAGAAAAATCTCGCCCGTGTCGGGCTGATATATGCCAGCGAGAAGTTTGATGAGGGTCGACTTGCCGGCGCCGTTTTCGCCCAGGATGATATGCGTCTCGCCACGCTGCAGCTCCAGCGTGATACCATCCAACGCAACTACACCCGGAAAGGTCTTGCCGACATTTTCCAATCTTAAAATGGCGTCGGCTGACTGCATGTCTGTTCCTGCCTGCCGGGTGAGGAGGAGCGGCGCTACGGGCGCCGCCCGAAAATTGGCAATATTTCAGAAATTTCGGGTTCAGAGATCTTGGGCGGTGATCAGTTTGATATCCGTCTTGACCCAGCCGGAAAATTTCTCGCCCGCCAGTTCCTTGAGACCGTAATCAATGCCCATGGCCGCCATCTGCGCGCCGAACTGATCGACGGTGGCAAGCATCTTGCCATCCTTGATCAAAGGCTGGACGGCAGGAATGTTGTCGAAGCCCACGACCTTGATCTGTCCCGACTTTCCAGCAGCATCCAGCGCCTTGACGACGCCGAGCGCCATGGAGTCATTGGCTGCCATCACACCTTGAATGTCCTGATACTGGGTCAGGAAATTGGTCATCAGCGTGTTGGCTTCTTCCGTCTCCCAATGTGCAGTCTTGGAATCGAGCAGTGTCAGGCCGCCTTCAGCCACGGCATCGTCAAAACCTTTCTTGCGCTCCTTGGCGTTGTCTGCTTCCGGATTGCCTTCAAGGATAACCACCTTGCCGCCCTTGCCGAGTTCTTTGGCAAGCGCCATACCGGCAAGCTTTGCACCCTCGCGATTGTCCGGACCAAAGAAGGCAAGATCGACACCGGCCTGCTTTTTCGCCTCTTCATCGAGCGCCACGTCAATGTTGATGACCTTGATGCCGGCTTCCAGAGCCTTTTTAACCGGCGTTACCATGGCCTTGGAATCCGCCGGAGCGAGCACGATCACGTTGAACTGCTGCGTGATGAAGTTCTCAACCGCATCGACCTGGGCGGCGAAATCACGCTCGTCCTTCATGCCGACAGCAGCAAAGGAGAACTTGTCGGTGTTTTTGGCAGCATAGTCCTCGGCACCCGCCTGCATCTGCTTAAAGAACTCGTTGGCGAGCGACTTCATGACCAGACCCACTTTGGGCTTGTCCGCTGCGAAAGACGGCAAGGACGGTAGAAGCAGAGCACCAGCGCCCAGTGCGCTCGATGTTATAAACTGGCGTCGTGAAATTGAAACCCGACCCAGTCCTGTAATAATTGAACTTTTAGTCATGAATTCCTCCCCTAACTTCAGTAAAAATCTGCAGTGTTACTGTAGCGTAGTGCCGTCGATAGAATACTGTCAAGACGGCAAGATGGTGGGAGGCGTTCACGGTTTCCGATCAGCATGACGGAAACCGTGTGATATGAACCGGATCGTGATCCGGCAGGATTGGAACCTTGATACCTGACCCTATGGCCCGTCAGGCAAGGCGCCCATACTGGCGCAGCACAGCGCAAAGACGTTCGTGATCTATGGCCTGGACCAGCAGCCGGTCATAGGGTGTTCCACCCATATCCTCGGCGGCGAGCATGGCATTGACTACGGCCTCCTCCACACTATCGACCGCCGCCAGATAGACGGGATCAAGCGGCTCGTCATTCACCATCTCCACTTCCAGGAAGGGCGTGGAGCGATGCTGCATCGGTCGCTGGTTGGCGGTAGAGAAAGCAATAAAAATATCGCCGGAATTATTGCCACCCGGCGTTCCGTTGCGCCCGATACCGATGCTTGCACGCCGCGCAAGGCGTTTCAGTTGGTGCGGCATCAATGGCAGATCGGTCGCCAGCACGACGATAATCGAACCCCGCTCCTGCAACTGACTCTGCGGCGTACCATCCCGCATATGCTGCCCCACCGGCACACCGGCAATGGTCAGCCAATCGCGCTGGCCGTGATTGGCCTGCACCAGCGCGCCAATTGTAAAACTGCGCCCGCCAAATTCGACCACGCGCGATGCAGTACCAGTGCCTCCCTTGAAGCCATAGGTAATCATTGCAGTGCCGCCGCCGCAATTGCCTTCCTGCACCGGGCCGGACGCAACATTGTCGAGCGCCTTGCGCACATCGGCTTCCGTAACCGGAAAACCGTTGATGTCGTTGAGCGCACCGTCATAGGTCTCCGCGATCACGGGCATAATCCAGAGATAGTCATCGGTCTGATATGTCGAGGAATAGCGGTCAACCATCCAACGCACGGTGGCATGATGCGCCATGCCGATGCCGTGTGTATTGGTGATGACGACTGGCCCGAGGAAATAGCCGCCGTCTTCGATCCAGTGCGTGCCGGTCATTTCTCCATTGCCGTTGAAGCGATGAACACCGGCATAGACCGGAACCGGAGTTTCAGACTGAATATGGGGCAGAATGGCCGTCACACCGCTGCGCGCAGGACGCTTGCGGCCCGGGCGTGGCTCATTCTCGATGATCGTCTGGAAGCCGACGCCCACGCCGTCGACATCTGTGATAGCATTATGCGGGCCGGTCGTGCCGGTAAAGGGGAGGCCCAGATCGCGGCCGCGCGGTTTGCGTGTAGTTGTTTGTGATGTCATGTTATTTCTGCCTGTAATGGAGATAGAACCAAGCGAAGCACGGCCAGGTCCGCAATGTCTTACCTTAGAGATTGCCTTGATCAACCAAAATCCACGACGATGCCGGTTGCGATAATCAGCAGAACCATTGCAGCAATGACGGTGTAGACATAGTCACGCTCACGCAGGAAAAGATACATCGTCAGTGCGACCCGAGTGATCGGCAAAAGAATAAATACCCCGACACCGGCCTTCACAATGTCGTAGCCGTTCAGCACAAGCGATTTTGGGGCAATGGCACTCATGATGATACCGGCTGCGATCAGGGCGGAGGCGAGCCATGTCCCATACCATAGAAGTGCACCAATGGCCCTGTCCCGGCGTTGGGCGTCTGCAACAGTTTTCATTTTGAACCTCCAATGATCTCGATACCGAAAGCGCTCAGAAGCATCTGGACCGCGAGCACAAGCAGGACTGCAACGAAGAATATGCGCAGTTTTTCCGCCGGAAGGCTCATGAGCAGGCGGGCGCCGACCAGCGCCCCGACAACCGAACCGAGCGCAATCGGTCCCGTGATCCCGATATCGATGTCACCACGAACAAAATAGGTGCTGGCGCTCGCAGCCGCCGTAACACCGATCATGAAGTTGGAGGTGGCGGACGAGACCTTGATCGGAAGCTTCAAGGCCGTGTCCATTGCCGGAATCTTGAGAACGCCCGAGCCAATTCCCAGGAGTGCAGAGACCAATCCCGCCCCATACATAAGCGCCATGCCAAGCGGAACATGACCGACCCGATAATGCACCTCCCGCCCCGTTATGTGGTCGGGAAAGCTCGAATGCAGCCGAAGGCTTGTGGCGAGGCTCTGCGCACCAGACGCGCTTGAGCCTCTTTCCTCCCGCCTCCGTACCAGCATCTGCTTTGCGGAAAGCACCAGAATGGCCGCGAACAGGCCATACAGAACTGAAGTCGAAACGATCCCGATCAGGAACACGCCGGTCAGCGCACCAAGCGTGGTTGCCGTCTCAAGAACAACCGCGAGCCGAACATTGGTCAGCCGCCGCTTCAAAAGCGGAGCAGCGCTGCCGCAGGAACAGGCGATGACCGAAACGATGCTCGCACCGATAGCGACATGAATTTCCACACCGAAAAACAGCGTCAGAGCCGGCACGATGAAGATGCCGCTTGCCATGCCCAGCACACCGCCAAGCGCACTTGCACCGAAAGCCGCTATGAACAGCCATAAAACCAGCATTTCGCCCTCCGGCTATTTGCGATCGCGCGGTCGCCGGGCAAGGCGCGTGACAAAACTGATGAGATCACCGCGATAGTGAAGTCTTTCGTAGTCTATCGCCTGATGCCCCTCCGTGTAGGATGTCCGTTCGATCATGAATACGGCGCTGCCGGGCGCAACAGCGAGCGCCGCCGCAATATCCGGCGCAGCGGTCACGGCCTCCAGCCGATATTCCGCCTCTATGAGGGGCAGATTATATTTGTCTTCCAGCAAGGTGAAGATCGGCTCGACGTCCAGATCGTGCGTGACGATCTTCTCACCGATTTCACGCGGCAGATATGTTTCATCCAAAGACATGGCGACACCATCGGCAAGCCGAACACGCCGAATCCGCATCACCAGAGTTCCCGACGGCAATGCAAGCTGCCGCGCGACCTCTGCATCCGCAGGCACGATTTCTTTATCGAGCAATTGCGCCGTTGCGACCCGACCAAGCGCCTGCATGTCTTCGACAAAGCCGGTCAGCTCAGTCAATTCCTGCATGATCTTCGGTTGAGCAACGAAGGTCCCCTTGCCACGGCGAATTTCGACGAGGCCGCGTGCCACCAGATTCTCGATGGCCTTACGAACGGTCGTCCGGCTGACACCGAAGCGCTCTATCAAACGATCTTCTGGAGGAAGCTGACTGCCAGTCAGCAAAATACCGGCTGAAATATCGTCTGCCAGCGATGTTTCCACCTTGGCGTAGAGGGGAGCATGATCTTCCGCGATTTTCATGCAGACATAGTGACATCATGATGTCACTATGTCAACGAAGACCGTCCGTGAATGAACCTTTTCGTTAGTTGTTTGTTAACCATGCTGGAGGACATCGCCATGCAGTTGATTTTTTGGATTGAGATAACAGCGATCCTGGCCGTCAGCGCAGTCGTCTTCGGCATAACCTGGATCGAAACACACAAGAAATGATGCGATTGTTGCTGATGGACCAGATATGGCTTTGGTCGGGCGTCATCGCGCCTACAATTGTGGGCTTGTATCTGCTTTGGAGATTGCCTCATTGATCTCAGTGGGTGCAACTACATCCATGTGGCTGTTTCAGATAATCCCTTTCAGGCTCAAAAGCCCGAAGGCCGCGATTGTACAGGCATCTTTGATATCGCCGCGAAGGATCATCTCTATTGCTTCCCCGATAGGAAAGCGGCGGCAGATCAGCCCCTGCTCTTCGGCATCAAGACTGGGCTTTCCCATCTGTAGTCCTGTGGCGAGAAAGATGTGGCACTTGTTCGCTGCAAAACCATAGGCTTCGTAAGTCTCGCCGAGATAGACCATGTCCGCAGCGGTCAGCCCGGTTTCCTCTCGCAGCTCTCCGCGAGCCAGAACCAGTGGATCGACGTCCGCCTGCTCCTGCCACGCTCCTTGCGGAAGCTCCCAGAAGCGGTTCCCGACCGGATAGCGGAACTGCTCCACCAGATAGACGCCGTCCTCGTCGTCCATCGCGAAAATCATTGCCGCATCGTTCTTCTCAACGACGCCATAAATGCTTTCACTGCCATCCGGGTAAACGATGCGATCCTCGCGAACCTTCATCCAACGATTTTCGTAAACCTGCCTGGACCCCAGTGTTTTAATTTCGGACATTGCGTCCCCCAATAAAAACTTGTCGTTCTTTTCCGACAGGCTAGCGCTGAGGCTTGCCTGTCGCAAGAGACGGTTGAGTTGGCGCGCAAACTGCGCCAAGGTGCCGGACATGTTCGATTGGCCACTCATATTTGCCAGCCTGCTAGCTATCGGCGTAGCGGTGTTCCTGATCTACTGCCTCGCAGTGATGATTTTTGCCAAGCCAGACGGCAAACCTGTCGAGCCTACGGCAATCGACACGGTCGATATGCTGCCATTCATGAATCACGACGCTGATTGATATCCCGCTTTCCGAGGCCAGTTGCGCGCTCGATCCGGATTCTATCCGTTCACAGTCCTGCCATGTGATTTTTCCCCGTTCGCTGGATGTTTTGGCATTGCATGCCTCGTTTCCAACGCGGCGATAATGTTAAAAATTTCCTCAGCAAGAAATAGAATTATTCTCAAAAACAATGCCCAAAACACAACATCACAAGAATGTAATTTAGTACATTTTCTAACATCATTATATCATAAACAGACACCACGATCAGCTCTATATCTTGCCATTGGAGATGCAGACCATGATCCACTCGACATCGAATACAGTCGCCTCGGGCGCACCGGAAGCCGGCGTTGGTGCGTTTGGCAACTCTGGCAGGCTTCGGGAATTACAGGCCAAAGTCGAAGATGCCAAACGCAAGGCCAACAACAGCTTGCAACGCGCGCAATCCGCACCGGAGCCGCATGTAACGACGAATTCCATTTTCGTGTCTCTTTATGAAGAGCATCTGCGCGACCGGGAATCGTTGTTTTCTTCGCTGCGGCAGCTTGATGATATGCGCAAAAATGCGAGTATCTGAGGCGACGCGCCCATGAACATGCTTTGCCGTGAAAGAATGACCAAGAACTACGATCAGCCAGAATACGCCGTGCCTTCTACCGATCTGTCCCGGATGGCTTTGACCGAGGAACTCGTTTCGCTGAGCCTTCGGCTTGAGGTTGATCGCGGCCCCGATCCGAGCCGTGCACCGATCACCGACAATGACGTCGATGAACTGGCGGAACAGCTTTTCCTCGAAGCAGGAGACGACCCGCTCTGGGTTTTCGCCTATGGCTCCCTGATCTGGAAGCCGGACTTCAATGCGGTGGACTCGCGCGCCGGAACGGCGAGCGGCTGGCACCGGTCATTCTGCCTTCGGCTGACGCGCTGGCGTGCAACGATGGCCCAGCCGGGCCTCATGCTGGCGCTTCGATCCGGCGGCAGTTGCAAGGGTATCGTTTTCCGCCTGTCCGACGAGGACCGCCTTGGGCAATTGCGCAGAATGATCCGGCGCGAAATCAGTTCAATTGACGATGCCTATTCCATTCGCTGGATCACGGTCGAAACGGAGGACGGGCCTGTGCGTGCGCTCGTTTTCTGGGCTGGACCGCGCGGAGACAGGCTGTCGGACAACATGCCCCTGACGTCCGTGGCGCAACTGCTTGCGCGCGCCTGCGGGCATATGGGTTCCTGCGCAGAGTATCTCTATCTCACCGTCAAGCATCTGGAAGAAAAAGGCATCCGCGACCGCAATCTCTGGGAATTGCAGCGCCTGGTCGCTGAAGAGATCATCAGCATTTATTGCAGGGATGAAATTCAAGGCAAATTGAAACCAGCCTGAGCGGAAACTGCGCGCTAATCCTGATAGGCCAGACTATCGCTGAAATTACCGCTGAAATTGCGCCCGGCTTCACGGGCGATATTGGCCACAAGCGTGATAAGCCGCGTTGCCGCGCTCTCCAGATAAATAGCGCTATAGCTCGTCGCCGGGAAAGCGGCATTGGTATTCAGCACCTGCAGCTCGCCTGTCCGAAGCTCTTTCTGGATTACCACCGGCGGAATGACGGAAATACCGACACCAGCCGAAATCATGTTGATCGTCGTGGTGAGCGAATTGGAATAATGAACGGTCGCATCTTTCAGGCGCTCTTCCGTGAAATAATTGATGATCTGCTGATAATTATAGGAACCGCTCTCATAGGAAATAAGATTGCAGCCGAGCAGGTCATCGCGTGACAGCATGTCTTCTGCCCCGCCCGGAAACTGATTGCTGCGCGATATCCAGAACATGCCGAAAGTGCATATGTCGACGATGCGCAGATTGGGTGAAGGCTCGGGTTGGATGGCGAAAACGATGTCGAGCTCCCGCTGCTCCAGCTTTTGAACGATCCCCTTCGAAGATGAAGTGGTGATCGAGATGCGGATCTGCGGGTAGCGTTGGCGGACAATATCGAGAATGCCCGGCAATATGGTCATGGCGAGGCTCGGAACGATGCCAATCTTCAGCGTGCCTTCAAGCCCATTTTGCGGGCTCAGGCTTTCTACCAGATCATGGTAACGGCGCACGACATCGCGCGCGCCCTCGACAAAAGCTTCGCCTTCCGCCGTCAGGTTGACGTCGCGGGCATCGCGGTCGAAAAGCCGGAACCCCAGCTCCTGCTCCATCGCGCCGATACGATTGGATATTGCCGCAGGCGTCATGTTGAGGCGAGCCGCCGTCGCCCGGAAATTACGCAGTTCCGACAACCAGATCACCGTTTCCAGAAAACGGATATTCATGGACGGGCATGTCCCTTCCCATTTCAATCACCCGCGCGCCTGCGTTTCTTGAAGTCCCTTATTGCGCTTCGGGCAACCAGATTCGTGCTTTCCTTCTAAGACACTTGCGGGATGAAAATAAGCAAATTGTCATGTTCCCTCTCACAAATGACGAGGGCCGGCCGAAACCGGCCCTATCGCATCAGCTTCCCGCGTGAGCGAGAATTTTCTTGGTGGCGCCAGACACGTCACCAAGCTTGAGACCTGTCTTCACCGAAGCTTCGCGTACCTTGCCCTTGTCCTGTATTTCGAGCGCACGCGAGGCGACCGCATTCACCTCGTCACGCGGCAGAACCAGAACTCCGCTCTCATCGGCCAGGATGGCATCACCGGGATTGACGACGACACCGCCGCAGGAGACCGGAATGTTGATGCCCCCGCCCAGGTCATAGAGCCGGGTGGTGATGGGCGAGATACCCCTCGCCCACATCGGAAAATCGGAATCCTCGATTTCCGTCAGGTCCGTGCAAGGACCATCAACGATCCCGGCGACCGCACCAGAAGCCTTCGCAGCGATGGTCACACCGCCGCCCCAGCACGCATAGCGGTCGTCTCCCATCCGGTCCACCACCAGAATATCGCCGGGACGGAGCATTCCGGTTACGTGGTGAAGCAGGGTGGAATCCGGCCCCGGTATGGCGATGGTGACGGCAGTGCCGACCACACGGCGCTTCGGGAGGAGCGGCTGGATGGAACGGTGCATGAAACCGAAGAAACGCCAGTGCCCGACAGTGGCTGTCTCGACCCCCGATAGAAGCTGGAGATCACCGGCAGGAACCTGCTCCGGCATGGGATTGATCGTATACATATGACGCCTCCTATGCGCAGGCTTGCAACTGCTTGCCGATGCGGCGATGGCTGACCATCGGAATAAGCGAACGCACACGCTCGATCTGCGCGCGCTCGATGCGCGCCGTCACGAAGCCGACGCCATCGGACGCGCGCGCCATGACATGGCCCCACGGATCGCAGACGAGCGAGTGACCATAGGTATGACGACGCTCGCCATTCGAAACCGTGCTGCCGGTCTGGCCGCAGGCGGCAAAATAGGTCTGGGTTTCAATGGCGCGGGCACGCGCCAGCACCTCCCAGTGATCCTTGCCGGTTTGCAGCGTGAACGCGGCGGGAAGCACGATGACATCGGCACCGGCCTTTTCCAGCTCCAGATAAAGCTCGGCAAAGCGGATATCGTAGCAGATAGCGCAGCCGATCTTGAACCCGTCGAGATCATAGACGACGACATTCTCGCCCGGCTTGACGGTTGCCGATTCCTTATAGGCCGTCCCGTCCGGCCCGACGATGTCGAACATATGGATCTTGCGATAATGCGCGATCTCTTTGCCTTCGCGATTGAAGACGAAGGTGGAATTGTAGATGCGCTTTTCGTTTGGAACCTTTTCCATCAAGGTTCCGGCATGGACGAAGACCTTGTGCTCGCGAGCAAAGTCCTGCGCCATCTTGTAGGCAGGGCCATCGGGAACACTCTCGGCTGCCGCAAGTTTCTCATCCGGAGTACCACCGTAATATTCGAAATATTCGGGCAGCACGATCAGGTCCGGAGAATCCGTGCGCACGGCATCTTCCATCAATCCCCGCGTAATGCGCAGGTTTTCCGCCTTGTCGGTCTGCGGGCTCGTTTGGATCAGACTAATCTTCATTTTTTCCTCCAGCAAATGAGTGGGTGTTCAGTTCAATCAGGCAACCAGGGCTTCGCTTTTCAGCATGTTCACAGTCGAAACCATGCCCTGGCGAAGCGTCATGTTCTGGGTGGCGACGACCAGCATCGCGGCGCCCTCTTCCTGTGCGAAGCGCCGTTCGGCTTCAGTCCAGGCGGGCATGATCCATGGCTTCCCGGCAGCGCGTGCAGCGGCTGCACAACGGTGCAGATCGGCCTTGTCGTCATCATTGAAAGCGTAGGCTCCCCGACCACGCGCAAGCGCCAGATCCGAAGGGCCGGGAAACAAGCCGTCAACCGTATCAAGCGCTATGATCTTCTCGACGTCGGCTAGACTTTCCGCCGTCTCGATCATGGCGAAGCATTTGGTGCGCTTGTTCTCTTTTTCGAAGGCGTCGGTCGCCGGACGGGCATAGCCGAAAATGCGACCACCCGTATAAGAGCGCGTGCCGACCAGCGGATATTTTGCAGCCTTCGTAACCTGATGCGCATGTTCTACACCGAGGATATGCGGAACGATGACGCCATCCGATCCGAAGTCCAGCGCCTGCTGAATGGCTTCTGGCGTCGGTGCCAGCACCTTGGTCAGGGTGGAGAGACCCTGCGCCTTGGTGAAAGCCAGAAACTGGTCCAGCGTAGACAGGTCGAAAGTTCCGTGCTCAAGTTCCAGAACGAAGGATGAGAAGCCGCAGGTCCGGGCAATTTCGAGATAGCTGAAATGCGGTTGCGACATCCAGAGGGCGATATTTTCCATGCTTGCAGTCACTTTCAGTTGGGAGGTTATTTGCCGATTGTGCGTGACAATCCGAGTGTGCGTTCGATGACGAAGATGATGAGCAGCGTCGCCGTGATCAGCACCACCGAGATGGAAGCGGTCATCGGGTCGGTGCGGCTTTCGACATAGTTGAAGATTTCAACCGGCAGCGTCGTCATGCGTGGCCCGGTGATGAAGAGCGAGATCACCACCTCATCGAAGGACAGAAGGAAGGACAAAGCCGCACTTGCCACCAGACCCGGCATCATCAACGGCAGGGTGATGCGACGGAACACGGTGAACGGTGACGCACCCAGCATCGTGGCGGCCTCTTCGACCGATGGTGGCAAAGTAGAGAATGCCGTTATCATGATGCGGATGACGTAAGGGGTCGTCACGATCAGATGGGCGATCACAAGGCCCGTAAATGTGCCGAGCAGTTCCAGCCTCACGAACACCAGCAGAATGGCAAGGCCAAGCACGATGGACGGCAGAAGCAGCGGCGCGGTGAAGAGGTTCAGCACCGCTTCGCGTCCACGGAACTGATAACGGCGTATGGCATAGGCCGCCGGGATACCCGCCAGCAGCGACAGGACGGTGACGACCGATGCAATGCCGAGGCTGATCCAGAACGCCTGAATGAGCGTTTCATGATGCAGCATTTCCGCATACCACCGCACACCCCAGCTCTGCGGCGGAAAAGTCAGATAGTTGTCGTTGCTGAACGATAGCGGCACGACGACCAGAATGGGGGCCAGCAGGAACAGATAGAGCAGGCCGACCAGAAGGCGGAATGGCAATGAAGTTGAACCAATCATCTCGTTTCTCCTTTGCCAGTCAGTCGATGCGACGTGCGATGCGGGAATAGACCATCAAGGCGAGACCGAAGATGATCAGGACAATGACGGAGGTTGCCGCAGCCCGCGGCCATTCAAGCTGGATTACGGCCTGATCGTAGATTTCCGTCGCCAGCAGGAACACGCGCCCGCCGCCAAGCAATTTCGGCGTGATGAAGGAGCTGATCGCCAGCACGAAGCAAAGCAGACAGCCAAGTGCGATACCCGGCAAGGTAAGCGGCAGGATGATCCGGCGAAACCGCGTGAAGGCATTGGCGCCAAGGGATGCCGCGGCCTCCTCAAGCGAGGCGTTCAGGCGCCCAAAACCGGCAATCAACGACAGAGCCATATAAGGGATCAGGATTTCCACCATGCCGATGAATACGCCGAGCGTATTGTTAACAAGCCTGATGGGGGAGGAAATGATGCCGAGATTCATCAAGGCTCCATTGACAAGTCCCTGATCGCCGAGAAGCACCATCCAGCCATAGGTGCGCACCACGCTGCTGACGAGCAGCGGCGAGACCGTCACCACAAAAAGGAAGTTGCGCCAGACCGGCGAAACACGATGCAGGAAAAGCGCGATTGGATAAGCACAAACCAGCGTTGCCAGCGTGATGAACGCGCTCAGCCAGAGCGAGTTGAACACAAGCCCCCAATTGAAGCTGTCGGTGAAGAAATTGATGTAGTTTTCGAATGTATAGCGGTCTGTCAGGACGCCGCCACTCTCGCTCTGCAGGAAGGATATCTGCGCAAGATGCGCAACCGGCGCGACGAAGGCGATGAGATTGATCAAGGCCATCGGCAGAAGGAGCGCAACGGCGACGAGGCTGTAGCGTCTGCGCCTTGATGACTTTGCCGGAATGATGTCGGTTGATGTGATCGCTGTCATGACATCAGCTCCCGAAAACCAGCATATCTTCCGGTTTCCATTCGCACAGCAGCCGGTCACCGGTATGGAACGCATGTCCCGCACTGGCGGTCGGTACTTCGACTTTCAGGCAGGCGCCCTCAATCTCGATGTCGTATTGAACGATGTCACCGATATAGGTCGTGCGCTCGATCACGCCATGCGCGCTGTTGGTTACGACGCTGACAAGATTGCGATCGCGGTTGGGCGTGAGATTGATGCGATGCGGACGAATGGCGATCTGCCCTGAGCCGCGCGACTTTCCATGCGTGTTGCAGCGATAGGTGCCGCTGCCCAGACGGCAGACATTTTCGTCGACGATCTCGCAATTGTGGACATTGGCGCGACCGACGAACTTGGCCACAAACAGGGAGGATGGCTTCTCATAGATTTCTTCCGGCGAACCGAGCTGTGCCAGCTTGCCGCTATCCATCACGCCGACGACATCGCACATTGTGAGCGCTTCGACCTGGTCATGCGTAACGAAAACCGTGGTGATGTCGAGGCGCTTCTGAATCTCGCGGATTTCGATCCGCATGTCATCGCGCAGCTTCGCATCCAGATTGGATAGAGGCTCGTCGAGCAGAAGAATGCGCGGGCGGATGACCAGTGCACGCGCCAGAGCCACGCGCTGCTGCTGACCGCCAGACATTTCTTTCGGCTTGCGCGAACCATAGCCAGGAAGCCGCACCATTTCGAGCGCTTCCTCGACCCGCTTCTTCGCCTCAGCCTTGCCAACCTTGCGCATATCGAGACCGAAAGCGACATTTTCGGCCACGGTCATATGCGGGAACAAGGCGTAGTTCTGGAAAACCAGACCGATATCGCGCTGATGAGGCGGCCTGTGTGAAATATCGTTGCCATCAATCAGAATGTTGCCGTCCGAAATCGAGGCGAGACCGGCAATCATGCGCAAAGTTGTCGTCTTTCCGCAACCGGATGGGCCGAGGAGGCCGAGCAATTTTCCGCGCGGCAGATCGAGATGAAGGTCGTCCACTGCCCGGTAATTGTTACCGTAAAGCTTGGTGAGAGCCTTCAACTGTAGAAATGAGTTTTCTGCTACCATATCGAAACCTGTGAGGGGTCGTTGCCGCCCCGGCGAAACGGGGCGGAAGCGTGAATTTCAGGGTGAGGCAGGGGTTAACGACCAGCCGGAATGATCTGGCGGCGCCAGGGATTGAGCAGCTTGTCGCGCATATCGCCGATTGTCATCCAGTTGACCGGAATGAGCTTTTCGCGCTGGACCGGGTCCATGTACGGAATGCGCTTTTTCGTTTCGTCGTTCACGTCCGCTTTCGTGTTCGATGGCGCATAGAACATGATCTCGGCGAACCGGGCCTGCGCCTCGGGGCTTATCGCGTAGTCGATGAATGTCCTGGTTGCATCCATGTTCTTGCCATTGGCAATCGCACTGATGACGTTCACCTGCGCAGCCGTGCCTTCCTTCGGGCCGGCTGACTGAAGCTTTCCGCCGGTCTGGTCGAAGTAGAACTGGGCGCGGGCATTGTAGCCGATCGACAAGGTCGCCATGCCGTTTGCGACCAGCGTATAGGCATCGGGCTTCGGTTCCCATGTCTGTACGGCAGGAGCCAGTTCCACCAGCTTGTCGACGCCCGGTTTCACAGTCTTCGTATAGTCGTCTTCACCAGCGAGACGGTTCGCGATGATCGTCAGCAGGATGGCTTGGATATCGCCGCCGCCCTGCGCCGGGATGATGACCTTGCCGCTTTGCTGCTTGTCCCAGAGCGCTTCCCAGCTATCCGGTGAACCCTTCGCAAATGCATCGTGATTATAAAGAAGCGAAAGCGTGTCATATGTAATCGGTATTGCAGCGCCAGCGAGTTCCTTGCCAAGATCGGCGACATCCGCATAATTTTTGAGCGATGCCGGATCAAGCTTCTCGACCAGCCCTTCCTCATCGGCAATCTTGGCGACCGAGAGGTCATAGATGACCGCATCCGTCTGGGGCGAGGATTTCTGGGCGCGCATATTTCCGAGCGATGTCGCTGCATTCTGCACGCCGTAATAAGTGACCTTGATGTCGGGATGTTCCTTCTGGAACGGTTCGATGACGGCCTTGACGTAATTGTCCTGGAATGCGCCGCGATAACCCATCACGGTAATTTCCGCAGCGTTGGCTGCGTAAACAGTCATTGCCGAAACACTCAACGCTAAACTTGCCAGAAAAGCCGATTTTCTGTTGATCGAACGTGCCATCAGTCACTCCCCTTTTGTTTGAGGGTAAGGTGAAGAATGGTGGCCGGAGCGTCCAACGACTTATTCTGTCCGCCTGTTCGATTTTGCTTTATGCTTATGAATTTCAGGGGTTTCTCGGCTCAAGTGACGAGCGACAAGACTGGAATGAGGCACCCAGTATTTCACACGTGATGAAATTGTAATCTGTTGCCTGTTTTTTGAGCAGGCACATTCCTTTTCCTGCTGCACAAATCATGCCCACCTGATCGTATGTGCCCTTTTTGCCTTGAAAAGGCGGCAAATTTAAAACTGGCACGGTCCTTGCTTCTATTAAATCGAACACCGAGCCGCGCGACACCGCATGACTTGTGGTGATCGATCAACCGAGGATGACAGAGAGACTAGCGATGACCAAGTACAAGCTCGAATACATTTGGCTCGATGGATGCACCCCTGCTGCGGGCCTGCGCGGCAAGACGCAGATCAAGGAATTCGACGCTTTCCCCACGCTTGAGCAACTGCCGCTCTGGGGCTTCGACGGCTCATCGACGATGCAGGCCGAAGGCGGCAGTTCGGATTGCGTATTGAAACCGGTCGCGATCTATCCCGATCCCGCGCGCAAGAACGGCGTTCTCGTGATGTGTGAGGTCATGATGCCGGATGGCATCACGCCGCATCCATCCAACAGCCGCGCAACCGTCCTCGAAGACGATGATGCATGGTTCGGTTTCGAGCAGGAATATTTTTTCTACAAGGATGGCCGCCCGCTCGGCTTCCCGGAACAGGGCTTCCCAGCTCCTCAGGGTCCGTATTACACCGGCGTCGGCTACAAGAATGTTGGCTCCATCGCCCGCAAGATCGTCGAGGAACATCTCGATCTTTGCCTTGATGCCGGTATCAATCACGAAGGCATCAACGCGGAAGTGGCCAAGGGCCAGTGGGAATTCCAGATTTTCGGCAAGGGCTCCAAAAACGCCGCCGACCAGATCTGGATGGCCCGCTATCTCCTGCTTCGTCTCTGCGAACAGTATGAAATCGATATCGAATTCCATTGCAAGCCGCTCGGCGACACCGATTGGAACGGCTCGGGCATGCACTGCAACTTCTCGACCAAATATATGCGTGAAGTGGGCGGCAAGGACTATTTCGAAGCGCTCATGGCGCAGTTCGACAAGAACCTGCAGGACCATATCGACGTTTACGGCCCGGACAACCACATGCGCCTGACCGGCAAGCATGAAACCGCCCCATGGAACAAGTTCTCCTACGGCGTTGCCGACCGTGGCGCTTCGATCCGCGTTCCACATGCATTCGTCAGGGATGGATATCGCGGCTATCTGGAAGATCGCCGCCCGAATTCGCAGGGCTGCCCATACCAGATCGCTTCGCAGGTTCTGAAAACGATCTCGGAAGTCCCGACCTCGGAAGACGAAGCACTCGCTGCTTAATTTCTAGAGCATGTCTCCCGAAAGTGGGAACCGGTTTCGGGATAAAGACATGCTTAAAAACAAACAGATAGAGCATTTCCAATGATTCAATCAAAACAGGAAATGCTCTAGCCAAACGGCCTGCTTGAGGATTTCAGCAGGCCGTTTGTCATTATTCTCGGGAAACTGCAGACAACAAAAAAGGCCGGGGCGAAAACGCACCGACCTTCCTGATCATCGCTTTCCTACCAGTGCCAGTACATCCGTGGTCAAAAGCATCAAGCGATGAAGGCTATTGCGAGCGACAGACGCGTTCCAGCGCTCTTAAGCAATGCCTATGACAGCCATATAGGTGCACATCTTGTTCAAAACAAGGTCGTGCAACAATTTCTATAAATTAGTTTGACGCCTCCACCTGACGTCGCGCCAGCAGATACACAACGACAATTCCGGCACCTATCGCATAGGCCAGAACGTCCAGCCAATCCGGCGTCGCTCCGAGAATAATACGCAGGGCCGGATTTCCGATCACGACATCGAATTGTTTTGCGAGGTATTGACCGAACTCCACCGCGACCCCGGTCAGAAACGCGATCAAAGCCAGCAGCAGGCGATTTCCTTCAATGAAAGTTCTAAGCACCGCATAAACAAAGATGACGGCAATCACATCCCCGGCAAAGCTTCTGATCCAGCCCAACCCTGCCCCCATTGTCGCGAGCAGGACAAGAAGCATCAGCGTGAAACACAATGCCGATCGCGAAAATTTAAGCTGCACGGGATTTTCCTGCCAGGATATGGATTACAGCCTAATCTAGAGCATTTCCTGTTTTGATTGAATCATTAGAAATGCTCTATCTGTTTGTTTTTACGCATGTCTTTATCCCGAAACCGGTTCCCACTTTCAGGAGACATGCTCTAGCTTTTTCCCTTCCCGCGCAAGGTCGAAGCACCTGAATATTGCAGGGTGACTTGTTACTGCGATGGCACAAAGCGCCATCGCAATACCTTTCAATGCTGTTCCTATAAGGCTTCAAGCCACGTTCAGAACGCTTTCAGGCGCAAAGGCTTCATAACCAAGCGCTTCCGCAACCGGTTTGTTAGTGATGCGCCCTTTGTGAACGTTCAGGCCATTGCGCAGGTGCTTGTCCTCGGCAATTGCCCTCAAACCACGGTCGGCAAGCGCCAGACCGTAATGAAGGGTCGCGTTGTTGAGGGCGTGCGCCGAGGTTACCGGAACGGCGCCCGGCATATTGGCCACGCAGTAATGGACTACCCCATCCACTTCGTAAGTGGGATCGGAATGCGTCGTTGCATGGGATGTCTCGAAACAGCCGCCCTGATCGATGGCCACGTCCACGATGACCGCACCTTGCTTCATGCCCGACAGCATTTCGTGAGTGACGAGCTTCGGCGCCGCAGCACCGGGGATCAATACGGCGCCGATGACGAGATCGGCAGAGAAGACTTCATCTTCAAGCGCCTGAATACTGGAATAGCGGGTATGAACACGACCGCTGAATATATCGTCGAGCTGGCGCAGACGCGGCAGTGAGCGATCCAGAATGGATACATCGGCACCGAGGCCCGCCGCCATTCTGGCGGCATGAAGCCCGACAACGCCACCGCCGATGATCGTGACTTTTGCCGGAAGCACACCGGGAACGCCGCCCAGCAAAATTCCGAGACCGCCATTTGCTTTCTGCAGCGCCGTTGCACCAGCCTGTATCGACAGACGGCCCGCCACTTCCGACATTGGAGCGAGCAATGGCAGCCCACCGCGATCATCCGTCACCGTTTCATAGGCAATTGCCGTCACGCCAGACGCGAGTAGTCCCTTGGTCTGTTCGGGGTCAGGCGCAAGATGGAGATAGGTGTAGAGAAGCTGCCCTTCACGAAGCTGCACCCATTCGGCGGGCTGTGGCTCCTTGACCTTCACGATCATGTCGCACTTCTCGAAGATGTCTTTTGCAGAAGCAGCTATTTTCGCGCCAGCGGCGATGTAGCTGGCATCATCGGCACCAATACCGGCGCCTGCCTTTGTTTCAATCCAGACTTCATGGCCATGAGCCACATATTCACGAACTGCGGCGGGGGTCAGTCCGACACGATATTCATGGTTCTTGATTTCCTTCGGGCAACCGACACGCATAAGCGTTCCTCTCATTTTTGCCCACTTGCCGTGGGTCGTTGTCGATCCCAAAATGAGAACACCTGCGGCTCGCAATGTCCTTGCAAAGAAGATTTGCCCGCCCCGTCTTTTTGGTGAATTATTGCGCCGATTACCCTCTTTTTCGAAGGTTCTTCGAATGAGCAATCTTGATCCTATTGATCTTGCAATTCTCGGGACATTGCAGGCCAACGCACGCATTACCAATGCAGAACTTGCAGAGAAGGTTGGATTGTCGCCTTCAGCCTGTTCGCGCCGCCTCGATATTCTGGAAAAGAGCGGTGTGATTGCGGGCTATCATGCCCGCCTTTCCCAGAAGGCGCTCGAATACCGGATGATTGCGATTGTCCATATTTCACTTTCGGGCCAATTCGCCAAGACGCTGGCCGAATTCGAGGCGGCGGTGAAACGCTGCCCCAACGTGCTGGTCTGCTACCTTATGTCGGGCGAATATGACTATATTCTGCGCGTTGCGGCGCGCGATCTTGAGGATTATGAGCGCATCCATCGCGACTGGCTCTCGGCTCTGCCGCACGTGGTGAAGATCAATTCCAGTTTTGCCCTGCGTGAAATCATCGACAGACCGAATGTCGGCCTCTAACTGCTTATTCTGACGCGAATTTTATCTGAAAACCGTTTCACACTTTCTGGATAAGCTCTAGATTGGGGCTTTCGAGTCCCTGATCGTTGGAGCCATGCTGCAGTTCACCAGAAGAGTTTTGCAAGAGGCCGGTTGGGGGCTGCCAGCCTCCGTGGCCCTGCATCTGGCGCTGGCATTGCTGTTTCTGGTTCGCCTTCCAAATCTTCCCTCGCCCGCTTCAGAACAAAGCGTCAATGTGGAGCTGGTTCAGCCACCTCCCCCTGAAAAGAAACCCCAGCCACAGGCACCAAAGACACCGGAGCAGGCTGCCCCTCCACCCCAGCCGCAGGCATTCGAATCTGCGGCCGCAAAGCAGGAGGTGAAGTTGCCACCGGAGCAGGACCTGCCGCCCGCAACGCCTGAAGAATCACGGAAACCGGATGAGCCCTCTGAGGCTGATGCGGCGACCGATGTTGAGCAGGCTAACGAAAAGCCTTCTGCAGCGGAAACAGAACCCGCCGGGCAGCTCCTTCAGACCGAAAAGCCGTCCGAATCCGGTCAGTCCAGCACAGAAAAAACTCAAACCGCACCAAAACAAAAGGCCGACGCCCCCAAACCGGTGACACCAGCCAAAAAACTCACACGAGCGCGTGAGATTTACTCGAAGGACGCGATGTCCGATCCTCGTGTGAAACAGGCGCTGGGAAAGCTCGCCCCGAAGGACCGGATCATTCAGATTTGCGGCATCGAGGCGCTGGAACAGGTGCGCCGCCACAAAGCCGGTGCCTTTCCGGACATGCTCGCGCGTGAAGGCGGCTCTGTTTCGGCGACTGGCCTGACGGTCAGCGACGGCGCCTTTCGCAGCCAGCACAAATGGTATGCTATCGACTTCACCTGCAAAGCCAATGCCGAAACGATGGTGATCGATGCCTTCAGCTATAATATCGGACGCGCCATTCCCGAAGGAGAATGGGCCAGACGGCAGCTTCCAAGGGATTAGCGAGCGTTTCGATCTGATTGGATCAGATCGACGCTCTAATCATTTTTCTCACGCGCATCTTCTCCGAAAGCCGTTTCACACTTTTCGGGATACGCTCCAATAGCGGTAAGGGCCGCTATTGTGATTGAACGAGTGACCCTTAATTTGACCGGGAACATGGATGCCCGACGTCAGGGCATGTTCTTCATCATTTCATGGGTAACGGGCATCATATTCTCGTTGAGATGATGCATGACCCAAAGTGAGCCTGCCAGAGCGATGCCGACAATGATGAGCGTAAATATCAGCGCCATCAGCGTCCAGCCCCCCTCCGACGTCGGGCTCATATGTAGAAAATAGATCATATGCACCACGATCTGGACAGCCCCTATGCCCATGACAAGCATTGCGGTTAGCTGCCTGCTGGCAAGCACATCCCCCATGACAAGCCAAAACGGAATGGCCGTGAGAATGACCGACAGGACAAAGCCTGTCATGTAGCCGCTGAAAGTCGCGTGAACTTCGCCTGCCCCTGATCCATGCGGGTCTTGATGGTGGCTGGGCTGGGTTCCGTGGTGTGGGCTATTTACGCTCATCCGAGGACTCCCAATAAGTATACGAAGGAGAACACGCCAATCCAGATAACGTCCAGAAAATGCCAAAACATCGAAAGGCACATCAGGCGTCGGCGATTTTCGACAATCAGCCCATGGCGCATGACCTGCAACATAAGCGTAATCAACCAGACGATACCAAAAGTAACGTGCAGCCCGTGCGTGCCGACGAGGGTGAAGAAGGAGGACAGGAATGCCGAACGGCCAGGCCCTGCGCCTTCACGAATGAGATGACTGAATTCGTAAATCTCGATTGCCAGAAACGCTGCGCCGAAAATGCCGGTAATGGCCAGCCAGAACAATGTTGCAGTTTTCTCATCTCGCTGCATCTGCAGCATAGCGAACCCATATGTAATCGACGACAGAAGCAGCATTGCCGTATTGATTGCAACCAGATTGAGATCAAATAAATCTGCAGGTGAAGGTCCTGCCGCATAGTTGCGACCGAGCACGCCATAGGTGGCAAACAGGACAGCAAATATCAGGCAGTCACTCATCAGATAGAGCCAGAAGCCCAGCGTCGTGCTGTTTTCCGGATGATGGTCTTCCGCCAGATAAAACTGCGGCTTCTCGGCTTGATCTAGATGTATCTCTGTCATCGGGCCTATCCAGCGAGAAGTTTTGAACGGGCGTCTTCTGTCGCCGCAACTGTTTCAGCGGGGATATAGAAGTCACGTTGATAGTTGAATGTGTGCCCTATTGCGGCGATCAGCAAAGCGGCAAAGGACAGGATTGCCAGCCACCAGATGTACCATATGAGGGCAAAGGCAAGGACGACGCTCAGTGCGGCCAGTATGACACCGGCGCCTGTATTGCGCGGCATATGAATGGGGCGGAAGCCGGTCAGCGGTCGTTCATGGCCGCGGTTTTTCATATCATACCAGCTGTCGAGATCGTGAACCACGGGCGTAAAGGCGAAGTTGTATTCCGGCGGAGGCGAGGACGTCGACCATTCAAGCGTACGGCCGCCCCATGGATCGCCGGTAAGGTCACGCAATTGCTCCCGCTTCAAATAGCTCACGACGAGCTGGACGAGAAAGGAGGCGATTCCGAGCGCAATCAAGACAGCGCCGAATGCCGCAATGACAAACCATATCTGCAAGGAAGGATCTTCAAACTGGCTCAGCCGCCGGGTAACCCCTTTCAGCCCAAGAACATACAGCGGCATGAAGGCGAAGAAGAAGCCGATCTGCCAGAACCAGAAGCTCATCTTTCCCCAGAAAGGATCAAGCTTATAGCCGAATGCCTTCGGCCACCAGTAAACGAGCCCTGCCATCAGGCCGAAGACAACACCACCGATAATCACGTTATGAAAATGGGCGATGAGAAAGAGCGAATTGTGCAGTACGAAATCGGCCGGTGGAATTGCAAGCATCACACCCGTCATACCGCCGATCACGAATGTCACCATGAAGCCGATCGTCCATAACATGGGCACTTCATAGCGGATACGTCCGCGATACATTGTGAAGAGCCAGTTGAACATCTTCGCCCCGGTGGGGATGGAGATGATCATCGTCGTGATACCGAAGAATGCATTGACCGAGGCGCCAGACCCCATTGTGAAGAAGTGGTGGAGCCACACAATATAGGACAGGATCATGATGACGCAGGTCGCGTAGACCATCGACGCATAGCCAAACAGGCGCTTGCCGCAGAAGGTTGCGACCACTTCAGAAAAAATGCCGAAAGCTGGCAATACAAGAATGTAGACTTCCGGATGCCCCCATATCCAGATGAGGTTGATATACATCATCGGATTGCCACCAAGATCGTTGGTGAAGAAATTCGTTCCCACATAACGATCCAGCGACAGAAGGGCGAGCGTTGCAGTTAGGATGGGGAATGTCGCCACAATGAGCACGTTGGTGCAAAGCGAGGTCCAGGTGAAGACCGGCATTTTCATGAAGGACATGCCCGGAGCTCGCATCTTGACGATGGTGGCTATCAAATTAATACCAGAAAGCGTCGTGCCCACCCCCGCGACCTGCAGGCCCCATATATAATAATCGACCCCAACGTCAGGACTGTAGTCAATGCCAGACAAGGGGGGATAGGCCAGCCAGCCAGTGCGGGCGAACTCTCCTACAAAAAGCGACATCATGATGATGATGGCGCCGCCGGTTGTCATCCAGAACGAGAAATTATTGAGAAACGGGAACGAAACGTCCCGCGCACCTATCTGCAGCGGGACAACATAGTTCATCAAGCCCGTCACGAAAGGCATGGCCATGAAGAAAATCATGATAACGCCATGCGCGGTGAATATCTGGTCGTAATGGTGCGGCGGCAGATAGCCTTCATACCCGTTGAACGCTATTGCCTGCTGGATGCGCATCATGATGGCGTCGGCAAAACCACGCAGAAGCATGATCAATGCGAGAATGACATACATGATGCCGATCTTCTTGTGGTCCACACTGGTGAACCATTCGTTCCACAGATACCCCCAAAGCCTGAAATAGGTAATCAACCCCACAACCGCGATACCCCCAATTGCAACCACTATGAAGGTCACCAGGAGGATTGGTTCGTGATAGGGTATCGCTTCCAGGGAGAGGCGCCCGAAGATCATACTCGTGGAACTGTCACCGCCAATCATGATAGAACATTCCCGAAGTTACTGTTATCCGATTGCAGATTCTTCAATCTTTTGGTCTTGCCCTACGGCTTAACCTGGCCGCAGAACTGCCGCTAACCCTGCTCCACGCCATCGGCACAAAGGGGCTTCAGGGCATATTATGCATGTCATTGTGGATGTCATGGCCCTGCTCCTTGTGCACGTCGGGTATAGCTTGAATATCAGTTGCGCTGGACTGCGCGGCATCGGCGCTATGACGATTATCATGCTGCAGCCGGGCCTTGTTTTCGCGACTATCAAGGCCCGCGCCGCCCATCCTGTCGATGTGCATCATTTCACTCATGCACATCTGGCCGGGGCGAACACACATATTGAGCACGGCTTCGAAAAGTCCGCTTTCAACGGCACCGAAGTAACGAACCGGCTCCCTGATGCTCGGCTTTTCGAGCTTCAGATAAGTATCCCTGTTCAGGGCGGTTCCATTTTGCTTCACCTGGCTTATCCAGTTGTCGAAATCCGAGGCGTCAAGCCCGTGAAACTGGAAGCGCATATGCGAAAAGCCTTCGCCGCTATAGTTGGATGAAAATCCTTCATATTCACCGGCCTTGTTGATGACCGCATGAAGCCGCGTCTGCATTCCCGGCATGGCATAGATCATGCCTGCAAGTGCCGGAATATAGAAGGAATTCATAACCGACGAGGCCGTGATCTTGAAGTCGATGGGCGTATCAACCGGCGCCGCCATCTCGTTGACAGTGGCGATACCGTAATCCGGATAAAAGAACAGCCATTTCCAGTCGAGCGCTACAACTTCGACCGTCAGGGGTTTGGTTCCGGCCTCGACCGGCCGCGTGCCATCAATGCGATCCAATGCCCGGTAAGGGTCGAGTTTATGCGTGTTCACCCAGGTGATCGCGCCCAATGCGATGATAATCATCAGAGGAGCGGTCCATATGACCACTTCCAGCGCTGTCGAATGATGCCATTCTGGATCATATCTGGCGGCGTTGTTCGACTGCCTGTACCGCCACGCGAAGAAAAGCGTCAGGAAGATAACCGGCACGATAATGATCAGCATCAGGATCGTCGATACGACGATGAGGTCTCTCTGCTGCGCTGCAATGTCACCAGATGGCGACATCACGACCATATTGCAGCCAGCCAGCCCCGGCAGAAGAAGCACGGCTGGGATCGCTTTTCGCGTGAAACTGAAGAATGCGTTCATGTCTAACCCGACCTACATTCTGTTCCTTCATCATGATAAGGCACAATCGCATTTCGGGAAGACCCATTTTTCAGTTTATGAAAATTGTTCAGTCCAGCACGTTACGAAACAACTATATCTGCTTTTTTTTTGACCTGTTCCTTGATAACTTGTCGTTGTGCGACATCATAAAGCACATGATACATTTCCCTCGGAGAGTTTCATGAGTTCGTCCGCAACACCGACATCATCAGGTCTCGAACAGGACGCACGACGCATCCATAGCGACGGAAAGCCTTTGTCGCCGGGAAATGTCGCCATCGGCGTTGTCATCGGGCGAACATCCGAGTTTTTCGATTTTTTCGTCTATGGGCTTGGTTCCATTCTGGTTTTTCCCAAGCTGATTTTCCCGTTCGCCCCTGATCCGGTAACGGCAACCTTGATGTCGTTCGCGGTTTTTTCGCTGGCATTCATTGCGCGACCTGTGGGTTCGTTCGTCTTCATGTGGATTGATCGCCATTACGGGCGAGGAACAAAACTCACGCTTGCTCTGGTTATTCTGGGCGGCTCAACAGCTTCTATCGCCTTTTTACCGGGGTTCGAGACGATCGGATATTGGGCTGTGTTTTTGCTCGCCCTGTTCAGACTGGGCCAGGGCTTCGCGCTCGGCGGCGCATGGGATGGTCTGGCTTCTCTCCTGAGCTTGAGTGCGCCGGTAGGCAAGCGTGGCTGGTATGCGATGATCCCGCAATTGGGGGCGCCCATCGGCTTCGCACTGGCAAGCATTCTTTTTGCCTATTTCGTACATAATCTCAGCGAAGCGGATTTTCTTGCATGGGGTTGGCGCTATCCATTCTTTGTGGCCTTCGCGATTAACGTCGTCGCGCTGTTTGCGCGCCTCCGCATCGTTGCGAGCAGCGAGTTCGGCGCAGCAATGGATGCGCAGGAACTTCAGCCGCGACCCGTTTTTGAAATGCTGAGCAAGCATAGTATCGATGTGGTTCTGGGAGCCTTTGTGCCGCTGGCAAGCTTTGCGATGTTCCACCTCGTAACGATCTTTCCGCTTAGCTGGGTTGTTCTCTCGGGCGCCCAGCCCGCTGAACGCTTCCTCTGGGTTCAGGTGGCGGGTGCTGCGGTCGGTCTGATCGGTATCATCCTGTCCGGATTTGTTGCTGATCGCATCGGGCGACGTAACGAATTGATGATCGGCGCAATAATTATCGCTCTCTTCAGCTTTTCCGCGCCTTTCCTTCTCGATGCGGGCAGCGCGGGGCAGGATGCCTATATTCTGATAGGCTTTGGTGTTCTGGGGCTGACATTCGGTCAATCGTCCGGCGCGGTGTCTTCCCGTTTCACACAATATTATCGCTATACCGGCGCGGCTCTGACGTCAGACCTCGCCTGGCTTGTGGGTGCAGCTTTCGCCCCGCTCGTGGCACTCGGCCTCGCCAGCAGCCTCGGAATAATTTTCATCGGCGGATATCTTATATCCGGAGCAATCTGCACGCTGGCAGCTCTCAGCCTGTCGCGAGTGCTGGACCAGAACTAGAGCATGTCTCCCAAAAGTGGGAACCGGTTTCGGGAAACATGCTTGAAAACAATGAGATAGAGCATTTCAAATGATCCAATCAGATCGAAACGCGCCTTAAAGCCTCCCTGCTTCAATAATACGTTCGAGGAATTTTCGGGTACGTTCTTCTCGGGGATTTCCGAATATCTGCTCAGGCGGCCCCTCCTCATGGACCTTGCCTGCGTAAAGGAAGCATATCTTGCTCGCAACTTCCCGCGCAAAGCCCATCTCGTGGGTGGCGAGCAGCATCGTCATGCCTTCTGCCGCGAGATCGCGGACGATATTCAGCACTTCCGACACGAGTTCAGGATCAAGCGCAGACGTGATTTCATCCAGAAGCAAAACCGAAGGGCTCATCGCCAGTGCGCGAACGATTGCAACGCGCTGTTGCTGGCCTCCGGATAACTGGTCGGGATAGGCCGTCGCCCTATGTTCCAGACCGATGCGCGTCAGCAGTGACAAGGCACGGGCTTCCGCATCCTCACGCTTTTGCCCGAGCACTTTCATCGGCGCCAGCATGACATTCTCGACCACGCTCATATGCGGGAAAAGATTGTAGCTCTGGAACACGATGCCGACATCACGCCGGAGCGCATTGACGTCGACACCGGGACCCGACATGCGGTCACCATGGATACAGATTTCACCGCCCTGAATTTGTTCCAGCCCGTTCAGACAACGCAGCAAGGTGGATTTGCCGCAGCCGGAAGGACCGATCAGGCAGACCACCTGATGTTCGTCCACACTGAGGTTCAACCCGTCGAGAATTTTGACCGGGCCGTAGGACTTCGTTACATCACGGATTTCTATCATCGCCATCGTTCATATTCTCCGGAAGGGCTACGATTGCGTACGCCGCTGTTCACGCTCAAGCAGACGGTCGACGAAGCGAGCCTGCGGGATCGTTATCAGGATGAACAGCAGAGCCACGGTCGTTACAGGCGAAAGATTGAAGTTGTTCGCACCGATAATGCGCGCCTGATTAAACGCATCGATCGAGCCGATGACATTGACGAGAGCCGTATCCTTTTGAAGGCCGATAAAATCGTTGAGAAGCGGCGGTATGATACGCCGAACCGCCTGCGGCACGACGACGTAACGCAGCGTCTGGAAATACGACAAACCAAGAGAACGCGCGGCGGCAACCTGACTGCGATGGATACTCTCGATCCCGGCCCTGTACACTTCGGCAACATAAGCGCCATAGGTCAGCGTCAGGGCGATGATCGCGTAGGATTCCGGTGAAAGATCTTTCAGATAAGGCAAACCCGTCAGGGGAATGCCGAAGCCGATGAGGTAGATATTGATGATCGCAGGCAAGCCACGAAACATATCGGTATAAACCGTTGCGATCAGGCGGACGGGGCGTCCGGCTTCGCCAGGCATCAAACGCGCGATTGCAACGATAAGGCCCCAGATCAGAACCAGAATCTCTGCAATGACGAAGATGTAGACATTCACCCAGAATGCCTTCAGCACCAGCCAGAAGGAGCTTGCGATCAGCGGTATTTGCAGAAATGTACGGCTGACGGCGAGATCGTTCACCAACAGGAACTGAATACCCGTCAGCAAGAGCACCGTTACCGCGCCATATCCCAGCGTCGAATATGCGGAATCGCGTGCCGTAGCTGTCGCCGCACGCGCAGAAATCAAATCATTTGTCGCAAGCGCTTGCCGAGCCGCCGTAGACAATCGCCAGGATTGCATTGCAGGCTTCAGCAACAATAGCGTCGCCAAACCGCACAAGAGCAGCAGGCCTGCCGTGATGATGCCGCCCATTCCAAGTTCCGTCAGGGCAGTATTGATGTCGCGCAGGGTTTTCCAGCTGGCGAGTACAACGACCAGCGCAACGACAAGGGCTGTGACGGCCCAGTTCATGGTATCGCGCGGCGGCGCACTGGCGCTCCAACCGCGTTCGCTGTCGTAAAGGCCAAGAGTCGGCTTGGCTCCGGGCTGAGGGGTGTTGGCGGACATCGCGCTAGCCTCCCTTTCTATACGCCGCAATCTTGCCGCTTCTGTTGCAGGCAAGGACGAACGATCAATGGAACGGCTGCATCGGACCGCTGCATGCAGCGATCCGATGCGAAAACGCGATTATGGCTTCAGATAAGGAATCTTGGCCGGATCGGCGCCCCAGGCATCGGCCAGATATGTTTTCGACAATGCAGCGAAGGTGCCGTCCTTCTTCATGTCCTCGATCATCTTGTTGAAGACGGGCTCATTGGGAGACCCCTTCGGATAGAGGGCACCGTAGGACTCACCGGTAGTATACTGATACGGCACTTCAACCATGCCATGCGAGTTCGACGCGACACCCAGCATGATCGACGTATCGTGAAGACCGGCGTCAATCTGGTTAGCCATCAGGGCAGTCGATAGCGCGCCCGTATCGGCAAAGACCTTGACTTCCTTTGGCTTCAACTTCTGATCGACAAAGGACGCGCCAGTCGTACCCTGCATCACGCCGATGCGCAGATCCTTGACCGTCTCAGGCGTGTAATTTGTTCCCTTCTTGATTGCCACGCCGATATCTGAATCGAAATAGGGCGTAGAGAAATCAACCACCTTCTTGCGCTTGTCGGTGATGGACACTTCAGCCAGAGCGATATCGAAATCCTTGGTCTGCGCAGCCACCAGCGCATCGAAAGACACATTGACCACCTTCACTTTGTCGAGACCCGCGCGGTAAGCCATGTCGACAGCCATGCAGTATTCGTAGCCGTCTTTCATGGCATCAGGTGAATCGCCATTCCACCACGCTGGTGCAGGCAATGTGGTCTGCACCGTGAGCTGTCCCGGAACAACCGGCTTGATCGGGTCTGAACCCTTGGTGCCGGTGACCTCGCAATTGCCTATCTTCTCAGCCTGGGCAGACAAGCTCGCTCCCAGCAGTGCGGTCGAGACAATCAAGCACTTCGCGATAGAATGCGTCTTAAAACCAGTTTTCATTTTCCAGGTTCCCCTTATTATAATTATTAGAATGTTACGACATACAATAAAGGCGGATTTCCTTCCCAAAATGCGCAGTAACATTCGTGAAGTATTTGTGACTCAGACCATTCCAAAACACAAGCGCGCCTTAGACGATGTTTATGGCCCCCATCCTGCAAGGGGATGCAGGCCGTCGGCATAAAGTGGAATAAGTCATACCTCCGCGCTGCAAGTGAGGTAAGCCAGTTGGGAACTGCATTCTTCTTCCTGCACAACGCGTACCTTATCTGCCCCGCCGGGCAGCCGAATGATTGCCCGTTAGAAACCGAGGTACTCCCGACCGGGATACACGAAGAGCTCGGCAGCAAAAATATTCTCATAATATATTGATTTTATTATTCTATTAAATAGGCTCAATCATTAGCCAACTACTGTATAGTGTCTTTCGTCGCGGCTCTTACTGATCTGAGCAGACTCGAATCATTGACTTTTCAAAATGGCAGCATTTAAACACCGGTCAAATTCCTGAAATGGGTCATTCCCAAGCGACCGTATTGAGCCGGTGCGCTGCGTTAGAAATCAAGAGTAAATCATGGCAAACGAAGATCTCGAAGCTCGTCATCTGGAGACTCTGGATCGAGACTTGAGCCGCTTCGTCAAGCTGGAAACGGCGGCGAGCTACGTCTCGCGTCCGCTTGTGGCGCCGGGCATCGCCCTTGTTTTCATCATACTTGCCGGACTTGGCGCTGCCATGCTGCTGGGCCAGACCAGTCAGACGCTTATCGTTGTAGCCGCAGCCGTTTTTGGCGCCTACATGGCTTTGAACATTGGCGCCAACGACGTAGCCAACAATATGGGACCGGCTGTCGGCGCCAATGCGCTGAGCATGGGTGGCGCGATTGCGATTGCCGCAGTGTTTGAAAGTGCTGGCGCGCTCATTGCCGGTGCTGATGTTGTATCGACGGTCGCAACCGGCATCATTGCGCCAGACACGCTTGCAACACCGATCATGTTCATCTGGGCAATGATGGCAGCGTTGCTTGCCTCTGCGCTTTGGGTCAACCTGGCAACATGGATCGGCGCTCCTGTTTCGACCACGCATGCGGTTGTCGGAGGTGTCGTGGGCGCAGGCATCGTCGCAGCTGGCTTCGGAGCGGTGAACTGGTCTCAAATGACGGCTATCGCGGCAAGCTGGGTTATTTCCCCAGTGCTGGGTGCGATCATAGCGGCTGGTTTTCTCTGGTTGATCAAAGCCCGTATTGTCTATCGTACAGACAAGATTGCCGCTGCTCGCGTATGGGTGCCAATCCTTGTTGGTTTTATGGCGGGAACCTTTGCGACATATCTGATCATGAAGGGGCTGAAACAGTTGATCGATGTATCAATTGAGGTAGCCCTGATCTGTGGGGTGGCTGTCGGCGTCGGAAGTTGGTTGATTTTGATCCCGGTCATCCGCCGCCAGTCACACGGCCTTGAAAATCGTAACAAGTCACTCAAGGTCCTGTTCAGCATTCCTCTCGTTGTTTCGGCGGCATTGCTCAGCTTTGCCCATGGTGCAAATGATGTGGCAAATGCTGTCGGGCCGCTCGCGGCAATTGTCCAGACATCGCAGACCGGCGCGCTAAACGACGGTGTTGTGATTCCGCTCTGGGTTATGCTGATCGGCGCGTGTGGCATTTCATTCGGCTTGTGCCTGTTTGGCCCCAAGCTCATTCGGATGGTTGGAAACCAGATCACCAAACTGAACCCGATGCGAGCCTATTGCGTGTCACTTTCCGCTGCGATCACCGTCATTCTGGCGAGCTGGCTGGGACTGCCGGTCAGTTCGACCCATATTGCCATTGGTGCAATCTTTGGCGTTGGGTTCTTCCGGGAATGGGACACAGAGCGTCGGTTGAAGAAAGCCCGCCAGGCCCTGCCACTGGAATCTATTCCGGTTGAGGAGCGTCGCCGTCGCAAGCTGGTCCGTCGCTCGCACGCACTGACGATTGCCGCCGCCTGGGTAGTCACCGTCCCGGCAGCAGCAATCCTCTCAGCCATTCTGTTTGCATTGTTGAACCAGATTCCTGTCGGAACTCCCTGATCCAGCGGCCAAGTCGCACTAAGACATATTTCGACCAGCCTAAGCCCATAATTGCAAAAGCCCCGAGCCTGTAGCTCGGGGCTTTCGTCTATCTGTCATGTGAATATTGGCCTGCTTATATCAGCCTGCGGAAACGAAAGCCGACATGCTGGTAATCAGCAGCATTCCCACCGTTGCGCCTGCATCCTGAAGACCGATCGTCTTTTCCTGAAAGGCTGCGGCCTTGCCATGCTGGGCAACCATGGTCTTGGTCGCTTCAAGCGCATCTTCGGCAGCTTTGGCGGCGGCTGCAAGCGCATCTGTCAATGAAGCACCTGCTGCGGCTTGTGCCTCAAGCGTGACTGCAATCGGGTCCAGCACATCGAGCAGCGTCTTGTCACCGACCTTGGCCTTGCCACGCTCGGCAATGCCATCGCGATAAGCGCGCCAGAAAGCGGCTATCTCTGGCGTGCCCAGCGCGTCGATCCCGTCGCAGGCCTTGCTTGCACGCAGGAAGCCGGTTGCGGTCAGCGTACCCATGGTCGATGGCGCAACACGCGCCATGGTGGCGCCAGCCGTGCGCAGGAGCTTGGCAATGCCTGCGGCCTCACCTTCCGTATGGGCAGCTTCAGCGGCTGCCGTAAAGGCCTTGCTCATGGTGATGCCGAGATCGCTATCGCCAACTTTGCCGTCCAGCGCGATAAGGAATTCGCGCTGTTCTGCAAAAAGCTGTTTCCATCTGTCGAAGAGGTTGATCAGATCAGATGCTGTAATGACGTTCATAATCTGACCTCAACCCGCAAAATGCTTGAAGAATGGGGTATTAGCGGAAGCGGCAACCAGTGGCTCCAGTTCTTCATCCAGATGCAGCACGGAGACTGATGCACCAGCCATTTCCATGGACGTGGCAAACTCGCCGATCCAGACATGCTTGACCTTGACGCCACGCTCGTCAAAGAGCTGCGAAACCCGGCGGAACATGATGTAGAGTTCTTCAAGCGGCGTGCCGCCAAGACCGTTGACCAGTACGGCAACTTCATCGCCCTTGGCATAGGCCTGCTCGGCAAAAATGCGTTCCATCAGCTCGTCGATAACCGCATCTGCACTGGCAAGCTTCTTGCGGCTGATGCCCGGCTCGCCATGGATGCCCATGCCGATTTCCATTTCGTCTTCGCCAATCGAGAAGGTGGCGTGACCGATTTCCGGTACAACGCAGCTCGAGAGAGCAACGCCCATCGTGCGGGTGCGCAGGCGTGCCTTATCGGCAAGGCGCGTCACTTCATCGAGCGACAGGCCGTTGGCGGCGGCGGCACCGGCAGCCTTATAGACAAAGAAGATACCGGCGACGCCGCGACGCTTGTGTTCTTCACCGACAATGGAGGACGCCACATCATCATTGCCGACGACCTGCTTGACGGTGATGCCATCGAGATCGGCAAGTTCTGCAGCCATATCGAAATTGATGATGTCGCCGCTGTAATTGCCGTAAATGTAGAGAACACCAGCGCCCTGATCGATTGCCTTGGTGACCTGATACATCTGTTCCGAGCTCGGCGACTGGAACACGCCACCGACAGCCGCGCCGTCGATCATGCCTTCGCCGATATAGCCAAGGAACAGTGGCAGATGGCCAGAGCCGCCGCCCGTTGCGATGCCGACCTTGCCGGATTTGGTATTGGCTGTGACCATGCAACGCTTGTCGTTGTCGACAAAGGTAAGCTCGGGATGCGCCCGATAGATGCCTTCAAGCATCTCATCCACGAAATTGACGGGATCGTTCAGGAATTTCTTCATGATTTCCTCTTGAGAGTATCGGGTTATTTCTTGCGTTGGCGGGTGACGAAGAAGGCGGCAGCCAGCAGGATGAAGCAGCCCACGACGAGACGCTGCCACGTGCTGGGGATGCCCACGAGCACCAGAACACTGTTGATGACGGTGATGAGCAGCACACCGAGAAGAGTGCCGACGACGGTGCCGGTGCCGCCGGTGATGCGCGCGCCACCGAGAACCACAGCCGCGATAACGCTGATTTCGGTTCCCACGAAGTCGAATGGGCTCGACTGGCGGTTGGCGCAGACATGGATGATACCGGCAAGCCCTGCCAGACCACCTGCATAGCCGAACAGGAAGATACGGATGGTGCGCAGATTATAGCCAAGGCGGGCAGCAATCTGGCTGTTGCCGCCCATTGCGAAAATCGCACGGCCCATCAAGGTGCGGTTCAATATCCACCAGGTCAGGATTGCAGCCGCAGGCAGCACCAGAAAATAGAATGGCATGGTGATGGTGGCGCCGGTTGCCGATTCAAACTGGAACAGCGGAAGGCGACCAAAAGCACCCATTGTCGGAGGCAGGGACATGATCCAGACCGTGCCGACAAAAGCCAGCAGGAAGCCGCGGAAGAGATATTGCGTGCCGATGGTGACGATCAGCGACGGTACATTGAGGTAATGCACCAGAAGACCGTTGAGAACGCCAAGGAAAATACCGCCTGCAATCGCCATCAAAATGATGAAGATGATCGGCAGTTCCGGCATGTAGGACTGCACCAGAAGCGTCAGCGAATAGACTGTCGTGGCAGCAATCGCCGTAAAGGAAACATCGATGCCGCCAGCGGCGAGGATGATGAAGACGCCAAGCGCAAACAAGCCCATCACCACACTGGCGCGACCGATATCGATCAGTGTCGAGGCTTGCAGGAATGCAGGGTTGATGACCGAAACAATCATGCAGATTGCCACAAGCAGGAAGAAAGTGATCGATTCCGGGCGCCTGCGAATGAACTCACCCGGCTTGAAGGATTGGGTCCGACCTAAATCCTGTTGATACTGCGACGCACTCATTAGGCAACTTCCTTCTGCGACGACATCATGGCTTGATAGAGCTCATCTTCGGTGGCCTGTGCCGCATCGAATTCGGCAACAATGCTGCCTGCGTTCATGACAAGAATGCGGTCTGCATTCTGCAGAAGCTCCGGCAGATCATCGCTGACGATGATGAGACCCATGCCAGCTTCGGCCAGCGCCTGAATTGCGCGATAAATCGTGTCTTTCGATCCCACATCGACGCCAACAGTCGGACCGTGCAGCACCAGAAGCTTGGGGCCGATGCTCAACCAGCGGCCGATCAAAACGCGCTGCTGATTGCCGCCCGAAAGCGCACCAACCGGCAGGTCGAGATTGGTGGTGTTCAGCCGCATCTCTTTCATTAGCGAGGCGGCAATAGTCCGGCCCTCTTTCTGATCAACGATGCCAAGGCTGTTGCAGAGCTTTTTGAAGATCAGCGCGATCTCGTTTTCAAAGATCGATTTATCAAGGAACAAGCCTTCTGCAAGCCGGTCTTCCGGCACATAGCCTATGCCGCGCTCAATGGCTTCCGCAGGGCTTTTGACCTCGGTTACAGTTCCTTCGAGGCGGATTGAGCCGGAATGTGCAGGCACAACGCCGGTGATTGCCATGGCAAGCTCGTTACGGCCCGAATCCGCAAGACCGGTAATGCCGAGGATTTCGCCTTTGCGTAAGCTAAAGCCGATGCCCTTGAAACCAGACGCCGACAACTTATCGAGTTTCAGCAGTTCTGCTTCACCCGGTTGCCCCGTGCGGTAGCGCTCGGCGTCGATTTCCCTGCCGATCATCAGCTCGGAAAGCTGCTTCTTGGTATAATTTTCGATTGGCCCCTGTGCCACGCACTGGCCATCGCGGAAGACAACCGCATTGCCGCCGATGCGATAGCATTCATCAAGCTTGTGGGTCACGAAAAGCACGGCGACGCGCTCTGCGCGCAGACGCTCGACCACTTCAATCAGATTGTCCACTTCGCGACGGGTCAGCGATGTGGTCGGCTCGTCCATGATGACGAGCTTGGCGTGCGTTGCAATGGCGCGCGAAATCGCGACGAGCTGGCGCATGGCAAGCGGCAGCTCGGAAACGATTGTATTCAGAAAGGCTTTGTCGGTCGGCAGGCCAACCGTGCTCAAAGCTCGTTCTGCGGTCTCACGAAGCTGCGAAAACTTGACGCTGCGAAACAGTCGGCCATTGCCTTCAACGAGCTGCTCATTCAGCGCTACGTTTTCGGCAACGGTCAGATTGGGAATAAGCGACAGATCCTGATAAACGGTCTCGATACCGGCTGCCAGCGACTGGATCGGGTTCAGCGCGGTATAGGTTTTGCCATCCAGAATAATCTCGCCTTCGCTGGGTGCATGTGCGCCGGACATGATCTTGATGATGGTGCTCTTGCCGCAACCATTTTCACCCAACAGGTGATAGGCCTGGCCAAGATCGATTGTCAGATTGATGCCGCGCAGCGCGTGAACGCCGCCAAACCGCTTATGGATATTGCGCAGTTCGAGATAGCGATCCGGAGACCGGTCGGTGCTCGTCCCATTCGTCGTCTTAGTTGACACGTTGAATTCCTTTGTCGCCGCGCCGTTCGCAAAGGCGACCGCGCTGGCTGTAGGACCGGGTTGGCTGTAACTGCCGCCCGCTAATGTCTTGATTTTTGATGGTTCATTCGGTCCAGGCGCCCGGATGCAGCGGGGGCTGCATCCGGGCTTTTGACACCATTCGCATGCGGCTGAACGATGTCCGCATGCGATGGTCAGTCAGCCTGTCGTGGTGCTCTTAGAACAGGTGTTCCTTGTAGGTGGCCTTGTCAGCGAGAACCATGCCGTTGCCGATGACGAGGAGGCCTTCGCCTGCACCCTTCTTCACGCGAACGCTGTTGTAGCCTTCAACGCCAAGATCGGTGCCGTCCTTCACTTCCTTCTTTTCAAGGAACATGCGAGCAAGCGCGTTCATGGCCATACCGGCCTTCTGCGGATCCCAGAAGCCGATTGCGGTGATTGCGCCGGATTCCAGAAGATCAGCCGACGGATTTGGCAGACCGGTGCCAACCAGGCAGACCTTGCCGCTCAGGCCAGCTTCATCGATTGCACGGCCAACGCCGAGAACGTCATTACCGGCAGAAGTCTGGAAGCCCTTCAGGTCAGGATGCTTGCGCAGGATTTCCTTGGCCTTTTCGTAGGTGCCGTTGGCATCGTCGAAGGATTCATTGTTCGGATCGACGAGCTGCATGTCGGCATACTTCTTGGCGTTTTCTTCCGCTGCGCCAACCCACTGCATATGCGTGCGGCTGCCGAGCGAGCCAACGAAAGTGGTCCACTTGCCGCTCTTGCCCATGCATTCCGCCAGACGTTCGTTGAGCGCCGTTCCGTAATCCGCATTATCGAAGGCTTCGACGTCGGCCATGGTGTTGACCTGGTTGTCGGCCTCGTGGGTCACAACAACGATGCCGCGTTCCATGGCGCGCTTGAAGGTGCCTTCGAGAACAGCCGGGTCCATCGGAACGACGGCGAGAGCGTTTACGCCCTTGGCAACGAGGTCCTGAACGATCTGGAGCTGCTGCGCGGCGTCGGACGTCGCAGGGCCGCTCTGGGTTGCAACCACATCAGGATTTGCCTTCTGATAGGCTTCCACACCGGTGTTCATGCGGTCGAACCACGGAATACCGCTGATCTTGACGACCGTTGCAATAACCGGCTTTTCCTGTGCGACGAGCGTGCCCGCGCTGCCTGCGACAACAGCCGCGCCAATGATTGTGCCAGCGAGCAGTTTTTTCGTTTTTGCTTTCATTATTTCCTCCACACTTACAATCCCCCAGTATCTATGCTCGGGTGCCTGAGGGGTGCGCACCGATGTTTCCCTTCTGGCGATTGCCAAGGGTAAAGAATCCCGCGATGTCGTATTTTCCGACTGCGAGGAAGGCGAGCAGCAGCAGGCCCCAGGCGAAGTCGCGGACAAAATTGGAAAGGCCGCCGAAGTTGAGCAGGCTGGACATGAGTTGCAGCGCAACAGCGCTCAGCACCACGCAGATCACGCGGCCATAGCCGCCTTCCGGCTTAACGCCCGCCATGACGGCGATGAGAATGGCGACCAGAAGATATGAGCTGCCATAGTCGAACTTCACGTTGACGTTGCGTGCAGCGATGATGATCCCTGCCAATCCTGCCAGCAGGCCGCTGGTTGCATAGGTGGCAACCAGAACGCCATTGCGCGGGAAGCCGGCAAAAACAGCGGCTTTCGGATTGGTTCCCATCAGCATCAGCCAGTAACCGTAGGGCGTGAAGCGCACGACCGCAGCAATAAGCACCGCCATCGCGATGAAGATGAGGAAGCTGATCGGAACAGCCAGAAACATGTCGTTGCCGATGCGCGACAGAAGATCGGGGCTGCCGACCATGACCGCGCGTCCGCCGGAAACAACAACCGCAAGTCCCGTAAATGCCATCTGCGTGCCAAGCGTGCAGAGGATCGGGGTGATGTTGAAACGCGCAATCAGCACGCCGTTTATGATGCCGCCCGCAAGGCCGATCAGCAGCGCCAGACCGATGAAGGCAAGGCTGAAGCCAAGCTGGTTTTCAGCGCTGGAGATGAACATCGAAACAATAACGGCGGAGAGCACACCCGCCAGATTGGCCAGCGCGATACCCGAAAGATCGATCCCGCCATTGCCAGCGCACATGGCCAGCATCACGCCGATTGCCAGAAGTCCGATTTCAGGCACCTGGCCTGCCATGGACTGCAGGTTGAACAGGGAAAGGAAAGACCCGCCCGAGATATACGCGCCAAGTGCGAGCAATCCGAGATTGATGACAACAAGCATAGCAAGCTGATTGCTTGGCTTCTGCATGGTCTCCTCCTACCATGTTTAGTAAACAAAACTATTATTCACTAAATAAATGACGAGAAGCAATGCCGCTGTCAAGCGCATTATCGGCAAATTTCCGTTGCCTGTGGATCGTTTTTACCTTAATCGGTTTAAAAGTCGCTCATATTGTTTACTAAACATATGATTCATATCAGGATGTAAAATCGAGCCTTTTGCCGTTGAAAAAGATGAAGCCTGTTCGTTCTTGATTTGAGAAGCAAACCGGCAACATATTGAATCTGGTGCAATTTGCGGATTTGAAGTTCCTGAGAGCAAATGCCATACAAATGGCAGATGTTCTCGTTCCCGGAGCCTGCGTCCTTAACCGAATTCCTGTAATCGTGCGGAGCATATGAAAAAGAAAAAGTCTTTTACGATCAGAGACATCGCAGAGACTGCGGGCGTTTCTCCGGCAACGGTTTCTCTTGTGCTCAACGGCAAGGGCGAAATTTCGGGCGAAACGCGCGCGCGCGTCCTCGAAGCTGTTTCCAGACTGAATTATGTTCCGCGCGCATCAAAGACTGCGCCAAGCAGCGGAGAAACGATCCGCTTTCTGAAGATTGCCAAGCATGGTGAGACGGTCAATCGCGATCACAGTGTTTTTGTCTCGGACTATATTGACGGCATGTCCTCGGAAGCGACACGCAGGAACTATACGCTGGAAGTGGTGAGTTTCGACGGACAGCCGATCAGTGCGGTGGCGGAATCGCTGGCCGGCGCGCCGGTGCGCGGCGTGATCGCGCTTGGAACCGAGCTTTCGGCGGCAGATATCCATATGATACAGGGCCTTGGCCTGCCCACCGTCTTTATCGATACGTTTTATGAGGTCATTGAAGCCAATTTCGTCGATATGAACAATGAGGACGCCGTCTTCAAGGTTCTGTCGCGCTTCAAGCAGCTTGGCTTTTCGCGGATCGGTTTTGTCGCCAGCCATACCGAGACGACGAACTTCCGCCTTCGCCGCGATGCATTTTTCAAGAACATGCAGCGTCTGGACCTGAAGGTTCAGGAGCGTGACGTTCTCTCGGTTGAATCGACTTATGAAGGCGCCCATCGCGACACTTGCGCAATGCTGCATTCGGGGCTCGATCTCGCCGAGTGCTATTTCTGCACGAACGATATCATCGCCTATGGCTTCATCCGGGCACTGAAGGGCAAGGGACTTCGTATTCCTGACGATGTTTCGGTGATTGGCTTCGATAATCTGCCGCAAAGCGCCACCATGGAACCGGGTCTCACAACGGTTGACGTGTCCAAGCGGAAAATCGGAAATCTGGCAGTCACCGTGCTCGACGATTTAATCAACACCGCCGAACCGCAACCGCCGGTAAAGATTCTCGTTGGGGCAAACTTGATCCTGCGCACAAGTGAAACTGCCCATACCCAGAAGACAGCCAAGAGCCGCGAGTTCGGCTAGCGTCCGACCCGGGCACGCCGCTTCTGCAATGCTATGGTGAGTGAAGCCCGACCTGATTGTTTGGCCTTGTATTGCTCAGTTTAAGCCCTCTTCCCCGGCGAGTTTGGTAATCTTGCCGGGCGGTGTCAAAGGTTCAGGAACGGGCACGCCGGTCAGCAACTGATCGGCACCGGAATAGATGTCGCCCTGCACCTGCGCGGTCAGCCGCTCGGCATCGCGCATGCGAATATCGCGTAGAGTGTCCTCTGCGACCACCTCGTCCAGCCCAAGCTCGCAAAGCGCTTCCTTTCCGAACAGCAGTGCGGATTCGAATGTTTCGCGCAATTCGAAATCCACCCCCGCCTTCAACAGCTCGATGGAGTGCGTGCGATCATAGGAACGCACCATCAGCTTTGCTGCCGGGAAATGCGACTTGACCAGCTCGACGATACGATTGGCCGTCTTCCGGTCGTCCACGCACACCATGATGATTTCCGCCTCGTCGGCACCCGAATGATGCAGGATGTCGAGCCGCGATCCATCGCCGTAAAATATCTTGAAACCGAACCGCCCGGCTTCACGGATACGGTTGGGATCGGCTTCGATAATCGAAACATCCGATCTTTGTGCGAGCAGTAATTGCGATGCGATCTGCCCGAAGCGCCCGAAGCCGATCATCAGCACCCGGCCTTTGAGATTGTGCGCGGCTTCAATGCCTTCGAGAGACGGCGCTTCCTCGCGCAGAAGCCGGGACCCCAGAATAAGAACGAATGGCGTAACAGCCATCGACAGAATGATGACGGTTGAAAACAGCGCATTGTCGCGCGCCGAAATCAAACCGTTCCCGAATGCCGATGTATAGAGCACGAAGGCGAATTCTCCGCCCTGCGCAAAAAGCAGTGTCCGTTCGAGCGCCGATCGGTGGCTGGAACCGAAAATGCGGGCGACAGCATAGATACCGATTGCCTTTGTAATCACATAGGCAATGAGGAAGATGAGAACCGAGGGCCAGTCCGATGCGACCACGCCAAGATCGAGCGACATGCCCACAGCCAGAAAGAACAGCCCCATCAAAAGCCCCTTGAACGGCTCGATGTCGCTCTCGATCTGATGCCGGTAGCTGGACCCGGACAGCATGACACCGGCCAGGAAGGCGCCCATAGCCATCGAAAGGCCGCTCGCTTCCATCAGCAGGGCAGCGCCAAGCACGACAATCAGGGCGCCAGCCGTCAGGACTTCGCGCGCTCTCGCACGGGCAAGCAAGGAGAAGAAGGGATCGAGCAGCCAGCGCCCGACAACAATCAGCAGCAAAATCGCGCCGATGGCTGTCGCAATGCCCAGGATTCCACCGGTTTCATGCTGAGAGGGAGAAAGGAAGGCGACGAGTGCCAGCAGCGGCACAATCATCAGATCTTCGAGCAGGAGGATGGAGACAGCCTTCTGGCCGTCTGACGTGGCTATTTCTCCCCGCTCCTGCAACATCGACATGATGACGGCTGTGGAAGATAACACAAAACCGGAGCCGGCAATCAGAGCCGTTATCGGCGACAAGCCCAGAAGAACGCCCGCGCCGGTGAGAAGGGCGATGCAGCTTAGAACCTGCGCAAGACCCAGACCGAATATCTGCTGCCGCATCGTCCAGAGCTTGCCGGGGCGCATTTCAAGTCCGATGACGAACAGGAACATGACCACGCCAAGTTCGGAAAAATGCAGGATCGTTGCAGGGTCGGTGAAAAAGCCGAAAACCGACGGCCCGACCAGAGCACCGGCAGCGAAATATCCCAGCACCGAACCGAGACCGAGCTTGCGAAACAGCGGCACCGCCACAACCCCAGCCGCGAGCAGAACCACAGCAGGCCCCAATGTCTGTCCAAGTCCTTCAGTCGCCATATGGTCTCCGTGTCGGGATCGGTTTGCTTTGATTTACCAATATACTCAATCAATAAAAGCGGAACAATTAAAGCATTTCCAACAAAAGTGCGAAGCGGTTTTGCGTGAGGATAATGCGACGAAACAAGCATTTGGAGCGTCGATCTGGTTCAATCAGGTCGTCGCTCGAACACTGTTCAGCGGCCCCTCGCATGCCATCAATTATAATTTGATTTGCAATTCAAACTATTTTATGTCCTAATCATCGCATGATTTCAGACACTCCCCGTTCTCAATTCGGTATTCGCTTTTCACTGCTGGCGCGGCGCTGGCGGCGCGCACTCGACATCCGGCTTGCCGAAGCCGGACTGACCGATGCGACCTGGGTTCCCCTTGTCCATCTTCACCAGACCGGTGGCGGCGTGACGCAAAAGGAACTGGCCGCTCTGGTTGGCATAGACGGCTCCAGCCTCGTGCGCCTTCTCGACATTCTATGCCGTCAAGGTCTGGCCGAACGCCGCGTCGATGAAAGGGACAGCCGCGCGAGGCTGGTGCATCTGACGGCGCAAGGGGAAAAGCGGGTCGCCGAAATTCGTCAGGAGCTGGCGAAGGGCGAGAAGGAAATGCTCGCCGATCTGTCGGACGATGACATTGCAAGCATGCTTCGAAGCTTCGACAGCATTGAGCACCGGCTGTCGCAGATAAAATCCGACCGCGAGCAGGACCCGGAACAATGAGAGCGGACGGATTTCTTTCCGGGCGGCGTCATGCCGCCTATAACCTTTTGACGCCGCAGCAGTTTCGGGAAAGCGTCGCCCTTGCTGGCCAGCCTTCGCTTAGAAACTCGTCGCTTGCCGGGCTTCAGGCCGCCGCCACGGTCGCTATCGCGCTTCCGCTGGTCAGCCTGTCCTCGTGGTCGCATCTGATCGGCTTTGCTTCGCTTGGCTCGCTTGTCGCATTGTTTGGCCGGTTCGCTCCGCAGGCAAAACGCGAATGGATCGTTTTCCTGTGTGCGATCTGCCAGACGCTCGCCGTGTTTTTCATGTCGCTCGCCGCATGGGCTGGCCTGCCCTTGCCCGGCCAGCTTTTGCTGTTGGCACTGTCTGCGGGCATATTCTCTTTCATAACCGTTACCGGAAAATTCGGACCGCCCGGCGCACTCATATTCATCTTTGCAGCCGGTGCCTCCATGGCGCCGGTCGGGTCGCTGTATGATGTCTTCGAGCGTACTGCCGCGACAGCAATTGTCTCGGCTCTCGCCTGCCTGATCTGCGCCCTGACCGAGAAGTTTCGTCATCAGGCATCGGCGGAAAAGCCGTTTCCGTCCGAGCCGTCACGCCCGACCGCTCACAGGCTTATTGCCGCCAGCCGGATTTCGCTTGGCGCAGCGATTGCCGCGCTGGCTGCCTATGCTCTTGGCGCAACACATCCAGCCTGGGCGGCCATGGGCGCTGTCGCCGTGATGCAGGGCGCGCATCTGCACATCAGCATGAACCGGGCCTTGCAGCGCATGGCGGGCACGCTTCTGGGCGCTTTGATTACATGGCTGGTACTTGCGCAAGGCCCCAGCCTCTGGTCCGTCATTGCAATTCTGGCTGGACTGCAATTCGCCACCGAGGTCATTATCGGCAGCAATTATGCGCTGGGACAGATTCTGGTGACGCCGATGGCGCTTTTGATGACCTATCTGGCAACACCGGGAGTACCGCACGACGGCATGATTTCCGAACGTATCCTCGATACGTTTCTGGGTGCCGTTCTGGCGATCATCTTCGCAGTCATCTGCTCCAACCGCGATGACCGCATTTTCCTCGCAGAGCATCGGGCTCGGAATTAGAGCATGTCTCCCGAAAGTGGGAACCGGTTTCCACTTTTTGGGATGTGCTCCAATCCGGCAAAAGAAAAAGGCGCCTTGCGGCGCCTTTTTACTAACTTACCAATCGGCCCAACCATATCAATATGCAAGCGCCGATAAAGCCCGCGATCAGATAGCCCAGCCAGCCGCCGAACGAAACACCGAGAAATCCGAAGATAAAACTCGCTACGGCTGCGCCGATAATACCGAGGATGACATTCATGAATATCCCGGTATTGCTGTTCATGAAATTGGAGGCAATCCAGCCGGCCAAACCGCCGATGATGATTGCCGCAATCCAGCCTATTCCTGCGCTTCCCATCGGGAACCCTCCTGATTACAATCCGGCGGGTACTTTGCCGCCATTATCCTTGAGTTTCTGGATCACCTGCTTGTGCAGCCAGACATTCATGGTCGCGGAATCGCCCGTGTCGCCGGTATAACCCAGCTCCTTGGCGAGCTCCTTGCGGTGTTCCAGGCTGCTGTCGAGGCCGAGAGCTTTCATAAGATCGACGATCGAAGTCTTCCAGTTGAGCTTCTGGCCGCTTTTGGCAACAGCAGCGTCCAGAATGGCGCCTACATCGACAGCGCCCGCAGAAGCGGGTGCGGATGCAGATGGCGCCGGAGCGGCGGCAGTAGATGAAGCGGTCGGTGTCGGCGCAGGCTGTGCAGCCGTTTCCGTCCCAGGAGTTGCCGCTTGTGCCTCTCCCCAAATGGCGTTCTTAATCTTATCGAAAATCCCCATAATGAACTCCAATCGTTGAAAACCGATATGCCCCCAAACTCCCGATTTGTGACGACCGGAAACCTGGACACAGCAAATCATCCGGTGATTCCCGGACAAACGCTCGAACTAAATGAATCCAAAGCCATTTTGTTCCCGATAAAGATGCAGATTAGGAGTTTCTGCCAAACTGGGCGCGTCATTGCCGGGCACTCGGAGCCAAAAAAACGGTTACAAAGATAAGTTCGAACATCTCGACAGGACATATCGTCAACCCGAAATATTCCCCTATCTTGTACTGCATCAGCCACGACCAAGGGGAGCTGTCGCGTGGAGAAGCAGCTTGTTACGTTCAATGCCGGTTCCTCAACTGTGAAGATCGGCGTGTTCGCTTATGATGGGCAGGACATCCGGAAACTATCGCGGGGTGAGATCGATCTGAACGGATCGCCTCTGACGTTTCGGTTGCGCGGCGAGAACGAAAAGCTGGACATTGCCTTGGTATCCAAGGGCACCGACAATATTGTTAGCATTCTGGATGAGCTGTTCGCGAAATTGGCTGCACAGATCAATCCCGCAAACATTCTTGCCGTCGGCCATCGCGTTGTCTTTGGTGGCGATCAGTTCGCCGGGCCAATATTATTAGACGGCAAACATATCGATGCCATCGACCGCTTGTCCATTTTCGCTCCGCTTCACCAGCCTAAAAGTGTGGCGTTGATAAAGGCGGTCCGAAAACTCTTTCCACACCTCGCCCAAACAGCTTCCTTCGACACTGCCTTTCATCAAACCATACCGGATAATGTCCGGCGCTTCGCAATTCCACGCGATCTCCACGAGCGCGGGATAAAGCGGTATGGCTTTCACGGCTTGTCCTACAAATCCATCGTCGCAAATTTTTCCCGACGGGAGCCCGAGCTTGCCCGCGGAAAGATCATTGCGGCTCATCTGGGAAGTGGGGCCAGCCTGTGCGCCATGGACGGTGGCAAAAGCGTCGACACCAGCATGAGCTTTTCAACGCTTGACGGCATTCCTATGGCGACCCGTTGCGGAGCCCTTGATCCGGGTGTTCTTCTTCACCTGTTGCAACAGGAAGACATGCGAGCCGATGAGCTTTCCGATCTGCTTTATCATCGTTCCGGCCTTCTCGGCCTGTCCGGATTGAGCGGCGATACGCGTGATCTGCTCAGCAGCAAGGACCACAGGGCTCGGGACGCCCTCGACATCTTTACCGCGCGCATAGCCGGCGAAATCTGCCGACTTGCCGCAACGCTCGGCGGCCTCGATGCGCTTATCTTCACAGCAGGCATCGGTGAACACCAACCTACAATCCGTGAAGCGGTCTGCGGGCGGCTCTGCTGGCTCGGCTTTGAAGTCGACGCAACCGCCAACGAAGACAATGCTTTCCGGATCACGAACCGATCCTGTCCGGCAGCAGCATTTGTGCTGGCCACGGACGAAGAACAGATCATCGCCTCCGAAACACTGGAAGCCATTCAAAACGCTGCTGTCAGCTACGCGCGCCGTGACAGCGTAACAATCAGCGAAGGAGACAGAGCATGAACAACGAAAACGCTAAGGGTCCTTTGTCGCCACGGCAACTTGCGCTGATCGACCGTTACTGGAGAGCGGCGAACTATCTCTCCGTCGGGCAGATTTACCTGATGGAAAATCCCTTGCTGCGCAAACCGCTGAGGCCAGAGCATATCAAGCCGAGATTGCTCGGCCATTGGGGCACGACGCCTGGCCTCAACTTCATCTATGCGCATCTCAATCGCATCATTCACGAAAGAAACGCCAACGTGATCTACATATGCGGGCCGGGTCACGGCGGTCCCGGCATGGTGGCGAACACCTATCTTGAAGGATCCTATTCGGAGATTTACCCGCCCATCAGCGAGGACGAAGCGGGCATGTGCAAACTGTTTCGGCAGTTTTCCTTCCCCGGCGGCATACCAAGCCATGTCGCACCGGAAACGCCGGGCTCTATCCATGAAGGCGGCGAGCTCGGCTATGCGCTGGTCCACGCCTATGGTGCGGCTTTCGACAATCCAGACCTGGTGGTCGCTTGCGTGGTTGGCGACGGCGAAGCGGAAACGGGAACGCTGGCGACTTCGTGGCATTCCAACAAGTTTCTCAATCCTGCGCGCGACGGCGCCGTGCTGCCGATCCTTCATCTGAACGGCTATAAGATCGCAAATCCCACTGTCCTTGCCCGTCTTTCCGACGATGATCTGGCCAGCCTGTTCAAAGGCTACGGCTATGAACCATTCTTCGTCGAGGGCAGCGAACCTGAAGCCATGCATCAGAAAATGGCGACGACACTCGATATGATCTTCACGCAGATCGAAAAGATCAAGAAAAACGCCGACGTCAAATCGTCGGAACGTCCCCGCTGGCCAATGATCATCCTTCGCAGCCCGAAAGGCTGGACCGGCCCCAAGGAAGTCGACGGCCTCATCGTCGAGAATTACTGGCGCTCGCATCAGGTGCCGGTTGCCAATTGCCGCGAAAATGATGCGCACCGCAAAATTCTCGAAGACTGGATGAAAAGCTATGACCCCGAAGATCTATTTGACGAGAAAGGTGCATTGAAGCCTGAACTGCGCGCACTTGCCCCGAAAGGCGCAGCGCGCATGGGTGCCAATCCGCACGCAAATGGAGGATTACTGCGCAAGGAATTGCACACGCCCGACTTCCGCCAATATGCCGTTGACGTGACTAAACGGGGAGCGATTGACGCACAGTCTACCAAAATACTTGGCGAGTATCTGCGTGACATACTCAAGCTGAACGCGCTGGAGAAGAACTTTCGCGTTTTTGGCCCGGATGAAACCGCCTCGAACCGTCTCAGCGCTGTTTTCGAAGCCAGTGACCGGGTATGGATGGCCGAAACTCTCGACATAGACGACCATCTTTCGTCCGACGGGCGAGTTATGGAAGTATTGAGCGAGAATCTGTGTCAGGGCTGGCTTGAGGGCTATCTGCTGACCGGCAGACATGGATTTTTCTCCTGCTATGAAGCATTCATTCATATCGTAGATTCCATGTTCAACCAGCATGCAAAATGGCTGCAAGTCGCGCGCGAGCTGAAATGGCGAAAGCCCATCTCATCTCTCAACTATCTCCTGACTTCTCACGTATGGCGTCAGGATCACAACGGCTTTTCCCATCAGGACCCCGGCTTTGTCGACCTTGTCGCCAATAAGAGCGCCGATATCATCCGCGTCTATTTCCCGCCTGATGCCAATACATTGCTTTGGGTCGGTGATCATTGCCTGAAAACCTGGAACCGCATCAACGTTATTGTTGCGGGAAAACAGCCGGAACCACAGTGGCTATCGATGGACGAAGCCGTGGACCATTGCGAAGCCGGCCTCGGCATATGGGACTGGGCCGGAACCGAGGACGGTCTTGAACCCGACATCGTCATGGCCTGCGCTGGCGACGTTCCGACGATGGAAACGCTTGCTGCGGTCGATCTTCTGCGTCAATCGTTGCCGCACCTGCGTATCCGGGTAGTCAATGTCGTGGACCTGATGGTCCTCCAGTCACAGCAACATCACCCACATGGTATTGCCGACGACCAATTCGACCGCATTTTCACAACCAACCGCCCGGTGATTTTCGCCTATCACGGCTATCCCTACCTCATTCACCGGCTTGTCTATAAGCGTACCAACCACCCCAATTTCCACGTACATGGCTTCATTGAGCAAGGCACGACGACAACGCCATTTGATATGACCGTTTTGAACGAGCTGGACCGCTTTCATCTCGCAATCGGTGCAATAAAACGGCTGCCGCTCAGCAATGATGCTGCTGTGCCCCTGATTGCCCGTTTCGAGGAGAAACTAGCGCTGCACAAAAACTACGTACGCGAACATGGTGAAGACATGCCGGAAATCCGCGATTGGAAATGGCCGTACGCAAGGACCGGGCAGGCAGAATAATCGATCGTTCATCAATTCCGCGCGGATATAGCGCTTGGGTTTCGGGTCAGGTTTGACCGTCCAAGCTTATAGTATTGACTCAAGCCCGTGCAGGGTAAGAAAATCCCTTTTAAAACGCAAAAACCCCGCAGTTTTTCTGCGGGGTTTGAAAGTCTTGGTTGCGGGGGCAGGATTTGAACCTGCGGCCTTCAGGTTATGAGCCTGACGAGCTACCGGGCTGCTCCACCCCGCGATAAACTTTGTGCGCACCGAGCTTAA
>NZ_WBWA01000029.1 GCF_008932295.1 Brucella tritici | reverse complement strand
GAGCCGCACACACAATTCGCTACCATCGCCTCGAAGCTTTCGATGCATGGAAAATTGCGGCCTGTTTCGCCTGAATATCTACGAGCCCCTGGCCTTTCCGGCCAGAGAAACTTAACGTGACAACACCGTCCGATGATCGCCGCGACAATGGCCAGAAAAAGCGTTGTATAGACGCCTTCGATCAGGGCGTCCTCATAACGCCGGATAGGGCGGAAATTCAGGCTAGGCATTGTGGGCCCGCCCCGACTGTTCCCCCTTCACGATGAAAGAAAGGGCTTGAACGCGATATCTGAAGCCTGATGTAGCGTGAGCGACCGGATCGCGCTCGAAAATCTGTAACTGGATTGCTATCAACTGACTTCCTCCGATCAATGATAACGTTACCATTTATATTTCTGCTCTATAACATCTGATGGTAACGTTGTCATTAGCAAGATACCCATCTGTTCAATCAGGTTCCTTAACCTACTTGCACAGGAAGTCTCGACCTAGGCTACTCTCGTAGAGTTTTGGTAAAAGGCGGATCGCAAATCATCGCACCCACATGCCGGACAAACTGACATGCGTGCCGGAGCGGTGTCACCGAAACATCTGCGGAGATCGACTCACGCCCACACGGAACACGTCTTCCGATCAACGGCATCCCAATGGATGTCGTTTCTCTTTCGACGGCTTTCATGGGAAACTCAAGCAGTTGAGATTGAGGCTAGGAAACGCCAGCACTTCCTAATCGACGCTTCCTATAAACTTAGATCGCCATTAGGAATTATGCAGACGCGGATCGGTGAAATGCTCTTCGATCTCGAGAACTGTATCGTGATCAAACAGACCGTCGAGGACGTAGGTAGCCCCAACAAAGGCGATCACCACCAGATTAAGACCAGAGGCACGGAATGCTTGGCCATCGTAAGATCGATCACGGATTTCTCCGCGCTCGTGGAAGACGACGGCGCGGTTCAACATGAGTTCACGTCATCTTCAACATTGAGAAGCTCAATTTTGAGAGAACGAATTGCTCATTAGACAAAAGCAAACGTTACCCCAGATAGTGCCGAAGATTGGTTCCTTAACTTGATCCGAGCACCTCCATATCTAGCGTTGCGAGCCGTTGCGGATCGGCGATGGCTTCGATGCCGACGATCCGCCTCTGTTCGACAATGATTGCCAATGCGACCAGCAGTTTGCCCTTCGGCGCGACCAGGACACCGACGGCACAATTGATGAGTGCGGGACTGGCGTTGCGGGCGCGGCCCTTGAAGGCCGCGGCAACCTGTTCTGCGCCACGCAGATCCGCCACAGCACTGAGACGCGCCGCCGTGTCCGGCTCGCCAATTGTCGGGCGGAGACTGGTGTCCGTTGAACGATCGTCCCGATATCGTCGAAGGAAATGTCGAACATATCGTGGAGCACGTAGGCGATGCGCTCTGCCGGTCCCTGTTTCTCGAGCACGACCATCATGGCCAAACCGACCGCATCAGCCATGGCCATTTCCTGATCCGGGTCGATGCCGGCGATTGCCATCACCGGTTCCGGCGCGTCATGGTCCAAACTCTCCTCTCGCCGGGCTTTGCGTTGACGCAGCATGTCGAGGCACACGCGCGCCAGCACGGTTGTCAGCCAACCGCCAAGATTTTCGACCTCAAGCATATCGGAGCGTGTCAGCCTCAGCCAGGTCTCCTGCACTGCGTCTTCCGCTTCGGGCAGTGATCCCAGCATGCGGTAGGCGACCCCGCGCAAATGGCTTCGTTTCCGGTTGAACTGTTCAGCGAAAAAATTTTCTTCAGCCATCTGTCACATTTTCCTTGTCCCATTCGTCAATGCCATGACGAACGAAATCTGGCCGATACGACAAGCAGGTTTCGCACTAGCGTCAAGATACTGAACCTATGAGGAGAACTACCATGAAAGTTCGTATGAAACATCCCGTTCTTGTCCTGCCCGAAGCTATGCAGGCAATGCTCGCGCTTGGCAAAGCAACCCATCAGGAGGGCTTGTCGGAAGTAACCCGCGAGCTCGTTCATCTGCGGGCGAGCCAGATCAATGGCTGCAGTGTCTGCGTTCACATGCATGCGCGTGATCTAAAGAAGCTCGGTCAGAGCGATGACCGCCTCTTCGCGGTTGCGGCCTGGCGGGATACCCCCTGGTTCACAGACGCAGAACGCGCGGCCCTCGATCTGACCGAAGCTCTGACCCGCGTCGCCGACAAGGGCGATCCGGTGTCTGACGAAATCTGGGCCGAGGCCCGCGTCACTATGATGAAAAGGCGTTGTCAGCACTTCTTCTGACTATCGGCACTATTAATGTCTGGAACCGCCTGAACGCCGCGATCCGCCAGGAAGCCGGCACATTCTGAAACTGAGCACGCAATTCCACTCTCTCATGGGAGAGCGGATATTCTTAAGCTGAAACAGAGGATGAAGGATGACGACGCGTCAAATCACAAACAGCGGTGAAAGCCGGCTAGAACGCGGCAAGCGGGTGCTTGCAGAAATCGACGGCGAGGCCGGGAACAATGTCATTGCCGCTCTGGCGGACATTGCCCCTGATTTTGCCAGTTACCTGTTTGAATTCCCTTTCGGTGACATTTACAGCCGTCCCGGCCTTGATCTGCGCTCTCGCGAAATAGCCACCATCGCAGCACTGACAGCGATGGGAACGGCAACCCCGCAATTGAAGGTGCATATCGAAGCGGGGCTGAATGTTGGGTTGGCGAAGGACGAAATCACCGAAGTCATCATGCAGATGGCCGTCTACGCGGGTTTCCCGGCAGCGCTCAACGGATTGTTCGCTGCGAAGGAAGTGTTCGCTGACCACGTCCAATCCCAAGCCAAGTTGGAGAGGTCTACCAACACCGTCGCTTAGCCTTCAAGTCGGTCGAATGTAGACAAACAGAGGAATTGAATATGTTCGCAATCGTTGGTGCCGCCGGAAAGGTTGGCTATTCAACATCCTTGGCCTTGCGCAAGGCGGGTTTCCCGGTCAGAGCAATATTGCGCGATCCGGCAAAGGCGAAACCGCTCGCCGATATTGGATGCGAGATCGCTTTGGCAGACCTGCAGGATTCCGAAGCACTCGCGGAGGCGATCGCTAATGTAGATGCCACTCAGGTCATCCTTCCGCCGTCGTCGCAGACGAAGGACACGGTTCGAGAAATGCAGCGAGCGATCGAAAGCCTCGTCGCGGCTCTTGAGCAGACACGCTCGAAGCGCGTCCTGGCAATCTCCGACTACGGGGCTCATGTCGCCAGCGACATTGGCATGCCCAGCATGTTTCGAATGTTCGAAGCACGTCTCAGCCTGACCGAAGGCCAGAAGCTAATCTTGCGATCAGCAGAACATATGGAAGGCTGGGCACGGTTTGCGCCGACTGCCATTGCATCCGGTATTCTGCCGAGCTTTCACGACCCTATCGACAAAACGCTGCCGATGATCTCAGCGCACGATCTTGGTCGAATTGCAGCCAGTCTCTTGTTGGAACCGGGTATGAGGAACGACCTGCGTATCGTTCATGCCGAGGGGCCGCGACGGTACCGCCCGATTGACGTAGCGGAGGCATTAAGCCAGCTCTCGGGCATACCCATTGAGGCGCAAGCCGTGCCACGCTCACTACGGAAAGTGAGCCTTGAGAGGATCATGAGCGAGAGCGCCTCGGAACTCCTGTTCAAGGTTTACGACGCCCACACTAAGGGCGGACTGATTGATGTGGAGGCGAATGCCAGCGAGATACGTCGAGGCACGACACAGCTTGTGGACGCTCTGCGGCCACTCATTCCACCAGGGTAGCCCTGAACTCAGTACAATCTGAGGCGCTGCAGCATGGCTGGCACCCATTAGAAAACGGAATTGCATATTTTCATTGGTTTCCCGGACTATCGGGTGAAAGCGATAGCTTCGGTGCCGAAGCATCCCTTCAGCAGTTCATTTCTTTTCAACGCGTTTTGGAGACGTGGTTCGGTGAACTTTGAGCGGAGCTAAGAATCTTAACTGACGCTCTAAGTCTACGTGATCTGAAGAAGATAAGGGCCGAGCGGGATCGGTTGCAAGAATTTGCTGTGGACGAAGCGCGCCATTACTCTAGATACAATTATGCCGTGAGTGCTACGAAATGCGGTTTGAGTGACTGCCCATTTTCTGCTGTAAAGACGCTCCGCTGCTTGCGCATCATGTGAATGAGTTCGATGCCGGCAAGCGTGATCCCGCCAGCGGTTTTGGGGTAGCGTCGTGTTAACGGAATAGTCCGGATTGATTTGCTATTCGATGGGTATGACCGAACCCCATCCCGCTCATTTTCGACGTCACCGCTTTCCCGCCGAGATTATCACCCATGCGGTATGGCTCTATTATCGGTTTCCACTCAGCTTTCGCGACGTCGAAGATCTAGAGCGGTTCCAGTTGATACGGAGTCATTGGAACAGTTCTACCTCTTTGTTTTTTAAGCATTATCCGACGCAAAATCGCTTCGGACTTTTGCTGGAAATGCTCTACTTGCCGAGCGCGGTATTGAGGTTTCGTTCCAGACCGTCTCGGAATGGGCTGCAAAGTTTGGTCTCAAATTGGCCCACCAACTCCGTCGGCGCTCGCGCGGCCACTTTGCTGACAAATGGCAGCTTGATGAAATGGTGGTGACGATCAAGGGAAAGAAATACTGGCTCTGGCGCGCCGTTGATGCCAATGGCTACATCCTCGATGCCCTGTTGCAAAACCGGAGAAACAAGTGTGCAGCCCTGCGGCTGATGCGCAAGCTCCTCAAAGGCCAGGGCATCTCTCCACGGGTCATGATCACCGATAAGTTGCGGTCCTACTCTGCAGCCAAGGCGGAATTGACGCCGGGGGTCGAGCATCGATCACACAAGGGCCTCAACAACCGCGCCGAGAATTCACATCTTCCCGTGCGACGACGGGAACGGCGGATGATGCGGTTCAAGTCGGCCCGGCAATGCCAGCGTTTCGTCTCAGCCCATGGCCAGATCGCCAATCTCTTCCTTCTTCACCGCAAACATCTCTCCGCCGAAGATCATCGAAAACTTCGCTCCCACGCTATCGCAACATGGCTCAACATCGCCATCTCTATCAGCGCATGAAAGACGGTCTGCGGAGAGAAGTGCGTCCGGTCCCAGATTAAGGCGACGCCACCGTTAGGAACGGTATCTGATGAAACCGCACCGGCATATCCAAAAGGAACCCGCAATCTGTACCGTAGCTGGTTTGCTCGCAGGCGATCGAATGTATTGACATCCGAGCCTTCAAGTACAGTTTGTATCGCTGTGAAGCCAACGCCTTTATCGTGGAGTCTATCGACAAGTTTCACAAATGTTGGAAAGCCATGGGCATGACAGCCCGGACACCAATCCTGGAAAAAATATAAAATCCTGATGCCGTGTCCCAGTTCACCCAGTGTCAGAGGACTGCGGCCTTCACCGTTTTCATCGATCCACCGGACATTTTTCAGTTGAGGGGCCAGCAAACCCACGCTACCGGTTTCCACGCAACCCTGTATCCTACCTGTACCTTGGGACTAGAGCACCGATTCCTGAGTCTGATTGGCCGCTGCTCCCACCGCATCGTATGAATAGCAACCATCAGCTCAGGAGATTTATGACGATCAAGGTTCTTTCATGTGCGGCAGCTTTTATATTTGCTTCCACTGCTGCGGCGTTCGCACATGACAGTGAGGACGACAAGGTAACAGTCGTATACGATCGGCCACTTCCAAACGTCCCCGGCAAGAGCAGCAAGGGTGTGCTCGTTGAGTATCTACCAGGAGGCAGTTCTCCTGCTCACACTCATGCAAAATCGGCGTTTATCTATGCGACCGTACTGGAAGGAGCGATCACAAACCAAGTTATTAGTGGTCCTGTAATCGAATACCACGCCGGAGATAATTTTTACGAGTTTCCGGGGGATCACCATGCAGTGAACGGAAATGCAAGCAAGACAGGGCCGGCACGGCTTCTTGCCGGTATTGGCTACTGACAGTAACGCTCCAAGTGTTCCTGCTCCAATCTGGACCGCCGAACGAAGATGACCTCGACTTTTGCTGCCGAACTCACAGGATATCACAAAGATGCCCATTAACTCGGGTGAGCTCACAATCGCACCAATGATATGGCTGGCAGTCATAGGCATTGTCGGAATGATCGTCTGGAAGTTGATTGGCCCGAAGCGCTCAAATCTGCGTTTGATTGTGCAGATTGCATTCTTCGCTGCCATGACGTCAGTCATCATATTCGGAGACATCCCGTTAGGTCGCTCCGATGCCGGGGGCATTGATAATGCGAGCACGATACTGATTGCCTTCGCAAAACTTCTTTGGTGGCTTCATTTGTCATGGGCAGTGATCGGATTTGTACGCATTTTCCTTGTCCTCGAGGGCCGGCCACGTGAAGCACGGCTCCTCCAGGACATAGTCGTGGGCGCCGTCTATACATTCGCAAGTTTGTCCGCTCTTGCATTTGTGTTTGGGGTTCCAGTTGGGACTTTGGTAGCTACATCCGGTGTTATAGCCATAGCATTTGGGCTTGCCCTCCAGAGCACGCTTGGCGACGTCTTTTCTGGTATAGCACTTACGCTGGGACGTGCTTTCACGCTTGGCGACTGGATTCGTCTCAGCGATGGAGTTGAGGGGCGAGTTATCGCAAGTACTTGGCGTTCGACGCAAATACTAACCGTCGCCAACAATGTTTTCGTCTTACCCAACAGCGCACTGGCAAAACTTTGCCTGACCAACCTCAGCCGACCAAATGAAACGCATCTTCTTCAGATGAATTTAAGGATCAAGCCCACACGGGTTCCTTCTGCAATTGAGAATGTTTTGAATACAGCTCTGTGTGGTTGTAATTCCATCATCAAAGACCCTCTGCCGGTCGTGGCTCTCAAAGGCCTAGACGCGACGGCATTGGATGTCGATCTCTACTTCAGAGTCAAAAACCCTTCGAACATGATCAAGGCACGCAACGAAGTAATTGATCTGATCATGCGTCATTGCGAAGCGGCTGGGCTGGTATTAGCTCCGGCGTCTTCGCAAATCATAGTCGACGATGGCTCATCCGGTGTGGAAAACGACGAAACGATCGATACCCGGCTGCGTACAATGATCACGGAAACCCCGATCTTTGCAGAGCTCTCGGAGATGGAAAGAGAAAATCTGATCCAGGCTGGGGAATTCAAGGTCTATCAACAGGGCGATGCCATTGTCCAGGAGGGACAAGAGTTTTCATCGATCATGATAATGTGTGCGGGCGTTGTTGCGATGTCGCGAAACGATGAAGAACAATGGAGATTATCGCCGGGCGACTTCTTCAGTCATACGGGGTTGGGCGATAAAGCGCGGACAGAGTTTGGGCTGAACGCCTTGACGCCTGCGACGGTCTTCGAGGTCAACAAGGATGATCTCTCAAAGTTATTCAAGGAGAAGCCGTCTCTGGCGCGAGAGATTGCGACTAAACTTTCAAGGCAGGTTGATTTGAACAGGCATTCTACGGGGATGGAGATACATGGTGACCGTAATCCACACTCAGTATTGAAGGCAATTCGTACTATCTTCACCCATTAAGTGTTACGGAAATATCGAAAGCACATTGCGTTGTTAAGCAGAGGCAACGTGCTTTCTCTATCCCGATCGGCTACTTCCCGATTTGTCTCGCAGCTTTTGCGATTACTTCCGCAACTTTCTCGGGCTGGGAAGCAAACACCGCGTGACTTGCTTCGATCTCGGTCACATTGCTGCCTGCACGTTTTGCCATTTCACGTTCGAGGTCGGTGGTGGGGATGTGATCGAAGAAGGTGGCGTAGCCGATCTTGATGCTTTTCGGCAGGCTAATAAGATCGAGCGGACCTTGCCCGCCCAGCACCGGTCCGTACCAGCAAAAAGTACCGGAACGACGGAGTGAGGCCAGGGAGTCGTGGAAAGTCTTCGGTCCCGATCCGTCGTAGACGACGTTGACACCCACCCCATCCGTAAGTTGCAAGACTTCATCTGCGAACTGTCCGTCGGGCGCCATCCAGACATGACAACACCCCTCTTTGGACTGCGGCTGACAAGCTGCGCCGCAACATGGATGGCCGCATTTCCTTGCCTCGTTCGACGGAGTACTGTTACGATTGGATTAACGTTGGAGGTGATCGTCAGATGAAATTCCGGGCACAAATCATTCCTTCCGGCAATGCGACAGGCGTCGAGGTGCCTGACAACGTTATGCAGGTGCTCGGGCCTGCGGGCCGCCCACCCGTGACGATCACGATCAATGGGCACACCTGGCGCAGCAGGGTGGCGGCAATGCGCGGGCAGAGGCTTATAGGGATCAGTGCCGCCAATCGCGCTGCCGCCAGGATCAGCGAAGGCGATATCGTCGAAATCGATGTCGAACTGGACGAGGCGCCGCGAGAAGTTGCGGAGCCCGCCGACCTAGCGGACGCGCTCAATGATTGTCCGCAAGCCAGAGCGTCTTTCGACCGTCTGCCGTTTGGGCTTCGACAAAAACACGTCAGAACGATTGAGGAAGCCAAGAGCGCGGATGTTAGGAAACGGCGCATCGGCAAATTGATCGCCACTCTCGAAGGCTCGCCCCCGCGTAAAGTCTGAAAGCATTCTATCGAACCCATATGCCGCTGACCTGCCCAGAGGACATGTGACGAGGTTGTCATTTTAACTTTGTGCTTTCGAGAGATTATCTGAGTTTGGGTTTTTCACGCGATAGCGGTCGCAGTTTTCCAAGTGTCGAATGCATCGAGGCGATGGTAGCGAATTGTTTGTGTGGCGCGGCGACGAGATGGAACAGAAAAACCATTGCGGGCCGCTGAGTTCATGGAGACGAACCGTTGCAACGCTCCAGGTGACCAATGACCTTGCATGGTTCGATCCCGTTTTCGAAATCGCCAAAATTTAATCCCACCCCGTCAGGCAGGCGACTGCAGCCACAGTTAACGTGACGACACCGTTTAGTGCTTCCTACCACTTAGCATAGGATATTTTCTCCGTTTAGAAGATAGTCCCCCATAGCCAATAGTGCGAAAATTATCTCTCTAATTTGTTTCTCAAAACAAAATCGATAGGAGGACCGAAACGTGGTCTTGTTGCTGCTGCGCGCGGCACTTCATAACAAACAGGGTAGCATACCAATCTCGGCATTGGTGATGGCCTTCCTGTTATTCGGGCTTGTTGCGTGTAACTACAAGCTAGAGCGAAGCGCCGCGAGTTTGTCGTTTTCTCGAACTGCCTGCAAACGCGTGACAGTGTATGTTTCTACTGTCAGGGCCCCAGCGGATAATTCCGGGACTACGTTTACGAGTGGTTACTCACCGCACCTGAGATTTGTAAAGCATGTAATATCAATCCCACCTACTCACAAAGCAAACTTGGTTGAGTGGCCCAGTGCACCACCAGATCCGGCCAAGGAATTTGTTACACTCACATCCCGGAGCCTCACTGCAGACGAGTTTTATTCGGCTATAGTTTCTGCCAATCGTATCCCTTCTGTCCGACTATTTGTACATGGATATAATAACACTTATCAGGAATCGGTCTATCGGCTCGCACAACTTACAGCAGATTCCCATGATGGCCAGACCGCAGTGTTATTTGCCTGGCCGTCCCAGGGTAACGCGCTTAGCTACAACATGGACAGGCGCGCTGCGCTAGCTTCGACCGCCGGTCTTGCCGAGACAATTGAAATCCTCGTTCAGGGAGGAAAGATCAAGGTCGGCCTCCTTGCACATAGCATGGGAGCGTTGCTTGCGATGGAAGCCCTATCCGGGTTGAGCCGAACCTCTCGACTTCAAGTGGCTAGGCGTTTGGAAAATATAGTACTAGCCGCCCCAGATATCGATACTAATGATATGATCCGTCAACTAAATACGATCGGGCGACTTGCGCACCCACTGAACCTACTAGTATCTGGTGACGATGAAGCGCTGGCAATGTCCCGGATTATATCCGGTGGTCAACGAGTAGGGGCAGAAGACGTTTATAATCCATGGGTCAAGACGGTGGCTATGCGATATGGGGCGCGGGTTATTGATATTTCCGAACTCAGCGCTTCTGATAGTTTTCGGCATTCTCGGTTCACCGCGATGGTGTCACTCTATTCGAAGTTTCACAGTCAATTAGACGATCAATCAGCCACGAAATATGCTGGACCGGGTACTTATGTTTTTCATGCTGCGACCGCTCAGTTGGAGCCCACTGATCAATGAGTACATGTAGCGTCCACCATCGGTGTGAAGTTCGTTAACTACTGTACATCACAATTTACGTTGACATTCGAGTGTTACTTCGCGGTCAAACTATGGAATAGCCCCTTAATTGCCCGGACAGTTTCTGCCACTTAAATAAGTGATAGGACTACTGTTCACATTATGACTGGTAATAGCATTAAGATGGAAATTCTTTCCGGCCCTGAGCGGCGTCGACGCTGGAGTACAGCGGAGAAACTTGCGATTGTCCACGAAACCTACGAGGCGGACGCAACGGTCAGTCTGGTCGCCCGTCGTCATGGCATTGCGCCTAACCAGCTGTTCGCGTGGCGCAAGCTTGCGTCACAGGGTGCATTGGTCGCAACGGCAGCCGAAGAGGAGGTTGTCCCTGCCTCGGAATACCGGGCGCTTCAGGCTCAGGTGAAGGAATTACAGCGCCTGCTGGGCAAGAAGACGATGGAAGGGGAAATTCTCAAGGAGGCCCTCGAAATCGCCAGCGGCCCAAAAAAACGCATGCTGCACTCAATCTCGCTGCCGAAGGACGTTTTGCGATGAAAGCGGTATGCGAGACGCTAGGTGTTGCCCGGTCGAATATCGCGGCGCGAGCCACAGGCACCCTTTCCAAAGCCCGAGGGAGACCTCCGCTTCCCGACGCTGATCTGGTTGCTCAGATCAAGGCGGTCATTGAAGAAATGTCGACCTATGGCTATCGGCGCGTTCATGCCGTTCTGCGGCGCAAGGCCCGTGAACAGGGGCGTTCATGGCCGAACGCCAAACGTGTTTATCGCGTGATGAAGCAGCATGATCTGCTCCTTCAGCGCCATACCGGAGCTGCCGGTGAACGCAGACACGACGGGCAAGTCACCGTCGAGCGCTCCAATACCAGATGGTGCTCCGATGGCTTCGAGATCACGTGCGACAACAAGGAAAAGGTCCGCGTTGCATTTGCGCTCGACTGCTGTGATCGGGAAGCAATCGCTCATGTGGCCACGACAGAAGGCATCAAGAGCGAAGATGTGCAGGATCTTGTCATTACGGCGGTGACCTTGCCCCGTTGAAATAATCCATTTTGAAGTAAGCTCTGGCCCATTGAGAGGACCAGAGAATGAAGCGCAACCGTTTCACAGACGAACAGATCATTGGCATCCTGAAGGAGCACGAGGCGGGCACGCCTGTCTCGGAGCTTTGCCGCAAACACGGTGTCAGCGATGCGAGCATCTATAAATGGAAGGCCAAGTTCGGCGGGATGGACGTGTCTGAGGCCAAGCGGCTGAAGACGCTGGAGGACGAGAACACGAAACTGAAGCGGCTTCTGGCGGATGCGATGCTCGACAACGCCGCGTTGAAAGACCTTTTGGGAAAGAAGTGGTGACGCCCGCAGCCCAGCGGAACGCTATCGCGCATCTGATGAACCAACATCGGATGAGCGAACGGCGGGCGTGTAAAGCCATCGGTGTTTGCCGGATGACAGTTCGTTACGAAAGCAGCCGCATCGACGACCATGACCTTCGCGAGCGAATGAAGGCGTTGGCGCATGAACGCCGCCGCTTTGGCTACCGACGCATTCATGTCCTACTCAGACGCGAGGGGCACCTTGTGAACCACAAGAGGCTCTTCCGGCTCAATCGGGAGGAAAAGCTGATGGTGCGCAAGCGCGGCGGTCGCAAGCGAGCGATCGGCACACGAGCACCGATGCTGGTTCCGATGACGGCCAATGATCGTTGGTCACTGGACTTCGTGTCGGATCAACTCACCGATGGACGCAGGTTCCGGATTCTGACGGTCGTCGACGATTGCACCAGGGAATGCCTGGTATTCGTCGCCGATACATCGCTTTCCGGTCTGCGCGTTGCCCGCGAGCTTGACCGGATCATCGACGTGCTTTCTGACCTCTTCATCTTAAGGGGCATCCCGACGCACATTCGTTCCGACAACGTCCTAAGTGCGGAAGAAAATGGGCTTGGCAGACAAAGTTTCTCTGCTCGTCAGCATGCTCACGCTGCATGACGCTCGTCAAGTCACATCGTCGAACCAGGCGGCTTCCACTGGCATGGGAAAAGGTCTCGTCCATAGCAAACACAGGGTCCATCATTTTGGCCCTCACCGTCCTTAACACGAGCTTCTGATCCAGGTGGAAGACCCAAGCATTGTCTACAGGATCATCCGAAGGGTGCCCTCACGGCTCTAACTGAAAGAGGTTCTTCCACCTGGTACCCGCCCTTCAACGAAGGGCCGGTAGTCTGAACCGCTTTTGACGACGGCGTGTACGACACGCGCCATCTTGGCGGTAATAGCGGTCATTGCCTTGCGGCGCAGATCAGGATTGTCACGATCTCTCGCGATGTAACGTTCGAATTTATGTCGGAAGCCGTTCTCACGCTGGCGGATGGCAACTTGCCCAGCAATCCACAGGGTCCGCCGCAGCCGCGCGTTGCCGAATTTGGAAAGCCGGGTCTGGCCGCGATACTGACCCGATTGCTGTGTCGACAGATCCAGCCCGCAAAATTTGAGAAACTGACGGTGATGATGAAAGCGGCGTAGGTCCCCAGCCTCTGCAATGATCGTTAGCGCGTTGATCGGACCGATCCCGGGAATCTGCCGCAGGATCTGATAATCACGGCTGTGTCGCAGCAGCTCATCGGCCTGTGCTTCGATCTCGTTGCGTTGGCGGATCAGGCTGCGGGCTTCGGCGACAACCATCCGAAACATGCGAATTGCAGGCGCATCCAGCGGCAATGGCAGGCCAATAGAGGTGCGGGCAGTCTAATAAATATCCATTAAAATCTGTGACTTGCTGACTTTCCTGCCGACAACATCCCATGCCGCTTCGACGAACTTTTCCTTCGTCAGTATCGTGATGCTCGATGGTGTGGGGAAGGCATCAAGGAATGCGAAGAACCAGTCGCTGCGACTGTTACCTCGGAAACGCTCGATCTCTGGAAAATACAGCGGCAGGTAATGCGTCAGGATGCGATGTTGTATCTCGGTCTTGGCGTTAGCAATGGCTTCGTGTGTCTTCGACAATTCCTGAACGTCGTTGATGCCAGCACGCAAGGGATCGTGATAAACCTGCGTCGAATGGATCCTCAACATGTGCAGGATCACCTGCGCATCCTTAGGATCGTTTTTGTCCCAACCGTTGTGCAAGGCTTCTCGCGTGCGGGCAAGCGCCAACGACGACACCAACCGCGTTTCGAAGCCGGCTTCCACCAACCGCCAGGCGATCGGACGATGATAATTACCAGTTGCCTCAAAGGCGCAGACAACCGGTCGGTCATATGATTGCAAAATCTCGATCAGATGGTCATGTTCTGCACGCGTATTGAGAACAGACAACCGACGGCGGCGTTTATGGCCGGGTGCTTCGATCAACACTTCATTGCGAACCTTGGCGATGTCGATGGCTACCAACACGGCATCGGCAGGTATAGAATTCTGACTGGTCATGGTTGGTCTCTCCGGAATGAGTTGTGAACACTCACATTCTAGAGCTACTTCGACTGGCCATGGCCACCTCAAACGGTGCGCGCTTGCAGCAAAAAAGCTGCGCGCACTGTTTGAGGTGGCTCCAACTCTTCCTTCCGTAGGTGCTACGGCAGCGAGTTCACCAGCAACGCGATCCTGCAATGGACGGACAAGACTAAGGTGGATTGGCACTACATTGCGCCTGGCAAACCCATTCAGAACGCTTTCATCGAAAGCTTCAATGGACGGCTGCGAGACGAGTTCTTGAATGAAACCCTCTTCTCGTCACTGACCCATGCTCGATCAGCGCTTTCAAACTGGCGCGGCGATTACAACGATCACCGTCCACATTCTGGCCTCGGCTGGCTGACACCTGCCGAGTTCGCTCAGACCATCAACCCGCGACGTGATGCGGTGCTGCGCAGCCGAAATGGCTCCGCACTGCAACCCGCCGCTACCGCCCCAAATACAGCAACCCAAAACCGCTGGAGCGAACTCAAAACTGGATAAAACTTGGGGGCAAGGTCACCTTCGTCAAAACATTCAAGCGCGATTATGTCCGAATAAATCCGACGCCGGACGCCGAAACTGTCATGGCTCAACTGCCATCATGGTTCGAGCACTACAACAATCTTCACCCGCACAAGGCTTTAGGATATCAATCTCCACGAGAGTTCCTGAGCCGAAATGCTCAATCCTGAAAATGTCCGATGGTGTGGACACCTCCTACCGGCATCGCAATATGCCAAGATAGTGGTGTCTTTAACGGAGAGGTTGTTATGAACGGTCGCTTTATCATCGGAATTGATCTCGCAAAGAATGTATTCCAGTTGCACGGAATGGCGTCTGATGGATCAGTCGCCTTTCGAAAAAAGCTATCACGCGCAAAACTTTTGCCTTTCATCGCCGAGCATCCGACTTGCCTTGTTGCAATGGAGGCCTGCGCCGGAGCCCATCACTGGGGTCGCGAAATTGGAAAGCTGGGCCACGATGTGCGCCTTATTGCCCCTCAGTACGTCAAGCCTTTTGTAAAGCGTCAGAAAAATGATGCTGCCGACGCTGAAGCCATCGCTGAGGCGGCTTCACGACCCACCATGCGATTTGTTGGCGTGAAAACTCACCGCCAGCAGAGCCAAGCCATGGCGTTCAAAACTCGCGACCTTTTGATGGCTCAGAGAACGCAAACTATAAATGCCCTTCGCGGACACTTTGCGGAATACGGAATTGTCGTCCCAACAGGCCCGCAAAACATTCGCCAACTTGCCGCAGTCTTACACGAACCGGAGCCAGATTTGCCGGAGGCAGTTGTCGAGCTCGGTCGAGAACTCCTGAAGCACCTTCAGATGCTCAATGAACGCATTCAAACACAGGACGAGGTCGTGAGAAAGTCCGCACAGTCGGATGAAACGGCACGACGGCTTATGAAGGTTCCGGGGATAGGGCCGATAACTGCTGCAGCAATGGTCGCTCTTTCTCCAGATACATCAACCTTCTCCAAGGGCAGGGATTTTGCGGCCTGGCTTGGACTCACGCCGAAACAGAACTCTACAGGGGGTAAAACACGTCTTGGAAAGATGTCAAAGATGGGCCAACGTGATCTTAGGCGACTCTTGATTATCGGCGCAATGGCAGTTGTTCGACACACTGCCAAACAGGTCAGTGAAAAAGAGTCGTGGCTTGGACGGATGCTAGCGCGCAAACCAAAGATGCTAGTGGCAGTGGCGTTGGCAAACAAAATTGCTCGTGTCGCTTGGGCGTTGATGGCTCGCGGCGGGGTATATGAATCTCCAGCTACCGTCTGACTGCGGCGGCTAGAGTGTCGGCATGTGGGTGATCTAAGCGGAGGTTTATGGGCGAAAGTTGAGAGTGACGGGATCGGAAACCCAGTTAAAAACCACGTGCCCCGAGCACGCCTGTCCGATGTGGACCGAATCCCCGCACGAACCATAATGGCCAGCATCTAAAGCGATGCACTTCAACAGGCCGGACACACGACGGAACTCAACCACATGCTCATGACCGAAGAAAAAATCACTTGCATTGCGAGAGGTGTCCACACACGGTTTTTATGGGGCAACTCCAAACTAGGCGAAAACTCGAAACCAATTTAGATTATTGCCCCAGGCCAGTTGGCAAATTTATAATGAACTTCGCTCCTTTTGGCTGGTTGGGTTCTGCCACTAATCGTCCACCATGGCCTTCGACTATGGAACGGCAAATGGCAAGTCCCATGCCCATTCCGTTAATCTTCGCGGATACAAATGGTTCAAAGATGTTTTCGAATTCGGTGAGACCAATACCAAGATCGCTGATTTCGATGCGTATTCCTGCGTTCGTTGGACCCGCATTTATTCTGAGGACTCTCTCATCTTGAGAACTTTCCATGGCTTCTATCCCGTTGCGCATTAAATTCACTAGTACTTGGAGTATTTGTGTTCGATCTAAAATCAACCGTGGTAAGCTAGACTGTTCTTCGATGAATATATCGATTCGGTGTTGCAATGCATTTCCAGCCAACAGGGCTCGCGCTTCAGATATTATGTTTCCAATATCTGTAAGTATGCGCTCATCTGCTGAGTGTTTAAATAATGCTTTGATTCGATTAACTACATCGCTGGCGGTGTTAGCATCCCGTATGAGACGTTCAGCCGTTTGTTTTGCCCGCTCTAGATTCACCGGTGTTGCTGACAACCAACGATGACATGCATATGAATTTGCCACGACGGCAGCGAGTGGCTGATTAACCTCATGCGCAATTGAAGCCGATAGCTCGGCCAGACTTGCCGTTTGGCTAGCGCGAAAAAGCCTCTCCTGAGCCAAGCGCAGTGCTTCCTGAGCCCGCACTTCGCTATCGATGTCAATGCATATAACGTTCCATTGTACTATTTCACTAGCAGTATTATGCATTGGCACTGCGCGAGTTTCGACCCATCGGTATTCGCCGTCGAAGCGCTGCAAACGGTGCTTATGAGCGTAGGGTTCTCCTGACGAAAGGCATTGCGAATATCTCTTCTTAACTACTGCTACGTCGTCAGGATGAACACTTGTATCAAGCGTGGCCGCCAGCCGTGATTTTCCTGAACTATCCAACTCCTCGAGCTCATATCCAAGAAATTCACGAAATTGTTGGCTCCGGTAAACTGGCTCACCATTCGGCGCAGCACAGTCAACCATTGCCGGCAACGTCTCAACCAAGCGCGAAAGGAAACGTTCTTTTTCACGCAATTCATTTTGAGAAACTTCTTGTTCATGAATGTCAATGTTGGCGCCATACCAACGGATTATATTGCCCTCCTCGTCGCGAAGCGGGTTAGCATAACCCTGGGTCCATCGATATTCACCATCCCAGCGGCGATTTCGAAACTTGTGTTCGAATTTTTCTCCGGTTTTGACCGAATCGGTTATCTTGTCCAAGTAAAGCAGTCTGTCGTTCGGGTGTACGCTGCTTTTCAATGTCTCTGCAAGTCCTGGCTCGTCATCGCTTTTTCTTGGGTGAAGCCCCATATAGTCCTTCATCGTCTTGTTGATATATGCGGGGTGGCCTTCTGCCGAAATAGACCAGAGTTGGACCGGTACCGTATCAACTAGTTGTTCAAGTTCCCTCTCACGATTGCGCAGTGCCAACTCTGCATGCTTGCGTTCAGTTAAATCAAGGATATAGGCGACACCCTGTCTGCGCTGACCTTCGAAACAAGCGGCACCTATCAGTACGGGTACTCGACCCCCGTCCTTCCTGAAAAACTCTTTCTCCCTTGGTTGCATTAGACCTGTACTGGCAAGTTCCTGAGCTTCTTCAAGTGCGTGCGCCTCCTGCCACTCCGGAGGCGTTAAATCTAGCCAGCTAAATCCTCTTTCAAATTCTTCACGACTATACTGGACCATGTTAAGAAATGCGTCGTTCGCATCCAAAAGTTGTCCATTTAGATCCCACGTCACAATTCCGATAATGTTGGAATCGACCAGCCGACGAAGCTGACTCTCGCTGCGTCTTAGCGCTTCTTCCATCATCACTTGATCATGTATGTCATGACATAAACCGTACCATTGGATTATACGTCCGCCCCGATCACGCATGGGCTCGGCCCGACTAGACATCCAATGAAAAGCCCCATCCGCCCGGCGTAAGCGATAACGCATCGCGAATACCTCGCCAGTAGCGATACACCGACGAAGCGTCGAACTGAATTCCTTGGCGTCATCTTCGTGTATACAGTCAATAAGCACGTCCAACTTTGAGCGGCCAGGGCTTTCTAGGTCATCAGCGCTGAAACCAATGAAATCGACCATACGCTTATTGAAAAAACTAGGTTCGCCTTCATCCGTTAAACGCCACAAATGACTTGGAACCATATCTACTAATAATGAAAGTTCTTCCTCACGCGACCAATGTGCCCCGTTATCCACGGCGTCATTTTCTAAAGAGGTCCGATCTGCCATCGCCAATCTCCTGCCAATCTGTTAGATGCAGAAAACTCCCTTTTGCTATCATACCATATTTGAAATAAATCTGCCTTGTCCTCATCAAGTGCAGCGCAAACGTCTAGGAATAACAAAGGCCCATCACGAATACTATGGCTCGTGATGGGCAAATTATCGTAGATAGTAACTTGTCGAATCGTCGTTATCGACTGATGAATCTCAGTAAATCTTCATTTATAGTGTCGGCGTGGGTGGTTGCCATGCCGTGCGGAAAGCCTTTGTAGATTTTAAGTTCAGCATTCCAAAGCAGCTTCGCGGAGAGCAACGCCGAATTGGCATACGGAACCACTTGGTCGTCATCACCATGTAGCACCAGCGTGGGAACGGTTACGGCCTTCAGATCCTCGGTAAAATCTGTTTCCGAAAACGCCTTGATGCCTAGGTAATGCGCATTTGCCGCGCCCATCATACCTTGCCGCCACCAGTTCTGGATCAAGGCTTCGGAGGGCACGGCGTTCTGTCGATTGAAGCCATAGAATGGTCCGCTCGCGACATCCTTATAAAACTGTGATCGATTTGCCGCCAAGGCAGTTCGGAATCCATCAAACACTTCAATGGGTAATCCATCCGGATTCGATGACGTTTTTGCCATAATCGGTGGGACGGCACCGATCAGTACCAGTTTAGCGACGCGTCCGTCGCCATATTTGGCTGTATAGCGGGTTGCTTCTCCACCGCCGGTGGAGTGCCCTACATGGATAGCTTTTTGAAGATCAAGATGCGTGATGACCGCTGAGACGTCGGCCGCATAGTGGTCCATGTCATGCCCATCACTGACTTGGCTCGAGCGACCATGACCTCTGCGATCATGCGCTATTACACGATATCCCTTCGCCAGGAAGAAGAGCATCTGGTTGTCCCAATCATCTCCGCTCAAGGGCCATCCGTGATGGAAGACAATCGGTTGGGCGTCCTTTGGACCCCAGTCCTTGTAAAAAATCGCCACGCCGTCTTTTGTGACGACATATCCATGTCGGTCACTGAATTCCGTTCCGGAAGATTTCTCAGCTGAATTTGCGGAAGCTGGACCAAATGTGGCGCCGGCAGCTGCAAGACCAAGGGTACCGGACATGACTGTACGGCGGGTGGCCGTGATTGATAGCTGTTCCATATTATACTCCTATAGGCAGTCGAGACTGCATTTTCTGAATTTCATGAGCTGATCGGCTCACATGGGAACGCTAACAAAGTTGCCACTTGAGGTGACCTATCCCCGGGCTCAGTTCCGCTCCATCTTTGGGAGCAGTGTATCTGTCGCTTTGTTGAATGCGCAAAACCGCTTCCGCCCTAGCGACGAGCGGAGGTATCCGATATGAAGTTGTGCCCAAGCAGGCGGCGAAAGCTGAAGGACGAAGATTTCACCGGCCTTCGATCTAGTGATCAAATTGCTGCAATCATCGATCCCGCCGAGAGCGAGGCTTCATCGCAGGTGCAGCATGGTACATGCTTACCGATTACGAACATAGCTCAGGGAATAGAGATGTATCTACCATCGCATTGAACAATCAAAGCCTTGGATGAATAGTGTCATGGGACAATGCAGCTCATGCTCTTCTGACGGCCTCAACAAAGGACGGTGAAGAATAACCCTGAAGGAAAGATCATGACAAATCATGTACCAAACAGAGGGCTCGAATGGGCGAGTCTGACACTGGGTCTGGCCCTGGCTTATTGTATGTTTCCATATATTGATCGACCGTTGGTTGCGTGGAATGCAGGCTTTGTGGGTACGATCATTATTTGTTGTTCGATTACGGCAATCTGCCATTATCGTAGCTGGACCGAATGGGTCAATTTTGTACTTGGCTGCTGGACAGTGATTTCACCTTATGCACTCGGTTTCGAGGCACTGCTCTCGGCTACTTTGGTTCATATAGCGCTCGGTATCTGCATCGCTGCAAATGCTGCTATTCAATTAATTTGCGAGCCTGGAACAAAGACCTCGGAGCAGCCACAAAACGAACCCTTTTGAAGAAAGGAAACCGGAATGCAGCCAGGAGCTTGGTTCAGTTCCAACGTGACCGGATCGGGAGATATTGTTGGATGTGCCGGGCTCTGCGTGTGGTCTTGCTGTAACGCTCTTACCGCGATCGCACGCCATTGAGAAACAGAGTTACGGCGGAGGCCACCGTGGCCCGTGCCTCGCTTTCGGTAGGTGGAGTGCGCAATCCCAGCACAACCTGTAAATGAAGATTATCCCGGATCATTCCGACGAAATGCCCGGCTACAAGCAAAGGATCGTCTATCTGAATTTCTTTGCGATCGGCGGCAGCCTGGAGAACTTTAGCGAGATGAGCCGTGGTATGACCCGGCCCCCTTTCATAGAACACGCGCGCAAGATCGGGAAATCGCCCGGCTTCAGTGATGATGATGCGATAAATGCCCAGGACCGAAGGGCTCATGTAAACGTCCAGTAGGTGGTTACCAAAAGTCGTCAGCGTACCGGGCAAGTCACTTTGGGTAGTGTAGTCTAGAGAGAGTGCAGAGATCGCGCGATCCGCATTATCGGCAACCAGAGCCAGGAACAACCCCTCCTTGCTGCCAAACTCACTATAGATCGTTCGCTTCGAGCCACCGGTACGCTCTATGATCGCATCGATGCTGGTGGTTGCGTAGCCCTGCTCGAAGAAAAGCTCAGCTGCAGCACGAAGAATAGTTTTCCGTCGAAGTTTTGTCCGTTCGCTTTTCGTGTCGGTCACTTTATCGGCCTTCTTCAATAACTTCCGCTTGACCGGTAACCTACATTACCATAACCGTCAACGGTAACGGCAATTACCAATTGGTGCACAAGATGATGACCTGGAAGAAAAAGCAAATCGTTGGATTGGTGTTTTGTCTCAGCGCGATTGCAACCGCTGCAGGAGGTTGGGCGTGGGCGCGCTCGAGCGAGCGGACGACAACGGACAATGCCTATGTTCGCGGTAATACGACAGCAATCGCATCGAAGGTAACCGGATATGTCACCGTGGTTGATGTAGCCGACAACCAGACTGTACGGGCAAATGATGTTCTGTTCAGAATTGATGACAGGGATTTCCACGCACGTCTGGCGCAGGCTGAAGCAAATGTGCAGGCAGCACAGGCACATACCGACAATGTTGAAGCGGAGATCCAGCTTCAGCATATTCTGGTCAAGCAGGCGACGGCACAGAAACGGGCAGCAGAGGCAGATCTTGCTCTCGCGGTCAAAGCGTCTCAGCGACAGCGTGAACTTGTTCGCACAAATTCGGTCAGCAGAGCTCAGGTCGATGAAAGTGACGCTGCGAGGTCAAAAGCGGAAGCTGGCTTATTAGGCGCAGAGGCCGCGCTGGAGGCACAAGAAACACGTATCAAGGTTCTCACCACACAAAAGGAAGCTGCCCTGGCTGCTGTGCTTCAAGCCAGGGCTGCGCGTGACCTGGCCCGAATTGATCTCGACAATACAGTCGTCCGTGCTCCCTTTGATGGTGTTATTGGTAACCGTCAGGTTCGCGTCGGACGCCTGGTATCCCCCGGAGCTTCCTTGATCGATCTGGTGCCAATCAAGGACGTTTGGATTGTCGCAAATTTCAAGGAGACACAGATTGAGAATATTCAACCCGGTCAGTCGGCCCAGGTAACGGTCGACGCCTATCCCGGCATAATTATCGAGGGAAAAGTTGACAGTTTTGCACCGGGTAGCGGATCGGCCTTCAGTCTCCTGCCCGCTGACAATGCGACTGGCAATTTCGTCCGTGTCGTGCAACGTGTTCCAGTCAAGATCAAACTTGTTCAGAACCCAATTCCCGGCCGCCTGCTTCCCGGACTTTCTGCCCGAGTTCAGATCATTCTGGGGAGCGAGGGCTGATGATCTCTCCCCCAAGCGTCTCAAGCCAAACCAGGCAGAATACAGGATGCCTCCTCCTTGCTGGCATTGTGATTGCCACTTTGACTGAGGCGATTGCGGGTACCGCTTTGACGCTTGGCAAAGGTGATATAATTGGTGACGTTTACGCTACTCCCGACGAATTCGCCTGGCTCGACATCGGATATACGACACTAAAGATGATCGCGTTCCTTACAGCATCCTGGATTGCGACGACCGTTAATTTGCGGATTATCGTTGTTGGGGCAACTATGATGATAACATTGGCAAGTGCGGTCACTGCCTTGACGACCCGACTGGATTTGCTGATTGTTCTGCGCGCATTTCAGGGGTTTTCGGGAGGTCTCCTACTGGTAATCGGGCAAACTGTTATCTTTCGAGACTTTTCGCCTTCTCGCCAACCTGTTCTACAAGCCTTGTTTGCAACAGGGGCTGTGGTTGCACCGGCGACCATCGTACCGGCACTGCAAGGATGGCTATTGGACAGCTATTCCTGGACGTGGATTTTTCTCTCAGTAGTTCCTATCGGATTGCTGGCAGCAGGGCTTGTTTTCCTATCAGAAGAAACCATCGACACCCATATTCCCTATAGGCGCTTTGACTGGAGTGGCCTTCTGCTGTCATCAATCACGCTTTTCTGTCTCGTCTATGCGCTCAACCAGGGCGACCGCTGGAACTGGTTCGATGAACGTCGCATCCGGTGGCTGACCGGAATAGGTGTAGTGACGCTTTGCCTGTTTGTTGGTCAACAAGCGAGCCGGCCTGAGGATGAGGGACTGCTCGAGCTCAGTGTTTTCAGGTCCGTCGATTTTACGTTCGCATTCATAGTAAGTTTTGTAGCTGGTGCGGCATTGTTTGGAAGCACTTATTTGATTCCGAGTTTTGCAATCTCGGCCCTGGCTTTCACACCAACGGATACCGGTATGCTTTTGCTCGCCAGTAGCATTCTTTTTGTATTTTCGCTTTTCTTGTCTGCCTTCGTATTCCAGAGCCTGGGCGTTTCTCCAATTGCCACCGTACCCTTCGGGATCGTGATGATCATGATCGCTATGTGGCTCCTGTCAGGCTCCGCAGGCGACAGCGGAATGGACGACATGATGAACGCCGTTCTCCTGCGGGGCTTGAGCCTTGGCTTTCTATTTCTGTCTATTACCTTGATCGCATTCAGTAGGGTGGGTGCACGTAGTCTCCCTGCCGCAATCGGCATCTTCAATACTGGCCGCCAGTTTGGCGGTCTTCTGGGAATAGCTTGTCTTCAGTCTCTTATGACGCGGAATATCGCAGGCAATGTATCTGTGCTCGCCAGCCATATCACAGCTGGATATTCTGCTGTAGGCGATCGGTTAGGAACAAGTGTGGCAGTTCTCGAGGCCCGCGGGATGACTACGGCTGCTGCAAATCAGGCGTCCAAGGCGTTATTGAGCAAGGCTGTCGCGTACCAGTCTACGGTAATCGCTTTCGATACGGCATTTTTCACGATTGCATTGCTTTTCGTTTTTGCTGCGCCGACACTGATCGTTACCAAGATTATCTTGACGCGAATGGCGAGCGCCAAAAAGGGCTCGCATTCAACTTGTGTGGATTATCAAGACAAGGACATATCCACCGCTAGCCCTATCCAAGGTTACAAGAGCAGCCACAAGCGTTGACAACTAGTGCGAGGGCTGTTTAAGCGCTCAATGATCAAGCACGACCGCCACTATTCATAGCCCCCGCTTTTAACCTTTGTCACGTCTCAGGAGTAATTGTCAGTATTATCACTGACGCATAATCGGTGCAGTAAATTGCTGAAATTACCTTTGCTCTATTGCCAAAGCACTCTTGCGCTTGGAGCGCCAAGTCGTTGCATCGGGCTGGATCGCCAAACGGATTCGATACCGGTAACCGATGCGCAGCTTGATAGTTTCAGTCGAATTTCTTGAATAGCTCGTGTCGCGCTATTCTATTCGTTCGTTGTAATATTCTCCAGGCAACCGGCTGAAACATAACTCCTATACTTAGGTGTGGCGAGTATTAGACATAAAGTGTGTAATCGAGACACTTCCGATCAATAGCCATTCGTCGCCGTTCTCGTACATCATGGCCATGCAAGCGATAAGCACTCGATCGCTTTCGGAGGACGATCGCATGCATGTTCATGCAGAATTGCATCGGCGGTCCTACGGCAAATTGCCATTGCAAGTGATCCTTGAACTGGCGAGATCGCGAATCTGTTCCAACATACAATGGCAAATATGAGTGCACCTTTTCCAACAACGCCCGTCAAATGGGTGAAAACGGAGACACCTTATGAAACACGAAACCAACTTGAGCAAATCAGGACCCGACGAACTGGTGCCCTCCCGCTATGCATTGCACATCGGTGAGATTGACGTTCTGGTCATCAGCGATGGTGTGTTGCCTCTTCCAACCGAAATGTTGGGGCACAACATTGACCCGGACGTACGAGCAGAATGGTTTGACGATATGTATCTGCCACCGGATTCCTTTGATTGGTCGCTGAACGTGGTCGTAGTGCGTAGCGGTAATCAGACGATCCTCGTCGACGCTGGATTGGGTCTCGATCCTGACCTCAACTTGCCGCGCGCGGGACAGTTGGTCAAGCGACTGGCCGGTGCCGGTATTGATCTTGCTTCGGTCACTGACGTAGTCCTCACCCATATGCATATGGATCATATCGGTGGTCTTCTTGTCGAGGGCGTGAAGGAAAGATTGCGTCCTGATCTGCGGATTCATGTGGCGGCCGCAGAAGTTGAGTTCTGGGAATCGCCGGATTTTACATACGCTCACATGCCTGATGGCTTTCCGGATGCGCTCAGGGCAACTGCCAAACGATTTGTCGAGCAGTATCGGGATCAACTGTGCCTGTTTGATGAGCAATACGAAGTGGCACCCGGTGTGGTGGCCCATCGCACCGGCGGACACACGCCGGGCCACTGTGTAGTTCGTCTGGCATCTGGTGAAGACCGACTAACATTTGCTGGTGATGCCATCTTTGCTGTCGGATTTGATCATCCAGACTGGTATAATGGTTTTGAACATGACCCCGAGGAGGCAGCCCGAGTTCGTGTACGTCTTTTAACCGAACTCGCCGAAACCGGTGAACAACTGGTGGCGACCCATCTACCGTTTCCATCTGTGGGCCGTGTCGCGGTCGATGGTGACGCTTATCGTTGGGTCCCTGTCTTCTGGGATTACTGATTGATTTCATGATCAGGATTTTCCGGGCACACTCTCGCGAGTGTGCCCGGTGTTTTTTATCGTGCCAGATACCAGCATATCTCGTGAAAGAACATCTTCCTGGACACAACCAGCGACCTATCCAATGTATGGATAGGATTTGCTCTCTGCTCAGCCGTTCAAGGGCCCTGTTTGTCAAAGAACGGTTGGTGTCCATTCATTCCATTACAAATAACGACTGCCAGGCTTTCGATGAAGTCTCTGCTCTTCAGCTCCTGAGGAGGATCCGGATTTGATCTGTGCCTGATATGCTGTCTGCTTATCCCTTCGAACGGCAAAACGACTTTTATGACCCGAAGAATACATTGGTTTTCGGTCAAGCTGGGTAAGGGGGAAAATGCCTGCCGGATGCATTGAGAGATAAATTAATCAGACAGAACACCAGCGCTTACTGGATGGATTATCTGTACATCTTGAATGCCGACGCCGATGGGCTCTCAGCCGTGATGCAACGGAATGCGGATCGCTGCGTGGGAGGGACGCAGCGATCCGCCAATTGAGCGACAAACGTGGGAGGATATACGTTCCAGGCCCGACAGATAGTGTCAGGTAGTCGCTCAGTCTGACGGCTGGGTGACGTGAACCGCGCGAGCGTCGATTTGCAGGCGATTCCACAGATTGATAGTACCAACCATCACCGTCAGATTGACAATTTCGTAATCCTTCAATTGCGTTTTGATCAGTTCTTGATCGCCTCGCAGTTCTTCACGTTTTTCACCATTGATGAGTGCTTCGGTCAATGCGAGGGCTGCTCGCTCCTTGACGCTATAGAGAATTGATTTTCGCCAAGCGCTGACCATGAATAAACGCATCTCTGCTTCACCATTCGCGCGCGCTTCCACCACACTTGTTTTCATGCAGGATGCGCAGCCACTCATCTGTGAGACCCGCAACCGCACCAATCCGCTCAACGGATGCTGCCACACACTCGCATTGATCATTCTTTCAACCACCAGCAGACCTTTAATCGCTTCTGGCCTGGTAGTGTATGAGGGAATAGGCGACATCGTATTTGCCTCCCTTTCTGGTTGAAGATGACCTACTATGTTCAAAACTGGCATTCAGTTCCATTGTGCCGGGTAACTGGAACAGCCATACTTTGGTGCAATCCCATGTGTACTGACGATGGACGTAGCATTTCTAAAAGTCCAGATATGAATACTGATCTTGTTAAGTCGAAACGGCCGCGTTTTAACGGATTTGGCGTATTAGTTGAAACTGCGTCAAAATTGCAGTACGGCATAATCGCACCGTGCATATGATCGAGACTACCAAGTTAATAAATATAGGGTTCCCGACTACCCAGCTTTCTTGATGCGATCATCAAACAGGGATAACCGCGACTGAATGATTTTGCAGCTCACCTCGTCCGGTTCTAAGGCTTCAATCAGCAAACTGGTCATTTCCAGTTTCCAAGGGCAACTCCGGTGACGCTCGGCAATACTTGTTGACGAAGCTGGAAGGGACGTGAATGTGTCAAACGAAATTGGTTTGTATCTACCGGTAGTGATGCAATTTTAAACAGCACATCAGTTGCAGTAAGTCCGATCGTTCTTCAAGAAATGGCGGCGCTAGGTGCTTAGCCCTTATTGATAAAAATTAGGATCGGCAATGCCGATCCTCAGTCTAACCATATTTTGTTGTTTTATCATTGGCCCCACAGCAACCGACCTGGTTCCTGGGTGGAGCTGATTGGTTTGTATACGGTCTTGGGAGCATCTGGACCGTGACCAGCACGCACCTGCTTTACAGATGACGTTGGACGGCTGTCGGTTCTCGTTGATGGATATTGCCAATCCGATCCGATATGGTCACTTTGGGCAAGGACACTTCCACTCGAAAGAAGAAGTGCTGCAGCGGTTAGAATTATCGCTTTCATTGTGGTTCTCCAATGTTTCCGTTGTGCGATCTGCACAATTCGACGGTAGGAGCTTATTAATCCCTTGACGATCATCTGATCGAAAGGGGTGACCTATCATGATGCATAGTAATCAATCGGCGTTTGAATAGCTGAGACAATTCGTTACGGCATTAATCCATATGGTGGATAGTATTATCGAGGCTCGAGGCCGTACCGGATCACCTGGAGTAACCACAATCATTCTGACGATCATCGCAACGATGTGCTGAACCTAGACCTTGGTACAACCGGACAGATCCAACTGTTCGATAGGAGATGCTGGGAAGATGGAACATAGTTGACAACAACTTGTAAGAAGAAGTTGTTGGAGAAAGAGATGAAGAAGCTGACCAAAGTCCTGGCCTTTGCAGTAATGTTTTTGTCTGGAAACACTATCGCACAGCCAGTATTTTCCCAATCCAAGCCCACCATTGTTCTTGTTCATGGCGCCTTTGCAGAGTCCTCGAGCTGGAACGAAGTTATCTCTCGGCTCAAGCGCGACGGTTATAAAGCGATAGCTGCCGCAAATCCGCTTCGGGGCGTCATGGCAGATGCGGCAACTGTCTCCGCAGTTATTCGATCAATATCGGGGCCAGTTGTCCTCGTCGGACATTCCTATGGTGGTCCCGTTATTACAGAGGCCGCCAACGGCAATCCCAACGTGACTGCACTCGTCTATGTTTCTGCGTTCGCGCCGGACCGAGGTGAAACGTGCCTTGGCCTTTCGAACAAGTTCCCCGGCAGCACATTGGCGGATGCTATTTTTTCAGTAGAGCAGGGGCAGGGCGCCCATGATCTCTTCATTCGGTTAGACCGGTTCCATTATCAGTTTGCAGCGGATCTATCCGAAGACCAATCGGCGTTGATGGCGGCCACCCAACGTCCGGTCGCACAAGCCGCACTAGAAGAGAAATCTGGTTTTCCCTCGTGGAAGAGGTTGCCCTCCTATTCGATCTATGGATCGCAGGATCGAAACATACCGCCGGCCGCAATGGAATTTATGGCCAAACGTGCGGGCACAGTAAAAACTGTTGTCGTAGATGGAGCTTCCCACGTGGTGATGATCTCGCATCCGGAAGAAGTCGCTGCGCTGATAGAGGAAGCAGCTTCCGTACATTAGGCGCTCGGGCAACTACCGCCGTAAACAAATCTCCTGACAAAGACAATGACCCTGGGGCACGTTTGGCGAGCGGGGTCGGCTTGTGTGTCACTCCATTTTTGCAGACATGACAGGAACCCACCATGATCAAGACGTTTATCCGCATTGCGTTGGCAACCACTATTCCGGTTTCGACAGGTTTTGCACATGAAAAACCCAGTGAAACATCCACAGTAAGGGTCATTTACGACCAGGTGCTTCCGAATGTGCCGGGAAAGAGCATGAAGAGCGTGCTCGTGGAGTATGAACCGGGCGGTACTTCGCCTGCTCATACCCATCCTGCTTCTGCCTTCATTTACGCGACGGTTCTGGAAGGAGCTATCCGCAGTCAGGTCAATGATGGTCCGGTTATTACCTATCACGCAGGTCAGAGTTTCTCGGAATTTCCGGGTGATCGACACAATGTTAGTGAAAACGTCAGTCCGACTAAGCGTGCCCGTCTTTTGGCGATCTTTATCGTTGACACTGATGAAACGAACCTCACCACCAATGATTAGTAAAACCCTGACCTGTCGAGGAAGAAGAATATGTATATCCCGGCAAAATCTTTCATGAGTTCATCCAGGCAGAAAATGAAGGAGAGCGAGCAGTCCTCCAGTCGAGTGGGGGCTCGCTCCCAGTTTCATTCGTCCTGCAGGGAAGATGGCGGGATTGAAACGCCTCAAGAAAGTACGGGCTGCCCACGCGGACTTAATCCAAGCTGCCCATTCGCCTTGACTTGCAAGTCGGAAGGCCAAGTTTGCACTACCAAGACAAGGCATTCCCTTGTATTTTGACCCCTTGTATTTTGATGGTCAAGTTCTGGTTTCGGTCGCAGACTGGCAAACCGAATTGAAGAGGACGAAGAAGCACTTTTCTCCTCGGGTGGTATGTCAGTTGCCCCGAGCTAGTACCAAGCCTTGTTATCGAAAATCTTGCCTGCTGTTCCAGGCGCTGTTCTAGTAGAAATATCCGGTAAGCCGCACGCTTTCGGACCACAGGGCCTCTGCGATATCGGGATTGATTGCAAAAGGTCGCACGCCAAAGCGCTTATGGCTTTCCACCGGTGCGATATCGCAATCCTCACAATAAACGCCGCCAATTCCCGCCAACTCGGGGGCCGTGGCGCACCAGATCGTCGTGGCAGCGCCTTGCTGAGGCGTCTTCATATCGCGATCGGGATCTATGACTGGTGTTCCGTTTTCATCGATTGCGCCGAATGTGTCGATTTCCTCCCGGCTGAGGTGTCGCGCTAATGGACCGAATATAGAGCCGGGATGTACCGAAAATGCCCTGACACCGTGATCGAAACCACGAGCGTCGAGCGCTACGGCGAAAAGTGCATTGGCTGTCTTGGCTTGACCGTAAGCGAGCCATTTGTCGTAGGGTCGTTTCACAAAATCGAGATCTTCGAGCGCGAATCCTCCCAATTGATGTCCCCGTGAGGACATTACGATGACGCGCGCATTTTTGGTCGCACAAAGAGCTGGCCATAAAGCTGCGGTCAAGCGAAAGTGACCAAGATGATTAGTCGCAAACTGGCCTTCATGGCCTTCCGCATCGCGAAATAAAGGAGTGGCCATCACTCCCGCGCTGAGGATCAGAATGTCTAGGGAGCCATGCTCAATGACAAACCTATCCGCAAAGCTGCGGACAGAGGCGGGGTCGAGGAGATCCATCTCGAATAGTTCAACATTTGGAACATTCGATAACACCTTGCGGGCGGTGCTGGTGTCGCGCACCGGCACGATCACGCGGGCCCCTCTCCATGCCAACACGCGCACGGTTTCAAGGCCGAGATTTGACGCGCCGCCTGTCACAACGGCAGTCTTTCCAGTGAGGTCGATGTCGCGAATAACCTCTTGGGCAGTAGTATATGGGCCGAATGGGGTGCCGAGCGGCGTTTGACCATGCTGCATGTTCTTCTCCTGATTGTGCCACGAAAAGGTAGAAATTGATGACAGGAAAATCTATAGTCATATGGCTCGTTTAATGTAGAGATTGTCCGGTTCTGATGTACTACGATCCTCTTTCCCAGCTGCTGGATTTGATTGAAGCCAGCGCGACTATGTCCGTCGGACTTGAGGCTTGCGGGCGTTGGGCAATCGACGTGCCTCCTGTACGTGCCTTGAAATGCAACATCATCAGACAGGGTAGTTGTTTTCTGGAAGTGCAAGGTGAGCGATTGATGCTTGCTGCAGGAGACTGTTTCCTGATCGGCCCGGATCTGCCCTTTGTCATCGGGAGTGATCTGAATTGCTTGCCCATTCCAGCGGGTGAAGTCTTTTCGCAGAAAGCCTACAAGAACCATGCAAAACTGGACGGTGGCGCGGGGTCGGAGTTCCTTTGCCATAGTGGTCGCATGGATCTGCCTTTAAACAGCGAACTTCTGCGAGAAATCTTACCATCGATCGTCGTGATTCGAGCGGAAAGCATTGTAGCGGAACGCCTTCACTGGCTCACCGGCAGACTGGAAGAAGAGCTCGCCGGCGATGTTCCCGGTGGTGCGGCGATAGCTATTCCGATCATGCAGATGATTTTTATTGAACTGATACGTAGTCTGCCCGTTATGACTGAGCGCAGTTGGCTCTCCGCCCTCTCAGATCCCAGAATTGGCGGTGCATTGATGGCGATCCATTGGGACCCAGGGCACAATTGGCGGCTGGATGAACTTGCAGGCATCAGCCATCTTTCACGGTCCCAGTTCTCGGCACGGTTCCGTGCCGCCGTCGGACATAGTCCGATGGAGTATATTTTGCGCTGGCGTATGATGCAGGCGCACAAACTGCTGGCGCGACCGAATATGACAATTGCGTCTGTGGCTGCGCAGCTGGGGTACGGGTCTGAAAGTGCTTTCATCTATGCTTTTCGCCGCATCCTTGGTACGACGCCACGTCGAAGGCAGCAACAAATTCGATCGTCCGAGAATCCATAAAAATTATCAATTCCAGATAGTTGTAATAAGATACTCTAGCGTTACTGAATAGAATTTAACACTCCATCGGAGCTCGTTAACCGCTCGATCGCCGATACGGAGATGCCTTGCCGACGTTTCGCAAGCCTTAACCTGTCCGGTCAGCTTCATCAAAAATAAGGCAAGCGTTCTATAGATTTCCATAGCATGCAGATCGAGAGAGTTCAGGTTAAACTGAGCATGATGATCATCAGTGAATGCTGAAAAGGCTGCGGCAAATGACGTTTACTTCTATATCGGATGAAGACGATCATATTCAGGCGATTGAAGCTGCGCGAACTGTTGAACGCGTGGTGGGGATCGCCTGGGCGACCGATAAAGCTGGCGAGGTTATTTATCTAACCGAGGCGCTGCTTTCCCTTGTCCGATCCTCATTGGAGCAATTCAATAAACCGGTTGATCGAGCTTTATATGGCTGGTCAAAACTTATCCATCCAGATGACCTCGATGGTTTTGCGGCAGTATGGCTTAGGTCATTGCATACCGGTGAAAAATATAGTTTCGAACATCGGCTTTTGAGTTCGAGCGGCGCTTATCGATGGTGTCGCAGTTCCGGACAACCTTTGCGGGATAAGCAGGGTAGAATCCGTGCCTGGTATGGAACCATAATTAATGCCGATGTCCCATCAATTGATAGCGAGCGGTTCAACCTTGTAACGAACTTGGCGTTGGACAGAAAAGCGCGCTCTGATCAACCAGAAACGCTTGATCTTACCCACCCAGAAGAAAGGATATCGGCATCTCATGCCGCCGCTCGCGCATTCTGGACCGGTGTTCCGCAAATCACTCGACACCGTCAACGCCAGTCCGATGGGACATATCGCTGGATCGAGACCCGGTCGGAGCCAGGCTATAGCGTTAGCTTGGACATTGGAGACCTGGTCACCGAGCAAGACCCTCCTGAACAAACGGCGGCTGAGTTGTTTGGAAATGATAAGACAGAGCCTATGCGCTCGGCCAAGGTTGTGGAAAGCATTTTCGGCAATGGCTGGGCGTTTGACGCTGCAGGAAGATGGATATTCCTCCATCCGTTCGCACAGAGTTCTCTCGGTGTCACTCTGGACTATCTTAATGCGGCTGTAGATGAAGGGCACACTGCATGGAAACGAGTACTACATCCCGATGATTATGAAGAAGTTGCGGAAAAATGGCGTCACTGCCTGGCGACCGGAGACGACTTTAACGTAGAATTCCGTTTTCGACGTGCCAACGATGTGTATGTCTGGGCAAGAACCTCTGCCAGACCGGTACGCGACAGCAATGGCCAAATCGCAGGCTGGTACGGTATCGCACTCGATAATGATCTATATAAGAAAACGGTAACCGCGTTACGCGAGCGGGAACAAAGTCTGCAACAGTTGATAGACACAGTCCCTGCACTCGTCTGGAGCATTTCGGACAAGGGGTCGCCAACTTATGTCAACAAGCGATTTACCGAAGTAACAGGCGCGACGCTCGAGGATATCACCGCAGTCGACAAGTCTCCCAATCTCAGTGTCATCCATCCAGATGATATTCAAAAGGCAAGAGATGCCATTGACCGTTCCCTGACGACGCATGAACCGTATTTTCAAAGATACCGACAGTTGCGTTCTGACGGCAATTATCGTTGGACCGAAACCCGCGCCGAACCGTTGCGAGACGAAACCGGCGCGGTCGTCCAGTGGTACGGTGTCTGCGTCGACATCGACGATCTGGTAACTGCCCAAAAATCTCTGTCTGATCGGGAGCGCGAGCTTTCAATGCTCGTCGATATGGTGCCGAGCTTTATCTGGCGCCTTACCCCGGAAGGAGAGCCGAATTTCTTCAACAGGCGTTTGATTGATTTCTTCGGTATGGATGTGGAGGACGCAGAAAAGATGGGGCCAAAGCGTCTGGCAGCCATCATGGAAAGCACGACACACCCCGACGACGTGGGGCGGGTATCCCAGGCGCTCAACCACAGCATTGCCACTGGCGAACGCTTTTCGATGAGATACCGACTTCGCCGGGCTGACGGCGTATATCGCTGGGTTGCCGGACAGGCAGATCCACTGCGAGATGACGATGGACGTATAATCCAATGGTATGGTCTATCTACCGACATTGACGATCAGGTCAAAGCCGAGGATGCCCTTAGACACAGCGAGCGCCGTTATCGCGATCTTTTTCAGTACATGCCGATCGGCCTCACCCAGGTCGACGCCAAAAAACTTGTTCTTCTGTTCAATGAATTGCGGGCGCAAGGGGTGAACGACTTGCGCGACTATATAGACGAGCATCCAGAATTTCTAACACAGGCTGTCGAGGCTCTGGAGGTCGAAGAGGTTAATCAGCATATTCTCGAAATGTTTGGGGCCAAAAATGCCGATGAAATGCGTGGTTCCGCCACCCGTTATTGGCAGCCCGGCATGGACACGATTCGCCGTTCGATAGAGGCGCGCTATCGTGGCGAAGAGGTTTTTCAGGAAGAAACAAAAGTAATGCGCCTGGACGGTCGCGTCATCGATGTCCTCTTTACGACTGCACGACCTGATGCAGTGGCTGATAAAAGTCTCGTTGGATTCATCGATATAACCCAGAGGAAGCGCGCGGAGGAAGCATTACGGGAAAGGGAACGGTCACTTTGGCGTCTGGTGGAAGCTTTACCTGTCATGATCGACTGTGCTGATCCGAACGGCGAACCGATCTATCGGAGCGATCGATTGAGCCAATTTCTCGGCTATGGTCTCGACAGGCTCGACGAAGACGGCAAGCTCAATGCAACGCTTGATGCAGGAGTGCATCCTGACGATTTGGCCGGAGTGAAAGAACAATATGCACATTCACTCGCTACAGGGGAGCCATATGCACGTAGACATCGTTTACGGCGTTTCGATGGGCAATATCGCTGGGTTGAGACACGGGCAGAAGCAATGCGCGACGGACAGGGTAATATCGTTCAGTGGAACGTTATATGTCTGGATATTGATCGCGAAGTCCGAGCGCAGGATGAACTTCGTCTCACACATGAGAAATTAGCTCGAGCGAGCCAGGCCTCAAGCCTTGCAGAGCTCTCGGCGTCGATCGCACATGAGGTCAACCAGCCTTTGGCGGCTATTGTAGCCAATTCCCATGCCTGTCGGCGCTGGCTCACCGCCGAACCGCCAAACACCGAACGAGCCCTTAAGACTGTTGAACGCATCACACGGGATGCCACATCTGCCGCCGACGTTGTCGGTCGAATTCGAGCTCTGTTCAGGCAGTCGGCTGACGCAAAAAAGAAAATCACGCTGAATGACGTCATCGCGGAGGTGCGCGGGCTAATGACGGAGGAGCTGCTGCGCTGGCGGGTCCGCACCGTCGTCGAAATAGAGGCAGATTTACCGTATGTGATGGCGGATAGGGTCCAGATCCAGCAAGTCCTTTTGAATCTCATTCGAAATGCCATTGAAGCGATGGAAGCCATCACACGTGATCGCCACTTGACGATCAAGGTGGTTCGCGACGGAGGTTTCATTCAGACAAAGATCAGCGACCAGGGCGTGGGAATTACATCCCCGGAAAGAATATTCGAACCGTTTATTACGACGAAAGAACAGGGAATGGGCATGGGACTCGCGATTTCCCGTTCGATTGTCGAGGCACATGGTGGTTGCCTGTGGGCGGAAAAGAACGAGCCGTACGGAACGGCGCTAATTTTTACTCTCCCCGTGGAGGCGAAGGCGACAAGTGATGAGCATTAGCCAGTTAGTATTCATTGTAGACGACGACGAGCGCATCCGCGAAGCCTTGGAGGAACTTTTGGCTTCGTATGGCATGCGCACTATGTCATTTGGATCGGCAAGAGATTACGTCAATGCTCACAAGCCTGATGTTCCGTCTTGCCTCGTGCTCGATGTCGAACTTCCCGATATTAACGGTCTGGAACTGCAGAAACAGATTTCGGTGCAGGAACATCCGCCCATCGTCTTCATCACTGGACATGGCGATATTCCCAGTTCTGTTCGCGCAATGAAGCGGGGCGCTGTCGATTTTCTGACCAAGCCCTTCAGTGACGCAAAACTCCTGGCGGCAATCAATGCGGCAATCGAACAAGATCAACAGCTACGCAATAGTCGGGCGGAAATCGAATTGCTGAGACAGCGCTATGGAGAACTCACATCCCGAGAACGAGAGGTGATGCCGTTAGTCGTGAGCGGTCTCCTCAATAAGCAGGCAGCTGCCGAACTCGGCATAAGCGAAGTGACGTTGCAACTCCACAGAAGGAATGTCATGCAAAAAATGGCGGCAGCGTCGCTCCCTGATCTCGTACGCATCGCGGAGAGGTTGAAAATACCGATCACCCACTCGCGCAGATCAAAAGGGGAGGAACTATGATCGAGAACAAGCTCGTAATTGCAGTTGTTGACGACGATTCACGGTTACTGGAATCAATGGAAGATCTGTTGGAGTCGACAGGGTACATGGCTCGCTGTTTTTCTTCTCCCGTCTCACTGTTAACGCGGGGGCTTGGAGGTATAGACCTCGTTATAACGGACATCGGCATGCCGGACATCAATGGCTTCGAATTGCGAGAAATAGTTCAGGAGGTTCGTCCTGATATTCCTGTATTTCTCATTACAGGAAGGCACGAAATAGCAGACCAGGAGCGAGCTCAGGGAATAACAGGTTTCTTCAGGAAGCCGTTCGATGGACAGGCATTGCTTGCAGCAATTGGTGAAGCATTAGACAAGCGTCGAATGGAGGGTGGACATGAGAACTGAACAGCAGTCACACAATTTGAAACCAGGGCAATCGTCAAAACGCGCAACGGATGCGGAGCAGCCATTCGTTGTGATCGTAGATGACGATGAGGCCATACGAGAGGCACTCTTCGAGTTGATCTTATCGGCAGGGCTCAGGCCCATAGCTTTTGCCTCTACACGCGAGTTGATTGGAACCGACCTGCTGGAAGCACCGGGTTGTCTAATCCTTGATGTGCGCATGCCGGGCACAAGTGGGTTGGATTTACAGCGGCAATTGGCACAAAGCGGCAATCCCAAACCGATCATTTTCCTGACTGGTCATGGTGATATTCCGATGACTGTCGAGGCAATGAAAGCTGGCGCAGTCGATTTCCTGACCAAGCCGGTGCGAGATCAAACATTGCTTGATGCAGTTACGTCAGCAATAGAAATGGATGCGCAGCGACGTTCCCACGCAGTCATCGTCAAACGCAATATCGAGCACCATGAGACCTTGACCCCCAGAGAGCGGGAGGTCTTGCGGGAAGTGGCACGCGGTCGACTTAACAAGCAAATTGCTTTTGACCTGGGAATCAGTGAGGTAACCGTCAAGCTTCATCGGGGAAATGTCATGCGGAAAATGGAGGCATCTTCCATAGGGGAGTTGATTAGGATTTGGGAAACTCTGCCATCGCAGATCCAGAATGCATGATACGAACCCTGCTGGAGATTGATCGTTTCAAATGGCCGGGGTTCGGAAAAAGAGCGCGACATCAATCCAAGGCTGGTTTGTTGAAGATTCTGTCCTAATTGTCTGAAAACCTAAATATGGCCTCACGAGGAAGCCAATGCTTTTGCTCGGCTTTCGACCATATCGCAAAGAACGCGCACACGCGTGGGAACCAGGCGCTTATAGGCGTGCACAGCGTGAAATGGCATAGACGGAAGTGTTAGCATTTTCGAAATTTCGACCAGACTTCCTTTTTCGAGATCGTCCTTAACCACACAACGCATCACAACAGCTGCACCGAGACCATGTCTGGCAGCGGCTTTCAAAGCCTGGCCTGAATCGCAATCGACACGTCCTTGTGGGGCGAAGTGAGTACCATCATCCAGCTTTACGTCGTTCGGGTATCCATTGGCCATATACCTTGCAAAGGGCAACTTGGCGGCTTCCTTTATCGTGCCAGGCAAACCATGATTGTTCGCAAAATCCGGAGAACCGACCATAATCATTTCAAAATCGGCCAGTCGGCGAATGATCAAATCACCATTCTCGACCGCTCCCACCCGAAATGCCACGTCATAATCTTCGCGAATAATATCGACGTGACGATCGGTCAGGCCGATTTCAAGATGAATTCCTGGATAACGCGCAGCAAAGCCGGACAATATGGTGTCAAGAAACAGCGGAGCAAGTTCGCTAGACATGGAGAAGCGGACCCGACCTGATATCTCCTTGCGTGCAGTGATTTCATCATCGGCAATATCGAGTTCGCGAAGCAGGGGAGACAGGCGCTCGAATAGCAAATGTCCGTCTGCGGTCAGTACGAGAACACGCGTCGACCTTAGAAAGAGACGCGTATCGATGAGTCTTTCAAGTCGCCCGACACTTCTGGAAATAACTGAAGGGGACGTCTTGAGTAGCCGGGCTGCTGCACTGAAGGAACCTGCTTCCACAGTGCGCACAAATGCCAAAAGACCTGCGGTTTCATTCAAAAGGTTTGGCATTCGAACTCCGGAAGCAAAAGTGAAATACCCAGCCATGGGCTAATGGAACACTGATCAAATCCATATTTTACCTCCAGATCAATATGGAGAAAGTATATGGGTCTTCTCAAAGACAAGGTGGCCGTCATCACAGGCGGCAGCAGTGGCATCGGTAAAGCTACCGCTAAACTATTCGTGGAGAATGGAGCACAGGTCGTCATAACTGCTCGCCGACAGGACGCTCTAAACGCAGCACTGAAAGACATCGGCGGAAATGCCATTGGCATCTGCGGCGATGTCTCCGATCTTTCCCACCATAAACGGGTGGCAGATGAGATCTCCGATCGCTTCGGCACTTTCGATATCTATTTTGCAAATGCCGGTGTCATCGACCTTAAAGCGTCTGAGGCAGTGACTGAAGATATTTATGATCGACATTTCAACATCAATACAAAAGGTGTCTTCTTCGGTGTCCAGACATTATCACCTCTCATAAATGATGATGGCACTATTATTGTCACCAGTTCTCTGGCGGCAACCAAGGTCCTTCCCGATCATACAGTTTATGCCGGGTCGAAGGCGGCTGCGGTGGCATTTGTGAAGAACTGGGCTCTCGAATTCAAGCATAGACGTATCAGGGCAAATGTTATCAGCCCAGGACCCACAGATACTGAAATCCTGGGTAAACTTGGAATCTCAGATGTCGAACGCGAACCGTTTCTCAAGTTGATGGCCGAAACGATTCCCGTAGGGAGATTGGGAACAACTGATGAACTGGCACGAGCCGCTCTGTTCCTCGCTTCACAGGCGAGCAGCTTCATCAATGGCATTGATCTCCACGTCGATGGCGGAATGTCGCTTGTTTAAAGGATCTGGATTATGACACAGAATAATTCTGAAATTGCTGCTTTTGTTGAGAAACTGGCAGAAGTGGGCAGCCATTATCGCATGGACGAAATGGAAGAGTTATATTCGGAAGATCTGGCTTTCCTGGTGTTGACGCCAGATGGCGAAATCTCCCGCTTTTCGAAAGCGGGAATATTCGAGGAGTTCCGGTCACGACGAGACGCAGGAGAACTTCCTCTTCTTACCACAAAACGATTCCTTCATATTGAAGAGCAGGAAGATGAAGCCACTGTCATCCTCTTTCGCCAGATGAGTGAAAAAGCGACCCCTGCATTTTATGAACTGCGCCTTAGAAAGCAGGAGGGCAACTGGAAGGTTTGCGGTGAAACAGTATTGCCGTGGCCTGACCTTTCTCAAGCTGGCAGCTTTCTTCCTCCGCGAGAAAAGCAATTACCAGATCAGACCGGAACTTGAGTGAAAACTTAGCTTTCAAGCGGGAATAGTCGTGTTTGAACGACCGTAGATATATGAAACCTCGGTGGCGAACAGTTGCCACCGGGATCATTCAAATCCTGTCAACAAGTATAGATTGCTCGGTAAATTGAACTCTGCAAAGCTTCATCAATCTTAATATGCAGGTCAGGCGTTGTTCTCGTAACAAATTTCTCTCTGACACGTTTGCAAGTTGAATTTTTTCAAAGGTGATCATCGTGACTGGGATGCAAGAAGCTGAAGCATTGAATGGCGTACGTTTCCAGAGGCGGGCCTGGAACTGGGTGATTGAGTGTTTCGGAAGGGATCTGGCGAACGACAGAGCGGAAAGAAATCGTCGGTTTCTCGAAGAAACCGTAGAACTGGTCCAGTCTCTGGGATGCGACAAGACTACCATACTTCAAATCGTTGAATATGTTTACGCTCGGGACACTGGTATTCCTGAACAAGAAGTCGGCGGCGTTATGGTAACTTTTGCAGCGTTATGCGAGGCAAACAACATCGAGATGGCTGTTGCCGGGCGAAACGAACTCTCGCGCATATCGTCAGTCAAGGTGATGAGAAAAATCCGAGCGAAGCATTCTTTGAAACCGAAACTTTGAGCCAACGCTGAGATCAGGGATATGCCCCACCCCGTAAGCTGGATGTGAGCGCTGTTCTCGACGACCCTGCACCAATACTTTGGGCGTAAGTGGCCCAGTATGATGCACAGGATGTTCCATGCCATCAGCCAATCGACCCTATGTTGTCTCCCGCGATATTTTTGAAAGCAACTTGGTAAAGCAGTTTGAAAGCAGAGATCGCGATTGCGGCTTCAGCAGTCAGTATCAAGTTGGCATATCGGGATCTCTTGATGAAGGCACGAGATCACGCATCAATCGGATGGGTTACATGTCTGTCTACCGTGTTCACCGTCTCGATACTGGAAACTAGCCAGCACGTCCGAAACTCAGACGAATGTCTAGGGCGAAATGCCCACCATTACCGGCATCTCGTAAACAGGAGAAATCATCATGTCCAAGCATATCCTCATTGTTGGCGCCGGTTTTGCCGGTGTTATGGCAGCATTGGCTGCCTCTCGGCTGAGGCACGAAAAGAGCGTGTCAGCTGAGGATTTGAAGATCACCGTCGTGTCCCCCGAACCGGAGCTGGTCATCCGCCCCAGGCTCTATGAACCCGAGCCCGATAAAATGACGGCTCCTCTTGGGGATCTCTTCTCCGCTACTGAGATCAATTTCATTGCAGGTACAGTAGAAAAGATCGGCGTTGCTGGTAGCCAAGTTGCGATCATAGATGGCAATGGTCGAAGCTTCCTACAATCCTATGACAGACTCGTGCTTGCTGCTGGTAGTCGCGGTTTTCAGCCACCAATCCCCGGGCTTGAGGAATACGGCTTTGCCTCCAACCATCTTGAAGAAGCTGTAATACTGGATCAGCATCTGCACAGGCTTGCTGATCATCCGGCAAGCCCCGCACGAGACACAATTGTGGTAGGCGGAGCGGGTTTCACAGGATTGGAAGTCGCTACCGAACTCGAAACGCGCCTGCGTGGTATTCTGGGTTCGAAGGCTCATCCGCGCATCATCATTGTGGATCGGAATCCGCATGTCGCTCCAGCAATGGGAGAAAATCCACGTCCATATATCGAGCAGCGTCTCAAGGAACTTGGTATAGAGACCCGATTAAACACGGGAATTGCAAAACTCGACGAGAATTCAGTAACGCTTGATAACGGAGAACGGATCGAGACGGCGACAGTTATCTGGTCGGGAGGCATGCGCGCCTCACCGCTCACAAGTCAGCTCGAGGCAGAAAGAGACCAGCTCGGACGTATCATAGTGGAACCGGATCTTCGCGTACCTGGTCACGCTCAGATTTTCGCTACTGGAGATACCGCAAAAGCGGCAACGGACAATGAGGGAAATTTCTCGCTGATGTCCTGTCAGCATGCACGTCGGCTTGGCGCTTTTGCAGGCCATAATGCAGCCGCAGAACTCTTAGGCGAGCCGACCTTGGCGTATAATCAGCCCGCATATGTTGTTTGCCTTGATCTCGGCGCTGACGCTGCAATTTTTACACGCGGATGGTCCGGCAAAGTTGAAATCACCGGCACCGACGCGAAGAAGGTGAAACAGGAGATCAACACGGTCTGGATTTATCCGCCAGCTCCGGACCGGGCTACGGCATATGAGAATGTTTATATAGCGCGGACGGTCGATTTCTAGTTCGTTCTATCAACTGTCATCCTCGGAGAATTCGATCCGCTCGATCACGGGGAATGTCATTATGGCCCGCTTTGGTTGTCAAGCGGGCCATAATGAACATACAAGATCCAGCATTATTTCCCCGGCCCAAACTGTGTTTTTAAGGTGCACAACGGCAGAGCGCAATGAAGCTCTTTGCTGCCCGTGATGGCTCACTTTTGCGGAAGGCCAAGACCACTTCTGAGGTTATAGCAATACCACTTATATCGACATAACGTATGCCGGGAAGGCTGACGGCACTCATCGATTTTGGTACAAGCGCTACTCCGAGTTCGATCGCGACACGGCTTGCGATTTCGGTGAAATCCAGTGCATGCGCATTGATATTCGGTTCGAAACCGGCGCTTCGGCAGGCTTCGAGTGTTGTCCTGTGAAAGCCGATGTCGGCGGGCTGGCGCGATGTAAGGAAGGTTTCTCCCTTCAAGGCGCCGAGTTGCAATGTGCCACAATTCGCCAGAGCATGGGCTTCGTTCAACACGGCAACGAGCGGCTCACGCTTCACGATAAGGCTGGTCAAGCCCGGCGGCAGCGGGGCCGGCCAGCGGATGAAACCCATATCCAGCAAGCCTTCCGAAATGCGCGAGAGTTGCATCCGCAATTCCATTTCAGTGAGGTTGACCGCGACATCGGGATATTCCGCCCGGAATGTGCGGATGGTTTCAAAAACGATGCCGGAATAGGCGGCTGACGCTACGGTTATGTCGCAAATTTTTCATCAGGTTAAAGGCGGCCTGATCTTCAGACGCAATTATGCTGCAAGCTCCGCAAAGACCACGAATGGCGAGCGGTTGTCATTTGCGAACTGCTTCTTGCGGATCATATGTGCCACTTCGATGCCCGCGATTGTCGCTGAGGCTGAATGAAATGCCTTGAAGCCCAACATGTGTTTGGTAATTCGCTTGATAAACCGGTGATCCTGCTCAAGGATGTTGTTGAGATATTTAACCTGCAGGATTTCAATCATCTGGCTGTGACCGGTGATTTTCAGGATTGTGTTTACAGCTTGTGCTCCGGCCAGATTGGCTCCGCTTTTATCAATGACAATTTTGTCTGGAACACCGTTGGCTGCGATGGCTTTCTTGAAGAAACGCCGTGCAGCACCGAAATTCCGGCGTTCAGAGAGCATGAAATCAAGTGTTTGGCCTTCTCGGTCAACGGCTCGGTACAGATAGGTCCATTGACCACGAACCTTGATATAGGTCTCGTCAACACGCCATGACGCAAGCGTTCGATGTTTACGCTTCTGTGCCTGATCTGCGATCAGTGGCGCGTAACGGACAACCCAACGATTCAATGTTGCATGGTCAACGCTCACACCACGTTCGGCCATAATTTCCTGCAGGTCACGATAGGAACCGGGATAGCGCACGTAAAAGAAAACGGCGTAAAGGATGACACTTTCAGGAAAGTGAGCCCCTTTGAAATCGATTGCCATATCCTGTCACCTCACTCAATTATGCGCTCCGAAGGGACAGTAGCGCAGCAGAAGTGAAAATTTCGCGACAGAACCCTCAGCGCAGATTGGAAGCGGCGCACAACGATGGGGAGGCTGAGAAGATAAAGCGGACAAAGAGTGCGGAAGCGTCTGCTGCCGCCATGTCGATAACGGCGCGGGGAATCGCGGCCAGTCGCAGCATTATCGCAGAAGGCAATGCGAGAGCCCTTGCGGCCTTTCGAGCAGATACGACACTCACAGATGCCGACGCCATGGCGTTCATGATGGAAATCAACCGGCTTGAGGCGCTAAGGGACGCTGCGTCCCACGGAGGAAAAACAGTGTTGGTTACAGGAGATGCACATGGTGGAAATTATGAGACCAGAGCACTCTTAAGTGGGTTGGCTGATGAAGACGGTGCGAAATCGGAAAACACTGCGAAACGGGAAACTGGTTTGATCGGCACCGTGAAACAGCAGATTGCTCCGGTGAAGACAAATGAGGCCAAAGACGAACGGATCAACAAGAAAAATGATTAGTGTTTCGGGTCAAATGCTTCCTGAAGCAGACGAGGTCATCAGGATTTCTGCACGGAGAAGAAGGTCTTTATTCAGATCATTCGTGGCTGTGTTCCTTTGCGCTATCTCCGCGGGACAAGCAGCTTCCAGCGATGCCGTCGAAATTGATTTGCAGAACGGACTATCGGCCTGCGCCGATCTGAAGCCCGGGCAGGTGAGGAGGCAGGCGAACATTGTTTCCTTCGACGCGAGGTTTAATTTGCACCGGTCGATCGGAATGTGTGGATGCATGTCTGCATTGGTCAATTACACCGCCAGCGTGGACATCAACGGCATACGCCAGAAACTGCAGCAAGGTATCATTCCGCTTGCACGAGAGGGCGACAGAACACTGATCCTCGCATCCGATCAGAATCTGATTGCAGGTAAAGATGTCCGCGTCGAGCTGTCCTGCGCCGGACCACTGTGACTGAACTGATTTGGCTGCATGAACGCTATCATGACGCAAGTTTTGACTATTTTATCAAGCGTAGCGGTCCAGATTCACGGTGGTCGTGCTTAACTTAATGTAATGGTGCCCTGAATGAAAAATAGATCTTTCATAGCGGTCGTCATCGCGATTGCACTTGCCGGAATTAATGTCCCCGTGCGGGCTGACGGTTTTAAAATCCACGAGTTCACGCCCATCAAGCAGGAGTTCTGGTCGATTTTCGATGCCTCTGCGTATCATGCGGAAGAACCGACTAACTTTCGGATGTCCTGCTGCGGAACAGATGACGATCAACATTTGATGATCGCTATCGATCGCCATGTCGACGAGCAGGGACAGGAAAACAGAACCGACGACGGTTATCTCAAAGAGTTGGACGTCAGTTCCGAAAAAATCGGGTTTAAAATCGAGAAAATCGATGTCTCCCCTGCAGTTGGACGACTTATCCGCCTCCCGAATGTCGGTGGCTTGAAGGGGGTGAATATTTTTGTCGTGGAGGGCGGAGACAGGCTCACAATCCAGTCTGTCGCGCCGACCGAGGAGACCGCTGAGAACAATGCGCGGAAGGCCTTGGAAATAGCAAAAAAGCACGTCATTGGACGATGACCCGGTCTATGGGTTAAGCGCATTATTCAATTGTCTTCTGTTAAGTTTCAGCCCAGCGGTCCGTACGAAGATTTCATAGATAAAAAACTGAAATCGAACGCAGTGTCATCCTTCGCTTGAGCAATCACAGTGCTTGCAAACGATAGGCAACTGCGAAAGCGGATAGGTCGTCGTGTATTTCAGTTACATTGCCGGCAGATCGCAGTTCGATGCGATCATCAGTGTGGGTGCAAACATCAATGATTGCCTCACCGAGGACGAATGCGTCAAAGGAAGCGTTAAGTAGCTGGCCGCCCCCTTCATTCAGGGCGTGCATTGCCTTGTAGAGTGCCTCGGCCTGAGCGGGATCCAAAATCATGATGTGACTCCATCTTGGTATTGGCAGTCAGCATAATCCTGCCCGTGACGCTTGGTGGTCGTCATGCACTAATCCAGATCAAAAGTTGTGCGGAATGGTAATCCTCACTCTTGGCCTTATTAGAGGGCCTTTGGAAGGAGAGAACAAAGGCTACAAATTTTCATCATCGAAAGGCGAACAGATGACTTACACGTGGGAAGTCATCTGTTTTGACAGCACCCTGGTGCAGATGCTGCGGAGCAATTCGCCTCAGGTTCGACCCAGACGTCTACGCAACTCTTCATTCTCAGCACGAAGCTTTGCAGCAAGTTCTTGGCGTAGCTTGAGGTTCTCTGCTTCCAGTGCAACCAAGCTGGAAAGATCATCGCTGGACGACCCTGCCGACGGAGTGGGCGCTTTCTTTGTAGCAGCGTTCTTCCAGTTATAGTAGGTCTGCTCACTCACTTTAGTCTGCTGCAATGCAGCCTTGAGAGTGGTCTTGCCACCTTTTGTTGCTTTCTCGATAGAAGCAAGGATGGAGGCGCGCTGGGCCGGCGTGTACTTGTTGCGCTTGTTCTCTACCGGTGGTGTTGCAGCGGGTGCTGCTTTTGAAGCAGCTTTGGCCGCTTTCTCTGGTCTGGATGCGGCCCTCGTGGTTTTAGCGGCAGGTGCTGCAGCCGCCTTTGCGGGCCTAGGCTCAGCTTTTTTGCGTGGTGCACGGGTTTTCTTCGTGGCACCCACAGGCTCGGCGCTTCTCACCTCAACTGGTGTCTCGTTTACTGCTGCAATGGTTTCGTCTGCCATGGTATGCTTCTCCAGATCGATGTTTGGAAATTCATTTAGGCGTCAAAAATACAGGTCAATGGTTGATGTAACAATAAGGCCGTGTACATCATGTGTTCAAGATGAGATGAACTTGCTTTCAGGACATATCGATCAGGTCGGAGATTCTGTTGAGTGTTGAAAATCCGACGCGTAATATGTAGCTACTGGTAAAAGCCCTTTGACGCGCGTAGAGCGTGCCTTCAAATTTCCTCGGGAAAGCTACTCACGGATGAAAAATCCAAACCGTAATATTGTCGTTGAATATAAGAACAAGCGTACTCGCAAGGGCTCGTCGTCTTTGTGGGGAAATCTGGATTTGAAGTCGATTGCCCGGCAAGTGGAGGCCGATGCGCCCCAATCTCCAGTGGAGGCTCGGGTCCAGCCTGATCTATCCAAGCCGATTGAACGCAAAACTGAGACCACGACCATAAATGCTGTGCCGCAAACTGAGCCGGTCATCGAGCAAGTTGAAGAGGCTCTGAGCGAGCCAGAACTTTCCAACATGGACGCCTCGAAACCGGAAGAAGCACCCCTTGCAATGGAAGAGCTGCAAACGGCAAACATGGCGGGAAATGCTACTGTGAGGGAGAGAAAGCCGTCTGTTCGACGTCGTAAGAAAAAATCAGTCCCGTTTAAACGAGAAACGGTAAGTCGGATCGCAGCCGAGCCCGATATTCAGGCTGAATTGTCAGCTCTGGAAATCGAAAATGCCGATCTGAAACGTGAACTGGCCGCCAGATTGCGCATGGAAAACAGACAGTTGCTCAAAATGCTCCGACGATTGGAACAGCAGTAGAGAAACGGTCGCCAAGACTGTCCAGCCGTCCTCGATAACTGATCTGTTCATGCGTTCTGGTGACATGTGTAACGGCTGTGGTCGCCAAAACTATTGAGTTGTCGGGCTTAAGCTGACAACATTTCTGCATACTGTTGCGGCAGGTATAGGGAGGTCGATCACGATGAAGTCACTGGGGAAACGTCTCGTTGCGAGGTTGAAGAACTGGCGATCGCGGAAGAAGTCGACTTTGCCGGATGAATTGCCTGATGCTGGACCTGCAGCCGGCGAAAGCTCTGAGCAGCCTGAATCTATATTGGCAACGCGACTATCCATCAAAGTTACGACCACAGATCCCGATGAAATAAATGGCAAGGCAGCAGCCCCAAAGGTCGAGCCCGTCGCTTCTTCTGAGGTGTTATCGTCCGCTGAAGAGCCGAAAGTCCCTCAAGAAGCGCCAGTTGTTGTGGAGCCCGAGCGGAAAGAGGAGGGGATAGATGAAATTCTAGCCTCGCCTCCCGTTCTCAAATCACCGCAAAAGCAACGGCGCGTGAGAAAGCCAGGCCCCCAGACTGAAGACGGACCGGTGACAGACGAAGAACTGGAAGAGCTGGAAGCGGAAAATGCGCGGCTCAAGCTCCTATTGAATGAGCGGTTAAAAGCGAAGCAGCATGGTTCTGAAAACTGACAAGCTACTAAACTTCGGATAATTTTGATTCAGACACAGGGTATAGTGATGGCAGTTACATTGTTGCATGGAATCGGAAATCTCGTTTGCGACGGCGTTGATGTGGGCGGAGTCGAATTCAGCATTGCTAGCCCTGAAGATGGTCCGGATGTGACCAGGCGCGGAAAAGTGTGGGGGAACAAAAAGGCAGTTGCAGCAGCAATGAACGCCACCAAGACAGAACTTGCCGTGCCTGAAACCGGAGGCTTGCTTCTCCTGGATATTCAGGATCTGGACCGCGACGGTGGGGCGCTGTTCACTGTCTTACAGCCTGTCACCGTCTGACGACGGAACGGTCGTAAACTTATGTCGATCAACAAAAGTCAAAGATGATCGAAATTTGACTTTATGATAAATACCACTCCCAATATGCAGGAGCGGGGTCATGCATGGTCGTCTCGATTATCATAAATCAAAAGCGTTAAACGCCCTTCTCACCACCGAAGTCAATGAACGGTCGAAATCAGCACAGGATCGTCGTTTCGACGATTGGTTTGGCGAACTGTTTTCTGTACGATAGTCATTATGGTATGCATGTGCTGTGTTGCGACGTTCATGGTCATCGTCCACATCATCTAAATCCCCGACGCTCTTCCCGGACCGCCGGGGATATGCAGACATCTCCGGTCACGTTATCCGTGATGTTTACACGCGGCGGATCCTATCAAGTACGATCTCAAATTTGAAGTGTGCAGGAAACAATATCCGAAAACACGTATCGGGAATTTGGTAGGCGTCCGGGGCAGCGTGTCCAGGAATCGGATAGTATTGCGGTTCATTCACCGTTAGAGTCTATATCGAGTCACAAAATGCTCAAAACTACTTCGCATCATGCGGATATGAGTCATCGTGAAAGAAAAGGGTTCCGGTGCCGAAATGCTGTTATTAGCAGGCGCGGTATCCTGGAACCGATAGGAAACAATGCATCCTTTGGGCGCAACCAGCTTATTTCATTTGGTCGAGACAATACCGACGCTGCTTTCTCGAAGAAGTCATAGCGGGGAGAAACATTGCATCGCCGGTTAACCGGATATCGCTTTGGCTGGAGTCAACCACTATAGAACCGAGCGCAGGTCCGTTTTAACGAAGTCGTCTCCTACATAGAGCAATGGACAGCCATGCTCGTGAGCAACTTCATAGGAAAAGCAGTCACCATAGTTGAGCGAAGCTGGGTGAATGCCTTTGCCCCATCTGGCGTAAGCGTTGGCGACCCGGCGTGCGGAAGCGGCTGTCACGGATACGATTTCGAAGCCGAGCCCGGAAATCAACGCGTCAACCTCTTCACCGACATTACGTCGCGCAGCAACAATGAGGGCTTCAGTAACTGTTCCGGCGGAAATCAATAGCTCATCAGACTGTTCGATTGCCGTCATGCAAGCTTCGCCTTTGGGCTCATTGAGCACGATCGCCATGAGCGCGGATGTATCGACGGCGATCATATGGGCATCCCATCGTCGTCATAAAGAAAGTCCTGACTACGCGCAGCATTAGCCCCGGGTAATGCTTTCGCCGCCGCCGTTGCCCTCACCCTTTCCATCAGTGCGCGTCGGCCCTTGGGGCCGGGCGCTGCCGCAACGGCTACAAGCCGTGCGATCTCATGGCCGCGACGGGTCAAAATGACTTCATCCCCGGCTTCAGCTCGCTTTACCAGTTCGGTGAGCTGGCCTTTCGCGTCACTGACAGATACGCGCATGGTCCATGTTCCTTTGTGTTTCGCACATACTTAGCATAATAAATGGTCCATGTTATGGTCCATGTCAATATTGACCAGGCAACTGATATTGAATCTGATGGGTTGGTCCCGAACATTACAGCCTATGAGGATGCATCATTTCCAGCGCATCGATTACGTATGCTTGCCGCAAAAACAACATGCAAGGACAGATGGCGGCAGATTATAAATGAAGTCGAACGCATTCGAACGAAACATCGTCTGACCCTTCAGGAAGGTGTTTCAGAAGCGCAATTCCGTGAAATGACTGAAGTAGGCGTGAGTCTTGTCGTCCCGGCTGGAATCCATGACGCCTATCTGGAAGCGGTGCGCCCACATCTGATCACGCTCGAGGAATTCATCGGAGATGTTCGCACGGCGTGACAGCGGCAGTCACTATGCTACGTCCGCTGCTAGGAAGTATGACAGTCATTTGTCCTCCTTACTGGTCGCAAGACCCGCTACCGTAAGACCATAAACGAAATGAGCCGCGGGAATGCACGTGGATTGCCCGATCTGGCATGATGCGTTCAAGCTAATTGCATTGTTGCGCCATGGCATCTCGGTATCTTTATTGATGATGCAGGAACATAGGCCTGCTTGGGTGGATTATGTTTTGGGTGTGGAATAAAGCAGAAGCCAGATGTGATCCGCTTTTCTCTGATGTAACGGATATGTCCGTGAGGATTTGGGGCGTGGGGTATTCGGATTGCGGGCGGTTGAGCTGTTTTGCGGGGCAGGGGGCATGTCTCTTGGGTTGAAACGTGCAGGTATCGAAGTGGTCGGGGCATATGATGCCTGGGATCCCGCCGTTGAGACCTACCGTCATAATGTCGGGCCATATGTTCACAAACACGACCTGAAAGATATTTTCGCTGTTGCGCCTGCGATCGCCCGAATGGCCCCGGATCTGATCGCTGGCGGACCGCCATGCCAGGATTACTCGGTTGCGGGCAAGCGGGTGGAAGGAGAAAACGCGTCACTGACCCGGGCTTTTGCAATGCTCGTCTGTCTCGCCAGACCACAATGGTTTGTGATGGAAAACGTTCCACAGGCAGCCCGCTCCGAAGCGTGGGCAGATGGACGTAAAATGCTGGTGCGGGCTGGATACGGATTGAGCGAGTGCAAGCTGGACGCTTCCTGGTATGGCGTTCCGCAGCTCCGAAAGCGTCTGTTCGTTATTGGGCGTCTAGGAGAACGGCATGAGTTCCTCGATTCAAGCCTTGTTAAGGCGCGATCGGAACGCCAGACAGTCATCAGCGACGTACTGGATATTCCGGAAGGTTGGGTCTATGCGCGGCCTTTTCGCGCCGGACGCGGAGTTCGTGGTATCCATGAACCGTTTCCTACTGTGACGCGTACAGCCTGGGAACGGCTGACGGATCGCTATCTGAACAATCCCCATCCTGCCGATCCGGTTCCAGCTTCGCAGGCAGCGATGCTGACGACACTACATCTGGCGATGCTACAGGGTTTCCCGAAAGACTGGCAGTGGAAGGACGCAACGCGACAGGACGTTCATCAAATGATTGCTAACGCCGTTCCCTCTCCACTGGCCGAAGCGATCGGTCATGTCATCCTCGCGCGCGAGAACGGTCAAAGCATTCCCAACGTCGAAGGCCGTTTCATGAACTGGCTGATGGAAACGGGGCGCTCGCCCCAATCGGCACGCAATGTCAAGTCGCAGGTCAACCGGGCGCGCCGTCTTTTAGGAGGACGAACATTCTCCGATACAGGACTGGAATTGGCCCGGCTGGAACTGAATGCCGAATTCGAAACACTGACGGTTCGGACGAGATCGGATCTGCGTGCCGCTCTTCGTCTTTATGCAGAGTATCTCGATCGCAAAGGCAAAGCCGCCCATTCTCGCATCGCGAAGATTTCAAGAATGGCTGTTTGAGGATACGTATTCATCGAGCGCGTGAACCGGAGGCTGGAGCAATTCGGTTATCTGTTGCAAAGAAGTCAGGCGACTTCCTCATAACCGCGTTTGCGACGAACCGCGACAAGTCTACGAAGAAGTGCGTTGGCTGATGCTTCGTCCAGAACTGTTTGCTGCACGGATTGTCCAAGTGTCCCGATCCGTCCCCAGGATCGCATGACGCACCATTCGCCGAACAAATTCGGTTGAACCGATAAGGTGTAGAAGCGCCGCATATTGTTGTGCAGCTCGATCTTACGAAAATGTATTGGAAGTGAACTCTGTTTCGACATGCGCGCAGAATCCGACATCGAGGCGAGAGCGTCCAACGCATTTTATGAATCGATCCTCGCTGATCGATTCATGCCGTTGATGAAATCGCAGCGAGTCCATGGCGATATAAAAATCTGGCGCGATTTTAAATGCCAGGATGGCAGATCTCCCGGAAATGGAGCGATCGGTGCAGAAGCGCTCATTGTCACGTTTCCACCGCTCGTCTGGCGGTAAAGGCTGGGCATTTCAGGTCGTGATGCAATGGGAACGCTGATATGACTTGCCGGTGGGGCAACTTGATGTGGCGCTACCGTATTTCAGGGTACCCACATAGCGTATCAAATCAGAATAATTTGCAATCTTGCGATTCCAGCTTTTGGATTAACGTTGCGGGCATCCGGAAAACTGTTACGAAACCGGATTATCCGATTCATCGATAAACGACGTTTGAGAGTCGGGAACCGATGCAGGACGGTCCCACCGTGTTCGAGGGAGCGTCAGGGGGCGTAGAGCAAAAGAATCTGGTAGACAGGCGTTTTCCCAGGTAGGTCCTCCAGATTCAAACGCCGTTTGACGCCATATTCATTCCCGTAAGGGTAAATGGATTTTATAGAATTGATTTACGTCTTGGGCATGTCGTCATGAGTTGCCCGCAACGTACCACAACGTGTCTGCACGTCATTCCAATTTGCCCGCAACGCATTTCAAATCGAGACAATTTGCATTAATCCGATTCAAAACCTCAGAAAAGCGTTGCGCGTTTCCGCACAAACGTTGCCAGATTCGAGATTTCCGTTTCAGCTACAAACGGCGTTTGCCAGCTATGCCAAGCGCGGAGACAAGCGTTTTGTGCCAATTGGTTTGCGGCACACCATGGCTGTCAACAGAGCTGATAAACTGGAACATCCGTGACGACAGACCGGTAGAAGACGGAATGGTTGCGTAAAATAATGGGAGTGATAGGGGAGGTCGACGTGCTTGAAGACAGCCCCTACTAGTTCGGTGGGATGATATGGTCCCCATACGAGCAGGATTAAGGTGCAAGCCAAAGCTGGGCGCAATGAACAGATCACCCGGCGCGAGGCGCTGGAGCTATCGACTGACCGCTTGCAGTCTAAATATACAGGCTGAATGAGAAGCTGTGGAAGAGAGCTATACCAAGGTTCGGCATTGCTATTCTCCCGCAGCTCACCATAGGTCGATAGCGTAGGCGTTCTGCTTTTTTCATTTGGCGAGATTAAATGCGTTCAGCCCATTTTTTGAATCAATTGACGCCGGGCGATACCGCCGTCTGAGCGGTGTTTGAACGTGGCATCATGGCCGAATCCAGTACCTGCTGGCAAAATTCGTCGTCGCGCAGGATAGCATGGCGATTCAGAGCATCCAGAAGCAAGGAATCGAATTGATCACCACGAGCGCTGAACCGCTCCTGCACATAAGAGATCTTAAACTTCATTCCAAAATAGACGCATTGCTCAGCGTCCGACCAGGTTGGATCGAAAACCTCACCTTCACTGTTGACGAGCCAGGCATGGTGCAGCGGGATCGGCAATTCGAGATCGCAAGCATAGCCTTCGACATAGCTGAACTGCTTCTGGCGATGGTTGCGAGGCGAAATCACTTCGGCCTGCGCATTCGCAAAGCAGGCCTTAGGGATTGAGAAACGGGCATTTTCGGACTGTGCCGATACGCGCCAGAACTTGCCATGAGACAGGAGAGTGGTTGCCACTCCCCAACCCGGTTCTGTATTGGCCGAATCCGTTATGTATTTTTTGAGAAGTGTGGCGATGGCGACCAGGTCCCCGCTATAAATCTGCATGCAATAATCCTTTTAAATAATATAGGCCCGATGAGTAACACGTCATCGTATGTAGAATGACACCATCAAAAGATAGGGTAGGCAAGCCCCTGATTCAAACAAACTGCGATACGGGGTGGGATAGTGGCTCCACCATGTTTTTATGAACGGCGATGTGATTGCGTGCCCAGCCATTCGTAGCGCAGCAGACACTGCCCTCTTTACCGAACGCCCTTGGCGATTAGTTCCGATGCCGTAGTCGGAGGGACTCCAGGCCCGGCTGCTTGTCCGGTTGTTCTTCTGTCGAGGCCCGCCATTTCCGCATGGCAATGTTCAAGGTTCGCAACCTGCTCTGATCTGGTCCGTGGCCTTATAATCGAAGAATCGTAAGCGAGTTTTTGTTGTCGCATCTGTTGTAAAGAGTGCCATTGCTTGCCGCGGCTGAAGAATAGCTGCAGAAGCAGCGACCTTGTTCCAGCAACAAATCAATCGTGGCGATGCGAACGGCGTCTGCGGTGGCCAGCCCTGCGAGCGACATGGATTGCAATGATTTTCCCGCACTACATCTGGAATTGTGAGGCTGGAAAAATGACGTGCAGACACATCAATCCAGATTGTGGGCAAGTCACGTAGATTTTTTTCCGATTTGCAGTAACTGGATTCTCAACTCGAGATTTGCGTTACAGAGTTCCGGACATGTGTTGCCAGATCCGGGATCTCCGATTCAGCGGTAAACGCCGTTTGCGGGCAGGCGTGGGATGGTGAAAAAATGCTTTGCGCCGACGGTTTTCGAGCTCAAGCTTTGATTATTGGTACGTGATCTGGAGTAGCCATGACATCGAGCAGGCAGCAGTCGGAACGTTTGCGCAAGCAGCGCGAACGGCAGAAGGACTATCGCGATCGTTTGAGGGTACAGCGCAAACCGACGCGTGACGACATAGCACGAGTGCTGCTGCATTTTATGATCGTCAAAGCGGTGAAGTCTGGCAATCAGGACGGGACGGAGAAGCTGATTGATATGCTTCTTGATGCGCTGACGGATCAGGGCTTCGATAAAGATGCTTCATTAGAAGTCATTGATGACCTGATTGTCAGATACACAAAAAGCGGCTGGGATTTCCGTCGCAAGATGCATCTGAGGCCCGGCGGGGTTCTTGACGACACCGAACATTGAGGATCGTTTTCCAAACCATACCGTTTCGATTTCAACCTGAAAATTTTACAAACGTAGTTTGTGCTTTTTGTCTGTTGTCCCCCCATTACTTCATGAAACGCTGTTTGCACATGAATCGGATTTCTCAAGGTTAACGGAGGCGGACGATCGTCGAGGCTTAAGAAGAGAAACAACGGGATTGCTCAGGATCGTCGGTGGTAACGTCACCGCTATCCATGAAAAATATGCAGGACATTTCGCTGCTGAAGCCCATCCTGTGGATAACTTCAAGCTCCACATTTAGGCTTCCTCAAAAACTCAATACAAAGCAAAAAACCTATGGCCACTACGTTTTATCACTGTTTTAGTGAAGCCAAAAAAGCCGGTTATATCCGGGACTTAGATAAAAATGCTTAATTGGGATCTTTTTTCGTTCCGGATCCTTGCAGCGCAATTCAGATCCTGCAATAGTCGCCTTGCCTGATTGATCAGGCGCCTCCATCCCGGTGCTGGTAACACCTGAATGGAGACTGACTTAGCCTGCCAACACAGGAGCCAAGCTTATGACAACTCTTATCGATATTCGTGGCGGATTAAAAGATCCACTATCAGAATTCCATGTCGACATAGCGGCTCCGCAGCGGAGATAATTTCCGCTTCTGACGCGTTCGGTGCTCTTTAAGGCACGAACTCCCAATTTCCCATTCTGTCAGTCTGGTCGTGTGCGTTCGCGCGCAACGCTAAGATCTTCGCTGTCTTCAAAATCTGTGGCCACTCGCAATGGCAACCTACCTTCACACCCATTTGACTCCGGCGACCAACAGTCGCTTTGGAGATGGAGAAATCATGTTTGCAGAAACCGTAATTGGCTACATTGATCTCATTGAACACAAATTCCCGCAGCGAAGCTACAAGCGTGAATTAAACGCAGCGCTACACCTGTCGTTATGTTTTCATTTGATTGACCGTGCTCATGACAGAAGTAGCCGGAAACGAGCTTTGTCAGAGCAGATATTCCGTTGTGCCTTATGGAACACCGGCGAAAAAATCATCGGCCTTATTGAAGAAGCTGTAGCAAAAGCGGCGGTAAAGGTTCAAAGAGATTTCCGCTCATCTCGTTCTATGCCACTCACGCGTGATACTTTCAATGACGTGATCGAGTCTGTCACATCGAAATCCCTCGCAGACGAAAACGACACAGACCGAAGCGCCTCGGAACTTCCGACAGACCCTTACACATTCGAATTGGTGTCCTATGAACAGGAGCGCAAATGCCTCCGTGTGCTCAGTCTGATTTATGGCATCAGCGGCCATAAGGGGGCTCTGGATCAATGGCGCATTGAAGCATCGACCGCCTCAGCATTGTGGGAGCGGCTGGCGCAACAGTATTATGGCATTGATATCGATCACTACGAATTCGTGCTGATCGACCCATTGCTTAGTGAAAGCCTACCCGAGGAGGGGATCTGGGCGCTATCCGATCTCGATGGGCTACTGGGGATCCCGGAGATCGCGGAAAAAGTGTTGGGCGTGCAAGAGGCTCTCAGAGAAGAACTCATCAAATGGCTTGGCGACACATTCGCGAAAACCGAAGAGGAGCAAGCGCGGCTGATTGATGAAGAGATCGCGCAGATGGCGTTTGAAGCACTCGACAGCAAGTCTGGGCCGGAGATTCAGATTTTGACGCCGGATAACGTGTTGCGCTGAGCAGACAGGGGCCGATCAGTCGATGCGTCGTGCGAAGCTTGTGAAACTACGTGGCACGGACTTATCCGTTATGCAGTAGAGCGGACGTTCACTGCGATGCAGACGAACAGGGGTATCTGCCATTCTCAATGGCGAGCTAAAGACCAACCGATGGGAGCAAAGGCAATAGATAAGGTAGCGGAGAATCTTCTGCCCAGATATTCGGGGTGAATGCCTGTGTCACGCTGAACGGCTCAGCTTTGCTCTCAATAACAATCAAATGCATGGAAATTCAGGAAACACCCCCGGACGCGTCATTGCGCGCCCGAACGGTCCATCATTTTGTTCATTCATCAGGAACACGGCATGACAGTTACAATCAAAAATGGAAACTACAATCGCGAGCAGCTCGAGCTTGAAATCAGGATGCTGAAAGCTCTGGTCGATGATCTGCAGCGGATATTGGAGGGTGATTATCCAGACGAACAGTTACTGACAAATTCACCAGCGATCACAAGCTGGAAGCTGAGTGCACGGCGGGCAACGTGTCTGGAAGGCGTATTATTCGAACATCCTCGGCTCCGACAAATCGTACCGCATGGCATCACGTCCGAGCTCTGGCTTCTGGATCTCGACCGGAACTATGCCCGCACATTCAGCCGCTTTTACCGGCTTGGCCAAAAAGACATCGGGCAATGAGAAAGAATGAAACTGATCAGGCTACGCACATCAATCGGCAGGACAGCCGGCGTGGAAGCTTCGCCATGTCTGTCAGAAACGCGGCGGCCTGTCATGGAGAACCAGACACGAAAACGGCTTCGAGATTACCAATAGGAATAGAGAGGGAACGGCATGAAACTCTGGATCTGGTCTGATGTGCATAATGAACTGCAGGAAGTCGTTTATCCACCACGTGAACAAGCGCCGGACTGTGATCTGATCATGATTGCCGGCGATCTCAATGCGGCGCCAGATCTCCATTTGACACTAGAATTCCTGATCAGGCGCTACGAGAAGCCTATTATCTATGTCCCCGGAAATCACGAATTTTATCAGAACAAGTGGATGATGAACGACCGGGACCGTTCGCTTGAAAGCGACAGGCAGACCATCAAGGCAATCGAGGCGCTTTCTCTGCAATGGCCGCAACAGTTTTATTGTCTTGATGCGGATGAGGTGATTATCGACAATACGCGCTTCATTGGCGCAAGCCTATGGGTCGATTTCCTGATGAAACTCCCCGCGAAGTCTGATTTGCCGCAGCGGATGTGGATGGCGCGCCAGATGCTCAATGATTTTCATGCAATCTCCATGCAGGACGGCAAACGATTCACGCCGGAGGATATGCTGGAGCTACATCGTTCAGATGCAGCTTACATTCGAAAAAAGCTGGCAAAACCATTTGACGGCTCCACTGTGGTATTGACCCATCACATGCCGCATCCCGATTGCACGCCGCCGGCTTATGCGGGGCAAGAGGCAAATTTTCTGTTTGCCTGTGGCGCAGAGGCTTTCAATAACATCCTGCATTCCGAACAGGCCCCGGATATATGGATCTGTGGTCATACACATCATGCCTTTGACGTTCAGATCGGCCGAAGCCGCATTGTCTGCAACCCCTATGGGTACCGGTGGGAGCAGGGCAGAAACGGCTTTCGGTGGGACTGGGTGATAGCCATGGAATAACCGCCTGTACGGAGCACAGGATTCTGACTGACAGGGAGCTAACAGGCATCGGGCGATAAGGAAGCCTGTAGCAAAAGGAGGGCCAAAGCCAATCACATGAACACCTCTCGTGTCTGCTGCCATCGATTTGCCCGTGATACGGTAGCATTCCGATCTCCAGGTCGCTTTTCCGTCGTGGTCGCCGAGCGGGAAGGAATTATGGTGGTCGGCGGATAGGGGCAAACGTCGTGCCTGCTATCCAGATCTAAGCCGAGGTCCATCGAACCCGATGTTTTGGTAAGGGGTATTTTTAACGTGGGCCGGATAAATAGCGCTTTCGACCCTCCCGATATTAAAATCCGCGATTTGATTGCGGATGCCACTGACGCGCCCCAACATGCGACATTATGTCATGAAATAGGAATTAAAACGCATCGAAATGAAGCCATTTTGGGGCCATTTGGGCACCATTGGACCTGTTACAAAAGCATAAGCATTTGATATTATTGTAATATTATGCTTTACTATTGAAGGTAGCGCTTTTTGAAGCTGACAGACAATCATTTTCAAGAAAGGATTTTTCAATGATTGGAACTTCGCCTTTAGACTACGGTATCGACAAAACGAGCAACGGCATTGCAGCGCGCATGCTCAAGGATTTTGAGGAGGGACATTTTTCGTTTCTTGCCGATGAGGCCACCGTCGAAAAACGCTATAATCAATCAGGACAAGGTTCAGTCTGGCACGATTTCAGACGAGCCTGTCGCGCTTATTCCACGCTTAATGGATGTGTGGTGATTGTTGATGACACGAACCAATGTTTTGTCGATAGCGTTGATATCCATGGTGAGTACGAATTCGATTTCGCGAATGAATTCGCTCGCCGCGCAGCCCCAACCTATCGCGAGCGGTTGCTCGCACTTGGAAAGCAAGGCCCTGTCCGGTTGACGCTCTACAGACTTCCCCGGGCCAACTACGAAAACACCGCATGGGGCCATTTCTGGGAGCGTGGAGAATATATTGGCGAAATGAGAATGGCACTCGCGTAAGCGGCCATTTAGGAACCCATAGTCTATCGAAATATGAAACCGGCAGCACGCGTCATACGTGCTCCCGGTTTTCTTATTTGGGTTGTCGGCTTCAATTCGTCAGGTCTGGTGAAACCCGGAATCAGCCATTCAGCACGGTCGTCGCAGACCTGGCGGGTGTGACGACAGGCTTCTTCGAGCGCGATCCAGATGGTCGGCCGATTGCCTCAGGGTTTGCGCTCTTGGCTGTTTGTCAAACTTTAACGTCCCAAACCTGCCAATTGTGCTTGTCGCAACGGTCGTATCTATCCAGTCACATAATTCTGTTCAGCGCCCAGTTAGAAATTTTCATCGGCGTTCATGATCCGTTTGCGCCGGTGGCTGATTGGTCTCACACTATATCTATTGGCTTGTTAGAGATGATAAAATGTTAAAAGAAATTCCATGGGACATATTCGGCGAGAACGCGCAGGTGCTTGATGAAGCGGACATTCCGGTTTGTGACGGGTGTGCGTATTATTGTATCTTGCAATATGCAGGTGTCGATCGGTTGATCTCACGGCTGCGCATTTTCGATCTGGATACCGAATACTGCTATTCGCTGTACGGTCATTTTTCGAAAATTAATGCGATCGTCCTTGCTGGTAGCTTGCCGCCGGCGCTCAAAGAATTCGACGGCGTGCGCTGCCAGGTCGGTCAGCTCGAAGTCAGTAGTGGGAGCTTCTACGGAGCTGCCCCCATGACCCCACCGGCAACCAAGTACGCACTAAAAGTGGTAGATCCAGGTAACACGACGCTTGCTCAAAATGAGATGTACACAGTGTGGGGTTTCGGAATTCGTCCTTGTTCCGCGCACGAAGCTGAATTCGCCACCTTTGCCGCAGAGGAGGCGGTGCGTCGGGCGATAGAAATCGCAGCCGAGGGTGAATGTCTGACTGACGATAGACGGCCGTGAAAGAAGATCGGTGGCATTTGACCCGGAGAAGAATGAACGGTCGGGATCGGTTATGAGAAAACTGATATCACGAATTTATCCATGATGAGAATCCAGCAATGATCTTAAGAAACACAAAATCAAACCCGACGGAACCTGGCGATCCCGGGTAGCGCTGACAGACTCTAAGGCCGGTATTGTTGAATTCCAAAAGCTGCGACGGATTTACCCGTGTGCGTTGATGACGGCCAAAAAGGCCGGGCCATAGCGTTCGAGTTTTGCATCGCCGACACCGGGCACGTCGGCCATTTGGGCGCGGGAGGCTGGTCTGGCTGTGGCCAGTTCGATCAGTGTCCGATCGTGAAAAATGACGTAAGGCGGGACATTTTGCGTGCGCGCGATCTCTAGCCGCTTCTCACGTAGCGCCTGAAACAGCGCCTCATCACGCTCCGAAAGGGCGGATGTTACCGATTTTCCACGCGAAACAGTCCCACGTGATGGCTTCGATTTCCGCGGGACACGCAACATGAGCGCCTGCTTTGCGCGCAAAAACTGCCTGCCTGTCTCCGAGATCGACAAACCGCCGTGCCCGGCAAAGTCGACATCAATCAGCCGCTGTGCGACCAACTGCCGTACGATCGCGCGCCGGGTGTGATTGTCATGCTCGCGGCCAATTCCGAAAGTCGAAATCTGGTCGTGGCCGAAGCGGCTGATGCGCTCATCGTCGACGCCAAGAAGGACATCGACAATATATGCTTGCCCGAACCGCTCCCCGGTTCTGTGAATGCAGGACAATATTTTCTGTGCAGCTATTGTCCCATCGAAGAGGGTTGGTGGCTCGGCGCAGGTATCGCAATTGCCGCATGGTTCGCATCGATCACCGAAATAAGAAAGCAGCACCTGTCTGCGACAGTTCGCCGTTTCGGCCAACCCGAGGAGAATGTCGAGTTTCTGCCGCTCCATCCGCTTGCGCTGATCAGGCGCGTCGGATTCCTCGATGAAGCGGCTGCGCAGGACGATATCGTCATAACCGTAGAGCATCATCGCCTCGGCTGGCAGTCCGTCACGTCCCGCACGACCTGTCTCCTGATAATAGGCTTCGATGCTCCCCGGCAGATCGATATGGGCGACGAAGCGAACATCCGGCTTGTCGATGCCCATCCCAAAGGCAATCGTCGCCACCATGATGACCGCCTCGTCGTGCTGGAATCGTGCCTGGTTCGCCTCGCGCGCGGACTTTTCCATACCGCCGTGATAGGAGAGGGCGTCGTAGCCCAGGCTGCGCAGCCATTCGGCCGTTTCTTCTGTCTTCCGTTTCGAAAGACAGTAAACGATGCCGCTTTCGCCTTGGTGATCCTGTAGAAAACGCTTCAACTGCGTGCGGGGATTGTCCTTCTCCATGATCGCATAGCGAATATTGGGACGGTCGAAACCGGCGATGAAGGCATCGTGCTCATCAATCTGCAGATGCGACAGGATTTCGGCACGTGTCGGCTCGTCGGCGGTTGCGGTCAATGCCATGCGTGGCGTGTTGGGAAACTGCGCCATCAACACATCAAGCTGCCGATAGGACGGCCTGAAATCATGCCCCCATTGCGACAGGCAATGTGCTTCGTCAATAGCGATCAGCGAGAGAGGCACATCGCGCAGGCGTTGCAACGTATCCGGCCTGAGCAGTGTTTCAGGCGCGACATAGAGCAGATCAAGCGCCCCGGCATGGATATCTCGCCACAAGGCCAGTCTGTCATCGCCAGCAAGGTCGGAATTAAGCGCTGCAGCTTTCACACCCGCCTGCCGGAGCGCGGAGACCTGATCGGCCATCAGCGCCAGAAGCGGTGAAATCACTAACCCCATGCCCGGCCGCACAAGGGCGGGAATCTGATAGCATAGCGATTTGCCGCCGCCTGTCGGCATCAGGACGAATGCATTATTGCCTGCTATCGCGTGCGATATGATTTCAACTTGCCGCCCGCGGAAGGCATCATATCCATAAATGGTTTTGAGAATGTGGAGCGGGTCGGTCGTCATCAGTCGTCATGTCATCGCTTGTTGTATAGATTCCACAGCCACATTCATAGCAGACCTCAGCGGAAAACCAGTCTTTATCCGAGGCATGAGCAGACAAAGGGACAATCTACCGATCATAAATGCAGTTTTTAGTGATCTGCCCCTTCAGCGGCAGATTCTCTTTGAACGAACAACAGCACCGCTCAGTCGCGTAGCCAGTTTTCGACCCTCAGAGCACGGATACGTGAGAATTCTCCGGTATTGGCCGTGACTAACACCATCCCGAGCGCATAAGCATGGGCAGCGATGAGGAGGTCATTCGGACCGATGGGCTTGCCAACGGCTTCTAATTCGGCTCGGATTCGCCCATATTCGGCGTCGGCAGGCGTATCAAGTGCGAGCACTTGTATACTTCCAAGAATGGCCTCGATGTGCGCCAGCAGCTTCGGCGATCCTTTCTTGGCGCATCCAAAGCGTAACTCCGCTGCCGTGATGATACTGACGCAAACTGCTTCTGGTCCAACCTCGGCGATGCGTCTGGCGACAGCGCCCTTGGGGTTTCGTGCAAGCTCGGACACGACATTGGTGTCGAGCATGTAGAGGGCGCTCACAGGTCGATTTCTTTCAATGGTAGCAGGGTATCGTCAATATCAGGGAACTGATCTTCCGGTCCAAGTGGTTCCAATCCAGCAAGCACTTCCAACAGGTTCGGGCGACGCACCGGCTCTATGATAAGTCGATCTCCATCGCGATGGATCATCACCCGGTCGCCGGGAAGTTCGAAGTCAGCTGGAATGCGTACCGCCTGACTCTTATTGTTACGGAAGAGTTTTGCTTCGCGGGATGGTGTAGGTTCGGAGTGTCGGAGCTGTGGCATATTGGTCTCCTTTGTATATACACGAGTATATACAACGTGACAGGATAAATTTCAAGCGGAGCGGGGTCGCTAGCGCGCAATTGTACGTCGTTCAGCGATGTTGTAGCGGTTCATAGTGGGCACCAAACTAAGATGTGGGATGGCATCGTCGGCGGTGGGAGTGCACAGTGGAGACGCCATTCTTCGTAATTATATATGCAAAATAATAACGGAGTTATCCGTGATGGGAAAATCCCGGGCGCATAAATGGCAACGAAGGCAAAGGTTCTAGATAAAATATATAAGAAAATCAATAGTTTATCAAAAATCGCATAATATGTATTATGGAACACAGTTATTGATATTACTGATAATATTATGCTTTGATGCGTTGATCACCTTTATTCGGCATTGTGAAATTTGTGCTTTCATACTGACGGGCGGATTAACAATAAGCCCTCCGATTTATGTCCGCGGGTCTCACCCACCGTACTGCTTATTGGGCCCGCCCAAACCTGAATTCTGAGCGGTCAAAGATAGATCCACACTCGCCGCCGATAGCACCGCTGCCGCCAGCCGCCATAGTATCGCTGCCTTTCGCACACGCGGCGCCAAACTCTTCGTCTGTGTCGACGAGGTGGGCGATGATGATGCCGGCGATAACCATGATGGCCGCCACGATGACGGGATCGCCGGTCTCGACTGCCTGCTGGCTGTGGCTGGATGCCAGACGTTTCTGTATCGAGCGCCTTCAGGTCGGAAAGAATATCTTCGCCTACCGGGATACCGGCTGTTGACGGTGTCGGTTGAGATAGTTGCGCGAAAGCGACGGCTCCCGCAACACCAAACAAGCCTGCCAGAAATGACCTTCGATCCATCTACAAAAGAGAGGTGGCTTCTCTATTCGGCGAGCTAAAGTCAAGCGCTTCGATATTTCACAATCTCCGCATTTCATGGTCTTTCGCAGGTTCTTGCTTCTCTCCGGAATCGGCGCTTTGGCCCTTCCACTA